>MGVE01000020.1 GCA_001800315.1 Elusimicrobia bacterium RIFOXYA2_FULL_47_53 | reverse complement strand
TTCTTTCAAAGGTCAATATTAAAAGAAAAAAGTAGCAAAAAAGAAATACTTCAACATCTAAACCAATTTACACACTTTAGTATACACTACCACGGTTTTCGTCGGTTTGTTTCATGCTGACTTATATGCTATAATATGTTTGCGCCTCTGAAAGCGGGGCGCTTTTTATATTTTACCGTGAAAGGCAAACAATGATAAGCACCGACAATATCACTCTACGCTACGGCCAGCGTGTTTTATTTGAAGATGTATCCATAAAATTCGCTCCCGGAAACTGTTACGGCCTTATAGGCGCCAACGGTTCGGGAAAATCCTCATTTTTAAAAATTCTTTCCGGCGAAATTGAGCCCACTCACGGAACGGTCTCTGTGGGCGAAAATGAGCGTTTAGCCACCCTTAAGCAGAACCACTTTGAGTTTGACGAGTTCAGCGTCCTTGAAACCGTGATAATGGGGCACAAAAAACTATACTCCGTTATGAAGGAGAAAGACGCGCTCTACGCCAAACCGGATTTCAGCGACGCCGACGGCATGGCCGCGGCTCACCTGGAAACCGAGTTTACCCATTTAAACGGATGGGAGGCCGAGAGCGAGGCCGCGAAACTGTTAAGCGATCTGGATATCAGGGAAAATCTTCATTCCAGCAAAATGAAAGAGCTCAACGGCGGCGAAAAAGTGCGCGTTCTTCTTGCCCAGGCTTTGTTCGGCAACCCCGACATCCTGCTGATGGACGAGCCCACTAACAATCTGGATGTGGAAACCGTGAGCTGGCTGGAAGATTTTCTCTATGATTTTAAAAACACGGTTATTGTTGTATCCCATGACCGCCATTTTCTGGACAAGGTCTGCACCCACATAGCCGACATTGACTTCAACAAAATTGAGCTTTTTACCGGCAACTATACTTTCTGGCGCGAGGCAAGCGAACTGGCCCTTCAGCAGAAGCGGGATTATAACAAGAAAATGGAAGCAAAGATAGACGACCTGAAATCCTTTATCGCCCGTTTTTCCGCGAACGCCTCAAAAGCCAAACAGGCCACCTCCAGGCGCAATCTTTTGGACAAACTGACCCTGGAAGACATAAAACCTTCCAGCCGCCGCTATCCGCATGTCCTGTTTAAGCCCGACAGGGAAGCCGGCAACGACATATTAAGCGTCACAAACCTTTCCAAATCCAATGAAGACACTCTGATGTTTAAGGATATTTCCTTCACGGTAAACAGGGGAGACAAAATAGCGTTTGTCGGAAAAAACAGGCTGGCCGTTTCGGCTCTTCTACAGGTGCTCTCCGGCGAGGAAAAACAGGACAGCGGAGAAATAAAGTGGGGCGTCACCACCACCCAGAGCTATTTCCCAAAAGAAAACTCAAAATACTTTGAAGACGACATAAACCTTATAGACTGGCTCAGGCAGTTTTCCAAGGAAAAAGCCGAAACATTTATCCGCGGCTTTTTGGGCAGAATGCTTTTCTCCGGCGACGAACCCCTCAAACAGACCTCGGTGCTGTCGGGAGGAGAAAAAGTCCGCTGTATGCTGGCAAAAATGATGCTCTCCGGCGCCAATATTCTTCTGCTTGACGAGCCGACAAACCACCTTGACCTTGAATCCATTACCGCGCTTAACAACGGATTGATAGACTTTAAAGGAACCGCGCTTTTTACCTCGCACGACCACCAGTTCATCCAGACCATAGCCAACCGCATAATTGAGATTACCCCCAAGGGGCTCATTGACAGAGTAATGAGTTTTGACGAATATCTGGGAGACAAACAGGTAAGAAAACTCAGGGAAGAATACTACGGGTAGCTCCGGCTTAATGCAGCAGGAACACTATAAAATAGGCCAGCATCATAGCCCCGCCCAGCGGCAAACCTAATTTAGCCCATTCCTTGCTTTTAATTTTCAGCCTGCCGGCGCAGATAATATTCGGGATATTGCCCGGTATCAGCATGCCTCCGGCCACCAGAAGCCCCATGAGAAGGTATTTTATCTGAAGCAGTGTCATATAGGGGCTTATTTCGGCGGCAGCCAGCGTGGCGTTATCCATTACCGCGGACAAAGAATTTATCCAGTAGAGCCAGCCCCCCGGAAGCCTGACAATATATTTATCCACTATCGGCCTGAAACCTTCCCCGAGCAGGACCAGCGCCACAATAAAAATATAAACTTTCCCGGAATAAACGAAAATGTCTTTTATCGTCTCGCTTTCCTTTTCCGAAAGCGTTTTCACCGAGGCGCTCTCCTTGACGGCAGGCTCAATAACATAACCAAGCACTCCGAGCAAAAAAATACCGGGGAAAACATATACTCCTATATTTTTAAGAAGAAAAAAGAAATCCGCAAGAAAGGGTTCCCCTTTAAGCTTTGAAATAGCTATGGTGGAAAGCGGCTCTCCTATGGGCGTAAGCGCCGCACCAAGGCCGATGGAGAAGCAGCCGAGTATCACGAGTTTAAGCTCGTATTTTTTGCTTAATTTAAGCGCGCTCACGGCTTCAACGAGGATTATCGCCGACATTATGGCGGTCAGAACGCTTGAAAGCAATCCGAGCGTGACAATTAGAAAAGCCGCGAAATACTTAGAACCCAGCTTATGTTCAATTTTTACAATAAACCTGGTGATAGGTTTTTTAAGTATATATATGATAAAGCCCATAACAAATACCGCGGCTGTTATCATTAACGGCTCACTGAGAGCCTCTTTTATAAGATGTCCCGTCCAGAAACCGCCGCCTCCGAAAAAATGCGCCGTTGAAACCGCGCAGACTCCCATTATAAAAAGAAATACTTCCAGGTTCTCCTCAATAAGCGTCACCGCTATCGGAAGAGAAAGCACCAGAAGTATTATAAGAATTAAGCCTGACTCAAGCATTATTTTCCCCGGAATGGAAATTGTTTTATTGCCGTATATGATAGCAAAATTATCTCAAACAATAAACCCGGGGGATACGCTTAGCATTCCATTCGTTTCTGAAACATATACTGCTTTATGGACTGGGCCGCATCCTTACCCATTCCCATAGCCTGTATAACCGTCTCTCCGCCCACAATATCGCCGCCCGCGAAAACTCCTTTTTTGGTAGTCATAAAATCATTATCTATTTTAAGTTCGCCCCAATCGGTTGTTTCAAGTCCTTTAGTGAGCCTGGGCAAAAGAGGGTTTGGCGAGAGCCCGATGGCCACAACCGCCATGTCTATCGGCATGACAAAATTTGAGCCTTTGACGGGACGCGGCTTGCGCCGGCCCGATTCGTCCGGCTCGCCAAGCTCCATTTCTAAACATTCAACCTCTTTAACAAAACCCCTTTCATCACCCTTGTATCCCAGGGGATCCGTCAAAAAAGCAAATTTTATACCCTCTTCCTCCGCGTGATGAACCTCTTCAACGCGGGCCGGCATCTCCTGTTTTGAACGGCGGTAAATCAGGGTAACTTCCGAGGCTCCGAGCCGCAGAGCCGTTCTCGCAGAGTCCATGGCCGTGTTGCCGCCGCCTATAACCGCGACTCTTTTTCCTTCAGGAACGGGAGTATCGTACTCCGGGAACATATAGGCGTTCATAAGGTTTACTCTTGACAGAAATTCGTTGGCTGAAAAAATATTGTTCAGATTCTCGCCGGGCACCCGCATAAACTTCGGCAGTCCCGCGCCGACTCCTAAAAATATCGCCTCAAAACCTTCGGAAAAAAGGTCGTCTATGGATTTCGTGCGGCCTATCAGCGTGTTGGTAAATATTTTAACGCCGCGCTTCTTCAGGCAGTTCAGCTCATAATCCAGGATTTTTTTAGGAAGCCTGAATTCCGGTATGCCGTAGCGCAGAACGCCGCCCGTATCGTGCAGAGATTCAAATATCGTAACATCAAAACCGAACTTTACAAGTTCTCCGGCACAGGTAAGGCCCGCGGGGCCGGAACCAACTATAGCCACCCTGGGTTCGGTCACATCAAAGGCCGCGCACGCCTGCCGGGAAACATCATTTTCCTTTTCCCAGTCGGCGGCGTATCTCTCCAGGTGCCCTATGGCAACCGGATGCCCGGATTTTAACAGCACGCATTTCTTTTCGCACTGGTCCTCCTGAGGGCAGACCCTGCCGCATACAGCCGGCAGGCTGTTTTTGTCCTTTAAAATTTTTACCGCGTCAGGCATACGGTTTTCCGCGATAGCTTTAATAAAATCAGGAATACTTATTCCTACGGGACAGCCCGCCACGCAGGGGCGCGTTTTACACTGAAGGCATCTTTGGGCCTCCTCCTGCGCCTGCCGGCTGCTGTAACCAAGGTTGACCTCTATAAAATCCCGGGCCCTTTCCCGCGCGGGCCTCTGCGGCATATTTATGCGTGTTGGTCGCATTTGCATACCCTCTTATAATTTTCAGTGGCGTTATTTTCATTAACCTTAAAAGCCGAAAGCCTTTGGATAAGCTCGTCCCAATGGACCTGATGGCCGTCAAACTCAGGGCCGTCCACGCAGGCAAATTTTGTTTCGCTGCCCACCGTAACCCGGCACGCGCCGCACATACCCGTGCCGTCAATCATTATCGGATTAAGCGATACCACGGTCTTTATTCCGAAGGGTTTCGTCAGGTTTGCTATGGCGCGCATCATCGGAACAGGCCCAATGGCGTAAACGAGGTCTATCTTATCGCCTTTTTCAATGAGTTCTTTGAGCACATCGGTAACAAAACCTTTCCGCCCGGCTGAACCGTCGTCCGTGGCCACAAATAAACGGCCGCAGGAGCCCGTCATCTCGCGTTCAAGTATCACGAGATCACGGGTCCTTGCGCCGATTATTCCTATAACATCGTTGCCGCATTCCCTGTACATGCGCGATACCGGCAAAATCTCAGCCGCACCAACTCCGCCGCCGATAGCGACGACGGTTCCGTGCTTCACGCTTTCAGTCGGGTGGCCGAGAGGGCCTACGATATCCATAATGCTGTCTCCGGCATTTAGCCTGCCCAGAGCCAGCGTAGTTTTTCCAATCTCCTGGAAAATGAGCGAGACCGTGCCGTTTTTCTCATTTTTGTCGGCTATTGTCAGGGGAATTCTTTCTCCCTTTGACGATACCCTTATAATGACAAATTGCCCGGCTTTCGCTCTTTTAGCGATATCAGGAGCCGTTACTTCAATTTTCTTTATGGAATCAGCCAAAACTTCTTTTGCCGTTATCGGATACATATAATTCCTCGTTTAATTAGTTTTCGCGGCCGCGCGCGCCGCCTTTGCTCAATTTGTAAATTAAACGCGGACTATACCACTCCGTGCGCTTTCATCGCGTCGGCGACTTTCAGGAAGCCGGCGATATTGGCTCCGGCAACATAATCCCCTTCCGCGCCGTATTCTTTAGCGGCGGATAGGCATGACTGGTGGATGCTCTTCATTATTCCCTTAAGTTTGTTGTCAACTTCTTCTCTTGACCAGGAATAACGCATGCTGTTCTGGCTCATCTCAAGCCCTGAGCAGGCAACACCGCCGGCATTGGCGGCCTTTCCCGGCCCGTAGAGTATCTTGTGTTTCTTGTAAACCTTAATGGCTCCCGGAGTGGAAGGCATGTTGGCTCCTTCAGCCACGCAGTAACAGCCGTGGGCGACAAGCGCCTTGGCGTGCTCTTCGTCAATTTCGTTCTGGGTCGCGCTGGGAAGGGCGATGTCAATTTTAATTTTTTCGTCCCTTATTACATCCCATATGTTCTTGCCGCTTACGCATTTTGATTTGTATTTGGTGGCATACTCTTTTATTCTGCCTCTTTTCACATTCTTGAGATCCATAACATACTCAAGCTTACCGTTGTCAATTCCTTCTTCGTCAACGATGGTGTGTTCCGAATCGCAAAGGGAAATTACTTTTCCGCCGAGCTGGTTGACTTTTTCAACGGCGTACTGAGCGACATTTCCGGAACCGCTTATGGCAACGGTTTTGCCTCTGAAATCAAGGCCTCTTGTGGCAAGCATTTCCTGAGCGAAATAAACCATGCCGTATCCGGTCGCTTCCGGACGGATCAAGCTTCCGCCGTATGAAAGCGCTTTGCCGGTCAATACTCCGGTGTTTTCGTTAACTATTTTTTTGTACATGCCGTACATATAACCGATTTCCCTGCCGCCTACTCCGATGTCTCCGGCCGGCACATCCGTATCGGCTCCGATATGGCGAAATAGTTCTCTCATGAACGACTGACAGAAATTCATTACTTCATTGTCGGATTTGCCCTTGGGGTCAAAATCCGAGCCGCCCTTGCCGCCGCCCATGGGGAGCGTGGTAAGCGAGTTCTTGAATATCTGCTCAAAACCGAGGAACTTGATTATTCCGAGATTCACTGAAGGATGGAAACGAAGCCCGCCCTTGTAAGGCCCGATGGCGTTATTGAACTGAACCCTGAAACCTCTGTTGACCTGGACCTCGCCTTTGTCATCAACCCAGGGAACCCTGAACATTATGACTCTGTCCGGCTCCACAATTCTCTCAACTATCTTTGCCTTTACGAACTCGGGGTGTTTTTCAAGCACAGGCGCTATTGACTCAATTACTTCCTGAGCCGCCTGAAGGAACTCAGACTCGCCCTTGTTCTTTTCGGTCAGCTTTTTCATAAACGAATCTATATCTAAGCTTTTCATTTTTTCTCCCGTTCTTCATTAAACGCGGTGCCGCGTTCGGCAGCGTTGCCGGACGCGCTTTTTCAACTTCTTTCTATATTAATGGCGGCTCAGTCAGCGGACGAACCTGGAATCTTATGACGCATCATTGCGCCATCTTTTCCTGCGGGAGTGCTCCATTGAACCTGCCGCATCGTTGCGGCAGACCAATTTACCCGTACGGCCCGGCTCTTTCTTCATTGAAACAGCCTTAGTCCGCTACTTCGCCACCCATAATAAGTATTTAATCCACACTAAACAAACCATGTGATTTTTCGCCATTTATTAAGTGCCAATTAACACGGTTCGTAAAAAAATATCCGCGCTTAATTATTGACGCGAAAATTAAGTCCTGCTTAACACAAAAGTCAAAAAAAATTTACCTTAATATGATCCAGAGAAGCCGGGAGTCTTTATCCGTATTATTTTCCCAGCATTGCGGCACATCCTTGGAAAAATAAACCGCGTCGCCCTCGTTTAACATATACATCCTTTCCCTCATTTTCAGCTCCATGTTCCCGGAAAGAACGAATCCGAACTCATTGCCTTTATACGAGAAAAAATGACTGTCTATCTTTACCCCCGGCGCGAACTCAATAACATAGGCTTCCATCTTATTGGCGCTGTTCTGCGGGATGACCGACGAGGTTATAACACCCTTGAACTTTCTGTTATCGGTATCCACGCTTAAGGCACGGTTTTTGGCGCGAAGCATGAATTGCGAAGGCTGAGAAGGCCTTTCATCAAGCAGAGCGCCCATGGAAATATTCAAAGCCCTGGTCAGGCGAAACAATGCCGGGAGAGAAAGCTTGATAGCGTTTTTCTCCAGCTGGGAAATGGTGCTCGGCGTCACCCCTGCGTCAGCGGCCAGCTGGGCCTGCGAAATTTCTTTCCTCTGGCGTATTTCCCTCACCCTGCCGCCGATATTTACAGGATCTTCGCCGCTTTTTTCAAGAAACTCAATGTTGGAATTTATTACTTCGTAAGAATGGGGTTTGAGTATTTCCGGGCCGAACCTGTTCTCGGCCTTAACTATCATAAGGTTGCACACGCCGTCATCAATGGATATGTCTATAACCACCTGGGTTATGTGGTTTATCTGGGCGCGAAACTCTTCGCTGTGCGCGTTTTTCTCAACTATCCAGTAGGCTATAGTGTCAAGTTCGTAGAGCCTGGGACACTGTCTGGTGAAGAACTTCAAAGCGCTCTCGGCGCTGCCCCAGAGGTCCATCATACCGGTTAAGCTGTCAAAAACATATCTCGCGCGCGGATGGCTTTCCTCAATTTTGTTTATTTCGTTGATGAAATTTGTAACATCGCTGGGTTTATCAACCCTGACTATATTGCATTTGTATTTCTTATAAGCTGTTTTATAAAGATCCAGAAAAAGCTTTGAATTTTCTCCCTTTCCGGATGTAAAGCAGTCTATTACCGTTACCTTTTCGTTATTTATTATATCGCCCATTTTAGCCATGACATTCCTGGGCGAGGTATTGAAATTGACAAATATTACATCTTTTCCGTCCTTGAGGGAAGCGGCCACAAAAGCCCTGCAGTAAAGTTCCACGAAAGCGCCGGTTTCCACATGCCAGATAACATTATCTCCTATATTGAGATAATTTATCAGCTTGTCTAAATTTTCTATTCCGGAACTGACTTTATTGTCGGACACTCTGAACCCCTTTTATGTTCGGAAAGTATATTAAAAAACACCTTTCTTGTCAATTACTTTTAGCCCAAAAATAAAAAACCCCCGACTAAAAATCGAGGGTTTTATTTTATTAATGTAAGGAAAGTTTATACCTTTTTTACATTAGCTGCTTTGGGGCCTTTGTCTGAGGTTTCCACATCAAACTCAACTGCGTCGCCTTCTGACAAGGTCTTAAATCCTTCTGACGCTATAGCTGAAAAATGTACGAATACATCTCCGCTGCCGTCGTCGTTGGAAATAAATCCAAAACCTTTCGCATCGTTGAACCACTTCACTTTACCGCGTGCCATTACTAACTCACCTACTTTTTTCCTGCCCCGCCTTTATTGCTGGAGCGTTCGTTCTGAGCCCCTGCATTTAGCGGGACTTCAGACATAATATAGCATATTATTTTAATTTTGCAACATCAATGTCAAAAATATTTTTAACTTTCCTGGCGCCGGCTGCCCCCCCCTACTTTGCCTTGAAAAGCCTCAAATACTCCCCATAGCCCTCTTTCTCCATATCTTTGAGCGGTATAAATTTAAGCGCTGCTGAATTAATGCAGTAGCGCAGGCCTCCCGGTTTTGGGCCGTCATTGAAAACATGGCCCAGATGAGAATCAGAGCCCTTGCTTCTGACCTCGGTCCTTTCCATGCCCAGCGACGAATCGGTTCTTTCGGTTACGGCTCCGGCGTCAACGGGTTTAGTAAAAGAGGGCCAGCCGCAGCCGGAGTCAAATTTGTCAAGCGAGCTGAAAAGAACCTCGCCGCTTGCCACATCCACATAAATCCCTTCGCTTTTGTTGTCCCAGTATTCATTTTTAAACGGCGGCTCCGTGGAGTTTTCCCGGGTCACTTTGTACTGCATGGGGGTAAGCTTTTTCTTCAGTTCCGTTTCGGAAAGCTTTCTGCCCGCCTGAGCGGCGCCCCAGTTTTTTTCTATAAAATCTTCCCGGCCGGAAAATTTTTTATAGGTTTTATAGTTGGAAGGATTCTTTAAGTAGTAATTCTGATGATAATCCTCGGCTTTGTAGAATTCTGCGGCTTTAAGTATTTTGGTCTCTATGGGCCTGTCAAACTTTCCCGACCTGTCAAGCGCGTCTTTTGATTTCTGCGCCAAAAGCCTCTGCTCCTCGCTATGGTAAAAAATCGCGGTTTTGTACTGGCTGCCCTTATCGGCAAACTGGCCTACGGGGTCGGTGGGGTCTATCTGGCGCCAGAAAATATCAAGCAGCTGCTCGTAACTGACCCGCGAAGGGTCATAGGCGACTTCCACGGCCTCATAGTGCCCGGTTTTACCGGACGAAACCTCCTCGTAACTCGGAGAGGCGGTGCCGCCTCCGGTGTAGCCGGAGGTGACGCTTATAACTCCGGGTTGATTTTTAAAGGGCGGTTCCATGCACCAGAAACAGCCTCCCGCGAAAGTAGCCTTTTGATATTTCATTTGAGCCCCTCCGATAGACAAAAGAAATAAACCTGATACGGCAAGCATTATTAATTTACGCATTTCAGGACAACCTCCGCCTTTAAAGGCCCCGGCCGGCCAGGTCAACTAACCGCCCGCGCTAACAACGCGTATCGCGCGAAAAATCGCGATTATCCGGGTTTATTCTTCCAAAACTCCGGAATTTGTTTTAAACACAAAAAGCGCGATACCTGCCGAGGCAAGCGCCACGCCGAAAAACTGAACGGCGCTCATGGGCTCTTTAAACAATATTATTCCCCAGATAGTCGCAAGTATCGGCTGAAGTATCAGCAGCAGGCTGCCTTCGTGCGCCGGTATCTTGGTGATGTTCGTTTTTATGAGATACCAGCCAACCGCCTGCGCGAAGAGGGCGGTCAGGGCCATCAGGACATGGCTTTTAAGATCAAAAACCGCGAGTGTCGCGCGCTCCAGAAAAAGCGCGTGAAAAGCAATAGCCGCGGCCGAGGCCGCGAATATAACGCAAAGCGACAAAATTTCCGGGTAACCTTTGCCCGAACGGCTTTTGGCGTAGCGCATGCTGATAAGCATAACGGCATAGGTCAACCCTACGATAAGCCCGTAAATGTAACCCGTCGGCTTTGTCACGGTATTGACCGCGTCGGGTATCAAAAGGTAAAGACCGAGCATTATGGCCCCTGCGTATAAACCGAAAGAAAGCGTGATTTTTTCCTTAAAGACCAGCGCGGCGAAAATCACGACGAAAATTATCTGCGAGTTTCCGAGAAAGGTCGCCGGGCCCGCTCCCAGATAAAGAATTGAACGGTGCCATATAATAAGGTCAATGCCCAGTGATACCCCGCCTATTACGGCAAAAGGCAGCCACTTGTAGTTACCGGAGCCAAACTCCCTTTTAAAGAATATGACTGACCAGGCAAGAAGAAACGCGGCCGCGTATAAAGAACGGTAGAACGCTCCGGCCGTAGGCCCGAAAGAAACCTGTTTTACCACAAGCGGGGAGAAGCTTATCGCGGTAATCCCGAGCATGAGCTTAAAAATATTCCAGTTAATTTTCATAAATCATTATTACCAAGAACAGCTCCGCCCGGCTAATACTCTTCCCTTTTTTTCTCGTTGCCGGCCTCGTCATACTCCACCCGAAGGCCGCTTCTGGCGCCTTCCGGATATTCTATCCAGCCGGCCGGCATAAGAACCACCTTGTTTTTAAGCGTTATCCCGACGCCGCCGTAATAGACAAATTCCAGAAATTTTGGGGCCGACTTGACCTCGCTGTAAACTGACTTCTTCTTCACGGCGTCCCAGTAATACTTTTTTAACGCGTAGAGCCCCGACGAAGCTATATTGCCGTCTTTGACATTGTAAACAGTGCAGACATAATGATTTTTGCTTGTCTTTTCCTGCCTGGCGTTTATCCATACTCCGCCGTTTATGCTCTGCACAAGCGCCGAATCTTCCGGTATATCGCTTGCTATTAATTTTTTCTTGCCCCGCAGGAATATAGCGTCGTCTTCAAATCTAATTATGTTCTTTGAAAGCACGGCTTCCGCGGGAGCGCCGTAGTAGCCCGGGTAAATATATGTTTTTTCTCTTATCAGCTTTTTCTCGTCCTTTGAATATACCTTGCAATGATACATGCCGTATTTAACACCGGAACAGCTTATCCAGTGGTCGCCGTAAAGCGCCGCGTTAACCGGAAAACGCTCAATCTTTATAAATGCCGCGGCTACAAGCGCTGCGAAGGCGGCGGCGGCAAAAAAACCGAATTTTTTTCCTGGCATATCAAACCTTTTTTTCGTCAACAAACATATCGGAAATCCTTATCTCCGGGTGATGGTACCTTTTATAGCCGGAAGTCTTTTTGCCGTACTGTATCGCCTCTTTGGGGCACCACTGCAGGCAGGCAAAACACTGTTCACAGCGGCCCTGCCAGGCCGGCCTGCCGCCCGGCAAAGCTATATTTCCCGCGGGGCAGACACGCGCGCATATCCCGCAGCCGTTACATTTATCGTCGGCAAAAAAACTTTTGTCCATTTTCGGGATATGCGGGGCAGAAACCGGGTAAAGCATGGCTGAAAATATTATATTCTGCCATAAAGGACCCTTCTCGGGAGCGGAGAGCGCCTTTCTCTCAAGCAAAGGAGCCGCGCGCTTAATCTTTTCCGCGGCTTTTTCAAACAACTTGTTCTGTTTTTCGGTATCCGGCGCGCCGCCCCAGGGTATATAGTTGGACGGCATCACAAAATCAAAGCCGGATCCGAGAGTGATGCCTTTTGAGGCCATTAATTTTTTCAGCTGCACAAGCGTCGCGGCCACCTGCCCGGCGTTGACGGCACAGGCGAAATAATACTTGCCCTTGTCAGCCTCAAGCCGTTTGACAAACTCAATAACCCGCGCCGGCAGGCCCCACATATGCACCGGAAATACCAGCCCCACCGTATCCGAGGCGGTATTAAGCGGGCCCGGTTTATCCAATAACATAGGCTTCGGCTCAGCGTCTTTTAATACGGACGCCAGGTTCCTGGCTACCCAGAGTGAATTACCCGTTCCCGTGTAATAAAATATCGTAACGCTCATAGTTTCTCCTAATACCCGAGTTTTCTTATCTGGGCTTCAGAAAACCCGAAGTAATGCGCGATCTCGTGTACTACCGTTGACCTTATCTGATGAGCGGCCTCATTATTGTCTTTGAAAACTTTTTCAAAACTTTCCTTGTAAAGCTCAATTCGCGTGGGTTCGGACTGCATATTCACAAACCTTCCGTACGGCACTCCGATAAAAACCCCAAAAACAATTTTATCGGGGAATTGTTTTTTAAGCGGAAGGGGCGCGCTCTGCCGCGCCAAAACCTGAATTCCGTTTTTACGCAGGATTCCGGAAAATCGGGCCGGCAGGCGTTCAAGAGAGGTTTCCACAAGTGTTTCAAATTCTTCAAATGTCATATTAAAAAGGCGGTTCCATATTTATATAATATGAAACCGCCTCCCTTAAAAAACCATTACTCGCCGTAAACTTCAACGGTGAACGATGAATATAAACCGAGAATGCTTGTGGATTTATAGTCAACATGATGAATCTTTGTTATACCCGCGCTCTTAGCGGCGGCCTGAATGCTGGCATCTCCGGTCGCGACAATACCAAGAATAGAGACGCACTCCGCGGTTCCCATCTTTGTTCCCGTCGGATTTCCCGAAACAGCCAGCGGGCCCTTAACATTCATATAAAGTCCTCCGTTGACGGGCGCGGCAACCGTGGCGCAGCCGGAAACAAACAATCCCGCGGCAAACAATACCGCGACAAAAAAGACATTTTTCATTTGAACTCACCCCCCCGTTTTGTTCAATATATAAAGATCGGTTAACGATCTTTATTTCGCTTTAAAGGAACAGAGATACTCCAGAAGGCCTTTCTCCACGCTTATCTCAAACGATGAACTGCCGGGAACATCAAAGTAAGACCCCTTCGCGTATTCCTTCCAGTCATCGCTGCCCTTGAGCCTGGCCCTGCAAACACCGTCTATTATTTCCATGCGCTCGGGAGCTCCGGTATTAAAGCTGTAACTGCCCGGGTATATCAACCCGACAGTCTTTTTAGAGCCGTCTTTAAACATCAAGGTATGACTTACTACCTTACCGTCAAAATATACATTTGCCTTTAATACTACGGCGACATCTTCCAGTTTCTCTAAAACCGCCATAACACGCTCCTGTTGCCAAACATTAAGCCATGCCGATAATAACGGCATGGCTTAATATATCAATTTTTTTAAGCTATAACAATATTGAACAGCGATATCCGAGCCGGAGGTCACCGGGCCCCGGACAAGTCTCTGCTAACCTTGCTTATCTTGAGTTTTCCTCTGGGTTTGTCAATATCCTCAGGGATCACTACTTCATTGTTTATTAATGTGGCTCCCACCACGCCCTCAAAAGCCTGCCTGAGCATCCAGCCGGCCGCGCCGGTATATCCGTGCCAGATCATGCGGCCCGGGTCAAAGTTCGTGAGCATATCGGCCGACTGCTTGTTCGGCTGGCCGCCGTAAATCTCTATTTTTTTAGGCGTTACATGAGCGATGGGCGAGATTTTAAGCCAGAGCCTGTAAGCCGTTTCGCGGAACTCGCTGGCCTTGGTCTTATTGTCCATGGCTTCATATTGTTCCGCCAGAAGCCTCGCGGCCCTGACAAGCCACTGCACTCCGTGGCAATACATGCCGTTTTCTCTCACACCTTCCGGGTATTTGCTGCTTCGGCCGAGGTATGGCTTGGTGTTTTCCCGCAGGGCCGGCCACCCCAAAAGGATAGTATCTTCTTTCTCCAGCACTTTAAGCGCGGTTTCAAAAACCGTTACGCTGTGTTCAAAATCTATTCCGGCGTAAACAGCCCAGGCCGCGGTAAGCGCGTCTATTTCCCATATGCCGGAATCCTTCAGCCCTATCTCGGTGCCGTCGTCATGAATAGCGCGCAGGTACCGGTCGGTCCTCCAGGTTCTTTCAATGGACTCGCCCAGGTCTTTTAAGCGCTTCTCATAGTATTCCCTGTCCTGAACACTGTCTCTCTTTTCTATGTGAGAAAGCATGCCTTTTAATATGTAATAGAGGAAGAAGCCGAGCCAGACGCTTTCTCCTTTCCCCTCGCTGCCTATTTCGTCAAGGCCGTCGTTCCAGTCTCCCGTGCCCATTAAAGGCAGTCCGTTTATCCCCATCCTTTTTTCCAGCACCAGGTCAACGGATTTCAGGCAGTGCCTGTAAACCGTGTCGGCAAGGGTGGAACGGTGGTAGAAATCCCCGAGGCCGTGCTTATTCTTAGGCAGAGGCATAAAGGGGTCTTTTGAAACAACATACGGAGCCATCTCGTCTAAAAGAGTCTCGTCGCCCGTGCACCTGACATACTCAAACGCGCCCCAGGCAAGCCACAGCAGGTTGTCCGAAGCGTGCGAGCGGCTCGCGAAAGATGTTCTTCCGTCGGCAAGCATAAAGAACCAGTGAAAGACATCTCCTTCAATGAACTGCTGTGAGGCGTGCAGTATTATCTGTTTTCTCGCCAGCTCGGGGTTTACCCACATCAGGTTTACCGTATCCTGCAGCTGGTCGCGGAAACCAAAGGCTCCGCTGGACTGGTAGAATCCGCGGCGGGCCCAGATGCGTTCCGCGAGAGCCTGGTATTTAAGCCAGTTTAAATAATTGTCAAACTCGTGCTGGTTTGATTTTATCTCGGCGGTTCCGACGAAATCCAGCCACCACCTGCGCGTTTCCGTGAGGCATTTTTCGGCGGTTTCAACGCTCTTGTATTTACTTATTATCTCTTTCGCCTGACTTTTCGTGTCGCACTGCCCCAGGATAACGCAGACCGTTACCTCTCCGTGAGCGGGAATTTCAACGGTGCCGACGAAACCGGCTATATTGGCGTTGTCGCCCGTATTGGCGGTATCGGGCTCGCCTTTTTCAACCATGTAGGGGTGCGATACTCCGCGGCCGTTTCCGAAGAACCTTCCGCGCTTTGTTTCCACCCGGTCTGATACCACGGACATGGAAGCAAAAGCCGGGCCGGACCTGAAAATGTTGCGCGGGTTTTCGTAAAACACGGCGTCCAGGTCTTTATCGTATTCGCATACCAGCGGGCCGGAACGCTCCGGCGCCATTGAAAGAGCTATCTGAAAATACGGAGCAACTCTAAAGCGCCTCGCGTGCTTCTCCTGGTTTTTTATCTTAAGCAGGTAAACACCCGTTGGGTCGTCGGTGGGCACAAAGACTGTAAGTTCCGTCTGTATGTGTTTGTGCTTCATGTGGAAAACCGCGGTGCCGTCAACGCTGAACTCGCACTCGGTTTTCGCGGTAAAATCATTGAGCGGGTGGTGCGTCGGGCTATACCACTCGTTTTTGTCCATATCATAGAGGTAAATGGCCTCCGACGGAAGCTCTTTGGTCACCGTGTCGGCCCAATCGGGCGTCACGCGGTTCTGCTGGGAATTTCCGTTGCAGGATGTATGCAGGCCGCGGTTTGTAACCAGCACCGAATGCACCGCGTTGGAAAGCGCGTGGTCGTACGGGCGCGGAGTGTAGGGCGTATGAACGATAAGCTTGTTGCCGTCCGCGGAATACGAAGAATAGGGTTGCGGCGTATCCGGCAGTATCTCTCCGTGGCCTATAAGCGGATGCCTCTGCTTCGGCCTGGCATGATGCGCCGCGGCCGCGTGTTTTGGTTTTAAGTATTTAGCCGTAAGCTCAAGAGCCGATTCGCGGTTTTTGGCGCAGCCGATGAGTATATTTATCACTGTCTTTTCGTTGGCCGCGAGTTTCGCGTCTATCAGAAGGCTTCCTACCGGGTCAAAGGTCGGGCATGGATCGGTATCATGGGGTTTGAGGAAATCAAGCGTCTCAAGCACCCTCGGGGTCCAGATACTTTTTGCGCGGCCGATAAAATCCATCCTTGAGATAATAAAACCTTCGGGAGCCGCGTCGGACGCCAGTATGCCCATGAGTTTCGTGTTTTTCTGCCATGTAAAAATGCCGTTCCCTTCGCTGGAATATTCCATCTCGGGGTAAAGCCTCTGGTACTGCGTGTGGAAACGGTCGTCAAGATGGCGGTTTAATACCCACTCAAGATAGGGCACTATTTTGATATCGCGCGCCTTATCGGTCAGGTTCTCAACCGTAACGCTCCACAACTCCAGAGAGCTGTCTTTATCCGGAAGCGTGATATCCAGCGTGGTCTTGATATTGTTTACGGTGTTAATTATCTGTAAGGCATTGTCGTCTCTTTCAATCAGCGACGGGGCAAATTTCTCCTCAGGATAATTGCCGATGACCGGCCAGTATCTCGCGGGGCTGTGCTCTTTTTCGTGCGAATCAACCAGGAAGAGAACCCTTCCGCTGGGATCTATATTTTCATAGGCCCGGCGCGATATATCGCACTCTTTCTGGATCACCTGGCTGAATATCTCACCGTTTTGTTTTACGGTGACCCTGTACTCCTTGTTGGAAATTTCAAACACTTTTTCTTTGCCGCGGGCCGAACGGTATTTCATAAACCGCGCCGCGAAAAACAAGGCAGTGAACACAACCGCTCCGAGCCCCAGAAGGGCGGCGGTTTGGCTGGCTGAAAGCGCCTGCAACGCGCTGGCGATCCCGGTCCCTTTGCTGGCGTTCTGCATGGACTCCGAAGCGCTCCAGGCGTAATCCCATACCTGTCCTCTCGGCAGATAAAAAGGTATCAGAAGAGGGGCCCAGGTCGTAAAGCGTTTTACGGCTTCGGGGATGTAGCGCTGAGCGGCGGCAGGCCCTATGAAACGAGCCGCTTTCTCGTCAAGCTTATCCATTCCGATGAAGCTCAAGTTCACCAGAGTGGCTACCCTAAGGCCCATATGGTCAACCCATATCAGTATCCTGAAAAGGTCAAAGGCAAGCACATATATGAATATGTTCAGGCTCCACGACTGGAAATCGCCGGGCGACATAGTCAGGCTGTTGAAAAGCGCGAAGACGCTGCGGACGGCTCCGTCCTGGTTATACCAGGTGGCCTCGGGCATCATGCGCAGGAATGTAAATATTATGGGAGACATCCATAATCCCCAGCGAAGCACATAGATCATATGCTTGGTCAGGTCCACAAAACCGCTCTTGGAAAAAAACTGCTTTATGGGAGTTTTGTCTTTCTGGAAATACGCTTCAAGGAAAACCCTGTTTATGGCAAAAAGCCACGCGGCAACCGACCAGTTGATGACTCCCGCGAGCGATTCCGTGAAGAAAAGCTTTACTCCGCCGGTGTAAAATCCGAGGTCTATGCGGCCCCATTTATTCAAAAGAGGGTAGGTTGTGTATTCCACCGGCGCGAAACCCGCGCTGGCGTAAAGTTTGAATTTATTGACTACGACCGGCACCTGCGAGGCATCCATATAAAACGCCGCGGCGCTTCCCACGAACGCGCCGAGCAGGCCGTCAACGAAGTACAGCCTCCAGGACTGCAGGCGGCCGCGGCCGAGAGCGGAATAGGCGGCATCCCTGAAAATGCTTACGCCGATAGAGGCTATAATTCCGGCGAAAAGGCCGAACTGAATGCGCGCCGCGGTATTTTGCAGGAAAAGGTTGTTGGTTATCATGTAAGCGAAAGCAAAACCCACAATGGTTCCTCTCGCGTAGAGCACCGGATTGCGGTAGCTGTAGCGCATCCTGTCAATGAAAGGCTGGCTGCCGTCAAATGTCTCAATAATAGTTTTAACCAGCGGGAAGAGAATAGCGCCCGCGGCCACACCGGCTACCAGAGGAAGCGCGGACATCAGCTTTTGAAGAACCGGCAGATTAAGCAGAATATAGAGCGCGTACAGAATGGCCATAAGTATTCCGCTGTAGGCCATGCCTTTTTTCATTCCTGTATTGATGTGCCTGGAGATACTCTCCGAGTTCGGGGCAAAATGGTGAATGGCGTCAAGTATTATGCCGGTTATAAAATATATTTCCGCCCACAGGCCGGCCACGGAAATCATGGAGGTCAGCACCGCCACAAGCGATTTATTGAACAGGGGCAAAGCGCCTACCGCGGCGTTGGAGCCTAAGTCCGCGACCCAGGGCGCGAGCACGACGCCGAGCGAAACGGCAAGGGTGTAGAGATGAGCCTTGACTCCTCTGACAAACCTGCCTTTTGTGGCAACGCCTATGGCGTTAATTATAATTTCATTAAAACCGAAAACGACCACAATACGGCCGATCGTCTCAAGCAGTTTGGGCGATGTTCCGAGAATCCCTCCGGTGATAAATCGGCTTAGAGCGGAGAGCAGATTGCCGTTCTGGCACAACAAGAGCCAGCCGAAAGCAAACGGAGTGGCGATAATAAGCGCTCCCGTTGTAAACCTTATGTGCCTGCCCGAGGAAGCCAGGAGATAGGCATTAAACCCGTGGTAAATTAGAAAGGCCACGGCCGCGGTGATATTGCTTATCACCAGCACCTGCTGCCACGATCCGGGAGCCTGAAGTATGGCAAGCTTGCTTGAAGATGCCGCGAGAACACCGGCAAAAAGAATATTCTGGAAAACTTCCACCGGCGTCAGGTTTTCGCCGGTCTGGCTGAATTTCAGGACCTGGGCTATTATGGCGCCCGCGACCGCCGCGTATATAAATATGGTGCTGAAATTGTTATCCAGGGGATTAATGCTTCCGATAGCGTATATGGTATAGGCCACGGCTAAAGTCAGCATAGTCAGAACGCCGAAAAGCAGGTCATTCTTTAATCCGGAAAACAGCGTCGGTTTTACCTTCCCCTCTTCTTCCGATATCCTGACAAAATGTTTCCTGCCGAATATTTTCGCCAGCAGAGCCGACAGCAGGCCCGCGAGAAAAGCCGCAAGCAGGACTATGGCGAATTTTGTCGGCGCGGAATTTTTCTGCACAAAATTTAATTTATAAAAATTAATGTCAAAATACACGGTTCCCGCCACGGGTTTAACTTCTTCCATGGGGCTGGTGACGGTGCGGTTAAACCAGGTGGGATTGCCGACCGGGGGGTTGGCGCCCATCGGCTTTAAGACAAAAACCACCTCGTTGATATCGCCAATCGTGCTCCAGTTAAGCGGCTCTCTGATGTAAGTCCAGCCAGTCTTGATCTCCAGAGGTATCACCTGGCTGCTCTTGGTTCCCTTTATTTCAAGCTTGACCGCTATCTGGCGCACCTGGTCGGCGCCCGGCAGTTTTATTCCGATGTTTATGGCATCGGCCGCCTCAGGTTTTAATCCCGCCGGATAATTCTTCGTCCAGAGGCCTATTACCGTCTGAGACGGCGTTGAGTAGTTGAATTTTATAACTTTATTTTTTGTATCCGCGTCATCCACCCTTGAGACACTGCCCTGCGCCGCGCCAATGTTAAAAACACCCATGGCACCTGCGTCCAAAAGACCGAAGGAACGGCTCGCGGCAACCTGAGGCGGAAGGACCACGGCCTGTTTTTTTTCAAATGAAAGATCAAAGAAAAACCTTCCGGAAGCAGGCTTATCTTCCTGCGCCGGGCTTACCGCGAAAACAACCTCTTTGAGGTCGCCAATGGAGCCCCAGTTGAGCTGCTCTATTTTGTTGTTCCAGCCTTCCTTTATATCAAGAGGTATCCTCTGGGTTTCTTTTGTGCCCTTTATTTCAAGCACCAGCGCGACCTGGGAGGCCTGCGCCGCCCTGGCCGGCCTGACCGAAACATTAACCGAGTTGACTCCCGAGTCCCTTATGCCGGCCGGATACTTGTTCGTCCAGACTCCGACAGAGGATTTTTTATTGAGCGAATAATCAAATTTAACAACATTTTTCTTTAAGGCCTCGTCATAGAACCTGTTTGCCGTTCCCTGAGAAGAACCGATATTAAATACTCCCATGCCTCTTGAATCAAGAATACTGAAAGAAACCGCCTCCGCAACCTTCCTGACAGCGCCCATCTCTTTAGAGAAGGATAAGCCGAAGTAAAGTTTGCCGGAAACCGTTTTCCCGCTTTCCGACGGGCTTACCACAAAAACGGCTTCCCGCAGAGTGCCGATGGCCTGCCAATCAACCTGTTCCTTAAAATTGTTCCATCCGGATTTTAAATCAAACGGTATTCTCTGGGTGTCTTTTGTGCCTTTAAGTTCAAGCGCCACGCCTATCTGGGAGAGCTGCGAGCTTTTGGGAACATTTACCGCTATTTTGGCAGTATTTATTCTTGTGACTTTCAGATCGGAGGGATAGTCTTTCGTCCAAACGCCGATGACTGTTTTCTCGGGCAGAGCGTAATTAAATTCAAGCACTTCCCGCTTCGCGGTATTGCTGTAAGTGCGGTTCATGGTGCCCTGAGAGTTGCCTATATTGAATACCCCCATGGCTCCGGAATCAAATATGTTGTAGGATTTCGGCGCCATTGAAGCTTCGTCGCTCATGGCAAATGAAAGGTCAAAAGCGAGTTTGCCGCCTACGGATTTTATTTCCCCTAAAGGCTCTATTAAAAAGACAGCCTCTTTAAGATCGCCGACAATTTCCCAGTCAATATCCTCTTCAAACACATTCCATCCCTCGGAAAGGTCAACGGGAATGCTCTGGGTGTCCTGAGTTCCCTTTAGCTCAAGGGTCACGGCGATATTGTCAACCTGGCCGGGTTCGGTAACCTTCACGCCGAGTTTTACCGTATCGGCTGTATCGGAATTGAGCTCGGGCGGAAAATCCTTTACCCAGAAACCGACGGCAGTTTTGTTAAGCAGAGTGTATTTGAGTTCAACGACATCTTTTTTAAGTTTTTTGTCGTTTACTGTTTCGGCGGAGCCCTTAGACGCGCCGATATTGAGCACGCCGCTGGCCTTGGCATCCTGCATCTTAAATGTTGAAGCCTCCGCTGGAATAAACGCGAAAGCAGACGCCAATAAGGCCGCTGCCGAAACGGAAAGTATAATTCTTTTGAAATTGCCGAATGATTTAAACTGACACATCTTGTTTCTCCTCTCAGGTATATTTATTCGTAAAAAAAAGCCACCCTGCTTTAAGCAGTATGGCTTAAGTATAGCCTAATTATTTATTTTTTCCACCGTTTTTTTCATAAATATATTTTTTGCGCCGCTGCCCGTTGCTTAAGGGCCGCTTAATGAAAAAACACCCGGGCCCCGCTTTCCTGGGCAGAACATGACATGGATTTGACGCCTATTATATCATATTTCCGGGCGAGTTAATCTCCGCTGCGCCAATTATTCGCGCTTCAATTTTGATTCTTAGTTGAATTTGCTATAATGCCGGAAGAGCTTTTGCCCGACAGGAGGGCCACATTTTTCTTCCAACCACAAAACTTGAAATTGAGAAACTCGGCTGGGACGCGCCGGATATAATACTCGTCACTTCCGACGCTTATATAGACAGCCCCCACATAGGCGTTGCCGTTATAGGCAAATACCTCGCCAAGCACGGGTTTAATGTCGCCATTATCGGCCAGCCTTCAACGGAAAACAAATCCGACATAGGCCGGCTCGGCGAGCCTAAGCTTTTCTGGGGCGTCACCGGCGGCTGTATTGACTCTATGGTCGCGAACCACACTTCCCTTAAAAAATGGCGCAAGCAGGACGATTACACCCCCGGCGGAGTAAACAAAAGGCCCGACCGCGCGCTGATTACATACACCAACCTGATAAAACACCACTTTAAGAATTCAAAACCAATAGTCCTCGGCGGCCTGGAAGCGAGCCTCAGGCGCATAGCTCACTACGACTACTGGGACAATTCCGTAAGGCGCTCCATACTTTTTGACTCAAAAGCCGATATACTGGCCTTCGGCATGGCCGAGAAATCAACGCTTGAACTCGCCCGGGCCCTGCGCTCGGGCAGCGAGTGGAAAAATATCCGCGGCCTCTGTTACATCTCCGATTCCGCGGATCCGGAACTCCTGGAACTGCCGTCTTATGAGTCCTCAAGGGACAGCAAGCCGGTTTTCATGGAAATGTTTCTGAAGTTTTATAAAAACTGCGACGATACGGCAAAGGGGTTCTGCCAGAAGCACGGCGAGAGATACCTGATACACCGCCCGCCTCATCCGGCCCCCACTACCGCGGAATTAGACGAGATTTTTGATTTGGATTTTGAAAGGGACGCGCACCCCTACTACAAAAACAAAGGCGAGATACGCGCGCTTGAAACCATAAAATATTCCCTGACATCCCATATCGGCTGCTACGGCCAGTGCAGTTTCTGTTCCATTGCGCCGCACCAGGGCAGGAAAATCGTGTCACGGAGCGAAGAATCAATAATTAGAGAGGCTGAAAAAATAGCGGCTATGCCGGGCTTTAACGGGATAATCAGCGATGTCGGCGGGCCGACGGCCAACATGTACGCCTCGGAATGCCTCAAAGGCGGCACGCCCTGCCGGGACAAAAAATGCCTTTTCCCCCAGCCCTGCGAAAAACTAAAATTCGGGCACGCCGAACAGATAAAGCTCTACAACAGGATACTTCAGATTCCGCGAGTAAAAAAAGTTTTTATTTCCAGCGGCCTGAGGCACGACATGGTGGTTGCCGACCGCGCTCACGGCAAAGCTTACCTGGCCCAGATAGTAAAAAATCACACCTCGGGCCAGCTAAAGGTGGCTCCGGAACATTACGACAACTATGTCCTGTCGCTTATGAACAAACCCGGCACAAAACCACTGCTCGCTTTCAAATCAATGTTTGACGAGGAATGCAGAAAACTCGGCAGGAGTTATTTTCTTACATATTACCTTATAGCGGCGCATCCCGGATGCACCATGGCGCACATGTTCAAGCTAAGGGATTTTTTCAAAGGCGGAATGAGAGCCAGACCCGAGCAGGTTCAGATCTTCGCGCCCACCCCCATGGCCTTGTCAACCGCTATGTATCACTGCGGAACCGACACGGAAGGAAGAAAAATATTCGTGGAAAGATTTGATAACGGCAAGCAGAAACAGAAAGATGTGATAAGAGGGCCGGCCTTCAGGCGCGGCGGCCGCTGATTACCAGAATTTATTGGGATGGTGTTTTATTATTCCTGTTGCAAACAAGTCAGCCACGCTTGAAGCCTGGGCCGAGGTAGCGTCAAATGCCGCGGCATCTATAGCCCCCACGGAGTTGCTCTGCAGGTCTATTTCAATCTCAAAGCGCGCGTTATAACTCTTCAGGGCCGCCGAAATCTCCGATTTTGCCCAATACATGTTGGCCCGGCTCAACAAATCCCCGGTTAATTCCGCGTTTTCGTCCATTTTAGACTGAACATCGCTTTTAAACCCGCCGCCTCTGACAATGTTCGCGTAATCCGCTACCAGTTGGACGCGCCTCTTGAGCAAATTCGCCAACTGATCGGCCGTATTGTCGCCGTAATAGGGCCTGAAAATATTGGCTATATCATCCTGGCTTCTGTTAAGCCTTTCTAAAACTTTGTCTATATCGTAGGCTCCGGCGATGGTTTTAAGCGCGTAAACCCTCTCCCAGGTAAGATTGTCCGAAAATATCTTCCTTGAGTTTAATATCATCTCCACTTCTTTGCCTGTGTAGGAACTTTTTTTCTCGTCAAGCTCCGCCCGCGCCGGCTGAATACAAACCGCCGCGCCCACCGCGCATAAAACCAAAACAGCCGCTATTTTTTTCATATTATCCTCGCTTTGGGGTAGTTTATCACTTTCAGATTCTACTTTCAAGAGGTACAACTTACGGAGGGAAGGTCACTCTTTATTAAGAATTTTGATACTTTCTTGAGTGCCAGAGATATCCTCAGCTGAGAATTATTTCTTCCGGAGGACTTTTTGACCAGTCAATATATTCTCCCTTATACCCGAGTTCCTTCATGATAACGATATCCAATAATGAGATCATCCTTGCTAATATCATGTAATCTTTTGACTCATAAGAATAATTACCATGCGCCGCATGGTTACGTTTTTTAACGAATTCACCTATCCATACTGGATCAAAGTTGATACTATGATTATTAAGCAAAGATGTAATTCTAGAACGAAGCGTTCTTTGCAATAATCCAGCGAGTTTTTGCTTACAGCTTGTTCCACTGAATTCTTTACTATCCCGAAGTGACAGTGCAGGCATTATAATTTGCTTAATAAACTCATTAAAGCTTGCTTGTATATTATGACGCGTTTTTTTGTCAACATAATGAACATCCAAATCCGAGAGATTTTCTTGTATATAATACTCCATAACTGAACCAAGAATGACAAAGGGGATTGGATCTTAAACTGAGTGGCACTTATTTCGAATCTCATCAAGAGCATTCAGCAGCGCCGCATATTTCATAATTTTGATTTGCCTTCAGGCATAGCTAACAACTCCAACGAGAATTAAGTATCGTGTCACCGGAATTCAAATGTACAGCAAAAATTTATGGTTTTTTGCGAATTTATTGAAATCGTCGCATTCGCGCAATATGTTAAATATAAAGACCCCATTTGCTCCTAAATATTCATTCTGTTACATTATATAAAAGCTTGTATTGTTTGTTGGCGAATGAATCAGTCATGCTACTTACAAAATCACAGATTGTTCTTAAAACTGCGGCTTTATATTCTGAAGTATCATCTGTATAATGCATTTTCTCAAGCTTATCTCTCCAATAGCCAATTCCATGTTTAGACCATACAGTTTTTACTTTTTTTATTTGGTTTTTATTCCTGTAATAATTTGAAAACAAAGTTCGTATAGTTCTGTCAGGCAACTGCTGCGGATTGGTTACATAGGCTTTAAAAAGCTTTATTATAATATGAGTTGCTTTACCATCCATACTTTGCGTTTTAAACGAATTCAATATCCTTCTCTTTAAATAGTTTTTTAATGTATCGTGACAACTACCAAACTCGGCGTCATAGCTTACAATGCTACCCCAATTATTTTCACAATTTATTATTTCATCTTTTTTAGAGTAAAAATCATTCTGGCTGTTTATTTTATATTTTGTTTTAAGACTTTTTAGATTATTCTTGGTGTTCTGAATCAATTTATTTACCAATGTATTTATAATAAGTGTAGACATTTTATGGATTGCATAATTTTCCGTATTTCTCCACTCCTTGTATTCATTCTGAAGAATAGCTATTTCCTGCAATTCTTCCACAGAAAAGAATTTGGCGAAATATCTAATTATTTTATCAATACACTCTTTTTCATTTATTATTTTACTATTTAAACCATCTTCTAAATCATGGTGTCGCTGTGAGATTTCATCTGCCCAAGAAACTACTTGAGCCTCGATTGTGAAAGCAGAATTACCGATTAATCCGGCATAGCGATTATAAAAATCTAATTTTAGCCGATCATTTAGACATACTTTCATTTCATGCAATAATCCGCAATTTCGCCTTCCATTTTCCTCAATTATTTTACCGCATTGCTTCCACTCCAAATTTGTATGATGAAGAATACCCCACAAAGTATGATCGGTAAGATTTAAACCATAATATTTATTGCTATATGTTTCTAAGTCAATTAATCTTCTCACTCCCTGCCAATTATGTTTAAATCCCTTTTGTTCATCATCCATACCCTTATTAAAATCTTTGATTATAATACATCCGTTTAAAATCGAATTAAGAATGCTCTCACCTGCATGTCCAAAAGGAGTGTGTCCAATATCGTGAGCATATGCAATAGCTTCTGTAAGCTCAACATTAAGACCTATTTGTTTTGAAATTGTTTTCGATAACTGAACAACCTCAAGTGTATGAGTTAATCTATTTCGCGCATGGTCATCATAACCAGTTATAAATATCTGTGTTTTACCACTTAATCTTCTGAACCCCTTCGAATACAATATGCGATCCCTGTCCCGTTCAAACCTATTTCTATATGCGTGTTCCTTTTCTTCTGGAAAAACAACCCTTATTGCAAATTCAGGTTTAGCGGCAAAACATGAAAAGTCTGTCATAATTCCTCCAAAAGTTTAATCTCATGAAGAAGTGGTTAATGCGATATTGGGGCCAGGTCTTTAAATGTCCTTGGGGACGAAATTAACTAATTAACTTAATATTGTTTTCCCTTGTTTAAAGGTTATAGGGGACAGAGTCAGTTAATGCGAAACTGGCTGGGTGCAATCGACCTATATTGCAAACAATGTAAACGCCCCGGTTCGTTAGGCAACCTTCAGGCTCACCCCAAGAGAACGAAGAATATTCATCACAGTTGAGAACTTAGGATCACCCTTCCTGGATAATGCCCTGTACAAGTGCTCCCTGTTTAACCCGACCTCTCTGGACAGCTTCGAAAATCCGCCCCTTACCTTTGCAACAACCGCAAGTGAAGCAAGAAATGCCTTTTCATCGCCGTCTTTCTCATACTCTTCCATGGCAACCCTGAGATATTGCTTGACCTCATTAGGATGCTTGGTAAAATATTCAATTTCAACTTCTTCCAGTGTTCTAAATTTTCTTTTGTTCATGGTAGTCCTCCCAATACTCCAAGGCCTTCCTAATATCCTTATCCTGCGTATTTTTATCCCCGCCTATGAGCAATATAACAAGGAATATTGGGGTCTTTACATTTAACATTGGGATTACTGTCATTGACCATCCTGCTCACGGTTACATATGTCACATTTAATGATTCAGCACGAATTTATGAATTATACTGGAAACAAGCGTTTGATAAGGAATCCCTTCCCTTATAGCGGCTCTTTGTATCCCTTCAAGATATTTTGAAGAAATCCTTATATTCAATCTTTTATCTTTTTTCAATGTATTGCCAGCATATTCCATATATTTCTTCTTTTTCCCATTGAAATCCCTTACCCTTTGCCACTCGCCCTTTTCGTAAGATTTTAGCAATTCTTTTTCATTCTTCTCCATGTTAATCATCTCCCTTGATTGGTTATGTGAATTGGGGACAGGCAATTCGGTATTAACTTTCATATTTGCAAAAAAACAAAAACCACATCGCTCCATAAGCGATATGGCTTAAATTGAACCTATACTACTACAATAATCCATCCCATCTGACACCCCCATCCTTCGACTCTGGTTCGGCAATACTCACCATCGCTCAGGATACTTCGTCCTTCGGCAAGCTCAGGACTTTGCCCTTCGGCAAACTCAGGACTTCGCTCACCACAATGATTCCACTACGCCCTTCGGCAAGCTCAGGACTACGCTCTCTATATTTCGTTTATGCCAATAGCTGCTACAAAGGGATTATAGCATATTTCCTACCGGCAAAAATCATCCAATCTAAATGCCCAAAACTTTACGCCTTCAGATCGTTCATTTTTAAAATATGTTTAACCTGCACCTTTAAATCAGGCAACTTATTTTCTACGATATCCCAGATTACTTCCACATCTACGCCAAAATACTCGTGAGCGAGGATGTCGCGCAAGCCGGCTATCTTTCTCCATTCAATTTCGGGATGTTTTTCTTTTACTTGGGGAGGGATATTCTTTACGGCTTCACCGATGATTTCAAGGTTGCGGACAACACCGTCAAGCACGAGAGGATTTTTATTCAGTTTTGCGAGAGTAAAGCCCTTGGTGTATTTCTCAATTCGTTTTTCTGCTTCTAAAATGTCATAAAGATAAAGTTCATAATCACGCATATTTAACTTCGGAAAGCACCCGGTTTTTGATTCTCGGCTTCAAGGCGCCCTTTATCACTAAATCCACTTTCCGGCGAAAGATTTTTTCAAAAAAGAACTTAAGGTCCATATAGTTATCAAATGTTTTTCTTCCGCGTTCAAACTCAACGAGAATGTCAATATCGCTATTGGGCGTCTGGGTAAATCTTGCAAAAGAGCCGAAAATACCCACCTTTTTGACTCCGTAAGTCTTTATTTCATTTGAATGCTGTTGTATTGTATTCAGCACTTTCTCTTTCGGCGACATATTTATCCCTTAACAAGCAGTATTTCGTCTGATTGTCAATACCGGCACTTGTACTGAGCGAGCTTACTGCTAAAATCAAAACCATCCTTCGACTCACAGATGAAAAAACACCGGGCGAAATTTGATAATAGAGAGTTGACCGCAATCGAATTTCTATTATCTAATCTCGATTGCTCTGCGTTTTTGCTTCGCAAAAACGCTGCCCCGCAAGGATTTGAACCTTGAAATAGCGCTCCAGAGGCGCTTGTGTTACCGTTACACCACGGGGCAATCTTGTCTTACAAATTCATTTTGTTATTGCCAGCCAGTGTTGCCCGGGAGCTCACTTCTCGCTCCCGCCGCAAACCTCGTGCTCCTTATTCGTCGCACTGCGGCCCACGGGGCAATCTTGTCTTACAAAATCTTTATTTAAAACTAATTTTTGGGCTGGTTGTCGGTCTTAACCTTATTCACCTCGTCGGCGTAATTAAGCTCCAGGTCGGCGATAGTGTTGCTTAAAAGTTTTTCTTCCTCAGCGGACAGATTGGCCTTTGTCTTCTCTTTGAGCATAAGCAGAATTTCAAGAGTGACATTGGCGTGGTCAAGCGCCAGTTCCGATTTGCCGGTCGCGGGATTGGGAATTTTGCCAAGCTGCTGCCAGCACGCCGAAGCGAGCATAAGAACAAGGCTTAAGAACTGCTGATTAATATTTTTACTTTCTTCCATTATTCCTCTAAACAGCTATGCTAACTCAGATATTTTTCTATCGTTGATTTTACGCGAGCTAACACTTTATCCCGGCCCATAAACTCCATCATGTGAAAAAGGCTCGGGCCCGTAGTTCTGCCTGAAACAGCGACCCTGATGGGATGAAATACCTGTCCGGTCTTGATATTTTTCTCAACCGCGAGGTCCCTGGCGAACTTTTCAAGCGAGGGAGCGGTGAAATCGCTGAAATTTCTTAATCTTTCGGCTGATTCCAGAAGAACCATTTTCGCGGTTTCCGCTTTCAGGACCTTTGAAACCGCTTCGGGGTTATATTCTACATTATCGGTAAAGAAAAAGTCAAACAGGCCGAAAACATCCTTAAGCAGTTTCACCTTTTCAAACTCCACCGCCAGAATCTTTTCAAGAAGCTGACGGTCCCAGCCGCTTATTTTTTCTTCCTGGCCCGTTGAAGCAAGCCATTCAAAAAACACGGCGGGCAGGCCCGCTCCTTTCTGCCTTATGTATTCGCCGTTCATCCAGACGAGCTTCTGCGGATCAAAAACCGCGGCGCTTTTGGAACAGCGTTCAAGCGAGAATTTTTCTATGAGGTTATTTAACTCAAAAAGCTGCTGGCTTTCTTCTGTTGACCAGCCGAGCAGGGCCAGGTAATTCAGCATAGCCTCCGGCAGATAGCCGTCGTTCTTGTATTCAAGCACCGAGGTATGCCCGTGGCGTTTAGAGAGCCTGGAACCGTCCTGCCCCAGAATCATGGAAATGTGGGCGAAGACGGGCGTTTTCCAGCCGAGCGCGTTATATATATGTATCTGTTTGGGCGTGTTGGAAAGGTGGTCGTCGCCGCGCACGACATGCGAGATTTTCATCCTGACATCGTCAACAACAACGGCGAAATTGTATGTCGGAACACCCGAAGCTTTAGCGATTATAAAATCGTCAAGCATGGCATTATCAAACTCAACCCGGCCCCTTATAATATCGTCAAAAACCGTTTTGCCTTCCTGAGGGAGTTTCAGCCTTATAACGGCCTTACGGCCCTCGGCCTCTTTCTGTTTCCTCTGCTCCTCGGTCAGTTCCCTGCAGCGGCCGTCGTATTTAGGAACCTTTTTCTGAGCCTGCGCCGCTTTGCGCATCTCCTCCACTTCTTCTGGAGTGCAATAACACTTATACGCCTTTCCTTCAGCAATAAGTTTCTGCAAATATTTATCGTAAACACCCTGCTCTTTTGCTTTCATCTGGAAATACGGCTCATATTCCGCGGGGTTTTGCTTCCCGGGGCCTTCGTCCCAGTCAAGGCCGAGCCATTCCATGCTTTCAAGAATAGCCCCGACCGATTCATCGGTGGAGCGGGCCTCGTCGGTGTCTTCAATGCGGAGCACAAAAACGCCGCCCATTTTTCTGGCAAAAAGCCAGTTATAAAGAGCTGTCCTGGCTCCGCCTATATGAAGATAACCCGTGGGCGACGGCGCGAAACGCACCCTGACATCTGAAAGGCGTTCATCAGTTGAATTGTTCATTTGTTCATTATAACCTTTCGCGTTTATTTGTTCCATAGTTCATTAGTTATTTGAATTTCTATTGATTAATTTTACTGTTTGCGATATCAGGCCGTTAAGAATCTTATACACTGACCTTGATTGCTCGTACAACCTTGTAAACTTGATCTCATCAATATATTTTGAATCAAGCATTACATATAAATGACTTTGCGTTTCAGCGACCGAACCGCGCGCTGTCACATAGAACTGCCTTGAATCCCTAAGGCCGAACCTTCCAAAACCTTCGGCAATATTGGCCATAACAGAGACCGCCGACCGCTTTATTTGATTCTCAAGCGACAGGTCTTTCCCTGAACAAGACCAGTATACCATGTTCGTCAATTTTCTCGCTTCCTGCCAAGCTACTAAATCCTCAAAACGGTTTATTTTTACCACATCCGCCCCCAACGAATGAACTATTGAACTAATGAGCCAATGAACAACTTTTGGTATTAATATATTATTTTATTAAGCGGGTATTCTATTATGCCCTCGGCGCCGGCGCGCTTAAGGCCCGGGAGGATTTTTTTGACTATTTTTTCTTCAATAATAACTTCAAGAGCCACCCAGCCGGGTAGCCCGTCAAGGCGGGAGAGCGTGGGTTTTTTGAGCGCGGGCAGAATTTTTTTTACTTTCTCAAGGTTTTTCTGGTCCACATTCATCTTAAGGCCCACCATGCCCTCGGCGGCAAGCGCTCCCTGAAGAAGTATGGCAAGATTCTCTATTTTCTCTCTTTTCCAGGGGTCGTTCCAGGCTTTGGAATTGGCTATAAGGCGGGTCGTTGAAGTTAAGACATCTTCCACTATTCTTAAATTATTCGCGCGAAGCGATGAACCTGTCTCGGTAAGCTCCACTATGGCGTCCACAAGAGCCGGTGTTTTGGCTTCGGTCGCTCCCCAGGAAAATTCTATCTCGGCTTTGACTTTTTTCCGTGCGAAATATTTTTTCACATAGTTGATAAGTTCGGTTGCCACCCTTTTGCCCTTAAGGTCCTTTATGGAGCGCACCTTAGAGTCGTTAGGCACGGCAAGCACCCAGCGTACCGGACGAAAGCCTGACTTGGCGTAAAGCAGTTCGCAGACTTCCTTAACTTTCGCGCCGCTTTCGCAGATCCAGTCAAACCCTGTCAGGCCGGCGTCAAAAACGCCGTCTTCCACATACTTCGCCATTTCCTGCGAACGCACCATCATTATTTCCAGTTCATCGTCGTCCGAAGTCGGGAAATACGAGCGGCTCGTGGCGTTTATCTTTATACCGGCTTTCTTAAACAGTTCAAGCGTTGATTCCTGAAGGCTTCCCTTGGGAAAACCCAGTTTTAGTTTTTTCATTTTATCCTCTTTTGTTTCAATATTGTAAGCCTGTCGGAAGGCCTATTCTACTATTTTTTCAGTATATTATCAATTTTTGTCCGGAACGGCAGTTCATAAAAACTTGCCGTTCCGGCTCCGCGTATCATATAAACATCCCGAAGTACGGGTCTTCTTTGCTGTTTTTAAGCACTATCCTGCGCAGTTTCCAGGAAATACCCGAATTATTGTCGCGCGCGCTTAGTATTTTTGAAAGCGCGCCGGCTATCGCCCTTCTTTCCTCCGGGGAGACTGTGTTTAAAACATAGTTCTCTTTTTCCCAGACATTAACGGCGTTAGGATAGAACAGCGCCGCGGCCTGCGAGTTGGTTATCGGGAGCTCAAAACTCTCGTTGGCAACCGTCTCGCGGGAGTATTTCCCCTTTGAGAGCAGTTCGCCGGCGTAGAGGTTCGCCCCCTGCGAGGCGACAAGACCCCTGTTTATTTCAAGATACCTTTTAAAGACCGCGTTGTCGGTCTTAATATCCTCAACCTCTTCAAGGAACAGAAGCCCGTTCTCGCAAAGATCCTCCGACCACCTGTTAACCGTCGCGACCGGGTCGCTTAAGTGCGCGAGAATAAAGCGCGAGTACATAACCTCGGCTTTCAGCGGCAGAGAAGTTCCCGCCAGGTCGTGCTTAATGAAGACACTGTGGCCAAACCGCTCCGCGGCGCGCTCAAGAAACTCCTCAGACCGGTCTAAGCCGTAGACTTCCCTGGAATTAAGCGTCATAAACAACATATGCGTCGTGAAACCCGGCCCGCAGCCCAGGTCCAGCGCCGAGACAACGGGTTTTGAGGCGTACTTCCTTATAAAGCGCGAAGAGTGCGGATTGAATATCTCTCCTATCTTTTCCAGCCTTTGCGCCGCTATATCGTTTGTTCCGAATGTGTATCTCATGTTATTCCTCCTTTTGGCCTTATGGGCCCTGTTATGCCTTCCGCAGGTTCCGCTTCCCTGAGCGTTTTTCCTGCCCGCGAATCAATCTCTTCCATTCTTTTTACGACTTCCCACAGCATTCGTTTTTCCGCCTCTACATTCACATATACTGCCGGGTTAAATTCTAATAACATAAATCCTCCTTTTGAAAAAATAAAAAAACCACCTGCCCTTTTGGGTGGTGGTTCTAATTTTGATTATTACTCTAAAGACTCAATAAATTAAAACGCACCCCTCCCATGTACCGCGCACCATACTGCGAGGCGGATGGACATGTGATGTTTTGCGTTTATGTTTATCGGTCTTCTATTCATGACGGGATAATTATATCAGGAAACCGCGTTTTTGTCAACCTATCCTATAAAGAGTCCTATGCCGAGTAAAACCGGCGTCACCAGATTGATAACCACATTCATTCCCATTGAGGGCGTCAGAGCGGGGATATTTTCGGAATTTTCTCGGGCGCCCCTGTAAGCTTTCCACGCCAGCACCGCCGACAAAAGCGCGAGCAGGCCAAAGCGCGGCAACAGGCCTGAAAACACTCCCGCGAGGACGGATATATAGGTAAGCAGCAGCAGGATTCCGTATAGCCTGCTGCTGTTTTTCCTGCCGATGGTAATCGGGTAATGCCTGCGCCCGATACTTTTATCGGCTTCAGCGTCGGGAAATTGGTTTAACAGCAATAAATTGCTGACCAGAAAAGTTGGGACCAGCGAGGCCGTAAACGCCGTCCAGCTGTAGGAACCCGTTAACGAAAAATGAGTCCCCATGACCATCAAAACGCCAAAGCCCAGGCCCGGAGCTATCAGGCATGTTATGGGATTATATACCCACCAGATCGTATAGGTTACCAGCAATAGAAGGCCGAAGGCCCCGAGGGGCAGGAGCTGCCAGCCGCGCAGCCACACAAAATATATTCCGACAGCGGCGGTAACCGTTAAACTCGCCACGGCAAGCGCAAGGATTTTTTTCTCCATGCCCGGCTGTGAGGGCAGTGTGCCGCTTCCGCCGCTAAACGGAGTGCGGCGGGTAATATTATCAAGCCCGCTTTTGAAATCAAAATACTCGTTAAACACATTAACGCAAATATGGGCCGAAAGCGCTCCGATCAGAACCAGAATTACCTGAGCAAGGCTTATATCATTAGTCTGCCAGTAGGCAGTTCCCACGCCGACAAACACGCAAACCGGCGCCAGAATTAAGAATGGAACCCTCATCGTGCCAAGCATTGCTTTGAATGTAGTCACATGAACTCCCGATTTTAATATTTTGTACTGCCACGGGAATTGTACCAGTAAAGCCGTATAAAAATCAAGTGCGGAGGAGCCATTACTGCCGGCTTCCTGCAGGCATATTCAAAATTTTTTGATATAATCCTAATGCGAGCCGATTGAAGAACAGTTTTCAACCGGCTCCAACTATATGAGCGTAAGAAATTTCGGTTTTATTTTATTAAGTCTATTTGCTCTCGCGGGCGAGGCCCGGGCTTTACCTTATGCCGCTGGAAGCGCCAGGCGCGTTAACTGCGGCGGAGGAGAGTTCACCGATTCTCTCAGCAATGTTTTCGGAGCCGACGAGGCGTATTCCGCCTCAACGGTTCAGGGCTATTCCTCGGCGGGAAGCTCCGCCTCGGTCGCCGGAGCGATAGCGGGCACGGAGGACGATGAACTTTACCGGTCCAACCGCTGGGGAGAGATTGAATACAAGTTTGACCTTCCTGTCGGCGTTTACAACATAACCTTCAAGTTTGCCGAAACCTACTGGACCGCCTCCGGGCAGAGAAAATTCAGGGTGTACCTGCAGGATGTGGGAACAAGCAGCGGCACCTGGGCGCTCAGCGATTTTGATATTTTCGCAGAGGCGGGCGGAAAAGACATAGCGGTTGACAGAACCATAAGCAACATCACGGTAAACGAGGGTACCCTGCGGATACGCTTTACTTCCTCATACCCGGGCGGAGTGGATTTCCCGTGTGTAAGCGGCATTGAAATACAAAAGGTTGATTACGCAATAGGCGATGTCGGCATGACGGACGAGGCCTTTATCAACATGGTGGAGTACAAAGCATTTCAGTGGTTCTACGAGAATGTTGAGGCGCCGCATTACCTGGCTTCCGCGTGGGGGCCCTACAACGACGGAGCCTTTATGACCGATGCCAACATCTCCGGACTTGGTTTCCAGATAATTGTTTACTGCGTCGGCGTTTCGCGGGGCTGGATGACTTACGACGAGGCGTACAACCGCGTAAAAGCCATACTTGAAGCGGTTCAGATTATGAAAAAAGGCGATTCCCCGTACAGCGATCCGCATGAAACCTACTGGCATTATGTTGAACGGTTAAACCCCCAAAACCCTATTCCCGCGCAGGATCCTATCCGTTCTGTTTTTGACAACGGCAACCTGATGATGGGAATGGTATTCGCCCAGGAATATTTCAAGGGAACGGAAATTGACCTCCTGTCCCGCCAGATATTTGAAGCTCTGGACTGGAACAAATTCGGCGATTTCACTTACCCCGAGTATTCCGAGCAGATGATAGCCTTCCTTGTTGGAGCCGGCGCGCCCCGCGCCTCTTTGCGCAACAATACAATGATAGAGGGCTTTAAAAACGCCTCAACCAACCTGCATCACCCTCTTTATTACTACCAGTGGTTCAACCTTTTCTTTGACGGAAGAAACACCAGGACCCCGCTCGGCAGAAACGATTTCCAGTACGCGCGGGACGCGACGCTCACCAACAGGCAGGACTGTATTGATCTCTGGACCGCCGACCCGGGAGAATACAACACCTACGACTACGACTCCTGGGGAATGACGGCGGCCACACGCAGTGACGACTATTCCGCTGAACACAATAACGGAGATATTAACCCTTTCGCGGTTGCCGCCTCCATGCCCTTCGCGCCGACGGAAGTGTTAAACGCGATGAAACACATGTATTTCAGGTTCTATAAAAACGGCTTCCCGGAAAATCCGGGCTCCGCCTGGTCCGACAGGTACGGCTTCTGCCAGACCTACAACATCGGCTCAACCCCCAACGCGCCGTATTACCTCTCGTCGGGCAACGCCGGTTTTGATTACGGGCCCATAGTGATGGCCCTGGAGAATTACCGCACGGGGTTTGTCTGGCAGCATGCCATGAACAGCGAGTATGTGAAGGCCGCGCTATACCGCATCGGCATGACCGGATACTCTGCGCCTCCCGCCGAGAACCTGGCGCAGGGCAAAACCTGCGCGGCTTCCAGCGTCTACGGCTCCAGCGCGGCCGCCAACGCTTTTGACGACGACCTTATGACTGCCTGGGAATCAGATTTATCCGCTTCGCCTCAATGGATAAGCGTTGACTTGGGACGCCTTTACGCCGTTTCCTCAGCCGAGCTTTACTGGAGCTCCGCCTGCGCGAAATCCTACAAATTCCAGTATTCCTCCGACAACGCGAACTGGGTTGACGCGGTTTCCGTGACTACCGGAACCGCGGGAGCGGCCCTTCACTCTTTCTCGCCAAAAATAAACGCGAGATACGCGCGGGTTTACTGCACTGAAAAATCCGTTCCCTCGCGGGGCTATTCGCTCTGGGGCGTCAGAATTTTCGGCGATAACGGCTGTGACGCCTCTTCTTTCTTAAACGCCGATTCCTCCCCCGAAAAGGCTTTTGACGGGGACACGGCAACCGCCTGGTCTTCCTCGGCAGGAGGGACGCAATGGGTTTCCGTTGACTACGGGCAGGAGACTCTGCTGAGCAAGATAGCTTTTAACTGGGGAGCGGATTACGCCTCATCGTTCAAAATCAGCGCCTCTTCCGACGGCGCAAACTGGTCGGAGATTTATTCAACGGCCTCCGCGACGGGAGGCCAGTACGCCGTAGTTTGCCAGGCCGCGGCTTTCGCGAGATTTTTAAGGCTTGACTGCCTTACCGGCCCCGGCGCCGGATACACACTTAAAGAAATATTACCGGTTTCAAACCTCGCTTTCGGAAAAACCGCGTCGGCTTCCACCGAGGCGGCCGGACTGGAAGCCTTAAAAGCCTTTGACGGCAAACCTTCAACGCGCTGGTCTTCCGCGACCACCGATAATGAATGGCTGAAAATTGACCTTGGCGCGGAGACAAAAATAAGCGAATTTGTGTTAAGATGGGAAGCCGCGTACGCTTCTGAATTTAAACTGGAATTGTCCACCGATAACGCGAACTGGAGTTCTGTCTTTCAGAGCACGGCAAGCGCGGGCGGAGTTGAGGACATAAATTTTCCGGAGGCCGCGGCAAGATACGCGCGCATGACGGGCATCAAACGGGGCACTGTCTGGGGATACTCGCTCTGGGAGATGGAAGCGTATAACTACAAACCGGATACGGGCGCTGCCGCGGGCTTCGTGGATGAACCGGCGCAGGACAATACAACCACAGCCACCTCAACCGCGGCCGCCACGACGATAACTGCCGATGTTTTGCGCGATCGCGAAACGGTACTGAAGCTTCAATCAAGCTACGGCGAGCTGACGCTTACCCTACCCGCCGGAACATTCGGCGAAGATGTCGCCGTTACGCTTTCCGAAGCGCAGGTGCCGCCCTCCAGCAGAGAGACAATTAAACTAAGCGGCGTGGGGATTGAGATTACAAACAACAAAAATTTGCAGCCCGGCAAAGAAATATCCATTACCCTTTCCTATCGCGAAGCCGACATCTCGGGACTTGACGAAAACAAGCTCGTCATAGCGTATTACGACAACGAAACTTTGAGATGGCGGGTTATTCCGTCAACCTTAAATAAGGAAATAAGGCAAATCACGGGAATCATTCGGCATCTTTCAAAATTCGCCATAGTTCAAATGGCGCCGGCGAGCGATTTAAGCAAAGTTTTCGCCTACCCGGTTCCCTTCACTCCGTCTTTGGGCAGGCTGACCATTGAGAATCTTACGGATACCGCTGAGATAAGCATTTATAATCTGGCGGGAGAGCTTGTCAAAAGGCTGGATTACGGGACGGCTGACGGAAGGGCCTACTGGGACGGAAAAAATGATTCGGGCAATACGGCCGCGAGCGGAGTCTACTTTATAAATATTGCCGGACAAAGCGCTAAAAAAATTATCAGGTTTGCCGTCATCAGATAAACCTGCCGGAATGCAAAACCCGCAGGAAATTCCCCTTCACTCCGCGGGTTCAACCTTAAGAAGCACGACATCAAGTATTTTTTCGGTTGAAATTTTAAAATGCACCCTCTTAACGCCTTCGTTTGTCTGAATATCCTGATAAGCGTCAATATTTGAAAACGATTCGCCGGTATCGTGTGAGGCCATGACCGTGTTTCTTATGGCACAACCTTTGCAGTGAACAGTCTTTCCGCAGCCGCCAGGCTCTTTTGAATAAACGCACTCTATGACATCCCCGCCAAGTTTGCCATCCACTTCTTCTGGGCTCTTGCGAAGCATTGCGTTTACTTTATCGTTAGTCAGCATAATCCTGCCGTCTTTATCAACCTGCAATACCGGGAACTCAAATTTATTTAAAAAGGAACGCAGTGTTTCAGAAACCGAATCTCCATACATAGCCCGCAAACACGGCGCGCAAATTCCGTGGGTTACAACTTTTGAATCCGCTGTATCTTCATTGCCCAACGCGGCGCCACACCAGGCACACACTCGTTTCATAATACATTCCTTAACTGATATATTTTCCCGGCCTTTTTCAAAAAATCAACACGCGGCTGGCATGGGTTAATGTGTCAACTCGTTTCCCGGTCAATCAAATCTTTTAAAAGCCCGCCGAGCCTTTTAGTCACCGGACCGGGCACGCCCGCGCCTATTTTTTTTGATCCGATTTTGACGACCGGCACTATCTCAAGGGTTGTGGAAGTAATAAAACATTCGTCGGCGTCATCAATTTCTGAAGGGCGTATCATTGACTCGCGAGCGGCCATCCCGTTTAAAACTGCCAGCTCAAGAACCGCGCTTCTCGTAACCCCGCCCAGTATGCCGCTTTTAAGGCCCGGCGTCAGGAGCATGCCGTTTTTCACGATAAATATGTTGCTGATAGTGCCCTCAGCCACAAAACCGTCAACATTAAGCATTATCGCCTCAAAAGCTCCGCTGCCCGCGGCAGCGTTGGCGGCCAGTATCTGGTTAAGGCAGTTGCAGGATTTAATGGCCGGGTTAAGGCTTTGTATTGAATTGCGGCGGACCTTGCTTAGCGAAACCTTCACTCCCCGTTCGTAGATGCCGCGCGGCCAGAACTTAAAAAATGATGCCGAGACGACAATGGTCGGTTTGGGCCTTTTCTTATCAAAATATCCCGGCGAAGCCTGGCCGCGGCTGGCCATTATTTTTACCCTCGCCGATTCCAGCGAGTTCACTTCTAAAACCTTCTCGGCCGCTTTTTTAAATTCGTCAGCGCTCAAGGGAAGTTTCAGTCCGATCCCTTTGGCTGAAAGAAAAAATCTCTTTAAATGCTCTTCCGGACGGAATATTTTTCCGTTTCGGGCCAGGAGCGTTTCGTATATCCCGTCACCGTACATAAATCCGCGGTCAAACACAGAGACCTTTGCCTTGGATTGGTCAACGATTCTTCCGTTAAAAAATACTCTCATTTTATTTTCCTGTTAAATTGAGTCATATTGTTACTCCGAGCGCGTGCGCCATGGCCCTGGCTTTATGCACGGTCTCCTCGTATTCTCTTGACGGCACGGAATCGGCCACTATGCCCGCGCCGGCGTAAAAATCCGCCTTAAATCCATGCCTTCCTCTTTGCGGCCTGAGTATTATGGTCCTTATAAGGATATTGAGCTGGGCATCGCCGTTATAACCCAGCCAGCCGGCAGAACCGCAGTAGGGGCCGCGGCGCAGGTTTTCCAGTTCCTCAATTATTTCCATTGAACGAATCTTGGGGCAGCCGGTAATTGTTCCACCCGGGAAAAGCGCTCTGAGCACATCAAAGGCATCTTTATTTTTTCTCAGTTTTCCTTTTATATTTGAAACTATGTGAATGACATGCGAATATTTTTCAAGAACCATCCTCTCGTTAACCTTTATGCTTTTGGGCGCGCATACCCTGCCCATGTCATTTCTTTCCAGGTCCACAAGCATGATATGTTCGGCCCGCTCTTTGGGGTCTAAAAGCAGTTCTCCGGATATTTTTTTGTCTGTTTTAAGGCTGTCCCCCCTGGGCCTTGTCCCGGCTATAGGCCTTGTTTGAGCCAGAGCGCCCCTTTTGCTGAAAAGCAGTTCGGGCGAACAGGAGACGAGAGAAATCTCCGGCGTGTTAAAATAGAAGCTGTAAGGAGAAGGGTTAAGCTTTATGAGTTTCTCGTAAAGTGCGGGGACAGAACCTTTGAAGGTACAGGAATATCTCTGCGCCAGGTTGACCTGATAGGCGTCCCCCGATGAAATATATCCCTTGGCCCTTTTTACCATAGCTTCAAATTTCTTTTTGGAAAAATTTGAAGAGGGTTTTGAGGCCCTCAAGGCTCCCGGCCCCTTGACTTCGGGCCGCGCAACAAGAGGCAGATAATCAGACGGCCTTGAGGCGACTATAAAGGCCTCGTCATTTTTTGAGTCATAAACAATAAAATCATCGCAAAAGATAAAATAGCTGTCAAATACTTCGCTGTCTTTTCGGGCCCGCAACGGAAGAATTTCAAAATGCCTGGCGAAATCGTACGAAAAATATCCCACGGCCCCGCCGGTAAAGGGAAACGGCAGGCCCTTCTGAAGCCTGCGCCTCTTTGAAACCAGTTTTTTGAGTTCCGCCGCGGGGTTGCCGGATAAGTAACTGCGCTTAACTCCGTTTTGCTCTATAAAAACTCTGCCGCCTTTTGATTTAAATACCGCCGAGGGCTCGCAGAGCGAGATATAACTCCAGCGGGCGTTATTTGAGCCCTGCGCGCTGTCAATAAAAAAAGAACGGCGCAGCCGTTTTTGAACGGCGCGCCATATATCGTTTGCCGGGGGCGGATTCTGCAATTTGAAGATCATAATGTGCGCGCCCTAAACTTTACTTTTTCTTGCCGGAGGAGCTTAAGGGAAGCTTTAAATCAATTTTTTCGGGAAGCTTGGGCATGGGAAGCGCCACTTCAATATCTCTTACATCAAAATCCTTGACCCTCGGGTAGAGTTTCTGGATAAACGGGATTATTTTAGCCCCTGAAAACGAGCTGAAAGCCGCTTTTCTGACAGCGGCCGGCATGTGGCGGGAAACCGGCAATACCACGACCCCTACAATTACGCAGCCGAGCATAATGCCGAGAACAAGCCCTATTACCCTGTCAACTGTGCCCAGCAGGAATGCTTTTAAGAGTTTGCCAGCTATAAATCCAATCATTATTAGAACGCCGGCGCCGGCCGCGAAAATGAGATAAAAGCCTATGCCGGAACCTTCCGCGAACCTGTCGGCGGCCCACATGCCGGCGAATCCGCTGGCGATGTAGAAAATGCTCGCTATTATTCCGGTCTGAAACCCGAAAAACGCTCCGAAAACGATAAGGATTATTGATAAGAGGTCAAAATAGTTAAACATTATCTCACCGAATGTATGACAAGGCCCGATCCGACTTTAGGATAAAAATAAGTTGATTTCTGCGGCATAGTCTGGCCCGCCGAAGCGATGTCTCTTATAGCCTCTATGGGAGTCGCGGGCACTATGACAGCCATTCTGTTTGTTTTCTTTGCCAGCGCGATAGCTTCCTTCTCGTCTTTTACATAGGTAATGGTATGCGGGTCTATGTTCTTTAGAAGAATAGAATGAAGGATGCTCACGCCGAGTTCTTTGTAGGCCCTGCATTTGCCCGGCATGGCCTTATCAAGAACGGCGCGGCTCTTAACCGAAATTATCCGGCTCCTGCCTTTATAGTAAACCATCAGCGGCTGAGGAGACTTGCGGGAAAGTTTGCTGTAATTTCCCTGCGTAATGTTAAAATATTTTGACAGCTCGCTTTCAAAATCGCTCGGCGGCTCCACTACTCTGTGGGTCGGCCATATAGAGAGCCCCTTGTCCTGCATGGGACACAGGAAAATCATGACAAACCCGCACTCGCACTCCGAGGAGCATTTGCTTTTCTTCCGCGCTTCCAGCGAATAATTCCAGGAGGTTTCGTACCTGTGGTGCCCGTCGGCTATGAAAACATTCTCTTTTGAAAGGCCTAAGGAAACAAGTTTTACTTCCGCGGCTCCGCTCACTTTCCAGAGTTTATGATAGACATTATCCGAATCTTTCGCCACAGCGTCGGGTTTTGTTCTTGCTATTTTAGCGCCCAGAGCGACAAGCCTGCCGCCCTTGTCGTTAAACAGCCCGAAAATGGGGCTTAAGTTCGCCTTGACGGCGCGCAAAAGGCTTAGGCGGTCAGCCTTGGGTTTTGAAAGAGTTTTTTCGTGCGGCTTGACGGCGCCGGCGTGCGGATTTTCAATCTTGAGGGCGGCGAAAAAACCGCGGCGAACCATCTTTCTGCCGTGATCGGTAAACTTCTGCTCGTAAAAATAATAGGCCGGCTCTTTATCCTCAAGGAGCACCCCGTCGGCGAGCCACTGGTTGAAAATTCTGCCAGACATAGCGTACTTATTGACCGCACCCTTCGCGTCCGGGAGCTCCAGGCGCACCATGTTGCCGGCCGCTCTTTTCTTAAGAAGCTCTTTTTCTTTAGGAGAAATAACATCGTACGGCGGGCAGATAAACTTTGAGATATTGCCGCCTTTGTAGCGAATGCCGTGAAATGGTTTTATAATTGCCATGTTTTTTGCCCGCCTTTCGGAAGAGATTGCGTTTTAACGATTTTGTTATTCTATAATAAATATTATTAATTGTCAAAAATTGTCAAAATCCGCAAAATCTGCTAAAATGTTTTCATTATTAACGGTTTTTGCAATAAATTTTAGGTCATTTTTACAGCGGAGAATATTTTGCCTCGCTCAGCGGTTTTCGTATTAATTTTAGCGTTATTTTTGCAGGCATGTTCCGGCAAGCCGGCCGAAGCGGACAAAAGCGTAAAGAAATACACCATTAATCCGGGGGACACTCTTATTGAAAGCCTCAGAGATTCGGGGCTGGACCCCTCGCAAAGCATTGAAATAATATCAGCCATCAAAAAAGTATTTGATCCGCGCAGCTGCAGGCCCGGAGATTATTTTGAGTTTAGCGCCGACGCCTCGGGGAAATGGGAATATTTCAGATACTATCCCTCCGGCCTGAACTATTATTCGGTTGAAAAACTTCCCGCCGGGGCCACAGCGGCCCTGAAGAAAGAACGAGAGGGCAACAAAGTCGTTGATACGGCCTCGGGTAAAATCAAGTCTTCTTTGTGGGAGGCGATGGTTTCCCGCGGCCTTAGCCCGGAGCTGATAAACGACTTTGCCGAAAAATTCGCCTGGCAGATTGATTTCCTGACCGAACCCAGGGTAAACGACACCTACAAACTCGTCTGGGAAAAATTCGTAACCGATGACGGACAGGTGATCAAGGGCAAAATTCTCGCGGCGCAGTATATCGCTTCCGGCCAGCTTTACACGGCCGTGCTCTACGCCTCGCCGAAGGGCGATGAAAACTATTATTCGCCTGACGGCAAATCGCTCAGAAGGGCTTTTTTGAAAGCTCCGCTTCAATATGCAAGAATAAGCTCCTATTTTACCAGAAAAAGATTTCACCCCATACTGCGGTATTTCAGGCCGCACCTGGGAATTGATTACGCTGCGCCGAGCGGCACTCCGGTTTCATCGGTCGCCGACGGCACGGTAATATTCGCGGCGCGCAAAGGCGGGTTCGGCAACCTCCTGCGGGTACGGCACACCAACGGTTTTGTTTCGGACTACGGCCATCTTAAAGGATTTAAGAAAGGAGTCCGCGCCGGCACAAGAGTCAGCCAGGGCCAGGTTATAGGATTTGTCGGCTCCACCGGCCTCTCCACGGGCCCGCACCTGGATTTCAGAATATCAAAAAACGGGAGTTACATTAATTTTATGGCGATTAAGTTCCCTCCCGCTCAAAGCATAAGCGAAAAAGAAAAAGAAAATTTTAAAAATTACACAAAGCCTTATCTTACGAAGCTTGCCGGCATAAGGATAGATTAGAATGCGCTTAAGGCTTTTCCCGAAATTCACCATATTGTTAACGCTGCTCGCGGTCATCCCGGCCGCTATTGTCGGCGTGCGGACGATGGCCATTAACAGGGAAGGCATGCAGGTCGCAATTCTTGAACTGCATACAAACATCGCGGCTTCCCTGGCCGACCACATTAAAGTTTATCTTGAAAACCTTGACAACGAAATTCTTTTTGTTTCCAAGACAATGGTCGCCAACATGTCCTGGGCGGACCGCCAGTCGGTCATACAGTCCCTTCTTGACACCAACGAAAACTTCGTCTCGGTCTCCATTGTTGACAGGAAGGGGCAGGAACTGCTCAAGGCGTACAACCCGGCGCTTGAGAAAGACCCGAAACTGCTCAGCAGGAAGGACGACGAGGCCTTTATAAAGTTCTGGAAAGACCCGGCCCGCTCGTCAATAAGCCCTTCGTATTATTTTGAGGAGGATCCGAGGATAAATGTAATCTATCCGCTGGGCCCGGGGCATTGCCTGTATACCACGATATCGCTTAAAAACCTCTGGGACAAGATAACCAAAACTAAAATCTCCGCCACGGGCCACGCCTTTCTGGTTAATGACTCCGGAGAAATCATTGCCCACCCCAAAACTGAGCTCGCCAAAAAGAAAACCTCCGCGGCCTATCTCCCCATTGTGCGGCAGGTGATAAAAGCGGTATCGGTCGGCTCAAGCGAATTTACCGATCCCCAGAAAAAAAAGGAAATGGTGGGAGCGTACGCGCCGATTAAAAGCCTCGGCTGGGGCGTTGTCATGCAGCAGGATAAAAACGAGGCTTTCGTTTCGGTCCGCAGAATGAGGAAACAATCTCTGCTGCTGATTATATTGAGCATGGCGGGCGCCTCCGTGCTTGCCGCCTTTTTAGCGGGAGGGCTGGTTAAGCCCCTTGTTACGCTGACCAAGGCCGCCAAGCATATCGCCAGCAAAGATTTCAGCGTCCGGGTTGATGTCAAAACCAAGGACGAGATTCAGGACCTCGCGGAAACCTTTAACGAGATGACAAGCGAACTCTCCCGATACGACAAAATGCAGGTTGACAAGATAGTGGAGGAAAAGTCAAAAACCGAAGCGGTGATATTTTCCATCGCCGACGGCATACTCATGACCGACAAAAAAGGCTGCCTTCAGCTCGCCAACAGCAAAGCCCTGGAAACCCTGGGCATACCGGAGAACGAATGGCACGGCAAATCCATCTTTGATTTCGTAAGCAACCCCAGCCTTGTAGAAATATTTAAAAATATCGTTGACAACCCCAAGGCCGAATTTTCCAGGGAAGTGGATCTTTCCGTGGGAGAGCTGAACAGGTTCTTTCAGCTTTCAGCCCAGCAGGTTATATCCCGCGACAAACTGCAGGAAGTGGGCGTAGTAACCGTGCTCAGAAACATTACCCTTGAAAAAGAGTTAAATCAGATGAAAGACGACTTCCTGCATTCAATCACGCACGATTTAAGAAACCCCATGACTTCCGTAAGAGGCTTTTTAAGATTCCTTATAGACGGCGTGGCCGGGCCGCTGAACGAACAGCAGAAAAAAATGCTTGAGACCATGGACAGGGCCTCCACCCGCCTCATGGGGCTTATAAACGACATTCTTGACATAGCCAAGCTGGAATCCGGCCGTATGGTCTTAAGCCTCGCGGAGATAGATCTTTCGGTTATCGCCAGAAGGACCATAGAGCTGGCGGAAGGCCAGGCGCTGAAAAAAAATATTCAACTTAAGCTGGAGACCCAGGACGGCCTTCCAAGAATCGCGGTCGACCCGGACTTAATTGAGAGAGTATTTACAAATCTTGTGGGAAATTCCTTGAAGTTTACTCCGGAGAATGGTACAATCACAATTAAGTTTGAATACACGCAGGAGCTTGTCAAGACCTCAATTGTTGATACGGGAGAAGGAATTCCCGCGGAATATGTCACTAAAATATTTGACAAGTTCCAGCAGGTAGCCGGACAGAGGAAGGGCGGCACCGGCCTTGGCCTTACGATCTGCAAGCATGTGGTTGAAGCGCACTTCGGAAAAATTTGGGCCGAGTCGGCGATAGGGAAAGGCTCAAGCTTTATTTTCACCCTGCCGAGAAGCCTCACGGTAAACGACCTGCTCGCGCAGTCTCTGAAAACAAAACAGTGAATATGAAAAATATAATTAAAGCTTTATCAATAATCCTGATATGCGGCTTCTTCCTGAAGGCCGGAGCCGATGTGCTGCAGGAAATCGTCGTAAAGGAAGGCGATACCCTCTGGAGCGTGGCTAATTATTACCTCAAAAACCCTCAGCTGTGGCCGGAGATACTGAAATACAACAAGCTTCCCTCGTCCGACCCGAATGTAATTCTTCCCGGCATGAAACTAAGGGTACCCATTCTTCTGATAAAGGAAAACTTAAGGACCGCCAGGCTTATTTACCTTTTAAACGAAGTGAAGTTCCGCAGGAGAACCGAGGCCGACTGGAAAAATGCCTGGGAGCAGATGGAGCTGTATAACGAGGACGGCTTAAGGACTCTTCAGCTTTCCAAGGCAAAAGTAAAATTTTCCTCCGGCGAGATACTCCAGCTTGACGAGAACTCGCTGATCATCCTGAGGCCCGAGCAGTCCAGGGAAGAAATTGACCTGCTTTCCGGCGGCGTGAGAGCCTCCAAAACAAGGGTTCTCACCAGCGATACCGCCGTAGACCCCAAAATAGTGCCCAGGGGCCCGGCTCCCGACTTTAAGACAAAAGTTAAAGAGGATAAAACCACTCTCGTGGAAGTTTACGAGGGCGCGGTGGATGTAAAGGCCCAGGGCAGAACCGTCACTGTCACAAAAGGTTTCGGAACCGAAGTTAAATTCAGCCAGCCGCCTTCACTGCCCAGAGCTTTGCCGCCGATGCCGGACATGAACCTTTCAGCCACCAGCGAAATACCCGGCACCAACATTAAAGCCTCCGCCAGGGCCACGGCGACCTCGCTTGAGTTAAACATTAAAACCCCTGCAGGGACAACGCAGGCAGGCCCCTCGCAGGACTCGGCCGATCCCGGATCAGCGAAAAACGGCGCCTCCAAAAACGGAGAAGAAAAAAACAGCGCCAAAATGATAAGCCAGATAATAAACAAATACCATCTTCAGATAGCGACTTCGTCCGCGTTCACTTCCATGGTGCTTGATGAGATAGATAAAATCCAGGACCGCGTAAATGTAGATTTTCAGAAATACAAGCTTTCCGACGGGATTTATTTTTACAGGTTTGCCTATGTAGACGAGCTTGGCTTTGAGGGCCAGTTCTGCAGCCCCATACAGTTTGTTATTGACACAACCCCGCCGCTTCTTGAGATCTACGCCCCGCAGGATAACGACGAGGTTGACACGGAGTTTGTCAACATTGAAGGAAAATCAGAACCCTGGGTTAAGCTTAAGATAAACGAAAAAAATGTGGACATTGACGACAACGGAAAATTTATTTCCGCCCTTATACCCAGGGGAGGAATCAACCTGCTGACTTTCATCGCCCAGGATCGTTCCGGAAACATAACAAAAAAAGAGCTTACCATAACCAAGGTTAAAGTGGCCGCTAAAAACAGGAAAGCCCAAATTACCACTACTAAAGCAAAAGAAAAAGGGCAATCTCTTGTTTCAATTGCCCTCGGCACTCTAACGGCCGCCGTAATAGCCGGCGTCCTGATATTTATTATTAAATAACCAACCCTTTTTATCCTACGACATAGACGCTGGAACTATCAAGCTTTGCCTTCTTAAGAAGTTCTTTTGCCCGTTCAACCACCTGCGAATAATGCTTATACTTTCCCGGTTCCACGACCGCGACGCCAAGCGATACCGTCATCAGAGGAAACTTCTCTTCAGCGCCGGAGCGGTTGACCCCCATTATAAAACCTTTGGCCATGGACTCCTCGTCGTACTGATTGGGAACAAAGGCGTCAAAGTTCTGAATAATTTTTTCACAGAGAGTTCTGGCTCCGGTCTCAGTTGAGACTATAACGAAATCGTCCCCGCCGATATGCCCCAGAAAATCATTTTTATCGCCGAACTCCGTAATGGCGCTTCTGATTATTACCGAGAGCAACCTGATTATATTGTCGCCTTTTTCAAAACCATACTTGTCGTTAAAAGCCTTGAAATTGTCAATATCGGAATAAACCACGGAAAAAACTTCCCGGGCCTCAAGCCGTCTTTTTATCTCGGTTTCTATGGAAGGGTTGCCCGGAAATCCCGTGAGCGGGTTCGCGGCCAGAGACTCCCTGGTTCTCTTCAAAAGCCCTTCAACGCGGGCTACTATTTCAAAAGGCTCAAAGGGCTTATTCAAATACTCGTCAGCTCCGAGTTTTATACCGGTTATCCTGTCTTTGGTTTTTGCCTGGGAGGTCAGCATTATGACGGGAGTCAGGCAGGTGGAACCGTTCTCCCGGATTTTCTCAAGCACCTCAAAACCCGAAAGCTTGGGCATATTCACATCAAGAATTATCAGGTCGGGGTGTTCCCCTGTCGCCATGCGCACGCCGGCCTCCCCGTCCTCAGCCGAGATTACCTGGTGGTGCTCGTCTTCAAGGGTAAATTTAAGAAGTTCCTGTATTTCCTGATCGTCGTCAACTATAAGAATTTTCGCGCACATATTAGCCTCATTATCTGCCGGTAATCTCTTTAACTTTATTTATAAATACCGCGTTGTTCACGGGCTTGACAAGATACTCTTCCGCCCCGCAGGCCGCGCCGAGGTTCTGGTCCCAGTCGCTGCCTCTGCCAGATATTATCAAAACTTTGGGCCTGATTTCAAATGAAGGGTCCTCGTTGAGCATCTGGCAGATATGGAATCCGTCTATAACGGGGAGCATGATATCTAAAACCACAAGGTTAGGCTTCCAGGACTTAATCTCGGAAAGCGTCTCGGCGCCGTCAAAAGCCGCCCTGACCTCAAAACCGCTGGCCGCGAGCAATGACTGAAAGATCTGAGACATCTGCCTGTCGTCTTCGGCGATGAGAACTTTTTTCTTGGAAAGAGCCGACGATATTTTGTCCGTCATCGCCTTAATGTCCAGGGCCGCCAGCTCCTCCGCGCTGAACTCCGCTATCGGCAGAGAGTTTATGCCGCTTCTTTTAACCATGCCCGAGAAAACATCCTTTGAAACGCCGGAGTGACCAAGAATGACGGCGTCCGGTTTCCCCGCCCTGATGCGGCTTACGGCTTCGTCGGCTGATATCGCGACATCAAGAAAATAGCCGTATTTCGCGAAAGATTCCCTGATGGCCGTGAAAATTTTTGTGTTGTCGGTGACAAAAAGAAGTTTTGCCATATTGACTCCGTTAATCCGCTGCTTTAGCGCGCGGAGATCCTCGCCATCGGTACCTGCGTAGCCGGCTGGCTGAGCAATTTATCCGCGCTTATTGAGGCAACGGGCTTGAGCAGGTCGTGAAGCGTCAACTCGTCATTCTGCGCCGCCCTGGAAAACAGCACGGCCTGATAGCCCCATCTGACCGGATTGCCCCTTAATACAGTCCTCGGTATTTTTACTGAAAAGTTCCTTGAGGCCCTGAACCGCTGAACTAAAACAGGTTTGGCTCTGCCGAACCTGTAAAGGGCCGCCTCATTGTTTTCTATCCGCAGAGCGAACTCCCAGGCGTCTTCCGGCTCAAACAAAAACGAGAGGCCCGGCAGGAATGTCATCAGGCCCGCGCCGCGCTTGTTGTTTAAGTCAAAATATATATCCAGCCCGCGCGCGTGCCTCGCGGAACTGGAGACAACCGCCGAAAAGACAATATCTTCCTGCTCAACCGAAATATTTAAGCTCTCAATGGCGGCAGAGGAGCCGCTTTCAATAACATTGCGGAATGTAAGGGTGTCCGACGAAATGGTTGACGAAAAAGTGGAACTGCTCGCCGCTGCCGGCGCGAAAACCGAACCCATGGGCTGGTTTATTATTTCCGGGACCTGCTGTCCCATAAGCGTGTAGATATTGTAGGCTCTGGCCCTGAAAAACTGCTCATCCTCCGGCTTTACCTCGGAAACAATGTTGGAGATAAACTCAAAATGATAAAGCTGGTATATTTCGCCGCGAAGGCCCTCAAGCGCCGCCGGCTCGGCCTGTCCGGAATTTTTATAATTTTCAATATCGTTTCTAATCGTTGAAATCCTGCAAAATACTTCCGGGTTTGCCGTATAACGGCTTGTGTCGGAATCCGCCGGGGCGCCGGGATTGACGGCAAAGCCTTTAACGGCTCCCGAGTAAAGCATTAAGGGCGTCACGGTTTCAATGCTTGAATCGGCGCTGATCAGCCCCCAAAGCTCCGAAAGAAACCCGGCGCTTAAATAATTGGGCCGGGCAAAAACAAGAACGACAACGGTATTGCCGCCGGATTTCACATATTCAAAGCATTCCTGAGGCGTAGTGAAGGCCTCTTCACCGCAGGATGCCACAAGCAGGCCTCCGGCGTTGTATATGCCCTGAGGCGTATCCTGGCTGGACGACATATTGACCCAGGAAATACCGAGCCTTCTGAAAATGTCGGTGAGGCTGTTTGAAAACATCCCCGAACGCAGAAACAGGCTCTTGTTCTGCCAGTTCCAATTATGCGAAAAATCGTACTGCGCCCTGTATATCACAGCGTCAATATCTTCCGGCCTGCTGAACGAAAAAGGCGCCGGCGATGAAATTTTAAGAGAGTAAAGCAAAGGAAAGACCGGTTCGCTCTCAAGAGAAAGCACCGGATCCAGGGTTCCGGATTTGACAAGCTCTGTAACCTCCGCTGTGGGTTTCAGAGAACCGGGCCACGCGGCGGCAAGCCTCAGGCCCGGCGTTTTGCCGAGCAGAGCCGTTATCTGGACGGGCGGCCCGCCATTGCCCCAGTCTCCCAGTATAATGAGGTATTTCTTTCCGGTTTCCTGGCAGTAGGCGTTCTTGTGCGCCGCGGCCGAAAGGAGAAGAAAGCAGGACAGGACAATATGCAAACTGAAAAACGGGCGTTTTTTAGCCATGATGAAACTGTATTATAACAAAAATATTGATATGCTTTCAAGCTGCCTTGACAAAAAGACAAATACCTGTTATATTTATAAGGGAATATTCAAATCCAATAGAATTTTGTTTGTGTTTTGTTTTCCAACCCGGATAACTTTATGCGCAAAAAACCGAACGGTTTCAGCCTTATGGAAATGGTGATAAGCGTCGCCATCATAGGCATATTCTTTACCTCAGTCACCCTTGTGTATTTTAAGCTCGGGAAAGGCATATTAATAAACCGCACCCGCACCGTCGCCGCAAACCTCGCCCAGGAAAAAATAGAATTTTTAAAAAATGTCCCTTACTCACGCCTTAGCGCAACGACCATGAGCGACATGCTATCTTATGGGTACGATAACACTTATTATCCCCCCGAAAAGGGAGTTTTAGTCGGTGATATCAGCTATGAAAGAAGGGTGCTTATCCAGCGCGCCGTGGAAAACGCTTCCGGCGATCTTGTTGAGGCGCTTCCCGACGCGGGAGATACCGGTATAAAGAAAATTACAATAACTGTTTTATGGAATGAGGAAGGCAATCAAAAATCTTTCTCTCTGGCAAACCTGAGGAATGACCCGAACCGCAAACCACTGGACGGAGTAATTTCGGGGCTTATTAAGGAGCAGGGAACTTCCGCGCTCCTTAGCCAGGCGAGTGTTGAGGTAGTAGATAACCTGAACTGGAATTCTACGACAGACGCATCCGGCGCGTACTCAATAAAAGTTCCCACGGGAACTTATCAGGTCAGGGCGTCTAAAGACGGCTACTGGGTAAACACTTCCCCTTCTCTTAATGTCTCGGGCGCGGTTAACTGCGATATATACCTTACCAAAATGGCCGTCGGGAATGTCACGGGCTATGTGTTTGTCAACGACCATATCGTTATATCAAAGATAGTCTCCAGTTCCGAGACCGCGGCGGGCGATGATTTTGAGTGGGTAGAGCTTTACAACCCCACGACATTTCAGTGGACTGTGGACGCAAACCATTTCTATTTATACACCGTAAAAGAAGGCGATCCCGCAAGCCTTCTCGCGCCATCCTCTAACCTGACCGTAGCCAACAACACAATATTACCTTACCATTATTACCTTGTCGCGAATACAAGCACCGTTAACACCGGCGCCTTTTTAATTGACGCGGACGCGTATTATGATGATGGGGACAGGATAAAAGAAGACGAGAGAGGCGCGATATTCTTGCTGACAAAGAAACCCGGGACAATTAGTGCCTGGTACTCTGATATGGTGGGCTGGACCCAGCCAGCCGGGGATAATCCCGGCCCTTCCGGGTTTACTTATTTTGAAACTTCTCCAATCAAGGACGGCAACGGTCTTGACGATGGCAAAACGCACATAAGATACTCCTGCCCTAACACATACTCGCAAATTCTTGGAAACGCGTTTGACACATATAATAACAGCAATGATTTTCACAAGAATATTAGTATTGGGGCAAGCCCGGACTATTATCCTAAAAACAGTATTTCTATCTCCACACCTACGAGCGGATCCCCCGCGGCAAGCGCGATAATAACATCGGACGACTCTACCTCCAGCCCCGTCACCGCCTCTACCACCGGGTACTTTTATCTGCCCAATGTTGCCACGGGAACATGGAATTTGGGAATGTATTACAGCGGAATGTATGGCTACAAATCCTTTCGGCAAGTAGGCAATGTAACCCTCTTAAACAACGGACAGACTGTCGGTGTCTCAAACAGCACGACTACTCCGGCGTGGCCTCTCGCGGACCGCTACTACACAATACTTTCAAGCGAGGCGAGCACGGGGCTTGTAACGGGATATGTCCGCTCGGGAGGCGTAGGAGTTTCGGGAATAAAAGTTGAGGCGGGTGTATATTTTACCTACTCTAACGCCTGGGGCGGCTATACCATAGCGCTTGACCCGGGCCTTTACAACATTACCGCTAATCCAGGCAACCTTAACTCCAGCTACACGAGCCAGTACATAAGCACCGTTCCGGTGAATCAGGGCCAGATTACAAGCAATACAAATTTTGACATAGCTCCGGGAGGAATTATTGCCGGCAGGGTTCTTTCCAATTCCGGCGATCCTCTGCCCGATATATACATAGTAGCCTATGACAACAACGGCAATGAGTCCGGGATAACTTTTACCCAGGCTGACGGCCGCTTTTACCTCAGCAACTGTTCCACATCCAAAAATAACTACACCATAGTCCCGACCCTTGATTCCGGGGAGATTTCCAGCCCCTCGCAAAGAATCGTTACGGTCGCGGCAGGTTCCACAAAGTGGACCGATACGAGCGGTTTTTTCAGCTCTTACACGGTGACATCGGCTTTTGGAAAACTCGCGGGAACCGTCACCAACAACAGCGCCGCGATAGAAACCGGGGTGCTTATTATTGCCACCACATCCACTATCACTACGGATCCTCCCGATATTAACAATGCCCTGATAGCAAGCGGAAGCCTCTACTATGGAACTGTCAGCAAGTCGGACGGAACCTACGAGCTTGAAGTCAGGGGCGGCCATACCTACAATGTTTACGCCTGGTACAGTACCATGGGAGGCGGAACCACTGCCTACTCAAAAAAACAGTCGCTCGGCAACCCGGTTACCTCGGGCGCGACCGCGCCGGGAATAAACTTTACCTGGCCATGATTACTATGAATAAAAATAATTCCAGAGGCGTCACCCTTGTAGAACTCCTTATTTCCGTGGCAATTTTAGGCATATTGTCCTCGGTGATAGGGACCTTTATGATAAACGGCTTAAAATTTTCAAGGCTGGCTACCGCGAAGGGCGAAATTCAAAGAGACGCCAGAGTCTGCATTGACCTTATGAACAGGACGCTACGGCAGGGCCAGGCCGACACCGTGACCATAACAAGATACAACTCCAGCCATCCGCCCTGCTCCATGGTTGAATTTACCCACATCAACGGAAAGGCCTACCGCTTCTATCAGATTAACGACAAGTTCTTTATGGCCAGGAAAGACGAGGGCTCCTCTGTCTGGCACGAAAATAAAGTGGCCGACAACCTGAGGAACCTTATATTCACCTATCCGAGGCTTGACGACAATTCAATACTTTCGGTTTCGCTCTGTTTTGAAAAAGCCACTTATGAAGGCGCCGCGAAAACCCTGCAGTTGTCGGTGGAAAAAGTCAGAATAATGAACTAAAGGCCGGGACACTATGAACGAAAATTTTAAAAAATCATCCAGCAGCGGACAGACCCTTATGATAATCATGGGCATAATGATAATATTTATGATTATTATCCCCGCCCTGGTTTTCATGGTTCAAAGCGAGTCCCGGTGGACCGCGAAACAGAGCAAGACCTCCCGCGCCTTCCACGCGGCCGAAGCCGGCGCCGACCGCGGCAAATGGAAACTCGCGGAAAATACCGCGAACTGGGAATCCGTTATCTACGGCACCCCGATTTCGGGCTACGATGATGATGTTACCTACGACATTTATTCCGATTCCGCCGGCACAAAACTCTCCGGCCAGTACAAAGTAGATATTTTTGCGGGCCCCGACCCCGGGGAAATTACAATAAGGTCCAAGGGAAGAGACCCCACGAACAGCGCGGTCCGATGCATTGAAATAGTAATGTCAAAAGCAGTGGTAGATTCCGCCATGAACATTGACGGCGGCCTCTCCTGGAAACCGAATCTGGATGTTCACTGGGGCCCGATAGTATCGTTTACGGATATAACCGGCCTGTCCAGCTGGTATCCGAGAAAATATTCCATAGGCCAGATTGATCCGAGGGACTCGGACCCCACGGCCCCAAATTCCGACGGAAAGGAATTCTGGGCTTTTGAAGACCTTGGAACAGGCACTCAAATAGACCTTCCTTTTTACAGGGACATAGCCAAAAAATCCAGCATCCCAACAAGCTGCGGCGGAGGCACTATTAAGAAAGCCACCGGCGCCCAGCTTGCCGTATCATCTCCAACCGGAAGCGGATATTTCCTCGCGTCACAAAATAATGGCGGCATTCGCTTATTCGGAGGCTACAAATTCAGATCTTCAACCTGTGTAATTTATACTGACGGCACTTTAGACGGACAGACCGGCTCATTCGTACAGCTCCAGGCCATGATAGGCGAAGGAAATGTTGATTTTAAGGGTGACGGCGTCAGCTTTACCGCGAATGTCCCCCCACAGGCGGACCTTGAATATGTAAAACAAAAAGAAATTAATCCGAGCTATAATTATCCCGGGGAGGGTTCCGCCACTTACGGTGTTACAAACTGCGGGATGCACGGCTTTCTCTACTGCGGAGGCAACTTAAACAGCGCGGGAGGAAACGCTACCCTTGTGGGTTCGGCAAAAATAATAGGCGAGGTCAGCTTTAACACCTTTAAAATCTATTACGACCTTGCGGTTTCTTCAAGTGTCAGGGTTTCCAACGCTACAGCCCGCCAGATATCCTGGAAAGAAGTGCAGACAACCTGGTAACGGCCCAAGGACAGGCATTAAAACCCCTTTTTTGACTTAGGGGGTTTTTTTTGTTAGAATCTTCTTCGCTGAAGCGTTGCTTTTCGGCGATGCCGGCCGGCAGCGGTTAAAAACTTAACAATTTTTTATGAAAAAAAACAAGAAAGGTTTTTTTATAACATTTGAAGGACCGGAAGGCGGCGGGAAAAGCACTCACTGCGAACTGCTGTCCCGTTACCTGCACGGTTGCGGCTTTAGCGTCGTACGCACAAGAGAGCCGGGCGGCACAAAACTTGCCGAAGACATCAGGCAGGTTCTGCTCAATCCAAAAAACTCCATTACCCCCCTGGCCGAGCTTATGCTTTACGAGGCGAGCAGGGCCCAGCACACGCAGGAACTTATTATCCCGGCTCTTAATAACGGCAAAACCGTTATCTGTGACAGGTACACCGACGCCACGCTCGCCTATCAGGGTTACGGCCGAAAGTTGGACATACCGACGATAAAAAAACTAAACTCCATAGCGACCTGCGGTATTTCCCCCGACCTCACCATAGTGCTTGACACTCCGGTTGAGCGGGGCCTCGCTCTTGCCAGGGGCATTAAAAAAGAATCCTTTGAGGCCTCCGACAGGATAGAGCGGGAGAACTTTGATTTCCACAGAACTGTCAGGGCAGCTTATTTAAAAATAGCGAAGCTTGAGCCAAAAAGAATCAAGGTGGTCAGGACAGCCGAAACAGTTGAGGATACCCAGGACAAAATAAGGCAGATAGTCAAAAAAGCGCTGAAACTATGAGCTTTTCGGATATTTTGGGACAGAAAAAAGCCAAAGACATACTCACCGGGCAGATGAAGTCGGGGCGCACTCCGCATGCTTATCTCTTTATAGGCCCTCACGGAGTCGGCAGAAAGAAAACAGCCCTTGAACTGGCAAAATATTTAAACTGCGAATCGCGCACAGGCGGCAAAGACAGCCTGCCGGGCCCCTGCGACCACTGCCTTTCCTGCGGGAAAATATCAAAGCTCAACCATCCCGATGTTCAGCTCATAGATTTTGAATACCAGGCCCGGCTGGAAAATAAGGACTTGGATAAGCAGAAAGTTATAAAGATTGACACCATAAGGGCTCTCCAGAAAGAAGTTAACCTGAAACCCGTTGAAGGCAGGTGGAAAGTATTTATAGTTGAGCCCGCTGAGAAAATATCCATTGACGCGGCGAACTGCCTTTTGAAAACTCTTGAGGAGCCGCCGGCCTGGACGGTTATCATACTGCTGGCAAAGCACAAAGAAAACCTGCCGCCGACCATAGTTTCAAGGACGCAGATAGTGCTTTTCGGACCCATTCCCGAAAACGATATAGCTAAACTTCTTATTGAAAAGTCTTCGGTTGAACCGGAAACGGCCAGAGAGATTGCGGCTTTATCCGAAGGTTCAATTTCCGAAGCTTATGTAAAGCTCGCGGGCCAGTCCATTGAGGCCCTGGAGGTGTGGAAAAGCATCTCGTCGGGAACCCTGAGTTCGGCGCAGCTGCTGTTTAAAAGCCAGCAGTATTCCAAAAACGCGGGCGAGTTTTTAAATGAGCTGCTGCTGGCCGTAAAGCGGGACTTCCGCTCTAATCCTAAAAAACATTTCAAAACGCTGGAAAATATAATAGCTTCACAGAAGTTTCTGGAAAAGAACGCGAACCCTCAGCTGGTAATGGACTCGCTTTTCCTTAAACTATCAAAAAGCAGCGACTAAACAGGGGTAATTATGCCGATAGTAGCCGGACTTATAGTAAGAAGAATGCGCGATAAAATTCTGGGAGAGACGGGACATCTTGATGTCGCCGCGGGAGACACAGTTATATTAGAAACCGAGCACGGGCAGGAAGTGGGCCTGGTTTACGAGCGGGAACGCATGGTAGAGAAGCCCAAAGACAGTATCGGAAAAATTATCCGCAAGATGACAAAAGAAGACCACGCCAGGGAGAAAGAGAACGAGGATAAGAACCATCAGGCCCAGAGAATAGTGCTTAATAAAATAGAGGACCACGAGCTTCCCATGAAGCTTACCTGCGTTCAGTACACCTTTGACCGTTCCAAACTGTTTATTTACTACACTTCCGAGACGCGCGTGGATTTCAGGGAACTCATTAAGGACCTGGGACACATACTCAAGACAAGAATCCAGATGGTGCAGATAGGCGTCCGGGACGAAGCGAAAATGATTGGCGGCATAGGCACCTGCGGCAGGAAACTCTGCTGTAAATCTTTCCTTAAAGAATTTTCTTCGGTTACGATAGATATGGCCAAGGAGCAGGATCTTTCGCTTAACACGGCAAAGCTCTCCGGCCTCTGCGGCAGGCTTATGTGCTGCCTGGCCTATGAGCAGGAATGCTACAAACACTCAAAAAAGAAAATGCCCAAAGTCGGCAGTAAAGTCCATACCCCGGCCGGACAGGGCACCGTGGTGTCTCTCAACTGCCTCAAGGAAGAGGTCGGAGTGGAAATGCCCGACAAACAGATAAAGATATTCAGCGCCGACCAGCTTTCCCATACCATACTGGATAAAATGGGCATATAGCCATTTTTTAATAAAATGAAAAAATACTACATAACCACGCCAATTTATTATGTCAACGATACGCCGCATATAGGCCACGCCTATACTACCGTTGCCGCCGATGTGCTCTCCCGCTACCACCGCCTGCGCGGCGAGGATGTATATTTTCTCACCGGCACCGACGAGCACGGCTCTAAAATTGAGCAGGCGGCCCAAAAGGCGGGCACATCGCCCAAAGAGTTCGCCGACCATATCTCCTCGGAGTTTAGAAAAGCCTGGGAGGAACTGGGAATCTCCTTCAGCGGATTTATTCGCACTACCGATCCAAAGCATGAAAGCGCCGTAAAAAGCTTTTTACAGAAACTTTTTGACAAGGGCCTTATTTACAAAGGGAATTACTCCGGGCTTTACTGCGTCGGCTGCGAGAAATACCTTGGCGAAGCCGATCTTGACGAACAAAAATGCTGCCCCGACCACAAAACCAGGCCCGAAGAGCATTCCGAGGAGAACTACTTCTTCAAACTTTCCGCTTTTCAGGATGAACTGCTTGCAAGGATAACAGACGAATCAAATCCCGGCCATATAGCGATTTACCCCGTTGAGCGCCGAAACGAGATAGCCGGCAAGCTTAAAGCAAACAAGCTTGAGGACATAAGCATGTCCCGCTCCGACTTAAAATGGGGCATACCGCTTCCCTTTGACGAAAAGCAGACAGCTTATGTCTGGGTTGACGCGCTTTTAAATTATATAACCGCGATAGGTTTTGAGGATAACTCCGAGCTGTTTAAAAAACTCTGGCCTGCCGACTGCCAGCTGATGGCAAAAGATATTCTATGGTTTCACAGCGTAATATGGCCGGCTATGCTGCTGGGCGCCGGACTGCCCCTGCCTAAGAAAGTTTTCGCCCACGGTTTTTTTACCATTGACGGGCAGAAGATGTCCAAGAGCATCGGCAATGTCATAAGGCCGCAGGAACTATCCGCGATGTTCGGCGCCGATGCCGCAAGATACCTCGTGCTTTCGCTTTTCCCTTTCGGAGCCGACGGCGACATATCCTGGCAGGCCTTAAAAGACAAATACAACACGGATCTGGCTAATAATCTCGGCAACCTCGTGAACCGAACTCTTGATATGCTGGAAAAATTTTCCGCTAAACTAATTCCCGAACCGGCTGCCGCTTCCACAGCGCCCGCCTGCGCGGACACCATTCTTTCCCAGATGGGAAGCTCAGAGCTGCTGCTTGAAAATCTTGAGTTCCACAGATATATCGCCGCGCTTCAGATGTCGTTAAATTCCGCCAACCAGTACATTCAGCAGACGGCCCCGTGGAAAATGGCAAAGGAAAACAACCCGGAACTGCCCGCGGTGCTTTTTAATATGGCCGCCAATCTTAAAGCGCTGACAGTATATGCTCTTCCCTTTATGCCCAATATATGCAAAAGTATCTGGGCCCAGCTCGGCGAATCCGAAGACATTGAATCCGTCGCGCGGGAATACCTGTCGTCCGCCGACAGAAATAAATCAAAAAATATTCTTTCTCCCCGCCCGGGCACAGCCACTCAAAAGGGCGGAATTCTTTTCCCGCGCTTAGAAAAAAAATAATGCACACAGACACTCACTGCCATTTGCTGGACAGCAGGTTTGACTCCGACAGGGCTGATGCCCTGACAAGAGCCCGCGCTGCCGGCGTTTCAGCCATAATTGAAGTGGCCTGCATGCCCGGCCAATGGGAGAAAGCCGTTGAGTTCTGCCGCGCCAACGGCTTTATGCGCTGTGTTCTCGGAATTCATCCGCAGGACGCCAAACTGGCCAATGAGAAAAACCTCGCTGATCTTAAACACCTTGCGGCCGCGCCCGAGGTGACCGGCATAGGCGAAACGGGCTTTGATTTTTACTACGAAAATTCTCCCAGGGAAACCCAGAAGAAAGTATTTATCAGCCATATTAACATAGCAAGAGAAATCAACAAACCGCTCGTGGTGCACTGCAGGGACGCCTACAAGGAGCTGATTGATACTTTAAAATCCTCCGGCGCGAACAACTGCCGCGGGGTTATACATTGTTTCTCCGGTGACTTAAATGACGCCCTGGCGCTTCTTGACATGGGATTTTACCTGGGCATTGACGGCCCCGTAACTTACCCCAAAGCCGCGGCCTTAAAAGACATAGTCAGGCAGATATCTTTAGACAGAATTGTTGTTGAAACCGATTCCCCCTATCTTCCCCCTCAGAAATTCAGAGGCCAGAGAAACGAACCGGCTTATCTTGAGCATATTATCAGGGAGATAGCCTCTTTGAGGGACATTCCATTTGAGCTGGCGGCAGCGGTTGTTTCGCGAAACGCCTCAAAATTATTCGGGATATAACATGTCATCAATAGCTTATAAATACGGCAAGAGCCTCTACATTAATATGACAAACCGCTGCACCGCGTCCTGCACCTTTTGCATCAAGAACAAATGGGCGGGCAAGTTTCGCGGCAACAACCTGAGGCTGAAGAAAGAGCCGACAACCGAGCAGGTTATCAGGGAAATCAAGAACCCTAAAAAATACTCTGAAATAGTTTTCTGCGGTTACGGAGAGCCTCTGCTGAGGCTTGAAGAACTTAAAATCATAGCGGCCTGGATAAAATCAAAAGGCGGCAAAGTCCGCGTCAACACCTCCGGCCACGCAAACCTTGTTTATAAGAGAGATATCACCCCAGAGCTTGAGGGACTGGTGGATGCCGTCTCCATCAGCTTAAACGCCGCAAACCCCTCCGATTACAGGAAACTTCACAGGCCGGCTTTCGGGCTGAAATCCTACAAGGCTGTCCTAAATTTTGCCGGGAAATGCAAAAAACACATAAAAGAGGTGACTCTTACCTGCATTACCCTGCCCGGCACAGATACTGCCGGCTGCGCCAAGATAGCCGAAAAACTCGGAGTAAATTTCCGTTTAAGGCCCTACCTGGACAGCTATGAAAACAGCTGAAAAACACTCTCATTGGAATATACTGCTCTTAACGGCTGCCGCGGTTTTAATAGCGGCCGCGGGGCTTAAGCTTTATGTCAACATGGCTAAACATACCTGCGCGCTTATTGACGGAAAGGAAATAATGCTTCAGGCCGGCGCCAACTCCCGCGAAGATATTATCGCGGCCCTTGAAAAAGAAAAAGTCGCGCTTGGCCCAAACGACATAATACTGCCTCCGGTGACGGGTTTTTTTTCAACGAAACTTTCGGTGAGGATAATCCGCGTGAGCGAGAAAATAGAAAAAGTTGAGGACAAGCCGGAATATCATATAATCTGGAAGAAAAAGTTTACAAACAACCTAAGGCCGGTTGAGCTCAGGAAAGTTAAAGCCAAACGCATAATCCGCGATGAAAAAGTTATTTATCACGATTCCCTTGAAAAAGAAAGGACTGTCGTGAAAGAGAGGACTCTAAAGGAAACTGTTTATCTCCTCGCGCTTTTGAATCAGGACGGTCCAGAAGAAAAGGTTTACGATCTTTCGCGGTGCAGGAAAATGAAAATGGTAGCCACGGCCTACTATCCGGGGGATCCGCTTGCCTGGCGCGACGGCACAATAACTTTTCTCGGGCGAAAAATGCAGCGAGGTGTAGTGGCGGTTGATCCGGCGGTTATACCGCTTAAAACAAGGGTGTATGTCCCGGGGTTTGGCTACGGCTTCGCCGGAGACACCGGCTCCGCCATAAAAGGCAAGCGGGTTGACTTAGGCGTGAACAACGCCGAGGAAGAAAAAGAATTTATGCATAAACGAGTGGTAGTCTATATACTGGAAGCCGCGGAAAATTACTGAACACAACAAAGAGCCGCCGCCTCTACTTCTGCGGCTCCACGATAACTTTTATTGATTTCTTCGCCTCACTGACCAGCCTAAAACCCCGCGCCGTATCCTTCAGAGGCAGCACATGAGTGACAAGCCTGGAAACCGGTATTCTCTTTGACCTTATAAGTTCAATGGCGACTTCCGCGTCGTACGGGCTGTTGGCGTAAGAAGTGCAGAGTGTTATTTCATTCCTCCAGAAATCATTTACCGGAACGGAAAGATTCACCCCCGGGTTCGTCGGCGCGAAAAACTGAACCGTGCCGCCTTTGTCCACGGAATTCAGCGCCTGCGTAAAAGCGCTCTCTGCCCCGGTGCATACAAACACGAATTCCGCGCCCCTTCCTCCGTTAGCCTGTTTAACTTTTTCGGGGACATTTTCCCTCGCGATAATAACTGTTTCAGCGCCAAGCTCTCTGGCGTACTCAAGCCTGTCCGGATCCACATCCGTGACAATTATCCTTCCGGCTCCGGTAGCCTTCGCCAGCAGAAGATGCAGAAGGCCCGAAATGCCGCCTCCCAGAATCAGCACGCTCGCGCCCGGCTTTACACCCGCGACTCTCTGCCCGCGCAGGACGCAGGCCAGCGGCTCAATAAAAACTCCGTCGTTATATGTCAGTTCATCCGGAAGCTTAAAAACTCCCAGCTGGGTGTTTAGTTTCGGCACCCGTATATACTCGGAAAAGCCGCCCGGAAAATAATTTGTTGAATGTAGGGTCTCGCAGGTCGTATGATGGCCCGCAAGGCAGTAAGAACAGGTATTGCAGGGTATGTGATGAGACACAAAAACTCTGTCGCCTGTCTTATGCTCAACGACGCCCTCACCTGTCTCAACTATGTCGCCCGTTATCTCGTGGCCGAGTACCAGGGGCGCCTTCTTAATTCTGTACCACTCCATAACATCGCTGCCGCAGACTCCGCTGGCGGCGACTTTTACCACAATCTCGCCGGGTCCGGCGGAAGGCCTGGGCATCTCCTCAACTCTGATATCGCTGTTGTTATAGTACATCGCTACGCGCATGGTATACCTCGGGAAATAAATATAACCCTTACACTTTCAGTTCGGGGGCTGCTCACTTCTTTTTAGCTTGCCTGCTTTTCTCTTCATTAAATATTTCAAAAGCCTCTTTTGAGGTGGCTTTCTCGTGCACAATGGCGTAAAGAGCCTTTGCCACGGCGGCAGGGTTCGGATTCTGCCAGATATTGCGCCCCAGATTTATTCCCACCGAGCCTTTTGTCATGCCGTCGTAAACAAAATCAAACACTTCCTTTTCGGTTTCGCACTTAGGCCCGCCCGCCATAACAACCGGAACCGGACAGCCGCTTACGACTTTGTCAAAGTCTTTTTCGCACCAGTAGGTTTTCACGACCCGGGCGCCAAGCTCGGCGGCTATGCGGCAGCTGAGAGCCAGGTAACGCGGCTCCATTTTCCCGACTTCCCTGCCGACCGCCGTAACAGCCATAACGGGTATGCCGTAATCCTCGCAGTCATTAATAATTTTTGAAAGGTTCATAAGCGTCTCGTGCTCGTAATCGCTTCCGACAAAAATTGAAACTCCAACCGCCGAGGCGTTAAGCCTTATTATTTCCTCAATAGATGTCGTAAGGCCCTCGTGGGCCAGGTCCTTGCCGGCCATGCTGGTGCCGCCTGAAACCCTGAGTATTATGGGTATATCTATTGAAGTATCTATGCTGGCGCGCAAAACACCCCTGGTTACAAAAAGCGCGTCCGAGTATTTCAGTATGGGCTTTATAGTCTCCGCGGGTTTTTCAAGACAGGTGGTCGGCCCCTGGAAATAACCGTGATCAATGGGCATAAAGAAGCAGTGCCCGTCTTTTTTGAACAGCCTTGACATCCTGTTTTTCATTCCAAAATCCATACTTAATCCTCCGCTATAAATTGCTTCCGGGCCGGATGCCCTGGAGCATAATAACTTATTTTCCGCTTTTCTGCCTTTCCTCGGCCCAGGACCTTCTGATGTAGAGGGGCAGAACCTTCTCAAAGTATTCGCCGCGCAAGCCGTGAGCGATAACAGCAAGGGTTCCGGCCAAAGGCCTGCTCATATTTTCCGGAGCAAAAAACACTTTTTTGCCGAGTCTTTTCTTTAAAAAATCCCGGTAAACCCCGGCGCCGCCCCCTAACAGCAGAATATTTTTATTTAAAGCCTTAAGCGCTGAGGCGGAATCTTCAATTGAGGACAGACACGGCTTCCCGGACTTTAAGGCCGGAACATAAACCTCGTTTCTCAGCGCGTCTATCACCGGATAAACCAGACAGCCGGTTTCAGGAGCCGCCGCGGCAAGAATTTTTATCGCGTCAATACCCACTAAAGGCACTTTAAGCGACTGCGCGGCCGTCCTGGCAAAGGTCAGGCCGACGCGGATGCCGGTAAAACTCCCGGGGCCCACGCAGGCGGCAATTTTGGTGACATCGGATATCTTATAACCTGCCTTAGACAAAACCAGATCAGCTATTTCAATCAACTTCTCGGAATGCACCAGCCCGCAGTTAAGCGTTATTTCCGAGACAAGGCAACCGTTAACACTTACCGCGGCGCTCAGGGCCCTGCCGGAGGTTTCAACGGCGAGAATTATTTCTTCTTTTGATTTTTTCTCTTTATTATTATGCATCTTTCCTTCTCACCGCGCGGAGTAATCCGCACATCCCAATACGGCATTCGCGGCGGGATCATTATTTTCTGCCCCCATTCAACGGCACATATTCCTTCGGAGCAGATATATTCTTCAAGGCCGAAACTGTCAAAATCAGAGCCTTCAAGCCTGTAGAGGTCAAGGTGGTAGAGGTTTACACCCTTCGCGCATTTATAACGGTTAGCTATGGTAAAGCTCGGGCTCCTGACCGCCCCCTTAAAACCCATAGCCCGCGCCAAACCGCGGGCGAAAACAGTTTTACCGCTTCCAAGGCCGCCTTTTAAAAGAACCAGGTCTCCGGGCTTGATAATGCCGCTGAACTTTTTCGCGGCTTTTTTTGTTTCAGCTTCGCTGCGGCTTATGAGCGGCTTATTTAAAATGCTCAAAACCTTTTTGTGAAAAACCGTATTGCCTGCCATTATAATAATACTCCACCTTCTCGCCTTTTGTTATTCTGCCGATCACCGTTACCCTGACAAGGCTTTTAAGGGCCTTAAGCTTATCCGGCGGAACCGTCGCGACAAGCTCGTATTCCTCGGCTCCCGTAAGCGCCTGATTTACCGGCGAGAGGTTTTTTCTTGCCGCCGAAACTTTTAAAAGCTGGCGGGAGAGCGGTATTTTTTCAATGTCAATTCTCGCGCCGGCACCGGAACCCTTCGCGATAAAATTAACGGACTTGTCCAGTCCGTCGGACGAGTCAATCAGGCTTGTCGCGTATTTTGAAAGCGCCGCGGCCTCGCTAAAGAGCGGATGCGGGGCCAGATGCTTCTCTATCAGATATTTTTCTTCGGGCTTAAGAGGCTTTATGCCTTTTGAAAGAAGCCACAACCCGGCTCCCGAGTCGCCGAAAGTACCGGTCGCGATTATAAGGTCTCCGGGCCTCGCTCCGCCGCGCCGCACCAGGCCCGAGGCTTTAGCGGAACCGAGCATTGTTATGGAAATAACCACGCCTTCTTTTGACGAAACCGTGTCGCCGCCCGCTATGGCAAAACCGTACTTTGAGGCGGCCCTCCTCATGCCAGAGTAAAGGCCTTCCACAAACTTAACTTCGGCTGATGACGGCAATGCTATGCCGACAAGAGCAAAGAGCGGTTTAACGGCTCCCATGGCCGCAAGGTCGCTTAAGTTTACCGCCATAGACTTGTAGCCTATTTTTTCGGGAGAGGCCCAGGAGCGTTTAAAATGCACGCCCTCTACGAGCAGATCCTTGGTACCCACCAGAAGGCTCCTCGGCGGTAAAACAGCCGCGAAGGCATCATCCCCCGGACCGATAAAAAGGCCCCTTGATTCTTTGCCGCGGGAAATGCCCTTTAAGAGCCTGTCTATTAAACCGAATTCTCCGATTTCTTTTATTTTCAATGCCGTACCTTTAATACCAAAACCTTTAACCGAGGTAATCCAGAGCTATGCCAGAAACAACGGCTGAGGCTGAGGAAAGCATTCTCTCGTCAATGTCAAAAAATTCGCTGTGCCACGGATAGGGTTCGGCGCAGGCGCTGCCGAAGAAAATAAAACACCCGGGCACAAGCCTTAAATATTCCGAAAAATCCTCGCCGCCCATGGACGGCTTATTCAGCACCTTAACTTTCCCGGCGCCCAAAACTTTCACCGCGGACTTTCTGCAAAGCTCCAGAATCACAGGGTCATTCTTAAGCGGGTGACCCAGCACATCGTATTTAAAAGTATATTTCGCGCCGTAGGCCTTTGTCACATGCGACAATTTTCTCTCAATAAGTTTTCTGACATTTTTATGAACGGCCTCGTTAAGGGTTCTTACGGTGCCGCATAACTCCACGCGGTCGGCAAGAACATTAAACATATTTCCCCCGGATATGGAGCCGACGGATATAACAACAGGCTCTACCGGGTCAATTTCGCGCGAAACTACAGATTGAAGCAGGTTTATGAATTGAGCCGCTATTAAAATAGTGTCCTGCCCCTTGTGGGGATAGGCGCCGTGAGTGCCGCGGCCTAAGATCTCAACCGTAAATTTATCTACCGAGGCCATCATCTCTCCGGGCTTAAGGCCCACCGTGCCGGCAGCCAGCCACGGGTTTACATGTATTCCTATAATAGCGTCAACGGACGGATTTTTCAAAACGCCGGAATCTATCATTCCCGTAGCGCCGCCCGCGGTTTCTTCGTTGGGCTGAAAAATAAATTTTGCCTGCCCGGAAAATTCGCTTTTCCTGCCGTTGAGCAAAAGCGCCGCGCCGAGCGCTATCGCGGAATTGGCATCATGGCCGCAGGCATGCATAACCCCGGGTTTTTTTGATGAGTACGGCTTTTTAGTATTCTCCTGAATAGGCAAAGCGTCAATATCGGCTCTTATGCCGAGACATTTATTTTTCCCGGAAGATTTCGCGGTTCCGTTGATTTGCGCGACAAGGCCGGTCTTTGACGGCCTGTATGTTTTAATGCCGAAATCCTTAAATATTTTAGCCAGGTAAGCTGTCGTGGAAAACTCCTGATTGCCGAGCTCGGGATTTGAGTGTATGTGCCGCCTGACCTTAACCAGAGTATTCTGCAGTTGTGTTTTGCTTATCATAATTACCTCGTAACCTTCCGCGCAGCCCGGGGAAAAGCCTCCGCGATATCTCCTGCCGTTAAAGCCAGCTCGGTTTTTTCGCGCGCCGCGATATCTCCGGCCAGCCCGTGGAGAAAAACCCCCGCGGCGGCGGCATTCGGCAGCAAGGGCTCTTTCACCTGTTTTATCAGCGCCGCTATAATACCGGTAAGGACATCACCCGCTCCCGCCGTTGCCATGCCGGGATTACCGGTTGTGTTGACGCGGACAATTTTGCCGTCGGTGACAAGCGAAGCGTTTCCCTTAAGCACAAGCGTCACATTATTCTTTTCAGCGAAGTCTTTGGCCAGCGCGGCTCGGTTTTTAGCTATCTCCGCGGTTGAAAAACCTGTCAGCCTTGAAAACTCTCCAGCGTGAGGCGTCAGCACAAGCTTTGCCCTGGCTTTTTTAAGAACAGGAAATACGATTCCCGTTCTTGCGGTTTTTGCCACGCAACTGATGGCATCCGCGTCCAGCACGACAGGCAAATCTATGTATTTTAATATTTTTAACACCAGGGATTTTGCTGATTCGTTCAGGCCCAGGCCCGGGCCGAGCGCGATAGACGATATTTTTCTTTTGGATATATATTTTCTAAGGCTTTCAAAACCGCTTCTTTGCGCAATCATCGCTTCAGGCATTATTCTTCTGGCGGTAGCATCAAAGATCTCAGCGGGGACCGCGGCGGTCACAAGGCCGGCTCCGGCTCTTAAGGCCCCGCCGGCCGCGAGCACAGCGGCGCCGCTCATTGTCTTAGAACCGGCTATAACCAGCACATGGCCGAAGTCATTTTTATGAGCGTTCTTATTCCTGGGTTTTATTAAAGAGCTGACCAACCGTGCTGTAATTTTATTTATTTTCATTTACGGCTCTCGGTATGTATTACTTCCCGCGTTTGTTAACTATGGCCACCGCAACCGCGTAGGCGTCAGAATGCGAAAGCGAAATATCAACAGCCTTGTTTCTCCTGCCTTTTATCATCACAACGGGCTTGCCGTCGGGGTTGTTCTTAACGCCTATATCTTTATGGGCTATGCCGCGCTGGCCCAGAGCTTTCCATACCGCTTCTTTTGTCGCGAAGCGAACCGCGAAATGCTGGGCGCGGTTCACGCGCGCCATGCAGTATTTTATTTCCTCGCGGGTATAAACTCTGTCAAGAAATCTTTTATTCTTGATAAGTTTCCCTATTCTTCTGATTTCAACTATGTCTATGCCTATCTGCATATTTAATCCCGTTAAGACTCGCTCTACCACGAAAGGCGCCGCAAAGCCGGTGAAATGTTAGCGTCTGCGTCCCGCGTGAAGAACCGCTCCGAGCTACTCTACCGTCACTGACTTTGCGAGGTTTCTCGGCTGGTCAACATCGCATCCGAGGACAACCGCTACATAATACGAAAACAGCTGGGTGGGCACCACATTTAATATAGGAGAGAAAATCTCGTCCACCCGGGGCACGAAGATCTGCCTTGTTGTCTTGGCTTTTATCTGGGTGTCGCCTTCCGAGGCTATGGCCAAAACCGTTCCGCCGCGCGCCTTGGCTTCCTCAATATTGCCTAAAATCTTTTCGTAGACCTTGCTTTCCGTGGCTATAACCATTACCGGCATATTCTCGTCAATTAGAGCGATGGGGCCGTGCTTCATTTCACCGGCAGGGTAACCCTCGGCGTGTATATAGGAAATTTCCTTAAGCTTTAGCGCTCCCTCCAGCGCTATCGGGTAATTCACATTTCTTCCGAGGAAAAGAAAGTCTCTTTTTCCCGAAAACTCTTTCGCCAGCGCGTGAATATCTTCGCTGGCCTTCAAAACTTCATTAAGCCGGCCCGGTATCTCCCAGAGTTCTTTAATAACAGCCTCGGCTTTTTCTTTTGAAATAGCTTTTCTTTTGCTTGCCCAGTCTATAGCCAGCAGGTAGAGGGCGGTCAGCTGGCCGGTAAAGGCCTTGGTTGAAGCCACGCCGATTTCAGGGCCGCATCTGGTGTAGAGCGTGTCGTCGGCTTCGCGGCTCGCGGTGGAGCCCATGACATTGCATATCGCCAGGGTCCTGCAATTTCCGGATTTAACCAGTTTAAGCGCCGCCAGCGTGTCGGCTGTCTCTCCGGACTGCGAGATAATTATGGTTATGGCGTTCTTGTCTATTATCGGTTCGCGGTAACGGAATTCCGAGGCGATATCCACCTCCACCGGAATTTTGGCGAGGTTCTCAAAAAGAAATTTGCCGACGAGGCCCGCGTGATAAGAGGTGCCGCAGGCCACAATGTTTATTTTAGAAAGGTTGTTTACGGCCTCAACTGGAATATTAAGTTCCCCGAGCTCTATTTTTCCTGTCTCGGGATTCATGCGGCCGCGGAAAGTGTCCTGAATAGTCTGGGGCTGCTCAAATATTTCCTTGAGCATAAAGTGCTTGAAACCGCCCTTCTCCGCCTGAACCGCGTCCCAGGCAATATTCTGGATTTTTCTTTTCTGCTCTTCGCCCTTCCTGTTGAGAACCTCAATCTTTGAGGCCGAGAGCCTGATTATGTCACCCTCTTCAAGGAAAATCATCTTTCTCGTGTACGGCAAAAGCGCCGGTATGTCGGAAGCAATAAAGTTTTCGTTATCGCCGATTCCGGCTATAAGCGGGGCGTCCTGGCGCGCCGCTATAATCTCGCCCGGGTTGTCCGAACATATCACGCCAAGGGCGTAGGTGCCTCTGACCTGGGAAAGCGCCGCCACTACGGCTTTAAAAATATCCCCCTTGTAGCTTTCTTCCACCAGATGAGCGAGCACCTCGGTATCGGTCTCGGATTTAAATTTATGGCCTTCTGAAACAAGCCTTTTTTTAAGTTCAAGATAATTTTCTATAATCCCGTTATGCACCACGACAATTTTTCCGCTGCAGTCGGTATGCGGGTGCGCGTTTTCTTCGCTGGGTTTGCCGTGGGTCGCCCAGCGGGTGTGGCCTATGCCGGTAGCGCCTTTCAGCTCATTTTTTGAAAGCTGGTACACAAGCTGTTTTAGCTTGCCTACGCTGCGCCTTATGTCTATTTTCCCTTCAGAAATAACGGCAATGCCGGCGGAATCATAACCGCGGTACTCCAGGCGGCTTAACCCGTCAATTATTACATCACCGGCGTTTTTACTGCCTATATATCCGACTATTCCGCACATATCGTCTCCTTAACTGTGTTCTTTTCGCTTTCAGCGCGCCGCGGCGCGGTATAATATCCGGCTTACAACAAATCTTTCATTTCCCGCACGGCCCGGTCAAGCCCGACTATAACAGCTCTGGCGATTATTGAAAATCCGATATTGAGTTCGTTCATGCCGTTAATATTGGCTACCGGAAGCACATTTCTGTAATCCAGGCCGTGGCCCGCGTTTAAGATAAGCCCGTTTTCCAAAGCGGTTCGCGAGGCAAGCTCAAGCCGCTTTAATTCAGCGGCCGGTTTCCCATGCGGCTTGGCGCGCTCCAAAGCGTATTTGCCGGTATGAAGTTCAACGCAATCGGCTCCCGCGAAAGCTGAGGCTATTACCTGCTCCTCCCGCGGGTCAATGAAAAGGCTTACCCTTATTCCGGCGCCATGAAGCCGTTTAACCGCTTCTTTTAATTTATTTTTCTGAGAAACGACATCAAGGCCGCCCTCGGTCGTAAGCTCGGCTCTTTTTTCCGGCACAAGGCAGACATCGTCGGGCCGGATTTTCAGCGCTATCTTTATTATTTCCTTCTCGGCGGCCATCTCCATGTTAAGCTTGGTTTTTACCGTCTGGCGCAGCAGAAACATATCCCTGTCCTGAATGTGGCGCCTGTCTTCGCGCAGGTGCGCGGTAATACTGTCGGCTCCGGCGAGCTCGCAAATCGCGGCCGCGGCCACCGGGTCGGGCTCGGCCTCGCGCCTTGCCTGGCGCAGAGTCGCTATATGATCAATGTTGACTCCGAGTTTAATCATCTGCCTGCTATTTCCTTTTTCGCGGTATCTGATATAGCCCGCGCCATGGACTTAATTTCTTTTTTGTCCCTGCCTTCAATCATAACCCTTATAAGGTTCTCGGTGCCGGAATAGCGCACAAGAACTCTTCCCTCGCCGCCGAGTTTTTTTTCAAACGCTTTAATGGAGCGTGAGGTTTCGGGAAGTTTCTCAAGAGGAATTTTAGCGTCCACGAAAGTGTTTATTAATATCTGCGGATATTTTTTCATTACGGATGTGAGTTTTGAGAGCTTTTGGCCTGTCTCTTTCATAACCGACAGGACCTGCAGGGCGCTCTGCATTCCGTCGCCCGTAGGCAGCAGCTCGGAAAATATCAGATGACCGGACTGCTCTCCGCCTAAAACGGCTCCGGAGCTGAGCATGCCTTCAAACACATAGCGGTCGCCGACCGAAGTCGTCACAAGTTTAATGCCGCTCGCGGCCATGCACCTGACCAGGCCCAGGTTCGCCATAACGGTCGTAACCAAAGTGTTTTTTCTGAGTTTACCCAGGCGCTTGAAATGCAGGGCCAGCAGAGCCAGAATATAATCGCCGTCGCGGACAACACCGGTTTCATCCACAAACATGGCCCTGTCGCCGTCTCCGTCAAACGCAATGCCGATATCGGCCTTTCTGCGCCTGACTTCCGCCGAAAGCTTTTCGGGGTGAAGGGATCCGCTGTTGAGATTTATGTTGACCCCGCTGGGAGAGGCATTGATAACCCAGACCCGGGCGCCAAGCCCGGAAAAAAGCGAAGGGGCGATATTAGAGCAGGCGCCGTTAGCGCAATCTAAAACAATTTTAAGGCCCGCGAGGCCGGAACGCGCCGCCGACAGGCGGAGCATATTTTCATAATACTCCGCGGGAGTGAAAAGCGTTTTTGTTTTTCCGCCGGACAGGCCCGCGGCAAGCGGCTTATCCGATACTATTCTCTGCTCTATAAGGCTTTCAACCGAGTCGGAAAGCTTTGTGCCGTTATGCGAAAAGAATTTTATTCCATTGTCCCGGTACGGATTGTGCGAAGCAGATATCACGACGCCGGCCATCACGGGATATTTTCGCGCCAGCCAGGCGACGCCGGGCGTTGGTATTACTCCCAGATCCCAGGCGTCAATGCCGCAGGACAAAAATCCCTTTATCAGGGCCTGCGAGATATTTTTCCCGGAACGGCGCGTATCGCGCCCTAACAGGACCAGCCGGCTCGGCGTGGTATTTTTAAGCTCCAGCGCCGCCGCCTGAGCCGTTCGTATTATTGTTTTTGAGTCTAACGGATACCTGCCGGCCACGCCGCGGATACCGTCTGTGCCAAACAGTTTCTTATGCATTTATTGAATTTTCCTTTAGCGGTTATAGAGGTAAAACCAGAGAAAAAACGCGAGCAGCAGCGCTAAAAGCCGTATCGGCCAGTCGTTTTTCAGTTCCCTGAGCAATTCGCGTAATTTCTTCATAATTTTCAGCCGGCGCTCTTTTTCTTAAGAATGCTCTCGGCATGCCTTTTCTGGGAGAGCCATAACCTCTTTTTAAGGTCCTCGGGCTCAACCCCCGTTTCCAGCCTGCCGTCGGAAGCAAGCGATATGTCGCCGCTCTCTTCCGAAACGACTATTATCATAGCGTCTGATATTTCGCTAAGGCCCAGCGCCGCGCGGTGCCTGGTTCCGAGAATCTTTGATATCCCCTGTTCGTGGCTTATAGGCAGCACGCAGCCGGCAGCCGTAATCCTGGCATTTTTAATTATGACCGCGCCGTCGTGCATCGGAGATTTGTTATTAAATATGGACACCAGAAGCTCCCAGGACACTTGCGCGTTTAGTATTGTGCCGCTTTCCACATAGCTTCTTAATCCTGTTTCCTGTTCTAAAACTATAAGCGCGCCTATGTTCAGCTTCCTGCATTTTACGGCGGCCTCAACTATTTCGTCTATAAAACCCAGTTCCGACGAAACGAGTATTCTGCCCCAGCGGTGGCTGCCGAGCTGAGCCAGGGCCGAGCGGATCTCAGGCTGAAAGGCCACGGCAAGAATTACCACGGCGGCGAGCCAGAACTTGTCTAACATCCATGAAAGCGTTCTTAAAAATAAAACTTCGCGCGCTATAAAAGTCAGCGCCACGAGCGTTAAAATGCCGAGAATTATCTGAACCGCGCGGGTACCCTTGATAAGCTGAAGCAGCCTGAAGAGAATGTAGGCGACCACCAGTATATCAATGATATTGACAAGATAGGCGAACCATACATATTTAATAAATTCCAACTTTACCCTCTCACGCCGAGGCCTTTATCGCCCCGTATATTTTAAGCGCCTGCGCGGTTTCCATGACATCGTGAACTCTCAGGAAATCCGCCCCGTGATCCGAAGCCCAAAGGGCGCTCGCGACGCTCCCCTGTAACCGTTCAAGCGGGTTTTCCAGGCCTAAAACCTTACCAAGAAAAGATTTACGCGATGTTCCCACAACCAGCGGAAATCCGAGCGACTTAAACTCTTTAAGACGCTTTAATAGCTCCAGATTATGCTCGGCGGTCTTTCCAAAACCTATTCCGGGATCAAGCATTATACTTTCTTTTCTCACGCCGCATTCAAGGGCGAGAGAGGACCTCTCTTCAAAAAAATCATATATCTCCGATACAAGATCGTCGTATTTCGGCGCTTTCTGCATATCGGAAGGCTTTCCCTTCATGTGCATTATTACAAGCCCCGCCTTTTCAGAAGCAATGAGCCTTGCCATTTTTCTGCCGCCGTACCCGAGGCCGGATATATCGTTAATTATTGAGGCTCCGGCCTTAAGCGCGGCTCTGGCCGTTTCCGGTTTGTATGTGTCAACCGACAGCGGGGCTTTTATTTTTCCGGCAAGCGTTTTGATTACGGGCAGTATCCGGGCCGCCTCGTCTTTTGCCGAAACCGGTCTGGCACCCGGCCTGGAAGATTCTCCGCCTATATCAACTATAAGCGCGCCGTATTTAACAAGCTCGGCGCCGCGGGCGCAGGCCGTTTCTAAATCAAAATACTTGCCGCCGTCCGAGAACGAATCCGGCGTAACATTAAGCACGCCCATAAGCCGGGCATCCGCCGAAATCTTTATCTTATGGTTTCGGCATAAAAAATACTTATTTCCGCTTTTTATCTCTGTCAGCCTTAAAAGTTCCAGGGAAAGTTCCGCCAACCCAAAAGGCTGTGAACGCAATTTGCCGCAGAGCAGAGCTATCTGTTTGAGAGTTCCCATGACAACCGCGTCGGAAGTTCCGGTTTTCATGGCTCCGACCTGCCTGCTCACGGCCACCTCGCCGCCCAGCGAAAGCATATCCTGCTTTAAAATATTCGCGGCCCTGTTATCAATGCCGCGGGCCAGAAAAACCTTATGAACGGCCTTGGCCGCCATTATGTTTACCGAATAGGGCTCGGCGCCCGTCAAGGCTATGGCCTTTGCCGCTTCGCTGAAATTACTTACGGACAGCTCTATTACTTTCATCAGGATTTTACTAAAGAAAGCGCCTCGGCGCGGCTCCTCGCGTCTTTTAAAAATATTCCCCGCATTGCCGAGGTTATCATTTTCGCTCCGGGCTTTTTTACTCCCCGCATGGTCATGCAAAGGTGTTCGCACTCTATAACTACCATGGCCCCGTACGGCCTTGCCGCTTCCATAATAGTGTCGGCTATCTGTTTTGTCAGGCGCTCCTGCAGTTGGAGCCTGTGAGAAAACATCTCCACCACCCTGACAAGTTTTGATATACCCAGTATCCTGCTTTTCTTGGGGATATAAGCCACATGCACCTTGCCGAAGAAAGGCAGAAGATGGTGCTCGCACAGCGAATAGATCGGGATGTCCTTTACCAGTACTATCTCTTCGTGATTTTCCTGCTCGTAATATACCGTCAGGATATCCCGGGGTTTAATCTTAAGCCCCGAGAGCGCTTCCTGATAAAACTCCGCCACTCTTTTAGGCGTATTTTTCAACCCTTCCCTTGAGGGGTCTTCTCCCGCGGCTTCCAGAATCATCCTTACGGCTTTTTCAATTTTCTTAGTATCCATTTTATATCCCGTTTATGAGATTATTCCGCTTAGGCTTTTTTCTCCTGCTCCTCGGGCTTTGTTTCATTGGCGGCCTCCGGGTTTAACAGGCGGTCCACCTCGTCGGCGTCCAGAATTTCCTTTTCTATGAGTTTTTCGGCAAGCGCTTTGAGCTTCGCGGCGTTGTCGCGCAGAATCTTTTCGGCGCTCGTCTTGGCCTCAGTCACGATCCTTTTGACTTCTTCGTCTATTATTTCAGCGGTTTTATTTGAATATTTGGGTTCCCTGTTAAAGTCCCGCCCCAGGAAAACCTCCTCGGAGGGCTGGCTCAGCGAGAGAGCGCCTATTTTCTCGCTCATCCCAAATTCCACGACCATCTTATGCGCGATGCTCGTGGCCTTGGAGAGGTCGTTCTGGGCTCCGGTCGTTATCTCGTTAAAAATCATTTCCTCGGCGACGCGTCCGCCCAGAAGGACCGCGAGCTTACCCTGTATCTCCTGGCGGGTCGTAAGGTATTTGTCCTCCAAAGGAAGCTGCAGCGTGTACCCAAGGGCCGGGCCGCGCGGTATAATGGAAACCTTGTGTACCGGGTCGCTCCCCGGGGTAATTTTTGCCACCAGCGCGTGCCCCGACTCGTGGTAGGCAATTATTTTTTTCTCGCGGTCGGATATCATCCTGGATTTTCTCTGCGGGCCGGCGATAACGCGGTCAATGGCCTCTTCCAGATCGTCCATGCCGACGGACTGCCTCTCTTTTCTCGCGGCAAGAAGCGCGGCCTCATTGACGAGGTTGGCTATATCGGCTCCGACAAAACCCGGAGTCCTTCTCGCGATTACATTTAAGTTTACCTCATCGGCGAGCTTTATGCTTTTCGCGTGAACTTTCAATATTTCGTCGCGGCCTTTCAAGTCAGGCATTGGAACGGCTATCTGTCTGTCAAAACGCCCGGGGCGGAGAAGCGCGGGGTCCAGCACATCCGGCCTGTTCGTCGCGGCGATGAGAATGACTCCTTCTTTGGTGTCAAAACCGTCCATCTCCACAAGGAGCTGGTTTAAGGTCTGTTCTCTTTCGTCGTGGCCGCCGCCTATGCCGGCGAAGCGGTGCCTGCCGACAGCGTCTATTTCGTCAATAAACAGAAGGCACGGCGCGCTGCGCCGGCCCTGTTCAAAAAGGTCTCTTACTCTTGAAGCGCCCACGCCTACGAACATCTCCACAAACTCCGAGCCGCTTGATGAGAAAAACGGCACTCCCGCCTCGCCCGCTACGGCTTTGGCAAGAAGAGTTTTCCCGGTTCCGGGAGATCCGTAAACAAGCACTCCCTTGGGAATTTTGCCGCCCAGCTTCTGGAACTTGGCCGGGTCTTTTAAAAATTCAACTATCTCTTTGAGCTCTTCCTTGGCTTCATCACAACCCGCGACATCGGCAAAGGTTATTTTAGTCTTTTTGGCTGTCTGCAGTTTCGCCTTGCTTCTCCCGAATGCCATTACCTGCTTGCCGCCGCCCTGCATGCCCTTTATCATCCAGAGCCAGAAGAGTATGAGAAGCACCATCGGGCCCCAGTTCATAAGAAACGGCATAAGCCAGCCGCGCTCAAGATTACCCGAGAACTGGGAAACATTGTACTGCTCCATATCCTCAACAAGTTTGGGGTCCGGCATCGGCACAGTTTTAAAATTTACCACTTTGCCGTCGGCGGCCTTGTACTGGCCCTTAATAAGTTCCGGGGCCACCGTAACCTTGATTATTTCTCCGGCTTTAATATACTTTTTGAATGTGGAATACGGAAGCTCCTGCTCCACATTAATCTGCCTGACGGATTGTATGAAATACAGCAAAAGCAGGAATATGAAAACCCAGGCCAAAAGGCCCCACTTATTTTTATCTTTCATTTAACACTGTCCTTTCCGCCTCGCGGCGGACTCGCCTGAACTGCGAACCTTTTATTTATTATTGTAGACCGACTGTTTTAAAACGCCTATATAAGGCAACTCACGAAACTTTTCCTCGTAGTCCAGGCCGTAACCCACCACGAAAAAATCTTCTATCGTAAAACCGCGGTACGCTATTTCAACGGCAACCTTGCGCGCCGCCGGTTTATCCAACAAAACGCAGACCGCGACGCTCGCGGCGCCCCTTTCCTTAAGATTGTCGCGCAGGTAATTCAGTGTTAACCCGGTATCGGCGATATCCTCAACAAGAAGAATGTTCTTGCCCTTCGGATTGGACGAAAGGTCCGCCACAAGCTGCACTTTGCTGACTGAATTGGCGCCTATATAGGATGAAGTGCACACGAAATCAATATCCCTGTCTATGGTCAGAAATCTCAGCAGGTCCGCCGCGAAAAAAACACTTCCCTTAAGAACGGTTACTATAGTCAGCTGTTTGCCGCGATAATCGCCGGAAACCTGGGCGGCTATCTCCTTCACCCTGGAAATTATCTCGGAATTTGATAAAAGTATCCTCTCAATATGAGGGTCAATCGCTGATTTATCCAAAGGCTTAAATCCCTTATATTTATTTGCCGCGCTCTAAGATAATCTTGTTTTTGGCCTTTCGCAGACGCCAGGAGCGGGAAAAACCGAGTTCTTTTTCCGGCGAGAATATCGCCCAGTTGAGAACGCGTTCAACAGCAGAAACGGATTTTTTTTCGGGCAAGAAATCCTTAACTATATGAGATTGAACGGCTTTATTATATCCAATAAAACGCTTCAAATCAAGCTCAATTCTGCTTGATTTTACAACAACAGAACGCTCTTTCGCGCCCCTCACGAACTCGTTAAAAAACTCATTCCTTTCGGCTTCCATTCTTGTCAGGTTAAGAATATGCTCCACAACCTTTTTGTTTATCTTCTCAAGCGCGGGCAGGATATTGTGCCTTATTTTGTTTCGGGTGTAATCCATGCTGAAGTTGGATTTGTCCGTCACAAATTTCAGCTTCTGGCTTTTAAGATAGGCGATTATTTCCCGGCGCGAAAGCGCGAGTATCGGCCTTATTATCTCCAGCTTCGGCCCGCAGCCGCGCCTTTGAGGAATGCCTGAAAGCCCGTCCGGGCCGGTTCCGCGCAGCAGCCACATGATAAGCGTCTCCGCGTTATCATTGGCGTTGTGCCCTGTGGCTATTTTGTCGTAGCCGTGGGCCCGGCATATTTTCTCAAACTCCCCGTATCTTAATTCGCGGGCCGCGGCCTCAATAGATATTTTTTTGGCTCCGGAATGCTTTCTGACAGGTATCCGTGCCGTAAAATAAGGAAGGTTCAGCAGCTCTGAAAGCTCCGAGACAAATTTTTCTTCTTTTATTGATTCTTTTCTCAAGCCGTGGTCAATGTACACGACACCGAGTTCAAACCTCAGGGTTTTTTTAAGCCTCCAGAGCAGGTGGAGCATGGCAACCGAATCAGGGCCTCCGGAAACACAGGCCAAAACCCTGTCAAAAGCGGAGACGGAGCCGTATTTGTTGACGCTTTGAATAAAACTATCCCAGGGATTCATAATGCAGGTATTTTAGCAAATATGGGCTCAAATATAAACCGCGGCTCTAAAGGGGGCCGCGCAAACCTGTTTATATAGAGCCAATGACGAGCAGGAACGAAAGGAGAGAAATGCCGCCTATGCAGGCGATGGTCAGGTAGTTGAAAAGCCTTGTGTTGGAGTATTCGCCCATAATCTTTTTATCATTGATAATAATTAACATCGCGGCCAGCACGAACGGCAGAACAAGGCCGTTAATGAACTGCGTAAGCCACATGATCTTTATAAGCGGAATCGGAAAAAGCACCACGCTCGCGCCCAGCACAATCAGAAGAGAGTAAAGTATGTAAAACTGAGGCGCCTCGGCGAAATTTTTGTTGACGCCCGTCTCCCACCCGAAGCTTTCAGAAACACTGTAAGCCGTGGAAAGAGGGAGTATTGAGGCCGCGAAAAGCGAGGCATTGAGAAGGCCGAACGCGAAAAGATAGGAACTGTAGTCTCCGGCAAGCGGCTTTAGAACCCGGGCGGCGTCTCCGGCCGTCTGTATCGGAGTAAATCCGCTGCCCTGAAAAAGCACCGTGCCGCAAACCACTATAATGAAAAAGGCCACGACATTAACGCCTATACTGCCCACGATAACATCCATGCGGGAGTATTTATAATCCTCTATTTTTATTCCCTTTTCCGCCACCGACGACTGCTGGTAAAACTGCATCCACGGAGCTATGGTGGTGCCGATTACCGCCACCAGCATCATAAGATAACCGGTTTCAAAGCTTATACTGGGCCTGACGAATTCGCGGTAGATCTGGTGCCAGGGCGGATTAACCAGAAAGCCGGTGATAAGATAGCTGACATAAAACACGCAGGCCACGAGAAATATTTTTTCAACGCTTCTGTAGGTGCCTTTTACGACCATGTACCAAACTATAAAAGCGCTCATCGGTATAGCGATAAACTTGCTTATACCGAACAATTCCGCGCTGGCGGCAACACCGGCAAATTCCGACATTATGTTGCCGAAATTCGTAACCAATATCAGCAGCATGATATAGAATGTCATCTTAACGCCGAATTTTTCCCTTATCAGGTCCGAAAGCCCTTTGCCGGTTACAACGCCCATCCTGTTGCACATCTCCTGAATAATTATCAGGGCGAAAGTTATGGGAACAAGGCTCCACAGGAGCGTATAACCGTAATTCGCCCCCGCCAGAGAATAGGTCGTTATGCCGCCGGCGTCGTTGTCCACATTCGCGGTTATAACGCCGGGCCCCATCACTGAAAGGAAAATTATAATATTCCTTACGAAAGAATTTTCTTTTATTTTTTTTATTATATTCATGATTTACGCCAGTTCCTGCTCGGCTTCTTCTCTTATTCTCGGATAAACCGACTCAAACGCGTCCTTAATGGTAATTGTGCCCTGAATTTTGTTGTGTTTGTCCACAACCGGCAGCACGGTAAAATCATATTTAAGAAAATGCTGCGCCACATCCTTAACATCATCGTCAACCCTGACCTTGGCGACCCTCTTGCGCATCACCTCGGAAACCATTTTGTCGTGCTGGGCTGTCAGAAGCTGCCTTAAAGTCAATACTCCGATAAGCGTGTCATTATCGTCTAAAACATACACATAATAAATAGATTCTTTCTTCTTGAGTTCGGCCCTGATCTTTTCCCAGACCTGGTTTACGGTCACCGATGACCTCACGGAAACATATTCCGTGTTCATAAGGCTTCCGGCGACCTTTTCAGAGTAACTTAGAAGATTTTTGAGCTGGGCAACTTTGTCGGGCTGAAGAGCGTTTAGAATATAGCTGACTTTTTTTCTCGGCAGTTTATTAAGTATGTCCACGGCTTCATCGGGGGGCATTTCATTTATTATGCTTGCCAGCTGGTCATGTTTGAGCAGTTCCGCTGTCTGGATCCTGAGTTTCAAGGGCAGTTCCTTGAGAGCGCTGGCCGCCATAGTATTGCCGAGCGCCTTTAATATCGCGATTCTTTCGTCGGTACCGATATCAATAAGAATATCCGCGAGTTCTGCCGGATGAAGCTCGGCCATTTTAGAGTGCGGGACTTTCAGCGACAAGGACTCGCCGGCGCGCGCCATGGTTACGGGCTGGACATATTTCCAGGAAATAAATCTTTCTTTGAGCTCATAGGCGAAAAGCCATTTTGAAATATATTCAACGAAGGGCGCCCAGCCCAGCCGGCGCACCAACCCCTTAAAACCTATATCCATGTGGACAACCCAGAAGTTTGGATCCTCGCGCAAAAGATGCAGGTCGTTTACGCGCACCACCTTTGATCCGGAAATATCAACTATCTGCTTATCCCAGAATGTTTCTCTCAGGCAAATCTCGTTCTCGCCAAGCGCGACATTTGCTTCGGGCATGGAAGTTATAACCAAAGCTTTGTTTTCGGCAACTTTGACGACATCTTTCCAGAGCACATAAAAATGTTCCGCGCTCATTTTTTTTCTTATTTTGACCGCGGTTATCTTCGGATACATCTCCCTCAGGCCGGCCACCAGGTCTGAGACATAGCCGACTCTGGCGCCGTCGCCGGAGACGACGACCGGCAGGCCTATGATCTGCGAAAGATAAATAAAATTTTGCTGGAGATAGTTCATGACCGTATCCTAAAAATTAAAAAACCACGAACCCGTGGTTTTCCGTACAGTTTCGGCAAACCCGGCCGTGGACAATCCGCCGCGGCCTCAAACTTAGCGAAAATATTTCTGTGTTATCTTACTACGACTATCTTGCCCGTCTTTAAAATGTTCGGAGCTTTTACTTTCCAGACATATACGCCGCTCGGAACAGGCGCGAAGCCGTCATCTTTGCCGAACAGGCTCAGCTTCCCTCCCGCCGGCGAGGCAAGCTCAACTTTTCTGACAAGGTTTCCCACGGAAGTGTAAATTAGTATTTCGCCGCTGGCCGGCAGGCCGGAAAATGTAATTCCGTCATCAACATTCCCCGTCCTGACCTTGCCGTCCTCGGGGATCCAGGGAACGGGATAAGCCTTTATTTCGGCGTACAGGCCTGAGGCCGCCGCGAGCAAAACCCAGGCCGCGAGCACTGACCTGCCAAAAAAATCTTTCATGAATTTTCTCATAGACAATCCTTTACTCATTTTAGTTTTTCGTACATGCGCTTAGACTCTTCGTTGCCAGGATAAAGTTTGAGGGATTTTTCAAAATACTCCCTGGCCTTATCGCTTTCACTCTTGGAATACGCTTCCATGCCGCGGTCATAATAATATTTTGAGAGTTTTATGGAAACCTTATCCAGGCCCGCTTTAGCCGTGGAGTTGTCCGGATTAAGCTCCAGAGCTTTCTCGTAGGATTTTGCGGCATCCTCCAGTTTGTCTTTCTGAAAACTCGTATCCGCGGCAACGCAAAGCTGGTCGGACAGCACCGACCTTACCTTTGCCATTGAATTATTCAGGCCCGGAACATAAACCTCAAGCTGTCTTTCCTCGGCTATTTTCATGGCTTCGGCGAACAGGTTCAAAGAGGCCTGGTAGTCGCCTTTCAAATACTTTTTATTGGCTTTTTCTTTAACTGCCAGAAGCTCTTTTTCATATTTCACCGACTCCGCCGGATCCATGGGAGGCAGCTGCGAGACCCCTTCCTGGGCCCTGGCTATATACTCCTGAGCCTGGGCGTTCTTAGAGTCGGCGGCCAGCACAGCGTTGAAATACTTTATGCTTTCCGCGAACCTGTTTTTTTTGTACAACCTGACTCCGGACTTAAAAATATTTTTTGTTTCCCATTTTGTCAAAGTCGTAAAGCGGTTATTGATATCCTTTACATATTCTCTTGCCTCGGCGTTAAAAGGGTCCAGCTCAAGGATATTCAGGAAAATATCCCAGGACTCAACAAGCCGGTCCTTTCTATAGAGCACCAGAGCCTTCTGAAAAAGCCGTTTTGCCTCGGCTCTGTCCTTAAAACCCTTTTCGTCGTTGTAGCCGCCCATTATCTGGTCTATTCTGGCAAGGCCGTCAAGCGCCGCGGGATGGCCCGGGAATATTTCAAGGACTTTGTCATAGTTTTTTTTCGCCTCGGGAATATTCTCAGCCTCCAGCTCGGCATCGGCGCGGGCCAGCAGGGCATTGGCCTCAGGGGTCTTTGACCTGTCAATAGCGTCAAGTTTTTCGCCTATTTTTTCCAGATACTCTATTGAAGGCCTGTGCCCCGGATAAACCGCCAGAATATCTTCTATTATCTGCCTGGCGGCTATATAATCCCTGCGGTAGTATTTTTCCTTCGCCTTCTCAAAATAGTATCCGAGGCTGCGCTTGTATGCCGCTTCCTGCTGAGGAATGGGACCGAGCGGTATTTCAATGGCGGCCTGATGAGAAATAGCGGCATCGTTTGAAGGCAGCATGGCGTAATTGACCGTAAAAGATTCAAAATCAAAACCAAGCCCGAAGCGAAACCCGGAATTAAGGGAATCGGCGGACTCTCTCCAGCCGCTCATAAGCCTTATGGAATGCGCGGGATAAACAGTAAATCCGGCGGAGTACGAGGAGAGGCTGGACTCCGCGTCGTTTGAGGAGTCCGCCACCAGCGTCATCCATGGCAGGTCATATCTTACCCCGTAATTGAGCGAAGCCGGCAGCTGGTAAGTGTCATTGACGAATTTCATGGAACTGCCCATGTTTTTATAGAGGAAACTCGCGCTGAAACTTTTCACAAAAGGCATCTTAACGACGGCAGACAGGTCAAAAGCCATGCCCTCCAGCGGATATTCCGAAAGTTTATCCTGAATAAATTTAAAATTAAAGCCCACGCTTCCGTATTCAACGAGAACCGGAACATGCCTGTTCACGGGGATAGAATAATTCAGAAGAAATGTGGTGGCGTAGGAAGAAGATATATCATAAGGATCGCCATTATTATCAAACCCTGGGATATCGCCGTACGCCATATGCGCTACACCGGCGCCAATATTTCCCATTTGCGTGGGCATCACGGCTCCGAGGAAATAATGGCGCATTCCCTCCCACATAAGCGTTTCGCTGAAAGAAAACTCCGGACGGCGCACAATAGACATGCCCGCGGGGTTTGACACCATGCCCATAGGCGACTCGGGAAAAGCCATGATCGTCTCGCCCATGGCGACAGACTGCGGATCGGGCACGATTCTCAAAAATTCGGATGTGTTATTAAAAGTTCCGGCCAAACACGAGACCGAAAAAAATAAAACAGCCGCAACGGCTGAAATTGATGATTTGCTTAAACCGCGCATCTGGCCTCCGCTATACATTCTTAGAGTATTCAATGTATTTTTTTATCCTCAGCAACAGATCCTGCGTCTTAAACGGCTTAAACAGGTAGTCATCGGCGCCGAAAGCGAAACACTTCTCTATGGAGTCTGCGTCTTCATTGGCCGTCAGCATTACAACCGGCGTTTTCCTCGTCTCGCTGTCCGATTTTAGCAGCCTGCATATTTCTATTCCGTCCGGGGGGATCTGCAGCGAAATGTCTAACAAAATCAGGTCCGGCGAGAAACCCTTAACGACATTAATAATGTCCCTGCCGTCGTTGACAGCCTTGGCGTCATAATGTTTTTCCGCGAGCATGGCGGTTACCATTTCGCAGATCTTTCTGTCATCCTCAACTAAGAGTACCCTGGGATCCCTGCGGGCGAGTTTTTTTATTCTGGCGATAACATCGTCAATATCAAAAGGCTTGAATATACAGTCATCGGCTCCGAGCGCGAACCCCTTGTCTATATCTATCGTCGCGTCGCCGGTCATCAGAATAATCGGCAGCGCCCTTGTCTCAGGAGCTGACTTTATCTGCCTGCATATGCTGAATCCGTCCTCGCCGGGAAGGTTTATGTCTAACATAAGCAGGTCCGGCTTTTCTTTGGCAATATTTTGCGCGATGTTCCTGCCCTCGGTGTAAGCGGCCACCTGAAAATCTTTTGTCTCAAGCAAATCCTGAATTGTCTCAAGAAAAGACTTATTATCTTCAATTATCATTATTTTTAAACCTTTGCCTGTCACTTTTCTCTCCCTATTGCGCTGATATTTTTATTCCGGCAGCATCACAAGCAGAATGGGCTTTAAAACATCACTCATCTCTACATTTATGCCCACCGATTCCTTAAACTCCAGGGAATCTTTTACAACCTTGTATCCGTCGTATTCAACAACAAATTCGTACGAACCGCTGTTAAGTTTTATTTCAATAAAGTCCTTCCCGTTCGTATTAACCCGCAGTTTTTCCACCCCGCCCTGCTTAATGATCACGGTCACATTTTTCATGGGCACGGTTAATTCGTCTTTCTTTGAGTACCAGTCCTGAATCATCTCCAGCCTATCAATTCTGTCCTCGGCGGCTTTGAAAGCCGAAATATATTCCTTCTTTGGAGCGCGAACCTCAAGCGCAATCCCCGCCACCTTTCCGGTCAGGTCCAGCAGTTCCGTATCCGGCTGTTTTGTGCCGAGCTTGGACAAGGAAAGAACAACTGCGAAAATTATCAGCGCAAGCGCCGAACCAAGATATAATGGATTAGAGATTATGCTCTTTTCTCTGGCTGATTTCGGAACCTTTACCCTGGCAGCCGATATAATACTTTTAAGAATTTTGTCCTCAACCGCCGACTGCTTTTGCGTCTCCTCGGGTACGGTTACGACATTCCCCACCATATCGCCGGAATACTGCGAGGCGGCCTGGGCTTTATCATCAGGGAGAAATCTCATCGTAATAACGGTATCGTTATCTTTGCCGCCGGCCTCGTTTGCCGAAGAAATCAGCCTCTCGGTGCTTTCCCTGACGCTGTCTTTGTTGGCCAGCATTATGTCTTTGATATCTCCGTCTTCAAGCTCACTGACAAGGCCGTCACTGCACAGCATTATATTGTCGTCGGGCAAAACAAACTCCGCCCTGTAATCAATTTTGACTTTTTCGTGTATTCCCAGCGCCCTGGTTATCATGCTCTGGATTTCCGCCGTCTTTACATCCTCCTCGCGCATTTTGCCCTGTTCAATAAGCTCAGTGACCTTGGAGTGGTCCTTTGTGAGCTGGTCCAAAAGGCCTCGCCTTAAGCGGTAAACCCGGCTGTCTCCGACATGGAACATATGCAGGATATTTGTATCTTTATTATAGAGAACCGCGACGATCGTAGTTCCCATCCCGCTGAGTCTGTGAAATTTATCCGAGAAATTAAAAAGCGCCCTGTTGGCAAGGCGTATGCACGCCAGGGGCCTGAGAGCTTCGCCGGGAACCCCTTTGGCCGAATCTCCAAGGACTTCGGATATCTCGTCTATGGATAGTTTTTCAAAGGCTTTGAGGGCCACCTCAACCGCGGCGCGGCTCGCGAAGTCTCCGGCGGCTCCGCCGCCCATTCCGTCGCAGACAATAAAAAAACCGCTCTCTTCCAGGTAACCGAAATAGTCCTGGTTCTCTTTCCTCACCCTGCCTACATCGGTCTTAGCGAAAAAATCTATTCTCATAAATAAACCACTTTCGGGCGTTTCATCAAAACTTTTTTCTTTGCAAGAAATTTTACAGCCAGGGCAGTCAGGGCCGCCGCTATGCCGGAAATAAGCATAATAGCAAAAGGCTGCTTACTTTCCGTATCCGCGGGCATACCGGTTCTTCCGGGGCCGGACAGGAACATCGGCCACGGCACCCGGTTTTTAAAAACCCTGGCATTTGTCTTAAGCAGATGCACCGAATCCGTTACATCGCTTATGGCAAACTCCAACAGGCCGTCTCCGTCGGCGTCGCCGATGGAGAGGCTTGAGGTAATAGACGAATTGCTCGCTCTTGTCATGGCAAGCAATCTGTTGCCGCGCTTATCGTTTCCGGTCTCAACCAGATATATGGTTCCGCTCTCTCCCGCGAAAGCAATGTCAAGAGATCCGTTTTTATTGAAGTCGTATAGGGCCGGCGAGCTCAGCATTCTTCCTGATTCGGGAACTTCCAGCTTCCACAAAAGTTCGCCGGCAGGATACCCCGTTTTTCCCTTGAGAGCATAAACCGTTCCGTTGGCGGAAACAGCCACAACATCGCCCAGGCCGTCTCCGGTAACATCGGTGACAACGGGCGAAGCGTTATGCTTAAGTCCTCCGGGAGGGACAGGATCAACAAAATATGTCCATTTAACATCAAACTGAGAAATATCTATCGCCGAAATATACTGAGGAAGAGTTGACTGCACGACAATATCGGGGGTTCCGTCACCGTTTAAATCGCCCACTCCGGGCGCGGCGGCCAAAAGATGCGCCTTGCCGGTACGCTCCGAGAGGTCTATGGTTTTCTTCTCTCTGTTCCTGCCGTCAATAATGTATACCTTGCTATTGTAAGAACTTATCACGGCAAGCGGAGAAATCTTTCTTGTGGCGACAATAACCGGCGAAGCGTAAACAGGGGCCTCTACGGTATCGGTATATTTTTCCGTCTGAGTTTCAAACCCGGGCGAGTAAATAAAATACACCGAACCCTCTTCGGAGCAGACCACAATGTCGTTTCTTCCGTCAAGATTAAGGTCCGCCACCGCGGGAGAGAGATCCTTTATCGTGCCTCCGAGCATATCTTTATAAACAACCACCCCTGACTGGCCGTCTATTACATAGATCATGGAGTTTCCGGAGACCACGGTAATGTCCTGAAAACCGTCGTTATTCATGTCGCTTATCACGGGCGAAGCGCTGCCTGGAGCCTGAATGTCAACCGAATCCCAGAGGCTTCTGCCGTTTTTGCCGTCCCAGGCGTACAGCTTGCCGGTCGCGTTCACCGAGACCACATCAACCGTTCCGTCCCTGTTAATGTCTGCCATCGCGGGTGATGAGGTCACATCGTACGGCACAAGCGCCTCATGCGGCATATTACCGTCGGCAGACCATCCCTGCATAAAATCAATATTCAATTTGGCAGGACTGGCGGAAAGCGTTGAGAGCCCGCTGATACCTTTATAAATATAGAAAACCGAGACCCCGAGGATTCCAAAAAGCGCCACGAACGAAATAAGGCGCTGCATCTTCATCATAAAAACGCCATACTTTTTTGACGATGAATAATCGGCGGTGTCTCCGATGACAAACCTGAAAATAGTTCTGCCTATCGCTATTTCATCGCCGGAAGAAATCGTGATATCATTGAGCTGGCCCACCTTAATTCCGTTAACCGCGACGCCGCCCGTGCTTCCTATGTCTGTGAGCGTGCACTTTTCGGCCGCGCAGTTTATTTTAGCATGGCCTTTTGAAACCGTCATATCTTCTTTCAGGGCTATATCGTTTACCATGCCCCTGGGGTTTGAATCTTCCCTTCCTATATATGTATCGCCCTGGATAATTTCGTACTTCTTGCCTTCATATTTACCGTAAATGCCGAGAAGGTACATCTTGGGGCCGTCGGATAACCCGGAGTCGGTTGTTTTCTGTCCCTGCCTGCCGGACTCGGGCCTTATGGTAAGAGAATGCGTCCCGAGGCTGATTATATTGCCCGGACGAAGTTCAAAAATTGTTACCGACCTGCCGTTGACCTTTGTTCCGGTCAGCGTGTTATTGTCCTTCAACTCATAAGTACCGTCTTTGATCTCTATGGTGCAGTGATGTTCCGAAATATTCTTGTCGCTTATCACAATATCGTTGTCCCTGGACGAACCGACACTGATCTTTTTTTTGCGCAACAGGCTGATCTCGGCGATAACCTCTGCTTTTCTTTTTAAGATTACTTTAGGCATTATCTGCTCTCCTCACTGAAGGACTTATCTTGCTATAAAAAATGCCGCTACCATGCTTAGGCCCAGGCTGATCTTTGTGAGCGAAGACGAAGAACCGCCGGCATCGGCGTATTCCGCCGCGCCTCCCGCGCCCCTGCCGCTCTCCAGGCTGCTTATTCTTCTTTCCAATTTCGCTATACGGCTTGAGGAATCCTGCCTGTCGTCGGATGATTCAACTTTTCTGCGCAGGTCTGCGACTTCCTGCTGGGTTTTAACAATAATTCCCCTGAGCGCGGGATCTTCCGAACCGCCTCTGGTGCCGCCCATTGAAAGCGAGGCAATATTTCTCTCAACCAGCGAAAGCTTGTTTGACAGCTGACTGAATTCATCCCTGGCAACAAAATCCCCTTCCGGAACGGAGCGGGAAGCGCCGCTGTTGGCAGCCACAGACTGCTTGAGCCCCTGAAACACCTTTGAATTTGACAGGGAATTGTCCAGAATATACGGCATGTTCGGAACAAGGTCGTTTATCAGCTGTGTCATATCTATGCTCTGAGCGGAGGAACCGCCGCGGGCCGATTTTTCAAGCAGCGTGAGCCTGTTTTGCAGCTCTTCGTATTCGGCGCGCGAAACAAAATCCCTTTTACCAATCTTTAAAGTCTTGTCGTATTCATAGAGAGCCTGCATAAGCGTGCCCCGCGTAACCGCGCCGTCGGCAACAAAAATATTCTGCCCGTGCTTGTCAATAAATTTCGGCATCCTCGCACTGAAGGTGTTTATTATTTCCCTCATTACGGGATCGGTGACATCTTTTTTCTCGGCCGAGAGGCCGGCAGGAACAAGCGGCAGCAGAACCGCGGCCAGCAAAGGCAGCAGGAACCGCGTTACTTTTCTCCTTGCAGTTTTCATAATAATACCCTCTAAAAATAAATACTGACCGAGAACCTGTTTTTATCTCCGAGCCTGTAAGAACCCATCACATAATCCAGCTGCATGGCAAAACCCATATAGAACATTCTAAGCCCGAGTCCCGCCGTATAATTTAAGTTATTGTTAATTTTTGTCATATAATCGTATCGGTTTTCAAGAGCCGCGCCGTCCACTCCAAACCTCAGGTATATGCCCTCTATGCCGACTATGCTCCCGGAAACATTCCGATCATAACCCAGCTCCGTGCCGAAGTGCCCGAAAAGGGGCTGGTTCTGGCGCTGAACCAGATCCGCGCTGCCCAGCAGCGAAAGCGAATCGGTAAACAGGAAAATTCGCGAAAGCCCGAATTTCGTCGTCAGAGTTCCGGTGTCTTTTGCGCCGTTCTCCCAATTCAGTATGACGCCTCTCTGCATTACAATACCAAGCGTGGTATAGTTGTTCCAGTCATAAAGCATGCCGGCTTCAAAATCGTAACCAGTCGCTTTGGCGCCTTCTATTTTTGTAAACTCCTGCGAAATATATTTAAATGTGCCTCCGACGGATATACTCTCCATGCCCAACAGCGAAAATCCGTAGGAGAGATAGTAAGCTTTCTCAAGGTCGTCAAAAGTATCTCTTACGATCTTCCCGGAAGCGTCAAGCGTCGTATAGGTTACATCCGTAAGGCTGTTGCTTATCATACCCGCGCCAAAAGTATTGTCGGTGCCTATCCAGTTTATAAAACCGAACTGTTTAAAAGGGAAGGTAAGCCCTACGAACTGATAAGAAGGCGTTATGTCCCTTAAAGTTTCCCACTTTACGGCTCCCAGCGACTGTCCCATGGCCGTAAGACTGATACGGTTTACCCTGGAGAGGCCCGCGGGGTTCCAGTAGATAGCCGACGGCTCGTCGCTGACGGAAGTATAGGCGCCGCCCATACCCATGGCCCTGGCGCCCACGCCGATATTTAAAAACGCTGCCGGGTCGGTTCCGCCGTATGCGGCCGCGCTGAATGCTCCCGCGGCAAATAGTGTGATAAGTACTTTTTTAATCATTGCTGTAACAGGCCCCTTACTTACCGAATATGGCAAGCGTTGAGTATCTTCTGTGCTCGCCGTCCGCGTCTTTCGCGGTAATCTCGCAGAAATACACGCCGTTGGCAAGTCCTTCTCCGGCATAATTCGCGCCCGCCCATTCATCTTCGTTTATTCCCGCGCTTTTAAGCTGATTGTCAGTCACGGTTTTCACAAGCCTGCCGCTCATGTCATAGACATTCACGGAAACCTCGGCTTCCTTGTTTAAGACATACCTTATTTTTATCGGCTGTTTTTTCGGGTCAAACGGCGACGGATACGGCACCAGGTCCGCTATCGCGCCGGCCTTGACGACAAATGTCACGGTTTGGGAGCTGGCTTTGCCGGATTTGTCCGAAGCTGAAATTGTCAGTTTGTAGGTTGCCTCGGGCGTAAGTGGCGTCTTGTTGTATTTAAATGAAAGCAGGTCCTTTGAAAGCGAAAATAATGTCGGAGCTTCCGAAACCTTTGTCAGCGAAACATTTACATCGTTGCCGTTATCAAGCTTTATCTCAATTGTATCAGGGTCCACGCCCCAGTATTTGTCTTTTATTTCGGCCTCAATCTGCGGAGACGCGGAGGCGAAACCGCCCTTTTCGTCGGGCTGAATTATTGTTATTTCAGGAGCGTCGTTTGTGCTTATCTTTACCCTGTATTTGGCGGAGAAAGCCTCAATGCCTCCCGTATTTTTCGCCCGCCACTGAATAAAATTATTTTCCGAGTCCGTAAAAGTTTGCGCGCCGGCGTTGGGAATAGCTATCTTATACCTTACTTTTGTCGCGCTGGGGGTGGAATCAACGCTCGCGTCCGACTGCCATGCCAGGAAGCTGGTCTCGTCAGATCCCGAATTTGAAAGTCTGTATTTTACGCTTGAAAGGTTATTCCCGGCGCTCGTCTCAACGGTGACCTTGCAGGTGACATCCGTGGTATCCTGATACTCGGAAGAAGACGGAGACTCATCCAGGAAATTGATAACCACATCAATAACTATGGTAAAAGCCGTTAGAAAACCCGCCGAATTCTTGTAGTTTGAACTCCAGGAACTGCCTATGGCGCTCTGACCGATAGACGCGGTATTTTTATAGGAAGTAGAAGCGGCGGAACCGCCGCCGTTTGAGTGCAGGTCAAATTTGGACGAATAAGCGCTCCCCGAGGAATTATTTCCCCAGGCGGCAGAGGCGATAAACAGTGGAATAATTAATAGTATTTTTTTCATATCAACCTGTTTTAGTTTAATCAATCAGCTGTATATTCTACTTGCAAGGCCATTATCGGAACTACGACACCGCCACCATCTTTTGTAATAGCGACCGTAATTTTCTGCCCTGCCGCCAAACTTGTATTGCTCAAACTCCCTGGAGTTATTACATCAAATTTAGTCCAGCTTGTACCGGAAGTGGCAACAGTTGCTACCGACACACCACCCGTCCCATCAGAATTATACCTGTTAACAGCAACGGTCGCATAATTTACGGGGTGGCCAGACAAATCACCGGCAGGTTCAATTTTAATGGCTGTTATTGTGATTGCCCGCGGTGCGGTAAATATTACCTGCTCGCCAACCAACTGATCGGTAGAAGTATCCGCATATACCTTATACCAAACTGCGATATTTTTTGTTCCGGAGAGCCTTGAACCATCGCCAGTGAAATATTCAGCTGTTATCCTTCCATTTGGAGCGCTTATTCCCGAAGAAAGCGTAAGACTGTATCCGTTTTCATTGGCACCTGTTACCACAACAGTAGAAGCTATTATGCCGTTGTAGGCAGTTATGGTAGATGCTATCAGGCCGTAAGTTGGTGTGAGTATTCCGTCCCTGCTGATCTTCATTGCCGCCGGCCATGTTGTCCATCCATCATTAGGGGCCACAAACTCCAGATAATCACCTGTGGATTTAATAAGCCACAATGTCTTATTGGCTCCGGCGGCCGGGTTATTTATTATCATATGATCGCCAGTTCCCACCACTTCTAATTTTGCGTGTCCGGAGCTACCCTCTAAAAGACCAATATTGGCATTTGCCGAATTTAATATCCCCAATACATTCGCATGTTTAAAGGTAAATGTCGTCAGGTTTAAGTTAAAATGACTGTCCGAATTCGCCATTTTAGCCGGAACTATCCCCTCATCGCGAACAGACATCGCAGTTGTAACTTTAATATCATAAACGATACTATCGTTGTTATTGCCCGCCATATGCGTGGATGCTATCACCGTAGGCGATATCTTCTCGCCATTCACGGCGTTTGCCGCCAGCTTGGCTGTTGTTATTGAACCATCGGCAACCGTCGCGCTGCCCGCGCTGTCAGCATATATCGCTGTTGAAACTTTTACATCGTTGAAATATGTGCCGCTTGCCAGATTCCTCGCGGAACCAGATACCGCCGCATATCCGGAGCTTGAAACTTCAATATCGTAGTTGACGCTATGGTTATCATGGCCGGCCATATGCGTGGATGCTATCACCGTAGGCGATATCTTCTCGCCATTCACGGCATTTGCCGCCAGCTTGGCTGTTGTTATTGAACCATCGGCAACCGTCGCGCTGCCCGCGCTGTCAGCATATATCGCTGTTGAAACTTTTACATCGTTGAAATATGTGCCGCTTGCCAGATTCCTCGCGGAACCAGATACCGCCGCATATCCGGAGCTTGAAACTTCAATATCGTAGTTGACGCTATGGTTATCATGGCCGGCCATATGCGTGGATGCTATCACCGTAGGCGATATCTTCTCGCCATTCACGGCATTTGCCGCCAGCTTGGCTGTTGTTATTGAACCATCGGCAACCGTCGCCACAATTCCGCTCAACTGCGATCCGTCTCCAAAATATTGGCCGCCATGTACTCTCGTAGCCGACAAATAACCCAAAGTAAAAGTACTTAGATTGAGATTAAAAACACTTGCGTTGACATTTGCTATTTTTGTTGAAGTGATTGAACCGTTCACAATCTGACTGGTACTTATTGTCACCGCGTCACCGGCGCCGGCCGCGTGAGTTGCCGCGTGAGCGGTCGGAGTACCGGAAGCATGAGTATGCAGGTTTGTGGCGCCTCCGGATGTAAGCTGCAGCCAGTAATTATTCGCGGAGCTGACATTTAACGCGTAATCGCTCATAAAAGCGTAGGGGCTGCTTGTTAAGCGGTGGCGTGGAGACAACGGCTCATAGGTTCCTCCGCCGGTAGGCCTCACCTGGACATCCAGCCAGTAAGGGGCATCAAAGGAGCTGGTGATGGCATTAACAGCGCCAAGGTCAACGCTGTACAAACCGTTAGTTACGGTAATGCCTGTCTGAGTTTCAGTCCACTGAGCGGTGCCGGCAGTTGCATTGTCATAAATTGTAAAAATAAAATCGTACGAACCGTTTAACGCGTTATTGCTGGAATCGGTAAGTTTGCCCTGAAAACTTATCATTTTTGGCGTCGCCGCCCCTGCGATTACAGGAATAAGCAGAACAAACAATGCCGCAATAAATTTGGTTTTACCCATTTTTGTCTCCCAAAAGCTTAATGTATTTGACTATTCGCACCCCAACGCTCAATACAAAATATCATGGCCCAACTTCCTCAAGAGTTATCGTTTTATTAACTGCCTCGGCAGAGGCGCTATCCGTAAGCGCCCGTATGTAATATACGGTAGCGCTTGTTGTGCCGGGCGAATCAACAAAAGTAAACGATATGGTGGGTTTCTCTGCATTGTCTGAAGTCCCGGCGTAAAAAGAAATCAAATCTGTTATTCCTCTCCTTAATATAACTGTATGCGTGCAAACACCGGTATCGCCTACATTATTTATCTGAACACAAACTGTGGCTTTAACCCTGTTTGACGCCGAGGTCGGCGTTATCTGAGCTGAGAAAATATTTGTTGGAGTTCCAGTCAAAGCATCAGATGCCGTTTCATATGCAAAAACCACCGAAGGAAAAGACGAACCCGCGGGCGAACCCCATTGGCCATCGCCTCTAAGGAATGTTGTCCCGCTTGGGGTGCCAGACGCCGCCACATTTCCTGTTGTTATCTTGACGGAATCGGGTATTATACCAGCATTAATTTGAGTTGTATTAATATTACCAGTAAACGCTGGGACTTCCCAGCGCGCATCTCCGCGAAGGAATGTCGTAGTATTCGCGGCCCCGGCAGATGTAATAATGCTCCCGGTAGTAACCTTAACTGAGTTCGGAATTATTCCAGTAATTATACCGGTGGATGCGGATACTCTTAACAAGCGCACACTTTCCGCATCGTTAACAATATTGTCACTGTCCGAATCGTAGACCGCCATTGTCATATCTCCCAATCCTGCCCCCGCGTGCGAGTGTAATGTGGTTGTACCGCTTGACACAAGCTGTTTCCAGTCGCCTTTGTCAATTCCCGTGACACCTAAAGCATACGGGCTTGCGGTTAGCAGGTGCCGCGGAGTCATGGGATTGTCAAAGGAGGCCGTTCCTGATTTTTTGACCGCCACTTCAAGGTAATACGCGGAATCAAAAGGAAGATTCAGGGCGGTGTTCACGCCAAGCGTAACATTGTACAGTCCTCCGACAACCGACACATTAACCTGATCCTCGCTCCAAAGCGAAGCGCCGCCGGAAGAGAGCGTGTATATGCTGAAACGGAAATCATAATCGCCCGAGAGTTCATTGCCCGCCGAGTCAGTCAGCTTGCCTTGAAAGCTCATATTTTTTGGTATCTCGGCAAATACAGCCGCGGACACAAGAAACATAAGGCAGAGTAAATACAATATAGGCTTTAATATATATTTCATTATTTTATTCCCACTTGAGCGTCTTGCCGCAGTTGATACAGAACCTCAGTTTCCTTGAGCCGGCCGGATATTCTTTTCCGCAGTTGGAGCACTTTATGGCTTCCTTGCTGAACATAGATGTGTCACTGCTTCTGGACGGCACCGGCCTGGCAGCTGGTTTTACAACACGGTCCTTTATGGCAGAACCCGTAAATATGGACTTGTTCGTCTGAATCACATCGCCGGTCAGCGCGGCCGGGCTTACAGGCTGGTCGGAAGCAGCCGGAGGCGGCTGACTGATATGAAGTTCTATACTAACAGTGTTTAATTTCCCGGGCAATATTCCGGCCTCTACGAACTTTTCGTCGTAGCCGTTCGCGACTATTCTGATAGTGCTTGAGCCGAATTTAACGGTATTCTTCCAAGTACCTTTGTCATCTGTCTTGCCCATTATTCTTCCGTCCATCCATACATACGCGCCGGCAACAATCTTCCCGGTTCCTTCCTCTTTTACATTTACCTGGAGCTCGGAATCCACATACTCCAATTCGGCGGCTATCGTTGACTGCTGTGAAATATTTATATCTTTTACGGTTACCGGCCTGAATTCCTTTCCGCCGTCAAACACAGCCTTATAGACGCCGAGAGGCAGAGCTATCCTTTCCGGACTGTTGCTGGAAATATTCTTCGTCAGATTAATGCCGTTGCCGGTAATTTTTAAATCCGCGGAAACAGCTTTGGCGGGTTCGCCCTTAACCGCGACTTTAAACCTTACATATTTTTTAAGAGTGGCGGAAATTGTGCCGTCAAAAATCGCATCCACTTTCAATGTCCTGGCGGTATTTTCGTATAAGCCGTTGGGGTCGGCGAAGGTAACTCTGTACTCTCCCGGCTTCATGGGAAGCGCGAGCGGAGTGTTTCCCTTTGACTGCTTTTCATCGCCTACATAAACCGCCATGCTCTGGGGGCTGGAATCTATTTTTACCCGGCGGAACATCGTGCCGTAAACATTAAACATCTTGGCGCCGTCCTGGCTCGTAATATCGTACTTCCAGTATTTCGTGTCTATCCCGCCGAAAATTCCGGCATCGTCAGACTGCGTGAAATCCAGGCTGCACTGCCCCTCTCTGGCCTCTTTAGCGTCGGAGCCGAGGTTATCAAATCCTTTCAGCGTCAGCTTGACTGTGTGCTCGCCGGCCACAAGGTCGCCCTTCCAGGGCGTAACTCCGTACTTGTTTCCGTCTATGACAACATCGGCGCCCGCGGGTTCCGAAAAGACATTTAGCGTAAATTCAAACACAACATCTATTCTCTGGGAACCTTTTATGCTCCCCTTTTCTTCCACAGTAACGATTTTTTCAATCGGCTTAAACCCTTCCTTGTAGGCCGTGAGTATATAGCTTTGCGGCACTACCTTCCTTAACTCAATGGGATATGTTGAATCGGCTTCCGAGATAATAAATGTGTTGTCGCGGGTTTTCAATGAAACTCGCGCTCCGCTGGGAACCGTGGTTATCACGGTGTCGGGAGGATATATCCTGGAATAAATGTTTTTTCCGAACGGGGTTACGCGCGCGAATGTGTCAACAACGACAAGCAGAACCGCGGTGACCACCAGAGCGGCCATTACCGTGATAAGCCTTTTCTTGTATACTTTAAATTTTTTGGAAAACCAGTCTCCCACCTCTTCAAACACCGTTTTGCCGCGCTCTTCGCCCTGCGCTTCCACCGCGGCGGCGCGCGGTTCGGCGGGACGCTGCTCTTTGGTTTTAGGAGGGACTGTTTTAGCCTTTACGGGCTCGGGTTTTGGCTTCTGCGCCGGCGCCTTCTCAACAACTTTCGGCGGAATTGTTTTTTCTTTAACGGCTTCCGGCTTAGCCTTTTCCGCGGGAACTTCAGCGGCAGCCTTAGAAGGCGCGATTATTTCTTTCGCGTCCTCAGCAGCGCCCTTTTGTTCCGGAGCCTTTTCAGCCGCCGGAGGAGTCACAGCCTCGGGAGAAGCCTTCTCTTCAGAATGGCTCAGAACGGGCTCAGATTCAATCTTGGGGAGCGGCTCAACTGGTTCCGAAGCGGTTTCGGGGACGATTTCAGGGGCGGGTTCAGTCTCAGGTTCGCTTTCTTCAACCGGTTCCGGCTGAGGGGCGGGAGGGGGCGGAGCATATTCCTCCTCAACATCCGCTTCACCCATAATAAAATCTTTACACGATATTTTATTTACTTCGGGCAGCATCTTGATATCCTGCAGGTTCAGCTGGCGCACCCAGTCAAGCAGTTTATTGTCAACCAATATCTCGTCAACAAGTATATTGCATATAAAAGTTGAAAGTTCGGACTGCAGTTCCTCTGTCTCTTTGAATTTAAGAAGCCTTCTTAAGTCCCGGAACATCTCAAGCGCCGCCTGATACCTCTTTGTTTTGTCTCTCTTGAGCGCTTTGGCTATAATCTCTCCGAGCTCATCGGGCAGGCCCAGCTTTTTTAACGGCTCCAGGTTAATGGCGGCGTCCGTGACCTGCTTCCTTATGGCATCTACATCTCCCGTAAAGAGTTGTTCTCCGGTGAGCATTTCGTAGAGAAGTATTCCGACCGAGAAAATATCCGACCTGTGGTCAATATTTGAATCTCCCGAGATCTGCTCGGGCGACATATAAGCGTATTTGCCGGTAACTATCTTTTGCTTTGATTTTCTGCTGAGTTCTTCGGCGGTTTTTGCTATACCGAAATCGCTTATTTTTATATTGCCGTCAAAAAACACCATCACATTCCCGGGCGAAACATCGCGGTACACAATTCCGTAAGGTTTGCCCGTGGTAGTATCTTTCGCCAGCCGGTTTGAGTAATCAAGAGCCTTCAGCACGCCGCCGCATATAAATATGCTTAACTCCCACGGCAGTTTTACGCCCTTCTCCGAACATTTTTTCAGCACCAGCCCCAAGTCTCTTCCGAGCACATAATCCATCACGATATAATACGAACCGTTATCGCCTTTCCAGAAATGCTGGACTCTGACAATATTGTCGTGTATCAGGTTTTTTGCCATAAGGGCTTCTTTATAAAACATCTCAACGAACCTTACCTCGGCGTATTCTTTGAGAAGTTCCTTTATGGCCACAAAATTCTTGAGGCTGAAATCAAAAGCCTCCCATACGATTCCGAACCCGCCCTGGCCGAGCTTCTTGATGACAAGATACTGGCCGTTAAAAAGCATCTGCTCTTTTGGAAGCTGATTGTCTGACATTTAGCTTTTCTCCTCGGAAGTTCTTGATTTTTTGAAACGAAATAAAAAAATTTCCCGCGCGGTTGCGATATGGCTGGTCCGGCAACAATAAATATCCTCTTGCTTAAACAAATATATTTCCATAATAAAATTCAAGCGAAAAAACATAAAAACTGTCCGGCAATGCGATATAAAATATAGCACAAAAGCCCATACTTGTCAACCTATTCTTATTAAAAAATACTTTATTATTTAATACGATTTATCAAAACATACGGAACGCCGGAATGAAGCGAAAAACGGCAACCTTTTCAGATATTTAGTGAGTATTTTCTTGAATTTTCACTTAATAGTCAATAAATATGCGGCCACATCTTCAAAACAAAATCGGTTTTCCGCCTCGCAAGCTCGGCGCCCTTCGTGGCTCGTCCGCCCGTGGCGGACACTTAAGTGGGCGCAGGATTCTCCTGCCCTCGCCTGGCTGCCGATAACCACCTCAAAAAAGAAAAATGTGATTCCGCTGCGCGGATATCACATCTTCAAAACAAAATCGGTTTGCCGCCTCGCAAGCTCGGCGCCCTTTGTGGCTCGTCCGCCCGTGGCGGACACTTAAGTGGGTGCAGGATTCTCCTGCCCTCGCCTGGCTGCCGCTAACCACCAGAAAAAAGAAAAATGTGATTCCGCTGCGCGGATATCACATCTTCAAAACAAAATCGGTTTGCCGCCTCGCAAGCTCGGCGCCCTTCGTGGCTCGTCCGCCCGTGGCGGACACTCAGTGGGTGCAGGATTCTCCTGCCCTCGCCTGGCTGCAGCTACCCCCCGCAAAAAAGAAAAATGTGATTCCGCTGCGCGGATATCACATCTTCAAAAAATATTGCGGGGGCAGGATTTGAACCTGCGGCCTTCAGGTTATGAGCCTGACGAGCTACCGGGCTGCTCCACCCCGCGATCTATGTAAATCAACTTCAAGTACGAAGCAGGATTATACTTAATATCCCGTTACTTGTCAAGGATGTCGGCTCTTGACGATACATCAATCTTATTTGTATTCACTGTGATAAATTTATGGCCGAAAACATTTACGATAGTTGTACCGCCTATCACGCTTATCTCGTTCTTGTTGATATCCCTTAAATGAATATGCCCGTGCAGCCAGAGCAGAGGAGTCAATTTATTCAGGAAATCCAGAAAACATTTGAAACCCCGATGACAGGGATCCGGCCTGTCGTGTATCTGAAAGATCGGAGCATGCGAAACTACAATAATCTCTTTCTGCCTGCGCCCCATTATTTTATCACGAAACTTGAGCATTTTAATTTTTCTTGCCGTTTTTCTTACTACCCTGGACATCTCTGCCTCGGAATATTCGTTCCCCCTGCCGCTGTACCAGCCGGAACCGCCAAAACCCACCAGAATATATTGCCCCAAAACCACAAGCCTTCCATGCAAGTCGTACTGGCCCGCGACATAGCACGAATCTTTCTTATGAAACTTCCTCATGTGCTCCAGCATCCGCTCCACCGGACTGTCGGGATCGGGCTCCCCTGAAGGCTTGGCCGAGTGGTTTCCGCAGACAAAAAAGAATTCCCTGTTTAATCCGTCAACAAGGAATTCCAAATAACTGCTGTCTAAGTCTCCGCATGAAATAATCATGGAGACATTTTTGAGCTTTTCCGGCGACCGCGAAACAATGTTCTCTAAGGCCGGGCTCTCGGTATCAGTGACAGCCAGAATATTCATAGTTTGCCCTATGGGGCGACTTTTTTTATCACTCCCACGATGTCATGCACTATAGGAGGGAGTAAGTCCAGAAATTTTGCCTTTCTGAATTTTTGAACAAAGTCATCCTTTGTAAAATCAAACCCTACATCATGGCCGGAACGCTGGCTCAGGTAGTACTTGTGCTGCTGTATCCAAATATATAGATCAGTATATGTGCGGTTTGGAAAACTTTTTAAAAGATCCTCGGATATTATTATTTCGGCCGCCGGGAGAAATCTTTTTTCATACCAGAGATAACTCGCGTAAATAATCCCCCTTTTCGCCAGCTCTCCGTTATTGTAATTTTTCTTAAAGTCGTTTATTTCTTCAAACAATTTACCGTAACTGGTCAGGTCTGTGACTTTAAGCGGATACTTAAGTATTGAATTCCTGAGGAAAGTTTCGTCCTGAAACTCATTTTCCTCCAGAAGAATCAAGAATTCCTTGGCCTGTTCGGTATTATACTGGTACTTCTTTTTGGAACTTAAGTCCAGGTCAAACTTAATTTCTATTACCTCAGCGTCTATAGAGACCGCCTGCAGATCATTTTTTGATACCGTAATGCGGTGATGCCCGTCAATAACGAAATAGTTATCAAGAATTTTATAAACCTTTATGGGGGGCAGGGGCTTGTCTTTGAGCATCGCCTGCTTGACGCTCTCATACTTGGCGCTTATCATCTGCCTGTGAGGAAGAAACCCTTCCGTAAAATCATTGTAGCGCCCGAGGCTTCCTACAATTTTTTCTATCGGTATGGCGTGTATCCCCTTGTTCACCTGGTGCACATGTTCCAGGTTTTTCTCTATGGATGAAAAATCTATTAGTTTATCTTTTGACATTAATAACTCCAAAAGTATTTTTTGTTCTATTTGCCAGGCACCCTGTTTTAGCGGAGAGAAAATGATATTTTAGGCGAACAAGGTGTGTTTAACTAATTGCCGAGGGTGGGAATTGAACCCACACGCCCCCGGAGGAGCTCAGGATTTTAAGTCCTGCGGTTCTACCTGTTTTCCCGCCGGCACATATTTTAAATTTGCCTTATTATACAACATGTTTTCGTTCTCCGTCAAACCTACCATTTTTGCCACCCCTGTCCAAAGTGTCCAAAAAGTGTCCACTTTGTTGCAGCTTTCCGCATTGCTCTATTATGGAAGTGTTGAAAGCCAGCGATGCGCGCTGATGATCAATACCTCATGCTGACCGTTTTTGAACTGCCTGAATACGTTATCATGGTTTACCAGTTGAACCGCCGGCACCATTAATCTGTTTTGAAACATCATCATTGCTTTGGATATATTATCATCGCTAAGCTTTGTTTCCACAAGAAGGAAAGGCTTGTCAGCCTGTGTTATAAGGAAATCAACCTCTGCCCCATCCTTAGTCTTGAGGAAAGACAACCCGAACCTGCCAAGCCCCGCCTGAGTCCAGCTATTAACCGCGCGCCACAGTTCAAGCGCTACCGCGTTTTCAAACCTGGCTCCCATGTCGTCAATTTCTGCATAGTTGAAAAGATAGGTCTTTTTTTCCTTCATAATTGAGCGTGCGACTTTTTTTGTCCAGGTGGGAATAGTAAACGTGACATAGAAAGCGTCCAGCAGGCGGGTCCAGTTTTTGACTGTATCATACGAAACCTGAAGATTCTCCGCCGTACTGCTTATAGAAAACGGGCTGCCGACTTTGGATGGCATAAGAGAGAACAACAGCTCCAGCGAATCGACATTTTTCAATTCAAATGTAGTGCGTATATCTTCGCGGATAATATTCCGCGCATAGTCGTTTGACCAGCGGCGGTAAAATGCGTCATCAGCCTTCAAAAACGGTTCAGGGAACCCGCTGTACTTCATCAGGTTACTCCATATTTTGTGGGTATTATGGCCGTTAGCCGAATCAAAATGCTTTATCGGTGAGACACTGAACTGCTCAAATTTCCTGTTATGCCCCGCAAGTTCTGCGATAGTCAAAGGAAACACGTTCATATGGAAGTAGCGTCCGGTAAGCGCCTCACCACCCTTGCTGCCTATATCCATCCGGCCACTTCCGGTCACCATGAATTGATAATCCTTGCCGTATTCGTCGTATATACCTTTGAGGTAGTTTTTCCATTTGCGATATTTGTGAATCTCATCTAGGATAATGAGCGGTTTAGATTCGTTCGCGCGGTTGAGCTTGGTGAAAAAGAGGGGATCCGCGGCAAAAAGCTTCCTGTCCGAAAATGTATCCCAGTTGAAATAGACTGAGTTCTTAAAGTTTTCGGCTGTTTGCCTGGAAAATGTGGTTTTACCCGATTGCCGCGGCCCGGAAACAAGGACCATCTTGCCTTCAGCGGTAAGAGTGTTCAACAACGACGCATAAATAGTGCGGGCTATATTTTTCATATGTCTATTTTACTTCTATACCTTAAAATAGTCAAGTCTATTTTCAAGTAGCCTCTAATTTAGACATAACATGCTTCGTACTTCCAACATCATCGAAGCATTGTCTGGTCACTTTTTTGATCCGTCAATTTTGGCGTTGTTTCTGCTTCTTCTTCAGGTTTCCAGAAATTATCTACTTTATCGGGTGCTCCTGTCAAAAGTGTCCAAAAAGTGTCCACTTTATTACAGCCCTGACAGATAATAGCTCCATAAGTGTCACTACTTAATGACAGGAAGTAATTATTTTATGAGAATATTGTTGGCTATGCTGCTGAAGAATTCTGCTGACCAAATATTTACCTCATCTGGATTCTTAATAAATGGGACAATATCGTGGCGGGCTTGTTTATAATCGATGTCTTTGAACTTTTTAATAAGCATCTGCTGGATATCTGTTCGGTTCAGAGACTCTTTAGGGCCAATCTGCCCGGTCTGTTGTATGCGCTTAGTAAGATGTGCGGCGTCCAGAGGAATATTTTTTGAAACATACCACACAAAGTCATAGAGATCCCGCCCCTTTACACGGCCGCCCTTCCAATTCCTGCACAAGAGTGCGTGTACCTTGCCGGCAAACAGAGAAGGCAAAGAGAATACGCGGACTGAAAATGGGATTGGTTCAAGCAAATATTTGACCTCATATGTGGCGCTGGAAGGTGGATCGGTGTCAACTTCAAGTTTTATTTTTAGCAATTCCCCGGAATGAACACCAATTGCGGCCGGATGTGTTGCTCCAATCTTAAGCAAATGTGTTAGTGTGCCTGCCTTGATAAATGCTGATTCTATCGCTGTATCAGATGACTTTTTCTTATGCGTGACCTCAGTTTCAAAACCATAGGCCAACAGTTCAGTTTGAACTGCTTCACAATAAGGCTCTAGTGAAAAATTTGTTTCTTTCTTCATCAAAGAGAAATCAAGGTCTTCTGAAAATCGGGGCAGGCCATGAAATAGGCGCAATGCCGTACCACCATAAAAAGCGGCTTTATCAAAAAATCCGGCACGGAACAGTCCAAGCAATGCCACTTGCTGGATAATTTCTTTTAAAGCGTTTGTTTGATCTTCCTTTGTCTTATGCGGATACTTACTCAACATAGATCCTGCTGCACTATGAACCACCATGAAGCCTCCGTCTATGCTTTAGATATTCTGCCAACAGGGTAACTGTACGCTTTTCATACAACTGCGCTATAACTGCTACTTCGCGTATATCTAATCGGGCAATGCTTGACGAGTCTATCCTCAGGTCCTCTAACAAGAATCGTTCCAACTGTGCTCCTGATGGAACGGCACTGGCCGACTTAGCAATTAGGTCGCACAATGCCTTTTCTGGCGATGCGATCAGGAAAGGTGCCTTTTCATCTCCGGAACGTTCCACCCCGTAAGGGAATACTTCCGAAGGCACGCTTCGGTATGAGAACGCCCCTAGCGGAGTTTTAAAAAGCTTGCTCTTGTTCTTTCCCATGCTGGCTGATGTTACCGTTTCGGTTCGCTCGGGAATTAGTCCATGGTGAGATAGCGCACTCTCAAAAGAAACATATGATGGGCCATAAATCTTATTAGCAAGGGTCATTAATGAAACACCAGTAGTATCACCAGGCACATAGAGTCCCCGGCGCACTCTGATCAGTTTCCCCTTACGGCTCAAATAGGCAACATGCGACCTGGGAGAAGCGTAGTCATTAAGTGTCTCACTCAAACCAATATAATCAATATATGTCTGTTCCATGTTTTCTCCTGTTGGTGTTAATATATCATACTATCTGGAGATTTTCAAGTAATATTATTTCAATCTGGCATACACATGTTCAATAAATATGAGTGTTCAATATACGTGAACATTTGTCAATACTGAACAAAAACAAACTTTTAGCACCAAAAGCTGGGGATCAACGGACTGTTGCCTGGCTAATTTTGTGGTCCATCATTGTTGGCGTTGTTTCTGCTTTTTCTTCAGGTTTCCAGAAATTATCCACTTTGTTGCAGAGTAGCTCCACCGTAGACTTTTTATACTCGGGGGACAGATGAGTATAGCGCCTGGTCATGGCTTCGGTTTTGTGCCCTAACAATTCCTTTATAGTGGATATTGGGACACCGGCCATAGCCAAGAGGCTGGCAAATGTATGTTTTAGATCATGAAAGTGAAAGTCTACGATTCCTGCCTTCCGTACTACACGGTTAAATGTACCCCTGACAATACCATACCTGCTCAGTCTTTTCCCTTTGTTTTCAAACACATATGGACTATCCGGGTTGCACTTACTTTTCATATTTTCAAGCATCGCGATGAGCATTGAATTCATAGATACATGATGCCCTTTTTTATTCTTTGTTGTAGGAAGCGTAATAATGCCCCTATCAAAATCAATGGCATCCCATGTTAAACTAAGAATATTTCCCTGCCTCATTCCTGTATGTATGGCCACAAACACTATCTGTTTCAACAAATACGGACAACAATCCATCAGGGCTTTTATTTCGCCCTTTTCAAGAAATCTTACTCTGTCGTTATTCTCAGGGAAGTTCTTCACTCTCTTCACTGGGTTCTCTTCCGCTTTTCCCCACTCTATGGCTTTAGTATATATATGCTTTAATAACGCCATATCACGGTTTACGGTAGTTTTTTTGACTCCTCCCCGAATACGCCATGCTCTATAGTCTTCAATAGCAAGTGGAGTTATCTCAGAGAGATATTTACCTGCAAAATACTTCATCATAATGTTCCGAGTCGATATATCTTTTTTGAAAGATTCTTTGTTAAGCTTTGAATATCGCTCAATATAGTCATTTGACATAATGTCGAATAGTACCCTGGATCTCTTCTTAACTTCAAGGAACCTGTTTTCAGCAATTGATACCTTACGTTTTTGCAATACAAGCTCGGCCTGCCTTTTGCTTGGCCCGATCTTCTCCCGATACCGTTTACCGTGGCACCGAAAATCAATGATATAGTTACCGTTTACTTTCCGTATTCCCATTGTTTACCTTTTCAATCAAATACTTACTTGTTTGTTCACGGCATTTCGAAATCACTAAAATCATCTTCATCCCTTTTTTTCGTTTCAATCCACTTGTCTATAGCAATTTTATCGAATTTAAGAAGCCTTCCCATTTTTACAACCGGTATCTTACGGTGGCAAACCCATACATAAATGGTTCCCTTGGTTAACCCAATATACTCTGATAATTCAGTAATATTTAGTAATCTTTTTTCCATAGTTTTAATAATGCCTATTAATGCGTTTACGGTCTAGTAAGATATTCAACAAGGCCGGACTTCACAGTAAAACATTTATTACCTATCGTTACAGCGTATTTCTTAAGATAACCATTCATTATCTGCAATGCGCGTCGTTTTGTTATACGCTTCCCTCTGGCTTTTTTGTACATTCTTATGAAACCATGGGTATCAATATATCTGTCGCCAAAAGATTCTATGCTGCTTTTTGAAAAACACCATCTATTGCTTTTTTTCTGACCACGAATCAGTTTCATGCTCAAAGTATTCAATAGCATCTTCTTTGTAAAGCTTAGTTTTGAACCCTCAAGTATCTGTTCGGCTCCACTTATTGAACATAAGTCTTTTTCATTAATTGAACCAGTCGGCCTCATACTTAATGATTTAAACTCATTAAATGGGCCCTCCTCAGCTATAGGCTGTTTATCAACTATCGGCCCATCTAGTTTTAATTCCTCAGGTTTTAACCCTATGCGATCAACATAATAGATAGCATGTGTTCGATTAGCATTATTCCGGAATTCCTTATACAAATAGTACTTTCGAGCAGTTCTTACATCTGTGCCGGTATAATCACTGATCGACTGCTCTGACATCCCCCATTTATGGCTAAAATTGAACATCGCTTTTCTAGAAAAATATATCGTGCTTCGTGCAGCTTTTGCACTATCAATTCCTACCCTCATAAGTGCTGCCCGAAACTGATCCAATATAGTGCAATATGATGCTCTTCTATACAACCTGCTCATATACATTGGGATACCTTTCTCCCTCATATTTGCGTTTTTGCACGGCAGTAACTCCCTATTTTGAATTTTGCATATATGTTTTCTAATCTTCATCAAATGCGCAAATATTGTAAATACTGGACCATAAAAGGGTTTTGGTAGTCGTTTTTTAAATTGCGATTCCTCTATAGGTGGCTCAATAGTAGTCATTTCATTGCGGAATCTATCATTGATTGGGTCAAATATGTTAGTACTGTATTCGCCAACATCGGTTTCACACGCACATGTCAGGTCTAGAGGCCTTGCTCCAGAAACAACTGAAAATGTCAAAATATGGTCACTCTGGATAAGATTATGATATTGCATCATATGTCGTATATCCATCTTTTCCCATTTCGGTTCCAGCCCGTTCTCAATGGAAAAACAGCGGTTTCTTATGTACTGCGAGATATTTAATAATTCTTCTTCTTCCAATACTGCCGGGACTTGTTTATTTGGACCTATCCCTACCATAACCTGGTTATTAACAGTTGTGCGGTTGAAGTATTCACTTTTGTCTTTTACAAGACGTATTGATTGAATAATTGTTCTTTTTTGTCCACGCAGGCTCAAATCAGCAGGATTCTCAACTTTAATAGGGTTAACGGACATCCCTAGTTCCTGCCACATCGTATCGAAAAATGTGCATATATATCCTAATTCCCGGTTCTTGGATTTATAATGGTATGTTATTGTCCCGTTTTTTGTGACTCTCTGCCGTTCTTTCTCGAAATATTCCCTGATTATATTTGCCCATCTTTCGCCGTTATATTCTGAAAAAGAATTTATGTTCATCTCAAGAATAAGCTTCCTCAATGTTTTCCATATGCTTATTAGGGTTGTTGTACTAAGTTCAGACTTACACTTTTCCTTATTGCATGATCTGTAATGGTTTAAGAATTTCTTTATTTCAAAAACCATATCTTTTTTCACCTGGTAATTAAGCTCGATAGACTCTTTTGAGCCTCCCCATAAAAGGTCATAAGGCACGATCCCGACATAAGGTTCAGGGATGCCTCTGTGCAGGGCATTGGTATCATATTTGTCATCCCTGTACTGGATATCCGATATAATGCTTAATTCAAGGGCCAGCGGCGAAAGCCTATACTTATTGCACAGCATTAGATGGATATTCCTATAGAAACCATCCGCCCAGTGTCCGTCAGATATTTGCATAGTCTTTAGCATATCTTTGTACATATTTTTGATTATGTATTTTCGTAAAGTGGTCTTCTTAATTTTGAGATATTCTTTTAGTTTATTGGCATAGAATTTATATTTACCACCAATCTTGGCAATGTCCGTTAAAGCCTTATCAACTTCTTCATCAGGGACATCTATTGTTGGAATCGGCACATTATAATGCTTATAAATATCTATTGCGTTGTTTGGTATCATCGCGTCCTCCGCTATAACATATTTTGGTCTCTCTCTATATATATTAACCGGATTATTGAACACGACAACACCATACAACTGATTGGATTGCGAAGCAGATACCCATTTAAACGCGAAGTTTACCGTCGGAGACAAAGGAGGACAAACAGGGGCAAAAAACATCAATCGAAGACATAAATACACTATCAAGCCATAACCCCCGCCCGGGGGATTAGGGATACTCACAAGCTTTTCCCGACGATAGTTACGAACTGCTCCGCAGTAAATAGTAGGAACTATCTTAAATGGGAAGGGACAACTACTCAAAAGATGAAATTTAGGCATTTTTACCCTTCTTTTTAAGTTTCGTATTGTGTTTTGCTATCCAGGCTTCAATCTCACTTAATCTATACCTGACCGACCCGGATGGCAGTATGACCCGCGGCATGCCCTTTTTTACATCCCTCTGAATAGATTTAGCCGATCGGCTAAGTTTCGAAATCAGAAATTTGGTAGTTATTAGATCTTCCATGACAAGACTCCTTTTAATAATGGATAAATAATTTTACCCTAAAAACATGATTAAGAAAATGGGAATCTAATGGGGGCAAAAAGGAGGATTTACACTCTGGATAGAGAATAATATCCAGGATAACTTGATAAATAGTGGGAAAATACTATGAACTATAGCGAAGTTACAAACAAAGGATTATTGTTAATTTTATAGCCCGAGCCATAGATATTTATTATTAAATCAGATTCATACCCAGATCGGTCTATTTTAGTCTTTGCTGAGCTAATTAGCTCATGTATTTCATTTTTCGAATATGCATTTCTATCTCGGCCACGCAATTTAAAACATGTTGAAAGGAAATCTGAAGAATCAGCATATCCTGCATTCACAAAATTACCTTCCATAAGATCATCTTCTGTTTTTCTGACTAATCCATACACTATATCATGCTCTCTAGCTGACAACCCTATACACTCCCCTTCAATGCGTAAGATCGGGCAATCTTTTGTTAGTGATATCTGATAATTATAGTCACTTGCAGAAATAATGATGTCTATATGATATGCCAAAATCTGCAGCTCTTTTAACAAATTGGGCCTTGAACAATCTTTATTTTCTTTCATTTTTTTAAACATTATTAACGCATTATTGGTTTTTATAAATTGCTTTGAATTGTAAAGATTGTTTATCTTTTCATCTTTATATTTTTCATCATATTTACGACTATTTTTTAATGAACGAGGAAAGACATCGGCAAGTTTCATTTTATTATTCATAAGAGTCTTTAAATCTGCCGAGATATCCTTAGGAGGGCTATTTTTTTCTATCACAGATATCATATTTGGGATATTTATCATTAGGTTAAATACATCAGTCAACTTCTGCCTTGTTATCGTTTGAGGATTACTCATATCAATGTCATTTCCCTCAAGAAGTTCATCAACTAAATCGTTCCCCCCTTTGTATTCTCTCGGAAATTGTTTTTCATCAATCTCAGCTGTTCTATATGGGGATGGCTCATAGTCTAATGAAGAACGCAAAGGTTTATTTTCTTTAAACAAAGTCATCATCATTAGCTTAACCATGTAGGTACGAATCAATATTTCTTCTACTTTACTGTAGTGAGGTGAGTGTATAAAACACAGCCTAATGAATTTTGATGCAAAAACATTATCGCCTTCAATATATGCTTCTACCGCACTAGCGAAATAGCTGTTATGGGGAATATATTCAACTCGTGTTTCCTTCATTGTATTATCAAATAGTTTTAACTCATCAAGATGTTTTGGAAATTCATCTCCATTTCTTGACAGTATACTTCTTATAAATAGATCTACAGGTGCTACTGAGTATTTACTGCGTATTCTGTTCAATTCAAGTAATTCAATAAATCCACCAAATGATGTTCTGCTTGCTTTTGCAATTGATTTTGGCATTTTTTTCCTCCTATATTTGTCTTCATAATCAATAAAGCTCTGCTGCTTTTGAATTTCTAGAGTTCAAGACCAGTGGAGTTTTTATTTTGCCCAAAATGGTTACCCAAATCCCGCAAAAGGAGAAATAACATATGAATTACCAGCAAAGTAGTGATTTTTTTTCGTTTTGGCAGAAAGTAAGGGATTACCCCTTACCGAAGGATGAGGAAATTGGCAGTATTCTTCAAAATAGTAAAGCAGAAGAAGTACCATTGGAAGTTATTTTAGCTTGCATTAACACAATTTGCAACCAGGTTTACCGTATGCGCTACCTTGCTAACCACGGAATTGAGCTACCTGACCTCGTAAGTGCGGCGGCGCTCGGCATTATGCTTGGGCTTCACCGTTATTCTCCCAAAAAGGGTAAGTTTAAACAATTCGTTATATTTCTTGCCAGGTCGTATATAAGGCGGGAGATAGAAAGGCATTTAAACTTCTCTAGTGCGGAACTAAAGATTCGGCTGAGCAAAGGCCTTGATTTGGATCCTACCGATTCCCTTACAAAAGTACTTTCTGAAGACGATAATGGCCAGTTGCTGCTTCAAGATGTAATCCCTTCCCGCGAAGATAGTAATTATCATATTACTCTCGATGTAAATAACCTGCTTGATACACTACGGGCTAAGAATACTGGCTTGCATCCACTCGCAGCAGAGGTCATTGAACTCCGGTATAGCATCTCAAAAAGGAAGGGACATAAGACACTCTCTCTTTCAGAGGTCGCTGCCAGGCTTAATATGAGTAAAGAAGGGATACGGAAGATAGAAAAAAAAGCCATCTCATATTTAAAGACTAAAAGTTGTCGTACAGGTGCCTCCGGTTAATATATTAAGTAAGGGGTAGCTAATCCTGGTTTAGTTACCTCTTACAAGTCAAAAAGGAGGCACTCAAATGAAAGAACCGATTGTTATTAAAGAGTACTGCAAGATTGTTATGCCATTTTTTAGCGGGTATGGCGCCGCATTGCATGAAGTAACCTGCGAAAAGAACTCTCCAGAACCCAGCTTTATCGAACATTCTTTTGGAATTGACGAGAGTATGAATCAGTTCATTAAACTCGGCAGTATTGATACTGCAAACAGAATGATGCTTGCAAAGAAGCAACCAAAATCAAACTTGGACTATACCTTCGTCATTTCATCCAAAAAGGCATTACACAAAAAGGTCATATTTAAGGAGGTCAAAACTAATGATCACGAGAAAAGGTTTAGGATATTATGGAAATCTTCGTTTGGGCAGGCCAAGACCGCAAAATATCTCTGGGGATGGGTAAATCCGGTTATGTTTACCACTATGAGCGAAAAAGATGGCTTCCATAGCCAGATACAAATTGCATACCCAACAGAGAAGCTTATCTTTAAGGTTTTATTCCCTTTTATGTATCCTCTCCAAATTAATCCAACCCTTATAAGAGTTGATAAGGATGGAAAAGAACACCAGCTTAAGATTCTTAAAAGAACCGAAATCAGCAAAATGAAATTTGATTTCAATTTCGAGCACAAAACCTATTTCCGAATGTATTCAACAGTGATTCACAAACCATTACTGGGACAGACTTACAAAGTTGTCTGGCGCATAGGCTATAAGAATCTTTCAAAATACCTCAGCTGGATCGAGGCAAACCAATAGGAGGCTACAATGCAAATCAAGGAAATTGCTGTGACAAAGCGAGTCAATCTTGCAAATGGGCAAAGTATAGCCATTAGTGTAACCGGAAGCATGAATGATGGGGATGCAAGCGAGGATACCGCGAAACTTATGCTTTCCAAGGTTTTAAACAGCGGAGTTGTGAACATTTTACAGAAAGAGATATTGAAACCGCTGAGAAAATATAGGATAAATTGAGCAGGAAGCGCGTTTTGGGGGTTATAAAGAAAATATTATGCTCATATTTGGCTTTTTAGGCCCCTAAAATAGATTATTGTGTATTTCTACCCCTGGCATTACAGAATACAAATGGAGGTTATTCCTATGAAATGGTTATTATCGATCCTTTGCTGGTTGTCCGCTGTTGGGGTGTTTTACGGGATGTTTTTCAAACTGGCGCCATATGTATGCACGCTTATTCCATCCGGAGAATGGCAGGGCTTAATGCGGGTCGCGGCCTATTTTGCAATTGCCTACTTTGGCGGGATAGGTTTGCCATTGGTACTGATATATCTTGGCATTGGCATTCTGTTGAGATAAATTTTAACATAATATTTCATATTTTCTGAGATCTACCACATTTAGCACAAAATATACGACTGAGTGTGCAATTTCTTCCACAACCACTCCGATCGTTGCAACGATGACATTCAGGGTATTATGTTCAGTTTCTGCCGGCATATTACACTTAGCGCAATACCTGGTCCCATCGCTGATTTTTCTGGCTAACTCAAACACAGATTGTTTTAGTAGAAATACTTGTTCATTATTTTCATTTGTTGTGTATAGCCTGATCGCAATTCTTATGGGCTTTTGAGACGAAATAAACTGACAGTGCAACTATCTCTATGGCGAGGAATATTATCCCTGTAATTCCGGCAATATTTAATGTTAGATTCAGGGGCTTCACTTCATATAACCTTAGCAATGAAAACATAAATAAAGAGAAAAATATAGCGGACAGCATTGCCACTGTAAGCATTATCAACGAATGTATGCTGAATAGCTTAAGGGCAGAAACATCCGTTGCGAGGTACATCTGGTTTTGAGGAAGAAAATTTGGATTTTCTTCAGTCATCAAATACTTTCTTATGGCGTTTATCTGACGCACAGGATAGACGAAATACATCCTGTTCACGGCCATTGAAAACAGTATGAGCATGTTTCCCAAGGTCACAACTAAAGCCAGAAAAACCAGTATCAGCGAAAAATGTGAAGAATTCCATGGGAATATCTTGTCGATTGCCAGTATGGCAGTGATAATTGATGACGACAAGATTATCGAGAATTTCAGCAGAGAGAGCTGCCTATCATCGTAATACCGCATCTGCTTGAAGCATTCTTCATACTCTCTGTACAAGAACTCGTTAGCCATCTAGCCCCTCCTTTCTTTAATCGATGTTCACTGACATGAACGGAGTATTATCCTGGTTCCTGCCGAACTTAACCAGAATAGCTCCATCATTGCGGGTAGTAACACATTTTCTTTCTTCTTTTTCTCCGTTTCGTTTATTTACCTTCCATCCCCTTGTTTTATTACTATATCTGCCAGTGGCACTTGTATCACAAAACCGACCATCAGATATTATAGTGAGATAGGGGTTTATATGTTCGAATAAACTTGCTGAGAATCCGGAATCCCTACCGTGATGAGGAGCCACTAATATATCTGTATCTTTTATTGCTGATTTAAAACTGTCCTGTTTAAGCAATTCATCCCAAGAAGCAGGCTCATTGTCTCCAGGTATGAGAATTTTTGAACTGGCACAAGATATTATAGTAACCATGCTATGGTTATTAAGGTTGGATGTAGCGCAAGACGACGGCACGAAATGCTTAATCTCTACTCCTCCGTTGTTAGTGGGTAGCAGGGGATTTACAAGGTCGCTTACCGGGTCATTATAGCGCATATGTATATCCCAATACTTGTCTATTATTTCCTTGTCATCGCTTCTATTTCCATCTCTTATCTCTTGCTCGGTAAGATGCTTCGGCCTTGATAGCACCTTAGGAGATAATGCATCGAAGTTCTTGATGTCGTAAAGATGGTCACTGTGAGGGTGTGTGATTATTACGGCATCTAATGTAATTTTGTACTCATTTTTAAGATAAAGCAACGGGCTGAATTCATCATTCGAGCCGCCATAAGAACCCGTTCCAAGATCTAATGCTATTTTCTTTCCTGTCGGCGTTTGTATGTACGCCGCACTACCGTGCTTAACATCCCAAAAGATGAATGTACAAACCATGATTCTGTCTCCTTAATAGTTATTGCATATTGCTATGCATTTTTATAAGCCCAGCCTTTTAGCGGACCACTCACCGGCAGCTTTATGCTGCATCTCTTTCCAGTTTGCGAAACTTGTGTTTGCCTGTATGAATTTATCCCATTCATCATCTGGGATTTTCTTAAAATCCTCTGCAGATTCTACCTTAAAACCGCTCGCATTGAACATATCATCGAGAGAACTGAACTTCGTGAATTTGCTTATGAAGTGGTTGGGGAATAATTCAGAGAGCGTTATCTCATGTGTTCCGTTTAGCTCGCCTGCATTCTTCTGCAGGTTCCTGAGCTGTTTTTGCAGCTTGTCAAAACCTTCAATTTTGAATCCGAGCATTGCTTTTCCTCCTTTATTAATTTTTGTCCTTGGGGGGACAAGGGTCATTACCATGGCTGTCTGAATCCGTTATCCTGCCATGCTTGTCATGAATTACGAATTCTGTGTGCTGGTTCTGGCTGATAACTCTGCCTTCTTTCAAGGCTTCTGTCTTATGCTCATAGTGCCCAGAAGCCCTGCCTGACCCTCCTTTCTTTACATCCCAGCCGCCTTCCGGATTTGGAACAACATGATGTGTTTTCCTTACCATATATGCCTCCTATTGAGCACTACACTGAACACGGTGTAATAGAACTCAAAAAAACCTACCTTATTGCTTCAAATACGAACTGCCTGCCACCTCCTCCAACAACTTCATCCTTGTTGTTATGTAGTAACCCTAATTTTTCTAATCGCGTAAGGCGATTACTGGCAGCACTTATATTTTCTAGCTTAAACTTCTTAACCCCGAATATGTCTCTAGTAGTAATTTTCTTTTGTTCTATAGCGTATTCATAAGTCTCTCTTAAAGGAGTACTTAATTTTCCGAGAATCTCGTTTTTACTTTCGCCTGTAGCATATACACAACATAGCTCTCTTTCTCTTAAGGCAACATCAATGTTCTCTTTTAAGGATTCATTCAAAGATTCTACCACAACATATCGTTCCCCTAATTCACCACTCATTATTCTTCGAATGAGCTTGCATAACATTTCATCTGTAAAAGAGTAATCCATAAAATCGACCTTCTCATAGCTGATAGGCAATATTATATCAATAGGCTCTTTTTCAAGAAAAGTTAATATTTTTTCCCGAACGGTTTTACCTTGATCTCTACCGTTAAGTATTTTTTCTTCAATAATGTATTTATTTATTCTAGTTAGCATATTATACTCATTTCACTGTATACATTGTAGTATATATATTTTTATTTGTCAATGCTCGCTTATAATTATTTTTCATATAGTCTTATAGAAATTTGAGTGCCTGGAAAAAAGCTACCAAGAAAACTCGTTTTATATTCGCCACTTAGATAAATTCTAGTATCCCCAGATCTAATGTTCAATTGCCCAGAATATTTTTCGATTAGGGTTTTAACAATATGTAATCCCATCCCTCTATCTCCTAAACTGGAAAAACCCTTTTTTAATGATTTAAGGATTGCATCAAAATGTGACCAATTCGAAACATCGTATCTCTTGCCAAGACTATTCTTTATCCCGATCCCAAGATCCACAACACCGATAACAACAAAGTTTATTCCATTAGATTTATGATATTTCTGAACTGCGATAAACCCTTCGTTTTCGGAATGATCTCTAATATTATTACATAGCTCAGAGATGATGGAACATATATCAGAGTTTTCCTGTTTCTTTAATTTTAATTCTGTAGCGAGTATATCAGATATTTTACTAATACAAGACCTTATACATTCATCTACATCTTTTGCCTTTGAATGAACTTTTGTTATTTCAAGCAGAACATTTGAATTTGATTTATGGATAACATTGCTTTCAATAAATTTAGCACCGGCGAAGGACATATATTTGCCAGCCAATATAGGAAAATTCATAACATTCATATAAGTTTGCAAAGTATTATCATCGCTAAGCACAAGATTAACCTTCTTGTAACTACGTTTCAAGTATTTCCCAAGCAAGCATAATGAAACTAGCCCGTACGGATCTATGAACTTAACGCTGCTTAAATCTATTTTCACAGAGCTTTTCTTAGTATTACTACATTTTGCACATAAGTCCACCGCTGATTTAATGATGTCCTCTACTTGAATAGCCCCCAAAGTGTCTGCGGTGGAGATAATTTTGTTTTTCATTATTTAATGCCCCTAAAAAACATCATGACATAAGTTGATTGTCTGCCGGCCTATCTTCTTCGGCTATCAACTCATCTTTACGTAACTCAAGTAATACTTTGAGATAGGCATAACTTTGGTCATTGAGTAGGTCCAACTTATTTTTAGTAGATAAAAGAACTTGTTCCCTGGCTCTTTTCAATCTTGATACCATAGGACCAATTACCATGTGCGTATGCTCTACAAAATCTCGCAAATCCGATACATTAACCGGTAGTTTATACCCCTTACTGCTACTAGCTATCAACACATTTTGATCTCGCAGCTTTGCAATTATGCTTGATCTAAAATATTGCGGATTAACATCTATATTTGTCATTTCTTTAAGAACAGCCCTGATACTGTCATTAGAAATATAGGCTTTAGGCTTAACGAAGTTTTTATAGTAGATTAAATATTTCAGTGTTTCTATCTGCAATAATACATCTTCTTCATTAGAGCTAATATTACGATCCAAAAATTCGAGCGCTCGATACATAGACTGTTCATCAACGAGTTGATCGTAAGGATTATCCTGCTTCTCATGTCCGTGTGAGCAATATGTTTTTAATGCAGGAGGCCATTCATCAATTAGCATTCGCCCATTCCCTAAAACGCTGAGAAACTTTTCACCCATGGTAGATGCTTTTTTGGGATCGAAAATACGAGCAAGTGATCCGGCCAAAAAATCGGATATTCCTAGCACAGGATCGGACTTTTGTGTAGAGAATACAAATTCAGCACTGGTAAATAAATCCGGAATATGATTTTTTTCTATATAATTATGAAATCCATCCATAAAATTTCTTGTGCCATGTTCGTCTGCTACAACTTTAAGTTTTGGGAAAGCACGATAAAGCTTACCGTAGACCATACCATGCAAGAACTTTAAGAATGGCTGTTTAAAAATAAGGCCGCTATCCTTTAATATCGCTCGTTTATCTATAACAAAGGCATAGTATTTATATTTAAGTTGAGCTAGGTCAGTTAGTATGCGTAGACGGCGATTATCATTTGATCCAACTGCACTCGATTTTATCTCTCCTGTTTGAAAATGCTTTATCCGTAATGCTTCCAGCTGTGCCTCAAGCTCTGGGCGCTCATTTTCATTTATTAAAACAGCAGCAATTATAAAGTGCGTGCTTGTACCCTGCACCTGAGTGTTAGTGTTGGGGTCTCCGTATTCATCAATGAATGCAAACTCTCTGCTCATCTCAAATCACTGCTCCAATTATTGTTCTCAACGAAGGAATAGTAGCCTTTGTTGTTGAATATTATGTGGTCTAAAAGGGTTATGCCCAATATGGCGGCGAATTCTTTTATTCTTTGGGTTACAGTTATATATTCGGTGCTTGGCTTTAGGTCGCCGTTGGGATGATTGTGGGCAATTATTATTGCGGAGGCTCGTCCTGCTATTATATCGGCGAATACTTCTCTGGGGTGAACCTGACTCTTATTGATTAAGCCGATGATTACTACTCGGATATTCATGACTTCATTGGCGCCATTAATGGAGATGCTTAAGAAATGTTCCTGCTTACGGTCGCCGCAGTGTTGGATTAAGGGTAATACATCTAATGGGAATTTAATCATTAATCTTTCGGAGAAATCTGGAGGCACACACTTTAATTATAGTTTCAGCGGTTACGGTATCACCTATGAAAGAAAAAGTTCAGGTCACACCGTTTTTCGTTTCTCAATAATTAAAGTGTGTGCCCCCTGAATTTTGTATAGTTATATTTATTATCTTTTCATGATTTTCCACATTGCAAAGCAAATATTCATCTTTACTATTTATGCTGCCTCATGTAGCCACAAATGCTTCTCTTAAAACCGATTGCATAAGCATTTCGGATTGAGATTTGCGTTCGGCGACTTGCTTTTCTAGCTCGTCTATCATGGCCATAAGTTTATCAACTCGCTCAACAATAGCTTGTTGTTCAGTTTTAGAAGGCAAAGGAATCAAGGCATTAATAACAACACCCTGATTTATTTTGGGCATCGTTTGTTGAGACCCCTTTGCTTTAGATTTAAAATAGTTCCGTATCTGTGGTGAAGAAAGAAATAGAGATACTAATTTCACTGATACACATCGCACAACCCTTATTTTCATCATTAAATCAGGATAAATATACTCTTTTGTTTTTCCGGTATAAATCGCACTTACACCGACATAATCCAGTGAATTGCTTCTTTGGATTAATATATCCTCTGGCTCTAACCAAAACACTGAATCATTTGGAATAATATCAGCTACATATTTATACTTTGTTGGATCAAAAAAACCATATGTTGTAGCTCCCAGCTTTAAGCTTTTTGTTTTTGTTTCATATGTTACTGCTTTAGGTGAATATCCATTCCTAGGTAAATCATATATTATCTCGCCCAACCTACACCATTCCCAGCCATTAGGCAAATCAAATGGTTTTTTAGTGTCATTGATTATTGAAGTATGTTTTTCTTTGCTAATTTTACTTTCTTTAATAAGTACTTCTTTTTCAGCTTTGATATTTTCAAGTAGTTTTGAAGCGTGATTTTCACCGCTGATAAGTTCTGGATGTTCCTTACGCCACATGGCTGTCAGTTTCCCTTCAATGGCTTCCTGCAAAACCTGCTGGCGCAATTGTTTCAAATAAGATTGTTGATTAGAGATTTCACCAGTTAATTCGCTCATTTCATTTTCTATTTTGCCGAAAAATGAAACGACATCTTTTTGAACATCAATATCCGGCAGGTCAATCTCGAGTGCAAGAAAATGTTTCGGTTTGATTTCTGTTTTTATACCGCCTTTTACCTGGTCTTTTAATGCCTGGACGAAAGACTGGCTTGTGACGAAGCGTTTGAAATATTCAATGTCAATCTTTTTCTTATCTAAAATGTAGGACGAGTAATGAATTGTGGCAGTAATCGGCTCCTTACCATGATAAACAGACAGGGCGCCTTTTGAAACATTGATTCCTGAAATAACAAAGTCCCCGGGCTCAACAATAATCATGTCTGTTTTTGAGCCTTTATCGGAAAGATGTATCTCACCGGAAAAGTCAATTTTATTCAGCCTTTGCAGGTTTAGCACGGCAGAATCCGCGGGATCGTACCTTCCTTCCCGTTCTTTTAGAAACTGCCCGATATTTGTTTTTTGCCGCTTAGCCATTACCTAGTTCCTTCTTTAGTTTTTCAAGAAGTATATCACTCTTACGAAAAGAGTCGTGCAACATATCTACAAGCTCTTTACTTGAATAGGAATGTTCTGCTTCTGCAATATGAGGGTTTTTTATATCGAGGTTATAGCCGTTGGAAACAATGGTTTCTATTGACACTTTCCATGCCTGCTCGTTTTCTTTGCGTTTTTTCCACCATTTTTCGAGACCTTCAAATTCGTTTTTCTGGATTGGCCTGGTTTTGTTGTAGGCTTTTACGCCTTCGGGCAGTTTGTGTTCCCAGTACCAGGTTTCTTTAGTAGACTTTCCTTTATCAAAGAAAAGCAGGTTTGTGGCCACACTTGCGTAAGGTTGAAAAACTGAGCTCGGCAGTCTTACTATTGTATGCAGGTTGCAATTCTCCAATAAATGTTGACGGATACGCTGCTTGACTCCATCCCCTGTCAATGAACCATCCGGCAATACTATACCTGCCCGGCCTCTATCAGTTAAATACCGAACCATAAGCAGTAAGAACAAATCAGCGCTTTCAGTAGTGCGGTAGTTCTGCGGGAAGTTCGTTTCGACACCATCTGCAACAGACGCGCCGAAAGGAGGATTAGCAAGGATTACATCTACTTTATCTTTTTGTCCTATTGAAGTATATTCCCTGTTTAAGCTGTCTGTATAATCTATATTCGGGACTTCAATATCGTGCAAAATTAGGTTTGTAACACAGAGCATAAACGGCAAAGGCTTAAATTCCATGCCGTGAATGGTCTTTTCAAGAATTTTGAGGTCATTAACACCCTTTATATCCTGTTTGCGAATATTCTCAATAGCACTGGTTAAAAAGCCTCCTGTCCCACAAGCAGGATCCAGAACCTTTTCGCCCAAACGGGGATTGACCATTTCAGTAATTAACTCCGTAATGGCGCGGGGCGTATAAAATTCACCATATTTCCCCGCGTTTTGAAGGTCGAGAAGGATTGTTTCGTATATATCGCCAAAAATATGGCGGTCTTCCGAATTATTGAAATCTATTTGATTTAGCTCGTTAATAACTTGCCTGATAATTGTGCCGTTCTTCATGTAGTTATTTGTACCGTCAAATATTTCACGAATAATAAGAGCCCTCTTATTTCCTGAGCTTATATCAAGGTTCTTAAGTTGTGGAATAAGCTTAGTGTCAACAAACTCTTTAAGTTCTTCACCTGTCATGCCCTCATCATCAGCTGCCCAGTTTCGCCATTGTAGTTTTTTGGGCATGGGTGAAACATATTTGTCATTCAGAAGCTCAAGCTCTTTATCTTTGTCATCAAGTATTTTAAGACTTATCATCCAGCCAAGTTGTTCAATGCGCTGAGCGTCTCCGGATACGCCTTGATCTTTCCACATGATGTTTTGCAGCTTCTTAATAATATTCCCGATGTTCTTCATTTATGCCGTCCTGTAAAGTTGATTTTCAAGTTCCTTGATAACATTCATATAAGCATCTCTGCCGCCAAAGATATTGACTATTTCCGTAGGGGTGCCGATATTGTTAAAGGGGTCTATCTTTAATACTGACAAATCCTCTATATTTTCTATTCCCTCATCTGCATATTTATCTAACAGGGCATCTATTACTATGCGCGCCTTTTCGCCGTACTTTGTGAAATAGTTGCGCTTTTTAACATTTTCAGCCCTTTCATGCCGCGTAAGCGCGGGCATATCCCAGGCAACATGGCAAACAAGGTCAAATACATCCAAATCTTTTTCTACTTCTTCTTTGAGGTTCTCTAGAATAACTCCATGCGCTTCCAATTCGTCAATAATGGCTTTCTTTTTGGTTGTACTGTTCCAGCGTGTCAGGAAATCATTAAGGGAACGGAACTCTTTAATGATACCTGCTTTGGTGAAATCTTTTAAGCTTTCAATAATAAGCTTTCCGTGAGAGTCTAAGTGCTGCACTCGCTCGTTAAGCACGGAAACATCAACACCGGCTATATATACTTTGCTCTGCGGCTCAGCCATAACAAGCCCGCCCTGGATAATTTCAGGTTTGATTGGATAGTTGACGCTTTCTTTTTGGTCAAAATTTATTGCTTTACCTGTTTCAGGATCTATTGAAACATCTTCATTGTTAATGATCTCATCCGTAATAGGTTGTTCTGCCATAATTCTTTTAATCATTACGGGGTATCCGTCAAAAGAAGGGTTGGCAAACTGGTCGGTTACATTGCGAAAATCCATTATAGTAAAAAACGTTTTATTGAAATCTTCTCTTATGCGCGTGCCGCGACCGATAATCTGCTTAAACTCTGTCATAGAGTTTATGTTTGAATCAAGCACAATAAGTTTACAGGTTTGAGCGTCAACCCCGGTGGACATTAGTTTGGAAGTAGTGGCAATGACAGGGTACTTTTCTTCAGGATTAATAAAATTATCCAATTCTCTTTTACCTTCTATATCGTCACCGGTTATTCGCATAACATATTTACTATTTTCTCTTACCAAATCTGCGTTTTCGTTAATAATTGCCTGCCGCATTCTGCTGGCATGTTCTACATCTATACAAAATATTATGGTTTTATCGAACCGGTTTGTTTTCTTTAAATATTCAGTAACTTTTTTGGCTACCATTTTTGTACGTTCATCTATGACAAGGTTTTTGTCAAAATCTTTTGTGTTGTATACTCTATCCGGAACCTCATTGCCTTCTGCATCCCTTTTGCCTGCCTCGGGCCTGTACCCTTCCAAATCCACATTGAAGCCTACGCGGATTACCTTATAGGGGGCCAGGAACCCGTCTTCAATGCCCTGCTTAAGCGTATAGGTATAGATTGGTTCCTTAAAATATTCGATGTTTGAGATTTCTTTGGTTTCGCGAGGGGTTGCTGTAAGGCCGATTTGTGTTGCGGAATGGAAATATTGAAGTATTTCGCGCCATGCGCTGTCCTCTGCCGCGCTTCCGCGGTGACACTCATCTACTATTACCAAATCAAAAAAGTCCGGTTTAAACTGTCTATAGGCATCTTTATCTTCATCATAATTGGTTAACCCTTGATACAGAGCTAAATAGATTTCAAAAGCTTTATCTATTATTTTCTTTCTAATGACTGTCATTTTATCTTTAAAATGCTTAAAATCGTTTCGTTTGGTCTGATCAATAAGGACATTGCGGTCGGCTAAAAATAGGATTCTTTTCTTTGTTCCGCTTTTCCAAAGCCGGTATATAATCTGAAATGCGGTATAGGTTTTACCCGTTCCTGTTGCCATAACAAGAAGGATTCTATTTTGACCTTTTGCAATAGCTTCGACAGTGCGATTTATCGCTATTTGCTGATAATATCTAGGGGCTCTGCCGGAACCGTCAAAATGGTAATCATATAAAGCTATATTTTCTTGTTTAGGGGTTTCTATGCCCTTGTACTTTTTATATACTTTCCAGAGTTCATCAGGGGAAGGAAATTCATTGATAGATAACTGCTTTTCCGGCGCAGAGAAATATCCCGAGCAATCGTGCTGCACAAAACCATCGCCATTTGAACTGAATGCTATTGGTATATCCAAAATCTTTGCGTAGTTAAGCGCCTGCTGTAAACCAGCGCCTATCGGATAATTGTTATCTTTTGCCTCAATTATTGCTATTGGAATATTCGGCTTAAGATAAAGGATAAAATCAGCCCGTTTGCCTTCTCCCCTTACTGTCTTATTGCCTTTAACGAATATTCGGCCGGCAGTGAAGGAAACTTCCTCTCTGATTTGTTTTTCAACATCCCATCCGGCTTTTACAAGAGCGGGCAGAATGAACTTAGTGCAGATGTCTCTTTCTGATAGTTCTTTTTTATTTGTCATAGATTATTCCAGTCCTACTATCAATAAATAACAAAACCACATCGTTTATTTAGAACAATGTGGTTTATAATTTAAATAGGATTTATCCCCCAAATTGTATCTAGTGCCATAACATGCTGATTGTAACTCTTTTTCGTAGATATTTCAAGCAAAAGACAAGGATAGATAATAGGACTTTCAGTCGTTAATCAACTCCTATTTATCGCTTATAGCTAATTCAAATCTATCCAATCCGTTTTTAATATTGCTCATGGAAGTCGCGTAAGAAAGCCTTATGTAACCAGGTGCACCGAAAGGGTCTCCAGGAACAACTGCTATACGGGCTTTCTCAAGCAGATATTCGGCAAATTCGGTAGCGGTCATAATAGTTTTGCCAGAGTAGGATTTACCGAGGAGTTTTTTTATGTTAGGAAAAACGTAGAAAGCACCTTCCGGATTGAAGCACTTGACCCCTCGTATCGAATTAAGTCTGCTGTAAATGTAATTTCTGCGAGCCTCAAATTCCTTTCTCATCATCTCAACGCTTTCCTGCGGTCCCTTAAGGGCTTCAGCCGAAGCCCTAAGAGCTATTGATGTAGGGTTAGAAGTGGACTGACTCTGAATATTAGTCATAGCTGTTATTATTTCTTTCGGGCCAGCAGTGTAACCTATTCGCCATCCTGTCATCGAGTATGATTTAGAAACACCATTAACGACTGCAGTTATGGCTTTGACTTCGGGTGAAACGGTTGCGATAGACGAAAACTTAAAACCTCCATAGACAAGCTTTTCATAAATATCGTCCGCAATTATAAGAAGATTGTTTTCAAGACACACTTGAGCAAGTTTTTTAAGCTCTTCAGGCGTATAAGCCGCACCAGTTGGGTTTGATGGAGAATTGATTATCACTGCTTTTGTTTTCTTGCCAACGGCTTTCTTGAGCTGTTCGACCGTCATTTTAAAACCTGAATATTCATTCGTTTTCACGATCTTGGCTTTCGCGCCGGCAAGCTTTGCCATATCGGGATATGATACCCAATAAGGCGCAGGGATGATTATCTGGTCACCAGGATTAAGGACTGCCTGAAAGAGGTTATATAGTGAATGCTTGGCACCGCACGAAACTATTATCTGGTCAGCTGTGTATTCAAGGTTATTATCATTTTTAAATTTAGCGATAATCGCGTCTTTTAGGTCAGGAGTTCCACCTACTGGGCAATACTTTGTAAAGCCTTCATCAATCGCCTTTTTTGCAGCTTCTTTTATATTTTCAGGCGTGTCAAAATCAGGTTCTCCAGTACCGAAACTTATCACATCAATTCCTTGAGCTTTTAACGCTTTTGCTTTCGCATCGATAGCGAGAGTCGCGGAAGGTAAGATACCTAGAGCTCTTTTTGACAATAGCATAATTTTTCCTTACACAAATATTTTCAAATTAAATGAATTGTATGTATCACAAATCTGCCACAAATGCTGGAATGTCGGGTAAAATATGAAAAATCAACGGAGAGGGTGGGATTTGAACCCACGGTACCCGAAAGGGGTACCCCGGTTTTCGAGACCAGCATCATCAACTATATAGATATAGCCTAATCAGGTAGCTTCCTAAATTTAGCACAACACTGAAAGATTAATGCCTGATTATTAGTGTCCAAAAAGTGTCCATTTGAGGTTCAAAATCGTTAAAATTCGCTAAAATTGGTTAAAGTTACATCTGCTTATAAATTTGGCTTTTATCGTCATAAAACAATTGCCGAGGGTGGGAATTGAACCCACACGCCCCCGGAGGAGCTCAGGATTTTAAGTCCTGTGCGTCTGCCAGTTCCGCCACCTCGGCAATAATAAAATTCTGTTTATTATACAATATGTTTTTAGTTACGGTCAAACTTTCGTCTATTTGCCTACGAGTTCTACGATTTTGTGCAGTATTATTTCTTTCTTGAAGGGTTTTGTGATATATCCGGCAGCCCCGATATTTTTTGCCGCCTCTAAAGCCGACGAAAGATCGCTTGCCGAGCTCATCAGCACGGGAATGTTCTTTGTTTCATCCGCGGACTTCAATTCTTTCAACACATCTATTCCGTTTATATCCGGCAGTTCAATATCAAGGACTATCAGGGCCGGCATATTTCTTTTGGCATAGTTCAGGCCCTCGGTGCCTGTTAGGGCGCAATCTACGCTGTACCCGTTGCTCTCCAGCATGTTTCCCAGAAGCTCGCCCAGAATGGCATCGTCGTCAACTATTAAAATCTTTCTCATATAACCGTCCCCTTGGCCCTGCCCCCTATCTGCCCGGCTTTACATTATGGCGCGATTCATGATCCGATTAAATACTTTTTTGCTTCCTCTTCGCTGCCAAAAGCTTTCATGCTGTCGCGCGTGACAACCAGATAAGCCTGGAAAAGCATTTTTTTCATTCCATCCAGCCCAAAAACAGCGGATTTTTCCACTTTTTCCGGAAAAACGGTTTTGCTCAACGATTTCATCTGATTAATAAACGCGGGCGAGACAAATGTATCCTTGTAATTGGCAAGCACAAGAATCTTTTCTTTCTGACTCTTTAAAACACTTTCAAACTCAGCCAGCGTCTCCATGACCTTTTCGGCCGATTTCAGGCCCTCGTAATTGGCATACAGGATCTTCTTGCCCTGATAGACAATAATTTGAACAGGCATGGCACCCTCCCGTCCTGAAAAGATTGGCTGTTTCCCCTCTCTTTCATTATACTATATACCGCGCGGCAGGATCAATTTTTAAGATATTTTTCCGGCACCGTGCCGGCGTCGCCCAGAAACTCTTTTAAAAGCCGCAAAGCCTCAAAGGATTCAAAGCGGTAGGGCTCTTCTATTTTGCAGTCCAGCCCGGCGGAAGCGACTTTTATCGCGCGGGGCTTGTCTTTAAAATGCTCCTTGAGTATCCTGGCGAGAAACAGATAATTAAGCGGCTCATCGGGCGCGTAGCCAATGGCCTTTTCATAGTAGCGCCTGGCCCTTTCTTTGCTGCCTCCCAATACCTCGGGAAGGCTTTCGTCTATTTTACCCAATATTCTGCTTGCTCCGCCGTACGCGTATTTCGGGTCTAACTCCAGGCTTTTTTCAAGGTGCTCTTTTATGGCACCGAGAGTAAAAAGCATCTTAAGCACGCCAACTTCCTGGCCGTAAAGGGCCATATTTACAGCGGCCCAGAAATGCGCCTCGGTAGAAATCGGGTTATACTCTGCCGCGGCGAGCCCCGCGTCCCTTCCCTCGGCAAAAAGTTTTATTCTTTCATCCTTGTTTCTGGATATATTAAACCCGACGAAATAACAGGCCATTGAAACCCGCCAGGCCGCCTCCGAATCTTTGGGAATCCTGGAATATATCGCCCTGTAAAGTTCAAGGGCCTCAATAGCTTTGCCGCTGTTAACCCTGTCAAGAAAAGCCACATCGGCTTTCGCGAACCTGTCTGGCAGGCGCGAGACATCCATCATGCCCGGACTCGCAAAAAGGGTTCCGCTCAGAAATATAAGGGCAACCGCAAAAATATTCTTCATTGAGAGTTCATGGCCTAAAGGACTTTCTCATCAGCTTTTCTCCAGGCTGGGTCAACAATACAGATGAACTTAAGAGCCGCTCTGCCGGTATTTCTTATGCATTGACGGGCATTGGGAGGAATATAGACAGTGTCTCCTTCCCGGACAGGCGCGGACTTCCCGTTAATAAACATCTTGCCGCGTCCTTTCAGGATAAAATACACTTCCGAAGTTTTAAGCTTATGCAGATAGGTTGTCTTGCCTTTGGGAACAACCGCGTGGGCCAGGCTGTAGCGGAGCTTGAGGTTTTCTTTGCGTGGATGGAGCATCTCTCGCAGGATGGTATTGTCGCCCGCGATGAATTCTTTGCAGCTATTGAGTTTTCTTACAAGCATTTTTCAGCCTATTTTTTTCAGTTCTTCTTCAAGGAAGTTTTCGGCAAATTTGCTTATCCACTCCGCGGCCGCTTCCGTGCCGGAAATCGCCCTGCCTTCCTTCCTTAAGACTTCCTGCCTGTAGTGTTCTATATGGCAGACCTGTTCCACCATTTTAACTTTAAACATATCGTCGCCGCCAATAAACTCAACGCCAACATCGTACTTGTTGCCGTCGGGACGGCACCAGACCACTTTTGCCAGCGTCTCAAAGGGAGGCTTGATGACCGGTATTTTTACCGTTATAACCGCCCCTTCCTTGAGCGGTTCGCTTGAAGAAAAACAGACGCCGCTGGAGCTGATATTCCTGATGTAGTTAAGGCTTTTCTGCAGGGCAGGATCAAAATGGATCTCAAGCGGTATATCTGAAGGGTGGCGGATAAATGTCCTCATTGAATGCTCCCGATACTATAATTATTTCTTTGCCTTGCCCTGGTTTGCCACGGCTTCCATGGCTTTTTTAACTTCTTCCGGGTCGCCGATATAATAGCTTTTTATCGGTTTAAGGTTATCGTCAAGCTCGTAGACAAGCGGCATGCCGGTAGGAATGTTCAGCTTTATTATCTGATCGTCAGAAATATTGTCCAGATATTTTACCAGTGCTCTTAAGCTGTTCCCGTGAGCCGCAACCACCACTTTTTTCCCGGATTTAACCGCGGGGGCAATCTGTTCGTGCCAGAACGGCAGGAAACGGTCAACGGTATCTTTAAGGCACTCGGTCAGCGGCAATTCTTTCCTGCTTAAATCTTTGTATTTGGGATCGTTGCCCGGGTAACGCTCGTCATTCGCCTCAAGAGGAGGTGGAGCGATATCGTAAGCCCTTCTCCAGATCAGGACCTGGTCGTCGCCGTATTTCGCGGCGGTCTCAGACTTGTTTAAGCCCTGCAGGCTGCCGTAATGCCTCTCGTTAAGGCGCCAGGAACGGACCTGAGGAATCCACATTAAATCCATCTCGTCCAATATTATCCAGAGCGTGCGGATAGCTCTTTTTAAAACCGAAGTAAACGCGATGTCAAAAGTATACCCCTCTTTTTTCAGGTAGCGCCCGGCTTTCCCTGCCTCCTGAATGCCTTTTTCCGAGAGATCCACATCGGTCCATCCGGTAAACCTGTTTTCCTTATTCCAAACGCTTTCACCGTGCCTGATCAATACAAGCTTGTACATTTTAAACTTTCTCCTTTTCTAAAAACCTTTGTTATTCTGTCGGCTGCCCGTGTTGCCCTTATGATACAAAAAAGACGGCTTTTAAATCAAATACGCGAAATTTGTCAGGGAAGCAATATGTCAAGGGCTTTGAGCAAAGCATCTATGGTGTAGGGTTTCTGAACAAACCGGTATTCCTTTTTGTTGACGGTATCCCACTGCGACTTTTTGTCAAAGTACCCGCTCGTCAAGAGAACCGGTATCCAGGGGTGGCTTGCCTTTATGTACTCAATGAGCTCAACGCCGGTCCCGTCGGGGAGAACCGAATCGCTGAAAATTAAATCAAATTTTCCGTTTTCCCTGTTAAAAACCTCCAGCGCCTCCATTTTTGAGGATGCCTCAACCACCTGAAAACCGTATTTCTTAAGAACTTTGACGGCAAAATCCTTAACCACTTTTTCATCCTCAACCAGAAGTATTTTTTTCCCCCTGGCCCCCGCCGAAGACTCCGCGGGAACTACCGGCTCCTTTGTCGCGGCGACTCCCTCACTCGCGGGAAAATAAATTTTAAAGATCGTGCCGCAGTCCGGGGTGCTGTAAACATTTATCCAGCCGTTGTGCTGTTTGACAATACCGTAAACAACGGAAAGCCCCAGCCCGGTTCCCTTGCCGGTCGCCTTGGTCGTAAAAAACGGTTCAAAAATATGCTTTAGCGTCTCCCCGTCAATGCCGCTTCCCGTATCCTCAACTGAAAGCCTTACGAAGCTGCCGACTGATGAGCCCGGAATGGAAAGCGACTCTTCTTCATTTAGTTTTACATTCTCGGTTCTTATGGTTATTTCTCCTCCGCTGGGCATGGCATCCTTGGCGTTCGCGGACAAATTCATCAATATCTGGGTCACATTATCTTCATCCACGAGTACCGGCATAAGATCGCCCTGAAGTTCCGTGGATATTTTAATATTTTCGCCTATTATCCGCTCAATCATATACTTCATGTTAGCAATGGAGTCGTTGAGGTTGACGAGCTTTGCATGAAACGGCTTATTGCGGCTGAACACAAGAAGCCTTTTAGTAAGGCTTGTGGCCCTGATCGCCGCCTGATGAATCTCGTGCAGTTCCGGGTATATCGGGTTATCCTGGGTGGTTTTTATCAGGAGCAGTTCAACATACCCCTGAATAGCGGTCAAAAGATTATTGAAATCATGGGCGATACCTCCGGACAGCCTGCCTATCGCCGACATCTTTTCGGACTCTATCAGCTGCTGAGCCATTCTCTCTTTTTCCTTATCCGAGCGTTTTCTCTCCCGCAGGTCCTGGGCCGCGTATATTATCCCGCTCACCGACATTTGCCCGCCAAACATAACTGAGGCCGCCTGCGAAACCGGGATTTTGGTGCCGTCTTTGGCGAGGTAAATCTTTTCTTCACCGAAAACAGAACCGGAGCTTATAAGTTTCCTGAGCCCTTTCGCGCGTTTCTCAGGGTCATCGCCGTCTATGATCTCAATATTCTTTCCGCAAAGTTCCTTTTCGGAATAACCCAATAGGCCCAGAAGCGCCTTATTGGCAACCTCTATTCTGCCGCTGGCGTCGGTCACGATAAGGGTATCCATCATATTGGAAATAATGCTGCTGAAATAATTTTTTGATATGGTGGTCTGGTTCAGGTCGTCTATCATATTATTAAACGCCGCGCCGAGCCGGCCGAGTTCGTCATTTCTGTCCATTACAACTTTTTCGCGTTTTCCCTCACCGATCCCTTTCGTAACTCTGATAAACTCATAAACGGGCCTGGTGATAACATTTGACAGCACGACCGCGGCCAGAATAGCCGCGATTACAACTATTAAAACGATCAGCTCCAGCACCCCGGTTATGCGCGAAACCGTTTCATTGATGGATCTCAGAGATATTCCGACACGCAAAACCCCTATTTCCCCTCTGAAAAGTGGAACCGCGACATCTATTATTCTGTTGCCGTCGGCCTCCAACTGCTCTAACTGATAATCCTTAAGTAAATCTTTCGGGGTGTTTGTGTCTTTCAAGGCGGAGGGAAAACCGTCTTTAAAGGTGTGTACGCTTACGGCATTTCGCCCGTCAGCCAGAAAGATATATTCAATATCCGGCTGTCTCTGCCGCCTTGATTCAAATAAAAGCTGGAGCTGGTCCAGTTTATCGGCAAGCAGGAAGTTTATGGACTCGTCAGCCAGGTCAAGGGAGACGGAAATACCCCTCTTCTGCACTTCCCCGAGCAGTTTGTCGGCCACAGCTGTCCTGACAAAACCGATAACGATCGCGCCCATGAGCACAATGAGCCCTATGTTCGCGATCATTATTTTGCTTCTTAAGTTTATTGAGGCGATAAGTTTTCTTATCATTTTTTATTTTTTTCTATAAATTTTTTAATGTCGCGGACCGAATCGTAGGCGCTGTCGTCAATATCAATGAATTTTTCTATCATCATACCTTCAAGCAGTTTCTCGCATTCGGGATAATTGTGAGCGTTTAAAAATATGCCCTTTATTTTTGCCTTGAGCTCCGGATCTATCCCTTTCCTGACCACAAGCGGAGGTATTCCGTAAGGCTGGGACTTTTCAACAATGCGTGTTTTCGCGGATATCTCTCCTTTGCTTTTTTTGTCCATATATTCCCATATAAGGCTGTCAACGGAGGCCCCGTCCACAAGGCCGTCGGCAACGGCTTCTATTGATTTATCATGCCCGTAAGTGTAAATGACTTTGCCGAAAAACGACTCGGGGGTCTCTTTCATCTGCCTGAGCATGTATTCAGGCACTATTTTCCCAGTATTGGACGAAGGGTCCGTAAACGCGAATTTCTTGCCTCTTAAAGCCCTGAGGCTCCTGGCATGGCTGTTCTTTGGCACAATAATATAGGCATAATAAACGCTTTTGCCCTTTACCTGAGGGGCCGCCAAAAGCTCCAAACCAAAATCGGAGTGGCCTTCAACATACGGCCCGGCGCAGACAAACGCCAGATCCACCTTCCGGTGCTTCAATTTGCTGTTGAGTTCCTCGTATGTTCCGGCATCAATGTATTTAATGGGCCGGCCTGCCATCTTTCCAACAAAATCAACAAAATCCCTGTAAAATATGTATCCCTCTTTGGGGGTTATCATTCCGCCTACGGCAACCGTAATCGGCTCTTTGCCGTTATCCGGCTTTTTTATTACATCGGTTTTTTCTCTTTTCTCAAAACTTATCTTGTTTACTTCGCGCTCGCCGCATCCGTAAAATAAAAAAACGGCCAGGCTAAAACAAAACAAATTAAGAAATGTTTTCCTTGCCATCGCGCCTCCAAGATATTCAAAAACCGTTATTTGCCCTGTTTAGCAACAGGGTAAATATAACATAATTAGCAGTTCTATTCAATAGCTGAAAATAAAAAAGGAGGCCTTAAAAAAAGGCCTCCTTTTTTAAATTAAATTTGCGATTTACGGCTTATTTTATTCTCATCTGCGTGAAGGACCTGACCACGAAAACAAGCGAAACGGCGAAAAATACGGCCGAGAGCGCGAGAGTCAGAGGCCTGTTTGTAGAGTTGACTACAACCGCCAGTTCAAGGGCAAGCATACCGAAAAGCGTCGTGAACTTGATTATCGGGTTCATGGCGACCGAAGAGGTATCCTTGAAAGGATCGCCGACAGTGTCGCCGATAACGGTAGCTTTATGAAGCTCGCTTCCTTTTTCCTTCATATCAACTTCTACAACCTTTTTCGCGTTATCCCATGCGCCGCCGGCGTTGGCCATAAATATAGCCTGGAAAAGCCCGAAGAGCGCTATTGAAATCAGGTAGCCTATGAAGAAATACGGCTCAAGGCAGGCAAAAGCGAGAGTGCTGAAGAATATCACAAGGAAAAGGTTCAGCATTCCCTTCTGCGCGTAAACGGTGCAGATTTCCACGACCTTCTTGCTGTCTTCTATAGAGGCTTTAACCACTCCGTCAAGTTTCATATTGGCCTTGATGAATTCAACGGCTTTATAAGCGCCGCTGGCAACCGCGTGATTCGCGGCGCCGGTAAACCAGTATATCACGGCTCCACCCATAATAAGGCCGAGCAGGAACGGGGGATGAAGAATAGAGAGGTTGGCGACCTTAGCCGGATCAAGGCCGGTGGTAAGCATAACAATGATGGAGAAAATCATCGTTGTCGCGCCCACAACCGCGGTGCCGATAAGAACCGGTTTCGCGGTAGCCTTGAAAGTGTTGCCGGCGCCGTCGTTTGCCTCAAGGTTGTGCTTGGATTTGTCAAAGTTGGGCTCAAATCCGAAGTCCTTTTTAATTTCTTCTTTGATGTTAGGTATGGTTTCAATGAGCGAGAGTTCGTAAATAGACTGGGCGTTGTCGGTGACCGGGCCGTAAGAGTCAACGGCTATGGTAACAGGGCCCATGCCAAGGAAACCGAAAGCCACAAGGCCGAACGAGAACACGGCCGGAGCGAGCATTATGGAACCGAGGCCCGCGAGGCTGACCAGGTAGGCGATAGACATAAGGCCCATTATGGCAAGCCCCATCCAGTAGGCGCTGAAGTTTCCCGCGGTAAGACCGGCGAGGATATTCAACGATGCTCCGCCGTGGCGCGAGGAGTTTACTACATTTTTGACAAACGCGCTTTCCGTGGAGGTGAATATCTTAACCAGTTCCGGTATTACGGCGCCCGCTATTGTTCCGCAGGTAATAATTGATGAAAGTTTCCACCACAGCGTTCCGTCGCCAAGCCCCGGAATCAGCATATAGGAAAGGAAATAGGTCAGGCCGACTGAAACAATTGAGGTAATCCAAACCAGAGATGTGAGAGGAGATTCAAAGTTCATAACCTCGGCTTTCTCAAAACGAATCTTGGCGATAAACGAGTTAATCCAGTAGGAAACCGCGCTGGCGATAAGCATAGCGAGCCTCATGGCGAATATCCAGACCAGCAGCTGAACCTGAAGCACAGGGTCTTTGACGGCGAGCACGATAAAAGATATAAGCGCGACGCCCGTGACTCCGTATGTTTCAAAACCGTCGGCCGTGGGACCAACAGAGTCGCCGGCATTGTCGCCGGTGCAGTCAGCTATAACTCCGGGATTTCTGGCATCGTCTTCTTTAATATTGAACACAATTTTCATGAGATCGGAGCCGATATCCGCTATTTTCGTGAAAATTCCTCCGGCGATACGCAGAACCGAGGCGCCGAGGGATTCGCCGATAGCAAAACCGATAAAGCAGGGGCCTGCGTAAGACGGATCTATGAAGAGCAGTATCCCGAGCATGACAAGCAGTTCAATGCTTATAAGAAGCATTCCGATGCTTATGCCGGACTGGAGCGGAATTTCGTAAACTTTGAACGGCATGCCCTTAAGGCTGGCGAAAGCCGTGCGCGAGTTGGCGTAGGTGTTTATCCTCATGCCGAACCAGGCCACGGCGTAGCTTCCCATGATGCCGATTAAACTGCACGCTATGATTATGGCCACGGTCATGGCGTCAAAATGCCTGAGGTAACCGAAATATATTATTATAATCGCGGCAAGCATACCCTCAAGCATAAGGATGAACTTACCCTGCGTAATAAGATAGGTTTTGCAGGTCTCATAAATCAGCTCCGATATTTCTTTCATTGATTTATGCACCGGAAGCCTTTTGATGCTTAAGAACTGGTAAAGCCCGAACAGGAGGCCGAAAACGCAAATGAAGATGCCCCATTTAAGCAGTGCCGCTCCGCTGACGCCGCCGAGAAAACTGACCGAGCTTAAGTCCGGAAGGATCAGGTCTGATTCACCGGCAAAAGCTGTTGATCCCAAAAGCATGGCAGAAATACCAAACAACAAACTTCTTACTTTCAACATGACTTCTCTCCTTTTAGTCTCCTGCTAAGCCCGGGCGGCAATTTTCATCGCTATAAACAAATAGGTAAAAAAATCAGCCCGTAACACCGCTTCTTGATATTGTTTTCAGATTTATTCTGGAAGCGTTTCAGCCAGGAATGTGGGTAGATTATAGAACAATGGAAGGTTTTTGTCAATCGCGGGAATAACCGGCATCAGGTAGTGCCCGGGGCGTGACGGTGAAGATTGCACCGAACATGTAAAGTCACCCTGAACGAAGTGAAGGGTCTCGTTTCTCATCCAACGACGATATTCTTCTCTCCCTGCGGGAAATCGGAACGACCGCGTTGCATTGTTGGAGGATTATTGGCCGTGGTTATTGCAGAGCTTCTTTGTTGATGAAAGGCAGGGAAATGTGGAAACTGTTGCCGGAATCGGCTCCGGATTCAAGCCATATTTTGCCGTTGTGCTTTTCCACTATCGTCTTTGTAACGGCAAGCCCGATGCCAAGCCCGCAATGTTCACGGCTGGCGCTGCCGTCTACCTGATAGAATGACTCAAAAACTCTGGCTCTCTCGCGTTCCGGTATCCTGGCCCCGGAATCGGTTACAGTTATATGTATATCATCTTCAGCCCCGGGCTTTGATACTATTTCCACAACCCCGCCTTTGGGAGTGAACTTTATCGCGTTGCCTATGACATTAATCAGCGCCGTTTTTATTTTACCGGGGTCAGCGTCAAGGAAAGGAAGCTTATCGTGTAAGCGCCTGTTGATATCAATACTTTTTTCTTTGGCGAAATCCTTAAGTTCGTCAAGTATTTCGTAGATAAGATCGTTTAAGGACAATTTTCTGTTGTCGTACTTCTCGGAGCCGGACTGAATCTTTGAAAATTCCACAATATCCGACACAAGAGAAACTATTTTTGATGTGTTTCTGCGGCAGATTTCAGCAAGCGCCCTTCCTTTATCGTTCAGCGCGCCGCCCACACCCTCAAACATCAGTTCAACCCCACCCTGCAAAGCTGTTAAAGGAGTCCATAGTTCATGGGTGACATTATTGAGAAACTCGGATTTAATCTTTTCCACTTCCTTGATTTTTCCGCGGAGCCGCAGCTCTTTGACGGTGACCCCCAGATTCGCCGCGAAGATAGACAGAAAGCGGAGGTCTCTTTTATTTATTATCCGCTCGCAGCATCCCACCGCAAGGCACATCAGGCCCACGATCTCGTCGCCGATCTTAAGCGGGAGTGTCAGCAGGTTCTTTATTGAGTGATTTTTCTCTAAATCCCTGTCCTGAATAATAAAGTAAAATTCATCACGGTAGGAATCATACTTTCCCATCTTTTCTATGCCGATTTTCCTTATCTTTTCGGCGGCTTTGTTATCCACTTTCACGATATGCCCCAGCTCAAGTTTTGCGCTGTTCTCGTTTACAAGCAAAATTAATCCGCCGTCGGCCCCCACCGATTTTATGGCGATATTTAAAACATGATCCAGCAGTTCGGACGGTTCCATGGAAGAGCCCACCGCCCTGCTGAGTTCGTAGAGGCGGGTCAGGTCCTGGGTATCGCGGATATCGCAGGTGAATTTGTGCTCCTGAAGGCACTGCCTCACTTTTTCGGAGAGGTCTTGAATCTCAAAGGGCTTTGAAATGTAGTCGCAGACTCCAAGCTTCATGCTTTCCACGACGCTCTCAACGGTGGGAAACGCCGACATAACAAGAACCGAAGTGTCTTCCGATATCACCTTAATATCTTTTATAACTTCAATTCCATTTTTACCGGGCATACTGAGATCAATCAGGGCGACATCAAAGTGTTCTTTCTTAAGGCGGTCCACAGCATCAAGGCTTTGAGTAAAAAACGCGGCCGCATAGCCTTCGCGCTCAAATATTTTCTGGCAGAGGCGACAGATAGATTCATCGTCGTCTATTACAATAATTTTAGCTTTTTCCATGATACGCGGCCCCTTGCGTTTCAATGAATGTTTTTGTTATATTTCCTGATCAGGTAATTAATATATTTGTTCATAACCCTGTTAACCGCGCCGTTTAAATCCACTTTTTTATCCTCTATATCGTTAAGCGCGCTTTTTAGAAAAGGCTCCATCGCCAAAGGCAGGCCGGAGACAGAATCCACATCGCCGCCAACCAGCCGGCTCACGAGTTTTGAAAGTTTGTTCATATCAAGGGGCTTTGCCATAAAACCGTCGGCGCCGGCCTCTCTGGATCCGTCAGCGCTGGCTCCGTTTATTCCGGATATCAAAATAACCGGCAAAGAATCGCTTTTTTTCTTTAGCTCGCTTAATGTCTCCGCTCCGTTTTTACCCGGCAGTTTTAAATCAAGTATCACAAGCCTGGGTTTTCTTTTGCTGACAAATTCAATGGCGTCCTCGCCGTTGCCGACGCTTGAAACAGCGTAATTATTTTTAAGAGCCTTTTCCAGCATCCTGCATATTTCTTTTTCGTCGTCAACGACCAGGATCTCTTTTTTGTTGATAGTCTTAACCATGTAAGCACCGCCCGTATTATTACATGCCCCGCTTTAATGGGTAGAGCAAAAACCATGCCAGATCGCGAGCGGTTGAGCGTTTTTTAGGCAAAACAATAGCTGTTACCGGTGACACAAAGCGGTATAGCACATAATACTGTGCATAACGCGTCAAACCGGATAACAGCCTATTTTCTGGCTTTTCTTCTTACAATGTATGTATCTATTCCGCTTTCTTTCCTGCAAAGCGCCACGGTTCTCCTTGAAACCACAAAGTTATGCCTGCCGGCCAGTATTTTGCGTATCCTGTCGTCGCTGAGAGCGCTTGTTTCGCCGCCTATAAGATCCCTGATCATAAATGAGCATAGGTCTTGTTTGGACGGGAAGAAAAAGCTGATGGGTTTCTCGGTACCGTCCGGCAGTTCAACGCTTTTTTTGTATATCGCCCTGCTGACGATACTGCTGTCAACCCCTATTACGGCGCTTAGCGCTTTCTGCGTGAACTCCACGAGCCGGCATTCATTGCCCGAAGTGATATAATCCTTTTGCCGGAGAGCGATATTTGAAACTGCCTGGAATATTGTGGATTTCCTTAAGTTAATTTTTTCAAGCCTGTTAACAAGCGCTTCTATCCCCGGCAATTCCGCCTCGCTGAAATATCCCGAGCGCTTAAGATCTTCAAGCGTGTCGCGGTTAATAATATATCTGCCCTGGGCGTATTTCGGGGAATAAAAACTTATAAGTGGAAAGCCCTCGGAATCATAAGCAACAGAGGCTATCTTGAAATAATTGCTTTCGGCCTCCTGGTTAAGGCCTGAAGGATGGTAAAACTCCCCTCGTACCGCTATATCGTTGACCAGCCCTATGACCAAAGCGAGTTCGTGCTCGGAAATGCCGCATATTGAGCACAGCTTAGCAGGTTCCAAAGCCTCTTCGCTGTCAAGGAAATATTTTCTGAATTTTTCAAGACCTATCTTTCTGACGCTTGCCACCGCCCCTGCCCTTTCCTCGCTGAAACCTTCCACATCCAGCGGCTGTCCTCCGCAGGCAAGCGCGTCGTTAAACTCTATCGTTGAAGACGAAAACGAGGCCCCGGGAAACCTGGAATACTTGAGCAGCCTGGCGCCGCGCCCGCCGGCAAAAAGAAATTTTTTAAAGAGCGGGTCCTTTTCCGTTTCAATTATAAGGTGCCCGAATTTCTGCTCGGACATCTCCATGAACGAAGCAAAACGAGCCCTCGCGGCAAGTTTTGCCTTTTGCTTCCCGGAAGTGTTGTAAACGGCCTTAAGTTTCTGTTCCATTTTTATGAGAGGAGGGGCTTCGGAATGAACTACTTTTTGAAACGGTATTCAACCTCGCCGCGGGCCACAAAACCAAGCTCCCGCCGCGCGATATGCTCTATATAGGACGGATCTTTTTCAAGCAGGTAAACTTCTTTTCTTAAAAGGACATTTTCCTTCTTAAGCTGTACTATCATACCCTGGAGCTTGTTTATTTCCCAGTAGCGCCGCACAAGCCTGCGGAAACCTGAGTTTCCGAATAAAATCAGCAGAACTATCGCCCCACCGATAATATAGGCTGTGCGGCCGGGAATCTTCATTATATTTTCCTGTTCCAAACCCGCATCGGAACGGCGAAGCTTATTTGCCCTTGAAGGCGCTTCTGCCGGGATACTTGGCCTTGGAGCCGAGCTGTTCTTCTATTCTCAGAAGCTGGTTATATTTGCATATCCTGTCCGTTCTTGAGGCCGAGCCGGTCTTGATCTGGCCTGTATTGAGCGCCACGGCAAGGTCGGCGATGAAAGTGTCCTCTGTTTCCCCGGAACGGTGGGACATAACCGCGGTGTAACCCGCGTTATAGGCCATAAGAACAGCCGCGACGGTTTCCGTGAGAGAACCGATCTGGTTAACTTTCACGAGGATTGAGTTGCCGATGCCTTTTTTAATGCCTTCCGAGAATATCTTTGTGTTGGTAACGAAAATATCGTCGCCTACAAGCTGAAGTTTTTTGCCGAGCTCGTCGGTCAAGACTTTCCAGCCGTCCCAGTCTTTTTCGCTGAGGCCGTCTTCAATGGAAATTATGGGGTATTTTGTGAGCAGGTTCTTGTAGAAGTCCGCCATCTGAGCGGATGTTTTGACATTGTCGGTTTTCTCGCCCTCAAGAGTGTATTTTCCGTCCTCGTAAAGTTCGCTGGCCGCGACATCAAGGGCAAGCAACACATCTTTGCCAATCTCGTACCCTGCCGCTTTAATTGCTTCCGCAATTACTTCAAGCGCTTCTTCGTTGGATTTAAGGTTGGGAGCGAAACCGCCTTCGTCGCCCACGCTGGTCGCGTAACCTTTTTTGCTGAGCACCTTTTTGAGGTTATGAAACACCTCGGCGCCCATCCTTAAGGCTTCCCGGAAAGATTTCGCGCCTACAGGGGCTATCATGAACTCCTGAAGGTCAACATTGTTGTCGGCATGCGCTCCGCCGTTGATAATATTCATAAGGGGAACGGGAAGGACATAGTCGGTATAGCTGATATTGAAAGCCTGCCTGACATATTCATAAACCGGGATGTTCTTAAAGTTCGCACCGGCTCTTGCCGCCGCGAGAGACACGCCAAGTATGGCGTTGGCGCCGAGCTTACTTTTGAAATCCGTTCTGTCAAGCGCGAGCATCTTCGCGTCTATGTTTCTCTGGTCTAACACATCCATTCCCACCAACGCGGGAGCGATTATTTTGTTTACATTGTCCACGGCTTTAAGAACGCCTTTGCCGAGGTAGCGGCTTTTGTCGCCGTCGCGCAGTTCAAGGGCTTCGCGCTCGCCGGTGGAAGCTCCGCTTGGAACCGCGGCGCGGCCGAGAACTCCGTTATCAAGTATTACATCAACCTCTACCGTCGGATTTCCTCTTGAATCAATAATTTCACGCCCCACTACCTGTTTAATTTTGGACATAACCGCTCCTTATTTTGCTCACTCCTAATATATTAGCCTGTTGATTTTTTTGGGCTTTAGGAAGGCAGATTTTATTTTACGCTGTGTCTTAATATACTATATTTCGTCAGAAATGTAAATCGTTTCTAAACGCGCGGCCTGGCTGTGAAAGATTTTCACAGACACATCAAGTCACCCTGAACGAAGTGAAGGGTCTCGTTATATTTTAAGTTATAAGTTGTAAGTATTAAGTTTTAAGTGAACGGTTAACTTCTTCGTGTAGTCATACCAGCGGACAGACTGTGTCACAATGTCATCCTAAGCGTTAGCGAAGGATCGCGAAGTTATTGTTACCGTCGAGATGCTTCACTGCGTTCAGCATGACAACAGCTCAAAGCCCTCGTTAATGGCAGTTACGACACAGTCTGGGAAGCTGGTATCCAGTGGTTTAACTGGATCCGTGTTTCTCAGGGATGACAGGCCTTTGTGGATTCCAGATAGAAACTCTCCGGAATGACGACGCTTTACGGAACGCGCAGCAAGCTGCGCAGCTACAAAACCATTTTACTGCGAGATTGCTTCGTTCCTCGCAGACTTTTTCTGTGTAGTCATACCAGCGGAAGCTGGTATCCAGTGGTTTAACTGGATCCGTGTTTCTCAGGGATGACAGGCCTTTGTGGATTCCGGACAGAACATTTCCGGAATGACGGCCGGGCCGGCTATTTAATCAAACCGCCGCCAAGCGCCGTTTCACCGCGATAAAATACAGCCGACTGCCCGGGAGTTATCGCCATCTGAGGCTCTTTGAAATTTACCTTAACGCCGTTTTCGCAGGACGAAACAACCGCCGGCGCCTGCCTATGCAGATACCTTATCTTGACATCGCACTCCAGAGGCAGCGCGGGCTCTTTGCCTGAAACCCAGGAAACATATTCTACTTCCATGTCACGGGAGTAAACCTCCTGCTTCCTGCCGACTACAAGACTGTTGTTTTTGGTGTCCAGCTTAACGACATACAAAGGGTACTCGTAAGAAATACCAAGCCCGCTTCTCTGGCCCACCGTATAGTACACAAGCCCTTTGTGTTTTCCAAGCACTTTGCCTTCCGAGTTAACAACTTCGCCCGGCTTTACCTTAGAGCCGAAATCCTTAATATACGAGGAAAGAAAATCGGCGTAATCGTCGTCCACAAAACATATCTCCTGGCTCTCCGGTTTGTGCGCCGCGGGAATATTGTTTTTTTGGGCAATCTCACGGACCTCGGGTTTTTTCATGGCTCCAAGCGGCAGAACAAGTTTTGAAAGCTCGCTCTGTCCCAGCCTGTAGAGCACATAGGACTGGTCCTTATGCTGATCCAGGCCTTTTTTAAGGACAAAGGAACCGGCTTCCCTTTCAACTCTCGCGTAATGCCCGGTCGCGAAATAATCAAAATTCATCTGGCCGGCTTTTTGCATGAGAAGCCCGAACTTAATTTTCTCGTTGCACACTATACAGGGGTTCGGCGTGCGTCCAGAAAGATATTCGCCGGCGAAATTATCCACCACGCAGGACTTAAATTCCTCTTCCATATTTAAAACATAGTGCCTGATGCCCAGAAAGTTGCATACCCTTCTCGCGTCGGAAATATCTTCCGTTGAGCAGCAGCCTCCGGGACGGCGCTTGTCGTCGTTGGAATGCCAGAGCTTAAGAGTTACTCCGACCGTTTCGTAGCCCTGCTCTTTAAGCAGAAAAGCGGCCGTGGAAGAATCCACGCCGCCGGACATAGCGACCATGATATTTTTTTTATCATTCATCATAGAACCTATTGCTGCGGATGCTCTTTTGCCCACCAGGGCGACATCGCCCTCAGGCGGCTCACGATCCGAGGCAGGACCTCAAGTATATAGTCAATATCCTCGTCTGTATTCTGGTGCCCGAACGAAAAACGCAGGGCTCCCTGCGCCGTGGCCGGATCGGCGCCCATGGCCTTTAAAACATGGGAGGGCTCGGAACTGCCTGAGGCGCACGCCGAGCCGGTAGAAGCCGCTATCCCTTCAAGGTCTAATGAAAGCATCAGGCTCTCGCCTTCCACATATTTAAAGCTGACATTGAGCGTGCCGGAAATTCTCTCAAGATAGTGGCCGTTGACCGTTGTTTCGGGGATTTTCTCAACGATTCCTTTTTCAAGCCTGTCTCTTAAGAAATACAGCCGCGGCTGTTCCTTTTCCCGCTCGCGGCACGCGGCCTCAAGGGCTTTTGCCATGCCTTTGATGCCGGCTATATTCTCGGTGCCGGCGCGCAGGTTGCGCTCATGGTGGCCGCCGTGAAGTATAGGCTCTACCGGGGTTCCCCTTTTGACATAAATCGCGCCCACGCCCTTAGGGCCGTAAAACTTGTGCGCCGAAATGGAAAGCATGTCCACGCCGAGCGCCGCGACATCAAGCTTTAGTTTTCCCGCCGACTGAACCGCGTCGGTGTGAAAATATATTTTCGGATGCCCCGCGGAGCGCCTTTTTTCATTTTCAATATTCAGCAGTTTCGCTATTTCGGCGATCGGCTCAATGACTCCGACTTCGTTGTTCGCGTGCATAACGCTTACAAGAAAAGTGTCGGGCTTTACGGCATTAATAATATCTTTCGGATTAACGCGGCAGAATTTATCCACGCCCACGAAATCGGCCTTAAAACCGTTCGCGGCGAGATACTCGCAGGTCGTTAGCACCGCGTGGTGCTCCACCTGCGTTGTGATTATATGTTTTCCCTTGTTAAGGCTTGAAAGAGCCAGCCCTTTTATCGCCATATTGTCGGACTCGGTGCCGCCGGAAGTAAAAATTATCTCTTCGGGTTTCTCGGCGTTAATAAGCCCCGCTATCGCCTCCCGGGCATCTTCAAGGGCCTTTTTTGACTCCTGGCCGAAAACATGCAGGCTTGAAGCGTTGCCGTATACGGTTTTTAAATACGGCCCCATGGCCTCAAGCGCTTCCGGGCTCAGCGGCGTCGTGGCGTTATGGTCAGCGTAAACTATTCTTTTTTTCATGTTTATTTCCCCGCGTTTCTTTTTAGCCTGTCGGCTTTTTTCTTAAGCGCCTTGTTTTTTATATGTTCTTCAAGATACCTTGAAAAGGCGTGCGAACCGGAACTGGATACCACAAAAAACATGTCGTCCGTCTTCTGAGGGTAAAGCGCGGCCCGCAGAGAGCCGAGCCCCGGACTGCAGATAGGGCCCGGAGGCAGGCCAAAATGCCGGTAGGTATTATAAGGAGAATCCACCCTGAGATCTTTGTAGGTGAGTTTCTCCTTGTGTTGGCCCAGCGCGTATAAAACCGTGGCGCAGGACTCTAAATACCAGTGTTTTTTAAGCCGGTTGTGAAACACCGACGATATTACAGGCCTTTCCTCCGGCAACACCGCTTCTTTCTCAATAATGGAGGCCAGAGTGACGACAGAGTTTTTTGTCATTTTAAGCTCTTCAAGCCTTTTTTCAAAATCCGGCGGGAAATTTTTATCAAACTGAGCTCTCATGACCTCAATTATTTTCTCCGGGCTGGTATTGGGCTCAAAAAAATATGTCTCGGGAAAAAGATAGCCCTCGCTCTTTGATTTTCTCGCGGCAGCTAAAAACTCCGGCGCGGCGCATACCCCGTTTTTTTCAAGCCGCTGGGCGATCTGCTCCGAGGTAAAACCCTCCGGTATGGTGATTTTTACGAAACTGGATTGCCCGGAGGCCAGCTTGCGCAGGACTTCAAAAACGCTGTTTCTCTGGGAGAAAAAATAGGTGCCGGCCTTGAGTTTCCCCGAATTGGAACTTATATACACAAGGGAGCGAAACAAAACCCGGCTCTGAATAATTTTCGCGTCGCTCAAAATAGCGGCGATCTGTCCCGCGGAAGCTCCCTGCGGTATTGTGACGGCTATCTTTTTATCCGGAAGCGAGGCCCACCAGATTACCAGCGCCGCGATAAACGACAATAGAACGGCCGAGATTAGAAACTTGCTTAATTTTGCTGTCATGATTAAAGGGATTTGCTGTCTAAGTATGACTGAAGTATTATGCAGGCCGAGAGTTTATCCCTCACCTTTTTGCGTTTTTCCCTTGAAATATCGGCTTCATCGGTGAGCATTTTGTCTACCATGGCCGTGGAAAGGCGCTCGTCGTAATATTCGGCAGGGATGCCGGTTTTCTCCGTGAGCCTGGCGCCGAACGCCTTGACATCTTCCATAATGTTTCCGTCGGTTCCGTCCATGTTAAGCGGAAGGCCGATGACAATTTTCGTCACGGAACTTGCGGCTATAAGGGCGGCTATTTCGTCGGTATCTTTGTTAAGGCCCTTTGACTCAATAACCTTGATGGGCTGGGCCGTATAGCCAAGCGGGTCTGACAGAGCTATGCCGATCCTCTTATATCCGTAATCAATTCCTATAATCCTATCCATTTATTCCTTTTTTTGCCGCGAGCGTCAGGGCGTTTTTCAGCCAAGGCGTATTTGCCGAATCATCCGAATGTTCCAGCTCGGAAATCGTCACGAACCTGTACCCGCGGGAACGCAGTTCACGGATAATTTCGGGCAGAGCCTCTATGGTGGGAAGGCGCCCCGAATGCAGAAGCACGACTCCGCCGTTGTTGGCCTGAGCAAGGACCTTTTTTACAATTATACCTGGATTCTCTTCCTCGTGGTCTTTTGTGAAGACAGTCCATAAGACCATTGAGAATTTAAGGTTCCCCGCTATTGAAAGGACCCTCTCGTTGTACTGGCCCCCCGGCGGCCTGAAATACGCGCTTTCCTGCCCCGAAAAAGATTTAATCAGGTTTCTGGTCAGCAGAAGCTCGTCGGCAATTTCGCCGTCAGAAAGCTTTGACATATTCCTGTGCGAATAGGTATGGGCGTCTATTTCAAAACCCAGGTCTGATATTTTGCGCACCAGGGACGGATTCTCAACAATGCGGGAGCCCACCAGAAAGAAGGTCGCGGGCACACGCTCGCCGGCGAGAATATCCAGTATCTTATCGGTATAAATTTTGTGCGGGCCGTCGTCAAAAGTCAGGGCTATCGTATAGGGATAGTAGCCCTGCGAGGCGAAAGCGTATTCCGAATCTCTGGCGGAAACCACAAAACTGCCCGCCAGTATAAGCGCCGCGATGGCAAGAATGGCTTCGTAACGGTAGACTACAAAATTGAAATTGATTCTAAACATTTATATTCCGGCCCGCTGTCCTTAAGAACGCTCTCCATCAGGTCTATGCTGTTTACTTCAAACGAACCGAGATCTTCCGCCGGCGCGCTTTTTAATTTCTCCGCTATAAGAGAGGAATGTTTCCTGTTTTTCACTCTGCCCAGCGTAAGGTGCGCCGAAAACGGCCTGGCCTCGCGCTTTACTCCGCACTCTGCCGCGGCATCTTCGCACAAAAAAGCCAAAAGCTCAAGATTTTCGCGGCCCGAACCTATGCCTGCCCAGACTATTTGCGGGCAATCTGTTGCCGGATAAGCCCCGAGCCCGCCCAATGAAACTTTAAAAGAACCGAATCCCCGCGCGGCGGCTTTAAGTTTTCCACCGATATCTCCGGCGGTATTTTCCTTTATCTCTCCGAGAAATTTCAGCGTTATATGCAGGTTTTCTTTCTCAACCCATTTAACGGCGGTTCCGCCGTCCGAGAGTTTTTTCCGCGCAAGCGCGGCTTTTTCCTTAATGCCGAGGGGTATATTTACGGCTATAAAACAACGCATTATTTTTTCGGTTTAATGTCTAAGGCCAGACGGCGGCGCAAAAGGTCAAGCGCCTGATTTGCCGCGCGCTGTCTTACATCGGCCCTGGCTCCCGAGAGGCTTAATTTATAAACCTCCTCGGATTTCGGCCCGCATAGCCCGATAAAAACAAGGCCGAGCGGTTTTTCCGCCGTGGCTCCCGAGGGCCCGGCTATGCCTGTAATTGAAACCGCGTAATCGGAACCGGATATTTCTCGGGAACGCCTCGCCATCTCGGCCGCGGTTTGTTCGGAAACCGCCCCGTAGCTCTTTAAGGTTTCTTTGGATACCCCAAGCGTCTTTTCTTTGGCTTCGTTGGAGTAAACCACAAACCCCTGCCTGAAATACATGGAACTGCCCGCGATATCGGTTATTCTTTTTGCCAGCAGGCCGCCCGTGCAGGACTCGGCGGTTGAAATAGTTTTTTTCGCCCGCGCCAGCGTTTCGCCTATTATGCTTTCAAGGGTCTGGCTGTCCTGCCCGTAAATATTGCCGCCCAGAAGGTCTATGAGCTCTTTTTTTATATTGTGCAGCATTTCGTCCACAAGCATCTCGTCTTTTCCGGAAACGCTGACCTTTATGTCAACGATCATCTGGTGGGCAAGAATGGTAAAATCCACAAGGCCGAAATCAAGTTTGCGCTCAGCCTCCACCACCGGCCTTATTATTTCATCCACCTGGGACTCGCCCAGACCGCAAATATGGAGAGTGGCGCTTTTCTTAACCTTGGTCTCGTATTTTTTTATCAAAGGATAAACTTCGTCTTCAAACATTCTCTGCATTTCGCGGGGAGGGCCGGGAAGCAGGAATATAAGGCTCCCTGCCATGTTTTTCGCGTGGTGGGTTTCTATCAGCTGGCCGGGCGCCGTGCCAAGCTTATTTCGCAGAATTTTCGCTCCGTCTATGGTGTAGGCCTGGGACTCGTTATTCTTGGGCATCTTTATGTTTTTTGAGGCGAAATATTCCGATATCTCGGAAAGGGCCTCCCGGTTTAACACAAGTTTTTTTCCCAGCGCCTCCGCGAGCACAGAACGGGTTAAATCGTCAAAAGTTGGGCCCAGCCCGCCGGTAACAATTATTATTTTGTTGTTTTTCAGGGAATTATTGAATGCCTCAAGCAGCAGCTCGCGGTTGTCTCCGACCGTAACGGCCGTGGTAAGGTCAAGGCCCAAAGAACTGAGCCTTTCTCCAATATAGGAAATATTAGTGTTTAGTTTTCCGGTAAGAAGTTCGGTGCCTGCGCAGATTAACTCAACTCTCATTGTTTTCCCTGGTGGGATTAATGGTAAAAACCTATTTTATTGTCGTCCGCTTTCTGCTGCGCGGCCTTAATCGGGCCAAACTTTGCCTCGTATTTCGCTATGTTGTCCTGAAGAGCCGCGAGCAGCCTTTTGGCGTGAGCGGGAGAAGTTATAACCCTGCTCCTGACTTTCGCCTTGGGCGCCTGGGGCTGAAGGAAAATAAAATCCAGCACGACCTCATTCTCGGAATGACCTATCATGGCAAGATTTGAGTATACGCCCTGAGCCGTGGCTTCGTCAATTTCAATTTGAATGTCGGGTTTTTTTTGTTCTTCCATTTTATTCTCCGATAGTATTTATATTCAAAGGCCAATGGCTTTTAATATTGCCTTTAAATCAGACTTCACGCTCACCGGTTTGGAGACAGAGCTTATCGCGCGGTCCGGGTCTTTTAGTCCGTGGCCGGTGAGAATGCATACGGCCTTAAGCGTTTTGCTTGAGGATTTGCCTGCCTTGCCGTCAAAAAATCTGTTCCTTGAATATTTCATAAGCCCCGCGACCGAAGCGGCCGAAGCGGGCTCGCAGAACACGCCTTCCAGAGAAGCAAGCAGTTTATACGCGTCAAGAATTTCGTCATCCGTGACGGTGTCTATCACGCCGCCGGACTCGTCGCGCGCGGCCTCGGCGCTTTTCCATGAGGCGGGATTGCCTATGCGGATAGCCGTCGCGATGGTTTCTGGTTTTTCTATCGGGTGTCCGTGGACAATCGGAGCCGAGCCTGCCGCCTGAAATCCCATCATAACGGGTTTTCCGTAAGCCGGAAATTCGGAAGCGTATTCCCTGTACCCCTTCCAGTAGGCCGTAATGTTTCCGGCGTTACCCACGGGCATAAACTGGTAATCCGGCGACTGACCGAGAACATCGCAGATCTCAAAGGCGCCGGTTTTCTGGCCCTCTATCCTGAACGGGTTAAGGGAATTGACAAGCGTGAGCGGATATTTCTGGCTCATCTCTTTGACGAGATTTAAAGCCGCGTCAAAATTTCCGTCTATGGAAAGCACCGCGGCGTTATGAATAAGCGCCTGTGAAAGCTTTCCGAGAGCTATTTTGCCTTCGGGGATAAGCACGACGCATTTAATCCCCGCGCGCGCCGCGTAGGCAGCCGCGGAAGCCGAAGTGTTTCCCGTGGAAGCGCATATCACAGCCCTGCTTCCGTCCTCAACGGCCTTTGAAATGGCCATCGTCATTCCGCGGTCCTTAAACGATCCCGTCGGATTTAAACCTTCATACTTTAGAAATATTTTTCCCGGAAAGCCGATGGCTTTTGCCAGCTTCTCTGCCGGGATAAGCGGAGTATTTCCCTCAAGCAGGCTTATTACCGGCGTTTTGTCTGTTACGGGCAGATATTTTCTGTAATGCTCTATCAATCCTCTGTATGACATATTATCGTTCTCCGTGAAAATATTAAAATTACTATAGATTGAGTCAGTTGAAAAACCTTAATAAGGCCCCGTCATTGCGAACCCGCAGGGTGAAGCAATCTCGCTTTTCCGTAGGGAACGACGAGATTGCCCCGCCACTGAACCTCTGGCGGGCTGACGCGTCGTTGCACTCCTCGCCCTCCACAAAAGCTTTGGCTGACAGGCAAAGACGGCCTGAAACAGGCTTTTCCAATTGACTCAAATTTCAAAGTGATTTTATCTATTTATTGCCGAAAAGTCAACTTGACAAACTGGCGGCAATTAACATAAAATAAGCGGAATTATATGAAGAATCCCAAAAGAAAATTTAAGCCGGCTGATAACAGGAAAATATTTTTGCCACTTGTTGGCGGCCTCGCGGTTATATTAACCATAGCCTGGTTCGGCAGCAGGTTTATTTTTTCCTCTGACGAAATGCCGAAACCCGCGGCTGTCGCGCCTCAGGCTGAACCCGCCGCGCCCCTTGAACCTGCAAGGCCGTCAAAACCCGCCTATGTAAGAGGCGTGCACCTTACCGCGTGGGCCGCGGGGTCAAAGAAGATGCGCGCGCAGGTAGACCAGCTGCTGGAAACCACCGAACTTAACTGCGTAGTCATAGATTTGAAGGAATACGAGGGCGAAGTTTACCTGCCCGGAGTAAAAAGCGCCGAGCTTTACAAAACTTATGTTCCGGCGGTGCCGGACTTAAAGCAGTATTTGGCAACTCTTAAGGAGCGCGGCGTTTACACCATAGCGCGCATCGTGGTTTTTAAAGACAACCTTATAACAAAAAAGAAACCCGAGTACGCCGTAAGAAATTCCTCGGGAGCGATATGGAGAGATTTCAGGGGCAATACCTGGCTGGATCCTTACAGCAAATTCTCCTGGAACTACAATCTGGAAATAGCCGAGCATGCCGCCGACATCGGTTTTGACGAAATACAGTTTGATTACATAAGGTTCCCCTCGGACGGCGACATGAAAGACTGCCGCTACTCCGTGCGCAAAAGTTCATACTCGGCTTCAAAAACGATAAACGCTTTCCTTGAAGAAGCCTCCGTCAGGTTAAAACCAAAAGGCGTGTATACTTCAATTGATGTATTCGGGTTAACCACAACGGTGACTCATGACATGGGCATAGGCCAGAAAATTCTTGAGATGGCAAAATGGGTTGACTATGTCTGTCCCATGGTTTATCCTTCCCACTACGCGCCGGGAGAATACGGGATAGCCGAACCAAACAAAGAACCTTATAGAATAGTATTTTTAAGCCTCTCGGGGGCAAAGAAAAGAATGGGCGAAATGGGAAGTAAGCTCAGGCCCTACTTGCAGGACTTTACGATGGGTCACCGCTACGGGGCTAAAGAAGTAAGGGATCAGATCCAGGCTACTTACGACTGCGACATTGGAGAGTGGCTGCTTTGGAATCCGCGGGCCGTGTACACTAAGGACGCGCTTAAGCCAAAAGAAAATTCCAAGTTTTACGAAAAATCCAAAAAACAGCTTGAGTTAGAGGAAAAAAACAGGATCGCCTCGGAAAGCGTGGCGGCCTCAACCGCGACAGCCGCGCCCTCAAACAACACCCCGGCCTCTCCGCAGAAAGAATCCCCAAAAACAGACAAATAAACTGAATCAGTTAAAAAAGCTCTTCGTGTAGTCATACCAGCGGAAGCTGGTATCCAGAGGTTTTTCTGGATTCCTGCGTGTGCTCACATCTCGCACCCGTTGCAAGCTTGTGCGGCTTATTCGCCGCACTGCAACTGCAGGAATGACAAACTTTATGGAAAGCGCAGCAATGCAGTAAGACAAAAGTCAGCCGGAGTTTTCGCCTCAGCTTAGGGATTATGTTTTCAGAAGAGGTAAACCGCGAGGAGTATAGAACCGAATATTATTCTGTAGTAAGCGAAAGGAATAAAATTGTGGTGGGAAATAAACCTGATAAGCCAGCGGACCACAAAGATTGACGAGATGAAAGCCGCGGCAAAACCCGTAAGGAGGACCTTTAAATCCCCGGCGCTGAGCAGGCCGGCGCTTTTTGAAAGGTCAAAAACCGTGGCCGCGAACATGGTGGGTATGGCAAGAAAAAAGGAAAACTCGGCGGCTGTTTTTCTGTCAAGCCCGGCGAGAAGGCCGCCCATTATAGTGGCGCCGGAACGCGAAATTCCCGGGAACAGCGCGGCTATCTGAGCCACGCCGACCCAGAAAGCCGGTTTCACCCCGACCTGTTCAAGAGCACTGAAAGTTTTTTTGTGGTTCATCTTTTCTATTAGTATTATTGCCGCGCCGCCCGCGATCAACGCCACCGAGACCGTCACGGGGCTGAAAAGATACTGCTTAATGTATTTATGCGTAACAAGCCCCACGAGGGCCGCCGGAAAAAACGCGACTGTTATGCCGTAAAAGAGGCGTCGGGATTGTGGATTGTTTTTTAATCCCGCTACTATCTCAATAAGTTTTATTCTGTATACCCAGACAACGGCAAGGATAGCTCCGAGCTGAATGAAAACCTCAAACAGTTTTGCCTTCTCGCCCGCGACTGAAAGCATGTCGCCTGCTAAAATCAGGTGTCCCGTGGAAGAGACGGGCAAAAACTCCGTCAGTCCCTCAACGACCCCTAAAATAACCGCTTTAATTATCGTTATGCCGTCCATCTAATCTCCCTGTGTTCTCTTAGTTCTATTGTCGTCACCCCGCACAGTCCGGCACGGCGATGACACCATTTTGCTTATCTTATATTCCATATCTTATGCATCTGAGGCAAAACATACACATTATTTAGTTTCTCGCGCGCGAGGCGGGTAAATTCATATAACCTCGCGGGCTTTATGCCTAAACGGCCGTTTTGCCCCGTCGCCGGCTGAAGCACAAGAGATACTTTTTTTGATATTCCGGCGATAAGCGAAAGGGCTTTCACAAACTCTGCCCGGGCAGTTTTATCCGTGAGCACAATTTTGACAAACGCTTTTTTGCGGCAGGCTTTTAAAAATTGCCGATGCAAAGCAAGAGAGCTGTTTTTGCAGTCGGGCATAAGCTTTATATCCATGGCGACAACATCAACATACCCGCTTACGCGCGCGTACTCTTTAAACAAAATTCCGTTTGTCTCAAGATAAACTTTCACGCCGGCTTTTTTAAGTTCCGGCAAAACCGCGGAAAGAAAATCCGCGCGCAGAAGCGGCTCGCCGCCCGTGAACGCGACCGAAGGTTTAAATATTTTATTATTTGATTTAAAATGGTTTCTGATAAGCCCCAGAATCTCTAAAAGCGCGGCACGAGGTGTCATGTCTTTTCCGGATTTGTGGTAGGTATCGCAGTAGGAACAGCTTAAATTGCATCCCGAAAACCTGACAAAGACCTGCGGTTTTCCGGCGAAAAGACCTTCGCCCTGGAAGGAAAAGAAAATTTCAGATATTTTCGCTGAGGATTCCGGTTTTAGTTTCATGGCTATTAACCCAGAGCCGGGTCTTTAAGCCCCGCCTCGGCAAAACCCTTCTGCCTGAAACGGCAGGAGTCGCATTTAAGGCAGGGCTTTTTGCCTCCGGCGTAGCACGACCAGGTCAGTTCGTAAGGCACGCCAAGCTTTACGCCGAGCCTGATTATCTGCTTTTTTGAGAGTTTAACCAGCGGGGCAAAAACTTTAATTTTCAGGCCCAGCGATTTTATGAGCCTGTTCCACTGTTCAATGTATTTAGGCCTGCAGTCCGGGTAACCGGGATAATCCAACGCGTTGGCTCCGATAAAAATTGCGGAAGCTTTCCGCGCCTCCGCCAGCGAAAGAGCGAAGGAAAGAAATATCGTGTTTCTGCCGGGCACATAAGTTAAGGGGAGTTTATTTTTTTCGGGAAGGTTTGTTTTTTTCTTAAGCAGCGAGCTTCCGCCCCAGGGAAGATTGATTTTTATAATATCGTAACCGCAGCCGGCCGAACGGGCGATTTTTACGGCTGATTTAAGTTCTACCCTGTGTTTCTGGCCGTAATCAAAAATAACGCAGAAGCATTCGTATTTCCGCAGAGCGATCCGCAGGACCGTCGCGGAATCAAGGCCGCCCGAAAGGAGTACAACTGCCTTTTCGCGGCGCATTATTCCGTAACCCTCGCGCTTGACGACTCGCTTTCCCAGACTTCCACATATTCCAGCGCGCCGCCGTTTTTTATAAACTCCGCGAGACGCTTTTTCATGTTCCCGAAAATATAGGCCGCGATATTCTCGGCCGTGGGATTTATTTTGACAAAATGCTTTTCCTTGTTTATATACGCATGATCAAGCTCGGACACAGCCAGGCCCAGCCAGGCTTTAAGGTCGTGAAAATCAACGAGCATACCGAGTTTATTTAACTGTTCGCCCGATACGCAGGCCCGCACTTTCCAGGTGTGCCCGTGCAGGCGTTCGCACTTGCCTTTGTAGCCTCTTAGCGCGTGGGCCGCTGAAAATGTTTTCTCAACACAAGCGTTGTATCTCATAGCACCCCCGTCAGTTCAATTTTTTTAACGGTTTTTATTTTATGTTTCAGGAATCTCTGCCCTATTTTCTTGAATTTTTCCGGCGAGTCGCTTACGAAAAACCTGTAGCTTCCCTTTGATTTTCCCTCCTGTCCGGAAGCGGACAGGATATTTTTTACTTCAACCGCCGTGGCCGTCGCCGAATCAATAAGGGCGGCCTTTTTGCCAAGCACCTTGCCTATTACATTTTTCAGCAGCGGGTAGTGTGTGCATCCTAAAACCAGCGTGTCAATATTATTTTTGGAAAAGGGTTTAAGGTATTCCTCCGCGATATCGCGCGTGACGGCATGGTTGAGCCAGCCTTCCTCAACCAGCGGCACAAAAAGCGGGCAGGGCCTCGCGAAAACCCTGACCCGGGAGTTGTTGTTCATCAGCTCTCCGGCGTAAGATTCGCTTTTTATAGTTCCCTCGGTCCCTATGACGCCTATCCTCAGATTTTTACTGCGGGCAAGCGCGGCTCTGGCGCCGGGCACTATAACCCCTATGACCGGAATATTTAATTTCTTCTGAAGCGCCGCAAGCGCGAAAGCCGAGGCGGTATTGCAGGCGACAACGATTATTTTGACCTTCTGTTTTATCAGAAAGTCAGCTATCTCAAGCGAAAATCTCGTGACGGCTTCCTTTGATTTTGAGCCGTAGGGAACCCGAGCCGTGTCGCCGAAATATACTATATCTTCCTTGGGCATCAGGCGTATAATTTCCGACATCACGGTAAGGCCGCCAAGACCCGAATCAAATATGCCTATCGGATTTTTATTCACCGGTTACGCACCTTTTCGCTGAATTTTTTTCGTCTTTTCGCGCCTCATATTTATTGACCGCGGTAAATATTGAATCCGCGATTTTTCTCTGGAAGTTTCTTGATTTCAGCTTTGACTCTTCGCCTGCGTGGCTTATAAACGCGCACTCAACCAGCACAGCGGGCATCTGCGCGCCCCTTAACACATAAAAGCCGGCCTGCTTGACGCCCCTGTTCTCTATTTTTATTCTCTTCGTGACATCCTCGGCGATAAAACAGCATAATTCCGAAGATTCGTTGATGAACTCATTTACCACCAGCGACCAAAGAAGCATCTGGAGTTTCTGCTGTTTCTTGTTGGGCCTCTTTTCTAAATTTACCACGGAGTTTTCCAAAACCGCGGTAGCCGCGGCCTCGGAGTCCGAAGCGTTCTCGTTTAAGAAGTAAACTTCAAACCCGCCGGAATTTTTGTTCATGGATGCGTTGCAGTGAATAGAAATAAACATATCCGCCATTTTTTCGTTGGCGATGTTTGTCCTGTCCACCAGAGGGATAAAAGTATCGTCCTGCCTCGTCAGATAAATGTCATATTTGCCGCTTTCACGGAACAGCTTTCCCAGCTCAAGCACGATCTGCAGGTTAACATCTTTTTCCTTCGTGCCGTTCCTGCCCACCGCTCCGGGGTCATCGCCGCCGTGTCCGGCGTCAAGCACAAGCACCGGCTTTCTGCTTCTGATGCTGACAACCCTCTGAGACTCCGGCTGTTTAACTTCGGCCGGCGTTACCGCCTCCGGAGCCGATACAGCCTCTTTTGCGGGCGCGGCGGCCTCTTCCTGTGACAGCGCCGGGACCGATGAGTGTTTAACCTCTTCCACGGACGACGGTTCGGGCTTAAGCGCGGCTTCTTTTTTTTCGGCTTTAACTATAGCCGGCGGCGGCTCTTTTAAGGACAATTTATCGGCCAGGCCGGTTCTTGGAATTTCTATTATCAGCTTCGGCGGGTTGGCGATGAAAATGGTTTCCGGCCTTCCGGCGGCCTCGGTAAGCGAGATCACGGCAAGCGCCATTCTGCCGTCATTTTTGCAGCTTATCTGTTTAACAACGCCGTCATCAATTCCGATGCTCTCTTCGGCAACGCGGCCGCGCGGAAATGAAACGACTATCTTCCCGGGCTTTTTGGACGATATGTCGTATTTAAGATTTTCCGCGAGCTCAATTATTATCTGGGTCTTGTCTTCTTTTGAATAAAATCTCGGCGATAGTATATTCCGTCTCGGTTCAATATTAAGTATTTGGGACTCGTGGTTCCACGATGTATCGCTTTCGGTAAAATCCGCGAAATTTTCCGCCAGCAGAAGCTCAACGGGCACGAAAACTTCTCCGGAGGCAAACCTTGAAGGAATATTCAGCCTGTGTTTTTTGCCGTCCATAATATATTTACTGCTTTTAATGTAGATATCCAGCTTGCGGTTATTCCTTAACAGCGAAGCCTTGCCGGTTATCGGGTGCCACACCATCTTGGCGCCGTAAAGCCTGGCAACCTGTTTTAGGGCGAAATGAGCGTCTCCGGAATAATCATAAATCTTGATGCCGGCCACGATTTTGCCGTCGTTTACCGCCTCAATGGTTTTACCCGCGGCAAAAAGCGGCGTGGAAAACAAAAAAACGACGCCTGCCGCGAGCGGCAGCGCCAACCCCGAGATTGTTCTTGTCAGTGCTTTTAGCTTCATAAAATTGGTGGAGATGGCGGGAATTGAACCCGCGTCCGAAAGTGTATTAGCCAGGTCCCTACAGGCTTGTCCGCAATTAGTTCTCGCTTCGGAACTGCTCTGCGGCGGGATCATCCCGAAGCCAGTTTCGTTGTTGTTTCATTGTCTGCGGACGAAACGCGCCGCAGGCAACTAACCTACTCTTGGCGTTTGGCCTCCCCTAATAGGTATCAGGGAGCAAACGTAGCCGCGTTAAGCAGCTAAAGCTAAGTTTTCGTTAGCGTTTATTGTTTGGCCGATTTATCATCCTGGGAACCAGTATTGCCTGCGGAATTCGCCGTAAAACATGTTTGTATTTTCTTCAAAAATACTTTCATCTTTTCCGTCTCTGTTCCAGCACTCAATACTGGTTCCCAGGAATCCGAGCCTTCGGCCAACTCGGGCCTGCCACCTGTACCTACTCACTCCCGTCGAAGCCTGTTCATCCCCTCCTCATCGGATGGCAAAACTGTCTGTTTACCAGACAAAATTGCCCGTCGGTGAGGAGTGGGCGCCGCGGAGGCGCCCGGAAACAATGAACCTTTGTGCCCAACAACCTGAAAGCCGCTTATCTTTTTCTTTTTTTTCTAAAGAAATCCTGCAGCAGAGCCCGGCATTCCTTTTCAAGAATTCCCGACACTACTTTTGCCCTGTGGTTTAGCTTTTTGTTTTCAACAACATTGAATATGGAGCCGCAGGCTCCGGCCTTTTCGTCATAAGCGCCGAAAATGACTTCGGAAATTCTGGCCCAGACTATAGCTCCGGCGCACATGGCGCACGGCTCTATAGTAACATATATTTTACAATTATTTAACCTGTAATTGCCAAGGTGTTTAGCGGCTTTTTTTATCGCCGCCACTTCGGCGTGCGCCGTCGGGTCGTTGAGCTTTATATTTTGGTTATATCCTCTGCCTATTATCCTGTTGTCGCAGACTACGACCGCCCCTACCGGCACCTCGTCAATTTTAGCGGCCTTTTTAGCCTCTTTTATAGCTTCCTTAAGATAGTATTCGTCGGTTTTGATGTTTATTTTTGACAAGTTACTCCGCCTTTTGTACTTCACAATGTTGATGACTTTGCATTTCAAAGGTATTTAACAAAACCACCTCTATTCGTAGCGAAAAACATAACTCCGTTTTTGACTTTCAAATTGTACTTCCCCACCTAACCCGTCTCTAATGCTTTGTTTTTCAAAGGTATTTAACAAAGCCACCTCTATTCGTAACGAAAAACAAAGATTTGGAGTGAGCCAAGGATGACGAACCGCAGTGTAGCAAAGCTACATAAGGTGAGTTTGACGAAGGCGTAACCCAAATTTTTGTTTTGCAGTAGAATTGGAGGTGGTTTTGTTAAATACACGCGCCCAAGAGGAGTTGAACCTCTAGCCTTTTGATTCGTAGTCAAACGCTCTATCCAGTTGAGCTATGGGCGCATTAAATTTGCTTTCTATTTTGTGAGTTCAGGTTTCTATATTTCCGCGCTCACTGTCTCGCGCGGGCCACTGGGCTTGTGCTCCTTATTCGTCGCACAGTGGCTAGTTTCGCTATGGGCGCATTGCCGTCTTAAAGTATTTATTTACAATTATGTCGTCGGTAAATTAAAAAAGCACCTGCTAATTGTGCTATTTCCTGACAACTCCTGAAAAGCCAAAAAATGAGCCTATTTCACCATACACATCGAACATTTATCGAATGTGGTTTTCCTGTCCTCTTGTGGTATTATACCTAAACGAGGGGTAAAAATCAACGATTATCACCAAGGAACACTCAATCATTGCTTTAGGTTAAAATCTGATACTATTTCATCTAAAACCATAGGATATGGACATTCAACACCAAGTTTAGGTTTAGTTATTTTTTTGTTTGCTATCTCTATTGAATTGCCCACAAACAATTTTGTTACCATTTTTTCAAAAAGTGTTACTTTTCTAACATTTTGCAGGTGATTGGCCTGATCAATACCGGGTTTAAAATCCTGTAAGGGATAAATATACATTTTCACCGTAGAATTAACAAGGTAATCTTCAACTGCCTTCTTTACCTCATCGCTGAACTTATTTTTATTTCCAATTGCTTCTTTAAACCCGATCACTTTTTCAACCAAATAGCGATAAACCTGATTTTCCGTACTTTTCCCAACATCTGACAGATGTCCTGCCAATCTTCTATATGCCGGTCGTGCAGTTACATATTTGTGATCGCCTGTCTGCCCTATATAAAAATGCTTATCATTCCCATGCGTAATTTCGATAATATAAAGAAGGTAGTTTCTTCTAAAGTGCCGCCCTTCAAGCGTGAGCATCATTTCAGCCACTTAATACTCCTTAATTAACCAAAGTTTCAGACATTAAACTAATTTTCTTGGTTTCCATTTGCCGGCAGCTGGTTTTTTTCATTAATCATTGTAACATACCGGTCACCTACTGCTTCCCTGAGCTGATTTTTAAAATCTGTGGCTATTACGGACATCTTAAAAACGCCTGATAAACTGGCATCTAAAACCTAACCATGGTATTTATGCGCATTTTTTGACACCCTGCTGTTTAGTGTTTCCGTTGCCTCAACAATCTCACCAATCGTTTCTATATTTCTTCATCGAAAATTAAATGGAAGTATTGCTGTTAATATGACACGGGGAAACCTATTTGACTTTCATTACTTCTATCATTTTCTCATCATACCTTGCAGCTATTTTATCAATCAATTCATTCTCTTTAGCAGATGTTAAAGATGTTTTATAATTACTATACTCATCCATCGTTACGCCAAGCGAGGCGGATTTTTTGTTCATAGTTTTATTATATTCATCTTCAAATGTTTTATCGCTAATTGTGTATTTACCGCTCACTTTTCTATCTGTCATTTGTTTTATCAGCAAATACTCTTCGGCGGTAAGTTCAACATATTTATCTTCGTTCATTGCGCCTATGCTTCCGATACTTGTTGATTCCTCAGTCGTTTGCGTCTCGTTTGTTGCCGCATTACTATCGGCTTGAGCCTTTGCCGGCTCTTTCTTCCCACAACCAAATGCAAACATCATTGACAATATCAACACTAAAATCCCAACTTCTTTTTTAAGCATTTATCCCCCTATTTTTGAGTACGGTGCTGACCACGAACCACGCTTGTCGTATTGCAAGACCCCAACCTGCTATTTTAATAAGTCACATAAGTCATGCCTGGCACCGTTCACTTTATTTTTAGTGAAGTTAGTGAAGCCTGGCGCCGAAACTTATTTTGCCTTGTCATCCAACTTCTTTGTGAACGGTACGCCACGGTCACCTGTAAAAAATGCTACAAGCACGACATCGTTCTTCCCGTAGTTTACACCGTTATGCTTAGTATCTACAACCTCGGCGAACGCCTCGCCTGCCTTAAATACTTTGGAAATATTTCCCGGATATTCCAGTGTCAATTCACCGGAAACAATGTATGCGTAACCCGGCACCGAATGGGTATGCCACCCCGTTTCCTGCCCTGGATGAACAGTGACCTCAAGACAAGTTACCTCGGGACTTTTGGCTGCGGGATATTTTAGGTCCTGCCCTATAGCGGTTTGCGTGCAGCGCATAACCTGTCTGCTTTCAACCCCGGCGTTATAAGCGTTATCGCCGCACTGCGTGGACTGAACGCCAAACCCGGACGCAAGAAATAATAGCAAGGCCCATCTCGCCAAAACCGGTTTTTTATTTATCTCTAACATATTATATTTTCTCCCAGAGTAATCGCGCCGACCCGTATTTTTAAAATATTCGCATTAATTAGCGCCAGTCCTTCAGGGCCTTCTCCAGGTCGCGCGTGTAGCCGGAGTGAGCGGTATATATGCGGCTAAAATTATTTAACTTTGCTATCTTTTTTATTGATTCCGCGTCGGTCGCCATATCTTCCGTGAAAATCTTTATCATAGGGCGCACGGTATCATTTACGATCATGCACAGATCGCCTACGAACAAAGCATCGCCGACCCTGTAGCACATAGAACCCAGCGTATGCCCCGGCGTAGATACAGCGTTAACGGTTATGCCGTCAACATTTACGGAATCGCCGTCCGAGAGCGTAATGTATTCACTGACCGGCAGCTTGTTCATGTGCGCCATACCCATGAAATGCCGGTGTGTCTTTTCCTTAAGAAGCGGCTCTTCGTCTTTTGAGATATATACCTTTGCATTCGGGAAGGCCGGCAACCCGTCAACATGGTCGGCGTCCGAATGAGTCAGGAAAACTGCCCGCACAAGATTTGGATCAATAGAAAGCGATTCGCACCCGCTTTTAATTTTTCCAACATTGTCGCTGGCATCAAAAGCAATATAGACATCCTTATTTTTAACTATGAACATATTGCCCATATCGCCCTTGATCGCATAGACCGAATCAGATATCTTCCCGGTTTCCAAGGGATGCATCTCCCTCACTTGATAAAAGAACCACCCGGCAAAACCACCGGCACCCAAAATCAAAACACCCAAAACCACCGCGACTCGAACCAAAACTTTCTTAAGCATTCACTAGCTCCTTATAATAATGGGGACCGCCCCCATTATTCTTCCCAGAAACTACATATTTATTTTTAGTGAAGTTAGTGAAGCCAGGCACCGTTCAATGAGTTTTATTGTGCAGTTTCTGTCCAAACAACTCCCGCAGGTCCATACCTATGAAGTGATTGAATGCCCCATCACTGCTATTAGGCTCTTTCATTACGAACAGGATTCGGTGGCGCTCCTTATTGAACTGGTCTTCAAGGATAATCCCATCCCGATGAAATCCATAGTCGTGGTCTGGATAAGTCAGTATCCATTTGTCAAATAGTTGGTTCAATGCGGTTGTTTTCATTTTATTGAAGTGCTAACACCTAAGCTCAACTGCCGCGGACCGCGGTCAGCTGAAGCGCCTTGTTATGACCGCCTTTCATTTATTCAATTTTTTCCACAAGTAAAATCCCACTGAATGAGGTTCGGATATTTCTCAGACCACTCTTTCGTTTTTTCGATGATGGACTGCCTGTGCGCAGCACCAATAAGAAATACACCCCGTTCGAACGAATTTTCGTCGCAATACTTCAGGATGTTTTTCATCATCTCATTTTCACGCAACTCTATTGTTTTATTCCATATTTCGGAAATTTCAGTAAGTCGTTGGTCCTTAATTTTCACAATTACAGCACGTTCGTCCGCATAAATCTCGGTCCACATTTTGCTGCAATGTTCGCTATTCAGATAGGCGAATCCGTGGTCGCGCACGTAATTTTTATTCCACATTATCAAGCGTCGGGAAGCCGGGCTCTTACCTTCAATCATCTCTTGCAAGTATCTATAGTCGCTAAAGAAGCGGCTTTTCGGCGTTGGAAGATCAACCGGAACGAGTTCAACGATGCTGTTCTCGCGATATCGCCTTACTGCGGCTGATTCCAGCTTGTTGTTGGTGCAAGCGGCAAGGAATTGATCGAGCGCATCAGGAAGGGCCTCGATAAAAATAACTTCCGGCTGAATTCGCTCCAGGATTGCGTACAATCCCGAGACATTCGCGAGGCCATTCTCTTCATGTACCGTACAAACCAGCGAAATGCATTTCATTCTATTGCTCGTTGTAATATCCAATTATTTGCGGGCATAACATCCGAAATCAGCTGCCGTGCGGAGCACGGTCAGCTGGATTGACTTGTTAGATGTCGTTGTAATCGTTTTATTAAAATTAATTAGTATTGTGTCCCCTTATTTTAGTATTGTTGATATAATCATCAATACGAATAAAAAAATAAAAAACAGCTTTAAAGACAACAGACCAACGCCCCAATATAGCTATAGACTCAATCTAACATTCAAGCTCCGCTACCGCGGTACGCGGTAGGCTGGAGCGCTTTGTTGATATTTAGTTTATTGCTATTTCTCGAAATCTATCCTTAATGAGATTTTCAGCAAAGCCCGCAACTCCATTTTTTATGTTTTCTAAAATATTTATTAAATCATCATCTACAAGAGGGATTATTACTCCTCGGTTTTCTTTATAAGTATCATTACACCCTTGAATAAACAATTTTAAATTATCTATCTTCCTGCACACAACAAAACCAAACTTACCTCTATTAGGAGAAAATCTTCCTGCCATCTGGTCTAATTCTGGATTATTTATGTCTCTTGAATAGTTTTTACACTCTACTAAAATGAATATAGAAGTTATTCCATGCGTGGTTGGAAGGTAATGAAAAAAACCAAAAGTAGCCGCATTGTCAAATGTTATATCAATTCTTTTTCTTCCGTCGTTAATTTCTTTCTCAATTTGAGGACTTGTTAATTGAGGATGAAATATTAATTCAAGTATTCCCGTGATTGCTCTATGATATTTTGTTGCATTTTCCGGACCAGAAGGAATATTTTTTAATTCTTTAACTAAGTGGTCAATTATTTCAACTAGTTTTGGTTCGGAAGTATAAAGCGTTTTATGAGGTTTCAATTTAATTGTAGGGTTTTTCTTAAAATTCCTAAATATTTCAGGATGCTTTTGCGTAAAAGAAATAACAAATTCTTTTGAATATGGAGAATCTCTTTCCATGATGCTTTTTTTTGTTACAAATTCTCTAGTCTCTCCATTTTTATATTCATGCTTTTGCACTAAATGGGTATGCAATCTTAAATGTTCATTTTGTAAAAAGTTTAAAACAAAATGACGATAATATTGTTGTGGTGTATAGTCTGTTTTAAAAGAAACAACACTCTTTGGAACCAATAATATTTTTTCACCTCTAACTACTAACATATCTGTAAGTATATTGTCCCATGAATGAGTTACTTTATCCCAAAAATCACCTGACTGTATATTAGATGTTAATGGAATACCCCAAAGCTTACATTGCGATTGCGTATACTCTATAAGATGTTGCTTAATAATGTTTGTAGTCATATCTGAAACTTTATCTCTGTCTATTCCTTCTATAAAGATTCTACAATCTTCTATATCTTGAATCAAACCTGTTTTAACTGCCTTGCTTTGAGATAAACTTTTAAAAATCTTTTCTGCATCTATAGTCCCTATGCCTTTACCCATAGGTTCCTTTCTAGATAATCCCAATCGAGTTTCATTTGGTTCATGCAAATAAAGAAATAATTCCTTTGCCTGCACATGGTTTCCGGCTCTGACTTGATCTATGAATGTTTGAAAGAAGTCTCTAACGGTACGATTAGCATTAATTGACCATAAATCAACTCTTTTACCTAGGTAATAAGGGTCAATAAAAAGGGGGATATCCTTCCCTAAATCAATATCAATAAAATCAAGTTCTAACTGAGTTTTATTTAGTCTAAATATTTTGCTTATTTTCATTTTATTTTCACCACCTAACAGTTATTATACGCAATAACTTAATAGACGAAATTCTAATGCCTCATTTATTTAATAGTTAAAGCCAAAAGTTTTGCAAGCCTCATACTGACTAGCTTTTGGAATTATTCTAACTCAATCGTAGCTGTTTTGCGTAAATTTGCATCTCAAGTCCAAATTCAGCAGTTTTATAAGCTAAATTATTTTGAACCCTATTTCCTTTAAATACTCAAATGTTGGGTCGTAATATTTGGGGTTGCGCGTTGGGTCATTTTCATCTCCGGATGGTACAACGATCACCATACCTTGCCTGGCACGTGTAAGAAGCACTCGGTAGGCATTATGGAGATATGTTTTGCGTTCGCTTTTCCTAATATGATTCCAACTATCACCGCAAAATGATCTATGCTCCCAACCAGCGGCAGTATATCTGAAGTCGGCGTCCCACGCTACACAGGCCCAATCAAGTTCAAGTCCTTGAATATGGAATTCCGTGGCAACATCTTCTAAATAGTACGATGATCTTACATCTTCCTTGCCATCAAGAAACCAATGAATTGGATCCATCGGAGATTTTACATTAATAGCTTGTGGCTTCAATCTTTCTGCCTGAGAAGAAGCTACTATACCATATCGTTCAGATCCACGCGCTTGAGACTTTAACCAGCTTTTCGCTGTTGAAAGATTGCGTGTGATAACTATTGGATATTTATTTTCGACATTTTTAAGTGTCTGTCGTGCATCGTCAGCGTTACGATCAAGTAATTGCTTGACTAGTAGAGAGACATGTTCGGTACGAAATGAACGCATCGAAACTGAAAGGTGTAAAGCTTTATTGTCTACAACATTTATACGTGATTTCAATTTATTTATTACCTCAGCTGCTCCATACTCACTATCATTAAGCCGCGAAGATATATATACGTGCCAATCCGGGAATGATCGGTTCAACGAATCAATCCACTCAATTATACCTGCTTCACCGGTATTAATCTCCTGTCCACCACCCACAAGGCATACTATGACTGCCCAATCGAGATGACGATTGAGACATGATATCAGAAACTCAGGCTCGGAACTGTCAAAATTGGGCGTATTTTTCTTTCGTCGCATGAAATTAACAGTTTGCTCTTTATTCCAGGCCCGCTGTGCTTCATCAAATAATGCAACATGCTCTACTGGAGGAGCTTTCGGATCGATCAAGCATTCATCACGAAAATGATGAACATTTTGAACAAACATCTTAACCTCACTCATTGCTTCACCTTTCTTGCATTTATCACCTTTATCTTTTGAACGACGTACCTTATCGCGAGCCAACGCTTCGCGCAAGATAGCAACAAGAGGTCCATTCCCTGACAAATAAACACTATACAATTCATTTGTTTTATCAAAATGTGTTGTTGCGATATTAAGCCCAACCAGTGTTTTGCCGGCGCCCGGAACACCTGTTACAAAACAAATTGATTTTTGACTTTTTTCTTTAGACATGTGAATAATTTTCGAAATTGCATCGGATGTTTGACTTAGATTAATTGCGCTTGCATCGCTACGAGATATATCTGCTACGGAATGGCTATTATATAGAGCCATAGCTGCCTCTATAATTGTCGGCGTAGGGCAATACCTACCACTTTCCCAATTAGCATTGTCTATTACATCACCTTTGGCAAAACGCAAAACACCATTAATTGCCTCCCCAAGCTGCTCCGTATTAATCTTGATCGGAACGAGGATTTTGTCGTTGTGTGGTGTCGCCACTGCCATGTATTCACCAGTTTTTGCCTTAGATGCAATTAAAATTGGTGAAATATATACGTTGTGGCTCGTTTCATGAAAATTCTTCAAATCTAAAGCATAGTCCCAAACCTGATCGGTAGCATATGAGGTGAATACATGCTCTCCGATTTTAAATTCAAGCACAAAGATTACCGGTCCAATGAGCAATACTACATCAATCCTTTTCCCCATCCTGGGGATCGAGTATTCAAAATAGACCGACCCTGTATGTTCGGTAAGCACGGATTGCAATATTGCAATTTCCTCAACCCAGGCATCGCGCTGGGATTGTTCTAAATTAAAAACATTGCTCATTGTCAGCTTTCCGATTATCTCTTCGGATTTAGCCTTAATAAAATTTGCGATGGAATCAGTGTAATATGCTCTTGACATGTTATTCCTTGAAGTTTGGCTAAAGTAGTATTTATAACTTAGAAAATCCGAAATCTTCCCCTACAGGCTTAATAACATCCCTATTTACGATTCCCACGCCAATATTTAAATTATTTAGAAATTCTATGTAGTTATTATCTTTTGGTGATTGCGATGGTACGAGTATTCTATATTTATCTTTTAAATGTAAATTTTCTTCACTTACAAATCTGTTTACTTCAAAATAATCATATTCAAGAAGCTGGGCAAGACCTTTTCTTGCTTGTGTACGGAAATTTCTGTTTTCAGTACTTTTTACTTCTATAAGGAATGCCCTACTACCATCATGTGCAAAAAGGTCAACATGGGGATTACTTCTGACATCATAACCTTTTTGCTTAAATATCTCGAGTAATTGCTGAAGTATATTACAATGAGCCTCTTCAGCTTTTGCCAATAATTCATTATTTTTACTATATAAACCGGGAGTTTCGCTTACTATTCGTTGTTTAATACTATCAAACACCTTTAAGGTATCGGCATATCTAAAGGATTCCGAAATATTATTGACCTTTTCAAGTTTGGTTGGCCTTAATGCTTCAATGTCGCCTTCTATGCTTGATTCATCGCTATACTCATACAATGGCCGTTTATCAAAAAGAATCTGGTTTGCAACTTCTTTTGAAACTGCAGAGAAGCTTCCCATTTGAGGGAATCCTTTTACATTTGAAAGCGGTATATAGTTTTTTAGTAATTGGCTTATTAGTTTTTCACTTTGGCTTTTGTTATCAATATTTGGTGATTCCCAACTGGAAGTATCTGGCAACTGACTAAATAAATATATTTCCGACAGAGGCACTAAAAGAGGCCACCTATTCTCGTGATGTTGATGTTCATAAAGCCACAAATGATTGTTCTTAATAGAAAAATTTGAACCAACCACACCAATACCAATAATACCGGATTTGGCATTATTGAAAAATGAGTTATGTGTACTATGAATAAAGAAAACATCTCCCGACCGTATTCTTTCCCAACCCTTCCTATGTTTTTCTTCTAAACCCCAAGTCATATATTTTACTGCTGTTAGCCAATGTTCCGGAGGGCCGGTAAACCGGAAAAAGCCTTTGGTGGTTAATGATGGAGTTAAGTCAAAAGGGGTCATAATTTGTTGTATTTAGTATGTTTACCTTTAGCTTTGTGAACTGGGTATTTTGTAGAGTTCTTCTTTAGTTTTTTATCCATTGCTTTGATCAGGTCAATCCCCATATTATCTGCCAACTCAAACAAATACATGGCGATATCAGCTATTTCATCTTGAATTTGCCCTTTATTAGCTTTTACATATTCCTCAACTTCCTGTTTTGCTTTCCATTGAAAATGCTCAAGTAACTCTGAGGCCTCTAAAATTATTGAAATTGCCATGTTCTTTGGGTCATGAAACTGCATCCAGTCACGTTCATCACGAAATTTCCTAATTTTGGTTATCATGACATTGATTTCGCTCATGTTTTACCATCCTTATAATAAATCAAAAAAACCACCCTGTCCTTACTGCGCAGAATGGTTCACTTGTTGAATTGAATTATTTCACCCCAGGTCACTTTTTTCACCTTTTACACAGAAACTGTATTCTGCATTACTTGTTTATTTTATCTTTTAAAAAAGTATTTCTCAAGGGAACGAAGTCGCAGTATGTCACAGTAAAATGTCCTATATGAATGTGACCTGCCCCCAAAAACTAAACCACTTGTAAGTTGAAAAAATTGGCACTAATGACTCTACCTAACACTGGTACATAACATGGTGGAAGGCCATAGCCTAGTTGCACATTAATTTTTGACATTAAGTGGTTTTCAGCAGCCATTTCCAGACCGGTTGTATTTTTATCTGATATGTTTTATCCCGTTTAACTGTCAGCGTATCTTCTTCGTCATTAGTCAGAATGGTCCCTGTTGTTAGAGAACAGTCTTGCATTGCTTCTATCAGGCCTTCAACTTCTCTTTCCTTTGTCTGCTCGTCACGCAAAACAAAGCATACCTGGATGGCTTCCACTATATTATTCTCTTGTTTAATCAAAAAATCGCATTCTCTGTTATTTCTAAAAAAATATATTTCCTTTCCGCGGCGCTTCAATTCAATAAACACGGTATTTTCCAGCATTCTGCTTTTTTCGTCCTCATATCTAAAACCCACCAATTTTGCCAGAGCATTATCAACCATGTACGCTTTCTTGTTACCGTACAGCTGCTTCTTTACCGATCTTTCATACTTTGTTACCAAAAATATCAAATATGAGTTTTCAAGATAGTGGAGGTATTCCCGCACTGTATTGGAGCTTCCGAGACCCACCATATTTTTTATTGAAACAAAGCTTATGTCCTTTCCTATATTGCTTGCTACAAAATACACCATTTCTCTGAATTGCTTCTCGTTTGAAACATGGTATCGCGCAAAAATGTCCCTGTAGATAATATTGTCAAACAACATCTTGATATAATCTACTTGTCCAGTGCTTACATATTCGGGGATCCCGCCGGTATTAGAATACAATAAGAAATTCTTTTTAATAACACTTCTTTCGGAACTGCTGAGCCCCTGCTTTAGATTATAGGGTAGTTTATGAAAATGCAGGAACTCTCCGAATGAGAAAGGGTAAAGCTCAACTTGAGCATACCTTCCTGTTAAATGTGTTCCAAGTTCCCTGCTCAGCATGGAAGCATTTGAGCCGGTAACATACACTTTTTTGCCACTATCATATAGCCTACGGACAAACCGTTCCCACCCTTTTATATTTTGTATTTCATCAAAATAGAATATATCCTGCTCACCGAACTGCTCTATGAACACTTCAAACATCATTTGAAAATCCGCTACTTGAAAATCAATAAGCCTGTCATCGTCAAAATTAATGTAATAGTCACGCTGTTTTTCGGAGCTTCTTACTTGATCAAGTAATGTGGATTTACCGCAGCGCCGTAAGCCGCTTATAACCACTATATGCTTTGTCTTCTTGTATCTTTCTATATCTTTGAGCTTTTCGCGTTTGACCATGTTTTCAATCAATGATACTTTTCTCTGGTCTTTGATTACCTGCAACAATAGTTCTTTATTCATTTTCTTTCCCTTATATGCCTTGCAACGCCATTGCTGTATTATTATACTTATATTGCAATGTCATTGCAAGTTAAATATGATGTTTTAGAGTACGCCAAGAGCTGGAAATCAACATAAAACAATAATCAGTACCAATTTGCAGTACAATGCAAAATGGTACGGTCTGATTTACAGCACTTTTAGGAACGACAGGTATAAACGAGACATTTATTTAATTCGCTGCAGATAATATTACACACATTTGTATAATATATTATTCGTATGTACAATTAATTATACAATCGTATTTGTCAAGATACTATAAAAGAATATAGCCTTATTTCAAGACCTTCAATTCAATAATTTCTTTAAACCTTTTCAGGGCAAGCGCTCTTGCTCTACTATCATGAATTTTTAGAATATATGACTCGGCTTTCTTAATATCAAAGGGTTTTGAAAGATTGAGCTCCGGGAAGTATCCGTATTGTTTTTTCTTTTTTGTGAATAAATAGAGGCAATCCGCAAAGGCTTTCTCGGGTTCCGCTATAAGAAAACTGCCTGATTCTTTATACCAGTCAAATCCAAATAAATAATCCGGAGATATCTGGTGTATTTGAAAGGTTGCAAGCTTTGTTTGTATTTTTTTTGTATGCGTAGTGGCTGCCAGTGTAATCGTCTGAGGTATTTGCTCTATAATTCCATGTAAATGCAAGGCGCTCAAAAACGATACATATATCCTGCTAGATTTTATAAGATGCGGCACAAGCATGTATGGACTGACTGGCTTATGAGTTTTCTCGGACCATATTCCTCTATATAATTTATCTACAACGCCTTGCCTTTCAAGGGTATTCAAGGCCTGAGTAACCGCAGAAACCGATTTATGCGAAATATAGGATAGCTCGCGGGTTGTAAATATGGGGTTGTTTGTTTTTTTTATATATGTGATTAACGGGGCTTTTTCTGGCATATTAGTTCGCTCACTTTTAACTTAATCTCGTCCCAGGTTTCAGGACTGTTGTACACAGATCTATCTTCATCGGTCAAATATGCAACAACTGTGTCTCTAAACTGATTAAAATCAACCGAAAACAAATTATCAACGGCTTTATCAATGGTGTTTTGGTCATTTAACGCTTTTTTACTATTTGATGATTCATACTGGGTTGATAATGTATATAGGTCAAAGATATCTCTTGCCTGGACTACACTGCGGCCGGCCAGCGCCCCAATCTTCTGCGAAACTGCGGTATTAACATCGTAATGGCTAATTACGAACGGCGAAGTTTTGTATGGACGCAAAACAGTGTCAGGAATTGATTCAACTATTGAGATACCCTTTCCCTCTCTTCTTGAAAATTCAATTTTCGTGAAGAGATCTTCATTGTTCTGGGTAATGAGGTGAAGCTTGAACCTTTGAGTAGTACCTGTCTGTTTTGCCTTGGTAATGTCAGGCGGTTGCACTTCTTCAATACCGTAAGGTTTCAGGTCTTTCGCGAATACCGGGGATGTCAGTATTTTCATGACAGAATCCCTTAGCGTTACTACACTTACCGATTTAACATCCAGGTCCATGTCTTCCGAATATCTCCTACTTTTGAAGAAAAGACGAATATTAACCCCACCCTTTAACGCATAGACCTCGGGCTTAAATTTTCGTGAAAACCAACGGAGAAATTCTACATGGAATATTTCGCGGATTTGAAGACTGTTGTAGTGGTTCATATATGTCCTTTTGTTTAGTGTTTACTAAATAATAATACATATATGTGTATTTGTCAATGGATTAAATATTGATTTGCAGAGCCATTAGGAATGTCAGTATATGATTAGTGTCGTCGGTCAAGCCACGGACTATGAGTTATTTTTGTTATTGAGTACATTCAATCCATACAATTTACTCAATGAATTGAGTAATTATACTCAATGCTTTGAGTAATTTTCAATGTGTAAATATAATAGCGGAGCGCTTCCTGATAATCCCGCGAGATGCGCAATTAAGGCGCCTAATCCTTAAGGCAGGGCCGGGCGGGCGGTTTCAGCAGCGGATCTGTAGGAGCAGTAATCGCAATTTACGGAGGCCTGGGGCAAATCGCCCGAGTTGAGGCATTTATGCAGGTCCATTATGGTTTTTTCAACCCAGTTATCTTTGCCTGTGTAGGGAATAAGCGTTATCGCGAACTCCAGCTTGGCGTTGAATTCCGCCATATCGGTTTTGCCGTTGCAGTAAACAAAATAGCCCGTATCGGAGACTTTCAGGCCGTTGTGGCGCAAAAGCCACTGGTATATCTCCATCTGTCTTTTGTAGCCGTCCTGCCAGGCTTTATCCAGGGCGATTATCTCTTCTTCTTTGCTGGTGGACTTGTAATCCACTACTATATATTCGCCCTTTGAACTTTGCCACAAGTCGTCTATGGCTCCCGTAATAATAAGGTTTGTCGGCTCATGGAAATACTGAACACCCTTAAAGTTCTCGCGCCACTCGTCCAGCATGGCATGGGCCGCGGGCACGGCGTCAACCCCGTATTTTTCAATTAACGGATGCGTGTCGCCGCTTTTTCTTACGATATCAAACTCTTTTTTAAGCAGTTTATCCACGGCGCTGTTTAAATTAAACGGGAATCCAGGCGGCCTTCCCACGCCGAGCCTTCTATCCAGATAGAAACAGCGCGGGCACTCAATAAAGAGCTCTATTTTTGAGCGGCTTATTTTGAAAGGGTCGCCGGCTCCGGGTTTGTATAAATTCCTGCTGCGCTTCGCGTTATAGTATTCGGACATTTTATTTTCTACCCCCGCCGGACTTGAGGTACGCTTCGGTGTATTTAAGAATGCTGTTCATCATCTTAATGGATTCCTCCGGGTACCTGCCGGCCGCGGTCTCGGCTGAGAGCATTACCATGTCAGTGCCGTCTAAAACCGCGTTGGCTATGTCGGAGACCTCGGCTCTCGTCGGGCGCAGGTTTTCGGTCATGCTTTCAAGCATCTGGGTCGCGGTAATGACGATTTTTCCGGCCTTTTTGCATTTTCGTATTATTTCTTTCTGAACGACCGGCACCTCGTAAACAGGTATGGATACGCCCATGTCTCCGCGCGCTACCATTACGCCGTCGCTGGCGCTTAAAATCTCGCCTATATTATCTATGCCCTGGCGGTTTTCTATTTTCGCTATTATTTTGCACGCGGGCAGTTTTTTGCGGACAATTTTTTTGAGCGGCAGGATATCGTTTCTGTCCCTTACAAACGACTGCGCGATATAATCCACTTTATTATGAATGCCAAACTCAATGTCTCTTAAGTCTTTGGCGGTAATTCCCTTAAATTTTAATTTCATATCCGGGATGTTTATGCCTTTATGTTTTTTTAAAGTTCCCGGGACGACTACCTCCGTAACAACACAGCCGGGGCGGTGCCCCCTGGCGACAAGGCAGATGTTGCCGTCGTCAATGAATATGTCCGTCCCGGTTTTTATGTCTAATACATCTCCGGAATAATCAAAGGGCACGGCTTCCCGGGGCAACCTGCCATTTATATTTGAAAGCAGTAGAATCTGCTTCTTTTTTAAGACGATGCTGTTCTTTAGATCGCCTATTCTTATCCTGTACCCCTCCAGATCCTGAAGTATCTTTATTTTCCTTCTATGAGTTTTGTTCAGGGAGCGTATCAGCTCAATTCTTTTTAAATGCTCGGCGTGCGTGCCGTGGGAAAAATTAAGGCGCGCTAAATCCATGCCGGCAAACATCATTTTCCTGAGCATAGGCTTGTCGCCGCTCGCGGGCCCGATCGTCGCTACAATTTTGGTTTTTACCATAATTTATTATCCTGTTTTGAGATGTATTTCAACGCCTTAATTGTATCTCTTTATTGAATACTGTTCAAGATAACTTAACTGCGGAGGCGGGAGGAGGGGTGGCGTGGAAAATCTATCGGAGCAGTACCATCAAAATTCTGCCTGCAAGGATCAATCACTGATCCCGGCAGGCAGACACTTCTTCCCGATCGGGCACGAGCGGGATTGCTTCTCTGGCTCGCGGGAGGAAACCGCGAGTGTCCTGCGAATATTATCCGGCAAAAGTTAAAGCGCTACAAAATATATCTTAACACGGCAAAATACGCGCCCATCATTACAAAGCCGAAAGGCAGTCCCATTTTAGCCCATTCTTTGCTTTTTATCTTTAACCTTCCGGCTGAAATTATATTCGGGATATTGCCCGGAACAAGCATGCCTCCGGCGATTAGCAACCCGAGCAAAATGAATTGAATCTTGACGAGCTCCATCTTGGGGCTTATTTCAGCGGAAGCAAGCGTCGCGTTGTCCATTACGGCCGACAAAGAATTTATCCAGTAAAGCGAGGAGCTTGAAAGTTTTATAATGTATTGATCTATTATGGGCTTAAATCCCGTTCCAAGAAGAATCAGGGCCATAATAAAAATATAGACTTTCCCTGCCCTGATAAACACATCCCTGATATTTTCGGTTTCCTTTTCCCCGAGCGTTTTCGCGTCGGAACGGCCCTTTGGCGCGATCATAGCCCCAACGGCGCCGCAGAGAACAATACCGGGCACGACATAAGCGCTAAGATGTTTCAGCAAAAAAAAGAAGTCGGCGTTATAAGGAGCCCCCCTGAGTTTGGCTATACAGATAGTTGATAAAGGCTCCCCTACCGGAGTGAGCACCGCGCCGAGGCCGATTGAGAAACATCCCAGGACCACAAGTTTTATTTCATGTTCCCTGTCGTAACGCAGGGCGCTTACTATTTCCACAAGGAGAATCGCGGCCATTATGGCCGTAATGACGCTTGACGAAAAACCCAGCAGGACAATCAGCGCGAAGCTAAACAGTTTCTTGCCGAGCAATTCTTCCGCCTTAAGAATGTATTTCGTTATTTTATCTTTGAAAAACAAAATCAAAAAACCGGCCGCGAATACCACGGCAGTTATCAGCACGGGTTCCCTGAAAATCTCGCCCGCGAGATGAACAGACCATAGCCGCTCCGGCCCAAAGTAGTGCGAAACCGTCACCGCCGCCGCTCCCATGGCAAGAAGAAAAGCTTCAATATTTTTTTCTACCGCATGCAGGGAAACGGGCAAAACCAGAACAGCAAGCAATATCGTTAACAGGCTTATTTCAAGCATTTGATTTACCTTTATTTTCGGGCATCTCCCGCCCCCGTCGCGCTCGGGCGCGCAAGGGGCGGGTAGATTTTCCGAGGAGGCGGGTTATGCGCTCCGATATTATCCTATGGCTGCCTTTCCGGTCTCGCCGGTTCTTATTCTTATGCACTCGGGAAGATCGGTAATAAATATCTTTCCGTCGCCTATTTTTCCGGTGCGGGCTGCCGAGACTATAGCATCAACGGTGCGTTTAACAAAATCCTCGTTGACGGCTATGTCTAACCTAACCTTTTTCAGAAGGATTATCTCGGTAATGGCGCCCCTGTAAGTCTCCTTATAACCCATCTGCTGGCCGGCGCCTATCACATTTGACACCGTCATTTTGCAGACATCGGCTTTAAAGAGTGCGTCTTTTACATCCGGAAGTTTTTCCGGCTGGATTATGGCTGTGATTAATTTCATATTTTCCTCCGATTATTTTGTCAAGAATCCCTGGAAATCAGGGTAAGCTTCCATCCCGTGCTCGCCGACATCAAGGCCGCCGATCTCTTCCTCGCGGGTGACGCGCATGCCGATCACTTTCTTTATCAGGTACCAGGCCGCGAAGGCGACAACGAAGGTAAAGACAGCGACCACCGCGACACCGGTTGCCTGGGCTATAAGCAGTTTAAATCCGCCGCCGTAAAACAGGCCGTTCCCCGTCGTGTTGGGCATTACGGAATCTTTCGCGAAGAGGCCGACGGCGAGGGTTCCGAATACACCGTTCGCGAGATGAACCGAAAGCGCTCCTACCGGGTCATCTATTTTAATCATGTCAAAAAACAGGACCGAAAGCACGACAAGCACGCCGGCTATAAGCCCAATTACAATTGAGGCCGGCACGGTGACAAACGCGCAGGGCGCCGTAATGGCCACCAGTCCGGCGAGACAGCCGTTTAGTATCATTGAAAGATCCGGCTTGCCGAGCAGAGCCCACGCCACAAGAGTCGCGCTAAGCGCGGCGGCGGCAGCGGCACTGTTGGTCGTGACGACTATGCGGCTGATATCGCTGAAAGCCGCGGCCATGGTTGAACCCGGATTAAAACCAAACCATCCGAACCAGAGCACAAGCACACCCAGAGTGGCAAGCGCCATGCTATGCCCGGGTATCGGGTTGACCGAACCGTCAGAGCGGTATTTGCCTATGCGGGGGCCAAGCAGGATAATGCCCGCCAGCGCCGACCAGCCTCCGACCGAGTGGACCACGGTTGAACCCGCAAAATCCCACATTCCCAGCTTTTGAAGCCATCCTCCGCCCCATATCCAGTGGCCCGTTATCGGGTACATTAAGCCCACTATGATAAAAGAGAAAGCGATGAAAGCTCCAAATTTTATTCTCTCGGCCACCGCGCCCGATACTATAGTGGCGGCGGTTCCGGCGAAAACCATCTGGAAAAAGAACTTGGCCCAGAATGGCACGCCGGTCCAGCTGATGGAACCGTATACTCCCTGATAGGCAGAACCCATAGCCGGGCTATTATCGGCGCCGGCAGAAAATAGTAAACCGTTCAAGCCCATGAAACCGTTACCGTCTCCGAACATCAGGCCCCATCCCAGTATGTAAAACGCGAGCGATGATATACCGAACACGATGAAGTTTTTCGCCAGTATGTTTACCGCGTTCTTGGATCGGCAGAGTCCGGTTTCAACCATGGCGAAACCAAGATTCATAAAAAACACAAGGAATGCCGTGATCAACACCCACACCGTATCAAGGGCGATTTTGCCGTTCATTACGGTATCGGCTATTTCCTGAGTAAACTGTGGAGCCGCCGGAGCCGCGGCAGGAACCGCGGCAACGACAGCCGCGGCCTCAACCGGCGCGGCAGGCTGATCCGCGAACAGATGCGGCACCGCTAAATATACTGCCGCACATAGAAGACTGAACATTGTGTATTTTAAAGCTTTTGTTATTCGTTCTCTGGTAAACATTTAAATCCTCCTTTTGAAGTTAGAAACCTAAGCTGAAGCCGCCGTAGATACCGCCCTTTTGATTGCCTATCGCTTCGTCAGCCATGTCCCCTGATGTGGACACATAGCTAACCGAAGGCGTAAGGGAGAGTTTCTCCGTCAATGCCATTGATGAGCCAAAGCCGACCGTCGCGACGGAACCGTTTTTGAAGGCGCCGTAGTCACCGTAAATTCCGTAACTCAGCGACATATTAACCGGATAGCCGGACAGTTTACCGACCTCTTTGCCAAGACTCAGCAATGAAAAACTCCCGCTGACTCCGTCCGCGCTGTCATAGTCGCTGTAATAAGTTACACCAAGCGAGAACGGCAGTCCGTTGACCGAGGCTCCGGCAAAAACTTCCTTCGTGCCGGCATAGGCTGTGCCCGGGAACTCGTAAGAAATGTGCCCCACGCTCAACCCGATATTGCCAAAACTCCTGCCGTACGAAACCGTCATATCCACTTCATTGGAGCCTCCGGCCGAATCCTTATCTGATACGCCCATACTGCTCCAGAATCCCGCGCTGAAACCCATATAGCCTACGGTAAAACCGGGCTGAACCACGGGATCCTTATCAAGCGCCTGGCCTCTCCACAGATACGAAGAGTAATAATCCACAGTGCCGCTCAGCGCGACACCGGAGTTTTCCAGCAAAGGCCCGGCGCTGACAATCTGGCCGGTTAAAATAAGCAATGCAACCACGATACCTGAAAATTTCATTCTCATATATTCTCCTTTATGATTTTTGAAGCTCTCCGCGGAAACAAACGGCCGAGCTTCGCCTTAACGAGCGGCTTCTTTGCCTGAATGGACTTCCATGTCCTGGATCCGTTTTTTGTCTACGCTATTACTTCCTGCAATCCGCATGCGAAATTATTCAATAATGCGATAAAATGTCAAAACCTATTGTTCCTTGAGCGCATTATTGCGTTTACGCGCAAAACAAAAAAAATACACCCGGGTAACTTTGTGGCAACAAAGCTACCAAATTGTATGTTTCACCGGATATTTTATGATTTATTGAACGGGGGTGAGGGGCGATTAAATCTTTGCGCGGGAAAAGGCTCCCGGTATGCCGGATATTTCGCGGTATTTTGTGACGGTTCTTCCCGATATTGCGATATTATGTTTATTATTCAGTATAACGGCTATCGCGCTGTCACTGAGGGGCCTTTGAAGCTCCCCTTTCATCAGTTTTGTCTTTTCTTCATCAAATATTCTTTCCATGAGGAGCAGAACCTTCTCCCTTTGCTCAGCCTTACCCGAAGAAAAAAATAACTTAAGCGGTTTCTCTTCGCCCCAGGGAGTTTCAATTGAACGGCCGGCTATCGCGCGGGAGACGGCGCTCGGATGGACCTTGATTTCCTCCGCCAATTCAATTTGACGAAAGGGAAGAGGGCGCTTTTCCCCGCCGGAATTAAAATATCCCGACTGTTTTTTTAACACCCCTGAAATGACAGAGTGCATAAGCGATTTACGAAGATTTATCAGTTCTATTCTTTCCAGCAGTTTCTTAAGTCCCGCGCGCTCCCTTTCCGATAACTTCCCCTTATCCGACATCCTCGCAAGCTTTTCATAATCCACCTCGTATAACCCGCGCGCCCAGTGAGCCGACAAAAATTCAATTTTAAAACCCTCCGGCGTTTTCGCGATTACCGCGATTTTTCTGCACGAAAAATTGTTTTCCTGAGGCCGCTCCGAGGCGACAAAGAATTCACCGTAAATATCCACGGTGTTAATCAGCTCAAGGATTTCCCCGGCCTCGGCCGGTTTAAGGCCGCAAAAACGGGCTATATCGCTGAGTGAATGCCCGTCTTCGTTATGAATAAAATATTTTACGAAATCCGCTTCCCCGATTTTTCTTATTGTTCGCACCAGTTTCTCTTTGTCAGCCAGAAGTTTATCCACTTCAGCTCCATCGGCTCCGGAACAGGCGTTAAATTCTTCCTTGAACTCAAAGAACTTGTTTGAAAGGCCTGTCTGACGCAGGCAGCGGGCGCGAATAGCCCTTTCCGCGTCGCTTTGAGCGTACTTGAGCCTGATAAAAAGCGGGTCCGATTCTATGTCCCGGATAAGCCGCGCGTAGTCATCCTCCGGCAGTTCAAGAAAACCGGCGAAACGCGTTTGAAACGCGCAGGAGTTTTTTTGGGTCTGCCGCTGAGCGAATATTTTTCTCACCGCTACTCCCTGAACCGCTTATAAGATATTTTGTATTTCCCGACTCGCAGCCCCATAATGCGTTCACTCAGCCCCAGTTCGCGCGCCGCCCGAGCCATATTTCCCTTTGCCGATTTAAGCGCCTCGCTTATCATCTCTTTTTCAAGGCTCTCAAGAGCCGAGCTCAAAGTTCCGCCGGCGGCTGTTTTGCTTTCTTCCGCCGTCTGGAGGCTCGGGGGAAGGTGGTAACCGTGAATTACTCCGTCGCTGCTTAAGATAACCGCGCGCTCAACACAGTTTTCCAGCTCACGCACATTGCCTGGCCAGTGATAGCTCATAAGCATGTCTATGGCCGGAGTTGATATGCGCTTGACCGCCTTTCGGTTCTTCTTTGAGTATTTTGCGACGAAGTGATCCGCCAGAAGAAGAATATCGGTCTTTCGTTCCCGCAGGGGCGGCACGACTATGGGAAAAACATTCAGCCTGTAAAATAAATCCTCCCGGAAACCTCCCCGCGCGACCAGTTCGTCAAGTTTGCGATTTGTGGCGGCTACTATCCGCACATCCACCTTTATGGGCTCGCTGCCGCCAACCCTCTCAAAACATTTCTCCTGAAGCACCCGCAGTAATTTTACCTGGATATTTACAGGCATATCGCCAACCTCGTCAATGAACAGCGTTCCGCCGTCAGCGAGTTCAAACCGTCCCTTCCTCATTGAAGCCGCTCCGGTGAACGCCCCCTTCTCGTGGCCGAACAGCTCGCTCTCTATTATATCTCCCGGCAGGGCAGCCGCGTTAATCTGAATAAATGGCTTGCCGGCCCGCAAGCTGTTATAGTGAATCGCCTGCGCCACCAATTCTTTGCCGACACCGCTTTCCCCAAGGATTAGAACCGTAGCGTCACTTTTGGAAACCTTATTTATAAGCCCGTACACCTGCCGCATTCCGTGGGAATTTCCGATGATGCTTGCCGGACGAAACTTATCCCTGAGCTCTTCATTTAAGCGGGTGTTTTCTTCCTGGAGTTTTTGCATCTCCTCCTGGGCCGACTGCCTGAGCCTGACAGCCTGCGCTATCATGGAAGATATTACCGTTAGCAGCCTGACATGCTCTTCAAACGATTTCTTTTCTTCATAAACCATGTCCGCGCTCAGCGCACCCATAACTTCCCTGCCGTTTTTAATCGGCACGCAAATAAATGATATTTCCTTTTTATTAATTCTACTGCGCGCCTGGGTCCTGTCAAGAAACAGCGGCTCTTCCGAAATGCGGGGTATGACGGCCGGTTTGCCGCTTTCAACGACCTTACCGGTTATTCCCTCCCCGATTTTATACCGCCCTTTGGCCCTCTGCTCGTTGGACAAACCGCAGGCTTCCTCAATGGATATCTCGCCTGTCTCCCGGTTGAGTATCGTAAGAGTTCCGCGCAGCAAACCCAGGTGTTCGGCCATGACCTTTAGTACCGGCCCTAAGACTTCCTTTACATCCAGGCTGAGGCTAAGCGCCTTACTGATATCAAATAAGAGCGAAAGCTCGCCAGCGCTGTTCACGGCTTTTGTTTCATTTTCTCTTTTCATGGAAAACTCCCTTAAACCCGGATTATGCAATAGAGGGCGGTATTCGTCGAGCGATGTCGGACTTTTGTATCCGCAAAAAGCTCAACCGATGTCCCTGCATCGCTTTCACTTTTTCCGTCACAAAAGCCTCGGCCTCGCTCGCCTCGGTACTCGCTTCTATTGCAAAATTCGGGTTGAAAAATAAAAAACTTACTATCTCCGCGGTGAGATGTAAGTTTGTAAGCTTCAATGCTTTTTATGAATGCGGCTGTCAACAACTCTTTACAAGGATATTCTAATATACATGGCGCGTTTTGTCAATACGCAAAAAAATGGCTGGTTAAGAGAGTAATCCCTTAACCAGCCACTATAAAACTTTTAACCTGGCTGCCCAGCCGCCACTTCGTTTGGTTGTTAGAACGAAAGAGCAATCTGACAATTCTGCGCCTGCTTAATAGGTGACAGCAGGATTCAAGAGTCCATACACATACGCTTCAAGCGCGGACGCCACAGAATCCTCTATCGTTCCGGATGTTGCCGGCCAGGCTTTAAGCGCGTTTAGCGTTGCCAACATAAGAGCTCTGTCATTTGTTGTGGAGTATAGCGTGGAAAGCAATTGTTTGGCTTTTACAACCTCTATGCCGGCATCGCCGCGGTTCATGCTCATGAAAATGCTTACTGAAGCGGCAAACATTCCCTTATCCGCTACAGAAATGCCAAGCGAGGCTATGGCATTTGAAAGGCCCGCGTAATCCACATTGTATTTGACATTATATCCCGAGCCCGCCCAGGTTACATAGGTGTTGACGAGTGATTCTGTCGCTTTTGAAAAAACATATTTCTCAAGCTCTTTAGAAACAGCGTATTGTGTTGATCCGGCCGCGCCGGGGTTTGCTTTAAGGTAGGAGTAAGCAGTTGCCAGCAAATCGCTTTCCTTTAAATACGCAAGCGCGTCAACAAGCCTTTTAGCATTTGCGACTCCTCCGCGGCTCAGGCTTATAAAAACACTAAATGATCCAACAAGCCTGCCCTGATCGTCACTTGAAAAACCGGCCGCGAAAGTTTTTATAGCTTCAGCGAGTCCGGCATAATTGATAGTGTATGACGCCTTGCCATACGGGTCATAGCTTATCTGAATGTAGCCCTTTTCAAGATAAGCGGGGAGATATTGTTCATACATTTTGGTTAACAGGGTTTTAGCGGTAGCGTCGCTTGACATCTTTTTGAGCTCGTTATTTATACCGATAACCATTTCTTTCCCGCCGGCATCAAGCATCAACCTGAAGAATGTCTGCGGCCATTCGTCACGGCCATATCCTCCGTAATTTTTTAAACATGTCATTAAGTACGCGACGGACAGCCTGGCATCATTAAGTGCAAGCAGATCATCTGCCGCGGCAGCATAGCTGTAAGGGTTATTTGCAATAATCTTGCGAACTACTGAATCCGTGACCTTCTGCGCAAGCCCTGAATACAAGGCTTTTATGACCGGGCTTGACGCTTTCGCTGACAAACTTTCGCAGGCGTTGCGGACACTCAGCATGAATGAGGCATTACTAAGCGATATTTTGCTTAAAAGGGTATTAGCCTTATCGGCGGCCTCACCGGCGGAAATACCGGCAGACAGCGTAGCAAGCACTTTAGCGGCAAGTTCCGCGTCGTTGCCGCTGACAAGAGCCGAGGCGAGGCCATCGTAATTTATCACCCCGTTCTCGTCAGTGTACTGTTTGATAAGCTGTACCGCATCGGCATTATTAAGCTCCATAATGCGCGCATCAATCAGTGTCTGAACCTGCGCTACCGCCTGGGGAAACACGCAAACCACATTGTTTCTGGCCTCTGTGAGCAGGGCCACATCTGTAATCTGGGCAAGCAACAGGTTGACCCGGTCATACCTTATCTGGGCAAATGAGTCCTGATAAACCAGCGCTCCAAGAACCTTGCCGGCAAGCGCTCCGCTGCCAAGCTTTTCAAGCTGTTTTGCTATCTCGGAATACACTATTACATCCTTAACCGTATTATCCTTTATCAGCTGCTGAGGGTTCGCGCTGTAAATAGCAATCACGCGGTTTGCCACCGCCGCATAATTCACATCTGCCTGCGGCATTGAATTTAATACCGAATATAACAGCTTGGCGTTTTTCATATTATTCAGCAGCGATTTCGTCTGTTCAGCAGTCAGCTTTCCCATAAGCGCCACGACAATATCCTTTTTGTTTAAGCGCTCAACCTCTTTGGCCAGCCCGGCATAGTCAATAACACCCTGACTGCTTGTGTAGTCGCCCAGAAGAACGGCAGCGTCAAGATGCATTACATTGTCTATCGCCGTAATAAATGCCGCGGTGTTTACCGTAGTGTCTACGCGTACATATTTCCTTAGCTCGGCTTTTACAGCCCTGAGCAGGTTTATTCCGGCTTCGCCCTTTGACATAAGGTGGCTAACAAGCGTTCCTATTGTTTCCGGCGTATAATATTTGGTAAACAGGGCCATACTGACTTTGGCGTCGTTTAGGCTGACAAGGTCGGCCGCGAGCGCCGGGCCGTTAATGCCGCGATAATCGCTGTTCTTCTCTACAAGCTTTGTCGCTATCTGGATATCTATAGCGCGCGCAAGCGTCCCATACATTGACGATAAACCAACTTCCGCGGCTTTGGCGTCAAGCAGGTTTCTCACGCCAAGCCAATGATTGGCTGAATCAAGCGTCAGCGCTCCTATCAGCGCCTTGGCTTTCGTAGTATCTCCTCCATTACTCAACATTGTCAGCACTGATACCGTTAACTCGCTGTCGTTCGTACTCCCAAGCTCGGCAGCAAGACCATTATAGTCTATCACTCCATTGTCGTTGGTGTACTTTTCTATGAGCGATCCAGCGGGAGTTAATTCCGTTGAAAATATTTTGTTTATAACATTCAATATCGCTGTCGCGACTTTGTTGTTAACCATGCTGCCAAGTTCGGCTTTTGATGCCGTCAGCAAAGCCTTTCCCGAAGCCCCCGCGTCGTAAAGCGCTTTTACCGCCTTCTCGGTAGCGGCGGTATATATGAGAAGACCGGTGCTTCCCTGAACTGTTTTTGTAAGCTGGAACAAAACCGCTGTTACAAGCTTTGAATCGTTTAATTTAATAAGATCCTGGGCCAGCGACGCGGAATTACTGCCGTTTTTCATAATAATTTTGTTTGAAACATCCTGCATTATGCCCTGTGAAATCGCTTTATACTTCGCGGCTTCGGTCGGTTTAAGCGATCTTTTATCGCATACATCGCGAACTTTAAGCATAAATGAAGCGTCAGAAACTTTGAACGCTGCTATAAGCCATGTGGACTGTTTCTGCCAGGGCCTGGAAACATCGGCTTTGCCGTACATAAGCGAAAGGACATTCGCGGCAAGTTCGGGATTGTTGCTCTGTAGAAGCGCGGAAGCAAGGCCCGCGTAATTTATAACACCATTTGCGCCGGTATATTTGGCGATAAGGGCTTTGGCTGTCATAAAACTGATGGGAGTTATCAAATCGTTACTGAGATCGGCCTTAATTGTGGTTTCGGGCTGTGCGGCAACAGCCGTATTTTGAACTTCCGTTTTACCGTTGAGCGCGTTTTCAACTTTATTGATCGCGCTCATGCCGGCCGTAGCGTCTTTGAAAGTGTATGAACCCCAGAAATTGCCCGTGTTAATGACCGCCTTTACTCCTTCAATAAGCTTTGTGTCTTTTATAGCGCCTATCAGGCCCTCAACCTCCTGCCCCGCGACAGCTAATGTCGCTATGACCCTGGCGGCTAATACGGCGTCTCCGCGTTTTTCAAGTTCGGCCGCGATCAACGCTGACATTACATTGTTATTTTTGTCGGTAAAATCTGAGATGAGCTTGTTTGCTTCAGCCGTTATATCTCTTTCTTTTACAGGAGCCGGCTGTATGACAGGCTTCGGCCTGGACGCTTCTATTTTTTTTACGGGCGGCTTAGCAGGCTTATTGCTTTCTTTCTTAGCGGCCGGCACAACAGCCTTTTTGCTGTTAAGTTTTATGCTTTTGAGGTCTATCATCTGGTTAACCGGTTTTGCGCCGCCGTAATATTCGCCTAAAGGCATTTCTCCGGAAGGAGCGGGAGCGGCATCAAAACCCTCCGCGGAATAAACAACCTGGGCAACCTGGGTTGATATTAGCAGCAAAGAGATAGCAATTGAACTTAACTTCTTTAAATGGTTCTTCATTGCAGTGTACCTCCCTTTTAAATTTAATCCAATTTTGCTGTTTAAAACAACTGCCTGTTCTCTGACTTCACTGGAAACATTAAGAGCCTTCATTGTATCATCCCCTTTTGAGAAAATAAAAAATCCTCGTTGAGTTTCAACGAGGATTTTATGGAAAATATTTTTATTGCCATAATTATTGCGTCACAGACACCGGAACGCGGCAGAAGGAAAAAGTAACTGCGTTTTTTAAGCCTGTCAACGAACAAAAACATCAGAAGCGTCAAAAATATGGCGATTAGCACATTGTATATATTGAGATTGAGGCCGGCAAACCTGTTTTCCTGTTTCACTTGTTCTGTTCTGAGCGAACTGCTGTCAAAGAATGTGGTTGCGTAAACTGTATCATCGGCACACCGCCTCTTACTATTATTGTTATCGTTGAAAGGCTGAGCTTCGTCGCTTAACGCGGCCTGTGGGCCTTGTAAGGCCAAATGAACAAGCCTTTTAACCTGCTCCGCCACATTGGAATTGACAACCAGGAAAACACCCGCGATACCGCCTATTTTTTCTACTGACAAAGCCCCGTAGAGCTGCTCTTGCGCCATAAACTGGCCAAAAGCCCTCAGAGCCGAAGACTGGGCCTGAAAAAACAACATTAGAATTAATAGAATCCTTATTGCTATATTCATAGGAATTACCGTTCGTGAGAAAATATTACGCTCAACGGTTGAAATATCTGTGGCATAAATGTGAAATATTTGTGAAAGCGCAAAGGTGGGTTGATGCGGTAATCGGCACGGAAGGGGGTATGGAAAGCAAAAAGTTCCTTAATATTAGGAGTCTATCATCCCTATACAATCCAGGACAATGACATTTTGTTAATGACTTTAAGAAGTGGATCCCAGACTACTACCTCTGGGATGACTACACAAAAAAACCTCTGGATACCTGCTTCCCAGACTGTGTCATAACTGCCATTAACGAGGGCTTTGAGTTGTTGTCATGCTGAACGCAGTGAAGCATCTCGACGGTAACAATAACTTCGCGATCCTTCGCTAACGCTCAGGATGACATTGCCACACAGTCTGTCCGCTGGTATGACGACACTTTCGGATTCATTTCTTCGTTTGTCCCGGCTCTCTCTTCTATCGCAAAATCAGGCTTACGCAAAAAAAATGGCTGATTAAGAGAGTAATCCCTTAACCAGCCACTATGAAACTTTCAAATAATTTTCCCGGCTGCTGCCCGGGAAGAACAAACTGTTTAGTTGTTAGAACGAAACCTGGACAACGAAACGGATTATGTCATTATCCACGGCAGTTGTTTCTTCGCCGCACATAACATAGTTGAGCTGGAGTTTCGCGTTGTGCTTCTCAATAAAGCGGTTGATGCCAAGAGAAGTCTGGGTGCCGGAATCTCCGCTTGTATCGGTGTTTAAATCAAGATAGTCATAACGGGCAGCGGCCTGATAAACAGAAGCGAACTTATAGGTGAGTGTCGCATAGTAGCTGGCTCTGTTAACCGTTCCGCTTTTACCTGTCATGTACTCGCCGTAGGCCGTCACATCGTCTTTTATGTAGCGGACTTCCGCGCCGGTGCGGGTATTGTTGGTTTCTGCGACGCCGGATTTGCCGTCATAATACGCCAAGCCGACATGAAGTGTGTCTATAGGCTTCGCGGTTACGCGGGCGACCATTGACCTGGTGCTGTTGAGCTCAGCGGTGTTCTGTCCCTCGCCGTTGTAGAAACCGACAGCGGGCACAATAGGCACATCGCCGGCTTTAAAATTACTCTTGAATGTCACGCCGATATCGCGATAATCGCCCCATTTAAGCACTGAATTATAAAGCGCGCGTTCCGCGAAATCAAGTTTTGCGGATGAATCAAGGCTTTCCATACCGAACGGAACCTTGTATTGTCCGACATCAACGCTTAATTTCTGGATAGGTTTAAAGGTAAGAATGATGTCCTGAAGCGGTGATTTTCTTCCGACTGTCACGGCTGTCACCATTCCCATGGTGGTGGTAACTTTGGAATCTTCCTTGATGGCTGCGGGGTCAATTGACACGCTCCAGAGAATTTCCGGGTTTACTTCACCTGAAAACTTTAACTCGGCGCGTTTCATGCTGAAAGCATCAGCAGGAGAAGCTTTGTCGGTGCGCATGTACCAGAACTGAAAAAGTCCGTTCACCTTCGTTTTCTCAAATGCTGACTCAATCGGAGCCGCAAATCCGGTCCCCAAAAAAGAGAGCATACAGGCTGCAACTACTGACAACTTCAATACATTCAATTTCATTACCCTACCTCCTTTTGATATTTTACTTCCATATTCAATATACCCCGCAAAATCAGGGTGATATTTTATAAGTTGGTTAAATGTTAACTAAATTTACTTCAAATGTCAATGCTTATTACAAAAATTAAGCCGAAATCTCAGGCGTAGTAAATCAGCCTCGCGAAAAGCCCGAAAACAATGCCCATAATGCTGCCGACAACCACATTAACCCATGAAAAACCATGGTCTTTCCATATTCGGTGCACGATTATTCTTATCGGCACAAGGAAAAGGATGTTTAAAGCCTGCAAACCGGGCAGCAGCAGTAAAAGTCCCGCGACAGTCCGCTCGGCAATGGAATAGTATTTTTCGCGGCCCGGAAGCATCGCCTGCCCGTAAATACCCTTTTCCATGTAAAAAACAAATATTGAGGTGAAGTGGGTTGTCAGTATAAACAGAATGGCGTAGAGGATGATTTTCTCGGGGTACGCGTTCGCGTATTGCGGGGAGAATACGAATATCAGGACATAGTGAATGCATTGGTCCCAGAGGAAGAAAACGAAGGAATCGGGCGAGTTCAGCTTTTTTATCGTCCAGACGCGCCATTCGTCTTCAAGAAAGTGAAAGAAAGTAAGAATGGCTATGGCCGCCCAGCCGTTGAGAATTACCACATTTCCGAGGTTAAACCAAATGCTGTGCAGGCTTTCCCAGCATATCGCGGCGCCGCTGACGAAAAAGATTATGGAATGAACCAGGCCGCCCCAGATATTTTCTCTTTTCCAGCGGGCGATAAAATTGGTCTGCAAGGTAAAATCCGTCAGAAGATGCGCGAGCACGAGGCGCCAGAAAATATTCATCTCTATCCCATTCTCGCGTCGGGGTCAAACTTTTTTGCCGGCGCGGGTTTTTCCTTCTCCGCCTCTTTCTCTTTGACCGGCTCCGCAGTTTTGCCGACCGTGGAAGCGTCAACAATGGGTTCCTCGCCTTTCTTGCCGAGCACGGCATAAATAGGAACCGATTTTGTTTTTCCCTTAACCTTCACATCGTCAAGATATTTCGCGTCAATGACATCTTTCACAACCTGATAAGTTGCCTCGGAAATGATTATCTTGGCGTGATAGGCTTTTGTCTCGCTCTCCAGCCTTGCCCCAAGGTTGACATTATCGCCTATTACGGTATAATCCATTTTACCCGTAGAACCCACATTGCCGACGGTCATGTCCCCGCTGTTTACGCCGACTCCTATTTCAAATACTTTCTTTCCCTCGGCGCGCCATTTATCCTGGAGTATTTTCAGCTCTTTGTGCATATCAATAGCGCACAGCACGCCTTTTAAATGGTGGTCGTTCTGAGGTATGGGAGCTCCCCAGTAGGCCATTACCGCGTCGCCGATAAATTTGTCCAGAGTGCCGTCCCACCTGAAAACCACTTCAACCATTTTACTTAAGTATTCGTTTAACTGCGCCACCAGCTCTTCGGGCGGAAGGGATTCGGTTATGGTGGTGAAACTCCTTATATCGGAGAATAGAACCGTCAGAGTTTCCCTCTGTCCGCCAAGTTTAAGAAAGGACGGGTCCGACAGGACTTTTTCCATTACGCGCGGATTAAGATACTGGCCGAATGTTTTCTTTATGCGGCGCTTTTCCTTTTCCTCGGTCATAAACCTGAAGAATAGAACCCCGACAAAACTCAAACCCAAGCTCAAGGCCGGAGCCGTGAACTCGGCGTATATGTTGGCTTTAAACAAAATAAGGGTTACGATAAAATATGCCGTAAACAACGCCGCGGCCGAAACTCCGCCCCAGAGCGGCGCTATTCTTCCCAGGGCAAGGCCCGTAAAAAGAGAAAACACCACAATCAAGGCGAATGTTATCCAGGCAGACCAGGGCCTTAAAAAATCCTTCCGAAGGATATTTGACATTGCGTTGGCATGGATTTCCACACCTGGGAAAACCGGCGAAAACGGCGTGGCCTTCAGGTCAAAAAGCGCAGTAGCGGTCCCGCCCACAAGAATAATTTTTCCCCTCAGCTTCTCAGCGGGGACATCGCCGGACATAACTTTCGCGAAGGAATAGTACGGGAATGTTTCGTATCCTCCGGCGAAATTCAGAAGCATTTCGCCGTTGTAATCAAGCGGTATGGAGGCCTCCGTCAAAATCTGCTGGAACGGTTTCCCGAGATATACCGAAAGGCCTGCCAGAGCCAGCGACGGGTAGAGTTTGGCCTCGTAATCCATTATTACCGGAACTTTTCTGTTGACTCCGTCTATCTCCGGGAAGGCGTTGGCAAAACCGATCTGCGCCCCGTTCGCTATTTCGTTTATCGGGAATAGCGGATTGGCCGCTTTCCCCCTGTTCATCTGAAAAAAGCAGTTGAGCACGACATTTTTGGACCTGGCTATCGCATTGCCAAGCTCTCTGTCGGCCGCGAGATGCTCCTTGTCCGGTTCGGTAAAAAGCACATCAAAAACGACGGTTTTGGCGCCGGACGAAACAAGCTTGTCTATAAGCTTCGCGTGAACGCTTCTTGTCCAGGGCCAGCGGCCAAAATGCTTTATTGAATCTTCGTCAATAGATACTATCGCGATGTCGGCAAACGGCTTTACGGCGCCTCTCAGCTTGAAGCGGTAATCAATGGTTTTGTTTTCAAATCCCTGCAATGTTCCGAACCACCAAAGCACAAATACCGCGAAACCGATGGAAACAGCGATAAAAAAAGTTGTTTTTTTCTTTTTCATACAGGATTTTCTCCGGTAAAAATATTTTCTGAAGGGTCGCGGAACGAGCGGGCGGGTAAAAGAATATCCTCGCGAGAGAAGGGATTCATAGGGGAATTATACATAATTTATTCGGGATTATGCAACAGAATACGCAATGCCAAATAGTGCCACAGGATTGACGGTGAAGATTTTACCGGACAGGTAAGGCCACCCTGAACATTTCAAGTAATAAGTTTTAAGTTGAAAGTTGTAAGTTGAGTCAGTTGAAAAACCCTTAATAAGACCCTGTCATTGCGAACCCGCAGGGTGAAGCAATCTCGTTTTTCCGCCTGAAGCGACGAGATTGCTTCGTCGTTGCACTCCTCGCAAAGACGGCCTGAAACACTTTTTCAATTGACTCAAGTTGTAAGTGAACGGCGGACTTCTTCGTGTCGTCATACCAGCGGAAGCTGGTATCCAGTGGTTTTTCTGGATCCCTGTGTGTGCTCACATCTCGCACCCGTTGCAAGCTTGTGCGGCTTATTCGCCGCACTGCAACTACAGGGATGACAGTCCTTGATGGATTCCGGACAGAAACTCTCCGGAATGACGGAAAAGCAAGATTCTTCTCTCCCTTCGGGAGATCAGAACGACCGCGCCGCCTTACCGGAGGATCAGGGGTCCGGGGAGCTATCGCGTTTTAAAATTTAGCGACAAAAGACACCCGGTGCGTGTCGCCGAGTTCGCCGAACGGCAAAAAGGCGTAATCAAGCCCGACCGACCAGATCCTAAAGCCTATACCGGCCCCCAAACCTACTATGGAACCGAGGTTTGAAGTGTCGTAGCCGTAGCGATAGCCCGCGCGAAGCGCCAGTTTACTTATCACCCAGTACTCGCCTCCGAGCGAGGCGTAAAACTTATTGTCAAACACATACTCGTCTATATCGGCGGATATCGTCAGTTTTTCAAAAGCCCTGTAAGAGGCGCCGAATTTAATGTTCAGCGGAAGCTTGTCGGTTACCTCAACAAACTTTATTCCGGGCCCGATATTTTGAATGACAAGCGCGGTGTTTAAATTTTCTATGGGGCTGTACATCGCCGCCAGATCAAGCGCTCCCGTGTAGGCAATTACCTGATCAATCTCGGAACTGATGATTTTCACGCTGCCGCCCAGGCTCACATTTTCAAGGACAGAAGGGATAACATCGTCCTTGCCGTAAGAAACGGTAAGGCTCGTGTCTTTGGCGTTAAATTCCCCGAGCTTGGTTTCGTTGACATCTCTTTTCTCTATCTGATCAACAAGCAGGTAAGTATATCCGAAGCCGAAAACACCCATATTCTTGACTTTGGAAGCGTAGCCTATGAAACCGTACTTAACATCTGCGAAATAGCTCAAATAGGTGGCCGCGAGTTCCGATTCTTTCAACTGAGAAAGGCCCGCGGGGTTGGAGTAAAGGGCAAATACATCGTCGGAAACAGCCGCGAAGGCGTTGCCCATTGCCGAGGCTCTCGCCGACGGGCTGATCTTCAGGAACTGGCCGCCGGTCGTGCCCACGCCCGCGGATGCCAGGCCCGCGAAAAACAGGCAAAGCGATGAAATTAATAATTTTCTTATCATATTATTCCTCCCGGCCGTAGACTTTATGCCGAAATTATTTCAATATAGCCATCTTAAGCGGTTTGGCGTTTATTTTCTTGCCGTCGGATTTTGCCAGCAGGAAATACACTCCGGAAGCGCACTCCTCTCCGTTGTCGTTTTTCCCGTCCCATTCCGTGTAATAGTAATATCCGCCGTCTTTTGTTCCTTCGTCAAGCTCTCTGACAAACTCGGCGGCGAGGTTGTAAATGTAAAACTTTATTCTACCGCCCATAGCGGCAGGCAGAGCGTACTTGATCATGGTGCCGCTGACCGCCTGATCAGCCGCGGAATAGACATCCGTCATATGAATATTCTTGGATTTTAAATTAAACGGATTCGGGAAGTTATATACCTCAAACTCGGCGCCTGTATAAGCCTTGGCTGTGGCCGGATCCTGCTTAAATACCGCGAAAACTCCGCTCTGATCAGTAGAAGCCGCCCTGTTTACGGCGTACATGCCGTTTCTGATAACAGATCTGCCCGCGGCAGGCGCGTTGGAGCCGTTGGCGGCCTTCTGCACCGAGTCCACATCAACGCTGACCACCCCGCTTATCGGGTCCACCGTTACGGCGCCTGGGACAACTTCCCACTGCTCGCTGAAACTGTTGTACTGATAAATTGAAAGATCAGCCATTTCGGCGTCGTTTACTTTGTCGTAGTCAAATTTAAGGTTAAGCGAGAGCGACTTGTTGATCTGAGCCGCCGCCAGGTTTATCTCATAAACATCGCTCGCCACAATGCTGTCAACTATCTTAGACATAGCTACGGATTTGGCCGTTCCGGTTCTGGAAAGATTGAAGTTTGGCATCGCGCTTAAAAAACCGCCTATGGGCACATCAACTCCGTTTTGCACCATATTGCTGGTCTCTTCTCCTGTGGGAGTAAGCGCGCCCGGATCCACCGTGATCTGAGTAGTATCAAAACCGGTGTCATCAAGGCTTATGTCTCCGCCTTCAGCCAGCTCTTCTTTTATATCCTTTTTTGCCTTTGCTTCAATCTTGGGCCCGAAAAGCAAATCCTCGGAGAAATCCACCGAGCCGTCGGTGGCCTGCACTCTTAACTTATAATATTCACTGTCGTCCATTACTGGTATCTTCAGACTGTAAGTGTATATTTTCCCGCCGTCGGGATTGGAAATCTCGGGGCCGATATTAGGCAGCACTTCAACAGCCCTGGCCTCAACAAAACTGCCGTCAGCTCCGTCCACGGGGCTGTACCTGCAGTAGGGCGCCGCCAGAGACGAGGGATTTGATGGGTTGATTATTTTCTTTGGGCTTTCCACAAAGAACTTATAAAGGAAACGGTTATTCTCAAATATTTTTGACATGGTGATTTTCATGCGCGGCGGAAGCGATCTCAACAGGAAGTCCACATTTCTGTTGGCCCCCGCTGGCAGTGGATTCAGGGTAGTGCCCAGTGTTTTCCACTCCAAAAGTTTTCCGGGTGAAAGCACATATACCTTATATATGTTGCCTGAAATCATTCCATCTATAAAATATTTTCCCTGCTCGTCCGTTTTGGCAGACAGCACCGGGAGCATCTTTGAGGGGTTAGTTGTATTATAGGTTTCGTTATAGGCCACAACTTTCGCCCCCACTATGACTTTTGTTGACGGAATTTTTTGCGAGAACACGGTGCCTTCAATGGAAGTGTCCGCGGCCGTCATTATTATGGCGTCATCACCGGTGAAACGCTTCGGGTTCCTGCCGAGGCCGAACTTTTCGGCGGCAGGCGCGTATCCGGCTTTATTGACGGTCATCCTGTAAGTGCCCGGGGGAAGCCCGGATATTTTGAACTCTCCGTTAGCGTCAGTGGTTATAGATTTCGTTATAGTGCGGTGAACCAGGCTTATGACGGCATCGGTCAACGGAACGCCGCCCGTGCTTACGACCACGCCGTTGACGCTGCTACCAATGATAGAATTGCTGTCAAAATCAACATCAAACTGGTTTTCGCCTGAGGCGAGAACAACCTTTTTCATCATCGGCGGGTAGTTTGGCGTTTCAAAAACAGCCACATAATTCCCCGCGGGCAACCGTTCTATCCTGTAAATTATAGGATAATCGGCAAGCTCTTTTTTAAACCACTCAAGAGTAAATGAATTCTCGTTTATTCTTTTATCCCATTCAAATATTCTTTCCGTAGTAGGCAGAGCCATGCTGTACGCCTTGAGCTGGCCTTCGGAATCGTAGAGCATCACGGACGGTATATAAGTTAAAAATTTATCCATGCCGCTTCTTACGATTATATCCACATCTTCCTGGGTAAACATCTCGCCGCCCTTCACTTTGCCGGTCAGCACCGACTGGCCGAGGGTTCCGGATTCAAACTCAAGATAGCTTGTGGCGTTGGGCTTAAGGGCGTCGTAGTTGATCTCAACATTTTTCAGGTTGCTTATAAAAGTAACGCAAAAGTGCGCGTTAGGCTGCATAAATGTGTCTTTATTGCCGGCAGTGAAAAGATCCACGCGGCTTAAGTAAAAATCGTACCTGCCGGGCAGTATCCTGCGGGCGCCGTCCCAGGGGTCGGATGAACTCTGATCGTATTTAAAGGCGACGCTTCTTTCAAAACCCTCCGGACCTCCCATAAACTGTGCAAAGGCATCGCGGGTAGCGCCTTCCGACGACGAAAATTTAATTATGCCGTACTGAGTATACGGCTTCTGATACGGCGCCGGAGCGGCGGCCACCGGCGGCAGTGAGGGAGTCTTCGGAGAAACCAGCGCGCCGTTTTTAAGCTGAATTTCTAAATAGGTTTCGGACCCGGCCTTTACCCTGACGCCGTCAACCCAGGTATCGGGCCATTCCAACGGAGAACCTGTCTGGCCGCTGGTAGTGGAAAAGGTGTATTTCCCGTTCTTAGTGTCAATCCTGTAAAGCCCAGGGGCAAGGCCAGAAATCTCAAAATTTCCCTTGTCGTTTACCTCTCCCCAGCCCCAGGATTTTGTGTTTATCCCCTGCGCGTTAAGCTCTATTCTTTCCTCAAAACCCTGGCCTGATTTTTTCTTAAAAATATTACCGTCGGGCTGACGCACAATTCCTTTTACTGTACCCGAAGGAACAAGTTTAAAATTAAGCCCCGTAAGCGCGGTTTTTCCGGTGAGGTCGGCGTTTGTGTCCATCCTGTCAACAACGCCCCAGTTGCGGCTTCTAAGCTCAACCCAGTACTTCTTTTCAGGCATCACGCCGATGCTGTAAGTAACCTGCCTGGAAACTGTTCCGGTTATGGCCGTGAAAAACCGCATTTGTTCCCAACCGCCGGTATTCTGCTCGTAGGCAAAAATCATAATGGCATCCATTGAAGAAATGACCACCGATTCTCCCGGCACATCAAAGGTAATGGTACCGCTTATCAGCCCGCTCTGCGCCGCTTGAGTGGCTATGCATACCTCAAGAGGGTTAGACCAGAGATCCTGTCTTACGGCAGCTCCGCTTGAATCATATATGTCGCATACCCAGTCGGCATTGGCCGCGCCGGTTGTAACGGTTATCCTGAGGTCTGTTGAAACTCTATCCCAGCTCCACGAATCTCCCTGCGGAGCGCCTTTGTTTACGCTGTAGCCTCCGGGAATATTCACAAACTCACTCCATATCTGCATATTGTAGTTGCCCGCGGAAAGGCCCGTTATCTCAAAATTTCCGGCGGCGTCGGTATTTGCGAAAGCATTGCCTCTCGCGGCCCTGTCCTGTCCGGTTGTATAGTAATTGTTGTATCCGCCGGCGTCCGATGTCCTGGAGCTTGTCGCTATTGCCGGCCACAATGACCAGTCTGGCCACACATTAACATGAGTATTGGGAGCGTTAATATATCCGGTTCCGGTAAATATTTTCGCGCGGCCTTTGAGCCTGCCCTTCGCCGGAGGAAGCACAACCTGGCCGGCATCATAACTGTCCGTTATCTGCCTGTCTTCAAGCCTGTCGGGCCTGAGGGCGCCGTAACGGCCCGTAATAAACCTGCCCTCATAGCCGTCTTTTGATATCTGCACTGCGTAGGAATCCACCGCGACATCGTAAAAAGCAAAGTGGCCGCTGAAGTCAGTCCTTACTTCTCTGTAGTCCTCGGCTCTGTCCCACTCGTAGGATGAGAGGTTCAGGGGATTTTTCTTTTTTAGAACAACAACGCAATCCTTGAGTCCATTGCCATTCTGATCTTTTACCACAGACTCAAAAGAAATGTTTCCCGCCGGCTGGTCCTGCCTGTCTACTTTGCCCACGCCCGCGAAGGATGTTGAACTGACCGAGATGCTGACGGCCTGGCCCGCCGTGACAGCCGCGACTGAATCAACGGCGTAACCGATGCCGCTTTCAGGAACACCCACAAAAACCCTGTAAGTTCCTGCGGCCGCGGAGGGAACATTGAATATTTTTACCGCGCCCGGAGTTTTGTTCGCAGAAAACGCAACCGGCTCGTCGGTAGTAATATTGCGCACATCACAGAAAATCATTGTTCCCGATGGAAAGTTGGCTGAAACATCTATCTCTCCCGATAGCGTTGTCAGAGAATTGTCGGTTGAGAGAACCCTGTTAGCCGATATATTCGCCGCGCTGGTTCTTACCGGAGCGTAAATGGGGTTGGACATCTGATCCTTGATTGAAGGAGACATTCCCTGCTTGGAAACAAAAAGCATATAATCGTAGTTTTCCACTATGGTTAAGTCTATGGACCCCGAGGCTCCGGTCTCCCCAATAGCCGACTTGGCTCCATCCGGTTCGCCCGTGCCTCCCACCTGATTGTTGAAAGCTATGGCCGCGACAAGCGCGCCTGAGACCGGCGATCCCGCGGTGTCGCTAACCCTTACGGTAAGCACAGCCGCGTTAAGCGCTGATGACGCGCCGAGCGAAAGAATGCTAAGAACCAGAAATAGGAATTTACGCATTGAAATCCTCCCTGACATACAAAAAAGCGCTATTCTCACGACACTAATATAGTCCAAACAACGCCTTTACCGCAATACAAAATGCCTGTGATTTTTGGCACACGCCGCTTAGAGTTCCAGCGTGACTCCCGCGAAATAGTTAAACGAGTAATAATTGTATTTATAATTCTTCTCGTACCGCATATTAGAAGAGGAGTCGGAATAGCTGGAGGAAAGCCTTGCCGAGATATTTTTTGTAAGCGGGTAGCTGATAGAAAAGCCCATGGTGTTTACAAGCTGATTAACTTTGGAATCTTTATAGGAAGCGTCGTCGTTCTGCGCCAGCCGCTGGGCGTAAAGCCTGTAGGAAAGTTCCCATAAAAGCGAAAATTTTACCGGGGCGTCCTTAGCGCCGAGCGCGAAGCTTACCGAAGGGGTAACTGCATTCTGGATAAAATCGTAGTACTTGGAGGTATATTTGGAATTCGCGGCGTCAAATGAGTTCTGATTAGAAGCATAGTATTGAATGGAATCGGCGATTGACAGCGCCGCCCGCGGCGTCCCCAGATTTGCCGAGAGAGTCAGATAGTGAGCCGCGTCCTTTCTTAAATCCGAAGTAAACTCGCCGGTTTCGTCCACTATTTTCTGGTCAACGAAATTCTTCAGAGCCAAATCGTAGCGGGCGGTGAGATTTAAGTTTTTCGGAAGCAGCCTCGTATATTCGGCCGTTACGGAAACAGCGGAATAATCCAGAATATTCGTGCCGGCCTGGGTTGACAGCTCGGCATAAGTCATGGTGTCAATGGAAGTCTGAAACTCGTCCTGAGTGACCAGCGACTGATAATTCGGGTATACCATTGTATAATAATCCGCGCCGGCCCTGATGTTCGCGCTGTTCCAGAACCTTTCCACCTCTACGCCGCCGATAATTTTTTTGTAGTCAAAAAGGCCTTTGCCCCAGGTTTCGTCTTTGGTTTCCTTAAGAAACTCTATCTTATATCCTCCGCGGGCCTTAAGCCTCAGCTGAGGGGATAGCTTGTACACATATTTAAGAGAGAGCGAGTGGTCCTGAGATTCCTGGGTCAGGGTTCCGCCTCCGACAAGTTCGCGGACATCCTTTGTCCCCCTGTAGCTGCCCGTGTAAATCGGCAGAAGCGCCGAGGAAGCGGAAAAATTTATGACCGGCGAAAAGAAAGCATTGGCATTACCGGCAAGCGCCGTCGGGACGGAGTTTGTCATCCAATACTGGCCGCCAAGCAGAGTAAAGCTGCCCACCGGGGAAACCTTTATCTCGGCCGACAAATCAGGAGTCACAAGCAAAACAGCTCCCAGCAACAATCCCAGAACATTACGGTTCATACAAACTCCCATTTAATATTTTGTAGTCGCGCTCGGCGCTATTTTTCCACATTCTTGGGGTTCGGCAGGTTGAGCATGCCCGAATCTATCAGAAGCTTGGCGCTGAAAACCAGGTCAATCTTTCTGCCGTTGAAAGCGGAGCACGAATAGACTCTTTCAAAATTGGATTCGTAGGCCTTCTTTTCCAGTTCGGCGGAAGACAGGCCCTGGAGGTCTGAAAGAGTAATGATTTTTCCCTCGTCGGATATCACATAGTCATCCGCGGTTATCCACTGGCCGTTGGCGTAATTGTTTTTGGATAGAAAGTGCATGGACTCTTCGCCGCTCGGCTGGGTCAGCTCATTAAAATAGACCTTTGCCGCTCCGTCCATATAGTAATATTTGCCGAGCGTGGAATCGTACTGAAAATCGCTGGCAAAATTTATTTTCGCTCCCGTGGCTATGTTGTAGTATGATATTTCTCCTGAGTCCAGGATACCGTTTATGTTTGTATCGTTGAATTCCCACCAGGTCTTGTTGTTGACCGAGAACTTGTAGCTCGCGAATCCGAGCGTCCAGTATTTCGGATTATATTGATTGTCGGCGAACATCTGCCCGCCGGTAGCTTCCTCGTTTACCTGGTCAATAGTGTTAGACATCACCGATACCACATCCGTCAGCCAAAGCGCCGGCTGGGTTTCCCCTTCGGCAAGGAACATATTTCTCGTGGCTTCGGTAAGGTCTTCGGGCAGGGTTTTGTTAAATGTAAACAGTATCTTCCCGAAATCAAAACGGTCCTCCCGGGTGTTTAAAACCACATATTTAAATTCGTTGGGCTGCGATCGGACAATATATTCCTCAAGCCTGACGCGGTTTCCGCTGACATCAATCATCGCCTTGCCGTTCTGGTACTCCGCAAGCTTGATCTCTTCGGCCGCCCGTGAAAGCACATCCTCTTTTGAAATCTCCTGGAATATTTCGCGTTTTGACTCTTCCTTAATCGCTTCCTCGGGGGTCATGCCGGAACCCTGCTCGGTTTCCCGCGGAATCTCCCGCGGAGTCTGCGGAGCCATATTGGTCACAATAGAAGTGAATTCTCCAGGATTTACCAGCACCTCGGAACCCGTCAACTCTTCCCTGGCGGCAACCTGGCCTTCATAAACCTCAACCATCACTTTGTTGTCCTCTCCGACCTCAACGCTGAAATCGGTTCCGCGCACGGAACAGACAGCGACAGGCGTTTTAACCTCAAATTTTTCCCTGGGGCGGAGTTTTTTTACAAAGGAGCGGATCCGGCCGAAAATTAGTTTTATATCCGTCTGCCCGCTTTCTATCTTGTTTAAGGAAATCTCGGATTTTGGCCACATTCTTACCCTGTGTCCGTTGTCCAGCAGAATATCGGCGCGCGAGTCCTTGCCGCAGCGCACTTTATCCGTAGAGCGCACTTCGGAGCCTTTTGCGGTTTTAGTCCATTCGTTTTTTACTGATTTGAAAACTTCGGGGTCGCCTTTTACCGCAATGATTTTAGCGGCTTGGGGATAGGAAACTGCGAGGGCAAGTCCTGACAATACGATTAATAATCCTTTCATAACAGACCTCCGCGTTTAAGGCCGTTGAATATTGCTTATGTGCCTGCCAAATACATCATTACTCTTTTTTAGGCCTTTTTCAAGTGTTTTCTTTATTACTTAAGGGGAAGCTCAATAGCCTGATCCAGCGTTTTAAGTTCCTGCCCCTTGGAGTCTATCGCAAGCAGAGAGAACGCTATTTTTTTGCTTCTGGGATGCTCGTCAATGTGAAAGGTCCAGATTCCGCTGTGCCTGTTTCCTGAAGTCAGGTCCATGGCAAAATACCTCGGTTCCGGGCTTCCGGCAGGCTTATAAATAAAATACACTTCTCTGACAGCCCTGTCATCAGAGACATCAGCGTTAAAATCCAGGCCGAACTCGCCGCCGCCGCTTAAGACAAGGGATTTATATTTTACCGCGGGCGGGCGGTCAACCACATTAAAATATACTGTTTTAGACGCCGAGGGAGCTTGGGACCTTTCGGCTATGAAATACACCCTTACCGAATAACCGCCTTCGGGCTTATCATCCGTGATGTGGTAAGGGAATCTCACTTTTTTTTCTTTATTAGCCGCGATTATCAGATTTCTTGATATCTGCTCTTTTGCCCCGGCCGGATTTTTTATCTCGGCAATAATAGTGAACTCGCCCGAACGGCGGGATTTGTTCTGAATTACCAGCTCTATCGCCGGAACGGCTCCATAATCCGCGGTTCCGGATATTGACGCCGATCTTATTATACCCAGCAGCTGTTCGGCAGGTTCTTTGGAAGCCTGCTTTAGCGCTTCCGGTTCGGCAGGTTTTGAAACCGCGACCTCAAAGTATCTCTGAGCTCCGGCAAGCGAGGTAGAGACCCCGCTCTGCTTTTCCGCGCGGACAAGCACGCTCAGGCTGAAATCGCCTTTTTCTGAGTCGGAGGGTATATCGTAATTAAAGTTAAATTTTTGCCTGGCGCCGCCGGGAAGCACATAGCGTTTTTGCTCAAGGCTGGCCTTATTTACGGCTGAGCGTATATTTGAGTCCACCAGATAAGTCAGAGTGCGCTCCGTTGTATTAACAAGTTCGGCGGGTATTACAATTTTTTCTCCGGGCGAGTAAACAGGTTTAATATGGCCGATTTCAAGCTGAGCCGCCACCGCGGCCAGCGAAGGGTACAGGAAGTGAAAAAACATCCCGAACCCCACGGAGAGGCTCAGCATCGCGGGAAGCACGGTCCCGAAAAATATTCTTATGCCCCTTCTTTCTATGGGCTTAGATTCTGTATGTTCCATTTTTGACGCCTTCTATGCCGGCTTCCGACTGCTGTTTTGTGGCCATGTCCCGCACAGTCAGGCAGCCGCGCCTGAATTCTTCTTCGCCGACTATCACAACCTTGCCGGCGCCAAACCTGTCGGCAAGCTTAAACTGGGACTTAAGGCTTTTGTCGGCAAAGGGCCCTTCTATAACAACCTGCGGGGAGAGGCCTCTGAGGGCGGCCGCGACTGAAAAGGCCTCATTTTCCAGAACCGGCGATGAAACCGCGACAAATATTTTTTCGGGCGCTCCGGGTTCAAGATTTTTTGAAGAGGCTGTCGCCGCTGTTATGACTCTTTCTGAGCCAAGCGCGAAACCAACGGCAGGGGTTTTGGCGCCTCCGAGTTCTTCAACCAGATTGTCGTATCTTCCGCCGGCGGAAATCGCGTCCTGGGCGCCCAGGGCCGAGGAGCGGATCTCAAAAATTGTGCGGGTGTAATAATCAAGGCCCCTGACAAGCTTGTGGTCAATCTCGTAACCGCAGCCGGCGGCATCTAATAAGCCCCGGACTCTTTTGAAATGCTCAAGGCAGGAAGGGCAGAGGGAATCGTACATTTTAGGGACACCGCCGAATTTATGGCCGTCCACTTTGCAGTCAAGCACCCTAAGCGGGTTTTTATCTATCCTGCGCTGGCAGTCCGAACACAGATCCGCGGATTTACCGGCCTCACCGAAGTACTCCGTGAGCGATTTCCGGAATACCGGCCGGCATTCCCGGCATCCTAAAGAATTGATATGAATGTTAAAATTCGCGATCCCGGCCCTTGAAAGGATCTCTTTGTTAAGAATAATCACCTCGGCGTCAGCCGACGGGCCAGCGTTGCCGAAATACTCCGCGCCTATCTGGTAGAATTCCCTGTATCTTCCCGCCTGGGGGCGTTCGTAGCGGAACATTGAACCGCAATAAAATAATTTTGAGACCGGCAGTTTCTGAAGCAGCTGGTTTTCTACAAGCGAGCGGACTACCGATGCCGTCCCCTCGGGCCTGAGCGCGAGCTTTCTTCCTTTCCTGTCTTCAAACACATACATCTCTTTCTCAACTATATCGGTCGCTTCGCCGATGGACCTCGTGAAAAGCCCCGCGTCCTCAAACGCGGGAAATTTTATTTCAGAAAAATTATACCGTTCAAAAACTTCCCTTGCGATTAGCTCCAGGTTGTTCAGGCGGGCCGCGTCCTGGGCCCAGAGATCGTGTGTTCCTCTTGGCGCGCTGAATTTCATTTAATATTCCTTTAATGTTCCGTATTGAGCCGGGCAAGCCCGGCAGCTGCAAAAAACGGCTGCTCAAAATCCGGCTTAAATTAAACCCATTCCCTGAGTTTCTGCATATTTGTTATAGTCATCTGCTGTTTGTCGTAGGAAATAACTTTCAGGCGGCGCATTCTGTTGAGCATCCTTGAAACCATTTCCCTGCTGGTTCCGGCCAGCTCGGCTATCTCTTCCTGGTTCACATTTATTTTATTCTTCCTGCCCAGCGGCGTGTTGACACCATATTTTTCCGAAATATCCAGAAGCGCTTTAGCCACCCGCCCTATAACATTTTCAAACGACAGCGCTTCAATATCCCTGTTAGCCTGGCGGAGCCGGCAGGAAAGCGCCTTCATCAAAAGGAAAGATATGTTTGGATATTTTACGAGAAGTTTTCTGAAATCTTTTTTATTTATCACTAAAAGCTCGCAGTCTTCCTGAGCCCTGCTTGAGGCCGAACGCTTTTCCGCGTCAAGCAGAGCCATCTCTCCGAAAAATTCGCCGCGGCTCAGATAAGCAAGGGTCTTTCTTTTCTTCTGGGAAGACGCGTAAATTTTGACACTGCCGAAAATTACGACATAAAAATAATTACCCGCCGTATTTTCGTCAAAAATCAACTGGCCTTTTTTAAATTTCTGGACTTTCCCGATATTGCGGATCTTTGAGAGGTCCGAACTTCCAAGGCCGGAAAAAATAGGAACATTTTTTAGAAATGTTTTCGCGTCCATACGCTGCCTCCGAAATAAAAACTACGCGTTCACCGGCAGAAGAAAATAAAAAGTGGAGCCTCGGCCCAGAAGGCTTTCCAGCCCCACGGAACCACCGTGCGCCTCAACAATCTGCTTTACCAGCGCCAGCCCCAGGCCCGCCCCTTCCACCTGGCCGGTGAAAGATTCTTCAATCTGATAAAATTTCTGGAATATTTTGTCTCTTTCTTCGGGAGGGATGCCCGGCCCGTTGTCTTTGACGGCCAGGCCGGCAAAGTCGTCTTTAAAACAGGGTTTTATCTCTATGTGGACCTGGTTCCCCTTGCTGAATTTAAGGGCGTTCTCAATAAGATTTTTTAAAACCGCGTCCATTTTGTCCAAATCCATTTTTACGGGGGGCAGCTTTTCTATATCTTTGCTTACCGAGACTGTCGCGGCTTTTTCATCAATTATGGGGCGCGCGCCGGCGATTGATTTTTCCACCAGCATGGAAAAAAGGCACGGAGTTTTTGCCAGCGAGAGGCTTTCGCTTTCGGCGGTTGAAAAGTAAAGCAGTTTTTCCACCAGGCTTAACAGGTTATTGCCCTGATGCTGGATGCTTCTGATGGCTTTTTTCTGGAAATCGTTTAAAGTGGGCTCGCTTAAAAGAAGAGGAGTATAGCCTATGACCGTCACAAGAGGGGTTTTAAGCTTATGGCTAATAAGCGAAAGAAAATTCCTTTTAATAAGCGTATCTTTCCTCTCCTCGGTTACATCGCGGAAAATGAGAGTCAGTCCGAGCAGGTCGCCTTTTGAGCTGAAGATCCTGTTTAATACGCCCGAGAGATAAAGGCTTTTCCCTGAAGCGCGGGACAAATCCACAAGCGAGGATCGTTCGCTCAGCGCGATAAGGTCGCCGAGAGGTATGCTGGAATGGAATTCCGAGAATATTTCAGGCAGCTTATCTTTGGAAATACTTTCCGGCCCCAGGAGTTTTTCCGCAGATTTGTTCGCGAGAAGTTTGCGCCCGCCGGAATCGGTAAAAATCGCGCCGTCGGACATCTGGGTAAATACGGCTTCAATCTTTTCTTTCGCCTCCTGCAGGCTTTCAAATATCCTGGCGTTTTCAATCGCGACGCAGGCCTGTATGGCAAAGATTTCCAGAGCCTGAACATCTTCCTGGTTGAAGTCACCCTTTTTTTTGTTGATCGCCTCAATGACGCCTAAAAGCTTCCCCTTGTAAAGCATGGGAACCGCCAGCAGTGATTTTGTCCGGAAATTTATCTTTTCGTCGGACCTTTTCTGCCAGCGCGGCTCTTTTGACACATCGCTTATTATCTGGGGTTTCCTCTCGCGAGCCACCCAGCCGGCGATGCCCTCGTCAAGGCCAAGCCTTATCTCCTTAAGCTGAGATTCTTTATCGCTTATTGCCACATCAAAGACAAGTTCATTGGTTTTTTCGTCGTAAAGAAGCAGGGAGGAGGTCTCGGCGTCGGCGACCTCGGTGGCAAGACTCATAACCTTGTGCAATAGTTCGGATAGATTGAGGGTTGAGGAAAGTATGCGGCTGACCTCAAGAAGCCTTTGGAATTTCTGTGCGGTTATATCCATAATTAACCAGTTAACAGCTGACAGCTATCGGCCGCGGGCGGTATTACCTGCCTTTTACAAACTTCATTCCGGCAGATTCCAGTTTTTTCATTTTCGCGGCGGAGTCGGTTTCAAGATAAACCCTTACAACCGGCTCCGTGCCGGAAAGCCTTACTCCGAACCATGAGCCGTCGGCAAGAATAAACTTGTACCCGTCAAGAGTCACGGTTTTTTCAATCTTTTGGCCGCCTATTTCCGAAGGCAGGCCGCGTTCCGCGAGCCTCTCGCGGAACGCGGCCATCTCCGTGAGGCTTAAGTGGAAATTCAGGCGTTCGGAATAAACCGGGCCGACCAGTTTTTCAATGTCCTGCAGAATTTTTTTGACGGGCTTTTTCATTACAGCGACCATTTCTGCTACCAGCAGGCAGGCGAGAATGCCGTCCTTCTCGGGAACATGCCCGCGAATGGTCAGGCCGCCTGATTCCTCCCCGCCTATGATAAATTTATCCCACTCTTTCATCATCACTTCGCCGATGTACTTAAATCCGACGGGGGTTTCGTAAAGTTTAACCCCGAATTTTTCGGCGAGGCGGTCAATAAGATGTGTCGTCATAACGCTTCTTGCCACAACGCCGTTCCAGCCGCGGCTCTTAACGAGGTGGTAAAACAGAAGCGAAACAACCTGGTTCGGATTTATAAAGGCGCCGTCAGAATCAATTATGCCGAAACGGTCGGCATCTCCGTCAGCCGAAAGGCCGAGGTGGCAGGATTCTTTTCTCACGATAGCTTTTAAATCTTTCAGGTTGTCTATGGACGGCTCGGGAGCGTGCCCTCCGAACAAAACATCCCTTTTATTATTTATTACTTTCTGCCTCACGCCGGCCATATCCAGCATTTCGTCCAAATAACCAATGGCCGTGCCGTAAAGGTCGTCGGTCGCTATCTTAAGGTTTGCTTTTTTTATGGCCTTAAAATCAACAAGCTCTTTAATGCGCTTGAAATAAAGCGCCCTGGGGTCAATGTAATCAACCAGGCCGTCTTTGACGGCTGTTCCAAGGTTGAGGCGCTTGACCTGCGATATATCCATGCCGCCGCAGCTGGCTTCAATGGCCCTTGTCGTCTCCGGCAAAGCGGGGCCGCCCCAGGCCGGCGAAAATTTTATGCCGTTATACTGGGGAGGATTATGACTCGCGGTAAAGTTCACGCCGCCTCCGGCCTTTCTTCTTATAATTTCAAACGCTATGACGGGGGTCGGGGTGTCTCTTTTGCAAAGGAAGGCTTTTATGCCGTTGCCGGCAAGCACCTCAACGGTAGCACGGGCAAAATCCTCGGACAAAAACCTTGTATCGTAGCCCACAACAACGCCGGCGGACGACATTTTCTGCGATTTTACATAGTCCGCTATGGCCTGGCTTACCAGGCGCACATTGTCAAAGGTAAACTCGTCTGCTATTATTCCTCTCCAGCCTGATGTCCCAAATTTAATCATACTCTTAACTCCATATATTCGGATTATTACGCGTCTATCCGTACAGCACGGTCAGACTAAAACTGCGTTATGAGATTTCGGTTTTCCGCGCTCACTCCTGCCACTTCTTTACTTTATCCGAATATTCCTTAATCAGTTCTTTGGCTGTTTTCTCGTCTTCGGATTCCGCCCAGACATGGAAATAGGCCTCATCGGCGTCCGGCAGAAGCAAAACCCAGCCATGGTCGGAGAAAATCTTTACTCCGTCAACAAGTTCGGATTTTTTGCCCTTGGCCTCTTCTATGGCCCGGCGCATCGCCTGCCCCTTTTTATCCCACGGGCACGGGAGCTTCTTGTGCAGAACTTCAAAGGAGGGTATATCGCGCGAAAGCCGGTTAAGATGTATCTTTTCCTTTGCCATCATCTCAAGTATCTTGCCAATGGCGTACATGGCGTCAAAAGTGGGCTGAAACTCCGGGAAGATGAAACCGCCGTAACCGTCTCCCACAAAAACAATATCTTTTTCTTTGGCGGCCGACATAATCTGCCTGGAATTTGTGGCCGTCCTTTTTATTTTTATATTTTTGTATTTTTTCGCGATCTCGTCTATCACCGAAGAGGTGTGTATGGGGACGGCTATGGTTCCTTTCTGGCAGGTCTTCATAACGAGGTCCGCCACCAGCACAAGAGCCATATCGTCGGGTATTATCCTGCCGCGCTCGTCCACAAGAAACACCTTTTCCGCTCCGGTATCTATAAGAAAGCCGATATCGCCTTTAAGCGTGGTGACAATATCCGAAAGCTGCTCCAGCGAGTGGGTAAACTCTTTTTCGGTCTTCGTTATTTTATTCGGGTTGATGAAGGCGTTTAAAGCGACGATTTCCATGCCGAGATTTCCGATAATCGCGGGGAAGACCATGGAGGCCGAGGAGTAGGCGTAGTCAAGCACGACTTTAAAATCCGAAGAACGGATCAGGTCGGCGTTGATGGCCTTAAGGTACCCGGTCTTGTAATATTCCTGGGCCCTGGAAGGGACCGTTATATCGCCTATCTCGTTGAGGTTGGCCCTCTTGAAATCTTCTCTGAGAAAAAGCTGTTCAATGGCCTTTTCCTGCTGAACGGTTATATCGCTGCCGGAAGCGTTGAAAAATTTTATGTCTATAAGGCGCGGATCGTAGGGCGACATGCGGACATGAATACCGCCGGCCTCGCCTTCCTTGCCGGTCGCGTAGCGCACTATTGGTATCGGCATGGTCTGCAGGTCGCCTACCTTAACACCCGCCGAAAGAAGCCCGGATATCATGGTGCGCTTTATCATCCTGTTGGCGAGATGCGCGTCTCTTGAGGTAATTACATAGGCGCCTTTGCCGAGATACGCGCCGTACGCCGCGCCGACTTTCGTCGCGAATTCGGGAGTTATCTCCACATTGCCAAGCCCGGTAATGCCGTACGCTCCGAAAAGGGCTTTGTTCCATTTCTCGCCCCAGACAAGGCTCGTGGAAAGAATAGCGCCCTCTTCAATGGATTTATGAGGCCATATTTTAAGGTTTGCTCTAATGACCGCGTCAGCCCCTATATTGCATTGCTCCGCTATAACGGTGCCGACCTGCACAACGCTTTTGTCGCCTATGCGTGTTCCGTTGGCTATGACTGTTTCTTTAAGGCGAGCCTCGCGGCCCAGGTCCACATTATCCCACAGCACCGAGCCGACGACCTGCGCGCCGGCGCGGATTCTGACCCCGGAACCGATAACGCTGTGCCCTATTTTGGCGCCCTTTTCTATGACGCAGTTGCTTCCGATAATAACATCGCCGTAGATATCAACATCATCTTCCAGGGCGGTGCCTTCGCCCACGGTTATCTCGTTATCCTTGAATTTTATTTTTCGGCCCGTGGTGTTAACGCTGATCTTGCCGTCTAATATATCGTAGTGGGCCACGCGGTATTCGTCAAGGTTGCCGACATCTTTCCAGTAGCCTTCGGCGATATAGCCGTAAAGCCCCTTGCCTTCTTTTAAAAGAAGGGGATAGAGGTCTTTGGAGAAATCAAAATCTTTGTCCGGCGGGATGTAGTCAAGCACCTCGGGCTCAAGAATATATATTCCGGTGTTGATTGTGTCAGAAAACACTTCGCCCCAGGAGGGTTTTTCCAGAAACCTTTCAATTTTTCCGTCCGGCTCGGTTATGACTACGCCGTACTGAAGCGGGTTGGCAACTCGGGTAAGAATCATCGTCGCGATGGCTTTTTTCTTTTTGTGGTATTCTATGGCCTTGGTGAGGTCAAGGTCGGTTAGCACATCGCCGGATATAACTACAAAAGTATTGGTTAAATGCTTCTGCGCGTATTTCACGCTCCCGGCGGTTCCAAGGTCCGATTCAGGCTTATGATAGCGGAGCTTTACGCCGAAATTATCCCCGTCGCCGAAATAGTTCGTAATAACCTCGGGCTGGAAATATAGCATCATGGTCATGTCGTTGAAACCGTGCTTTTTGAGAAGGTCAATGATGTGAGCGAGCATCGGCCTGTTTGCCATGGGAACCATTGGTTTTGGAATGTTGCAGCTGAGCGGCCTAAGGCGGGTACCGAAACCTCCTGCCATGATTACGGCTTGCATTTTCTCACCTCACAAAGAAATGATTTAAAAATAAGCGGGATTTCAAAAGGATTTTAGCAAATAAGCGCGGAAAAATCAAAATATTTACGGCCGGCGCAAGGGCAAAAAAAACAAACCCGCAAAGCCTTATACAATGCGGGTTTGTTTTGAAGCAACTAAAACTCTGTCGCGCTTACGCGGCCGACAACACCGCCCGCAGATTTCTCCTGAAAGCTTCCGAGGCTCCTTCTTCAACAGATTTTTTTAATTCGTCCGCCGACAATTCAAATGTTTTTAACATAAGCCTTTTAATTGTAATTTCAAGGGCGACACTCAGGGCTTTTTTATCTTCAAAACCCGCGGAGGTTGAAAGCGCGCCGGCGTAATCCCGGAGAACTATATTCGCGAGGCCGTCCATTCTGGCCTCGTAGGCGTCAGCGTTGATAAGCGAGTTTCTAAGTTTTTCAATTTCATTAACCAGCTTGTTCGCCGCGCTGTCTCTGTTGGGCTGAGCTATCCTTCTGGCTTCAATTATTCTGTTTTCAATACCATTGTTTTTAAGCTCCTTATCAATGGCTGCGTTATCTATCAATTGTATTATTTCGCCAAGCTCAACCCAGAGTGAGGCATTATTGACACCGGCTTTGCCGATCTCGGAGGCTATTGAATTTATTATCGCAATCTTTTGTTTTTCTCCGGCAAGCGCAAGAATTCCGGCCAGCTGGCCTATCTTCACATCAACCCTGTCGCCTGAAATGCCGGCCCTTCCGTCTTTGTCAAACTCAAGGCTTTCGGAAGCTCTTACCATAAGCCTTGAGACCTCAGGCAACCGGACTTCGCTCTTATTGATTCTTGACGGGCTTGTGTCCACAAGCAGGGAACCGGCAAAACCGTAAACAAAACCGACAATTTCCCAGGCGTAAATTTGTTTAGCTTTCAGGTCCTTTGCCGACTTAACTTTTTTTCCGATCTCGCTAAGACTGTCATTTACCGCGCTCTTTACGCTCTCGGGCAAACCGGATGATTTTAATTTTGAAGACACCATGCCGCTAAAGGCATCTAATTCCGAGGGATTACTGCTCTCGGGAACCGAAACAAGCAGGCCAAGGATATCCCTCATCGCCGTATAACCTTCGGCCTTGCGCGCGTAAAGCCCCTCTAAAAGCTTTTGTTTTTCTTCAGGCGCCGTCTTTGCGGTAATAGCCGAATAGGCGATTTTACCTGAACGCTCCCCGGCGAACTCCCTGGCTTCCGGAGTCATTACCTCAACAAACGGAATATTATCCAGCAAACCTAACAGGTCATTGAAAGCAAGCATTCCGCTCGCTTCAACTTTCATGGGAAGTTTTATGACATTGCCATTTGCGTCAACTCCGCCAAGCTCAATCATTACGCCCGCGGCGCCAAGACCGAGCACTTTTTCCAGCAAACCCACGGAGGATTTTTCGGCTCCCGGCCTTACATACAAAGACGCGCCGTCACTGACCAGATCAGGGTCAAGCTCAGCGGCGGTTTTAGCTTTGACATCAACGCCGGCCTCAAAACCGTATTTTTTTACAAGCGAAATATCTTCACGGCCGCTTCTTATTATTATCGGGACATTTCTGTCAATCAGCCCCATTCTGACACCATTGTCTATTCTGTTTTTGAGAGCGCTCAGGAACAGTTCCTTTTCCTCATTATTCGCGTAGCCGGAAATGCTGAACTGCAGGCCGCTGACGACTCCATTTTCAAGCAAGGCGCCGGCTTTCTCCACCGCCGATACCATAAACGCCGCGTCAACTTTTCCCAGATCCAGCATAACATCTATGCCGTATTTTTCTCTGGAATTTTTCGCTGCTATCTTTAACTGGCCGATAAACAATCCCGCGAGATACGCCTCAAACATTATTTCCTTTGAATATTTACTCAAAACGGCTTCTCTGTTTTCGCTGCCCTTGCCCGGGTTAAGCGCCAGCCAGTTCTCCATGGCGATATTCATAAGCAGCTCATAATAGCCGCGGCCATTCGCGTTCAAGCTGTCCTTTAGCGCGGAATCGCTGCCGTTGAATTTCAATTTTAAGGCTTCTCTCGCTACTCCTCCGGCTGCGTTCCTGAAACCGCCCGCCGTCTCCGCGTTTATTACATTGTCGGAAATATTCATGTCCTTTAGCCCGTTAATAAGCCTGTCGGCCGCGGCCGGATCAAGCTTATAATCCTTAACTAAGAGCTTTATTTCCGGAACCAGATCCGTTATCCCCGACAGATTTAAACCGGCCATAAGCACTATCCTGCTTACACCGGAGTCCTGCAGGTTTTTAGCCAACGGCTCAATATTGGCTGTGTTGCCGAGCAGCATTTCAGTTTCTCCCCTCAACGACTCAATAGCGGTATTAAAGCCAATGTTTGTAAAGCTTGCGTCTTTGGAATCTTTCTTTTCTTTCCTTTCCTTGAGCGCCGCCTCGTTTAAAGCTGAATAGCTGTTCGCCTTTTCTTTGAAATAATCCGGGGTTTCCGCATTCTGATCAGCCCAGAATGACAACAGCACCCGGCGTCTCATGCTTGAATCAACGATAAGAGAATCAAGAGTGGCAAGCATTTCCTTATCACTGTCAAGCTCTATCTGCCAGGCTTCGCCGCCAAAACCGAGGCCTTTAAAGCGGTCCTTCAGGTAACCGTCTTTCAGTTCATTGACGATTGCCACGAGCGCGGACGAAAGCATTGCTTTTGATTGAATAGTCGCGGCTTTATTGTCGTTAAGCTCATTAACTATCGCCATTGCCATATTGCCGACAGCTACTCCTGAATGCGCATACGCTTTATCAGCCGGAGCAACATACAACTCAAGGCCTGACTGCGATTTGAAAAAATAAACCTGGACTGACATATATCCATCTTTAATCCTTATCGGGAACAGCCCAAGGAAGTCAAGCGGCACATCATTTTTGACTTGTCCGGTTAAAAGACCAATAGAGATCGTTTGAATTCCCAATTTAGAACGCTCTGCGGCAAGAGTCTGGGCATTAGACATATTCTCCGGCATATAAACAAGAATATTATTCTTTCCTGCAATCTGTGGAATATTTTTTGCGACCCAGCTCTTGTCGCCGGCTATGCTGTTGGTTATTAAACCGGCGGCGTCCTTGGGGCTTACCGCGTTTTGCACCATTTTCTGCGCGGCGTCCAAGGGGTCGGTTGGTTGTGGTTCGGGCTTACTGTTATCTACCACTGTTTCAAGCTTTTTTGATTTTATTCTTGAAGCCAGTTCAGCGACCGCGCCAACACTAACAGCCAATAATCCCGCGATAGTAAAAACTTTAGTATCACTTGCATTAGCTGAAGCGTAAGCTAAGCCCGGGACAGATAGAATAGACGAAAGGGCCACAATTATTAATGGGTCAAAATATCTCCCGCGCCACCATTTCCTACTATAACCGCTATTCGCCAAATTAAATTTCCTGCGAAGATCAGTTCCAAAATCATTCAGAGTTTTATTATGCAGGTCTTTATGCAGATAAACCGTACATTTTACCCTTACATTATGTTCATTCTCAACAGTAAATTTTAAATGTGTCCTGTTGCCGAATATCAGGGTGTATTCGCCGCTAAAATCCCGCCAACCGCCATGTCCGCGCAATAAAACTAATCCTCCGTTATTTTTTGCGAATTCTTCAAAAGTAACTATTGTTTCCTGCCAAACTCTAAACCTCCCCGTTGGAACTGCGAGGTCCGGAGCTCGCTCAATCATTTGACTAAACAGAAGCAGCAGCCCCGGAGTATACCCCCAAGCTTCAAAGGTGTATTTTTTACCAAGTTTCGGCTTTTCCAGTCCGTTAATAATTTTTCTATCATAATTCCAATAATAAATGGAATAGTATGTCCTCACGGATGCCCAATAAAGTCTCAAAAAAAAGCGATGGGTTAGTATGGCAAATATTATTGCCGCTATACTATTACCAATAATAGTCGCACTATCCCAGGTTTCGCTTTCAACTACCTTTGGTTCCACAATGTTCCGTTCGTATTCGGCCGCTTTTACTTTAAGGTAGTTAGCGGTTTCTTCATTCAGTTTTTTATTTAGCGCTTCAAAATCTCCCGGAAGAATATTCCCAGTTTTGATTCTCTGCACCTGATTCAGGTCGTTCTCCTCGTATTGAGCCGCGATGGTATCAAGGTAGTAAGCGATTTCTTTGTCTAAACTCGCGTCAACTCCGGCAAAATCTCCAACCGGAATATTATTCCATAACCTCGTCTGGGCACTCGCGAACCCTGCCATAAAAACAGTTACCGACAAAGCCGCCGAGAAGACAATGCTTAACATCATCTTTCTAAGAGTCTGCTTTGAGGATTTTGTAGCAGGAAGTTTTGTGACCGACCCATTTTCACTTATTTCCCGCTCAACCTGTTTTACAGCGGCCTCATACTCCGGCTCAGGTGTAGTTACTCTGGCTCTCGGGCTTCCCTGTAACCTGCGGGCTTGGTTTATGTTTTTCCCTGAATTTTTTTTGCCGCCCCGGAAAATGAATGACGCCGCTTTGAACAGTAAAAACATCGGCAGCAGCTGAAAGGAAATACTATTAAATATACCTATTAATACAAATGGCCATTTGTTATACAGCATTGACCTCTGCGCGTTCATTTGAGCATCATCCGCATTTGTAACTTCTATACCAAATTGTGTTTTTAATTTATCATACATTCTTGTAAATGCCCTCTTTTCTTCGGGGCGCACATCACTGACGAAGTCCAGAGCAGCCTGATAAAGATTGTATTTCCAGTTGAATTCAATAAAGTTAGCCGCAGATTCCTCAACATGTGAGAACTCGTGCAACATCATCGTAAACAGCATAAAGGGGTTGATATTATTGTCCTTCCGAATAAATACCGAAGGATTGCCATAGAAACCGCCAAACTCGTCTCCGCCGGTACTGGCCATACCTCCCAGATTGGCCTTCATTTCAATTGTAATATTTTGATTCTTCCACGCTTGATAATCAACCGGATCGGCAATGGAATACAAAACTAGGGCCTTTGCTATTTCCGGATCCATCTGCAACATATATGTATCCAAGTGGCCGGATACTCGCATTTCCTCATACAGCTTCTCTACTACTGCGTTCACATTTTTAATCCGGCCGGTCACCCGTCTCTCAGAAAATTTGCCATCTGAGCTAATTTTAGTCTTTATTACATCATTTCTGCAGTTCTCAAGCAGGCTGGATAATTCCTCCCTTATTTTTGAGGTTTGCATGCCAATTATAGGCGCGGGCAATTCTTCAGACTGCCTGTAAGCGTCCGCTATGGCGGAAACCGCGCTTCTGGTTTCTAACTGCACCGACGAAGCCGTGACGGGCATGGGCATTCCGCTAGCCATATTCTGTCCGGCCTGAGCATTAGTAAAACCAACAACAAGCATTGTCGCGCTAAGCGCCGCCGCGAGGAAAATGCTCTTGAGGGTTGAAGTAGCTCCGGCCTTTATATTTTGTTTTCTTTTTTCTCTTTCTGAATTTAAAAGTTGTTCTACCCTGGTTATTTCGTTTCTTAAACTCCAATACTCGGGATTACTTTCTTCAACTACTTTTTTAATTTCAAGGTGGGTCCACCATATTGGCTCAAAATCACCTTCCTCAATTTCAACTCTTTTTATGATTGGTTCTACCCGTGCAATTCTATCTTTTAGCCAGTTTAATTCTACAATCAGCGCTCTTTCCTCATCAGAAATTTCATTATAGTTATCAGCTGGATTTTTGTCATATTTTTTATTGAATAAAACTTTTATCGACATATCCAAAGCTTTTCTAAAGCTCAAAATTGTCAAATATGATATTAAAAATGTTATCGCTCCATACTGTACACCTAATAGCAATCCAATCAAAACACCAATAGTTGCACTTAAAATCCCAACACTAAATTTGAGTGAAATATAACCTTTTTGATTATTAATTACCTTGCTTGTTGTTTCAGCCGCCAACAGGTTCTCTGGCGTTATCTCTTTACCAATACTGTCAAGCATCATCTTACGATGCGCCATCTCAACAAGCGGCACCTTCTTCAGCTCAGGATTCGCCTTGCCTTTATCCTTTATGTATGCCAGCATGAACAATACAGCCCGATACTGCTTGTATGCCTCCGATTCTATCATCCTCTTTATCGTCTTCGGTAGTATTATCTCAGCCTCAGGGCTCGCCTTCCCCGTTATCCAGTTCCTTATCGCTGTTGATGACGCCTCAAACCTCTGCCCCACAAACGACGCAAACTGGAATTTACTGCCAACCTCTTCTATCCTCGTCTTCTCCTGATCCATATACTCAGACTCAAATCCGGGACGCACATTGAAATGCACTTCCATCGCGTGCCCACGCTTTTTTAAGTCTTGCGCGTACTGCGTAAGGTTGTAATCAAACTTCCCTATCGTATCAAGCTCGTTAAACCTCTTCCCATCACCTCGTTTCTGCGCATCCGGATTATCAGCTATATCCGCTTTTATCAAATCCTCTATCTTCTGATTGAAAAATTCAGGGTTATTTTTATTCGCCTCTATCACCTTCGGCGCCCAGTAGTGCTGGTGGTCGCTACCAACTAAATACGCAAATGTTAAACTACCTTTCCCTTCTACCGCGCCCTGGTTCCATTCGCTTAAGTCAAATACTGTCTTCTCGCCCCTTCCCTGCGTCGCGTACGATACCTCTGATACCTCGCATATCCCTTCAAATATCTTTAAAAGCTCGCGCCCCATCTCGGCCCGCTCTTTTAATGTCACATCCATCTCCGGCTTGTCCGGATCACCAGGACCCTGTAATATAAATACCACCTTGTCCAGTTTCTTCTGCGCCATCGCTTCCAATGCCGTTACTAGCTGCCCCCAGTGCAGCGGGTTCCCGGCCAGCGCAAATGCTCCAACTCGCCTGTCTCCCTTCACACTCGGCTTTATTGTGTCATACTCATTGACCTTCAGGTTGACCAGCTCAGGATTAGCCTCGCCATTTGCCATGTTCTCGGCTATCTGGTCTATCGCGTGCTTCAGATTATCTCTTACTGTCCTCTGAAACTCACTATCCTCCTGCGACAGGTTCGCCTCTATATTACCCCATACCTTCGCTCGCCATAATTCTGCCTTCTGCCCATTTGTTAAACTTACAACTTCAGGCGAGCCGCGAGTTATACCACGGCGGGTGAAAAAACCGCTTAGGAAACTGCCCGGGGTTCTTTGGGAAGAAATAGCTCTGTCAATAATGCCAGGTTTCTCAACTCGGGAGGCCAGATCCATGTACACAACACCCAAGGCTTCCAGCGCAACCGCGCGGGTTTTGCTATTCTGCGCGAGCTCTCTGAGATATTCCGTTGAAATATCGCCTCTGAGCGCCATAGCCGCGTACACCGGCCCGAGCGAGGCTTTATCCAGAGTTTCGGGAACACCTATCTCGCCTGTTTCTCTGTTGAAAGAAATTTCGCCTCTTGAAGCCTTATCGGCGAATACGGTTATAAGCGCCTTGCCGGCATCGCGAATAAGTAATTGCTTCCCGCTGTTTCTCATAGCCATAAGGTCGTCTATCGTCATGCGGCCTCTTGCAACCATGGCGGCGTATAAAGCATCCAAACCTACCGGATTGGCTGCATTAAACCCGTTGTCTCTTACTATTTTCTCGGCTACGCCCACATTTATATCGGCGCCGCCGGCTTCCTGCTCGGCATATAACTGAGCTAAGGCCAGGCTTAAAGCGCGATGCATTCCATAAGCCCTGAACGCTACCGCGGCCAGATCGTCATTCATTGACTCAAAACCGCTGCCGAGCAACAAACTATCCAAACCGCTGTTCTTCCTGACAGCTTCTTTGTAGTTTTTCATGTCAGCTATCGCGTTTTTAAAACCGCTCGTATCGTCCGACGCCATTGAAGCGGACACTATTATGCTCAATCCGCTTATTTCTCTGGAAGTAGCGATCAGGGCCGATGTTTCCATTCTGCCGTTCCTGACCAATGTTGCCAACAGCGCCGCGAAAGACTCGCCGGCCGAGTCGCGCACTTCCTTATTCTTGTCAATGAGCATGTCGCTTATTTCGCCAACGGCAAACTTCACTTTTCTCGGGTCTTTATCCGAGTAGTAAATACCCAGCGCGGCAACAGCCGCGCGGCGAACCTGCCATTTCTCGTTTTTAGGCAAAGCCTTGAGGTCCTCAATTTTCATCTGCCCGCTGTTCACCATCGCGGCGTATACAGGGCCGAGCTCTGCCTCGTCTCCCAGCATATCGGCCAGCTGTTGAATATCAATATTTTCCTTTAAAGCTCTTGCCGCGAATATTCCAGCGACGGCCTTCTTCGCGGCGAGGCTGACAGCGGGATTACTGTTTTTTATTTCCGCGGCCAGTTCATTAATACCCTGGTCAAGTAATTTTGCGTTGGCGGAGTTTTCCGAACGGGCGACAAGGAAGTTTCTGCCTTTAAAAATGGCAAATGCTCCCAAAGTTACAGCGGCCAATGCCCCTCCGGTAAAATAATTACCCGCCGCAATGATCGCTATCGCGACGCCGGTAAGCGTGAGGCCGGTTAAGTACAAAACTGTATTTCCTTTCTCGTTGCCCAATACGCCTGCTTGTTTCTTTGACGGAGTGCGGCTGGCCAGGTCGCCTACCAGGCCTAAAATTCTTGCACGGGGAAGCTTTTCGCCGCTGGCCAGCACGGCTCTTTCAACGGCTCTCTGCCTTAACGCCTCGGGGCTTAGCGCGGAAGAACGGGCCGGAGCGGATTTTTTTCCACGGCTTACGACAAATTCAAGAACGAACAAACCGGCCGCCGCAAATCCAACAAACCCCGCGGTTATCGGGTTGCCCGCCAGGAATAAACCGATCCCAATGACAACCAGCGACATTTCCGCCAGCAAACCTATTCCTATTAAACCTTCATCACCGGATATTGAATCAAAAACGGACTTCTCGTCCGGTTCTTTTTCCGAAATCAGCAATATATCCGTATTTGTTATATAATACAATTCTATATTGTCACGCAAAAGTTCATTGAGGTCATTTTTGTCTTTAAGAAACCCCAGGGACTTATCGGTATTTTTCGCGAGTTGAGCGCTTCCCAATACAATCTTTTCATCCGCTTCACTGGAAATCCATATCTTTCCGCCCGAATAGAATACTCCGAAATTATACCGCGACATTTTCTGCTGAATGCGCGTAACCTCCTCGGGGACACCGCTGACAACATCCGCAACAAGGCCTTCTGGCAATATTTTTGAGATCTCGTTTATCAGCAAGCCCCTTTCTTCCCTGCGTTTCTCCTCCGGTGTTTTGTCACCCATGACAGGATCCCAAACCAAACTGTTATTCCTGCCGCCATTTGCCGAGGGGTGCATTTCACCGTCTTTAACATATTTTCCTTCCTTGGCGTAATATAACGCCACATCAGCGCGCTTCTTTAAAATACTTGCGATTTCTTTGACTCCCATATTCGCCAAAGATTTATCCTGAGGATCATAGCGCACTACGCCAACACTGATGGAAAAAGTGCGCTTATCAGCCCTCATTTTGTCCGCCAAAGCCCTGTCCATTTTCTCTATTTCAGCATAAAGCATGACAGAATCCGAATCAGAAAATGCCTTTCTGAGCCTCTCTGCTGCCGTCAGGCGGTTTTCGGCGTCCGAGGAATCAAAATCATGATCGCCGGACTCAACAATAGCGGCAAACTCATCGCCCCCAAACCTGGCGAGCTGATCTGTTGACCTTAAGACTTTTCTGGCCACTATCGCGAAAGCCTTGATCACAATGTCGCCGGCTTCGTGCCCGTATTTATCGTTGATGGACTTGAAATTATCGCCGTCAAACATTGAAAAGAAAATATTTTTATTGTTTCGTTTCGCGTTCCCGATAGCGTCCCTTAGGACTATGTTTTCAAAATGCGCCTTGCTGTATGTTATCTTGCCTTCCACAAGGTTTCCGGTCATGGCGTCTTTTATGCCCTCGGATTTGAGGCTCGCCTTTTCTTCTTCAAGCCTTGAGTTAATCTTGCCGGTTAATTCAAGCTTGAGATCTTTTTCCTCAAGCTCTAAATCCTTAAGCTCATTGTTAAGCTGTAAACGCTCCGTACTTTCACGAGAACTTCTTAATTTATTTCTGACAAGATACATATGGCGGTGCAGCTGAGCCACGCGGCCAAGATAACGCTTAACTAATCTTATCCTCTCGGTATTTCTCATGAGAGCGCCGGCCTTGCTAACATTAAACAGTCTTATGATATTTCCGGAGGGACTCTTAACCTCGTCAAAAAGATCATCGCTTTCGCCTGCCTCCGACAGTCTGTTAGCAACATCCGCGAGCTGGAAACGGCCCGCGTCACCGGCATTAATTACATGCATGGATATTTCCGGCTCTATCCCGGACAAACCGATTTCGCCGGACAAGAGATTTCTGATAGCGTTTGTGCTTTTATCCGCTATTACGGAAAACTGCTTTTCGGTCAAACCGCCAAAACCTTCCTGCGTGGGAATAAATGAAAAGTATTCGGTTCCGCTGACAAGAGGCACCTCATTTCGTTTTATCTTCAGCACTTCACTGTCTATTGCGCTCGTCAGCGCCCGGATTATTTTCTGACTGACAAATGCGCCGTAAAGCCTGCGGAAAATCCTGTAATTGAATGTATCGGTTTCCTTGTCGTAACCGTAATCGGTACACTTAACATCATCCCAGCCTGCCCTGCTCTGTTTGGTTCCCACTATGGAATTATCGGTTATTCTGAACTTCATCTGGGCTTTAAAAAATTGCGGAGGGTTTTCATATTTCAGGAAGCTTGCGAGCACATCATTCAACCTTGAACCGCTGACCAGCCCGTTTTCAAACCATCCGCTGCCGTCGTTATTCACCAGGCGCTTGATATAATCATTCCCTTCATTTGCCGCGATCCTGCGGGAAACAGCCTCGGTTTCAATCCTGTCCAGATTTGACACGGCATCCCTATCAACGGTGAACTCATTTCTGCTGCCTTCCGGCAACACAATTCCGGATGGCAGGGACTGTTGGATTATTTCCGCCTTTACTATCGCGGTTTCCAGACTATCCGTGCCCTGTGCCTTCACAACCGTAAAATCCGTAACCATATTTCTAATGCTTCCTGTGTTACTGCTGCCGCCGGATTTATTCACCAGCCTGAGCGCCGCGCCGCCATTTTTATTGAGATTCAGGGCGTTTAAAACATCTCCGCGGTATTTTTGCTCATACAACAGGAAAACTCCGTCCCGGGACTGAAAGACTCCCGCGATTTTATCCTGTCCGGCCAGCACGGATGAAACCCCGGCCACAGCCGCTTTGACCTGTTCTGAATTTTTTGGGTCAACCACAGCTTCATCAAATGTTACCTCGTCATACGCGAGCAAATCATCTATTGAGCGCGCTAGTATTTCCCGCAACCCATTTCTTACGGCTTCCATTTTCTCGGGCCTTATATTACCGGGGCACACAAAATAAATCCTTGTCCCGGAAGAGCGAACCGCCATGCCTCCAAGCGGTTTAAGAAACTCGTTGACTATCGCAACCTGTAAAGGTATCAGCAAATCAGGAATTGCGTTATGATAACCATAATTCATTTCACTGACACCGCCGCATTCCGCAACCCCTATATACGGATTCTTCAAATTACTAAATTTTTCCCTTATCGCCGCAAAGCCGTCTTCGTCTGATAAAACACCCATGGCAGTTTCAACCGGCATTCTGACATAAATACCGTGTGATCTGTCTTTCATCTGCCCCAGAGCGGTTATACCTGCAACCAGCTTTCCGCGCACCATTTCATTAAATTTTTCGGGTGACAATTTTAAGCTCAGGAGGGCCGCGTTTATACCGGGAACTTTTTCACCGGATATTATTTCCGGCTTTCCCCTGGCAAGGGCCAGCAGTACGGTAAAACGCTTCGCTACCCGCCGCGGCAGTCCGGCAAAACCGTAACCGTTTAAGGATCCGTTTTGCATGTAAAAATAATAAATGTCATGCAGTAAAGCCGAAGAAATTATTCCCAGGCCCACGAAACCAAGCGCGCCAAACAGCAGGGCGGCGCCGGCAAGCCCCATAAGCAAAAGGGGATCCGCGAAACCGCTTTGGGAGCTGTCAGTCTTAACTCTGCCTTGCGAAGCAAGGCTGGTTTCCCATATCTCAAAAATCCTGCGGGCAAAAGCCCTCTGCTTGAACAGGTCTTCCATTATTTTTTCCTGGTCTTGCAGGCTGTAAAGGCGGGTCACAATCGGTCCGTCGGTCATCTGTTCAATATTTGCTTTAATATTACCCAGGTAATGTCCTATCAGGTAACCGTCATTGGCCTCAAGAACGCGAAAGAAGGCCTCCAATAAAGCAAACTTATTATTTGTATCCGTGTCCATAACTTTTTCAATTTGAGTCGTAACAGCGGCAAGAGGGTCGCCTGATGATGAGTCCATCTTATTTCTCAGGTAATCCTGTATTTCCAACTCGCTCATTTTGCTGAACTCATTGTAGAATTTATCCTCAACCGCGCTTGTCTTCGCGAATACTTTCTTCCTTGGGTCAAGCGGCACATCATCTTCTGCCGTTGACTGCGCCGATGCATCAAATCCAATGGTTCTCCCGTTGCGGGAAACATCAACTTTATACAGCAATTCCCCAATTTTATTTTTGAATTCCGGGGTTTTCCTGACCATCTTAATTTTTTTGCCGTTGCCCGGGTCAGCTGAAACAAGCCATTTATCCAACCCTATGCCGATGGTAACCGCGTTTTTGCTTCGGTCTATTTCAAGGGTGGTTTTTGCCTGCAGGTTCGCGCTTTCAAACCACTCAACAAGCTCATTTATTCCTCTGTCTATCTCAGCCCGGTTTTTTGAGGAATTTTCTGAAAATGTAAGCCCGGCCAGCATTGTAACAAGAGCGTTTGCCTGCTGTGGCGTAGCTCCCGCGGAAATGAGCGCCGGGGCTAAAGAAGCGCGCATAATATCTTTTGCCTCAAGCCTGCCTACCATCAGCCTTTCGTACACGCCTTCATCAAACATCTTTGTGGCGTTTGGCGTTACCGCGACATAAGAAATGCCGGCTTTATCCAGGGCCTTGACGACCTCGCTGTGAAAGCCTCCCGTGACAACCACATCAATCTTTGAAAACTTGTTTATGTTGGAGAGCACGGCCTCATAACCGAGGGTTGCCGCGGCGCCGCCGGATCCCTGCTCCTTGTCAATAATGACCGAGCTGAATATGTCATTTCTGCCTATATTGACTTCAAAATATTTATATAAATCCTCATCGCCCATAACCGCCATGGCATCAGAAAGCTCATCCCTGCTTATGTATTTTTGAAGCAGGGCGCGGTACCTGCCGACATTTTCCTTAAAATAGCCGTATTCCTCCGGCGTAACTTTAAGATCGGCCATGCCCGCGAAAGCCTCGCTCATGCGGCTTAAAAATATTAGCTCTTTGTCCACGAGGCGTTTGGCGGTTTTATCAAGTATTCTCTCCCCGAAACCCTTCTCCTCGTTTACCAGGTATATGGGATTTATGCTGTAGTTTAATCTTATGTAAGCCAGGAATTTATTTACTTCCGGGTATCTTGTGTTTAATAAAGGCGCGTACTGCGCCGCGATCTCGCTCATGGCGAAATAGTACTCTTCCTCGCGGTTTCCCTCCTCAAGTTTTTTTGTCAGCTGGCGGTAAACGCCGAAGGGCACGACTTTTTTCAGCTCTTCCACATATTCCTGCATCTGAGTGGGAAGTTTTTTATAATTTATTTCCCGGCCGAAGCGCGCCATATCAATAAATTTCTTCAGGTTCGGATACTGGCTTACATCCTCGTTGACTTTGGCTCCGAGCTTTTCCAGCTCAAAATAGTGCTCTTCGCTTTTCTTGCCGGTTTTTGCCAGCGCGGACTTATCGGCGCCCGGCGCTTCGGCTTTTTTGATATACCGCTCAAGCTTCCTGAGTTCGGGCGAGAGGTGTTCTCTTTTTATGGCCTCAATGCGCGCCGCGACATCCTGAGCGGCTTTCACGCGGCCGTCCCTGCTCTCTATTAATCTTTTTATCCTGTTGTAGTTCCCGAGATAGGTTCCCCACTCTTCAAGGCCGTAGAGCTTATCCTGTTTATTTTTTACGGCGTAATATTCGCTTCCGCTCAGCAGCCCCTGGTCTAATAAGCTCTCCAACACTTTATCCTTGATGCGGGCGGGCATTGTGTCAAGCACCTTTGTGTCCACCCTGCCCATCGGGGCGCCTTCAACGAATATCTTTTCCAGACCGTACCGCTTGTCAAGAAGGTTTTCAATTTCGCTTATGTTTCTCTGAACCTCGGGATGGCAGTGGAGATCCTGAACAAACACCACCAGCCTCTCTCCTCCGGAATAGCTGCCGCCCATAACCCGGCCATAGCGGTACGGCAGGACAAAACGCTCCATCTTGGAGGACATAGCCCGAGCGAGCGCCCCGTCACGGTATTCCTGCACCGCGCCGTAGAGCGGCTCAAAAAGCACAAAGCTGTAGCTGAAACACGCTACGATCGTGCAGGCGATAAATTTAACGAACTTGTTTTCGCGGAACATAAGATCCTCCAGGATATAGTGATTTATTATCTTCTGCGGGCAAAAGAAAAACCCTCATTGGATTCAGCTCAATGAGGGTTTTACCCATACTGTTAAAATTGATTATAATATCGTCAATACTTCCTCTGGGCAAAAGGTAAAAAAACCTCTTCCACTTCATTAGCCCGGTGAAAAATACCGCGGCAAAAAGAGCGCAGAGAAGCACGATACTGACAAGCATCCGGCCGTCTATGTCATTGCCGGGCGCGAAATTTTTGACTGAATTGTCGGCGGAAAAGGAATTGGAAATAACTATTGACGGCGAAACGGAACCATCCGCCCCTGTATTCCTGGTATTTTCGTGGCTGATTGGTTTGGGGGTATGCGCGAGGCTTGCAGCGAGGCAGGCAAGATCTACCAGCCTTCTCATCTGCTGGCTTATATTGGAATTAATTATGACAAAAACCGCTGAAATTCCGTCCACCTGCTGCACCGAGGCCGTCTCTTCTCCCGGCGCAGAAGCCGGAGAGCCGGCCCCAAAAGAAGAAAAAGCCGGCATTGAAAGCTGGATAAAAACCACAAAAACCGCGATTAGTTTGCGCATATTTTTGTTCATAGGCATCGCGCTCTTTTAAATATATTCCGAGCATTTCTTTACTGCATGATAATTATAACTGCAATATGTGACAGCCGCAAGGTTTTTTTGAAAATTTTTTGTGAATTATCATGCCCGCAAAAGAACCCCCAAACCTGCGGTAAGGCGGCGCGGTCGTTCTTGGTTTTTGTGGATTCCAGACATAACATTTAGGTTATAAGTGAACAATGGACTTCTTGTGTCGTCACACCCCTTCCGAGCCGGTTATGAGCAAAAGTATTTTTGGATGCTTTCAGGCTTGCCTGTTTGACCTGCCGACAAGGCAGGGAGTTTGCAAGACTGCCTAAAATACTTTTGCGAATGGCTCGCGGGGGCGAATGTCCGCACGAATAAGTGCGGACTTCCATGAGGACGCCGAGATGGTGAGGCGTCGCCTTTCTTTATTAACTTTCTTTGGGCGCCCAAAGAAAGTTAAAACGGGGTGCTGGGTCAAAAGCCCCGCGACAAACGCTGTTCGGCAGGAAAACATATTCCGAGCGTTTGCGACATTGGATTCCCGACAAAGAAACTCGGGAATGACGGGCAGCACATGATTAGAGATATCTATTTCGTTATAACTCGGCCGTCCCGTCGTTTTGACAAAGCCATTATTTTGGGCTATAATTACCAGCATGAAAAATAACCGTTTTGTGTGGATAATCGCTCTTGTTCTTATTTTTTTCGCAGCTTCTTCCGCCCACCTGAGAGGCCTTGTTAAGGATATACCATCTATTCACATTCTTGATGATTACACTCCAAGCCTTGTTACAAAAGTGTATGATTTCAGAGGCAATATTATAACCGAGCTCTTTACCGAGCGCAGGACCCTGACACCGCTCAAAGACATTCCTATAGACCTCCAAAACGCCATATTGTCCATTGAAGACAACGATTTCTTTAAGCACTGGGGCATTTCGCCAAAAGGCATAACGCGCGCCGCGATTAACAACGCTCTCAAGCACCGCGGGCTCCAGGGCGGCTCAACCATTACCCAGCAGCTCGCAAAAGCTATTTTCCTGACACCGGAACGCACATTTAACAGAAAAATCAAAGAACTTTTGCTTACTGTCCAGCTGGAGCACAACTTCACAAAAGAAGAAATTCTCCAGTATTACTTAAACCAGATTTATTTCGGCTCCGGCGCCTACGGCGTTGAGGCCGCCTCCAGGATATACTTTTCCAAGCACACCAAAGATTTAAACCTTGCCGAATGCGCCATGATAGCCGGGCTTCCGAGAGCTCCCAACTATTATTCTCCGCTGAACAATCCCGAGAGAGCCCTGGCGCGCCGCGCGACGGTGCTTCGCAAGATGAGGGAGCTTAAATATATCACAGAGGAAGAGGAAAAGCAAGCCAACGCCTTCCCCATTGAAACGCAGAAAGTCGGCATACCCGTCGGGCTCGGAGCGTATTTCATTGAATATGTCAGGCTTCAGCTTGAACCAAAATACGGCAACCAGATGATCTACAAAGGCGGGCTTTCCATACACACCACCCTGGATATTCAGGCTCAGCTGGCCGCCGAAAAAGCCATGGGCGAGGGCCTGACGGCTTTTGACAGCGAGAGGATTCCTTTTTTTGAGCTTAAAAAATCCACTCCCACCAGCGTTCAGGGAAGCCTGATAGCGCTGGACCCGAAAACCGGCGCGATAAGGGCCATGGTTGGCGGCAGATCTTTTAAAGAATCGCAGTTCAACAGGGCGACCAGCGCCAAGCGCCAGCCGGGATCGTCCTTTAAACCTATCATATATACCGCCGCCATTGAAAACGGTTTTTCTCCCGTTTCGGTTCTTGACGACAGGCCGATGATATTTGTAAACGACGGCAGGGACTGGAGGCTTTCCTCAAGAACGACAGATTTTCTTTCAACTCTGCCGCCGGAAGATTTAAAAGACCCCATGAAGGTCTGGGTTCCGGAAAACTACAATAACAAGTATTTCGGGAGCGTGTTGCTCCGCTCGGCGCTGGAGCATTCGCTTAACATGTGCTCCATACAGCTTTTAGACGCTGTCGGGCCGGCGCGCGCCATAGAATACGCCAGAAAAATGGGCATCTCCAGCCCGCTGACAAATACGCTTTCACTGGCCTTAGGCTCAAGCGATGTGACCCTGCTTGAGATGACAAGAGCCATGTCGGTGCTCGCCTCCGGAGGGATAGCTACTGAACCTTACGCGATTACCAGGGTTGAAGATAAAAACGGGAGAGTGCTTGAGGAAAATCTTCCGCGGGAACAGGAGGCGCTGTCGCCGCAGACATCATTTATTATGACTCACCTGCTCACGGGGGTTGTCAAACGCGGCACCGGCGTAGCCGCGCGGGCGCTGGGCAGGCCCTGCGCCGGAAAGACCGGAACCACCAACGATTTCACCGACGCCTGGTTTGTCGGTTTTACGCCCCAGCTGGCGGCGGGCGTCTGGGTAGGTTACGACGACAGGACTCAGCTGGGCAACAAAAATACCGGCGGCCGCATATCCTGCCCCATCTGGACAAATTTCATGCGCGACGCTCTGGTAAACGAGCAGGTCATGAACTTCACTCCGCCCGACGGCATTGTGTTCACGCTGGTGGACCCGAAAACAGGACTGCTCGCGCTTAGCAAAACTCCGGGCGCTTACCTTGAAGCCTTCACCAAAGGCGCCGAACCAAAAGATTTTTACGCCAAACCGGAAGAAGACCTGCCGATACCGGAAGAAAACATAAATGTGGTTCCAAACGAAACAATAGATGACGGAAGCGTGGAAGGCGGATTTTAGGAAATATCGCCGGTCAGATTAAACGCCGAATAAATGCTGTATTTTGAAACCCAGTACTGGAATATGCCGCTGGCCCCGCCGGCAAGAAGCAGAGTCGCTATGTAGAGAAGGTCTTTCAGCCTCGTTGCGGCGCCCTCCGAAGTAAACCCCACAAACATAACAGCCAGAGCCGTAATAATACCGAAAAATTTTGAGACCCTTGAGGATTCAAGGCTCAGGGCGCCGTCGGAAAGCGCCCGAAAATGCGCTCTTCGGCCGTAATAAATGCCCGCGGCCGAACCGAGCAGAATATTGCCGAGCACAAAACCCTTAAAAAACATCAGCACCATGAAAGACAGGAATAAAAAGGCCAGCGTGAGGAGTTTATCGTTTATTTCGTAGAGTTTTTTTACCATTCCGGAGAGGTATAAAAGATTAATGATAATGCCGGCGCCCAGGCCTATCATGGCGCCGTTGAATATCACCGCGGATTTAAGAGAACCGCTTTTCATCATGTATAGAAGCGTCGCGGCCCACCAGCCGAACATTGAAAATACTACGGGCACAAAGACAGCCAGCACAAAACCCGTTATCAGTTTTTCGGTTTTACCCATCGGCCAAAACCTCTCATTTTTTTTCGAGTATCCGCCTGTCTTCCCCCGGTGTATCCACGATCTCGGTATCTATTACTTTACCCGTATGCACCGGCCGCGGCTCCGGAGCAACGCGCGAACTGTGCACCGAAACCTTCGCCATGCCGCTGAAAACCGTGTTTATAACGCTGAAAAGCAGAGCTCCCCAGAAAGCTCCCCAGAAACCGTTGACATAAAAACCGTTTACCAGCCGAGACAGCGCGTAAAACATAGCGCCGTTAATAAACAAAGTGAAAATGCCAAGCGACATAATATTTAACGGCAGCGTCGCCAGCATTATCACCGGCTTAATAAAAGCGTTGAGCAGGCCCAGGACAAGAGCCGCCACAATAAGTATCTGCCAGCTTTCGGCCCTGATGCCGGAATAAATATTAGCCGCGACAATAAGCGCGGCCGAGTTCACCAGCCAGGTTAGGAAAAACTTTTTCATGGATTAGAACCTCACAATGTGCCCGAGCCAGAACATAAAAACTACCGCGGCTATATGAAGCACCCACCACAACGGTTTAAACAGCATAAATCTGAACATGGCAGCCTCCCGCCGACACTTCAGCTGGCCCGCCAGCCGTCAAGTAGCGGGCATGAAGCGTTATAACCAATATATGTTGCCCAAAGCGTAAACCGCGGCCATCAGGATCAAGTGAACCAGCCACCAGCCCATATTCGGGTAGCGGAAGTACCTGCCCTTCTGGGCCGGGTCGGTATCGTTCTTTAAATATTCCAGGTCAAATACGGCTTTCCCGGCGAAAAACTTTCCCCACAGAAGCAGTATATCGGCAAGCGTGGTGCGCAGGATAATATCGCCGATTGTAACCGGAAAAGCCATGTGCGCGATTGAAAAATGAGCCATGGTTATTGTCCCGATTATGACGGTCATGCCGTTTAACACATAAGCGTAAGGCAAAGAAGCCCTGAAATAAAACATCACCGGAAGAATAAAAACGCTGAATATGCCGGATAAAAACGGGATGTAGTCGGCGGCATCAGAGGACGGGGCGTGCACTTTTAAGTGAAGCAGCCATCCGCCCAGAGAGAGCGCGACCAAAGATGCGATGAGAAGATTTTTGATTTTTAGTTTTTTTGTCATGAATATCCCCTATAAACCTCTCATAAAATCCGGCGTGAGGCCGGACTTATTCCGAGAAAGCAATATCTGGTTTAAGGCGTCTATAACCGCGGCCTTGTCTTTCGGAAACCTCGCGGCTACCGGTAAAAAGTTTGAGGCGTGGTTTGAAAAATACTGGCACCTGAAATCGCCCATATTCTCAAGCATAATTTTCTGTTCGCTGAGAATTTCAAACTCGTCTATCTCCCGGAATTCGCCGCTGGCCCGCAAATCATGGAGCGGCGTGCCCGGCTCTATCATAAGGGTAAGCGCCGCCACCTGGGAAGGTGCTGCCAGGGTCAAAACTCTGGCCGTATTTACCGCGTGCGCTTCGGAAAGCGCTTTGCCGCCGAGCCCCAGAATTACCGTAACATTAGCTGTCAGGCCGGCCTCTTTTACCTTGAGGCAGGTTTCAACATTGCCCCCGGGCGAACCGTATTTATTTATCAGCCTATAGACTTTCTCATCGCCGGTTTCAAAGCCGAGATACACCGTGCCGAGCTTGCGCGCTTTAAATTCCCTGAGTTCGGCAAGCGTTTTATTTTCAAGGCTTTTGACGGAACCGTAAGCGGAAACCCGCGAGAGAGCCTTGAATTTTTCAGAGAGCAGGTCAAGTATTTTTAGAAATCCGGCCGCGGGAATAGCCAGGGCGTCTCCGTCGGCTAGGAAAACCCGGCGGATATCCGGCATAACTTTTGCGGCCGCCGAAACCTCTCTTTCAAAAACCGCAAAATCCTTAATTCTGAATTGTTTTTCTTTATAGGCGGGGCAGAAAATACACCCGTTGTCCGAGCAGCCCAGAGTGGCCTGCAGGATCAGGCTTCCCGCCTCGCTCGGCGGGCGAATCACCACGCCCTCATAGCTTACCGCGCCCTCAAACATTTTCAGCTTTTCATGTAAGCGCGTTTAATGGACTGTGTTTCGCGCGGGACATCGTCCGAATCGGTATAGGTATTTTCAATTTTTGCCACCGCGTCGTAGCCGGAAATCACTTCGCCGAATATCGTATGATGGTTGTTAAGCCAGGGGGTTTTGGCGGTCGTGATAAAAAACTGGCTGCCGTTCGTATTTGGCCCGGCGTTTGCCATGGCGAGCAGGCCGGCCTTGGTAAACGCGACATCCTTGGAAAATTCGTCGGCAAAAGCTTTTCCCCATATGGATTTGCCGCCGGTGCCGGTGCCCGTCGGGTCTCCACCCTGAATCATGAAGTTTTTTATGACACGGTGAAATATTATGCCGTCATAGTAGCCCTTTTTTATAAGGCCCTCAAAATTTTCGCAGGCCTTGGGCGCGATTTCGGGCATAAGCTTTATCTCAATGGTTCCCTGGTTGGTTTCAAGCACGGCTATTTTGTCTGCCATAAATATATTCCTCCGCTTTAAAATTAAACTGCTAACGCGATCCGAATTTCGCCCGGACGCTCGCGCCGCCCCGCCGCGGATTATTCCCCGCAATTTCCTCCGCCGCAGCAACCGCAGCCGCCTTTGCCTTTCTCGGTTCCGGCCACATATTTATCCGGGTTTTTATCAAACGCTATTTTGCAGCCCTTGGCGCAGAAATAATACTTTTTACCGTTGTATTCGCTGGTCGCCACTGCGGTTGACTCTTCAATCTCCATCTTGCAAACCGGGTCTATTACCATTGTAATTCCTCCTTAAGTTATTATTTTATATTTCTATTTATACAAATTCCGACTCGCGGTGTCAACGGACTTTGCCGCGCGCCAACGACGCGAATATGCCGCTGACACACATCGCGGCCAGGACGGTAATAACTATCCTTGAGCTTTTTAGAAAAAGGTGATGGCTTTCGGGGGTTATCCGCAAACCGCCTATCACAATAGAGAAGACAAGCGTTGCCACTGCCATGCTCATCATCTGCCCTGTCAGACGCATCGTCCCGAGGATTCCGGAAGCAACACCGTAAAATTTCCTGTCAACAGAACTCATAACAGCGTTAGTGTTGGGCGAAGAAAACAGCGCGAATCCAAAGCCCATGAGCGCGAGACAAAAAACTATCAGCCACAGCGGAGTGGAGTTATCAAGAAAAATAAGTATAAAAAGCCCGGCGGCAGTCAGCGCCATGCCAAAGGAAGCTATAAGCTGCGGCTCCTTTTTGTCCGACAACCTTCCCGCGAACGGCGAAAAAACCGCCTGGATAACCGGCTGCACCACGAGCAGCAGCCCGGAAACCTGCGGGCTGAACCCCTTTATATATTGCAGGTAAAGGCTGAGGATAAAACCAACAGCCGCCGTGGCGCTGTAATTAATGAGAGCGGCGAGATTTGAGAACGCGAAAACCCTGTTCTGCATGAAAAGACGGGCGTTAAATACCGGGAATTCAACCCTCTCTTCTATCTGCCAGAAAACGAATAATCCCAGAAAACCCGCCACCGCCAGCGCCGCTCCGTACGAAAGCGTCAGATGAGTGACTCCGAACATCAAAGCCGCCAGCACCGCGCAGTAGACCAGCGACCCCTTCCAGTCAAATTTTTCTCCGCTTGCGGCCGGCGTTTCTTTTTCAAGCATAAAAACCGCGGGGACAAGAGTAATGAAAGCGAGCGCCGACTGCAAAATAAAAATACTGCGCCAGCCGAACTGCCCCGTAAAAATCCCTCCGACAAACGGCCCCGCGGAAAGGCCGATATAAACCGAGGCGACATTAATGCCTATGGCTTTCCCGCGCTCGTCAGGCTTAAAAGCAGTCATGAGCATGGCCATGGGGCTGGAAAATATCATCGCTCCGGAAATACCCTGAATAAATCTTGAAACAAGCAGAAGGGATACCGAATTTGAAAAGGCCGAGAGCAGAGAGGACGCGCCGAAAAGCGCTATCCCTCCGGCAAACATATGCTTTCTGCCGAAAATATCGGAGAGCCTACCCGCCGGCAGAAGAAAAACCGCGGCGGAGAGCAGGTAAGACATCGCTACCCAGGTGAGCGAGACCGCGCTCATGGAGAATTCGGCGCCGAGCACGGGCAAAGCGACGACAATGGCCGAGCCCATAAACGGCGCGAGAAACGAACCCATCGCGGTTACTATCAGCAGTATTTTTTTGCTTGAGCGTTCCATAAAATTGTCCCCCTGGCTCCGCCTCTTCGTAGTTTCAGCAGAGGTGAAGGCAGGGGGAAAGGGCTGTCGGCGCTGTTTTTAGAATTTAAATCCGGCTCCGAGAAGCAGAAACCCCGCGGTAAGCGCCACCGAATCGGTTTCATTTTTTATGCCTCTCGTGAAATTGAAACTGTTTACTACCGGCCGATACTCAATAAACGCCGAAGCGTCGTCGCCAAGCACTATTCTCGCGCCCATCGGCACCCTGAAAAGGAATCCCGCGACTGTTTCGTTCATCGGCTTTGTATACACGGAGCCGGAATACGCGTATATGTACGGCGAGCTGATGTTATTGATAGCCAGGCCCAGGCCTATGCCCACATAAGGCTGAAACTTCTTTTTCGCGAACCTCAAGAGCAGATCTCCCGACAGAAGGGCAAAGGAATTTACTTTAATATAGTCATCGGAATTAATGCTCAGCGCCTTGCTGGACGAACCGAGCGAGATAGTCGTTTTCTGCCTGGTTGTCACCTGGGCAAAATTTGACATCTCAAAGCTGAAGCCGAAATTCCTTGAGAAAGCCACCATCCTGCCGCCAAACAGCGTGGACGAATTATCGGTAGCGGCGTCATTGATGATTATTTTTGTGTAAGAAACCGCGTTTTCAAGCGTGCCGTCGCCGTCAAAATCAATATTCAGATCGGTTTCCCTCACCGGAAAGGAATAATTGTTAAAAGTTATAGTGGCCTTGCCGCTTCCTCCGGCAAAAAAGAGGTCAAAGAATACATCCTGCTTTACCTTTGGCGCGGCTTTTGGCGGCGGCGCGTAGTAAACCTGCTGAGCCGACGGCTGCTGCTGTTGCTGCTGCGGCGCGGCGGGCTGTTGAGCCTGGGCCGTGCTGATGTCCTGCCATATTTTTTCTATTTCAACCGAGGCTGTTCCTATAACCTCGGCGGTTTCAGTCTTAATCACGCGGGCGTTGAGTTCCACCATGCCGTTTTCCACATCCAGCAGAGTTCCCGCCACTATGGCATCAACTCCGAGCACTTTGCCGAGTTGCCTGGTCGTCTCCGCGTCCACGACCCCCGTGGTTTCAAGATGGAGTTCCTGAAGAACATTTTCAAGAAGCTGGCGTTCAATAACCTGAAACTTTTTAAGCTTGACGATACGCGTCGTCAGGCGCTCAACGACTATCGCGCCGCCGTCGGATTTCCTTTTATCAACATAGCTAAACGGAATTATGGCGACCTTGGGGTTTTTTAAAAGCTGGGCGGACTGGGAAAGTTCCGAGGCAAGCCTGTCGTAGGAGTCGGCAAAAGAAATACCGGCCGCGAAGGTTACACCCACAAAAATTAATGCGATAATTCTAAAAAGTTTCATTTGTACCTCATTATACGGGATTAGCATCAGATTAATTATAACAATTTTGGACGGGAAGTTCCAAACGCGCGGCAAAAAAAGAATCGCCTCCCGGAAGGCGCGCCTCCGGAAAGCGATTCATTCGCGTTTACGCGATGCAAATTGGGGCCTTAGCGGCTTATATTCTGCAAAATCAGGGTCGCGGCCTTTTTGCCGGACAGAATCATGCCGCCGAAAATCGCGCCCATGCGGGGCGAACCGTAAACCCCGTTTGAGGCCATGCCGCAGACATAAAGCCCGGGATAAACTTCTTTTGTATTATCCATTATTACACCCTCGCCAACCTCGGCCCACATGGATTTTTCACCCAGCACGCCGCCGGTTTTTGTGTTAAGAACCGGGCCCGACTTGCGCTCAACTATTTTGCAGACCTCGGTATCGTGGCCGGTCGCGTCAACCACGGCTTTGGCGCGCACGCAAAGCGGGTCCACATGGAGCTTGGACCAGCCGACCGAGCTCCAGTTAAGCACAACACCTGAAACTTTGTTTTCCCTTATCATAACATCCTCAACGCTCATAAGGTTAAATATCTTAACGCCCGCCTTAATGGCTTTTGAAGTTATGGTCGCTATGGCCTCAACCGAGTCGGCTATATACATGCCGTCCTTATAGCTTTCTATATCAACGCCAATCTCTCCCTGGAGTATCGGCCTGGCTTCATCTTGTATTACTATGCGATTAAACATCATTCCTCCGCCGGGCATTCCACCCCCGACTTTAAGGTGCCTCTCGTACACCGCTACTTTTTTGCCTGCCCGGGCCAGGTAATACGCGCAGACAAGACCGGCGGGCCCGGCTCCGGCTATGGCAACATCCACATCCATGTAATCCATAAACACCTTCATGAAACTTTCCGTAATCGCTCTTGAAATGACGACTTCGTCTAACATAAATATACTCTCCTTTTTGCGGGGTTTTTCCCAGGTTATCCTGCTGAAATATGGCGTTTGAACACTGCAAATAAAAAAACCTCATACCTGAGCGGTACGAGGAGTTCTGAAAGCTGGGCCGACGGCCCCAAAAATCATTTATCACCTCCCTACGCTGGTATTAACCAGATCAGGTTCTTAAGGTAATCCGCTTAAAGTGCGGAACTCTCAGGCCGTTTTACGGCCTCCCTCGTGAACTATTAAGTTTTCAATGCGGTAATTTTACTATAACCTGTAATTTCTGTCAACTCACCAGATAAGAGCCATAACCTTATTACACCCCCGGGGTGTAATTCGGGATCATATTTGCCGCGTTTGTCATTGCGAACTCCCGAAGGGAGAGAAGCAATCTCGTCTTTCCGACGAAACAGCGAGATTGCCTCGGCCTGCGGCCTCGCAAAGACACCTTTTTCAACTTACTCAATTTTTTTCGCGTTTCGTATGTCTCTGACAAGCTGGCGCACAATGGATTCAGCCAGATAATCAAAAGCCGTCTGCTGTGTCATGCCGTCGTAAGTGTCGGAACCGGCCCAGAGAAGCTCGCCTGTCTCAACATCTATCATTCTGCAGGTTATGCCCGCCTGCGCCGCTACAAAACGCGGGTAACCGTTCTCAAAAAGATTCATTTCGGGGGTATCTTTGGTAATGGAACCTGCTACAAGAGCGTCAACTCCCGAGAGTTTTAACTGCTTTATCTGTTCGGGGTTCATCAGCCCTGATTTTGAGAGGTTATATTCTTTCATTATAGCGTCAAGCTCGTTTCTTTCCACGACATTATAACCCGCTCCGAGGAGGTGTTTCATGAATATCTCGGAAACCATCTGGCCCGAGTTGGAATATATATCGCCGCTGAAGGGAAGCACGGCAACGCGTTTTACTTTGCTGAAATCGTAACCCTGCTTGAGAACCAGCGTCTGCGTGGCGCAGGAAGAGAAAAATACGGCGAAGGCCAGCGCGAAGAGGAGGCTTAATTTATTTATTCTCATACTCAAGCTCCTCCTTTAATATATGTATGTGTTTTTGAGCGCGCTGAATGCTTTCTTCCCTTGATATTCCTAAATGCCTGTGCGACCGGCTTATTTCCGATTTCTCGCTTGCCTCCAGATAAGACTCCCACTGGGCAAGCGCCTTTCTTTTTAAATCCCCGGAAGCGCCGGCAGAGAGCCCGGACTCCAGCGCCTTAGACTCATAAATCAAGCCCATGAAATAATATGCCATGGGCGTATCTTTTTTTATTTCCACGCTTTTTGAGAACTCCGACAGGGCGTTCTCGTGCTGATTGCCCTTAAAATAAACCAGCCCCAGGCTTAAATGAGCCTCAAGGCTTTCCTGTTCGGGCATACCCGCGATAATTTTCTTTATCGCCTCAACAGCCTCGTTCTGTTTTCCCTCACGGGCGAGGTTTACCGCTTCGGCAAGCGTCATGCCGCCGCTCTTCCGCTCGTCGGCTCCGAGATAAATCCAGGCTCCCAAAACCAACGCAACCAGAAGCAATGATCCGGCTGTAGTTTTTACTGTATTGTTTGCCATCGCCCGCCTCCCGTTCAAAAATTAGACAAAGCAGACCGCTTTATAGTTTCAATTGTAGCAAAATATTTGTGGTTTTAGACGAGGTAAAGCGTCAAGCGTTTTCGGATTTGAATTTATCAAGGCCGATTTCGCGGATGCGGCAAAGTGAACCGACTCTGTTGGATTTTGTGAAAAGTGAAATTATTTTAGAAATCATGTTATTTAATTTTCTGCATTCTTTAAGGTCGGAAAAATCCTTGCAGTCTGCGCAGGTAAGTATATTCTTCTCAATCGCGCACTTTTTTACCGGACAGCCTTTAAACATCGGCTTATCGCTATGGCATCCCTGACATTTCTTTTTAAGATACGCCCCGCATTTGGAACAAATCAGCCCGCACCTTGCCACAACTATTTCGGTATTCATTTCTGCTCCTTAATCCGCGGTTTCCGGCTTGACAGGTTCCGCGGCCGGCTTCCCGGCTCGGGCGGTTTTCTTGTTTTTTAAGTATTTTGACGCGCCGGTGCCAAAATATATAATAACCACCTCGCCGACAGTTATCAGCAGGTTTTCGGAGACAGCGGTTATATGCGCGGTAATTACCAGCAGAACCGCGGCGCCCAAAAGAAGCGTCCAGAGCCCTATGATAATCTCCCCGCGCGATATTTTCTTTATTGTTTTTGACCCAAGAACGGTACTGTCCGGATCGGACTGCCAGCGGGAAAACTCCTTTTGTCCCGCGTAAGCCGAAAGCAGGGCCAGATAAATGTTGCCCAGGAATAAGGACGATTTGAGCGGAAACTTATCAAGAACAAAACCGGAAACCTGCCCCGCTATTTCAAGCGAAATGCCGATAAAATGCGCCGCGCCGAACGCCAGCGCGAGCCAGAACAAAATTTCGGATCTTTTGTGCTTAGAATTTTCTGCCATTATGCCCCCGGTAAAATGTTATTACCATAAATAATGGTAGTGTTACCATAATTTATGGTACAAATCAAGAGCGAACCAGCGCAACAGACTAATATATTCGCCCGTTCCGATGCGGGAAAGGAACAGGCGAATTAAAAAGAGGTTTGTTGCGCCATGCCGCTGGCTATTTCTTTAGCGCCTTTCTGGACCGGGCTTTTGCCCGCCTGGCGCGTTTAGCTTTTTCCGACATCAAATATTTGTCCAGCTCTTCCGGAGTTTTAAGCATAACATCATGATAATCGCCATGGCGTTCACAATCGGGAGCTTTATGCGCCCTGCAGCGGCGAGAACGCTTATTATAAATATCGCACAGATTCTGTTTGTTAAGGTAAATGCATCTGCCTTTAACCAGTATATGCCACCGGTGGTTAGTTATAAAGATATTTATGGTATCGTAATGCAAATACCATCTCAATTCGTCTATTTCCGTCGCATTTGTTGGCCTGGTTATAACCATGGCAAGATCGTGACAGCAATATGACGGGCACCCGCTGCACCCAGACTCACCCTTTGGAATTATTATACTCTTGTTTTTCACTTTAACTCCTTAACTTCGGCTTCAAATTCCATTGTGTTGCATTGTAGTTCAGTTAGTTCCAATAAGTTAGTTAAGTTAGTGAAGCCTGACACCATTGCTACAAATAGAAGCGCCTCCATTGTTTTGCACCTATTGACTATTTATTCTTATTATTTCTGATAATAGCAAATCAATATCATTTGAAAAATTTATTTGTATTCTATTAGGCAAACTTTCCTTCGTTCTAATCTGTCCATGCAGATAACTGTCTGCAATTTTACGACATGACTCTTGCAACCTTACCATCGATTCCTTAAAGCTCCTTCCACCATTATAGTTATTTGCAAATTCAAGGAAATTTTTATTGCCAAATAATGGAGGCACGTGATCTAATATTGCTCTTACTAACATAATAACTGAAATATAATTATTACGACTAGAAGCATCATCTAACTCGTAAAGCATTTGAACTAATCTAGTCAAATCGTAATGGCATTTAATATTTTTTAATTCGACAATTCTTTTTTTATCTACATATGTACCAATAAGGGTTTCCTCTGTCTTGGGAATTTCCAAAACATTTATGATATTTCGTACTCTGTCTTTTCCTGGACCTTTGATGATCCAACCCTTAGGCAGGTGGATCGCTTTGTCTCGTGATTTTGTAAGGGCATCGGGAATATTCCACTTGTATATTTTAACAAGCCCTGCGTTTCGCCCAATGTTCCTTATCTCGCCAATCTGCTTTGGTTTTGTATGCTCAACAGCTAAAATAAGAAGTAATTTATCTAATTGAGATAGAGAACTCTTATGAACATAGTCACTTAATTTTTCCATCGGAATCATAATTTACTCCAAAATATATTGTTTTTAATCTTATTATTCAGCCTTCCCGAACATCTTTTTATAAGCATTTAAACCCTCTATTGTAACTTTGTACTTTTTCTGTGCTTGTTTAGTACTGCCATCTTTACGTGTTTGTATCATAAGTTTTGGAGTTCTATTCATTAATCCTGATATTGCATTTGTAATATTCCCTACCCCATGTCCAAGATGTACCAACTCTTTATTGATTTCACGCCCTGTTAACTCATCTTTACTATCCCTATTTTGAATATAAGTGGCAACCACAAGCACTTTGTCCGAGTCACTATTTGGATTTGTTGCTGCAAATACCTCCGCAAGGGTATTATTGTTAATATTGTCTTCAATAATATTTTCTTTCGGTTTTTGCCCCTTATTTAAAATAGCCGAGGCCTTAGGCAAATTAAGTTTTCCAGTCACCCAATTAACAACTCTTTCTTGAGCCTCGGGCTCAAGTTCCTTTAAAGCCTTCAAAATGTCGTTCATGGCATTCAACTCTGGTTCAAATTGCATAACACATTCTCCTTTAATTCATTTAGTGTATCATTATAGTTATAAATGATACATTTATCATATTATAAATGTATCGTTTTGTCAACATTTATTTTTACTTTAGTAACTTTATTTTTTGTATTTTAATTCACCGCCTAGTTGGAAGGTTTGGCAACTAAAATGGACATAGCAAATCTAATAAATGTTTTAATGATTAGTGCATCTTCATGCCAAAGCGTTCAGGAATTTGCTTTGAGCGACTTTAATGCGGTATGAGGGAGTGCGCTTGTAAATGGTGTCAGGCTTCACTAACTTAACAAACTATTAGAACAGTTTTTTTGTTTATTGTAACATGCAATATGCAGAATTTATTAACTTAATTATAATTATTTTCCCCGCTTACCCGCCCATTGAGATAGGTGTGCGCTTACATTGTGGGTTCTTTGCGTTTACTCTGCGTACTTTTCTATTATTTCACCTATTTTGTATGTATATCCGGTTATTCCGACAAATGCTCCTATTAGCAAAGCAACTTCAAATACTCCAAATGATAAACCAGTAATCATTAGTCTTCTTGCCAATATTCTAACACAACAAAATCCCGCGAAAGCTCCGAGCAATTCTGATACTATTGCGACAAAGACATGTGGACAAATATTAACTTCATGTTCTTTTTTCTCTTCATATTCACAAAATCCGCCATACGCTGCCCATATCGCGCTTACACCGCATGCAAATACCCAGAAACCATTTGACAATACAAGCTGTGACATGATACCCCCTTATAGATATGTGTTTTCCCCGCTCCCCGCCGATTGAGATAGGTGTGCAACTAAGCGGATTATAACAATATTAAAGGGGACGGTTCTATTTATTTTTAACTTTGGATGGTCTTCCTTTCCTGACCCCAATATTCCTTACACCAAACTTTTCTTCCTGATCTTTTACAAACGATTCGCTACCTATGAAACGGCTATTTAAATTTATATTCTCACAAGTCAATTCTTTGTATTTTTCAGCTCGTTCATTTTGCGTCTTTCCCAAGCTCTCGTATACCGGATCAAAAGCAATTAGTTTATCTTCTCCCATTCCGGAATATACATTATAGCTGTGCCACCGGTATTCATCGGGCCTCGAAACAATCCTTGCACGCACAGGGTTAAGTTCAATATATTTTCCACATGATAGAAGATAGCTGTCTTTTTCGATCAATAAACTTTTATATCTATCTTGCCAAAAATGCCCGAAGTATTTATATTTCTTTCTGAAGTGATGCATGTAAGATAAATTAATCTGCTTCATCATTTTCGGAAGATTGGTTTTCCGAGAGGTCTCAATAATAAGGTGGACATGATTGCTCATAAGGCAATAGTGGTACAATTTGAAACCATGTTCTTCCTTATAAAGCCCTAACAACCAAAGATACTTTTTATAATCAGCATCATCTTTAAATACTTTCTGCCTGTTATTCCCGCGAGTTATAATGTGAAGCACTCCGATTTCAGGCAATATCCTTGCGCCACGCGGCATATCCCCCCCATAATTTTAATTAAATAGAACCGTCCCCACTTATGTTCGCCTAAAGATATGTATTTCCCCCGCTACCCCGCCCATTGAGATAGGTGTGCAACTAAGCGGATTATAACAAGGTTAAAAAGCGTTGTCAACGAGGTGCGAAACAAATGAATTGAGCAGGGGTAAGCGGTAAGGGATAAGGGGCACCTCTACGACAAAGAAACATATTGCGAGTGTTAACTTGGAGATTGCTTCGCTCAACTCGCAATGACGGCAAAAACAAACATGGACCCGGCAACTGCGAGATCCTTCGTCTGTTGCAGCCGACTCAGGATGACGGCAAGGGCAATGTCAGCCGAGCAAGCTCGGCGGCTACAAAAGATGAAAGGATGACGGCACAGAAACGACACGCCTCTGGATTCCTGCTTCTGCAGGAATGACGGCGGGGGCATATTGCGTTTTTTTGTGTTTCATTGCGAGGGGGTAAAGCGTTTTTCACCCCCTTTCGGACTGTTTATGCGCCGATTATTTTTTGGGAATTAAGCGAGGACTGTTTGAGCCCGTCCTGGCGAAGCCGACGGGCGAGTTCCACAGCTTCCAAAAAATATGAGGCAAATAGTCCGCGGGGTGTGTTTCTTTATAACTTTCTTTGCACATCCAAAGAAAGTTAAAACGGGGTGCTGGGGCAAAGCCCCGCGAACAACGCCGTCCGGCAGGAAAACAGATTCCGAGCGTTTGCGCTAATGGATTCCGGACAGAACAATTCCGGAATGACGGCAACTGCAAGATCCTTCGCTGCGCTCAGGATGACGGCACAGAGGCGACAGGATGGTCTGTTTTGCCAGATGCGGAAAAGAAAAGGCCCCCTGGTTTCCACAATCCCAAGGGGCCATTCTTTATATTCTGGATTCCCGACTACTACCTCGGGAATGACGGCAAGTTCAACATCAGCCGAGCAAGCTCGGCAGCTACAAAGACAACATCTGTTCTTATTTCTTTTTTGCTTTTTTGCCTGCGCCGTATTTAAGCGCCGCCTGAGCCGCCGCAAGGCGAGCTATGGGCACGCGGAACGGCGAGCAGGAGACATAGTTCATGCCGATGTTGTGGCAGAACTCCACCGAAGCCGGATCGCCGCCGTGTTCGCCGCAGATTCCGATCTTAAGGTCCTTTTTCGTCTTTCTGCCGCGCTCAATTCCATACTGCATCAGCTGGCCGACGCCGTCAAAATCAACGGTCTGGAACGGGTCGTAGGGCAATATCTTTCTTTCAAGATATGAAGGAAGGAAACCGCCTATATCGTCTCTTGAGAAACCGAAGGTCATCTGCGTAAGGTCGTTGGTGCCGAACGAGAAGAACTGAGCGGTTTCCGCCATTTTATCGGCAAGCAGAGCCGCGCGCGGAATTTCTATCATGGTGCCGTAGGACATCGGTATCTTGACGCCAAGCGACTTCTGGACATCCGCGAGGATGGCATCAACCAATACTTTCTGGTCGTTGAGTTCGTTTACCGAGCAGGTGACCGGTATCATTATTTCGGGAACCGCTTTTTTGCCCGATTTAATGAGCTCGCCGGCCGCTTCCAGTATCGCGCGCACCTGCATCTCGGTTACTTCGGGATAGGTGACGCCGAGGCGGACGCCGCGATGGCCAAGCATCGGATTGTTTTCCTTAAGCGCTTCTCCGCGCCTTTTCGCGTCTTCAACGCTTATGCCGAGTTCTTTTGCCATGTCGGCTACTTTGTCGGCCGAGTGCGGCACGAACTCGTGAAGCGGGGGATCTATAAGCCTGATGGTAAGCGGGAAGCCGTTAAGAACTTCCATGGTCGCCTTGACATCCGACTTGACGAATACTGACAACTCTTTGAGGGCGGCTTTGCGCTCTTCAAGAGTTTTTGACATTATCATTTTACGCAGCAGGAACAGCGGCTTGTCCGATCCTTCGCCGTAGAACATATGTTCTATGCGGAAAAGGCCGATGCCTTCGGCGCCGAAATCTATTGCTTTCTGCGTATCTTTGGGAGTGTCGGCGTTGGTGCGGACCTTTAAGGTGCGCGTTTTGTCAACGAGCTTCATAAGCTCGGTGTATGATGTATTGTGCTCCAGGTTCGGGTCCATAAGTTCAAGCTTACCGGCATAAACGGTACCTTTGGTTCCGTTCAGCGTTATCCAGTCGCCTTCTTTTACGGTTACGCCCGACTTTGTCGTGAAGCTCTTTTCGTCGTCGGCTATTTCAAGCCCTTCGCATCCGACTATGCAGCATTTTCCCCAGCCGCGCGCTACAAGCGCCGCGTGCGAGGTCATGCCGCCCTTGGAGGTAAGTATAGCCTGGGATTTATGCATTCCGTCAACATCTTCAGGGGATGTTTCTTCGCGGACAAGAATAACTTTCTCGCCTCTTTCTCCCCATTGTACCGCTTCGTGCGATGTAAAGACCACTCTGCCTACCGCTCCGCCGGGGCCCGCGGGAAGCCCTTTGGCTATGACTTTGCTTGTGGCTTCAAATTTCGGCTCTATCATCGGGAGCAGAAGCTCAACGAGCTGCTGCGGGTTAACGCGCATAATGGCTGTTTTCGCGTCAATAAATTTTTCCTTGTACATGTCGGCCGCTATTTTCACTGCCGCGGTGCCGTTGCGTTTGCCGATACGGCACTGAAGCATGAATAGTTTGCCTTTCTCTATGGTGAACTCTATGTCCTGCATGTCCTTGTAGTGGTTCTCAAGGCGTTTCTGGATATCATTGAGTTCCTTGTAAACCTGCGGCATTGTTTTTTCAAGCGTGGGAAGGTTTCTTGAGTGGTCGTTCTTTGACTGCTCGTTGATAGGAGACGGCGTGCGGATGCCGGCAACCACATCTTCGCCCTGCGCGTTGACAAGGTATTCGCCGTAGAAGTACTTCTCGCCGTTGCCGGGGTTCCTTGTGAAAGCGACTCCGGTCGCGCAATCGTTGCCCATATTGCCGAACACCATGGCCTGCACATTCACCGCGGTTCCCCATTCGTCGGGAATTCTTTCAATGCGGCGGTACTCTATGGCGCGTTTGCCGTTCCAGGACATAAACACGGCTCCGATGCCGCCCCAGAGCTGATCTTCGGGTTTCTCGGGGAATGGCTGGCCCATTTCGGTTTTGACCATTTCCTTAAATACCGCTACAAGGCCTTTGAGGTCTTCCGCGGTAAGCTCTGTGTCGCTCTTTACGCCTTTTTTATTTTTAAGTTCTACGAGTTTTTCGTCCATCAGTTTACGGATGCCCTTGCCGCGCGCCGGAGCTCTGCCTTCGGCTTTTTCCATAACGACATCGGCATACATCATTATAAGCCTGCGGTAAGCGTCGTAAGCAAAACGCTCGCTGCCGGTTTTTTCAATAAGCCCTTTTATGGTGTCGTCGTTAAGACCGACATTAAGCACCGTGTCCATCATTCCCGGCATGGATTTGCGGGCGCCCGAACGAACGGACATAAGAAGCGGATCTTTTACATCGCCGAACTTTTTGCCCATAATGGCTTCTATTTTCTTCATAGCCGCGTTAACTTCGGCTTTGAGGGTTGCGGGATATCTCCGTTTGTTCGCGTAATAATGGGTGCAAACCTCAGTCGTGATCGTGAAACCCGGTGGAACCGGAAGCTTCAACGCTTTGTGGCCGGCCATCTCCGCTAAGTTGGCGCCTTTGCCGCCCAGCAGGTTCTTCATTGATTCGTTTCCGTCGGCTTTTCCGCCGCCGAAAAAGTACACATTCTTCTTTGCCATTGTCTTTTTCTCCTTTTCTATTTTTTACAGCTTTTTTTCCGCTTTATGCGTCAACAAAACACACCCGCGAAGGAACCGCGTTTCTTTTTTCAGCCCCGGCCTCAACTACCCGGACTTCAGGCTCCCTGAGGCGAAACTTTGATAAGAAACACAACCCTTCGGTTTTTAGCCCTGTTCGCGTCGGCGTCATTTGCAGCGATGGGTTTAAACTCGCCGTAGCCTATGGCCGCGGCTTTGTCAGGAGGGAATTTATGGATATCAACCAGATACCGCACCACCGTAGTGGCGCGGGCCGTGGAAAGTTCCCAGTTTGAAGCGTACCTGCTTGTAGCTATCGGCACATTGTCCGTATGCCCTTCTATCACCAGAAGATTGCTTTTTACATCCACTCCCTGGCGCAGGGGCGGGACTATTTTATCAATATATTCTTTCATTGTCGGCGTCAGTTCGGCGCTGCCCGAAAGAAATAAGGAAACGCTTTCTTTTTCCTCAAAAGTTATCTGCAGGCCCTCTTTGGTCATCTTGACCTGGCCCGCGATCTGCTCTTCTTTCATCGCTTCTTTGACTTCCTGGCTGACTTTCTGCAAAGTGCCGGACATCGCCGCTGAAAGCGCGTAGATCATAAGAAAGAAGCAGGCCAGTTCCGTCATTAAGTCGGCATAGTTGATAAGCCAGGGCGGCGCCGCGTGTCCCACCTGGGAAACGCGCGGGTCACTCTCGGAAATATATCCTCTTGGCGGCCTGAAAGATGAAGCCATTATTTCTCCGTATCAAACAACTTCCGCTTATGTTCTGGGTCCGGCTTTCGCGGCGGGCCCCGCGGTTTTTATGGCGAGCCTCTGAGCCGGCTCTATGTACGCTTTCAAATTTGATTCCATTATCGTTGGGCTGACGCCGGACTGCAGGAGCAGCACGCCGCGGATAATAATTTCCTTTACCAGAAGCTCTTCTTCCGAGCGGCGGCGCAGTTTACCCGCCATGGGGTAAAACAGAAGGTATCCCGCCGAGAGGCCGTAAAACGCGGCCGCGAGAGCAAGCGCCATTCTCTTGGGGATCATCGCCACATCATCAACGCCCTTAAGAAGCAGTATCATTCCGAGCACCGTGCCGATAATACCGAAGGCGGGCGCGTAAGTTCCGAGCGAGTTGAATATTTCCTGGCCTACTTTGTGCCGTTCGCGGATAAAGCCTATCTCGGTCTCCAACATGTTTCTGATAAACTCGGAGTCAAAGCCGTCAATAACCAGCTGGACGCCTCGTTTCATAAAGTCGTTTCTGACATTTCTTACATTATTTTCAAGCGCGAGCAGGCCTTCTGTCCTGGACTTTTTCGTGAACTCCACGAAAGTGCTGACTATCTCGGTGGTATCTTCGCCCTGGGTAAGCATTACCTTTTTTATAACCTTGCCCAGCCCTAAAACCTGGCTCATGGGATAGTTGACCAGCAGAGCGCAAAAAGTGCCTCCGATAACAATCATGAAAGCTTCCAGATTGATAAAGGGCGCGAACCCGCCGAGCCCCTCCTGAACGAAAATTGAGACAAATACAAATCCGAGGAAGACTATTATGCCCGAGATTGTTGCTAAATCCATTGAAAATCTCCCTTAAATGCGGCTCTTAAGCGCCCAAACAGTATGCTTAAACGCTTTTATTTTCCAGGTATATTTTTCTTTTGTAACTGATTATTAAATCCGCGACCTGAGCGGTGCCTTCCTTGACTATTATTCTCTCGCCCGTGGTCATATGAATTATGGTATGAGGCTGGGCCTCCATATTACCCATAAGATCCGGGTTAATATAGATTTCCTGGCCGTTTAATTTAGTTAGTTTTATCATTATTTGGTATTTCTTCAGGCTGGTTTTGTCCAGGCTTCAGGGCTAATTCTAACTCAATTATTGACGATTGTCAAGAGGGATTTCGCCTGAAAATACCTAATCCTCCGGTAAGGTGGCGTGGTCGTTCTGGGTTTTTGTGGATTGTAGACAAACATTTAGGTTATAAGTTTTAGTTGTAAGTGAACGGCGGACTTCTTTGTGTCGTCACACCCCTTCCGGGCCGGTTATGAGCAAAAGTTTTTTTGGAGGTCTTCAGTCTTGCCTGTTTGACCTGCCGACAAGGCAGGGAGTTTGCAAGACTGCCTAAAATACTTTTGCGAATGGCTCGCGGGGGCGCGTTTCTTTATTAACTTTCTTTGAGCGCTCAAAGAAAGTTAAAATCAGGTGTTGGAATATCCGACTCACCGGCAGTTAAGCCGCTTCTCGGTATATCAATATATAATCACTGCTTTAAAATCAGTTACTTTGGTGTCTTCTGACTAAACAATTCTGCAATGACGACCCGTGGCGAACGAAGAACTTCGTCGTTGAATGAAAAACGAGACCCTTCACTTCGTTCAGGGTGACTTTAGCTGTCTGGTCAAATCTTCACCGTCAGGACTTGGTCGCTATCTGAGGATTTGGGGAAATATATGCTATTGTCCGGATAAGCAATATTTGTTAGAATAAAACTCAGCAGGGACTATATATATGTTAAGCATAAACGCCAGGGATATCCATAAAACATACCGCTCCGGATTCATGGGGCGCAAAAAAAATCACGCGCTCAAGGGCGTGGAGCTCTCCGTAAATAAAGGCGAGATTTTCGGCCTGCTCGGAACCAACGGGGCCGGCAAAACCACGCTTTTGAATATTTTTTCGGGCCAGCTCGCCGCCGACTCGGGTTTCGTGGAGGTCCTGGGGCACGACATCTCAAAAAAGATGCCGGTAAGCCTTAAAGAAGAATTAAACATGTGCTCGGGCATACCCAACTTCCCGTGGAGCCTTACCGTAGAGGAAAACCTGAAATTCTACTCGCTCCTTTACGGCATCTGCGACAAAGACTGCGGCGATATCATTCAAAACTGCATCAAGATGTTTTCTCTGGAAAAATACCGCTCCGTCCGCTACGACCAGCTCTCCTCGGGAAACAAGCAGAAGCTCGCTCTGGCAAAATCCATGATAAACAACCCCAAACTGCTGTTTTTAGACGAGCCCACCATAGGCCTGGACCCGGATATAGCCAAGAAAATCCGCGAACTTATAAGAAAAATTCACGGCGAGAGGGACATTACCATAATACTCACTACCCATTACATGAAAGAAGCCGAGGAGCTCTGCGGCAGGATAGCCTTCATAAAAGACGGGATTATTAAAGCCGTCGGCACCAGAAGCGAGATTGTAGCTCTTACGGAAGGCCATAACCTTGAGGAGGCGTTCATTGAGCTTGCTGAATAAAACTTATGCCTTTTCCTACAGAAACTATATTTTCGCCAAAAGAAATTTCTTCGCGTTCATGGAAATTCTTTTCTGGCCAATTGTGAGCCTCCTGTCCATCGGCATCATGGGCTCTTTCCTCAAATTAGACGGCGACGCGCTCGCCTTTATTCTGACGGGCGCGATAACAGCCGGCGTGGTGCAGGTGGCCCAGCTGGATGTTTCCTACAGCCTGCTCTACGACATCTGGTCTAAAAGCATAAAGCACACTTTTATGGCGCCGGTCAGCCAGTTTGACTACATTATCGGCTCGTGGATAATAGGCGTTCTGCGCGGCGCGATAGTTTTTGCCATGCTCGGGGTTTTCGCCATGTGGGCCTTTCATTTCAGGCTTGCCGGCGCCGTTCCGACACTGATTTTTGCCTGCGGGATTTTTTTAAGCGCGCTGGTGATAGGAATGCTGGTCTGCCTGCTTATCATGCTTTACGGCCAGAGGGTTGAAGTGACGGCCTGGTCTCTTTCCACCCTGTTAATGCTTGTCAGCGGCATATACTATCCCGTGAGTTTTCTGCCCAAACCTTTCGCGCTGCTGGCCGCGGCTATCCCGCTGACTCATTTTCTGGAATATTACAGGTCCTTTTACGGCTATACGCCGGTTTTTTCAAACTCGCTTTTAACCGGTTTTACGCTCAGCGCGGCCTATGTGTTTTTGCTCTTCTGGCTCCTGGGCTTTGCCTTTGAAAAAGCCAGGAAAAGCGGCATGATACTGCGGCTATCGGAGTAAAATTATGGCGATACCAGATTACCCGGCTGTTCGCGCCCCGTCAATTGAAGACCTCGCCGAGATTGAAACAGCGGCCCGGCAGACGGCTTACGGCCTCTCCGAATTTTCAACGGGATTTATTTTCGGGTACCTGGAAAGCCTGGAGCTTGAGGCGTCCAAAATAAACGGCAACATCTGTATTTTCGGGCGCTACCTGAAAAAACATTTTTTTCTGCCGCCCCTCGGCTCAAATAAAATAAACGAAACTGTTAATACCTGCTTTAAACACCTCAAAGAAAAATACGGCGGCGGGCGTTTTGTCGCCGCGCCAAAAGAGTTTCTGCGCCGCTTCCAGGACAACCCGCGCTACGAAATTGAAAGCGACCGGAATAATTTTGATTATACCTACCTGACGAAAGACCTTATTGACCTGCCGGGCTCAAAGTACCAGGCGAAACGAAACCTTGTCGCGCAGTTTAAGAGAAATTACGATTACAGGCTCGTTGAAATGGATAAGCGCGTGCTCTTCGCCTGCATGCAGCTGCAGGAGAAATGGTGCAACATTAAATCCTGCCTGATGGATGAATCCATGTCCATGGAAAGCAGGTTTGTATTCAAGATTTTGAGCAATTACCACAAGCTTAAACTCCTGGGCGCCGCCATAATTATCAACGACGAGGTGGAGGCGTTTGCCGTCGGGGAAGCTTTAGACGACAGCACCGCCGTGATACACATTGAGAAGGCCAACACTCACTTCCGCGGTATTTACCAGGCTATAAACAATTTTTTCTGTTCGGAGAAGCTGAAAAGTTTTAAATTTGTGAACAGAGAGCAGGACATGGGCGACGACGGCCTGAGAAAAGCCAAGATGTCCTATTATCCCCACCATTTCGCCGAGAAATATATAATATCACAGAAGTAGCAGGGGTAAGGGGTAGGTGGTATGTGGTAGGTGGTAAGGGGTAAGTAAAAACGCGGGCCGATCAGCCTGAGAAAAAAGCCCCTCACTTACCGCATATCCCTTACCCCTTACCACTGATATTAATCCTGTTCAGGGCAGATGTTTGAATAAGCGCAGTACTGGCAGGCCATATAGGCGGGCTTTGCGGTGAAGTTCCGCGAGGAAATCCCTTCGGCTACTTTGATTATCTCGGCTTTAAGCTTTACTATGGCTTCCAAATCGGGTTTAATTCTTGATATCAGGCCCGGCTCAAGAAAATGCAGTTCCAGGTAGTCGGGCAGGGAACCGTATTTCGCCTCGTGGCCCATGGCATAGATTAACAGCTGCTTGGTTTTTTTAATTTCCGCGTCGGCGTCTTCCTGGTCTTTTATCCTGCCGGTGGTCTTAAAATCCACTATAACCCTTTCTTTTCCTCTCTCGTCAAGGCGGTCCCAGCGGCCCTTCACGCGGACTTTGTCGTTTAATAAAAATTTAAAATCCTCTTCTACCGATACCGGCACTATGCCCGATTTTTCCTCGGAACGGAAATATTTAATAAGCACTTCGCGGCCGGCGCGGAACCTTTCGTCTTCGTGCTCGCGGCTTAAAAAGCCTGCGGGAGACCACGCGGCCTCATAGGCCCTGACCAGGTCCTGCTCGGTAAAATCGCGCGAATTTTTCTTTGCCATATAGTATTCCCGCAAAACCTTGTGAACGGCGTCGCCGAAGACAATGGCGTGGTGGCGCAGGAGCGGGACTTTAAGTATATGCACATATTTGTATTTCTGCGGGCAGGTAATATAGTCGTCAATGGCGTAGGGAGAGAGGTTTAATATTCCCCGGTCGCCCGGAAGCACGAGATTGGCGTCGGCCGCGACGAAGGGCGGAGCAAAGCGTTCAATGGTCTCTTTAATGCCGGCTTTAAAAACCGCGGCGTCGGCCTGAGGCCTGTCAACGGCTTCCAGAACAAAACGGGATATTTTTCTGGCCTTCTTTCCGCCGTAATCCCTGCCGCTTGTAAGGTAAAGCTCGTCCTTGGCCCTGGTCATTCCCACATAGAAAAGCCTTCTCTCTTCCTGAATGTGGAATTCGCCTTCCGGCAGGATGTCTTTGATAAGCCCCTCGGGAAGTTCAATCTTTGAGCCTTTATCGGGCAGGGGAAATTTTTGTTCCACCAGCGTTACCATAAACACCACGGGAAACTCAAGCCCCTTGGCCTTATGGATAGTCATAATGTTGACGGCGTCAATGTCAAAATCCGCTTCCGCCACTGAAGGGTCGTCTCCGCAGGAAGCAAGGGTGTCTAAGTGTTCCACAAACCGCTGGACCCTGTCGTAAGGAGCGAAATCCCCGAACCTTGAAATTATTGAGAAAAACTTGGCTATGTTCTGGGCCTGCTCTATTTCTTTTATCTCCGTCGCGTTGTAAAGCCGCTCAAGTATTTTGCTTTTCTTTAAAAAGGTGTAGAGCAGCTCGCCCGTGCGGCAGTTCTGGGCCATGGCATAATATTCAGCGAGGTCCGCCTTAAGTTTTTCAATGTTCGCCAGGCTGTGCTCGGATATATTTTCAAGCTCCTTGAATTTCTCGCGGTTTTCAAGCACGAAATAGAGCGAACGCCTGTAATGGCTCGCGGCATGGTTGAGCAATGCCAGGTCCACCGCGTTAAAAGTGTAAACCGGCGAAGAGGCAAGGTAATGCAGGCTCAGGGAATCCTCGGGGTTTGCCATGACCCTTAAAAATGAGAGAAGAAGCCTTATCTCTTCCCTGTTATAAAGCCCGCTGTTTCCTGAGAAACGCCAGGGTATGCCGAAGAGATTAAATGATTTTATGAACGGAGCGGCCGAACTGTTGAGGCGCACGAGCACGGCAAAATCTTTGTACGCGTATTTTCCGGAGCCGTGTTTTTCTTTTATCATTTTTGCTATCTCGTCGGCCTCGCTTGAAAGCGTATCGTAGTGAAGGTGCTTGACCTCGTGCCCGCCCTGGAGCTGTGATTTGAGCTTCTTGACTATTTTGTTCCTTACCTCAAGGCGGTCGGGATTGTTGTGGTTTATGAGTTTGTAAGACGAGTCCAATATAGGCTGGGTGGAACGGTAGTTGTCGCGCAGAACCACCTGGGCCGCCGCGGGATAAGTCTTTTTAAAGTTTAAAATATTGGACAGGCAGGCTCCGCGAAATTTGTAAATAGACTGATCGTCATCGCCTACGACAGTGATGTTTCCGTGTTTTGAGCAGAGGAGCTTTATCATTTCAAACTGGGAGTAGTTGGTATCCTGAAACTCGTCAATAAGAACATACTTAAACATACCCGTGTATTTTTCCAGCACCGAAGGCTTTTCGCTGAAGAGCTTTAAAGTCTTTACGACCTGGTCTCCGAAATCCAGAAAACCGCCTTTGTCTTTTATTTCCTCGTAGCGTTTGTAGGAAAGAGCCGCCTCAAGCTGTTTCTCGCAGTTCTCCACGGCTTCGGGTTCTCTGGCCGCGGCCAGCGCGGTTTCCGCGAACTTTATGTATTCGTCGGGCCCGATGTTTTCGTCCTTGGCCCTGGAAAAAACCTCTAAAAGCGAAGCGATATACTGGGACGGGTTGCCGAGAGGCCTGTAATGTTTTAAAGGGAACGAAAAAAGATTTTCCTTTATGAGCACCGCGGCTTCCGGCGCGGCAAGCAGCCTGTAATCCGTTGAGAGCCCTATTTCAAGCGCGTTTTCCCTCAGCACCCTGTCGCCGAAAGCGTTGAATGTGGATATCCAGACATCGTTGAACCCGTAAGGGACCAGCATATCCACGCGCTCTTCCATCTCGGAAGCAGCTTTATCCGTAAATGTCAGCGCGAGTATCTCGGAGGGTTTGGCCTTTTTTGAAGATATCAGGTAAGCTATGCGGCGGGTAATAACCGTGGTTTTGCCCGTGCCTGCGCCCGCGACTATCAGCAGAGGGCCGTCGGAAAACTTGACGGCTTTTTTTTGCAGCGGATTTAATCCCGTCAGGATTTCTTTGAGGATTTCGGTTTTCGCGGCGGGTTTCGCAGAGGGATTGTTTTTCATATTTAACCGGCGGAAATATTCGCGGCGGCGCGTCAACCGCGCCGGCTGGCGGAATTTATTTAAAACTGTTTTTATCAGGGTTTATGAAGGAGATTTTATCAAGCGGCTTTCTCGGGGACGCGTCGGGCGTGTCGGCCGGGTAGCCGAGCGTTATAAGGCACTCAACTTTCCATGACGAAGGCAGGCCCAGAACTTTGGAAACGCCTTTGGCGTTAAACCAGCCGATATAGCAGGTGCCAAGCCCCAGCTCCGCGGCTTTCAGAACCAGGTGTTCACAGGCTATTCCAATATCTATAAGATGGTAATGGACCCCCTGAACCTGTTCGGCGATTTTATGAGTAAAGAGTTTAAGCTCACTGCAGACAACTATTACGGCCGGGGCCGATCTTGCCCATTTGTTCGGGACGATAACGCCGAGCCCGTTTTCAATGAGGCTGTCTCTTAAACTTTTCTCGCTGACCGCGACAAAACGCCAGGGCTGTTCGTTGCAGGCCGAAGGAGCGAGCCTTGCCGCTTCAAGCGCCTGTTGTATTTTCTCGGTTTCCACGGGCTTGTCCGAATACTTTCTTATGCTTCGTCTTTCTTTGATTATTTCGTCAAGCGTTTTCATTTTCTTCTGTTGGTTTCCTTTATGGCGCTTTTCTCGTGTTTCCTTAAGTATGATTTCAGCCTTACTCCGGAAAGAAACCCGACATTGTTAAATTTGATACCGTAAAAAATAGTGCCGCCGCGGTCTTTTTTCCACTTAACCTCGCCGCCGAGCTTTATTTTGGGCCCCTCGGGCAGGCTTATCTCAAAATCGTATACGCCGTTTATGCCGAGGTCGGCCTCCGACTCAAGGCGCAGTCCCACTTCGCTGATGTCGCGCATAATATCATGCTGTTTCCCGGCCGGCCTTCTAAGCACCAGGGGGGCGATCATGTCAACGCGCAGAGAATTTCTTCTTTCGCGGTCGCTTCGGGCTATTTTTACCGTATTTTTATTTTTAAAAATGCCCGGGAAAATTATTTTGGGAAATGCCATCGGTAATCCTTTTTAAACAAAAATTAAAACTTGCCCGTCAGCATAAGCACGCCTATCGCTATAAAGAGAACCGCGGCGCCGGAATGAATGATATTCTCGGGCACAAGCTTAACAAGCCCTTCCCCGAAAAGCACTCCTATGGCGGTTACAGCGGCCAGAGCGGCCGCGGCGCCTAAAAATACCTCAAGGGGTTTTTTCGTTGAGCTCACAAGGCTTATCGCGGCGAGCTGTGTCTTGTCGCCCAGTTCGGCGAGAAAGATGAGGCCAAACGCGCTTAACAGCGTTTTTAAATCCATTCTTATTTCTCCTGCTGGCTTATTTTGTACGAGAGCAGTTCCGTATTTCTGTGTTCTTCTCCGCCCGCGGCGGCGACCGAGGTCAATATCCAGCCTACTTCGGGCGCGTAGTAAATATATTTTCTTGAGCCTCTGGCGGCCTGGGACTCTTCGCTTATTTTCAGGCATCCTTCAAAACTGCCCGCTTTTACCGTAACCTGAAGCTTCTCGGCCTCCACCCTGAATACCACCGTGCTGCCGTCCTTATTTGTTTCCCACTGGCGGCCCGTAACCAGGGGGTAAGCCAGTATTACCGACGAATCATTAAAAGAATTAGTCACCGACTCCAGCAGCTCATAGCCGCTTTTCTTAAAATATCTGGTTATCTCCGTGACCTTGCGCGCTCCGGCGAAAATCCGCCTCTGGACCGAGTAAACTCCCGTGGAAACTTCCGCGCAGTTCCATTCCGAACGCATATTCCTGCCGCCCGAAGCCGAATCTCCCTCTATCCAGAAACTTCCGGCTCTAAGCGGATAATAATCCGGCGAGTTTAACAGCCCCTCTTTAGCCAGCCCCGCCCAGGGTTTTGAATTCGGGTATTTTTCCAGAAGCTCTCTGTAGTATCTGTGCGCGTGTGAATATATTTTAAGCCTTTTGCGGTAAATATCGCCTATACTGAGCAACGCCTCCGGTGACTTCTCAAATTCCGGATACTTTTTGCTGACATTCTCGTATTGGATAGCCGCTTCAACGAAATACCCTTTGGCCTCAAGCTTTCTGGCTTTCTCAAACTGGTATTTAGCCCCGCAGCCCGAGAGAAAAAGCGCGGCCGCCGCAACTGCTAACAATGCCTTATTTTGACTTATCATATATTTTCCTTATGGTGATTAATCCCAGCAGAGCGCCGAAGGAATCTATGCCTACATCTTTTACCGAACCGACCCTGTCGGCCACAAAGGACTGGTGAAACTCGTCAGAGCAGGCATAGAGAACCGTAAATACAAAAGCGAAAAAAAACAACTTCCTGCCGGAAACGGCGCCGGCCTTAAACGCCCTGAAAGAAAGAGCGAACAGCACAAAATATTCAAACGCGTGAGCGGCTTTTCTTAAAATTAAATCCCATAATCCCAGCGAAGTTTTCAGGTCGGGTATTGAGGAAAAATAAAATATCAGCCCGCACCAGGCGGCAACCGGCAGCCAGGCCGCGACAAGTTTCTTCAGCATTTATTTTCCTGTTTTTTCGTTTTATGGAAAAAGCGACGCAACATAACCAAAGTCAGCCCCGCCATGATTTGAGTTAATAGATTCTATCTTTTTTAGGCAGTAATTTCAATAAGGAATGGTGTTTCTAATCCACGGATAGAGCCCAGGGGCTGACGGTGAAGATTTCAACGATATGTAAAGTCACCCTGAACGAAGTGAAGGGTCTGGTTTTTTATCCAACGACGAGATTCTTCTCTCCCATCGGGAGATCAGAATGACGACGCTTTTTGCCTGTCTTTACGAGGCCGGCTCTGTCTCATGGCCGAAGTAATCTCGGTTTCAAGGTCAAAACCGGGATTGCCGCGCTTTGCTCGCAACGACGGCAACGACATGACAAGATTGCTTCTCTCCCTTCGGGAGATCGCAATGACAGGACATTTTTTGAAGAGAAAAACCGGGAGGTAATTTTGGATAATGGCGTTTAGGCAATAGCTGTTAATCTTCGTATATGTATTCATGCTCACCGATTTTAACGGTGCAGCCCGGCGTAATGCCTTTTTCTTTAAGTATCTTATCAACGCCGAGCTTCTTTAAAATATTGTCAAAGCGGACAAGCGCCTCGTAGTTCGCGAAATCGGTCATGGCGGCGAGTTTCTCTATCTTCTTTCCGGAAATAATGAAGACATCGTCTATTCTTTCCACCGAGAACTCGGGTTCGTAAACATATTTCTTTACCGCGCCTTCCTTAAACACCGAGATCTCTTCTTTGGAAACTTCTACCGCCTTAAAAGCCGCGATAAGCACTTCCTTAATGCCTTCTCCGCTTACCGCCGAGACGGCAAAGACCTTCTTTCCCTTGAGCTTCTTTTTGAAAGCCAGGAGTTTTTCTTTTGAACCTGTAAGGTCCATTTTATTTACCGCGATAATTGCAGGTTTTTTGGCTAATGCCTTGGAATACTTGGAGAGCTCTTTATTTAGAGCCACATAATTCTGGTAGGCGGTTTTGTTGTCAAAACCAAAAATATCAATAATGTGAATTAGGGTTCTTGTGCGCTGAATATGCCTTAAAAAATCGTCGCCCAGGCCGCGGCCCTCGTGCGCTCCCTCTATAAGCCCGGGAATATCGGCAACCACGAAGTTTTTCTCTCCCATAGTCACGACTCCGAGATTGGGAGAAAGAGTGGTAAAAGGATAGTCTGCTATTTTTGGCCTGGCGGCGCTGGTTCTGGCCAGAAAAGTTGATTTGCCCGCGTTGGGAAAACCGACGAGGCCTATATCGGCTATAAGTTTTAGTTCCAGTTCAAGGATAATGTCTTCGCCGGGCTCCCCCTTTTCAAAAACCCTGGGAGCCGTGTGACGGCTGGTTTTAAAAGCGGCATTGCCGCGGCCTCCGCGGCCGCCTTTGGCAATTAGAATTTTTTCTCCGGGAGTTTTAAGGTCGGCAACAGCTTCACCGTTTTTGTAAACCACGGTGCCGAGCGGCAGTCTGATAACGAGCTCATGCGCGCCCCTGCCGTATTTGTTGGCGCTCTGGCCGGGGTTGCCGTCCTGAGCCCTGTAGTGCGGCCGGTAGGTAAGGTCTAACAGCGTTGACATGTGGGGATCGGCTACGAGATAAACATCCCCGCCCTTGCCGCCGTTGCCGCCGTCGGGCCCGCCAAGAGGGACAAATTTTTCTCTCCGAAATGAAGAACAGCCGGCGCCACCGCGTCCGGCTGTAACATATATCCTTGCTTTATCTATGAACATAATAAATCCAGTGACCGGTCATGAATACCCGGGCTTGGGGCGTGAGCGATACGAAGCTTACGCCTTTGTGGCAGCGGGTACTATGCTGACATGCGACTTATTTCCGGCCTTCCACTGAAATTTTACCGTTCCGGTAACTTTGGCATAAAGAGTGTTGTCCGAGCCCATACCCACATTCCTGCCGGGCATAAACTTGGTTCCTCTCTGCCTTACGATTATGGAGCCGGCGTTGATAACCTGGCTTCCGAAGGCTTTTACGCCTAACCGTTGGCCTGCCGAGTCGCGGCCGTTGCTGGATGATCCCTGCGCTTTTACATGTGCCATTTGATTACTCCTGCTTTCTTAATTAAAATGTCCACGGATTGAAAAAATAACCCGTGAACAATCAATCAGCGGCGTTTACGCTGCTTTTATTTTCTTTATTCTTACTTCCGTCAGATACTGCCTGTGGCCCTGGGTTTTCTTGTATCCTTTTTTGGAACGCTTTTTGAATACAATTATTCTCGGACCGCGCGTCTGGCGCACGACTTCGGCGAGAACGCTCGCGCCCTCTACAACGGGGCGGCCGATCGTGACCTTATCATCGTTTCCAATAAGCAGAACCTTGTCAAGGACAACTTCCTTGCCGGCCTCTGTGGGAAGCTTTTCTATTAAAACTATGTTTCCTTCTTCTACGCGGTATTGTTTACCGCCCGTCTGGACGACTGCGTACATTGACTTGCTCCTTTCTATGTTGTAGAATAATAGCACAAAATCAGGTTAAAAGTCAAGAACCTTTAACCAATAAAAAGTGATGAGGCGCAGGCAGGGCACGGACATGATAACCGGCCCGCGGGCGTTGGCTCATCGCTTTTTTGCAATACGGAGGCGTACTATGTTTCTTTCACAGCGCGTACAGGCAGTAAAACCGTCGGCAACGCTCGCAATTGAAGCAAAGGCTCAAAGCCTCAAAGCCCAGGGAATAGATATTGTCAGTTTCGGCGCAGGTGAACCCGACTTTGACACCCCCGCCAACATTAAAGACGCCGCCATTAAAGCCATAAACTCGGGCTTTACGAAATACTGCCCCGTAACCGGCACTCCGGATTTAAAACAGGCGATTATCAACAAATTCAAAGCCGAGAACTCGCTTGAGTATACCCCGGAAGAAATAATAGTGTCCTGCGGCGCGAAACATTCGCTTTATAATCTCTTTCAGGCGATATTTAACCCCGGAGACGAACTGCTGATACCCGCGCCTTACTGGGTATCCTATCCGGATATGGCGATACTGGCAGGAGCCGTGCCGAAATTTATCGCGACTTCGCAGGAATCCGGATTTAAAGTTAAACCTGAACAGATAGAAAAAGCCGTTTCTAAACAGACAAAAGCCATCGTTATAAACTCACCCTCAAACCCTACCGGCGGAGCCTACTCTTTAGAGGAGCTAAAGGCGATAGCCGAAGTCTGCGTGAAGCACAAAATTCTTATAATCTCCGACGAGATCTACGAAAAGCTTATTTTTGACAACTTTAAATTCGCGTCCATAGCCTCGGTTTCCCCCGAAGCGAAAGCGCTTACAGTGGTAGTCAACGGCGTTTCAAAGGCTTTTGCCATGACCGGCTGGCGCATCGGTTACGCCGCGGGCCCAAAAGAGATAATCGCCGCCATGGGAAAGATTCAGAGCCAGTCCACTTCAAACCCGACATCCATTTCGCTGAAAGCTTCAACCGAGGCGCTTAACGGCCCCAAGGAAGATATTGAAAAGATGAGGGTTGAATTTGAAAAAAGAAGGAACTATATAGTTGATCGCCTGAACAAAATACCCGGCGTCTCCTGCCTCAAGCCGCAGGGCGCTTTTTATGTGTTCCCCAATGTTTCCGGCCTGTTCGGCAAATCCGTGTCGGGCCAGAAAATCAACAGCTCGCTGGAACTGGCACAGGTTCTTCTTGAAAAAGCTAAGATAGCGGTTGTGCCGGGCGAACCCTTCGGCGCGCCGGGATTTATCAGGCTTTCCTACGCGACATCCATTGAGAACATCAAAAAAGGCCTGGACCGTTTTGAAGAAGCAGTGAAATAAAAATCAATCAAACGGAAATAAAGTTATAAGTTTTAAGTTGAGTCAATTGAAAAACCCTTAATAAGACCCTGTCATTGCGATCTCCCGAAGGGAGAGAAGCAATCTCGCTTTTCCGTCGGGAACGACGAGATTGCCGCGTCGTTGCACTCCTCGCAAAGACGGCCAGAAACACTTTTTCAACTGACTCAAGTTTTAAGTTGTAAGTTTTAAGTGAACTGCAAACTTATTTGTGTTGTCATGCCAGAGATAGTAGTCTGTGATACAGTCTTTTGTTTTGTTTGTGGATCCCGGAGTGACGGCCCAATGCTTTGGATAAAATCAGCCGGCCTCCCAGGCGAATGCGAAGCATTCTTCACCCGTCCAAAGACGGGTGATTTTTCGCTGTGGGACAGAACAATTCCGGAATGACGAAAAAGAGAGATACTTCTCTCCCTTCGGGAGATCAGTATGACGGCTTGACCTTAAATGGGATCGTTGTATTTCATACCCCTTCCGAGCCGATTATGAGCTGAATATTTTCGGGGAATTAATCTTTGAATGTTTGAGCCCGTCCTGGCGGGAGCCGACGGGCGAGTTTTCAAAGATTCCCAAAAATGTTCAGCGAATGGCTCGCGGGGTGCGTTTCTTTGTTAAGGTTTCTTTGAGCAGGCAAAGAAACCTTAAAAAGGGTCGTAGGGGTTAGCCCCTCGCAATTACTCTACGATGATCTGATAATCTTCCCACTCAATATCGTGCGAGGGCTGGATCTCAACTTTTTCTCCCGCCACCTTCGCGAGCCTGGAAGCTCTTTCCTTAAAATATCCCGCGACATCCGGATGAAGCCTGATGCGCACCTTGCCGCTGTGGCGGGTGACCTTCATCTGAGTCAGTTCGTTTACCAGCTGAATAAAAAGCGATTCCCTTGAAATTACCGAGCCGGTGCCGCCGCAGTGCGGGCAGGTCTCTCCGAGCAGAGAGAAAAAAGATTCTCTTTTGCGCTCGCGTGTCATCTCAATAAGCCCGAGCCTTGTTATCGGCCAGATTTTTGTTTTGGCCTTGTCGCTCTTTACCGCCTGCGTGAGAGCCTCAAGCACTCTGTGCCTGTTCTTGGCTTTTTTCATGTCAATAAAATCTATAACCACTATGCCGCCTATATTTCTCAGTCTTATCTGGCGGGCGACCTCTTTGGCGGCTTCAATGTTCGTGACAGTTACTGTTTCTTCCTGAGTTTTTTTGCCGGCGAAACGCCCCGTGTTGACATCAATGGCGCAGAGCGATTCGGCTTCCTGTATTATTATGGAGCCGCCCGAAGGCAGGTTGACCCGGTTTGAATGAAGTTTTTTTATTTCTTCCTCAATGCCGTAGGCCTTAAATATCGGGGTTCTGCCGGAATACTGCTTAACGCGCTCCTGCAGTTCGGGGGAAACGATGCTGACGAACTCGGCGGCTTCTTTGTATTCCGCGCCGGAATCAATAAGCATGATATTTACTTCGTCATTAAAGAAATCCCTTATGGTCTGAAAGACTATGCCCAGGTCGCGGTGTACCAGCGACGGCGTGGCGGCGCTTTTTGACCGTTCTTTAATGGAATCCCACAGCCTTTTGAGATAGCGCATCTCTCTTTTTAACTCTTTTTCGGTCGCCTCCTCGGCTTCCGTGCGCACTATTATCTCTCCGGTTTCGGGTTTTATATCCGATATTATTTTCTTAAGCCTCGTGCGTTCGTTGTGGTCCTCTATGTTTTTAGATATCCCTCCGTGCCGGCTGAACGGCATATAAACCAGCAGCCTGCCGGGCAGGGAAATATCCATAGTGACCTTCGCGCCCTTGGTGCTTATGGGCTCTTTGTCCACCTGCACAAGCACTTCGCTGCCGCGCGAAATCATCTTTTCAATTTTGCGGTCTTTTGTTTCCGAAACCACATCGTCAACGAAAAGGTAAGTGTTTTTATCCAGGCCCGCGTCCACAAAAGCGCTGGATATGCCGGGCAGTATGTTTTCCACCCGCCCCTTGTAAATGTTGCCCACTATTTTCTCGGACTCCCGCCTTTCAATAAAAAGGTCAACCAGGTTCCCGTCCTCTAAAATGGCTACCCGGGTCTCCTCGGGCGCCCTGTTCACGACAATTTCTTTTTTCACCTTAATACCTCGCAATTTGATTTCGCGCCATGCGCGATAAATTTTCAACTCCCGCCGCCGAAGCGGCGGATGAGTCCGCCTAATCCGTATTGGCGGAAAGTCCGCCAACGCCGTAGTGGCGGATTACGGAACGCTTATCGTCCCGTCTTTCTTCTCCACCAGAAGCCCGGTCCTTGTGATAGGAACAAGCTTCGCGCCCGTTTCGTCCAGGCCGCAGAGAACCTGCAAAATCTTTTCCGGCTTAACATTTTTCTTCGGGCCGAAAGCTATTCTAAACAACAATCCGCCGTTCTCTATTTTCAATTCTTTTATCAACGGCCTGGCGTCAATCCTGGTCACCTTGCCGTCCTTGTGTTTTTCAATAATTATCTCGCTTTTGGCGAGCAGGGCGTCTATCTGCTCCTGGGTCACGCTATATTGTATTCTATATTCAGCCACATTTACAAGCGAATCAAATGAAGGAAAAAACAGCGGCACCCTTTTTACCTCAATAAGTTCAAAATCCGGCGGCAGGACATTGTTTAACATCTGCGTTATCTCGGGAAGCTCAACGCGGCGGAACAAGTCCAGCTCCATGTATTCGCTCTGGCTTTCGTAGCCCACCGAAATAGCCGGGCCGAAGGCGGCCTTCGGCTGAGGGTGAAATCCGGAGGTAAACACCAGCGGCAGTCCTGCTCTTCTTATGGCGCGCCTGAAAACTTCTATCTGTTCTAAATGGGACAAAAACCTTGTCTCGCCCTTTCTGGAAAAACGCAGGCGCACTCTTGATACAGTCTTGCCCTGCGGCGCCGCTACCGGCACGGGCCTCTGCGCGCTTACGGGAGCCGCGGCGGGTTCGGGCGCGGAAACTTTTTCCGCAGCTTCGCAGGCCGCCATGCCGCGGTCGTGCTCTTCTATGAGGGCATTTTTGTCCGAAGCGAACACAAGGTGGTCCCAGGGCAGAACCTCTCCTCTTCCCCGTTCGCGGCCCAGATAAAATGCCGTGTCTATTCCGGTTTCGGCGAAAGCCTCGTTCCATACGCCGAACTTCATGTGCTCTTTCCACTGGTCAAACTTGCAGCCCTTTTCCCAGGCCCTGACTATGGCTTTTGAAAGTTTTCTGTCGCCGCGCGCGAAAACAGCCTCAAGTATGCTTGAGTCAATGTTGTGGCTTTTTACCGAGGCGGGCAGCTGTTTTTCAAGCCTGGTTATCCGCTCTTTTAAAACTTCTTTGGTTGCCATGGCGCTCCACTGGAAGGGCGTCTGGGCTTTCGGAACAAAAGGCGAAAGGGTGATGTTGAAATTTAAACCCTGGGCCTGCCTTTTCACGGAACGCACCAGCTCAACTATGGCGGAGACATCGGAATCGTTTTCTGTCGGGAGCCCCAGCATGAAATACAGCTTTATCAGCCGCCAGCCCATTTTATAGGCCATGGTCAGAGTTCCGGAAATATCGGCTTCAGTAAGTTCTTTGCCTATGACTTCTCTTAAGCGCTGGCTCCCCGCTTCGGGCGCGAAAGTAAGGCTGGACCTTTTGTTGTGCCCGAGATTTGAAGCAACTTTAAGCGAAAACTGGTCGCACCGAAGGGAAGGGATTGAAACATTGAGGCGCCCGGCGCCGTATTTGTAGTTTATCTCGTCTAACAGGCCGTCAAGCCCTTTGTACTCGGTGCAGGAAAGCGATGAGAGCGCGACCTCTTCGTAACCGGTGGCCGCGAGGCCCTGCTCCAGCAGGCTCATTATTTTTTCGCGGGGCCTTATTCTCCAAGGGTAATAATACCGCGAGGCCTGGCAGAACCTGCAGCGGCGCGGACAGCCGCGGGCTATTTCAATGTTGAGCCTGTTGTGCACCGTCTGAAGATACGGAACCATCTGGGCCGCGGGAAAAAACGAGTCCTGCAGTTTGACGGTTCTTTTCACTATTTTTTCCGGCGCGGAGCCCCGGGGCTTCACCGATTCTATCGTGCCGTCGGATTTATAGTTTACGGCGTACAACGAAGGCACATATACGCCCTCTATTTTAGAAAGCTCTTCAAGAAGCTGTGTTTTACCCGCGGCTTTTTGTTTAAGTTTTTTAACCGCGTCAACTATTTCATTAATCGCGTCTTCTCCGTCGCCAAGCACGAAAGCGTCAAAGAAATCCGCGAGCGGCTCGGGGTTCGCGGTCAAAGGCCCCCCGCCTATGACAAGAGGGAAAGCCTCGGTGCGCTCCGAGGACAACAGCTTCAACCCGCCGAGATTTAACATATTCAAAACATTGGTCGCGCAAAGTTCGTACTGAAGGCCGAAACCTATGACATCAAACTCTTTGAGCGGCTTTTTTGTCTCAAGCGAAAAAAGAGGGTAGTTTTCTTTCCTCAGCATGGCTTCCATATCGGTGGCGGGAGCGTAACAGCGCTCGGCAACAGCGTCTTGCCGCGCGTTAACTATGTGATAGAGTATCTCAAGCCCCAGGTTTGAAGCGCCCAGCTCATACATGTCCGGGAAACACAAAGCCAGGGAAACCTCGGCTTTTTCTTTGCGAACCGAGTTAAGCTCGTGATTGATGTATCTTGTAGGCCGCTGAACTAATGGAAGTATCTTGTTTATATCCATATAAAATTTATGTCCTTTTCATCCTCTCCCCCTGCAGGAGCGGAATTGATTGATTTATTTCTATTTCTTGGCCTAAAAGCCAAACCTTTTTACCGCTTTTCTTTGAGCGTGCAAAGAAAAGTTGAACGGGGTGCTGGGGCCGCAAGCCCCGCGACTTTGTTTCTTTAGATAAAGAACAATTTCAAATTTGAGATCTCAAAAAAACACCTTAATGTGTAAACCTTCTTACATGAATAGAAAAAAGTATTCCTATCGCCCACAGCGCGCTGACCATGCAGGAGCCGCCGTATGACAAAAGAGGCATGGGCAGACCTGTCGCCGGCATAAGCCCCATAACCATGCCGATATTAATGACACCGTAAAACGCGAACATCGTGGATATCCCCACCGCGGCCAGCGAGCCAAACCTGTCTCGTGATTCGCGCGCGATAACCATGCCCCGCCAGATGAGAATAAAATACGCCAGCAGAACCAGCTGGGTGAAAAAATACCCGGTTTCCTCGCCTATCAGCGAAAAAACAAAATCCGTGTGCTGTTCAGGAAGAAAACCCAGCTGAGACTGAGTACCCGAAAACAGGCCCTTGCCCACAAACCGTCCCGAACCGATGGCTATTTTGGACTGAATGATATTGTATCCCGAGCCAAGCGGGTCGGCCTCCGGATTTAAAAACACGATAAGCCTTTTTCTCTGGTATTCCTTCAGCGACTTTTGCACGACCGCCGAGGAAAGGCTGCCGCCAATTATGATAGCCGCCAGGGTCACGAAATATACAAAAGGAATCTTTACGCGGAACTTGTTTAACAACCACCAGAACAGAAACAGCGACCCCGTTACCGCGACCAGAATATTAAAGGCGGGCCATCCGCCGCGAGTGGCTTTAACGAAATACGCGAAATAGTGGTGCGCTCCGAGAAATCCCGGCTGAAGTTTCAGAAATGTGGCAAAAAGCGGGATGCCCACGGCAATTGAACCGAACAACATCATGGCGATAAGGTAAAGCGGTTCAACACCAGCCGCGAAAAGAAGAATGATAGTAACCGGAAAAAATACAAGCGTTGAAGAGAAATCCGGCTGCATCAGCACGAGCCCGACCTGGCCGAGAAGCAAAAGCACGGGTATAGCAATTTTGGGAAGATATTTCATCTCGCGCCAGTTCTTATCAAGGTAGCCCGCCAAAACCAGAATAAATATTATTTTAACTACTTCCACCGGCTGAAAAGAGAAATATCCGAAATTAAACCAGCCCTTAGTTCCCCTGATCGTAGTTCCGAAGAAAAGAACCGAGAGCAGAAAAAGCGATGAAAGAGCGTAAAGCACCCAGGTCGGCTGTTTAAAAAACTGGTAATTTACAATGGCAAAAAACAGCAGGCCCACAAAACCTATTATAACAGCCGCCACCTGCGTGGCCACGAACTTTCCGGGGCTTCCGTAATGGAGCGTCGCTGAATACACGGCCACAAGCCCCGTGGCAACGAGAAAAGCGACCGTGGCAACGAGTATCCAGTCTATATTCTGGATGAACCTGTTTAGAGATGATTTGTTTTCAAAATTCATTGCCATATTTATTCGTCGCTTGCCTTTTCAACGCCTTCAATTTTTACATCCTTTTCTATTTTCTTATTGAACATCTCGGCGTAAATCTCCCTGGCAAGCGGAGCCGCGACGCCGCCGCCGCTCCCGCCGTTTTCAACTATTACCACAAGCGCCAGCTGTGGGTCGTCCGCGGGCGCGTAAGAAACAAACCACGCGTGGTCTTTGCCGTGCGGATTTTGCGCCGTGCCGGTTTTTCCGGCGACCTCAAACTCCTTAAAGTTGCAGGCGCCGGCGGTGCCGTTTTTCACGACCTCTTTAAGCGCGAAATGCAGGTTGGCCCAGACATCGCCGGGCAAATTTACCATGCCCGTCCGTTGAGGCCGGAAGCGCGCCACAGTCTCGTTGGACTGGTTGACTATTTTGCTTACAAGATGAAGTTTAAATACGGTTCCGCCGTTGGCGACGGTACTTATCAATGATGCCATCTGCGCGGGCGTAACCCATAAAGCCCCCTGGCCTATGCCCATATTTATCGTGTCGCCGGGATGCCACGAATCGCGAAGTTTTTCTTTTTTCCACTCGGGCGACGGCACCAGGCCGGCTTTTTCCGAATAGCCTTCCAGGCCCGTCGGCTCGCCTAAGCGGAAATCCCTGGAGTATTTCTCAAGGAGCTCGGGGCCGACTTTAAGAGCCAGCTGGTAAAAATACACATTGCAGGACTTTGCGAAAGCCTGCGTCATATTAAGCCTGCCGTGGCCCTTTTTTTCCCAGCATTTGAAAGTTTTATTGCCGTATTTAAAACTGCCCTGGCAGTTATAGACTTGCGAGAGACTGGCTTTGTTGCCCGCGAGAGCCGCGGCCATGGTGACTATTTTAAAAGTTGAGCCCGGCGGGTAAAGAGCCTGCATGGTTCTGTTAAAGAGCGGCAGGTCCTTGCGTTTTAAAAACTGGGTGAACTCTCCGGTAACCGCGAGGTTGGGGTCAAAGCCCGGGCTTGACACAAGTATCCTCACCTCGCCGTTGCGAGGATCCACTCCGACAACGGCGCCGCGCCCGGTCGGGGATTTGGCAAGCGCCGAAGCCGCAACCTCCTGAAGTTTTAAATTTATGGTCGTGTAGAGGCTGTTGCCTATCGTTGAGCGGACATGGCGCACAAGCCTGGTCTGATGGCCCATGGCGTCCACCTCAATCTGCCAGCCCCCGTCAGTGCCTCTTATTTTAGGGTCGTAAAACTGCTCCAGGCCGCCGCGGCCCATCCAGTCGCCGCTCCTGTAGCCCTCTTCGGACATAGAATCAAGCTCGCGCCTGGTTATTTCATTGATATAACCTACAAGGTGAGAGACGGCCTCGGGGTAAGCGTATTCCCTTCTGGCTTCCTTAACAACGGAAATACCGGGTATCATAAGCCGCTGTTCCAGGAGCGAAAACATTTCCTGGCGCGTTAAGTCTTCCGCAAGCCGCACAACCTGTCCGCTGCGCCATCCTTTAACCAGCGAATTAATGACTTTCTTTTCCTTGAGTATCCTGCCGAGCCTGTCTAATGTCGTTTTGGGCGGGGTGGCCTCCTGAGTGAACGGATAGAACAACGCCACATAGGATGTTTTATTGCCCACTATTACTTCCCCGCCGGCGCTATAAATTATTCCCCTGGGAGCGCGCTCAAGGATAATCTGTGTTCTTTGCTGTTCCGAGATTGTTCTGTAGTAGTTTCCGCGGATTACCTGGAGGTGAAAAAGGCGCAGCGATACGAAAAGAAAAAGCAGAATAAACAGGTATATAATAAACTGATATTTCTCAAGAAAATCCTCGTAGGAAAGCCTGTGTTCCTGCTGCCAAACCATATTTATCCCAAATTTTTGCCGTATGCTTAGCGGCTGTTAATATTCTTCTTCTTCTTTTCTGACATCAAAAATATCAAGAAGCCGCTCTCCCAGCCAGAAAATGGCCGGAGCAACAAGCATGTTGTAAAATGGCTGAAAAAATATTATTGAATTTAACCTGAATTTATATTCGCCCTGCCCGAAAATAAAATACAGGCAGAAAAGCCCGAACCAGAAGGCGACGCTCGCCGCGAATGTTATTATTATCTGGTTGACCACCTTATCCTCATCCCATTTCCTGTTGAGTTTGCCCGAGAGAAAACCTACGGCGGTCAGCAGCAGGGCGTGCGAACCGAACAGGTCCACGGAAACCACATCCCAGGACAGGCCCCACATAAATCCGAGGAGCTGCGCCGTGAGAGAACCGCGGAACATTCCTATGAATATCAGTATTATTAAAAGAAAATTCGGGCTCAGCCCTTTATAGGACAGGTACTGGCTCCAGCCGAACTGAATGACAAGCCCGGCAAAAAACAAGATAAGATAACCCGATATGCGTTTCATTTTACCTGTATGTAAACCGAAACCTCGCGCAGTGAATTTAAATTGACAGCGGGTTTCACAATGGCGTAGCTGTAAGGCTCATCTTTGTGCTGATATATATCTTCAACCTTGCCAACAAGGACACCGGAAGGGAAAACATAGCTGAGCGGGCTTGTAACAATCTCATCGCCTATGGAAACACTTAAATTTCGCGACAGGTAGTTGAGCTTGAGCGTGCCGGAATTCTGCCCTTCCATAAGCCCGTCCTCGTTGGTCGTACGGCTCATAGCCGGAAGGGCGGAAAGGATATTTGTTATCAGCACCACTTTAGACGAATTGACGCCGGACTCGCTTATTCTGCCGAGCGCCACCGGCACATTGTTAACAACGCTGATTACAGGAGCGTCAATGGTTATGCCGTCTTTAAAACCCTTATTTATCACTATCCACTGGTACCAGCTGCTCGGCTCTCTTCCGATAACCTGCGCGATAACGGGTTTTTTCTCGCCCGGGATATCCAGGCCCGCTATGGAGCGCAAACGGGTGTTTTCTCTTTTCAGATTATAATATTCGTTTTCCAGAAAGGCGTAGCGGCCCAGGGTTTTTTTAAGCTCAATATTTTCCTGGTGGACTTTTACTATCTGGGTAAGGTTTTCGGAAAGTTTCTGTCCGGACTGGATGAACCTCGCGGCGGACTGCGGAGAAGGGATAACTACATAGAAAAGCAGGTCTTTAAGGCCTCTGACATAAGAGCTCAGGCGGGCACTCAGCAGAAGCGTGCAAACAGCCAAAAGAAATATGAAAATATAATTGGAATGCCGGTGGGAAAGAAATTCTTCTTCCATGATTCCCCAGGGATTTGAACCCGTGATCGTTAGGGGTAAGGGCTATGTGGTAAGGGTAAAACGCCGGAATTCTAAATACTGGCGCGCTTACCGCTTATCGCTTATTGCTTACCACTGCTATTATACAATACTTTTCTTGTTGTACCTGAGGTTGTCAAGTTCTTCAAGATACTTTCCGGTTCCGCGCACGACGCAGGTGAGCGGGTCTTCAGCGAGATTTACGGGAAGCTCGGTCTCCTGGCTCAGCAGATCGCCGAAGCCTCTTATAAGCGATCCGCCGCCCGCAAGCACAATGCCACGGTCCACCAAGTCCGCCGAAAGTTCGGCCGGAGTTTCTTCCAAAGTATTTTTTATGACCTCAATGATTGCTTTTGTAGGTTCCGCGAGAGCTGACCTGACCTCTTCCGAAGTTATGGAAATCGTTTTCGGAAGACCGGTGACCTGGTCCCTGCCCTTGACCTCCAGGCTTGTTTCTTCGGTAAGCGGGAATACGGAGCCTATTTTTATTTTAACATCCTCGGCGGTATTTTCGCCGATAAGCAGATTATATTTTCTTCTGAAATACTGGACTATGGCTTCGTCCATCTCGTCGCCGGCGACATCAATGGACTTGGATACCACCATACCGCCGAGAGAAATGACGGCGACCTCGGTGGTGCCTCCGCCGATATCAACAATCATATTTCCTTCCGGTTCCTGTATGGGTATATTGGCGCCGATAGCGGCCGCCATGGGCTCTTCAATAAGATAAACTTCTCTGGCTCCGGCCTGCTCCGCGGACTCCCTTACGGCTCTGCGCTCTACCTCGGTAATGCCGGAAGGAACGCCTATTACTATTCTCGGATGAAGCAGGCTTCTGCGGTTGTGAACTTTTTTAATAAAGTAGCGGATCATCTGCTCGGTAACTTCAAAATCGGCTATTACGCCGTTTCTCAGCGGCCGGACAGCTATAATGTTCGCGGGCGTCTTGCCGAGCATGCGCTTGGCTTCGGCGCCGATGGCAAGGACTCTCTTTGTGTCTCTTTCTATCGCGACTACGGACGGCTCTCTTAAAACTATTCCCTGCCCTTTAACATAAACAAGCACCGAAGCGGTGCCCAGGTCTATGCCCATATCGTTTGAAAACAGGCTGAAAAAGTAGTTAAACATTTAAATTCCTTCTAAATATTTTGATTCAAAACCGCGGCGCTGCCGCCGGATGCTACGCGAGAAGCTGAATTATCGCCGTGCTTGCCCTGTCGCCTTTTCTTGTGCCAAGCTTGTATATTCTCGTGAAGCCTCCCTTGCGCCCCTCGTATCTCGGGACCAGGACTTCAAACAGCTTTTTCATAACTTCTTTGTTGCTTATCTCTTTGGCTACCGCGCGTTTCGCGTTGACATCTTTCCTGCCGGCTACCGTGATAAGGCGTTCGCTGAAACCCGAGACTTCCTTCGCCTTTGCGAGAGTGGTCGTTATTTTCTCGTGCAGAAAAAGTGATGTCGCAAGATTGCGCAAAAGCGACCTGCGATGCGCGCTTGTAACGGAGAGTTTGCGGCTTCCTCTATTTTTAATCATTCTTGTTCCCCTTCACATTCATATTGAGCGAAAGGCCGAGTTCGCTTAATTTTTCTTTTATCTCAGTAAGAGACCGTTTTCCAAAATTCTTAAAAGAGATGATTTCCTCTTCCTGTTTGGAAACAAGGTCGCCTATGGTTTTAAGGCCCGCCGAAGCCAGGCAGTTCGCTGAACGGACCGAGAGGTCCATTATTGAAAGCGGCTGGCTTAAGAGTTCCTTCATTTTTTCTTCCTGAATTTCATTGGTGGAAACTTTCGGCTCTTCCGGCTCCGCGCCCGTGAATATGCTGAGCGAATTTTTCAGAACTTTCGCCGAATAGGCCAGAGCGTCCGCCGGGGCGACCGAACCGTCGGTCCATATTTCCATTATAAGCCTGTCATAGTTTGTTATCTGTTCAACGCGGGTATTCTCAACTTCGTAGTTGACTTTCACTACCGGCGAGAAAAGAGCGTCCATTATTATCGTGTTGACGGGATACTTGCCTGCTTTTGACTCTTCGGCAAGAACATAACCTTTTCCGCGGCAGATTTCCATCTCTATCTCCAGCTCTGCGCCCGCGTCAAGCGTTGCTATCTCCTGCTCGGGGTTAAGTATCTCTATATTGGGGTTTGTCTCAATGCTCTTGGCCGTCACAACACCCTCTTTTTTTATTTTGATATAAAGGGTCTCCGGGCCCGGAGTATACATTTTAAGCCTTACTTTTTTAAGGTTCAAAACGATGCTCGCGACATCTTCTTTTATTCCTTTGATAACGGCGAACTCATGCAGAGCGCCCTTGATCCTTACGGAGGTTATCGCGGCTCCCTCAAGGCTTGAAAGCAATATGCGGCGCAACGAGTTGCCGATGGTGTGTCCGTAACCTCTTTCAAACGGTTCCGCGACAAAGCGGCCGTAAGTCGGTGTCGCGGTCTTCTCGTCTAAAGTTAATCTGCGGAGTTTTTCTAAATCGGGCGTTTTCATTTATGACCTCACTGTGGAAATATTTTTCTCTGACTTATTTTGAATACAATTCTACTATGAGCTGGCTGTTAATGGGGTGCGAATACTCCGTCGGCGAAGGAAGCCCGAGCACCGATCCCGTAAGATTCTGTTTGTCAAAAGCGAGCCACGAAGGGAAGTTAACGCTTCTTTCAAGCGACTTCTTTATCATGACATTCTCTTTGATTTTTTCCTTAAGGGTAATCTTGTCGCCGTTCTTAAGCTGGTAACCGGGCAGGTCAACTTTCTTTCCGTTGACGATCACAAGGCCGTGGTTAACCATCTGACGGGCCTGTTTTCTTGAGGTAAATATGCCAAGGCGGAACACGACATTGTCCAGCCTTGTTTCAAGCAGGCGCAGCAGGTTGTCGCCAGTAAGGCCTTTAAGCCTTTCCGCGCGCTCAAAATAATGCCTGAACTGTTCTTCGTTCAGACCATACACTCTTCTTGCTTTCTGTTTCTCGCGAAGGCGGCGGGCGTATTCGGACACTTTTGACCGAGACATACCCTTGGACCCGGGAACATTCTTTCCGCGTTTCTTGTCAAGAGTGCACTTTGTCTGACAGCGCTCTCCCTTCAAGAATAACTTTTCTTTTTCTCTTCTGCAAAGTTTACAAGCTGAACCTAAATAGCGTGACATCTATATGACCTCCAAAGTCAGGGGTAAGGGCTGCGCGGTAAGGGTAAGTTAAAAAACTTTTAAAGTTCGCTTACCTCTTATCACTTACCACTTATCGCTGCATTTATACTCTTCTGGGTTTCGGCGGACGGCATCCGTCGTGAGGAACCGGCGTTATATCTCTTATTGTCGTTATGACGAGTCCTGCGGCCTGAAGCCCTCTGATAGCCGTTTCTCTTCCCGGCCCGGGGCCGTTTACAAGAACCGCCACCTGCTTAACTCCCGAATCCACCGCCCTCTTGGCGACATTTGACGCCGTCATCTGCGCGGCGAACGGAGTTCCTTTTTTCGTGCCTTTGAATCCGCTGTTTCCGGCCGACGCCCAGGCAAGCGTGTTGCCCTTTTCGTCGGTTATCGTAATAATAGTATTATTAAACGAAGACTGCACATAAGCCTTGGCTATTCCGCCGCCAAAACGAATTTTTCTTTTGCCTCTGGGTGCCGCTGCTTTTTTCTCGTCTGCCATTTAATTACTCCTCCGCTTGCCTGCCGAATTGCCGCGTCAGGCGTCTGATAAATGAAGTTGATTCTATATTTTACGGCTTTAGGCTTTAGGAGCCGCTTCCTTCGCGACCTTTGAAGCTCCTACCGTCTTGCGTCTGCCGCGCCTTGTGCGGGCGTTTGTCTTTGTTCTCTGGCCTCTTACCGGAAGGTTCCTGCGGTGTCTGAAGCCGCGATAGGAGCCGACATCCATGAGCCTTCTGATATTAGCCTGAATCTCGCGCCTCAGGTCGCCTTCAACCTTATAATTTTTGCTGATAATATTATTTAATTTGTTTACATCTTCTTCGCTTAAATCCTTTACTCTTTTCGCCGGATCAATCTGCGCTTCTTCAATTATGCGCGATGCCAAAGCCGGGCCGATCCCGTAAATATAACGGAGAGCGACATCCAGCCTTTTTGTTTTATTTAAATCCATTCCTGCTACGCGTGCCATTTATATCCTCCGAAAATCAGGGTTAAGTTGTAAGTGGTAAGCGGTAAGTGAATTCAAGTCACTTATCCCTTAACACATATCCCCTACCACTGTAATTTATCCCTGTCTCTGTTTGTGTCTCGGGTCAGTGCAGATCACTCTGGTGACGCCCTTTCTTTTGATAACTTTGCATTTCTGGCAAATCTGTTTTACCGACGCTCTTACTTTCACTGATATACTCCTGTAAGTTACAAGTCTTAAGTTTTAGTTATAAGATTGTGTCAAAGTCTTTTCTTACGGCTTACAACTAATAGCCTGCAACCGGTGTTTATTTTTCTCTGTATGTTATTCTGCCTCTGGTTAAATCGTAGGGAGAAAGCTCAACCTTAACCTTATCTCCCGGCAGGATCTTGATATAATGCATGCGCATCTTCCCGCAGATATGCGCCAGAACTTTATGCCCGCCTTCAATCTCTACGCGGAACATGGCGTTGGGAAGCGCTTCTAAAATTTTACCTTCAATTAAAATCTTGTCTTCTTTCGGCATATTATCCTTTTTTGCGTTTCTATCTAAAATTTGGAATCATATCCTTGTTAAAACTTCGTTTCCGTCTTCCGTTACGGCAACCATGTGCTCAAAGTGGGCGCACAGCTTGCCGTCTTCCGTAACCACCGTCCAGCCGTCGCCCAGGGTTTTTACATCGTAGTTTCCCTGATTTATCATAGGCTCAATGGCTAAAACCATGCCCGGAATAAGCCTTATGCCGCTGTTGGGCTTCCCGAAATTCGGTATGGATGGTTCTTCGTGCAGCCGCCTGCCGACTCCGTGTCCGCAATAATCCCTTACGACTGAAAAACCGTTATTCTCGGCGTACGCTTGGACCGCCCAGGAAATATCTCCGAGCCTTTTGCCGGGCTTGGCCTGCGCTATCGCAAGCTCAAGAGACTCTCTTGTGACATTTATCAATTTTTGGGTTTCCTGAGAAATATTGCCTACCGCGTAGGTAGCCGCCGTGTCGCCGTAATACCCTTCGTGGATAACACCCAGGTCAATGCTGACTATATCGCCGTCTTTAATCACCCGGCTTGACGACGGAATGCCGTGAACAAGCTCGTTGTTAATTGAAATGCAGGCTGTGGCCGGATAATCCCGGTACCCTAAAAAAGCCGGCTTCGCGCCCAAAGAACGAATTTCATTTAAAGCTATCTCGTCAAGCTGTTTGGTGGTAATTCCGGCCCTGAGGCTCTTTGAAACTTTCTGCAGAACCTCGGCGGCCTTTCTTCCCGCCGCTCTCATGACAGCCAGCTCAGAAGCTGACTTCAGCTCTATGGGCGGCCTGGGTACTTTGCCGATGATATTATCCTTGGATGGCTTCACAGATCTTTTTAAAAACTTCTTCAACTGAAAGCATGCCGTTAACTTCTCTTAGCACGCGGTTGTCCGTGTAATACTTTATCAAAGGGCTTGTCTGCTCTCTATATACGCTCATTCTTTTGCGAATAGTGTTTTCGTTGTCGTCGGCGCGCTGAATAACTTTTCCGGAACAAGTATCGCAGACGCCTTCTTTGGCGGGCATCTGTCCGGCAAGATTATAGGTCGCCCCGCAGCTTAAACAAACCCTGCGGCTGGAAAGCCTTTTGACGATCTCTTCTTCGTCAACGGTAAGCGAAATTACTTTTTCTATTTTTTTGCCGGCCTCGGCCAGCGCTTTGTCCAGCGCCGCGGCCTGGGGCAGTGTCCGCGGGAAACCGTCTAAAAGAAATCCGGCGGCGCAGTCCTTCTTTAAAAGCCTTTCTTTTACGGCCGCTATAACGAGTTCGTCGGGAACAAGTTTGCCCGCCGACATATAACTCTGCAGCTGTTTGCCGAGCTCGGAACCGCTCGCGGCGGTCTCGCGAAACATATCTCCCGTGGAAATATGCGGCAGGCTGTATTTGGCCGCTATTTTTTTAGCCTGTGTTCCTTTTCCGGCGCCCGGAGGCCCTAATAAAATTATGTTCATTATTTTATATTAAACCAGCGGCCCTTGATGCGGCCGTCTTTCATGAAACCTTCGTAGTGACGCATTATCAGGTGAGACTCTATCTGGCCTATGGTGTCAAGCGCGACACCAACAACGATAAGCAGAGAGGTGCCACCGAAGAAAAACGGCGCGTTCATGAAATGCCTCATATAGTCGGGTAGAACCGCTATGGCGGCCACAAACACGGCTCCGCCAAGCGTAACTCGCTCTAAAACTTTCTGTATGTATTCAGCGGTGGGTTCGCCGGGCCTGAGCCCCGGAATAAAACCTCCCCACTTTTTCATATTCTCGGCCAATTCCTTGGGGTTAAAGGAGACGGAATTATAAAAGTAACAGAAGAAAATAATCAAAGACGCGTAAACCAGTTCATACGCCAGCGATGCCCTGTTCCACAGATCGCTTATGGTTTTGGCCCATACGGCATTGGGAAAGAACTGCGCGACCGTAAGGGGAGTGGAAAGAAGCGATATGGCAAAAATTACCGCGATTACTCCCGACTGGTCAACTTTAATCGGCAAAAATGTGCTTGAACCGCCGTACATTTTTCTGCCGACAACGCGTTTCGCGTACTGCACGGGAATCTTCCTCTGAGCTGTTTGAACCCAAACCACGAGGGTTGTAACCACGAGCACAAGCGCAAGAAGCGCAACGGCTGATATAATTGATATTTCCTCAAGCCTTACAAGCCTTATTAAGTCCTTTATCGCCGAAGGAAGCCTGTCTACTATACCCGCGAAAATTATCAGCGAAATACCGTTTCCTATTCCGTTTTCCGTAACCTGTTCGCCCAGCCACATGATGAAAACAGTTCCCGTCACAAGGGTCATGACCGTAAGGGTTATCCAGGCCGCGCTGGGATTGTCAACAATCGGCATACCGCCGGGAGCCGGCATTCTGCTGATGGCCATGGCAAGCCCGAAAGACTGAATAAACCCAAGCGCCAGCGTGCCGTAGCGGGTGATCTGATTTATCTTTTTTCTTCCCTGCTCGCCCTCTTTTGTGAGCCTGTCTAAATACGGCAGGACATGGGCGCCCTGCAAAAGGCTCATTATGATTGACGCGTTGATGTAGGGCATTATGCCCATTGAAAAAATGGACAGCCTGCCGAGCGCGCCGCCTGAAAACATGTCAAGGAACCCGAGCAGAGAATTCTGGTGGGCCGCGAAAAGCGATTTAAGAGCCGCGGCGTTAACGCCCGGTATCGGTATAGCCGCTCCCAGCCTGTAGGCGGCAATTATAAGGAGAGTGAACAATACTCTTCTTTTCAGCTCCGGTACTTTGAATATATCCGCGAAAGATTTTAACATATTATTTTTTTGTCTGAGGCTGAATCTTCTGTATTGATCCGCCCGCTTTTTTTATCTTTTCCTCTGCGGACTTTGAAAACGCGTCCGCGGTGACCGTAAAGGCTTTTTCAAGCTTCCCGTCGCCGAGAATTTTAACCGGGAGCCTTCTGGAGATAATCCCGTTCTCTTTGAGCATCTCCGGGTTAATCTGGGCGCCGGATTCAAACGCCGCGTTGAGAGTTTCAACATTGATCACATTGTACTGGACTTTATTTCTGGAAGTAAATCCGCGTTTGGGTATTCTGCGGATAAGCGGAATCTGCCCGCCTTCAAAACCCGTCATTTTTCCGTCGCCGGAGCGGGCCTTCTGGCCTTTGCTTCCGCGAGTGGCGGAGCCGCCGTGCCCTGACCCTTCACCTCTACCGATTATTTTTCTGCGATGGCGTGAGCCCTTTGCTGGTTTTAGATTATGCAAGCCGATCATATTTCGTTGACCTCTTTATTCCTTAATTTCGCGACCTCTTCCTTGGTGCGCAGTTCTTTCAACGCGGCCATCGTGGCGTAAACCACATTAAAAGGATTTGCCGAACGAAGTGATTTCGTAAGGATGTCTTTAACTCCAACCGCTTCAAGAACGGCCCGTACCGGACCGCCGGCTATAACGCCGGTTCCCGGGGCCGCGGGGCGCAGAAACACCCTGCCCGCTCCAGCCTCGCCGGTTATCTCGTGAGGAATGGTTGTGCCCACAAGCGGCACATAGAACATCTCTTTAGCCGCGCGGGCGCTGCCCTTGGCAATAGCCGCCTGAACTTCATTGGCTTTTCCGAGCGCGCAGCCGACTTTCCCGGCTCCGTCTCCGACTACAACAAGCGCGTTAAATGAAAATCTTTTTCCGCCCTTCACGACCTTTGCGACTCTGTTGATCGCGACAACGGTCTCTTTAAGAGAGCTTTCTGTTTTTACTTTCGTTTCATCCGCCAAGACATCCTCCCGCTTCTCCGTCCCGCTCACCGCAGTGAGCCGGCTCTAAAGAAGTTATATTATTATTATATTTCCAAACCGGCTTCTCTGGCCGCGTCTGCAATCGCCTTAACTCTTCCGTGATACAAGTGGCCGCCGCGGTCAAAAACAGCTTTCTTTATGCCTTTGCCGACCGCTTTTTTAGCTATGGCTTCGCCTACTGCCTTCGCCGCGACTATGGTATCGCATGATTTAAGTTTACTCTTTATTTCTTCAGCGAGAGTGGAAGCGGCCGCGAGCGTGACGCCCTTTTCATCGTCTATCAGCTGGGCGTAAATATGCTTGTGCCCGCGATAAATGCTCAGGCGCGGCTTATCCGCCGTGCCGAATATTTTTTTTCTCACTTTTGCTTTTCTGGTCTCAAATCTCTTTAATGAGTCTCTCATCTATAATCCTCGCCTTTTGAATTAGCTGTTATTTCTTAACGGCTCCGGCAGCTCCGCCAGCGGCAGCTTTTCCGGCCTTCCTTATTATATGTTCACCCACATACCTGACGCCTGTTCCGCCGTAGGGTTCGGGTTTCTTCATGGAACGGATTCTCGCGGCTGTCTCGCCGACCAGCATCTTATCTACGCCGGAAATTGAAAGCATGGTCTGCTTGTCAACAACAATCTTAACGCCTTCGGGCACCTGAAAAACTATCGAGTGCGAGTAACCGAGCTGCAAAGTCAGATTTTTTCCTTCCAGGGCAGCCTTGAAACCAAGCCCCTGGATTTCCAGATCCTTCTTAAAGCCCTTCGTCACGCCCTCAAGCCCGTTTTTTATTACTCCGCGGGCAAGGCCATGGACCATATCCGTTTCTTTATTGTTTTCTTTGGCTATTATTGTGATATTGCCGCTCTCAATTTTTATGTCAAGGCGGGGATTGACATCCAGGCTCAGCTTGCCGGCCGGGCCGGTCAGCTCAAGCTTCTGGTTTTTGAATTCTGCTTTTACCTTTTCCGGTATCGGGAGCGGTTTTTTTCCTAAGCGGCTCATTTTCTTTTCCTCTTATTTTGGTTTCATTAATATCTGTTAAATATCTCAAATTTGAGATTTAAGATTAATATATTACCAGGCGTAACCTAAAACTTCACCGCCGAGTTTCTCTTTCCGCGCCTTCCTGTCCGTCATAAGTCCGCGCGGAGTGGAAATAATGGCAATTCCAAGCCCGCCCGTGACTTTCGGCAGTTCGGTGCTCTTGCGGTAAACCCTCAGGCCCGGGCCTGACACTCTTTTGATTCCCTTGAGAACCTTGGCTCCGGTGGTGGTATACCTGAGATAAACCCGGAGAATCCCCTGTTTGTAATCGTCAATGCTCTTATAGTTGGCGATATAGCCTTCTTCCTTAAGAATCTTCGCTATCTCAATCTTAAGTTTAGAGGACGGAACATCAACCTTTTCAAACAACTTCGCGTTCGCGTTGCGAATACGCGTGAACATATCTGCTATGGGATCTGTAATCATTACTATAACCTCTCTATTATGTAAGTTATAAGTTATAAGCTTTAAGCTGTAAGTAAGGTTAAAAATCGCCTTTGCTCACCACTTACAACTTACCACTTGCAGCTGACATTTTGTTACCAGCTGGACTTTGTAACACCCGGGATTTCTCCGCGGTGAGACAGCTGACGGAAACAAATACGGCAAAGTCCGAAATCTCTTAAGAAACCTCTGGGCCTGCCGCAGAGCCTGCAGCGGTTGCGGTAGCGCGTTGAGTACTTGAGGGGTTTCCTCATTTTTGCCATTGCTGAAATTGTTGACATTCTTATTCTCTCGCTTTCTTATTTTCCTGGTCTCTTTTCTTAAACGGCATCCCTAAGAGCACAAGAAGTTCTCTGGCCTGGCTGTCATTTATAGCCGATGTTACTATTGTTATATTCATGCCTCTGGTCTTATCCGACTTTTCCACATTTATCTCGGGGAAAATATACTGCTCGGTAAGGCCGAGGTTGTAGTTGCCCTGTCCGTCAAATGAATTCGGCTCAAGGCCTCTGAAGTCTCTTATGCGGGGTATCGCGACATTCACAAGCCTGTCAAAAAATTCGTACATTCTGTCGCCGCGCAAAGTCACCTTAAGCCCGATAGGCATCCCCTGGCGGATCTTAAAATTTGATATGGATTTTTTTGCCTTGCAAAGCTTGGGTTTCTGTCCGGCGATCGCGCCCATTTCGGCGGAAGCGATATCCACGACCTTAATGTTCTCTTTGGCTTCGTTGAGCCCGAGATTGATCACTATCTTCTCAAGGCGCGGAACCTCGTTGATGTTTGAATAGCTGAACTTCTTCATCATCTCGGCGACGATGCCTTTATTGTAAGTTTCCTTAATACGCGGGGTGTAGTTCTTCATTTTGCTCCTCTATCTTGCGTTTATACTATCATCTCGCCGCAGCTGCGGCAGACTCTTATTTTTTTACCGTCGGAAAGGCTGTCAAACTTGGGCCTCGTGGGCTTCTGGCATTTCGGGCAGACGAGCATGAGCTTTGAAATGTGCAGGGCCGCTTCCTTCTCGTGGATGCCGCCCGGGTCCTGCTGGGTCGGACGGGTATGTCTTTTGACGAAATTCACCTTCGCCACTATTACCCTTGTCTTGTCGGAAGAAACATTCAGCACTTCGCCCTGTTTCCCCTTGTCTTTGCCTGATAAAACCACGACCTTGTCTTTTTTCTTTATGTTTAACATTTTTTTGTCCTTGTTTCAGTCTGTATTATTATTTTACTCTGCCGAAAACAACCGGCTTATTTACACCACTTCCGGAGCCAGGGAGATGATTTTCAAATAATTCTTTTCTCTGAGCTCTCTGGCGACCGGGCCGAATATACGCGTTCCTTTCGGTTCGCCTTCTTCGTTGATGACTACCGCGGCGTTGTCATCAAACTTAATATAAGTTCCGTCGGGGCGCCTGCATTCCTTCTTGGTGCGGACTATCACGGCGCGCACAACTTCGCCTTTTTTAATGGCTGCTTCAGGTATGGCATCCTGCACGGACGCTATGATGATGTCTCCGAGGCTGGAGTAACGGCGGCGCGTTCCTCCGAGCAGTCTGAAACAGCGGATTTTTCTCGCACCTGAATTGTCGGCTACTGTTAAAATCGATCTTTCCTGTATCATTGCTTAGACCTCAGTTTTGTCCTTTCTCAAGTATCGCGACAAGGCCCCATCTTTTCAGGCGCGAAAGCGGCCTGGTTTCCATAATGCTCACCTTATCTCCGATATGAGATTCGTTCTTTTCGTCGTGGACATAGAATTTTGTGCTGCGGCGCATAACTTTATCATAGGTCTTATGTCTATAAACCCTCGCGACTTCCACTACGCGGGTCTTGTCCATTTTGTCCTTGATAACTATTCCGACTTTTGCTTTTCTTTTATTGCGTTCCATCATGCTCCTCGCTTTGTTTGTTAAGCCTTTTTAACCGACTGCTGTTTTATAAGTGTCTTAAGCTTGGCAACAACTTTTCTGAGGCTCCTTATTTCAAGGGGGTTCTTCAGTGGGGTTGTCGTATGCTTAAACTTAAGGCGAAACAATTTCTCTTCGCTCTCGCGAAGTTTCGCTTCCAGTTCTGTTGCGCTCAGATTCTTCATTTCCTGCCAGATTTTTGCTTTCATCCCGTTAAACCTCTTACCCTTAATATAATAATCAGCTGGGCTTTCTTAGTCTTCTTTCCTGTATACAAACTTCGTGAGTATCGGCAGTTTGTGCGCCGCGAGCGTCATAGCTCTTTTGCCGGTCTCAAGGTTCACGCCCTCAAGTTCAAACATTATTCTGCCGGGTTTTACGACGGCAACCCAATGATCGGGAGCTCCCTTGCCTTTTCCCATGCGTGTTTCCGCCGGTTTTTTTGATACGGGCTTGTCCGGGAATATTCTAACCCAGAGCTTTCCGCCCTTTTTGATAAACCTGGTCAGGGCCACCCTCGCGGACTCAATCTGCTGGCTGGTTATCCAGTCCGGCTCAAGAGCCATCAATCCATACTGCCCGAAAGCAATTTTGGATCCGCCCTTTGCCTTTCCCTTCATGCGGCCTCTGTGTGCTTTTCTGTATTTAACTCTCTTTGGCATTAACATTTGTCAAACCTCTGTTAACTTATTTTTTTTCTGCTATATCTTCCACAGCGGCCTCAATGTCAACTACAGGCACAGGCGCTGCTATTTCCGGATTCTTCGCTATTTCTTCCAGTTTGTCTTTCTCCACCAGCTTCACTTCTTCAAGAAGTTCTTTGCCGGTTTTTTTGAACAGCTCTTTTTTGAAAACCCATGTTTTTACGCCGATAAGGCCCATGGTTGTAAAGGCTTCGGAAAATCCGTAATCAATGTCGGCTCTGAAAGTCTGAAGGGGTATTCTTCCCTCTTTGAGCCACTCGCGCCTCGCTATTTCAGCGCCGCCGAGCCTGCCGGAAACCATTATCTTTACGCCCTGCGCTCCGGAAGCCATGGCCCTTTCTATGGCGCGCTTCAAGGCGCGCCTGTAAGAAACCTGCTTCTCAAGCTGCATGGCGATGCCGTCTGAAATAAGCTGAGCGTCAAGCTCGGGCCTTTTTATTTCCATGACATTGACAAAAGTTTTTCTGCCGGTCATTGATTCAATTTCGGAACGAAGATTCTCAATGCCCTGGCCGCCTTTGCCGATGACTATTCCGGGCCTCGCGGTAAAAAGATTAACTCGCAGATATTTGCCGGCGCGCTCAATGCCGATTTTCGCTACGGCCGCCGAGCGGAGTTTGTCCTTAAGATAAACTCTGATGCGGCTGTCCTCTTCAATGAAGTCAGGCATTTCTTTGAGATTAAACCATTTTGAATCCCAGTCCTTTATGTAACCGAGACGGATAGCTTTTGGATGTACTTTCTGGCCCATATCGTTTTCACCTTTTAGAATCCGGGGCTTGTTCCCCGAGTATTTTTATGCTTTTGCTTCTTCTTTTTTCTTTGCCGTTTTAACTTTCAGTTCGCCGGGCGCCATATCGCACACGACAACCGTAATATGGGTCATTTTTCTCTTGTAGCCCATTCCGCGGCCCATGGGGCCCGGACGCATTCTCTTAAGAACCGGCCCGTTGCCTATCCAGGCGCTTTTTACTTTCAAACCGGCCGGGTTTTTCGCGCGGCCGGTATTGGCTATCGCGCTTTTCAGGGTTTTTAAAACCGGCTCCGCCGAAACCTTCGGAGTAAAAGCAAGTATTTCAAGCGCTTTTTCAACCGGCTTGTTCCTGATCAGCTGCATTACCTGATTTACTCTTCTGGGTGCGAATCTTGCGAATTTGCTTATTGCTATGGCTTCCATTTAGTCCTCACTTCTTCGGGAATCTCAAATTTCAAATCTCAAATCAATAATTATGTAAGCGATGTGGCTTCTTTAGTGTGAGCGGCGCCGTGGCCCCTGAAAAACCTTGTGGGCGCGAACTCGCCGAGCTTGTGGCCTACCATGTGCTCCGAAATAAAAATCGGGAGAAACTTTCTGCCGTTGTGGATGGCTATCGTGTGGCCGACAAACTCCGGGCTTACCATTGAAGCCCTCGCCCATGTTTTAATAACTTTTTTTTCGCCGGCTTCATTAAGCTTCTGGATTTTCTTCAAAAGCTTATCGTCAATATACGGACCTTTTTTTGTTGAACGACCCATTTTTACTTCCTCCTAAACCTCAGGGGTAAAGCTTTCGGGGAAAGCCGCCTGAATTCTCTTAGCCTATCCCTTAACACTTACCGCTGCTCACTGTTATATTTATTTATACGGCTGTTTCTTTCGCTCTGTTGCGGCGCCTGACTATACGCCAATCCCAGATTTTCTTGGACCTTGTCTTGTATCCCTTAGCGGGCTGATTCCAAGGCGATCTGGGCTGATTGTTACCTTTTGATTTTCCTCTTCCGCCGCCGTGAGGATGGTCAACCGCGTTCATCGCGGTTCCGCGGACAGTCGGCCTTATGCCCATGTGGCGGCTTCTTCCGGCTGAACCCAGCGTCACATTCTCGTGATCTATATTTCCTACCTGCCCGACTGTCGCGTAACAGTTGAGCATTATCATTCTGATTTCCCCGGACGGCATTCTCAGCTGAGCATACTCGCCTTCTTTAGCGAGAAGCTGAGCCGCGCTTCCGGCGGAACGAACCAGCTGGGCTCCCTTTCCGGCAACCATCTCAACATTATGAACGAAAGTACCAAGCGGTATGTTAGCCAGAGGAAGCGCGTTGCCGGGCCTGATTTCTGCCTCAGGGCCTGACATCACAGCATCTCCGACTTTCATGCCTACCGGCTGAATAATATATCTTTTCTCGCCGTCAGCGTATTCAAGAAGCGCGATGCGGCTTGAGCGGTTCGGGTCGTATTCAATGGCAACAACCTTCGCTTCCACATTAATCTTATTTCTCTTATAGTCTATTATCCTGTAATACCTTTTATGGCCGCCGCCGTGATGCCTGACCATGATCTGGCCGGTATTGTTGCGGCCGCCTTTTTTTCTAAGGGCTACGATCAAAGACTTTTCGGGTTCTTTTTTCGTGATATCGGAGAAATCTTCAACTGTTATAAATCTTCTTACGGGCGTGTAGGGCTTAAATGTTTTTATCGGCATATTATTTTCCTATCCTTATTTTCGGGCGGATAACCCATAGTTTATTTCCGGGCTTTGGCCGGAATCTCAAATTTGAGATCTGAGATTGAACTTCTTAGACTTCTTCCACCAGTTTTATTTCCTGGCCTTTCCTTACTTTAACCGTGGCTTTCTTCCAGTCGGGCCTGTAACCGGCATGGGCGCCGAGCCTGTGAAGTTTGCCCGGGATTATTGCCGTGTGAACACCTTCAACCTTAACCTTGAAAAGCTCTTCCACCGCCTGCTTAATCTGGCCCTTGGAAGCTGTTTTCTCAACCATGAAAACATACTTATTATCTTTTTCCTTCAGCAAGGAAGCCTTCTCGGTTATCAGGGGCTTTTTAATTAATTTTCTAATGTCCATTTTAGTTCCTTTAGCTCTGCTTCGTTTTATTTCAGCTCGCTTACGCTTTGAAATATTCTACCGCGTCCTGCGACATAACTATTTTATTGGGCCACAGAACCAGATATGTGTTAAGATTTCTCGCCTCGCTCACAACAAGCCCTTTGACATTTTTCGCGGCCAGCTTCAATTTAGGGTCAAGCTTGGCTACGACAAGAAGGACTGTTTTATTCTGGAGTTTAAGATTATTTATTATCTCGGCGACTTTTTTTGTTTTCGGTTCGTCCACCGCGATATTATCAAGCACCATAAGCTCTCCTGCGGAAAGTTTCGCCGTAAGCGCCATTTTAAGAGAAAGCTGGCGTTTTTTGGCCGGCAGGCTCTGGTAATAGCTTCTGGGTTCCGGGCCGAATATAATTCCGCCCTTTCTCCAGAGAGGAGAACGGCTTGAACCCGAGCGGGCGTTGCCGGTGCCTTTCTGTTTCCACGGCTTTTTTCCGCCGCCGGAAACTTCTCCGCGGGTTTTCGTCGCGGCGGTGCCGGAGCGTTTATTCGCCTGAAGGCCCACCACTACTTCGTGCAGCAGAGCTCCGGAAATTTTCGTCTCAAAAGCCTCCGGAAGATTTATTTTGCCTTTTTCCTGTCCCTTTGTGTTATATACTGACGTTTCCATAAATTATACCATTACCCTTGTTATTCTTTATTTTTTCTTCGGCGCTTCTTTTCCCTTCTTTTTGTCCGCTGGTTTCGCGGCTTTGTGCGCTGTAACTTTTTTGAGCGTGTTCGCTACGACTAAAAGCCCGTTCTTTACTCCCGGCACGGACCCTTCAAGAAGAATAACATTCTTTTCGGGCTCAACCGCTATAACTTTCAGTTTCTGTACGGTAACCGTTTCAAAACCCAGCCTTCCGGGCATACGATGGCCCTTTGTGACATGCTGATGGCCCTGGTCGCCGATGCTTCCCACCGCTCTTTGTCTGTCAGACTGGCCGTGCGTTGACGGCCCGCCCTTAAATCCGTGCCTTTTTACCGCGCCGGCATAGCCTCTTCCGATGGAAGTTCCGGTCACATCCACATAGTCGCCGGGATGAAACATATCAACCTTAATTTCCTGTCCGACCTGCATGGCCGCGGTGTCTTTCACGCGAAATTCTCTGAGATATCTTTTCGGCGTGATATTTTTTTTCTTGAACTGGCCGAGCTGCGGCCTGGAAAGAGCTTTTTCCTTTATTTCGCCAAAACCCAGCTGAACCGAATCGTAACCGTCCCTCTCTTTGGTTTTGATGTCGGTTACAACGCAAGGGCCGGCCAGGATAACGGTGACCGAGATCAGATTTCCGGTCTGGTCAAAAACCTGCGTCATTCCTTCTTTTGTTCCTAAAATTGATTTTAACATTTTAAATAATTCCTTTTACCTTTTATCCCACCCACCATGTGAGGAAATGTTTTTTTAAAAAGCTCCGCGACGACGGCTTAGCGTTCTCTTAGAGAGGCTGCGCCGAGGCGCCGATTGGTGGGCAGCGCCGTCTTCCGGAAAATATTTCCAAATGCCCTACATTAATATTTCCCGCATTCTGCGGATCCGCCAGCGTCTTAACGGCGGACAATATACCTACATTTTTATTTCAATATCTACACCAGCCGGGAGGTCAAGCTTCATGAGCTCTTCCACCGTTTTCTGCGAGGGTTCCAAAATATCAACAAGCCTTTTGTGAATCCTCATCTCAAACTGTTCGCGTGACTTTTTGTCCGAATGGACCGAACGGTTGACGGTATATTTCTTTATATCCGTCGGCAGAAGCACGGGGCCCGTAATTCTGGCTCCGGTTTTCTTTGCCGTTTCAATGATCCTGCCTAATGAATCATCAAGCATCTTGTGGTCATAGGCGCGAAGTTTGATTCTCAAGCGCTGTGCAGTTATTACTTTTTCGGTTACCATATAATCCCTTCAGCGGTAAGCGGTCTGCGGTAAGTGGCAAAAAACTCTTTCTGTCACTTAACCCTTAACGCTTACCCCTTATCCCTATATTATTACTCTATTATT
>MGVE01000019.1:790-34499 GCA_001800315.1 Elusimicrobia bacterium RIFOXYA2_FULL_47_53 | reverse complement strand
TTATGAGCAAAAGTATTTTTGGAGGCTTTCAGTCTTGCCTGTTTGACCTGCCGACAAGGCAGGGAGTTTGCAAGACTGCCTAAAATACTTTTGCGAGTGGCTCGCGTGGTCGCCTTTCTATATTAACTTTCTTTGAGCGCTCAAAGAAAGTTAGAACGGGGTGCAGGGGCAGCAGCCCCGCGACTTTGTTGCTTTCTGAAAGAACTTTTAAATTCTGGATTCCTGTGTGTGCTCACATCTCGCACCCGTTGCAAGCTTGTGCGGCTTATTCGCCGCACTGCAACTACAGGGATGACGGCGCTCACCCGAATTACACCCCGGGGGTGTAATTCTGAGCCTTTGGCGGGCTGGCGCGTCGTTTCGGGTTTGTTTGCTTTTCTGATGTCATTAAAATAATAAAATCCTCTCCGTAAACACGCGGGCGGGGATTTTTTTTATAACTATTGACAAAATGGCGCCCAATCAGTATAATCAGATTAATCAGAAAACGCTGATTAGGGGAAAATGATGCAGAAAAATGAAAATTCCATATCCTGCGACCAGTTAAAGGTTGACATCGGATCCTGCCAGGTGGAGTCTATTATAACGATAGACGACCGCGGGCAGATGGTGCTTCCCAAAGAACTGCGCCTGAAAGCCGGCATAAAACCCGGGGACAAAATGGTGCTGGTTTCCTGGAACAAGGATTCAAAGGTCCATTGCATATCGCTTATCAAAAGCGACGAGCTTTCCCTGATGGTCAAGGGCAAACTCGGGCCCATTATGAAAGAAATGTCAAAGTAGCGCGGCCAGGCAAAGACAGGCAAGCAAGCCGTAGTTGCCGACGGAAAGGCGAGATTGTTTCTCTCCCTTCGGGAGATCGCAATGACAGGGCATTTTTAAGGGTTTTTCAATAGACTCAATATTAGGATATGGATACCCGACAGGGACGCTGGAAGATGACGGCAAGCGGCTGATTTGAGCCTATGAAATATTTTAAGATGAAATACCGGAGAATAAAATGAGCGGGCTTAAACCAAAGCAGAGGCAGTATCTTTTACAACGGTTCGGAAAAAATGTCAGTTTTGACCGCCTTGAGCGCAAGCTCTACGGCCACGATATTTCCGCGATGCCGAAACTTTTTAAGCCACTGCTCGGCGATACCACTCCGGATGCCGTAGTACAGCCGCGCAGCGAAGACGACCTTATAGAGCTTGTTAAATGGGCCGACGCGAACCGCATACCGCTCACCCCGCGCGGCAAAGCCTCTTCCGGTTACGGCGGAGTGCTTCCGGTAAAGAATGGCATAGTAATAGATTTCTTCAGGATGAACAAGGTTCTTTCCGTAAATCCCGAAACTCTTGAGGCCACGGTTCAGGCCGGAGTTGTCTGGGAAAAACTGGACAAGGAGCTTGGCTCAAAGGGCCTTACGCTGAGGCTTTATCCCACCAGCTACCCCGCTTCAACTGTCGGCGGATGGCTTGCCCAGGGCGGCGCCGGCATCGGTTCCTACGAGTACGGCTGGTTTAAGGACAATGTGGTCAGCGCCAGGGTAGTAAGCGCCGACGGTTCCGTGAAGGCTTTTAAAGGCAAAGAGATAGCTCTTATTTCCGAAGCCGAAGGCATGACCGGCATTATCAGTTCTGTCACCGTAAAAGTCCAGAAAAATGAGGAACTTGAAGTCGTAGCCCTCGGATGCCCGGACGCCCATTCCATGCAGAAGGCAGTTAGCCATGTCATAGAAACAAAAATGCCGGTCTGGTCGCTGGCTTTCATAAACCCCAAGATGGCTGAGCTTAAGAACAAGTCTCCGCATATGGAACACTTCGGGCATGAAGTCGGAGAGCATATAGACCTTCCAAAATCCTACATAATACTTTTAACATACCGCGCGAAAGATAAAAATAACATTATAAAGCAGATCCCCGATATAATTAAAGCAAGCGGCGCGTCCCAGCTTGGCGAACACATAGCCAGACATGAATGGGAAAACCGCTTCAAACCCATGGTCGTGAAACGCCTTGGGCCGAGCCTCGTTCCGTCTGAGATCGTGGTGCCGGTTGAGGCGCTCGGTAAAGTCCTAAGCGAGATAGAAAAGAAGGTTACCCAGCCGCTTGTGAAAGAGGGAGTAATAGTCCTTAACGGCATGCACGGCAAACCCGAGGCGGTGATACTCGGTTTTATTCCGAGCGACCAGCGCAAATTCGGATATAACCTTGTTTTCGCGCTTGTCTTAAGCATAGTCAAGATCGCCGAGAAATACGGCGGCAGGGCTTATTCCACCGGCATATATTTTGTCAGGCATGCCGCAAAACTGCTCGGAAAAGAAAGGCTTGAAGAAATAAAAAAATACAAGAAACAGGCCGACCCGCACGGCATATTTAATCCGGGCAAGGTTTACGAGCCAAATCTAATGAGCCTGGCTCTGGCTATGGGCGGATTGTTTGAGCCGTTCTCAAGGCCCTTTGGAAATTTTGTCGTGACAGAGATAGGCGAGAGAGCCAAAAAACCCGTGCGCGGAATTCCCGCCGATGTCGCGTGGTACGCCTACAGCTGTTCCCAGTGCGGCAACTGTGTTGACACCTGTACCCAGTTTTCGGAACGAGGCTGGGAAAGCCAGTCGCCCAGGGGAAAATGGTTTTGGCTGAAAGAATATATGGAGGGCAGGGAAAAGTGGGACCAGAAAATAGTTGATTCTTTCCTGGTATGCACCACCTGCGAGCTCTGCGATACCCGCTGCTCGGCCTGCCTGCCGGTGGAGCCGTCGTGGATGAAGCTCCGAGGCAAACTTGTGAACGAAGACAAGTGGATGCCCTTCCCTCCCTTTGAGATGATGTCCGCGGCGCTTGTGGGCCAGGGCAACATATGGGCCGGATACAGGAAAAATCGCGCCGACTGGTTCCCCGCAGATCTTAAAGAAAAGTACGGGCCCGGGCGTAAATCAAAATCGGTTTATTTCGCCGGATGCACCGCGAGCTATGTGGAGCATGATATCGGCATAGCTTCGGTAAGGCTGCTGGATAAAGCCGGAGTGGATTTTACATTTTTGGGCGAGCGGGAAAGCTGCTGCGGAACCCCCATGCTTGCCTCCGGAAAATGGGATGTTTTCTCGGCAACGATGAAAAAAAACATAAAGTCCGTCCAGGACGCGGGGGCCGACACCGTAATCTCGTCTTGCCCCGCCTGCGATATGATGTGGCGCCATGTCTATCCGGCCTGGGCTAAAAAAGAAGGTATTGAATTTAACATAAAGGCCAGACATTACAGCGAAGTCCTTGCCGAGAAAATAAAGAGCGGCGAGTTCAAGTTCCCGGCCAACGACAACAAGCCCGTCACGGTGACCTGGCACGATTCCTGCCACATGGGCAGAGCCTCCGGAGTTTTTGAGCCGCCCCGCGAGCTTATTAAGGCTATACCGAATGTGAATTTTGTGGAAATGAAGTCAAACCGCGAAGAAGGAAAATGCTGCGGGAGCGTCCTGACGCTTATTAAAGAGCCCGATGTGGCGGGGGATATCGGCAAATCGCGCCTTGAAGAGGCGGTTGATGCCAGCGCTCAGAAAGTCCTCGCGCTTTGCCCCTGCTGCGAGTTCCAGCTTAGGGTCAGCGCCGATTCAAAGAAGGTGCCGGTTGAAGTTGTTGACCTGGCGAGTTTCGCGGCATCGGCTCTCGGATATAAACTGCCCGACCCGAACCCGGAAGTCAAGGCCCAGTGGGCTGTCTTTGAAGCCATGATAGCGCTTATGACTCCGAGAGGTTTCGCGGATCTTATGCAGACCATGTGGCCGGAGCTGGTTGACGCCATGCCTTTCGGAATGGGTCCCATGATGAGGCTGATGGGTAAAATACCGGGCGCGCTGAATTTAATGAAGCCGATGTTTCCTTTGCTTTTCCCGAAACTTCTGCCTATGATGATGCCTAAGGTCATGCCCGTGATGCTTTCAAGGGTGGCACAGCGTGTGCCCATGCCGGACTATATGCGCGAACAGATGCCCGTGCTTATGCCGCAGGTCATGGACAACCTTATGCCTCATATGATTAAAGATGTTGTGCCGCTTGTTACGCCGGGAATGATAAAGTACCTGCAGAATAAATAAAGCACACTGTTTAAAGTTATAAGTTTTAAGTTGTAAGTTATAAGTGAACGGCGAACTTCATTGGTGTCGTCATACCAGCGGAAGCTGGTATCCAGCCTTTGGTCCTACTTCTGGATTCCGGAGTGGCGGCCCAATGCTTTGAATAAAACCAGCCGACCTCCCAGGCGAATGCGAAGCATCCTTCACCCGTCCAAAGACGGGAGATTTTTCGCCGCGGGACAGAGGCTTTCCGGAATGACAGCACGGGAGATCCTTCGTTTCTCTCAGGATGACGGCGCTTGTGGATTCCAGGCTGAACGGTTTAAGTTATAAGTTTTAAGTTGTAAGTTCTAAGTGAACGGCGGACTTCTTTGGTGTCGTTACACCCTTTCCGAGCCGATTATGAGCAAAAGTATTTTTGGAGGCCTTCAGTCTTGCCTGTTTGACCTGCCGACAAGGCAGGGAGTTTGCAAGACTGCCTAAAATACTTTGCGAATGGCTCGCGTGGTCGAATGTCCGCACGAATAAGTGCGGACTTCCATGAGGACGCCGAGATGGTGAGGCGTCGCCTTTCTTTATTAACTTTCTTTGAGCGCTCAAAGAAAGTTAGAACGGGGCGCAGGGGCAGCAGCCCCGCGACTTTGTTTCTTTCTGAAAGAACTTTTAAATTCTGGATCCCTGTTTTCTCAGGGATGACAGGTCTTGATGGATTCCACACAGACCGAACGGTTTGAGTTATAAGTGAACGGCGGACTTCTTTGGGGTCATCCCAGAGGCCTTAGTCTGGGATCCATTTCAATGAGTCATTCATAAATGCCATGTTTCCGGCACGACAAACTTGTTCCACAAAAAAATTAAATGAAATTTTCCGAGATATACAGGCCCATAAACAAAGGCCTTTCAAAAGTTGAAGAGATACTGCTCAGGGCGCCGCGAAACGAATCGTTTTCCGGAGTCGCCGAGCTTGGAAACTTTATCCTTAAAAATAAAGGTAAAAGGCTTCGCCCTGCGACGGCTTTGCTTTTTTCCGGAGCTTCTTCGGTTGGCAGGCCTTTTAAAGCGGGCAGAACCCTTTTAAATACCGCGGCCGCCATTGAGCTCATTCACGCGGCTTCGCTCGTGCATGACGATGTCATAGACGATTCGTCCCTGCGTCACAACAAACTTACGGTAAACTCCAAGTGGGGCAATGAGCTTGCCATAGTGCTCGGTGATTACCTGTACTGCGCGGCTTTTGATATTATCGCCGACGGCGGCCTCAATGAGCGGGTTATGCGCAGGATAATTCATGCGACCAGGCTGATGTGCGAGGGAGAGGTGCTTCAGATTCATGAAAGGGAAAATTCAACTCTTCTTAAAGAACGCTATATTTCAATAATAGAAAAAAAGACGGCCAGCCTCTTTGAACTATCCTGCCGCTGCGGGGTCATGTTGTCCAAAGGTTCTAAAGCGCGCGAGGAAGCGGCGGCCGCATTTGGGCTTAATTTCGGCATAGCGTTTCAGATGACAGACGATTACCTGGATATAGCAAGCGGACAGAGCTCGCTCGGCAAAACGCCGGGGCTTGATTTTAAAAAGGGCGAACTGACACTGCCGTTTTTAAATCTCGCGGCTCAAAGCGAGCAAAGAAACAAAATAAGAAAATTAATAAAATCCTCAGAGAGCAGGAGCGCTTTTCTTGAGCTCCGGCGGCTGTTTTTAAATTCTCCGGCAAATGACATGACCAGAAATGAAATTTTGGGTTATATACGCAAAGCCAGAAAGAGCCTGGACGCTTTTGAGGGTTCCCCGTTTAAGAAAAGCCTCTATGACATAACCTGTTATCTTGAAGACAGGGCAAAGGTATAAACGCAATGTTTAATATTTACAGCAGTATATTTATTTTCGCGGCGCTCGGCGCGGTTTTTGTGGTGGCGCCGTTTGTCATATCCTGGCTGATCGCGCCCAGGAACCCGAGCCAGCGCAAGAGCTCCACCTACGAGTGCGGCGAGGCGCCGGTGGGTTCCGCGTGGATACAGTACAATGTGCGCTATTATATTTTCGCGCTCATATTCCTTATATTTGATGTGGAAGTCATTTTTCTTTTCCCGTGGGCTGTCACACTGCGGTCACTGGGCGTGCTGGGGCTGATAGAGATGTTCATATTCCTCGCAATACTCGCCCTGGGGCTTGTTTATGCCTGGAAAAAAGGAGCGCTTGAATGGCTGTAGACCGCGTTCCTCTTTTTATGGAAAAAATACCGGGCGGACAGATAGCCCTTACAAATTACCAGTCCCTGCTTAACTGGTCCAGAAAGAATTCTTTGTGGCCGCTTACCTTCGGGCTTGCCTGCTGTGCTATAGAGATGATGGCTACCGGCGCCTCAAGGTACGACTGGTCTCGTTTCGGTTTTGAAGTCGCCAGGCCCAGCCCGCGCCAGGCAGACCTTATGATAGTGGCGGGAACCCTGACGGATAAAATGGCCAAAAGGCTGCTTTTGCTTTATGACCAGATGCCGGAACCCAAATATGTGATATCAATGGGCAGCTGCGCCAACTCGGGCGGAGCCTTTTATTACGACTCCTACACGGTCGTCAAGGGCGTTGACACTATAGTCCCGGTTGACATATATGTGCCGGGCTGTCCGCCGCGCCCTGAGGCTCTGTTGCAGGGGCTGCTGGAACTTCAGAAAAAGATAGCGAAAAACGGAATGGCTGAATTAAGGGCGAAGAAATGAACAGAGAAGAGAAAATCCAAAAAATTAAAAACGGTTTTCCTTCGGCAGACGCGGCCGCCGGCCGGCAGGCCGGGGAAATTGTCGTCACGCTGACAGCCGAGTCTCTGCCCGGCCTGTGCCGCTATCTTAAGGACAGCCTCGGTTACGATTACCTTCGTTTTTTAACCTGCATAGATTATCCCGACAGGCTTGAGATGAGATATTTTGTTCACTCGTACAATGACAAGTCTGATGTTGTCATTAAGACGGTTATTGACAGGTCAGGCCCGAAAATAGGTTCCGTTGCCGGTATCTGGAGAACCGCGGACTGGCACGAGAGGGAAGCTTTTGATTTCTTCGGCGTGATTTTTGAGGGCCATCCGGACCTGAGGCATATTCTGCTTGAGGAAGATTTTAAAGGCTGTCCGCTGTTAAAGGATTTTAAGTCGGAAAAACTTGTTCCGCTTCCAAAATTATGAACCAGACGATTATTAACACCACCGAAGAATATTTCCTGAACATGGGGCCGCAGCACCCGAGCACCCACGGCGTTCTGCGCCTGATGTTGAAGATGGATGGAGAAGTCGTTCTTGAGGCTGTCCCCGACCTCGGCTACCTGCACCGCGGCTTTGAGAAGATAGCCGAGAGCAGGACCTATTCGCAGTTCCTGCCGTTTACCGACAGGCTTGATTATGTCGCGAGCATGGCAAACAACCAGGCCTACTGCATGGCTGTTGAAAAACTTTTAAAAGCAGAGGTTCCGCCGAGGGCCGAATATATCAGGGTCATAATGGCTGAGCTTAACAGGATAGCAAGCCATCTTGTATGGTTCGGGCCCTTTGCCATGGACCTCGGAGCCATTACGCCGTTTCTTTACGCTTTCAAATCCAGGGAAATGATACTGGACCTTTTTGAATCGGCCTGCGGCCAGAGGCTGACATACAGCTATATGAAAATCGGCGGAGTGCGCTGGGACCTGCCGGAAGGTTTTATAGAAAAGACACGGGAGTTCTGCCGATATTTTAAGGGCCAGCTGGACGACTATGAAACACTTGTCGGCGGAAACATTATTTTCCTTGAAAGGACCAGGGGCGTAGGCGCTCTCTCAAAAGAGGATGCCATAGACTACGGCTGCACCGGCCCGGTTTTAAGAGCTACCGGAGCGCGCCACGACAAAAGAAAAGACGAGCCTTACAGCGTTTACAATGAATTTGAGTTTGATATACCGGTCGGAAAAACAGGCGACACGCTGGACCGCTACCGCGTAAGGCTCGCCGAGATGAGCGAATCGCTTAAAATAATAGAACAGGCGCTTGATAAACTGCCGCAGGGCGAAATATCCGCCAAACTGCCCAAGCTGATAAAACCCGAACCCGGCGAGGCCTACACCTGCATTGAAACGCCGAGGGGAGAACTCGGTTTTTATATAGTCAGCGACGGCACTGCGAAACCTTACAGAATGAAAATTCGTTCTTCTTCTTTCTCAAATCTTTCGGTAATACCGCTTCTTTGCAGGGGGCTTAAGGTTTCGGATGTGGTAATTGTTCTTGGAAGCATTGATATCGTGCTCGGGGATGTGGACAGGTGAAATATATTTACGATATAAGGCTGATATTTGATTTCGTATTTTCCCTGGGAGCCAGGCTCTGGGAACTGACGGGCCTGCCTCTGTGGCTCTACTCGCAGATAAAGATTGTGGTTATAGGTTCCATTCTGCTGGGCGTGATATCGCTTGCCGTAATGTTTCTCATCTGGCTTGAGCGCCGCTTAAGCGCGCATTTTCAGTCAAGGATAGGCCCCAACAGGGTCGGCTGGCAGGGCTCGCTCCAGGCTGTCGCCGACATAGTCAAACTGCTGGCCAAAGAAAACATAACCCCGGCGAACGCCGATGTAGTGGTGTATCTGCTCGCGCCGATGGTGGTTTTTGCCGCGGCGTTCATGGCGTATATTGCTCTGCCCGTCGCGCCGCGCCTGGTGGTAAATAATTTCAGCCTGGGCATTCTCTACATTCTTTCTATCTCGAGCCTCGGAGTCATAGGTATTCTGATGGCCGGCTGGAGCTCCAATAACAAATATTCCCTTATCGGAGGAATGCGCTCGGCGGCCCAGATGATCAGCTACGAGATACCTCTTGTGCTCGCGGTCTTAAGCGTCATTATGATGGCAGGCTCGCTAAACCTCTCCGAGATCGTTGCCTCGCAGAAAAATTTCTTTGACTGGCACATATTCCGCCAGCCGCTGGCATTTTTAATTTATTTCGTTGCCGCCACCGCGGAGATAAACAGGCTTCCCTTTGATATCCCCGAGGCCGAAAGCGAATTAACCGCCGGGTTCCACACGGAGTATTCCGGCATACGCTTCGGAATATTCTTTTTAGCCGAGTTTGCCAATATGATGATAGTTGCAAGCATAGTAACGAGCCTTTTTCTCGGCGGCTGGCACGGTTTTGGCTTCCTGCCGCCGATAGCCTGGTTTCTGATAAAAGACGCCTTTACAATATTTACGCTGATATGGTTTCGCTGGACTTTTCCGCGTTTCCGCATGGATCAGCTGATGAACCTCGGCTGGAAGATACTGACTCCGCTGGCTTTATTAAATATTTTTGTGACCGGCATAAGGATGTTCATTAAATAATATGATACGGATAATTAAAGAGATCTATAAGGCGCTGATAAGCCTGCCCGCCGGGATGCTTGTGACACTCAAGTATCTTTTCGGCCGGACCGTTACCATGCAGTATCCGGAAGAAAGATGGATACTGCCGGAGCGCTTCAGGGGAAGGGTCGTGCTTATCCGTGACGAGAAAACATTAAAACACAGGTGCACCGCCTGCGGCAACTGCCTGCGCGCCTGCCCCAACGCCTCTCTGCGCCTTGAGTCGGCCGTGGATCAGAATAAAAAGCGTTACCCCGTGAAATTTACGGTTGACACGGCCTTGTGCCTTTTTTGCGGGCTCTGCGTGGACTCCTGTCCGTTTAACGCTCTTAAGATGAACAAGGATTACGAGCTGGCGGCCGCTTCCAGAGAGGCCTGTGTCCGCTCGCTTTTTCCTGACGGTGAAAATGATGATAGATAAATATATTATTTACTTTTTTTCAGCGGCCATGATAATCTCGGCGCTCGGCGTCGTGACGGCGCGCAATATGTTCCACTCGGGCCTTCTGCTCGGAGTTTCGCTTTTAAGCGTAGCGGGCATATACCTGCTTATGGGCGCGGAATTTCTGGCGGCGGTTCAGGTTCTGGTATATATCGGCGGCATACTGATACTAATTCTTTTTGCCGTCATGCTGACCCATAAAATATGCGATAAAAGCATAGCCCAGACCAACAAACAGAAGTTCTGGTCGCTGGCGGCCAGCCTCGCCGTCTTTGCCATATTGACGGCCAGCATAATTAAAACCCAGTTCGCCTCAAACACGATAACACCCAGGGTCGTAAGCGCGGCCGAGGCCGGCCTGGAAATATTCTCAGGGAATATACTTCCTTTTGAGGCCGTCTCGGTGCTTCTGCTGGCGGCGCTTGTCGGGGCGATAATGATGGCCGGAAGGGAAAACGAGAAATGATAACCGTTAAAGAGCTTCTTATAATAAACAGCCTTCTTTTCGCCATAGGCATCTACGGCGTGCTGACCCGCAGGAACACTATCGGCATACTTATGTCGGTGGAGCTTATTTTCAACAGCGCCTGCCTCAATTTTGTGGTATTCACCCGGGCGCTTAACCCGACCCTGCTTTCGGGAGAGGTTTTTGTGTTATTTATAATAGCGGTCGCGGCCGCCGAGGCGGCCGTGGGGCTGGCGCTATTGTTTAATATTTACCGCAGTTTCAAAGATATAGCCACAGACAGATACAATCTGATGAGAGGGTAGGATGTTAAGGCTCGCAGAACTGATACTTATATTTCCGATAGTTTCTTTCCTGGCGATAACTTTTCTGACAAGAAAATCAGAAAAGCTTTCGTCGGCTGTTTCCATAAGCGCGATATTCCTCTCGCTGGTTTCTTCGCTTTTAATATTTTTCAGCCTTTCGCAGGCTCCCGGCTCGTTTGAATTTAAAATGCCCTGGTTTGCCACGATAAGCGGTTTCTCTGTTGAGCTCGGTTTTCTCGTTAACCCGCTCTCGTCGGTTATGCTTCTTGTGGTGACGGGAGTCAGCTTTTTAGTGCAGGTATATTCGCTGGGCTACATGAAAGGCGACGAGGGCTACACAAAATATTATTCATTCATCTCGCTTTTCAGTTTTTCAATGCTCGGCCTTGTGCTTGCCAACAACCTGCTTCAGATGTATATATTCTGGGAGCTTGTCGGCCTTTGTTCCTACCTTCTGATAGGCCACTGGTATTCCAAGCCTTCGGCCGCCAACGCCGCCAAGAAGGCTTTTATCGTCACGCGTTTCGGAGATTTCGGTTTCCTTGTGGCGATAATACTTATTTCTTTTAAGACGGGCACATTCAATTTCCTTCAGATAGAACAGCTTATAAAGGCAGGAGCCCTTTCGCAGCAGCTTGTGACGGTTGTAGCGCTTCTGCTTTTCGCGGGCGCGGCCGGCAAGAGCGCTCAGTTCCCGCTCCACATATGGCTGCCCGACGCTATGGAAGGCCCGACGCCGGTTTCGGCGCTCATTCACGCGGCTACCATGGTGGCCGCCGGAGTTTACCTGGTGGCCAGAACCTATTATCTGTTTGTTTTTTCAGGAACGGCTCTTGAGGTCATAGCGGTCATAGGAGCTTTCACGGCGTTTTTCGCCGGGAGCATAGCCCTCGTGCAGAACGACATCAAAAGAGTTCTCGCCTATTCCACGGTAAGCCAGCTCGGGTACATGATGCTGGGCCTGGGGGTCGGCGGCTTCACGGCGGGATATTTTCACCTTATCACTCACGCGTCGTTTAAGGCGCTTTTATTCCTTGGGGCCGGCAGCGTGATACACGCTATGCATACAAACGACATCTGGGAGATGGGCGGCCTGTTCAAAAAAATGAAGGTGACGGCGCTGACTTTTCTTGTGGGTTCACTGGCTCTCTCGGGTTTATTTCCGACAAGCGGCTTCTTCAGCAAAGACGCCATACTTATACAGGCTTACCACAGCGGCCATACGGCGCTTTTCGTTATGGGGCTTTTGACGGCGGCCTTTACAGCTTTCTATATGGCAAGGGTGTTTTTTGTGGTATTTCTTTCAAAAGAAAGGTCCGCCGGCGGACACCCTCACGAGTCGCCCGCTGTTATGACGGTTCCTCTTGTGATACTTGCTCTGTTTGCTCTGGGCCTTGGATATTATACCGGCCCTTTCGGTTCTTTCGTGCTGGGTTCGGAGGCGGGGGGCGAACACCACGGGCTGTTAATACCTCTGGTTTCAAACGCGCTGGCTCTGCTCTCCATGCTGGCGGCCTGGGCCATATACCACAAAGAGCTGATATCTTCCGACGCGCTGGCCGCCAGGTTTTCCTGGCCGTATAAGATTCTCAAGAACAAATATTATGTAGACGAATTCTACGCTTTCTGCGTCAACAGGATCCTTTTCAATGTTTCAAGGCTTGCAAACTGGTTTGACCGCAACATCGTAGACGGTTCGGTTGACGGCGTTTTCCGCCTGACCAGGTTTACAGCCGTTGTTTTGCGCGGATTGCAGACCGGCCTTGTCCAGAATTACGCGCTGGGCATTGTCGGCGGAATGGTGGCCGTCTGGATTTTACTGCGCATTCTGCGCTAAGAATAGCAATAATAGCTGTTTAAAATTGAGTCTGATAAAAAAATGTCATTGCGAGGCCGCAGGCCGCGGCAATCTCGCTGTCTATGAAGTGCTGTCATCGCGGGAAGTGACGCGACACTCAGCCAGCGACCCAGAAAGTAAAACAGGATAATTATGATAATGGAATTTCCATATCTTTCAGCCATACTGGCATCCTCTCTTCTCGGAGGGCTTGCCATTATGCTTATTCCCGACCACAAGCATTCCCTCATAAAGCTTGTCGCCGGCATTTCCAGTTTTATCTCGCTTGCCCTTTCGCTTGTGGTTTTTTATCTCTTTGACGCCTCAAAGCCCGGCTTCCAGTTTCTTGAAAAGCTTCCCTGGCTGCCGAGCCTGGGAATATCCTATCAGCTCGGTATTGACGGTATAGGCCTTGCCATGCTGCTTCTGACGGGCATAGTTATATTCACGGGCGTGCTGATATCCGCTCATGAATTTAAGGAAGGCGGACTGCTCGGCCGCGTCGGAAGGCCGAGAGAATTTTTCGCCATGCTGCTTATACTTGTGACCGGAGTGTTCGGGGTTTTTGTTTCCCTGGACCTCTTCTTTCTGTTTTTATTCTACGAGATAGCCGTTTTGCCGATGTACCTTTTGATAGGTATCTGGGGCACGGGTAAGAAAGAGTATTCGGCCATGAAGCTGACCTTATACCTTATGCTCGGAAGCGCTTTTATACTGCTGGGCATACTGGCGTTGTATTTTACAAGCGGGCTCGGGACCTTTGACTGGTTCGCTCTGAGCAATTACTCGTTTTCCGAGAGATTTCAGACAATATTTTTCCCGATTGTTTTCGTGGGCTTCGGCATACTCGCGGGCCTCTGGCCTTTCCATACCTGGTCGCCCGACGGCCACGCTTCTGCTCCTTCCGCGGTGAGCATGCTGCATGCCGGTGTGCTCATGAAGCTCGGCGCATTCGGTATAATCAGGGTGGCTCTGGCTTTAATGCCTTACGGGGCGAAGTTCTGGGCGCCCTATTTCGCTGTTCTTACTATCGTAAATATCGTTTACGGCGCGCTTGTGGCCATGAACCAGAAGGACCTGAAATATGTTATTGCCTATTCTTCGGTCAGCCACATGGGTATTGTGCTGCTCGGCATAACAAGCTTAAATGTAATTTCACTTGACGGAGCGGTGTTCCAGATGTTCGCCCACGGTGTGATGACGGCTCTTTTCTTCGCGCTGGTGGGAGCGGTATACGGCCGCACCCATACAAGGGTTATAGCCGATATGGGCGGGCTTGCAAAGCTCTCGCCTTTTCTGGCTGTCGCTTTTGCCATCGGCGGGCTGGCTTCACTGGGCCTTCCGGGAACCAGCGGCTTTGTGGCCGAATTTCTTGTTTTAGTTGGAGCTTTCAGGGCCTATCCTCTGCTTGCCGTCGGCGCGGCCACAGGCGTGGTAATAACGGCTATTTATGTGCTCCGCGTTCTTCAGAAGATATTTTTCGGAGAGCTTAACGCGCACTATGTGACGGAAGGCTCTCAGGCACAGACCGCCGACGAGTTTTCCGCCAGGCATCTGCAGAAAGTCGGCAGCTCCGGGCATCACGGATTTCCTGTCGCGATGGGCGACGCTACAACGGCCGAGAAAATACCCATGGCTATACTCATTCTTGTAATTATAACTATGGGTGTGTGGCCTTCGCTGCTGCTTAGGGTTGTAAATCCGGCTGTCATTGAACTGGTCGGCAGGATCGGAGGATTGTTTTAATGGACATCAGCCTTTTAAAACTTGAACTGATATTAAGCGGGCTTATCGGCCTTATTTTTGTCCTGGACCTTCTGTCCGGCAGCAAAAAGATCGTCCGTTACGCCGCCGTTGCAGGAAGCCTCGGTGTTTTTATAGCCTCCCTGTTTATTCGGCAGACAGGCGATGCCTTCGCGGGGGCCTTTATTTCCGACGGGCTGAGCCTGATATTTAAATCGCTTTTTCTGCTGAACGCCTTTATTGTTTCAATGCTGTCGCTTGGATTTCTGGAAAAGAACGGCCGTTATACGGGCGAGTATTTCACGCTGATATTTTCTTCCACGCTCGGCATGCTGCTTCTTGCCTCAAGCGGCGAGTTGATAACATTTTACATCGCACTGGAACTTCTTTCCATCAGCTCTTATGTCCTGAGCGCTTTCCAGAAATCGGAGCAGAAGTCCTCCGAAGCCGGAATGAAGTACATGCTGCTGGGCGCGCTTGCCTCGGGTATGCTGCTTTTCGGCATGAGCCTCGTTTTCGGCGCCACCGGTTCTCTTAAGTTTTCCGGCATAGCCGCCTCTCTGTCCTCGGGAAGCGTTCCGCCGATAGCCTATGCCGGTATTGTGCTTATAGTTGTGGCGATGAGCTTTAAGATAGCGGCCGTGCCTTTTCACATGTGGGTGCCTGATGTATACGAGGGCGCTCCCTCACCCGTGGCCGCGTTCTTTTCGGTCGGCACGAAGATGGCCGGATTTGCCGTGCTCATGAGGCTTTTTCTGACTGCTTTCGGAAACCTGCGAAGCGAGTGGGGAATTCTTATGGCGGTATTAAGCGCGGCGACCATAATCATCGGCAACCTGCTCGCGATACCCCAGACCAATATAAAGAGGTTTATGGGGTATTCAAGCATAGCCCAGGCGGGTTTTGTGCTCATCGGCCTTGCGATGGCCACGGTGACGGGGCTTGCTTCCTCGGTTTTTTACCTGGCCGGCTACCTTTTCGCGAACCTCACGGCTTTCGGCGTCATCATAATAGTGGGCAGCCGCGTTGAGGGCGACAATATAGACGATTACAGCGGTCTTGCCAAACGCTCGCCCTTTCTATCGCTTGCTCTTTTGATCTCCCTTATGTCGCTTGGCGGCGTGCCTCCGCTGGTAGGATTTTTCGGGAAATTATATATTTTTGTAGGAGCTTTTGAGAACGGCTTCGCGTGGCTTGTGGCGCTCGGCGTGCTGATGAGCGTCGTCTCAATTTACTATTATCTTATGGTGCTCAAAAGAGTCTATATAGTGCCGTCGCCTGATACCTCGCCTATAAAACTCACTTTCTGGGAGAAGGCCTCGCTTTCAATATGCCTTGCCGGAACGCTCGGCTTCGGTTTGCTGCCACTTCCGCTTTTCAACGAAATATTGTCCTCTGTCAGAATTTTCCTTCAGTAATTTTCGCGGGCCCTGATGATAAAACAAATAATTGATTCCATCTTCGCCGGAAATCTCCGCGGCTTTAAGCCATCGCCGCGCGGTTGGGTAGAGTCACGGGATCCTTCAAAGATCCGGATGCTTTATGTCCATATACCGTTTTGCGAGGAGCTCTGCCCCTTCTGCTCGTTTCACAGGGTAAAGGCGTCAGACGGAGAAATAAAGCGGTATTTTAACGCTTTGCGAAGCGAGATAAAGTTTTATTCGGAGCGGGGTTTCAGGTTCACGGAAGTTTATTTCGGAGGCGGGACGCCTACTATAGACGCGCGCGAGCTTTGTTTAACGATAGAACTTATCCGTTCGCTTTTCCCGGCCAGGGAGGTCTCGCTTGAGACTAACCCCAACGGGCTTGACGGCGCCACGCTCGCTTTGCTTGCCGATTCCGGCGTGGACAGGCTTTCTGTCGGAGTTCAGAGTTTTGATGACAGCCTGCTTAAAAAAATGGACAGGTATAAGAAGTACGGGAGCGGAGCTGAAATCAGAGAGAGGCTTGCTTTCGCCTCAGGCAGGTTCCGCACGCTCAATGTGGATATGATGTTTAATCTGCCGGGCCAGACGCGGCAATCGCTTGAGCGGGATATTGATATTCTGCTCGCTCTTGCCCCGGATCAGATAACTTTTTACCCTTTGATGGCCGAGCCGTCGGTAAGAGATAAGCTATCAGGCTCCTTTGGAGGTATTAAGAATGAAAATCTCAGGCAATACTATAATATGATACTTTCCGGAATGAGCGGAAACTACACCGCAGGCACGGCCTGGTGCTTTTCGCGGAAAGACGCTATGATTGACGAATATATAGTAAAAAATGAGAGTTATGTGGGCATCGGCAGCGGGGCTTTCAGCTATGTTGAAGGCGCGATGTACGCGTCCACATTTTCAATAGAGGAATATATCCGGCGCATTGAAAGAAGCGCCGGCGGCATAACGCATTTCAGGGAAATGACTCTAAAACAGCGGATAGGCTACGATTTTATGGTTAAACTTTTCAGCACAGAGTTAGGCCTGAGCGAGTTATGGAAAAAATATGGTTTTTCGTCGTTGCTGCTGCTGCCGGAATTCGCCGCCCTGTGCCTTATGGGGGCTTTTCGTTTTCACGGCCGTTTTATAAGGCTTTCACGGAGAGGAATGTATCTCTGGGTTTTAGTGATGTCCGGATTTTTTAACGCCATTAACTCGCTCCGCGCTCAAATGCGCAGAGACTCCGGTATAATCTCCTGAGGCCATGCGGGGTATACATCTTCCGCGGGGATTGCGGTCACAACCGATCAGGCGCAATATTCTCCGTCAAACATTGTCCGCCACGCAAGAATTAGTCAGGAAAACCTCATTTTGCAAACACTCCATAAATTTATATAATCACTTGGCCGTTTCCAAACCCGAATTACACCCCCGGGGTGTAATTCGGTTATCTGACGCGTTTCGCTCGCAACGACGGTTTGTTTTGAGTCGTCATACCAGCGGACAGACTGTGTCGTAACTGCCATTAACGAGGGCTTTGAGCTGTTGTCATGCTGAACGCAGTGAAGCATCTCTACGGTAACAATAACTTCGCGATCCTTCTCTCCCTTCGGGAGATCAGGATGACGGCGCTCTACGGAACGCGCAGCAAGCTGCGCAGCTACAAAACCAAACAACTGCGAGATTGCTTCGTTCCTCGCAATGACAGGCTTTTTATGTGTCGTCATACCAGCGGAAGCTGGTATCCAGACAGACTGAACATTTTAAAGCTTTAAGCTGTAAGTTGTAAGTGAACGGCGGACTTCTTTGGTGTCAAATTGCTTTCAAAAGGGAGATAGGATATGCCGCAAACAAGCGACAGGCTTGGGAAATTCACTGAATCGGTAATAAGGTCCATGACGAGGCTTTCAAACAAATACGGAGCGGTCAATCTCTCTCAGGGTTTCCCTGACTTTGATCCGCCGGAGCCTCTTCTGAAGGCTCTGGAGAAAGCCGCTCTTAAAGGCCCTCACCAGTACGCCGTTACCTGGGGAGCTGAGAATTTCAGGAAAGCGCTGGCCTTAAAACATCAGAAATTCTCCGGCACCGCGATAAATCCCGAGACAAATATTGTCGTAACCTGCGGAAGCACGGAGGCCATGATGGCCGCTATGATGGCCGCCTGCAACCCCGGGGATAAGGTCATCGTTTTTTCGCCGTTTTACGAAAACTATGTGGCTGACGCGGTTCTGTCAGGAGCCGAAGCGATATATGTTCCTCTCTATCCTCCTGATTTCGGGTTTGACCGCGAGGAGCTTAAGAGAGCTTTCCGGAAAGGCCCCAAAGCAATAGTGCTTTGCAACCCTTCAAACCCCACCGGCAAGGTATTCAACAAAGAAGAGCTTGAGTATATCGCTTCTTTAGCCATGGAATATGACACTTTTGTTATCACCGACGAGGTTTATGAACACATCGTTTACGAGCCGAACAATCACCTGTATATGTCAGCGCTCCCGGGCATGTTTGAAAGGACTATTGTTTGCGGTTCTCTGTCTAAAACCTACGCGATAACAGGCTGGCGGCTGGGTTATATATTGGCTTCGGAAAAAATTATCAACGCCGCGCGCAAGGTCCATGATTTTTTAACGGTTGGAGCCGCGGCGCCCCTTCAGGAGGCCGCCGTGACCGCGCTCGGTTTTCCTGAGAGTTATTATGGGGAGCTTAAGGCTAAATACACCGGCTTAAGAGATATTTTTCTGGGGCATCTGGACAGGGCGGGACTAAAGTACTCAAAGCCCCAGGGGGCTTATTATGTGCTGGTGGATATAGAGCCTCTGGGCTGGAAAGACGATGTGAAATTTTCCGAGTGGCTGGTAAAGGAAATCGGAGTGGCCGGCGTGCCAGGTTCAAGCTTTTTTCATGAGCCCGTAAAAAATCTCATCAGGTTCCATTTCGCTAAAAAACGCGAAACTTTAGACGAGGCGGGAAATAAACTGATGAAGCTTAAGTCAATTGCTTAGTAAGATTTACTTTACCGTTGTAAATTCGGACGAAGGAACCTTGCATATCGGGCAGTATTCAAAATCAATGGTTTTCACCAGATTGCCGCAAACCCTGCAGACATAGAAACCCGCCGAAGGCTGTTTCCAGGAAGCGAGATTGTTTTGAGCTTCAATAAAAAGTTTTTTGCGCCCCGCGCCTACCTTTATCGCAGAGTTAAATCCTAAGACGGCCCCGCGGATGTCGTCTTTGCCGGCTTGGGAAAGGAATCCCGGATAAAGAGATGCCGTTTCGTAATTCTCCAGTTTTATAGCTTCCGCGATATTTTCCTTTGTGCTCCTGACGGTTTGCTTCCTGATATCGGCTTTCGGTGTATCTCCGAGGCTTTTGATAAGCTCGGCGCGTTTGGCGGCGTGGACTTCTTTTGACAGCGCGGCAGCTTTAAAAAGCTGAGCCGCTTTAAGGAAGCCTTCCTCTTCGGCTTTAGCCGCGAAGGCGAGATATTTCTCCCTGGCGTTCAGTTCGCCGTTATAGGCTGTCATAAGGTTGCCGAGGGTCGCGGAAACTTTGAGTTCCTGTTCCTCCGAGGTTTGGATCACTGCCTTCTGTGCCGAGAGGCAATACCCAGACATTAATAAAAGTAAAAGCCCTGCCGCTGACGCCGTTTTTAAGATTTCGCGCATAAAACCTCCGTTTAGCCGACAATGACCACTACATTCAATCACTTTTGCAAAAGTATTTCAAGGACTACCGGCAGGGCGGCGCGGTGAAGCCTGCCGTCATCCAGGAAATGTTTAGTCTCGCGGAGAAAAATCACCCGTCTTTGGACGGGTGAAGAATGCTTCGCATTCGCCTGGGAGGACGGCTGATTAAATATGTCTTGGTATGAGCCGTCACTCTGGGATCCGGAATTTTAAAGTTCTTTCAGAAAGAAACAAAGTCGCGGGGCTGCTGCCCCTGCGCCCCGTTCTAACTTTCTTTGGGTGCGCAAAGAAAGTTAATAAAGAAACGCACACCGCGAGCCATTCGCAAAAGTATTTTGGCAGTCTTGCAAACTCCCTGCCTTGTCGGCAGGTCAAACAGGCAAGACTGAAAGCCACCAAAAATACTTTTGCTCTTAACCGGCTCGGAACGGGTGTAACGACGCAAAAAAGTCCGCCGTTCACTTACAACTTTCAGCTTACAACTTAAAATGTTCAGTCTGTGTGGATACCAGCTTCCGCTGGTATGACGACAAAAAGTAGCTGCGCAGCTTGCTGCGCGTTCCGTAGAGCGCCGTCATCCTGATCTCCCGAAGGGAGAAAAGCAATCTCGCTTTTCCGTCGGGAACGACGAGATTGCCGTGTCGTTGCACTCCTCGCCCTCCACAAAAGCTTTGGCGGGCAGGCAAAGACGGACTGAAACACTTTTTCAACAGACTCAACTTAAAACTTACAACTTAAAACTTATAACTTATTACTTGAAACGCCTGATGGGTGAAATCTTCACCGTCAGATCCTGGGGATTATCTGTGGATTAGGATGCAATCAGGGAATTGACTCCGGATTGAGATAATTTGTACAATAGCCGGACGCAGACGACTTTTGATTCAGGGAGGCATGTAAATGAAATTACTTCTTGATTTTCTTCCGATAGCGCTTTTTTTCGCGGCCTTTAAATTTAAGGGAATATATTTCGCTACAGCCATAGCCATAGCGGTTTCATTCGTGCAAATAGCCGTCACCTATGCCCTGAAGCGAAAAGTTGAGCCTATGGCCCTTATCGGGCTGGGCGTACTTTCAGTTTTCGGCGGGTTTACCCTGCTTCTGCATAACGAGATGTTTATCAAATGGAAGCCGACTATACTTTACTGGATTTTTGCCGCTATATTGTTTTTCGCTCAGCTTTTGTTTAAGAAGAATCCGCTCAAAGCGCTGCTCTCTTCCCAGATGGCGCTGGCTGATGACATCTGGAACAGGCTTAATATAGCCTGGGCGGTCTTTTTTTCTGCGTTAGGTTTTCTAAACCTTTTTATTGCTTATCATTTTTCCACCGGCACCTGGGTGAATTTTAAGCTGTTCGGCCTTTTAGGCTGCACGCTGACATTCCTGATAGCACAGGCCATATACCTTTCGCCTCACCTTGAAAAAGAAAATATAAAAGAGCAGGATAAATAGTTCGTCTGTAATCATGGCTATTAAAAAGCCGGCCAGGATCAGGCACAATAAGCCTTCAAACAACAAGTATGTGTATATGGGGCCTTCCGGCATACACGATAAAGGGCTTTTCGCCCGCGCGGATATTGCTCAGGGCGCCGAGTTGGTTGAATATGACGGCCCGAGGCTTCCACGCGAAGACGGAGAACGGCTGGCGGCCGAAGGGAACGCTTACATATTCGCCTTTAATTCAAAATTATGTATTGACGGCAGCGTTGCGTGGAATCTCGGGCGTTACGCCAATCATTCGTGCAGCCCCAACTGTAAGAGCATAAAAGTCAACGGCAGGATACTGCTCAGAGCCCTCAGGGATATAAAAAAGGGCGAAGAAATTACCTACGATTACGGGTACGATTTTAAAAATTACACGGAGAACCCTTGCAAATGCGGCGCTCCGAACTGCCTGGGCTATATCGTGCCGTCGCGGTACGAGGGCAGTATAAGAAAAGATATATAATTCTTTTTCGCGCGAAAATATTGTATAATGCGCTGGAAAGCATCGGCCTGATTCAATGAACGCTGTAACGGGATCTATGGCGCAAATCAAAAAAACAAAAAAAATCCGTTTTTCTTTTCCCGCGGCCGTTTCTCTGGCGGCGGCCTTATTGTTCCTGCTTTTCACTCCTTCGTTTTCATCACAAAAACCGACCGCGCTGTTCCTGGTTAATTCCGAGCCCGCCACGCACCTTTACTCCATGGGCGATATTTTTTCAAGCGGAAGCTTTGAAGACGCCTTTTCCAATCCCTGGATGCTCGGCCTTGCGGCGGTGCCGGGCGCTTCCCTGGCTCACTGGCCCGGAATGATATCCAAATCAAACTATAATTTCGCAGGTGTCGTGCTCCCGCTGAAGAAACACGGAGCTTTCAGTGTCAATTATCTGAGCTATGATGTAGGCGAGGAACTCCTGTATGAATTAGACGGGACCTCAAAGAGCGTAAAACTTGAGGACGATAAAATGTATTCGTTCGGTTACGGTTTTCCTCTGAGCGAGAAGTTTTTCGCCGGCTTTCAGGCAAAATACCTTCAGAGCGTGCTGGCGCAGGATTACACCGCAAGCGCCGTTCTCTGCGATGCGGGTTTAATGTTTAACACGCTGAACGCGGCGCACACGGCCGGCCTGTCTTTGAAAAATTACGGTCAGAAATTGAAATATTTAAGTATTGAGGAGCCGGTTCCCGCGCAGGCGGAAGCGGGTTATACCTATAACGGCGCCAAATGGACCGTGGGTTTTTCATATTATTATATTTTAGACGCCTCCCAGGGCGGAATATCAGCCGGGATAGAATACAAGCCAAAAATAAAATTAATCAGGCTTCGCGGCGGGGGAAAGCAGGTCGGCGGCGACATGAAATATTACGCGGGCCTCGGCATAAACATCGGCAGGGTGGATTTCAATCTTGCCTACCAGATAATTTCTTCCGAGAAAGTTTCCCAGGAGATGCCCGTTATGTTTTCGCTAAACTGGTTCTGGGGCGCTCGTGACGAGAAAAGCCTCTCAAAAGCCTATGCCGCCAGGGGTATGAAGAAAAGGGCCAAAGAGGTTGCCATCAGGGATAGAGAGGATAATCTTGACAGGAAAGGCCGTTTCGGAGCAAGTGACTCAAACTGGTGGAAAAACAGGCTGATTAAATGAAAATGAAAAAATTATTTTTTGTGTCGCTTATGCTCTCCGCGTGCGCGGGCCTTCTTTCCGCGGCGACTACCGCTAATTACGACTGGATAAAGCTGTCGGGCGCCTCAGTCGCCCACACCATGCTGCTGGCTCTGGATTCTACCGGCAACCCCTGCGTTTTTGACGGCACCGATCTTACTATTACGCAGTATGACGGCGCAGGAACCAGGCTGTGGGGAAAAAGCATTTCTTCCTCCACTATAACCGGGACCGGAATTCACATAGATAAAACAAACGGGTTTATATACATCTGCGGTTATTCGGATGTGGGTTTCGTGGAAAAATACGATTCCCTCGGCAATATCCTCTGGTCTACAGCCACCGCGCGCTCCTTCCCGTACGCGGTTTCAAGCGACAGCGACGGCAACTGCATAATAGCCGGCTTCAGCTACGGGGTTTCAACCGGAACTTACGGTTATGTCATGAAAGTTGATTCCGCCTGCGCCAAACTTTGGGACAGTCGTTTTGAAATAGGTACTGCCGGCGGCGATTCCGAGGCCAAGAAAGGAGTAAATGACATCGCGGTGGAGCCTGACGGCACTATCTACTTATGCGGCACGACGGCCGCGAGTATAGACGGCAACGCTTACGCGTATACCCAGCAGCAGTACTACGACGGGTTTGTCATGAAGTACACGAAGGCCGGTGTCCGTTCCTGGACTAAGCACATTGGCACCGAGTACAAGGAATACGCGAAGAATATTCTTTCCGACGGGGCCGGTAACGCCTATGTCGCGGGCATTTCTTACGGGGATCTTGACGGCAATGCTCATCCGGGAGGCCAGGATGTATTTGTATGCAAGGTTGATTCAAACGGAACTAAGAGCTGGACGAAAATGTTTGGGACAAGAGATGACGAAGACGAGTGGGGCCTTGCTTTTGATCCCGACGGTAATATTATAGTGGCCGCGGTAAAAAAGACCGGAAAGGAAGAAAATACCGCGGAGTTTTATTACACCCTGCAGTTTGCCGGTTTTAACGCTCAGGGCGATAACACCTGGACCAAGAATTTGTATTACGGCGACCATGTCAGCGTTTACGGCATGGAAACATATAACGCCTATCTTTACATGTCCGGCAACTACAGCGGGACCGTGGAGGGGTTTACTACCGGTTCCGGGTATAATCTTATCATGCGGTGCCTGATGAAAGAAAAGAGTTCCATATTGGCGAAACCAGCGGAAATGAAGGTGTATCACGGTATATTTAAGCCGGGTTTAAGCGAAACCTGCCAGTTAAACTATACGCTGACGGATTCCAGCGAGATAAATGTTTATGTTTATGACAGCCTCGGAACAAGAATCAGAGAACTGTTCTCCGGAACCGCGAATGAAGGGGTTAACAGTATTTTGTGGGACGGCAGAGACGACAACGGGGAACTGGTGGCAAGCGGAGTGTATGTCATCCGCGCCGAACCCAGCACGGAACAGAAAAAAGTAGTGGTAATAAGGTAATTAAACGATAAAAAATACCTTTAGGCAGGCATTGCCGTGAGGTATTTTTTTTACTTTGGCCGGGAGTTTAACCCGTATTTTGCAGATGTTAATTTCTTCCGTGGCCGTGAGAACTTCTGCGGGGTTTAAAAGAGTTACGGCCTCTCGGGTTACCGCGTCCGTGTTCCTGGCTTGAACGGGCAGCGGACGGCCCGTAAGAGAATATTTCGTCGGGAACCGAGGGGTGCTTTGATATGGGTATGTTTTTTCTTATAATTTTTTCAATGCTTTTTACATCGCTGCCCTGATCCGGAGTTGCCAGAGAGATGGCGTGGCCGGCGCGCCCGGCTCGTCCCGTACGCCCTATGCGGTGCACATAATTCTCCGGGTCGTCAGGAAGGTCGTAGTTTATGACCAGCTCAATACCCGTCACATCAATTCCTCTGGCGGCGATATCGGTGGCTACCAGCACTCTGAATCTGCCCGACTTAAACCCTTCCAGCGCTTCTTTTCTCTGATTAAGCGAGCGGTCCGCGTGAATTTCGGCGGCATGCTGGCGCATTTTTTTGAGAGTTTCCGTGACTTTGCGGGCGCCCCTTTTAGTTCTTGTAAATAATAGAACCGAACCGGAATACTGCTCCAGCAGTTTGCCTAAAAGTTTGCTCTTGTGTTCCTTCTGCACAACGAATATTTCCTGCGATATGCCTTCGGCGGTCGTACCCTGGGGAGCTATTTCAGTACGGACCGGCAGTTTCATGTGCGCGGCCGCTATGCTTGTGATTTTTGCCGGCATGGTCGCCGAGAAAAGCATGGTCTGGCGGTCTTTCGGAATTAGTTTTAGGATTCTTTCAATCTGGGGCGCGAAACCCATATCCAGCATGCGGTCCGCTTCGTCAAGCACCAGCGTGTGGACATCGTCAAGCCTTACCCGGTGCTGGCCGACATGGTCAATAAGCCTGCCGGGAGTGGCGACCAGAATTCGCGGGTTTTTTCTCAGCTGCATTACCTGCAGAGTCATGGATTCGCCGCCAATAAGCACGACCGTTTCCATTGAAAATATGTGAGTGAATTTTTTAAGGGTTTCGTCTACCTGTATGGCGAGCTCGCGGGTGGGAACCAGTACCAGTCCCCGTCCTTTAAGCTGGGCCAGGCGCTGAATAAGAGGAATTCCAAAGGCTATAGTCTTGCCTGTCCCGGTCTGGGCGATGCCCACGATGTCTTTGCCTTCCACGGCAAACGGGATCGCTTTTCTCTGAATTGGGGTTGGTTCTTTAAAGCCGAGTTTCTCAAGCACTCCGAGTATTCCCGGGGCTATGCCAAGTCCGTAAAAACCGTCATTAGTGTTATTATTCATACGCACATTATACGCTTTAATACGCGCGATGTAAAGCAATAAACTATTTTTGCGGTGATAAGATGTAAGTGATAAGGGGTAGGCGGTAAGTGGTAAGTGAACGGCGGACTTTTGTGTCGTTACACCCTTTCCCAGCAACAGAGATCCTTCTCTCCCTTCGGGAGATCAGGATGACGGACTTTTTCTGTGTCGTCATACCAGCGGAAGCTGGTATCCAGACAGACTAAACATTTTAAGTTAGAAGTTTTAAGTTGTAAGTGAACGGAGGACTTTTGTGTCGTTACATCCCTTCCGAGCCGATTATGAGCAAAAGTATTTTTGGAGGATTTCAGTCTTGCCTGTTTGACCTGCCGACAAGGCAGGGAGTTTGCAAGACTGCCTAAAATACTTTGCGAGTGGCTCGCGGATCGCGTTTCTTTATGTGGCGGCCCAATGGTTTAAATAAAACCAGCCGACCTCCCAGGCGAATGCGAAACATTCTTCACCCGTCTTTGACGGGTGCGTAGTTGCCGTGGGATAACTTTCTTTGAGCGCTCAAAGAAAGTTAGAACGGGGCGCAGGGGCAGCAGCCCCGCGACTTTGTTTCTTTCTGAAAGAACTTTTAAATTCTGGATTCCTGTGTGTGCTCACATCTCGCACCCGTTGCAAGCTTGTGCGGCTTATTCGCCGCGCTGCAAATACAGGAATGACAGATTTATCTGTGTCGTCATCCCGGAGGCAGTAGTCCGGGATCCAGCCTTTAGTCGTAAGCTAAAAACAGGTTGACTAAACAACAATATTGTTATAATATATCGGCGTAACATAAAGTCCGTCACGGAGGATCTATGGGCCTGGGTGAATTGGGCGGCTTATTGGGAATCATTTCTCTGATTTTGCTTTTGCTCACGGTTGTTTCCGGCGTAAAATCACACAAATTCGGCATTAACACACACAAAGCGCTTGCGCTTTCGGCAATTCTTGCCGGTCTGTCGCATTTTGTAGTAATGGCTGTCGTAAAAAACAGTTAATAAAATAATTTTAAACGGAGAAAATATGTATTGTCCCAGCTGTGAAAGCCTTATGCCGGACAACTCAAAGTTTTGCGGCCGCTGCGGTATGTTTTTAAGCGATAAAAGCGAACGGCTGGAAAAGCTTCGCTCAGATTTCGCGTGGATATTCCGCAGAAGCTGGGGCGGTTTTGTTTCGGGCTTTGTAGGCTGGATACTCGTCTTTATAATAAGCCGCATGTTAAAACAGGATGTCGGTTCGCTGATGAACAACACCGTCACCGGCCTTATCTGCGGAGTTTTCTTAGGCACCGCTGGCGGCATAATAGAAGAGTCGGCTTACAAGGCTTTTTGCGGAGGCATCTTGGGGGCCATCGGCGGAGCGCTCGGCGGTCTTTTAAACATCCCTTTGATGGGGATTTTCAGTCAGAGCGAGGCGTGGTTCCCGTTTTCAATAATGATAACCTGGGCCATAGGCGGAGCCTTTATAGGCGCCACGAGCGGAATAATTGAGCGCAGCGGCAAAAAAATTCTGGCCGGAGTTATTTTTGGTTTCGCCGGCGGCGCCATAGGCGGCTATCTCGGCTCTGTTTTTTACGGATCTGCTTTAATAGAGTTCCAGCCCAGAAGCTGGATGGCCAACAGGTTTGCCGAAGGTTTGTCGGGCGGGCTTTTAGGGGCTTCGCTATGGTTTGTCGTTGGCATTATTGAAAAGGTTTACATTTTCAAGCGCAAGGAAGACCCGTCGCTTGACATTAAAGAATGCGGGTTCTGTTCCAAAAAAAATCCTCTCAAATTCTGGTATTGCTCCGACTGCGGCAAATCTCTTCCCACCGCGGCGCCGCGGCAAAAGGTGGCCGTAATACCGTACCATGGCATTGAACGGGTCATAAACGCCTTCAGGTTTCTCTCCTGGCTTTTCGGCGTAGCGGGGGCGATAACAACGCCGGTGATATTCGTAATTTTCCTTTTTCAGGATATTTTCCTGGCTTTTATTGGAATTGTTTTTTCAGTGTTGTTCACTTACCTCATGATGCTGATTTTCCGTTTCGCGGCGGACATGCTCGCGTGTTTCGCGAAATCTTCATATCCTAAAGCTGAAAACGCCGCGCAGCCCCAGGCTGGCCGGCAGTAAGCAATCCCGTCATAAAGTTTTTTTAAAAGAGGTTAATATGCGCGTTAAGGCGATGGATTATTAACAGTGGCCGCGGCTGAGTCGCGGTTTTTTATTTTTAAGCGGTGAATGATTATGAAAGAAAATGTTAAATTTAACAACAGGGTTGTGTTGTTCTGCTTAACCGCTGCCGCCGGGATAAGCTTGTTCGCTCTTGCCGGATGGTTTGCCGGCTGGGCGCATATTTCAAGTTTCGGGGCCGGCTACATACCCATGGCTCCCAATACAGCCCTTGTTTTTCTTACATCGGCGGCCGCGATGTATGTACTGAGAAAATTTGGCAGCCAGGAAAATAAATCAGAACCTGCTGTTATGGTTATCGTTTCGTTAAACACGATTTTGTTGTTTCTTACAATCGTTGACACGCTCTCCGGACGGCATTTGAACATAGACGGCATGATAATCAGAGCCGCTGGCTTTGTGGGCGGCGTTCCCATTGGCAGTATGTCGCTGCTGACGGCGGCATTTTTTCTGCTCCTGAATATCTCTATTCTGCTGCTGCTGGGGAGGCATTTGAAAGCCGCCGGACTGGCGGGGACGAGCATAATAGCCGGTTCATTTGTTATCATTATGGGATATGTTTACAGGACCCCTTTTCTTTACGGGAGCAATGTTATACCGATGGCATTTTCTACCGCTTTCGGTTTTTTATTTTCCGGCGCAGCGGCAATATTTTTGGCCGGCGACGACACATGGCCGCTGAAGGGTTTTATAGGTGACTCCGCGCGGGCGCGGATATTAAGGACCCTGCTCCCGCCGCTGTTGTTTATTCAGATTTTAATGGGGCTGATAGACGCTTCGTTTTTTATACCCTATGGGAATACGACCGTACTTTACGCGGCTGTTACTATGATAGCGGTAACGGTTCTTGTTTATGCCGTAATAATGATTCTCTCAAAGAAAATCGGGGATGAACTGGAAAAAAACTTGGAGGAAAAAAAATCAGTTCAGCTGGCGCTATCGGAAAGTGAGAAAAAGTATAAGGCGTTGATTGATAATTTACCGGATGCCATGTTTTTATGCGACGCTCAAACCGGACGGATAGTAGAGGTAAACCCCGCTGGATGCAGGTTGGTAAAGAAGTCCCGGCATGAGATTATCGGAATGCTTCAGTCTCAGCTGCATCCGTCAAGGCTCAAGGATTACCCCAGTGAAGTGTTTAAGGAGCATATAAAACAGGTTGAAAAGTGCGGCGAGACATTGCCGCTTGAAATTCCCGTGCTGTGCTCCGACGGCAGCGAAGTGCAGGTTGAAATAGTGTCCAGGGCGGTTGAGTTGGACGGCAAAAAAATTCTTCAGGGGGTATTCCGCGATATCAGTCAGCGCAAAAAAGCGGAGCGGGAGCTTATTGAAATCACGAACCGGGTAAAAGCGCTGAATGATAACCTGGCCGACGGCATGGTCTATCAGATCAACAGCGGAAAAGACGGCACGCTCAGAGAATTCTCCTATATAAGCCAGGCTGTGGAAAAACTTCATGGCGTTAAAGTCAGTGAAGCTCTTGAAAATCCCATGCTCATATACGGCCAGATACATCCTGACGACCGCGCGGCGCTGGCTGAAAAGGAAAAAAAGGCGTTTGAAGCAAAGGGGAAACTGGAATTTGAGGCAAGAGTTGTTTTGCCGTCCGGGGCCACGCGGTGGAGGCAGTTTGTCTCAGTCCCTCATTATGATCATAACGGCTGCGTGCTCTGGGACGGAATAGAGCTGGATATAACCGAGCGCAAAAAAAACGAGAAAGAAATGGCGCAGAAGGAATGGTTTCTGGCCAGGTCGCAGGAAGCGGCCAATATCGGCAGTTATGTCATGGATGTTAAAGCCGGCAAATGGGAGTCTTCAAAAGTCCTTGATGGGATATTCGGCATACCCGAGGACTATGTCCGTGATGTTGCGGGATGGGGCGCTATAGTCCATCCTGATTACAGGGACGGGATGTTGAGTTATTTTAAAGACGAGGTTGTCGGAAAAAAGAAACGCTTCAATAAAATATATATGATTAAGCGTAAAAGCGACGGGGTGGAGCGCTGGGTTCACGGAATAGGAGATCTGGAATTTGACGAGGCCGGGAGCGTCACGGCAATGGTAGGCACTATTCAGGATATAACCGAGCGGAAGATCGTGGAAGATGAATTAAGCCTTCACAGGGAACATCTTGAGGAGTTGGTGAAGAAGCGCACCCATGAGCTGGTTCTGCTAAATGACGACCTTAAGAGTTTCGCTTATTCCATATCCCATGATTTGAAGGCGCCCTTGAGGGCAATAATAGGTTTTGCGAATATGCTGCGGGAGGATTATAAGGGTAAGCTGGGCGCGGTGGCGGAAGGCTATATAAGCAGGATAGTCAAAAGCACCGCTCGTCTGGACGATTTGATTGAGGCGATCCTGCGGCTTTCCAGGGTTTCCAGCGCGGAGCTTGAAAACAAAAAAATCAATCTTTCTAAGATACTTGAAAATGTTTTTGTTGAAATTTCACAGAGTAACCCGGAGCAAAAAGCTAAATTAGGGGGGCTGACGGAAGCTTTTGTCGTAGCCGACCCCGAGCTGATCAGGACCGCGTTATATAATCTTGTCTCCAATGCTTTTAAATACAGCAAAAAAGGCGAGGTTATAGAAATAGAATTCGGCGCCTGCGAGAAGGACGGCAAAAAGATATATTTTATTAAAGATAACGGAGTGGGTTTTGATATGACATATGTCGGCAAACTTTTCGGGATATTTCAGCGGCTTCACAGCCAGGATGATTTTCCGGGTATCGGCATAGGCCTCGCGACGGTCAGAAAAATTATAAACAGGCATGGCGGCGAGATATGGGCCGAGGCCAGTGAGGGGCAGGGGGCGGTTTTCTATTTTACGCTGGGCAACGGCGCGCAGGCATAAAAAAACAACCCCCTGATAAAGAGGGTTGTTTTTTTTTATTTTGGAAAACAGCTTAGAAATACGCGTTTACGAGAAGCATTACTGGCAGTACTTTGCTCTTCTTTATCAAATTGACCAATCCAACCTGTACTCCGGTCATTTTTTCAGTGACATTGATGAATCCAAGCTGTACTCCGGTAACCTTGTTCGCTCCGTTATAGAAGCCGTATTGCAGTCCGATAACATTGTTGCCTTTATTAACGAACCCCAGCTGCACGCCGACAAGCTTCTTGTCAGTTCCGCCGAATATCCATGTGGCCTGCAAACCCTGAACTTCCTCTATATTGCTCGCTATTAAACCAAGATCCAAACCATGAACGGTTTGAACATTAGGAATGGCAAGAGTGGGAAGCAAAGACACCTGAACCGGCGATTTGTCCGCCGCGAAAGCGCTGATTCCCGCGAAAGCAAGAACTGTGATGGCAAGAGTTAACATTTTCTTCATTGAGTATTCACCTCCCTTTTACTGTGAGTATAATACCTGTTTGGGGAGTGGATGTCAAGTTTGGCTTCGTTTCTTAAGTGAGCAGCAGACTTCTTTGTGTTGTCACGCCCCTTCCCGGCAACAGAGATTCTTCGCTTCTCTCAGGATGGACGGCTTTTTCTTTGTCGTCATGCCAGCGAAAGCTGGTATCCAGTTTAAGTTATAAGTTTTAAGTTGTAAGCTGTAAGTGAACGGAAGATTTCCTTGTGCCGTCATCCCGGAGGTAGTAGTCCGGGATCCAGCCTTTAGTCTTACTTCTGGATTCCGGACAGAACATTCCCGGAATGACGGCCTACCTTGTGACTTAAACCTTTAAAAGGTTTTTAGTTTATATGCACCCCTTCCGAGCCGGTTATGAGCAAAAGTAGTTTTGGAGGCCTTCAGTCTTGCCTGTTTGACCTGCCGACAAGGCAGGGAGTTTGCAAGACTGCCTAAAATACTTTTGCGAATGGCTCGCGGGTGCGCGTTTCTTTATGTGGCGGCCCAATGGTTTAAATAAAACCAGCCGACCTCCCAGGCGAATGCGAAACATTCTTCACCCGTCTTTGACGGGTGCGTAGTTGCCGTGGGATAACTTTCTTTGAGCGCTCAAAGAAAGTTAGAAAGGGGTGCAGGGGCAGCAGCCCCGCGACTTTGTTTCTTTCTGAAATAACTTTATAATATTGAGTGAACGGCAGATTTCCTTGTGCCGTCATCCCGGAGGTAGTAGTCCGGGATCCAGCCGTCAGCCGGGCTTTGAAGCCGCGATTTGTAATTTGTTTTCCAAAATGATAAAAACCCCGTAAGCGGTGCATACAGGCCGCGTGATGGGGAAAGGAAAAAATTCATGAATATGTTTTGTTATCAGTGCCAGGAAACAGGCAACGGAAAGGGCTGTACCGCGGGCGGCGCCTGCGGCAAGACCGATGAGACCGCAAACCTGCAGGACCTGCTGATATACACTTTAAGAGGAATAGCTTTTATCGCAGACAGGATTTTTAACGCTAACAGGCATTCGGATACTGAGCTGAAGCGTAAAACAGGCGTCATGATAGCCGAGTCGCTCTTTGCGACTATTACAAATACAAATTTTGACCCCGACAGGATAGCCGGTTTTATTGAAAGCGCTTTGTCGCAAAGGGAAGCCCTTAAGGCTGTTTATCTGAAGTATTATAAAGACTTATCGGGCTTGCCCGAAAGCGCCAAGTGGTCGGCGTCGGGCGTGGCGGAAATAGTTTCAAAAAGCTATTCCTTGTCGGTGCTTGAGTTCAGCGATCCGGACTTAAGGTCGGTAAAAGAGACAATAACATACGGTCTTAAGGGCCTTTCGGCTTATGCTTACCATGCGGCTATAATGGGTTTCTATGACGATTCAATATTTGATTTTATTTTCGCGGCTCTCGCTAAGACCGACAACAGCGCTCCGATGGAAGGCCTGCTGGAGTTTGTTTTGGAGACGGGGCACTGCAATTTAAAGGCCATGGCCGTCCTGGATAAGGCCAATAACGAAACCTACGGAAGCCCGGAGCCGACAAGCATTGAGTCAAAGGTTGGCAGCAGGCCTGGGATTCTTGTCAGCGGCCATGACCTGCATGATTTGGACCTGATATTGAGGCAGTCTGAAGGAAGCGGGGTGGATATATTTACCAACGGCGAAATGATACTCGCGCAGAGCATGCCGTATTTTAAAAAATTCAGGCATTTCTCTTCGCATTACGGAAACGCCTGGTGGCAGCAGAATAACGAGTTTGCCTCGTTTAACGGGCCGATAGTTGTAACCTCAAACTGTATTATACCCGTTGAAGATGCATACAAAGACAGGATCTACACTTCCAGCGTCGCAGGCTATCCCGGCGTGCCGCATATCGGAGCCAAAAACGGGGAAAAAGATTTTTCCGCGGTGATTGAACAGGCCAAAAAACTCAAAGCCCCGGCGCCCTTAAACGACGCACCGTTCATGTCGGGCTTCGGCCATAATACGCTTATGTCGGTGAAGGATAAGGTTATCGCGCTTGTTAAGGCCGGAAAGATAAAGCGGTTCGTGGCCATGGGCGGCTGCGACGGCCGCGATCCCCGCCGCAGTTACTACACCGAGAAGGCGCTGTCTTTGCCTCAGGATACCGTAATATTGACGGCCGGCTGCGCGAAATTCCGCTATATAAGGCTTGTTAAAGGCGATATTGACGGCATACCCAGAGTTCTTGACGCGGGCCAGTGCAGCGACAACTATTCTTTTCTTGTTTTCGCGCTTGAGCTGGCAAAGTCCCTCGGAATAAATGATATCAACGAACTGCCTGTTGAGTTTGATATAGCCTGGTACGACCAGAAGGCTGTCGCGGTTTTGCTGACTCTTGTTTATCTTGGCGTCAAGAAAATAAAACTCGGCCCCACCCTGCCCGAGTTTCTGACTCAGTATTTAGTCGGCAAACTCAAAGACAGGGTTGAGGTAACGACGGTTTGTTGACTCGGGTTTTACTCCACGCCTAAAATCTCTTTTATTCCTTTGACGAACGATTCTTTGGGCAGGGCCCCTACGGCCATCTGGGGTTTGCCGGTTTTGGGAATAAAGAGTATGCTGGGTATAGAGCTGATGCCGAACATCCCGGCCAGTTCCTGCTGCTTGTCGGTATCAAGTTTGTAAACGGTTATTTTTCCGGCGTATTCTTTTGACAGTTCTTCCAGAACAGGGGATACCATTCTGCAGGGCCCGCACCAGTCGGCGTAAAAGTCAATTATGCAGGGCAGGTCTCCGCTGTACTCCCACTCCTTTTTTGCCTCATAATCAAAAATCTTGGTTTTGAATGTTTCTTTTGTCAGGTTTTCCATGGCATTCTCCTTTTAGTCGCGCCCTCGCTTGCGGCTCGGGCTTACTCTTTGAGTTGTTCAAGCTGTTGACGCTTGAACGCTCCCAATCAGAGAAACCT
>MGVE01000019.1:0-775 GCA_001800315.1 Elusimicrobia bacterium RIFOXYA2_FULL_47_53 | reverse complement strand
GTTGACGCTTGAACGCTCCCAATCAGAGAAACCTAAGGTTTCTCCTCTTGTGTCCGGCCTTGCGGCCGGCTCGTCACCTCTTCCTAAGCGGTTAACATCTTGTTTAGTCGCGCCCTCGCCTGCGGCACGGGCTTATTTCAGTTTTGACCAACGACAATAGCTGAAAGTTATAAGTTGTAAGTTTACAGATTAAACCGCTCAAAAGTTCCGTAAAAATCTATTCACAGGTCCTGAGCTCATCATCGCTTCTTTTAACAGATAACTTTCGGTCAATCAGTTTCTGCTGATTTTCTATTTTGAAAACATTTGTAATAACTTTTCAATTCTTTTATCCGATACTTTGTAACAGGTTTTGACTCCTTCTTTCTTATGGGTCAGTATGCCCCTGCTTTTGAGTATCCCGAGATGCTGGGACGCGGTGGACTGAGGGATCCTGAGCTGTTCCACAATGGTGTTTACATTACAGCCATGGCTTGAAATCAGTCCGTTTAATATCTGAAGCCTGACGGGGTTGCCAAGGGCTTTTAAAAGCTCGCTTGTCTTGTTGTAATCCATAAGGTCGCTGCCTCCTTTATTGATATATCGTAATATTACAATATATCAATAGAATTGTCAAGAGGGGCTCGGAAAATTTTTCTCGCGGGACGCCTCGGCCCACCTCTCCTCGGCTCCGTGATGCCGCTCCGTGGAAGCCAAGGTCGCGGCATCAAGGCCCGCTTTGAAAAACTTTCCTCGCCTGCGTGGGGTGAGGCAGGGGAAATTTTTCTCGTGGGAC
>MGVE01000018.1 GCA_001800315.1 Elusimicrobia bacterium RIFOXYA2_FULL_47_53 | reverse complement strand
CATCTTCGCTATCTTTTACAGACAAAATATGCTCTGGGAGAATAAACCCTTAAAAGAAATTACACACTATTCTTGACATTACCCGGTGTTTTTGCTGCCTTGGGCTGTCACGCGCGGCGAGCCGCGCGGCTAAAGACTCAAACTAAGGTTTGGCCGCGGCTTTATTTTTTGAAAGCTTGTGGCGCGCGTATTCAATAAAAGCCGGCAGTATAGAAACGATTATTATTCCAAGAATTACAACGGAAAAATTCTTTTTGACTATCGGCATGTTACCGAAATAGTAGCCGCCCAGCACAAAGAGCGCGACCCAGACTATTCCTCCGACCACATTGTAGGTGGCGAACTTCAGGTAGCCCATGGTTCCAACTCCCGCGACAAACGGCGCGAAAGTCCTGACTATAGGCACAAAACGGGCAAAAACAATAGTCTTTGACCCGTACTTTTCGTAAAATTTATGGGTTTTATCTATGTAGTCTTTTTTAATCAGGCCGCCGTTCGCCTTGGCGTAAATTATGTGGCCGAGGTATTTTCCAACGGCATAATTCGCCCCGTCGCCCAAAATAGCCGCCACGGAAAGCAGAGCCACTACCCACCACACATCCAGAGAGCCTATGGCGGCAAGCGCCCCCACAGCAAAAAGCAGGGAATCCCCGGGAAGAAACGGCGTGAAAACAAGGCCCGTCTCGGCAAATATTATCGCGAAAAGTATCCCGTAGGTCCAGGAGCCGAAGCGCTCAAAAATCGCCAGCAGGTGTTTGTCCGAATGCATAATAAATTCAACAAGATAGCCTATCATTTAAATTCCTTTGCGTTATTATGTGTAACGGGGTGTATTGTATCAATTTTTTTGGGTTTCGTCATCTTTTAATACGGCTCGCAGGGCGGCAAAAAGAAGCCCCGTCATTTTAGAAATCTCGGATTTATTTATGCTTAAAGGCGGCATAAGAACCAACACATTTCCAAGAGGCCTTATTATCAGGCCGCGCCTGCGGCACTCGTCGCAGATTTTAATCGTCAGTTTTTCTTCCGGAGCGAAGATTTTGCCCGCGGCCTTATCTTTGACTATTTCAATTCCCGCCATGAGGCCCAACTGCCTTATGTCCCCCACATTGCGGTGGCCGCGCAATTTACTAAGTTCCTCTCCGAGAAACTCCGCCTTGCCTTTAAGAGAAGGCAGCAGTTTCTCTTTTTCAAAGAGTTCAAGGTTAGCCAGCGCCGCAGCGCAGGCGAGCGGGTTCGCGGTGTAAGTGTGGCCGTGGAAAAAGGTTTTAAAATCCTCGTATTTTCCCAGGAAAGCGTTATAAACTTTTTTTGTCGTAACCGTAACCGCGAGAGGAAGGTAGCCTCCGGTTATTCCTTTTGAAAGGCATATAAAATCGGGTTTCACGCCCTCATGCTCCACCGCGAACATCTTTCCCGTTCTCCCAAACCCGGTAGCGACCTCGTCGCAGATAAGAAGCACTCCGTATTTTCTGCAAAGCTTTTCAAACAACTTTAAATAGCCGGGAGGCATGGTGAGCATGCCGGCGGCGCCCTGTATCATTGGCTCCACGACAGCGGCGCAGATTTTGTCAGAGTGTTTTTTTAACAGGTCCTCAAGCTCTTTTACGCACCGGCCGCGGCAGCCCATGGCTTTGCAGTGGCCCGCGAAATCAGTTCCTTTGCCGCTTTCAGGCAAAGGCCCTTTGCCGGCCCTGAAAGCGCAGCGATAGCAATAGGGCGACATGGCAAAATAGGTTTTAAATAAAAGGGAACGGAATTTTTCGTGAAACAGATCCATGCCGCCCACGGAAACAGAACCGATGGTATCACCGTGATAGGCGTTGCGCAGCGAGAGGAAAGCCGTTTTGCGACCGCTTCGCGCGGAATACTGGTATGCCATTTTTAGGGCTACCTCAACCGCGGTGGAACCGTTATCGGAATAAAATACCTTTTCAAGGCCCTCCGGCAGTATCCCGGCAAGCTCTCTGGCGAGCAGAGCCGCGCCCGGATGAGTCAGTCCGAGAAAAGTCGTATGAGCGATCTTGCCCAGCTGGCGCTTAACGGCCCCGTCAATTTCTTTTTTCCGGTGGCCGTGAACCGTAACCCATAAAGAGGAGACTCCGTCTAAATATTTTCTGCCGTCAATATCAATAAGATAGCTGCCGCTCCCGCGCTCTATTACCAGCGGCTCTGCCGGCGAATCCCTGAGCCAGTCGGCCATCTGTGTAAAAGGGTGCCAAACGAATTTTTTGTCCAAAGCTATAATTTGCCGTTTGTTGTAATTCATAGTTTAATGCCGAGTTTTAGGATATCCTTCTTTGATAATCTTGAATTTCTGCGCAGTTCTACCACGGGAAGCTTCGTCATCCGGGCTACAATGGCAGGATTGGTTCTCTCGGCCGGCGAATCTTTTGACCTGCCGCTTAAAACAATGCCTGAAACTCTTATACCCTCTGAGCGAAGGCGCTTCACGCTTAAAACCGAGTGGTTTATCGTGCCAAGCCCGGCCCTCGCTACAACTATTACCGGAAGCTTAAAATCCCTTATCAGATTTACAACCGTATAATTATTTTTTATCGGAACTTCCAGCCCGCCGGCTCCTTCAACAATCATAAAATCGTGCTTCTGGGACAATCCGGCGAATTTCTTAAGCACAGCGGGCATGCCGATGGTTTTTCTCTCAAGCCGCGCCGCGGCAAGAGGAGCCAGCGGGCTCCTGAAAAATTCAGGATTAACCTCGTCAACCTTATCTTTCACGCCCGCGGCCTTTATGAGTTTTGTGACATCCGAACGAACTCCTGAACAAAACGGCTTCATGACACCTATATCGCAGCCGTTTTTTTTCAAGGCTTCCGCCAGAGCGCAGGCAAAATAAGTTTTACCCACGCCGGTATCGGTGGCCGTCACAAAAACACCTTTCTTCATTTTTCCACCGCCGAACTCAGCGAATCAAAAAGTTTATCCAGATCTTTTTGCTCGTGCGCGCTCGTGATTGAAAACCTGAGCCGGCAGGAGCCCTCGGGAACCGTAGGCGGCCTTATGGCCGGCGCGAATATGCCCCTGTCAAAGAGTTTCCGTGAAACGGCATTTGCTTCCGACGCTCCGCCCGCAAGCACGGGAACTATCTGGCTTTCCGAGTTAAAGGTTTCAAAACCCGCTGATTTTAATTTGGCTCTCAGAGCCGCCGCGTTTTTAAGCAGCCTCTCTCTTCTATCGGGTTCAGTAATAACAATTTCAAGCGCCTTAAGAGCCGCGGCGGCGCAGGAAGGCGCGAGCGCCGTAGTATATATGTATGAGCGGCTTTTATTTACAAGGTATTCCACGAATTCACGCGAACCGCAGACAAAACCTCCCTGCGAACCCAGGGCTTTTGACAGCGTTCCCATAACAATGTCAATTTCGTTTTCAACTCCCAATTGTTCGGCGAGGCCTCTGCCGTTTTGGCCGAAAACTCCCGTGGCATGAGCCTCGTCAATCATGGTCCAGGCCCTGTATTTTTTGGCAAGCGCGGCTATATCGGCAAGCGGAGCCAGGTCTCCGTCCATTGAAAAAACGCTGTCGGTGGCTATAAGCTTTCTGCGGTAGCCTTCAACGCGCCTGAGAATTTTTTCAAGCGAATCCATGTCCCTGTGCTCGTAAACAAATATTCTCGCGCCGCAGAGTTTCGCGCCGTCCCAGAGCGAAGCATGGTTTAATTTGTCCATTATCACGCAGTCGCCGTCTTTTAAGAGCGCTCCGATAATGCCGAGATTTGTCTGGTACCCGGAGGGAAATGCCAGCGCCGCCTCTTTACCCTTAAATGCCGCGAGTTTCTGCTCCAGCTCTTTGTGTATTTCAAAGGTGCCGGCCACAAGGCGCGAAGAAGTTCCGCCTGAGCCGTACCTGTAATAAGAGCTCTGCGCGAAACCCGAAACCCTTTCGTCAAAAGAAAGCCCGAGATAATTATTTGACGAGAAATTCAGGCATCTCCTGCCGTCAACGACAATTTCCCTGTCGGTAATAAATGTTGCCGTCCGCTCGCGGCGCAGAAGGCCGGCGGCCTCTATTTCAGAGAGTTCTCTTTTAAGCGATTCTTTCATTATTTTTTCCCCGCGGCTTTAAGCGCTACGGCGAGATTCTTTTTTGCCTGCTCAAAATCGGGTTTCACGGACAGGGCCTGGGTGAAATATTCCGCCGCCTCCAGATACTTTCCCTTTTTAAACATTATCGCGCCCAGGTTATTGCTGGCTTCCGCCGAACCGGGATAAATTCTCAGCGCCGCCGCGTTAAGCTCGGCTGCTTTGTCCAGATTCCCGCGGCGCTCATATATGCCCGCCATATTAATCAGAGGCCCCGTCTGAGGCATTATCTCAAGCGCCTTCTCGTAAGAAGCTATCGCCTCCTGAGTCAGGCCTTTTTCCTCGTAAGTCACGCCCATGCCGAAGTAGGAGTTGGCGAGGTTTGACCTCTTGTAGGAATTATATCCGAATAAACCCGAGTAAATATCAATATTGGAAATAAAAACAAAAAACGCCAAAAAACCCGCGAGGTAAAACAGCTCGCGTATTTTATATTCTTTCCACTTTTGGAATAAAAGCGTTATGCCGTAACCTGCATAAATGGCAAGGGCCGGAACAGCCGGAAAACGGTACTCCGAAACCACAAAAAATATCAGGCCGGACAGGAAATAGACCGCGAAATAGCCGAGCAGCAGGAAGTTAGCGCCTCCAAAAATCATTCCCAGAAGCGCGGCCGGCATAATAACGCCGAAGGTGACCGGCACGGAAGACAGCACAGAATTGTATTCCTGCCTGAAAAAATAGTAGTCCAGGTTTATCTGCGGCTCGTAATTGTTTAGAAATATAAGCGCCTTTCTGTATATGAGTTTTCCCCACGCGAACGGATTGCCGGTGATAAAACGCAGGGATTGTCCGGTCCAGAAGGCCGAAGACTCGGCGGGAGTCAGGTTTTTGCCAGAAAGCCTTCTTGCCTCGTTTAAAAAATCCTCCTGCTCAACTTCGGGATCGGTTCTGGCAAACGGCATCGGCGTGTAGGGCCCGAGGCAAAACTGCGAGTTGCCGGTAAACAAGTTCATCCCGCCGTGGGCCGTCGCGACCACAAATTCGCCGCCGACTTTGTAATTGCGAAGCGCCACCGGCAAAAGCACCAGCGCGAGCGAGCAGACAAACAAAACCGCGCTGAAGAGTTTTCTTCTGCCGCTTATAAATATCCAGGCGATAAAAACCGGAGCCAGCAGCAGCGCGTTTGGCCTTAGCTGAACCGACAGGCCTGTAAATACCCCCGAGAGAGCGCAAAAGAGCGGCCCGCCCAGAGCCAAGAGGTATAAAGCCAAAACATTAAAAAAGTTTATAAAGCTCGCTTTCAGAAGCGCGCTTTCAAAAAATATTCCCGGAGCGTAAAAAAGATACAGCGCCATCGCGATAAAGGCCGCGGCTCGGGAATAAAACTTTTTGGCGGTAAAATATACTATCACGCCGCTCGCCGCGCCCGATAAAAACTGCAGGGCCGCTACGGCGGTGATATTAACGCCCATTATCCAATAGACGGCCGCGAGCAGGTAGGAATACCCGGGGCTCATCATAAAGACGCCCCGCGCGCGGCCCGCCAGGTCGCCTTTTAAAATCTCCAGCGCCCAGAGGTGGTAATATTTCGCGTCCAGTATGGGAGTCTGGAAAAGAAAACTGTCTGTAATCTGCAGAAAATATATGAGCCGCAGAAAAACAGCCGCGATTATAACGCCCGCGAATAATTTCATGCCCGGATATTTTGATTGGTTTTTATTTTTCTGTTTTTTCATTTCTTAAATACCAAAACGCCTATCTGCCCGCCAAAGCCGAACGAAAGGGAAACTGAGGCGTTTACCTCTGTTTCCCTCGGAGTGTTCGCGACATAGTCCAGTCCGCAGAGCTTATCGCGGCGCAGGAGGTTGAGAGTCGGAGGTATTATGGAATCCCTCATTGAGAGCAGGCAAAAAGCTGCCTCTACCGCTCCGGAAGCCCCAAGCAGGTGCCCTGTCGCGGCTTTTGTGGAGGAAACCGGAGTATCGGCGGCGTCTTTTCCGAGCGCCTTTATAATGGCATTCGTCTCGGCCAGATCGTTTAGCTTTGTTCCCGTGCCGTGAGCGTTTATATAATCAATTTTTTTTATGCCCGAAGCTTTGAGCGCCCTTAAAATAGCGTCCGAAATAACCCCGCCTGAAACATCCGAAGAAACCGTATTCCTCGCGTCGCAGGCCATGTCCCAGCCGGCTACCTCGCCGTATATGTCGGCGCCCCGCAGCATCGCCGTGTCTTTTCTTTCAAGAACCAGCACCCCGGCGCCTTCCGCGAGGGCGAAACCCTCTCTCTCGGCGCTGAAAGGTGCCGCAACCTTTTTAGCGAGCACGCCCATGCGACTGAAACCCGCGATATACAAATCGTTGAAGGGAGATTCCACGGCTCCGGCGAAAGCGGCGTCACAGAGGCCGCTTTTTATCCAGCGCGCCGCGGTGATTATGGAATTTGTTCCCGTGGCGCACGCGGCAACGACATTTCTGACCGGGCCGCCGGCTTTAAATATCCTGGCAAGCTGTCCGGTGAGATTATCTTCAAGCGCTATATCCGGAAGAAAAAGGCCGCTGCCGTCAAGAAAAATATTGGGCTTGCTGGAGCTGACGCAAAACCCGACCCTTTCCCGATTGTAATAGGAATAGTCCAGCCTGCTGTCCTCAAAGGCCTCGGCTGCGGCGTAAAACCCCATGGAAAGAAGCCTGGCCTGGTAAGGAGCGTCAAGCTCGTTTAGCCTTCCCGAGAGGAACTGCCCGGACTTGTCTGTTTGTACCGCGCTTCGGCCGCTGGCCGCGGCTCGCCAGGATTTTTCCCTGCCGAATCCGAAAGGCGAAGCCAGGCCGATACCGGTGACGACTACATCTGTCATTATATTATCCTTGAATCCCAGCTGAATACCTGCCCTGAAACTGTTTTCATTCCTGAAAGGAAAAGCACAAACGAGGAAAGTTCCGAGATATCGGTCGTGAGCGATAGAACCGAATCCTGCAGGGCTTTTTCCACATAAACCTTTGAGGCTTTCTGCCCCATATCCGTATTATGAAATCCCGGGAGTACCGCGTTTACCCGGATATTGTGCCTGCCGAATTCCATGGCGGCTGATTTAGTAAGCGCCGTGAGGCCGGCCTTTGCCGCGGCGTAATTTGAGGCTCCAAGAACTCCCCTGTAGGCCGTAATGGAAGAAATATTTATTATGGACCCGTTTTTGGCGGAAGCCATGTGCCTGGCGCACTCTTTTAAGACATAAAAAGGGCCGTTTAAGTCAGTATTTATGACCGAATCCCATTCCTCTTTCGTCATTTTAAGAATGCCTCTGTTTTTAGTTATACCGGCATTGTTGACCAGAACATCAATTTTTCCGAACCGCGCTATGATAGCCTCAATCATTTCAATAACCGCGCCGTGATCCGTCACATCGCACTTAAAAAGCGCGCCGGAGCCGCCGGAGCGTTCAATCTCGCCGAGCGCGGTTTTGGCGGCCTCTGAATTTTCCTTATAGTTAAGCGCGACAGAAAAACCGGAGGAAGCAAACTCCGCGGCTATCCGCCTGCCAATCCCTCTTGAAGCTCCGGTTACCAGCGCGACTTTTTTTTCCATTTTATTTCCCCGCGATTTTTAGTCCGGCGTCTTTTATCATTTTAATGTCTTTACCCGTGTCCCGCCCCGATGTGGTAAGGTAGTTTCCCACCATAAGCCCGCTGGCTCCTGCGTAAAAAACCCAGGACTGCATGTCTCCCAGAACCGCCTCTCTGCCCCCGCAGACCGTGATATCCCTGTCCGGGAGAACAAACCGAAAAACCGCGATAGCTCTGAGGGCCTCAAGGGGAGTTATGGTTTTCATTTTTTCAAGCGGTGTTCCCTTTATGGGGCTTAAGAAATTTACCGGCACGCTTTGCGCGCCTATGTCCCTGAGCGCGAAAGCGAGTTCTACCCGCTGTTCCGAAGACTCGCCGAGGCCTAAAATCCCGCCGCTGCACACCTCAAGGCCAAGGGCCCGGGCGTGTTTAATGCTTTTCAATTTATCGGAAAAACTGTGGGTGGTGCAGATGTTCGCGAAATTGCTCGGGGCCGTTTCAATATTGTGGTGAAATCTATTAAGCCCGTTTTTTTTAAGCGCCTTTAAATATTCCGGCCCGGCTTCGCCGATAGAAACGCTCAGGGCGCAGGCGCTTTTGCCGGCTTTTTTTAGGTAGCCGCAGACTGAATTCAGCTCTTTCTCCGAGAGTTTTTTTCCGCTTGTTACTATGCTAAAGCAGGAAACACCTTTCGCCCGGGCGTCTTTTAATGCGCGGAGCATATGCTCTTGAGAAAGCAGGGGATATCTTTCAATTTCGGTTTTATGTTTTGAGGACTGAGCGCAGTATTTGCAGTCTTCTCCGCAATAACCGGATTTCGCGTTTAATATGGCGCAGAGTTTTACGCGATCGCCTTTAAAATGGCGCCTTATTTTATTTGATGCGTAAAGCAGTTCATGAAAATCGGCTTTAAGCAGGCCCAGGGCTTCGGAAGGCTTTAACTTATAACCTTTAATAATGTTGTCCGCGAGAAGTTCAGTTTTATTCATAATTATGTATTGAGTCAGTTAACGCTTCATTGGCGGGTCAGCCATCCGGAGACTCAGTGGCAGAAATAAATCTCGTAGTTTACACCGAGATTGCTTCGGCAAAACGCCAAAATATGCCTCGCAACGACAACAACAAACTACGAGATTGCTTCTCTCCCTTCGGGAGATCGCAATGACAGAGCATTATTAAGGCTTTTTCAATTGACTCAACTTAACTCTGCGGCAACTTTATATGTCAACCGTGCGTTTTTAACGGGTTGACAATTGGGGCATTAAAAAAGCCCGCGCGTGTGGGCGCAAGCTTTTTTATTTTAAGGTTAATCTTTTATCCTGAATTTTACGGTCTTTGATTTAATTACGGGAAGAGCGTCTATTTGACGAAGCGCCCTTAACAGCCCGCCGTATTTTATTCTGTGAGTCAGCATGACTATGGAAGCTCCGCGGCGGCTGCCCGAAAGAGGCTCTTTTTGATAAACGCTGGCTATGGAAACTCCGCAGCGGCTAAGTATGCCCGAAACGGTTGAAAGCACGCCCGGCTTGTCTATCGCGGAGAACCTCAGGTAAAAACAGCCGTAGCTCTGTTCCTGGGGAACTATTTTTATTCGTTTTGAAAAACCGTATTTTACATAGGGAAGCTTCCCGGCGGTATCCACGGCAACCTGTTTGGCAAGGTCAATAATGTCTGAAACCACGGCGCTTGCCGCCGGCAGCTGCCCCGCGCCTTTGCCGTAAAACATAACATCGCCCACGGCATCTCCGCGTATGAGAACCGCGTTATATTCCTGTTCCACATTGGCAAAAGGGTGGCTGCCTGAAATAAGGCAGGGCTCCACGGAAACCTCAAGCCCTTGTTTGGAGAGCTTGGCCGAGCCTAACAGTTTCATTACATAGCCGAACTCGTCTTTGGCGAAGTTGATGTCTTCCGCGGTAACTTTGCTTATGCCGCTTATGGAAATATCGTCAAGCTTGACCCAGCGCGACCACGCGAGCGAACACAATATCGCGAGTTTATGAGCCGTATCTATGCCTTCTATGTCAAAGGTTGGGTTGGCCTCGGCAAAACCCGCCTTCTGAGCTTTCGCGAGAGCGGACTTAAAATCTATTTTCTGCTTTGTCATTTCTGTCAGTATATAGTTTGTCGTACCGTTAAGTATCCCGCTGATTTTCTGTATCTGATTGGCGGCCAGCCCCTCGTTTAGAGCCTGCACGACCGGTATACCACCGCCGACGGAAGCCTCAAAGTAAACCAGCCGCTGATTCTTGCTGGCAGTTTTGAAAATTTCGTCCCAGTATTTGGCGAGTACGGCTTTGTTGGCCGTTATGACATTTTTACCCGCGTTAAGCGCTTCAAGAATGAGGCTCCGCGCCGGCTCGTAGCCGCCGATAAGCTCAACAATAATATCAATTTCCGGGTCGGCGATAAGCTGCTTGTAATCCGCGCAGCAGTAACCGCTATCCAGCCTGGGTTTTCGCAGGTCGCAGACGCCGGCTATCTCAACGGACGCGCCTATCTTGTGTTCTATATAGCTTTTATTTTTGCGCAGTATCTTTGCCACGCCCTGGCCGACCGTGCCGTAACCGACAAGCCCGAGCTTTATTGATTTTTTCATTTTATTTTCCCGAATTTTCATTTAAGAATTTTTTAAGCCTCAACAGCACATCGTGAAACCTGTTGTCGTGAGTCACAAGCGACATCCTTACATAACCTTCCCCGTAGCTGCCGAAACCGATGCCGGGAGTAATGCATACCCCGGTCTCTTTAAGCAGCCTCTCGGCGAAAGTCATGGAATCCATCTTTACTTTTTCCGGAATCTTAAGCCACAGATACATTGAACCCTTCGGCTTATCCGCTTTCCAGCCGAGTTTGTTTAAACCCTCAACCATCATATCGCGGCGCCTCTGGTAAACCAGCGACTGCTCTTTCACGCAGTCCTGCGAGCCTTCAAGAGCCGCGCTTGCCGCGAGCTGGACGAAAGTCGGAGAACCGTAATCAAGGAAAGACTTAAACTTCTCAAGGGGCGCCAGCAGTTTCTGCGCGCCGCAGGCCCAGCCTATGCGCCAGCCCGCCATGTTAAAAGTCTTGGAAAATGAATGAAACTCAAGGGCAATGTCCATCGCGCCCGGAATTTCAAAAATTGAAGGCGCTACATAGCCGTCAAAGGTCAGCTCCGAGTAGGCGTTGTCGTAAACAAGCAGTATTTCGTGTTTCTTGCAGAAATTTACCGCGTCTTCAAGGAATTTTCTGTCTTCAACCACGGCCGCCGTGGGGTTGTTGGGATAATTTAAAAACAGTATCTTCGCCTTTCTGGCCGCTTCTTCGGGTATTGAAGCCAGGTCGGGAATAAATTTATTTTGTTCCAGCAGGGGGACCGAGTGCACCACTCCGCCCGCGAGAATTACTCCGTTAAAATGCACCGGATACGAGGGATTGCAGACAAGCACCGTATCGCCGGGATTAAGATAGGCCATGCACAGATGCGCTATGCCTTCCTTTGAACCTATCAGCGTGATTATCTGGCTGTCCGGGTCCAGCGCCACGCCGAAACGGTTTTTCATCCAGGCCGCGACCGCGCGCCTGAAACGAGGCATGCCCTTCGCCTGCGGGTAGCGGTGGGTTCTGGTATGGTTCTTTACGGTGTCTATAAGCCTCTCAACAATGTGAGGAGGCGTAGGCAGGTCGGGATTTCCCATGCCAAGGTCAATAACATCAAGTTTTTTTGCCAGAGCTTCCTCTTTTATCGCGTTAATGCGCGCGAACAGGTACGGTGGAAGAGCTCCAAGCTTGTCAGAAGGTTTAATTTTATCCATGATTAATCACCGTTACAAAACAGTATTTTTATCCTTAATTTCTCTTTCAATATATTCCGGAAGCCTTTTAGAGTACGCGAAGAGCAGGAAGGCCACTCCAACGCAGGCCAGCCCGAAGGTTATCTCAAAGCCCGACCAGGTCAGCCACTGCTGCTGCGAAATAAACTCCCACTTTTTCGGAGAGTATATGTTCGCCTCCGGCTCTCCCCAGAAAGCGTCGTAAAAACCCTTCAGGGAAACTACGATTCCCCAAAAAATAAAAATCCAGCCGGAAATAACCGGCAGCCCGCGTACTTTGATATTTTCCATTTGAATTTACGGGGATTATTGAATCAGCTTCCGCAAGGTTGTTGTGGGTTTGAAAGATATCTTTTTTCCGGGGGGGACAGGTATTATCTCCCCTGTTTTGGGATTTCTTCCCTGACGGGCCTTGCGCGGCTTCGTGCGGAATGAACCCAGACCGGAAAGCGATATCACCTCGCCGTTCTTCATCGCTTCCTGGATTACCTTAACCAAAGATTTTATCGCCCTGTTTGCGTCTCCCTGCGTTATATCTGCAACTTCGGCAACGCGCTTGACCACTTCCGGCTTCTTCATCATAGGCATAGGACACCTCTCTAAAACCTAACAAAAACACCGACCAAATTTAAAAACCTTATTCAAATATCAACGGCTAATACAATAGTTTTATAATATATTTGCATATAAATGTCAAGGGTTTTTTAATAGAAATGTTTGATTTTTAATCCGGATTTTGAAATAAAAGTGAGAACCGGGACAAAAAAAAGGACGGTGAAGGGCATAACCGTGCGCCGTGACAGGACTTTTTGTGATTGAAAAATGACCGGATTATTTTGATTAAGCGTGAATTGCCTAAACGGAAGGAAGGCGGGTCTTACCCATAAGGAACTTGTCTACATTTTGAGCCGCTTTGCGGCCTTCGGAAATGGCCCAGACTATAAGGGATTGGCCTCTGCGGGCGTCTCCGGCGGCGAAAACGCCTTTTTTTGAAGTCATAAAATCGGCATCCGCCCTGATATTGCCCCTGACATCCAGCTCAAGCTGAAGGCCGCTTATCATTCCGATCTTTTCCGGCCCGACAAAACCCATTGCAAGCACAACCATATCTGCCGCTATCTCAAACTCGCTGCCGGGAACTTCTTTCATCACAGGCCTGTTGTTGGCGTATCTCTGGCTGAAATCAACCTTTACGCAGGAAAGGCCGGTAAGCTTTCCGTTTTTGCCGAGGAATTTCTTTGTTGAAACCGACCACTGGCGGTTACAGCCTTCTTCATGGCTTGAAGTGGTCTTTAAAAGAACGGGGTAAAACGGCCAGGGATAGTCTTTGCTCCTGGTCTCGGGCGGGCAGGGCAGAAGCTCCAGTTGAACCACCGAGTTTGCGCCCTGCCTGCGGGCCGTTCCGACGCAGTCCGACCCGGTGTCTCCCCCGCCGATAACCACGACATTTTTCCCGGCGGCATCTATGATTTCCGACTCTATTTTTTCTCCCGAGACCCTTCTGTTGGACTGCATGAGATAGTCCATGGCAAAATATACGCCCTTAAGCTCTCTGCCTTCTATCTTCATGTCGCGCGGCGTCCTGCTCCCGGCGCATATAACCATGGCATCAAATTTATTCATTAGTTCTTCGGCCCTGACATCCACGCCGGCATTTACCCCGGCCTCAAATTTAACACCGGACTGCTTCATCAGGTTTATTCTGCGTTCAACTATTTTTTTGTCCAGTTTAAAATCGGGTATGCCGTAGCGCAAAATACCGCCGGGATTGCGGTCCTTCTCGTATACGGTCACCTCATGGCCCGCTTTATTGAGCTGATCGGCGCAGGCCAGGCCCGCAGGCCCGGAGCCTATGACAGCCACCTTCTTGCCTGTTTTTGCCGAAGGCTTTACCGCGGGAACCAAATTATTGCTGAAAGCGTATTCTATTATCGCGAGCTCATTTTCCCTGATAGTCACCGGGTCGTCGTTAATGCCGAGCACGCAGGAATATTCGCAGAGCGCCGGGCAGAGCCTGCCGGTGAACTCCGGAAAATTATTCATATTTGAAAGCATTTCAAAGGCTTTGTCCCATTTTTTATTGAATACCAGGTCGTTCCACTCCGGTATATAATTCGCTATGGGGCAGGCCCAGTGGCAGAAAGGCGTGCCGCAGTCCATGCACCGCGAGGCCTGGTCAACCGACAGATCGGGCGAACGGGAAACGCTTACCTCGCGGTAATCTTTCAGGCGCTCCTCAACGGGACGGTAGGAACCTGACTCTCTCTTAAGCTTTAAAAAACCTTTCGGGTCTGCCAACTTAATCACCTTCTCCGGAATCTTCCGTAGCTTTGGAAGAAGCCAGTATGTTTTTATATTCTATCGGGAAAACCTTCACGAATTTTCCGACATAGTCCTGCATATTGTCAATTATTGTCTTTGCCTTGGCGCTTCCCGTGTAAATAAAATGATTATGAATAAGAGTCCTAAGGTTCGCCCTGTCGCCGTCGTTTAGCGCTTCCAGTTCAACCATGCCGAGGTTGCACCTGTCGCGAAACTGCCCGTCTTCGTCAAGCACATAAGCCACTCCGCCCGACATGCCGGCGGCGAAATTGCGGCCTGTTTTCCCTATAACCACGACCTTTCCGCCGGTCATGTACTCGCAGCCGTGGTCTCCGACGCCTTCAACTACGGCGTTTAAGCCCGAGTTCCTTATGCAGAAACGCTCGCCCGCCACGCCCATAATGTAGGCTTCGCCGTCAATGGCTCCGTAGAAAGTAGTATTGCCTATGACTATGTTTTCATCCGACTTATAACAGGATTTTCTGCTCGGATAAATAATTATCTTGCCGCCCGAAATGCCTTTGCCGACATAGTCGTTAGCCAGTCCCTCCAGCTCAAAAGTGACGCCGTTGGCAAGAAAGGCTCCGAAACTCTGTCCGGCGATGCCGGAGAACCTGCACCATATTGCGTCATCAAAAAGCCCTTCTTCTCCGTAAACCCTGCAGACCTCGCCGCTTAGCATGGCGCCGAGCGAGCGGTTGGTGTTGTTCACGGGAAGCTCTATCCTTACATTTTTCCGGTTCTTAAGGGCAGGCGCCGAGAGTTCAATAAGTTTTTTGTCCAGCACGGAATCTATATTGTGGTTCTGCTCAAACATTTTTCTTACGCCGGACTTGCCGGCGCTGTCCGGCCTGAAAAGAATCTTAGAAAAATCTATTTTGCCGGCTTTCCAGGGAAGTATGGAGCTGTTCTGTTCCAGAAGGTCCGAGCGCCCCACAAGATCGTCAATCTTTCTTATGCCCAGTCCCGCCATAATCTCTCTTAAATCCTGGGCGATGAAATTAAAATAATTCACTATGTATTCGGGCCTGCCGCTGAACCTTTTTTCCAGCAGATCGTTCTGAGTGGCTATGCCGACCGAGCAGGTATCCATATGGCAGTGGCGCAGCATAACGCAGCCCATAATTATCAGAAGAGTGGTCGCGAACCCGAATTCCTCGGCGCCGAGCATGGCGGCTATGGCTATATCGCGGCCGGTTCTGATTTGTCCGTCAGCCTGAAGGCGCACCCTGCTGCGCAGGTCGTTTAGCACAAGAGTCTGATGAGTTTCCGCAAGCCCTAGCTCCCACGGAAGGCCGGCATGCTTGATAGAGCTGACCGGGGAGGCTCCCGTGCCGCCGTCACCGCCGGAAATAAGAATCATATCGGCATGGCCCTTGGCCACACCGGCGGCCACCGTGCCTACGCCAATCTCGGAAACAAGCTTAACGCTTATGCGCGCCGTCGGATTAATATTTTTTAAATCAAAAATAAGCTGGGCAAGGTCTTCAATGGAATAAATATCGTGGTGGGGCGGCGGCGAAATAAGAGTAACTCCGGGCGTCGTATAGCGGGTCCTGGCTATTATCTTGCTGACTTTATGGCCCGGAAGCTGTCCGCCCTCGCCCGGTTTGGCGCCCTGCGCTATTTTTATCTGTATCTCGTCGGCATTAATAAGGTAATTGGCGTTTACTCCGAAGCGCCCCGAGGCCACCTGCTTTATCGCGCTCCTTTTTAAATCGCCGTTGGAAAGCGGCTTAAAGCGCGCCGGGTCCTCGCCGCCCTCGCCGGTGTTGGATTTCCCGCCGATGCGGTTCATGGCAATAGCTATAGTCTCGTGGGCGTTTTTGCTTATTGAGCCGAAGCTCATAGCGCCCGACGCGAAGCGCTTGAATATCTCGCCGACGGGCTCAACCTCTTCAACGGGTACCGGCTTAGTAGTTTTAAATTTCAGCAGGCTTCTCAGTGAAACCGGGTCTTTTGACTGGTCGTTTATAAGAGCCGCGAATTCCCTGTAGCGGCCGTAATCATTATTCCTGACGGCGTCCTGGATGGCTGAAATACTGTCGGGGTTCCATAAATGGAATTCGCCGTCGCGCCTCCAGCTGTAAACTCCGCCTGAATCCAGCATTACGGGGCCCTCAATTTCCGGATAGGCTTCCCGATGGCGCAAGATTGTCTCTTTTGCTATTACGGAAAAATCCGCGCCGCCTATCCTTGAAACGGTACCCGAGAAACAGCGGTTGATAATATCGTCGCCAAGGCCCAGCGCTTCAAAAATCTGCGCGCCGCGGTAGCTCTGCAGTGTTGAGATACCCATTTTAGCAAGTATTTTAAGAATGCCTTTATTTACGGCTTTAATGTAGTTTTCCTCGGCCTTCTTCTCGTCAAGCTCGGCCACTCCCTCCGAGATGGAATACCTGCAGGCCTCAAAAGCAAGATAGGGGTTAACGGCTCCGGCGCCGAATCCGAAGAGCAGGGCAAAATGGTGCACCTCTCTGGGCTCGCCGCTTTCCACTATAAGCGCTACCTGGGCTCTGACTGTTTTTCTGACCAGGTGCTGGTGAACCGCGCCCACCGCCAAAAGGGCGGGGAGAGCCGCGCGGTCTTTACCGGTGCCCCTGTCGCTTAATACTATATATGTATAGCCATCTTTGACCGCGGCTTCGGCCTCAACGCTGATCCTATCAAGGGCCGCGGTGAAATCCGATTCATCGGCGGGATTAAAAAGCGTGGATATGACTTTTGTCTTAAAACCCGGAATGTCTATTTTCTTAATTTTTTCCAGATCACCGTTAGTAAGAACGGGATGCTTCAGGCGAAGGCGATGGCAGTGCTCGGGCACCTCGCTTAAAATATTCCTGCGCGGCCCCATATAGCACTCAAGGCTCATTACTATCTCTTCCCTGATGGAATCTATCGGAGGATTGGTGACCTGAGCGAAAAGTTGTTTGAAGTAATTATATAAAAGCTGGTTTTTGCGGGAAAGCACGGCGGGCGGCGCGTCGTTTCCCATGGAGCCGACCGGTTCCTGGGCGGTTTCCAGCATGGGTTTGATAATAATTTTTAAGTCTTCCCGGGTATAACCGAAGCTCTTAAGGACCGTCATCAGATCCCCGGATATTTTCTCCCTCGGCTCAACTTTTGGCAGGGAGTCCAGGTCTACAATGTTTTCCCTGACCCATTTGGAATAGGGCCGGCTTGACGAAATAGTTCTTTTAACCTCGTCGTCGCTGACTATCCTGCCCTCTTTGGTGTTAATATAAAATATTTTACCCGGTTCAAGCCTTCCCGAGTGGGCTATCAGGGCCGGATCAATGTCTAATACTCCGACTTCGGAAGCCATAACAACAAGGTCGTTTTTTGTCACTATGTAGCGCGCCGGGCGAAGCCCGTTTCTGTCAAGAACCGCGCCGACATTAATGCCGTCGGTAAACGCGATGGCTGCCGGCCCGTCCCAGGCCTCCATAATGCAGTTCTGGTATTGATAATAACTCCTCATGGAATCGTCAAGAAGCCTGTTGTGCTCCCAGGCCGCGGGTATAAGCATAAGCATGGCATGGGCCGTGGACCTGCCGGCAAGAGTCAAAAGCTCAAAAACATTATCCAGCATCGCCGAGTCGCTTCCGCCCGAAACCACTATAGGTTTTATTTTTTCAATGTCAGCGCCGAATATTTCCGACGACAGCAGAGCTTCTTTGGCCCTCATCCAGTTAACATTGCCCCGCAATGTGTTTATTTCCCCGTTATGCGCGAGATAACGGAACGGCTGAGCCAGGTCCCAGGTCGGAAAAGTATTGGTGCTGTAACGGGAGTGCACAAGGCTTATGGCGCTTTGAATGGATTCGTCTTTTAAATCAACAAAAAAGTTTTCCACCTGCTGGGGCGTTAGAAGGCCCTTGTAAATAAAAGTGTTTGAAGAGAGGCTCGGCACATAGAAAAAAGCTTTTTGAGCGGCCCCCGACTCCCTTATTTTTTTCTCGGAGACCTTTCTTATGATGTAAAGTTTAACTTCAAAATCCCGCTGAAGCGTTACTGCGGGGTTTTTCGCGATGAATACCTGCTCAATCACAGGCTGGGTTTGGCGCGCCGTCACTCCGATATCGGAATTATCCACCGGAACGCTCCTCCAGCCGAGGACCCGCTGGCCGTATTCAGCGGCGGTTTTTTCTAATATCTCTTTGCATAGCTTTCTGTCATCGGCCTGCTGAGGTAAAAATATGAGGCCCGTGCCGTACTCGCCGAAAGAAGGAAGCTTTATGCCGGCGGCAAGAGCGGCCTTCAGCATAAACTCGTGCGGCATCTGAATAAGTATGCCGGCTCCGTCGCCGGTTTTGGGGTCGGCTCCGGTGGCCCCGCGGTGAGCGAGGCTGTTGAGTATTTTAAGGCCGTTTTTGACTATCTCGTTGGATTTAACGCCTTTGATACTGCAGGCAAAACCGACCCCGCAGGAGTCGTGTTCATACTCCGGGTTATAAAGGCCGATATTTTTGGGCAGATTCGCGTTATTCATATTTTCCCATTTGACAGCCCGCGGGCATACTATAAACTTGACAGTTCATAGCAGGCCCGCGGAACTTACGACAACCAATTTATCAAAATACTGTTACATCAAAAACATCATTTCAGCGTAGGTAGGAAGCGGCCAGGTGTCCCTGGGCATGATCTCTTCAAGAGAATCAACCACGGCGCGCAGTTGTTTCATGGCGTCAATGATTTTCTCCATGGAGTGCCCGCCGGCGACTTCGTCAAGCTTGGCGATGGCGCCGAAAAGATCCTCGGAAAGCCCCGATATTTTAGAAAGATGCTCGCTTGTTTTGGAAGCGGGCGCCTCAAGCTTTTTGAGCTTGGAAAGGGCGCCGGCAAGTTCTTTCTGATACCGCACTACCGCAGGAGAAATCAGAGTCTTGGCCATTTCAAGAGCGACGCCGGACTCTATCTTAATTGTCTTCTCGTACTGCTCTTTATATATTTCGTACCTTGATTCCAGCTCTGTCTTTGAAAGCACACTGTGCTTTTCAAAAAGCTTTATAACGGCGGGAGTTATGGTTTCCTCAAGGGCATCGGGAGTAGTTTTGAGATTGAGCAGCCCTCTCTTTTCCGCTTCCTTGTGCCACTCTTCGGTGTAGTTGTCGCCGTTGAAAAGTATTCTCTTGTGTTTTTTCACTATTTTCTGCAGTAAACCCTGGAGCGATTCATTGAAATCCTTCCCGGATTTAACCGCGGCTTCAAGGTCCGTGCAGATTTCGTCAAGCGCTTCCGCGACTATAGTGTTAAGCACAATATTGGGGCCGGCGCAGTTCTGGTTGGAACCCACGGCGCGGAACTCAAATTTATTGCCCGTGAAAGCGAAAGGAGAGGTTCTGTTGCGGTCGGTGACATCCCGAGCGAGTTTGGGAAGCGAGGTGACTCCGACTTCAAGCGTGCCGCCTTCTTTTGAGCTCTTCGCTCCGCCTTTCTCTATCTGGTCAATAATATCTGTAAGCTGTTCGCCGAGGAATATTGAAAGAATAGCCGGAGGAGCCTCGTTGGCGCCAAGCCTGTGATCATTGCCGGCGGTCGCGACAGCGCCCCTGAGCATCCCGGCGTTTGTGTCAATAGCTTTCATAAGCGCGGCTATAACTGTAAGAAATTTCGCGTTCTCGTGCGGGTTGTCTCCCGGCGTAAGCCAGTTCTTGCCGTCCGGGCCGCAAAGCGCCCAATTGTTATGTTTGCCAGAACCGTTTACTCCCGCGAAAGGTTTCTCGTGCAGGAGGCAGACAAAGTCGTGTTTGTCGGCAAGCTGCCTTAAAACTTCCATGGTCATCATGTTGTGGTCAACCGCGAGGTTCTGCTCTTCAAAAACCGGAGCGATTTCAAACTGCGCGGGGCAGACTTCGTTATGTCTTGTTTTTGAAGGAATACCAAGCTTCCAGAGTTCGCGGTCCAGGTCTTCCATGAACTCAAGGACTCTCGGTTTTATTGCTCCGAAATAATGGTCTTCCATCTGCTGGTGCTTTGAGGGCCTTCTGCCGAACAGCGTGCGGCCGGTCTGAAGCAGGTCAAGCCTTCTTAAATAAAACTCTTTGTCTATAAGGAAGTATTCCTGCTCGGCTCCGAGTGTGGCGTAGGGGCGGACATTCCCTTTAATGTTAAACAGCTTCGCCAGGCGGTTCACCTGTTTGGCGAGAGAATGTATTGAGCGCAGAAGCGGTGTTTTTTTGTCAAGAGCTTCGCCGTTGTAGGAATAGAACGCGGTGGGTATGCAGAGAACCGCGCCGCTCTCGCTCTCCTTAACGAAGGCCGGGCTTGTGGGATCCCAGGCGGTATAGCCGCGCGCTTCAAAAGTCGCGCGAAGCCCGCCTGACGGAAAGCTGGAGGCGTCGGGCTCGCCCTGGGTAAGTTCTTTGCCCGAGAACTTCATCATTACTCCGCCTTCGCCGTCGGGAACTATGAACGAATCGTGCTTTTCCGCGGTTCCGCCGGTTAAAGGCTGAAACCAGTGGGTGAAATGAGTGGCGCCCTTTAAGACAGCCCATTTTTTCATCGCGCCGGCCACTTCGTCGGCTATTTTCGGATCAAGAGACCTTCCCTCTCTGATGGTTGCCACAAGGGAATTATATGTTTTCTGCGAAAGGTATTTGCGCATGTTTTTTATGCCAAACACATTCTGTCCGTACATCTGTTCGGTTGAAGACAAATTATTTATCGCTTTCTTAGCCATGAAATTTCTCCTGTATTTTATTTAAACAAAAAACGCCCTATTGCACTTCTGCGTGCTATAAAGGACGTCTTTGTCCAAATATTATTCATGATTTCTCGGGCTACAGCCTTAAGCTTATCTCTTAGAGAACTGGAATCTCTTGCGAGCTTTCGGCCTGCCGGGCTTTTTACGCTCAACCATTCTCGGATCGCGCGTTAAAAGGCCTTCTTTTTTAAGGGTTGCTTTGCTTGAGGGGTCAATTTTAAGCATCGCGCGGGATAAACCGTGGCGGATAGCGCCGGACTGCCCTGCTATGCCGCCGCCCATTACATCTATGTAATAGTCGTATCCCTTGGATTCTTTTGAATAATCAAGCGGCCTGGCGGCTTCCATCTTATGCCTGCCAAGACCTCCGAAATACTCGTCCATCGTGCGGTTATTAACTGAAATTTTTCCGCTGCCGGGAAGCACCTTTACTCTTGCCGTGGCGTTTTTTCTGCGCCCGGTCGCCATAATCGGCGTATTAGCTGATTGACTCATCTTGTCTCCTTTAAATATTACCGCGGATTAAAATTATTTCGTTTCGGATTTCGCGAACTGGGCCGAATGCGGATGGGCCGAACCCTTGTAAACCTTGAGCCTTACTATCTGCTTGCTGCCAAGCCTGTTGTGCTGCAGCATTCCCTTGACGGCAAGGCGTATCGCCTTCTGGGGATTGTCAGCCATGAGCTTGCTGTACGGGGTATAGACATCTCCGCCCGAATAACCCGAATGGCGGTAGTCAATTTTCTGGTTTAATTTGTCGCCGGTGAGCACGACTTTCTCAGCGTTTGTGACGACAACGAAGTCGCCGCAGTCAAGATGCGGGGTATAGATGCGCTTCGTTTTTCCGCGCAGAATGTTCGCTGCCTGAGTGGCGAGCCTGCCGAGCGGCCTGCCGCTCGCGTCTATCAGGTGCCAGCCTCTTTTGATTTCTTCCTGTTTGGGTAAATAGGTCTTTGGGATCATTGAAATTATACCTCTCTTCTGTTAGTGAAGTGTAGATTATAAGAAATTTTAAATTTTAAGTCAAGAGGATAAGTTCGGAAACGATTCTTCGCAAAGGACGCCGCCGTCCACACACCGGCGGCTTCGTGAGGATGCTCTTGTATGCCAAGTCGCATCCTCAAGACCTTTGCACAAGAATGTTTCCTCACCACGCGTAACAAAAATGGTTAGCGGACAATTCAGGGCCGCCTATACATATATATATGGTAAGACGCCGCTATTCACCCGCGGCCAGTGTATCCTTAAAAAATTCCTTATGCCAGTTGAGCTGGGTACCGGCGGACTGGAGCGCTGAAAGCAGTATGGCTTCCGAAACCTCCTGTTTTGTGGCGCCAGCGGCAAGCGCGTCCTTAACATGATGCTCGGTGCAGTGCGGGCATCTGAAAACCGAGGCGACGGCCAGCCTTATCAGCTCTTTTGTTTTAGCGTCCAGAACGGTTTTTTGTACCGCGACATTTGAAAAATGGGCGTAAGCGGCTCCAAGCGGCGACTGCTTGAGATACCAAGGCGTTTCAGCGGGCATTTTCCTGTTCCTCCCTGTGATGTTTTATGACTCTTCCTTCAACCACAAACATTACATCCTCGCATAAATTAGTGGAGAGATCGGCTATCCTTTCAAGATTGCCGCTTATTCTAAGCAGGTGAAGCGAACGCTCTATTGTAGAAGGATCCTGCCCCATTATTCTGCTTAACTCAAGAAACACTTTGTCCTTGAGATCGTCAACAAGGTTATCGCTTTTGCAGACGCTTTTGGCGAGCTCGGCATCTTCGTTCACAAACGAGTTTATTCCGTCGCTGAGCATTTTTGTGACCAGCTCTCCCATTTTTGGTATGTCCACAAGCGGCTTGACATCAGGCCTCTCGGATAAAAACAGGGCGCTCTCAACAATATTGACCGCGTGGTCGCCCATCCTTTCAAGGTCATTGCTCATTTTAAGAACCATCAAAATTATCCGTAAGTTTTTGGCCCTCGGCTGGTACTGGGCTATAAGATTGGTGCATAATTCATCAATGTCAATTTCATACGCGTTCACGCGGGGCTCGTCTTTCTGCATCACCTCAAGAAGCGCCTGTCTGTCCTTTAAAAGCAGTCCTTCAAGGCTCTTTTTTACCATTTTTTCAACCAGAGTCGCGTATTCAACAATTTCTTTTTTGAGTTCAATCAGTTTTTCATCAAGCATTTTATCTCCTTTTGGCTGTAGTTTTACCGTTTACGGCGAGGGCTCAACCGAATTTGCCCGATAGGTATTCTTCCGTCCTCTTCTCTTTTGGCACCGTGAAGACCTTTTCCGTGTGACCGAATTCCACAAGCTCGCCCAGGTACATAAAAGCCGTGTAATCCGAGACCCTGGCGGCCTGCTGCATGTTATGGGTCACAATAATAATAGTATAATCTTTTTTTAACTCTAAGATGAGCTCCTCAATTTTTTTTGTTGAGATGGGGTCCAAGCTCGCGCAGGGCTCGTCAAAAAGTATCACCTCTGGCTCCACCGCCAGGCAGCGCGCTATGCAGAGCCTCTGCTGCTGCCCGCCCGAAAGCCCCAAAGCGCTCTCGTCAAGCCTGTCTTTTACCTCTTCCCAGAGGGCGGCTTTTTTAAGGGATTCCTCAATCTTACGCTCAATGAAATCTTTTTTCCGGCTGCCTTCCAGCTCAAGGCCGTAACTGATATTCTGGGAAATAGATTTCGCGAAAGGGTTTGGCTTCTGGAAAACCATGCCCACCCGCCTTCTTATATCTACCACATCGGCCTCCGGAGCGTTGATATCACTGCCGTCAAGCAGAATACTGCCCTCAACTCTGCCGCCGGGAACAAGATCGTTCATCCTGTTTAAGAGCCTTATGAATGTTGATTTTCCGCATCCCGAAGGCCCGATTATGGCGGTGACCTTTTTTTCAAAAATGTTGAGGTTAATATTTTTAAGCGCCTGCTTGTTCCCGTAATAAAAATTCAGGTTTTCAACGCTTATCCTGGCGGGATTAATGTCCATAAACGCTCCTTTGGCTCTGCCTCGCGTAAATGGCAACCGCGGAAACAGATAAAACCAGCAATAATAGTAACAATGAGCTCCCGTACGCTATGGCCGTCTGCTCTACGGGATGGGTGCCTTCCGTCATCAAAGCGTATATATGATACGGCAAAGCCATGGTTTCGGAAAACACCGAGTCCGGGTATCCCCGGGAGAAAAATGTGGCCGCGGTAAAAAGAATGGGCGCGGTTTCTCCGGCAGCGCGGCCTATGCTTAGTATCACTCCGGTCAGTATGCCGGGCAGGGCAGCGGGCAGAACCGTTTTTCTTATCGTCTGCCACTGCGTCGCGCCGAGAGCCAGCGAAGCCTCCCGTATTGACCTCGGCACGGCTATAAGAGCCTCCTGCGCCGCCGAGATTATGCCGGGCAGTATCAGTATGCCAAGCGTCAAACTGCCCGAAAGAATTGAAACTCCGAAACCGAACAATTTTACAAAAACCGACAGGCCGAAAAGGCCGAAGACCACCGAAGGAACCCCGGCTAAATTGTTTATGCTAGTCCTTATAATGTTAACCAGCAGGCCGCCCGGGCTGTACTCGCAAAGATAAATCGCGGTGGACAAACCCAGCGGCAATGCCACTAAAACGGCGCCCAGGGTAAGGTATAAAGTGCCGACGATAGCCGGCGCCACTCCGCCCTGAGTCATGGCCCGCCTCGGCCCCTGTGTAATAAACTCCCAGGAGAGCGCCCCTGCTCCGCGCGACGCGATAAAATATATTATTGAGCCCAGAAAAAATAAAGTTATCAATATCGCGGCAAAAAGCGCGATAAAACCGATATTTTGAACTATTTTATTTTTTAACTTTCCGGCGGTTTTGATTTTGCCGGAAAGAGGAACTTTATCATTTTGCATTTTTCCCTCTCCAAATTCATCTGTTCAAGCCGAGCTTGATTCTGTATCTCCTGCTTATAACCTCGGCCGCTACATTAAAAACAAGCGTGATGAGGAACAAAACCAGCCCTATCGCGAAAAGCGCGTGGTAGTGCGTGCCCCCCATCGCGGCCTCGCCCATCTCCGCGGCAATAGTTGAAGTAAGCGGCCTCATCGGCTGCAAAAATGACGACGGCATTACGGCCGCTCCGCCTGAAACCATCAGCACCGTCATAGTCTCTCCGACTATCCTGCTCATGCCTAATATTATCGCGGTTGATATTCCAGAGCCCGCGGCCGGTATGACAACTTTATAAAGCGTCTGCCAGCGGTTTGCCCCCAAAGCGTAAGAAGCCTCCTTGAAACTGCGCGGCACAAAACCCAGCGCGTCATCAGCCAGGCTGGAAACGGTTGGTATGGCCATTATGCCCAGCACAACGCTCGCGGTCAGACCGCAGAGTCCGGTGGGTATCGCGAAAACTTTCTGCAAAAACGGAGCTACCACCACCATTCCAAAAAAACCGAAAACAATTGACGGAATCGCGGCAAGCATCTCAATGAGGGGCTTGAGAACCGCCTTCTGTTTTTTTCCGGCAAGCTCATGAATATAGAGAGCCGAACCTATCCCGAGCGGGACGCTTACGGCGACCGCGCCCGCCGTAACCCACAGGGAAGCCAGAATAAGCGGCAGAATGCCGAACTCGGGAACACTGTAAGTCGGATACCAGCTTTTGCCGAATATAAAATTCGCCGGGCTGACTTCCTTAAAAACCGGAAGCCCCTCTTTAAAAAGCACCGCCATAATCCCCACAAGAAACAGCAGGGAAGAGAAAGCAAGCGCCGTAAACAGCCAGCGGTATATTTTTTCCTTTAACCTTGACACGATAACTCCCTGAAATATTTATGGAGCGCTATTTCAACCCGATAAAACCTTCTGCTTCAACCAGCGCCTGGCCTTCCTTGCTTAGCACAAAATCAAGAAACTCTTTTACGGATCCCTTTGCCGGTCCGTTTGTATACATAAAAAGAGGCCTCGCGTAAGGATATTTACCTGATAGAACTGTCTGTTTTGAAGCGGAAACACCTTCAACGGGAATCGCTTTCACCGACTGACTTATGTAGCCTATTCCCACATAGCCTATGGCCGTTGGGGTTTTTGAAACAGTTCCGGCTATGGCCTGGTTTGAGGCCTGCATCAGTGCGTCAGGGCGCACTTTGGCGCCGTGCAAAGCGAGTTCTCCGAAGGCCTCAAAGGTGCCGCTGGCGCTGTCACGCGAAACAGCTATGATTTTCTCGTTCCTGCCTCCCACTTCCGACCAGTTAGAAATTTTGCCGGAGAAGATGTCTTTGACCTGCTGTTTTGTCAACCCGTTTACCGGGTTTGAAGGATGCGCCACAACCACTATGCCGTCCATGGCCACAACATTGGCCTTTGGCGAGATACCTTTTGAGGCCGCTTTGGAAAGCTCGGAATCTTTTATAGCCCTTGAGGAATCCGCTATGTCACACCTTCCTTCAATCAACGAAGTTATGCCCACACCCGATCCGCCTCCGCGCACCGATATTTCAATTCCCGCGTTGTTGTTCATAAAATCCTCGGCCGCCATCTGGGCTATAGGCAGAACCGTTGTTGAACCTTCCAATACAATTTTACTGACTTTCTGAGCCGCGCCTGCCTGCAAGGCGAATCCCGCCACCGCTATAATCCCTGCCATTACAAAACCAAACATTTTTTTCATTTTAATCTCCTTTTAGTCGCGCCCTTGCCGGAGGCTCGGGCTTACTCTTTGAGTTGTTCAAGCTGTTGACGCTTGAACGCTCCCAATCAGAGAAACCTAAGGTTTCTCCTCTTGTGTCCGGCCTTGCGGCCGGCTCGTCACCTCTTCCTAAGCGGTTAACTTCTTGTATTAAATACATCAAACCATTGAACGGCCAACAAAACGACCTTTCTCTAACGCCTGTCTTGACCGGGGCCTCCCGATTTCTCGTTTCATTTATTTGCCATAAGTATAAACAAATACGGTTAAGAGGATATAAAGGCAGTGTTAAATGTTTGTTAAGAAAAAAAAACGCCCTTTTTTCGGGGCGTTTGAGATTAGATTCATCGTCGGAATATTAAACAGAAATGACAGAGGCGGGTTTATCCCTGCGGAAGAGTTACGGTAAAATTTGAACCGACCTGCGGCGTGCTTTCCACGCTTATATGGCCGTTGTGCAGCATAACAATATGCTTAACTATGGCAAGGCCAAGCCCCGTTCCTCCGGCTTTTCTTGAGCGGGACTTATCGGCCACATAAAACCTTTCAAAAATATGCGGCAGGCTCTCAACGGAAATGCCGAAGCCGTTATCGGAAACCGTTATCATGGTATGAGTTTTGTCCTGAAAAAGCGAGACAAGCACCTCGCCCTTCTCGGAATACTTAATCGCGTTATCAATAAGATTTGTAAAAACCTGTTCCAGCTTGAACGGATCGCCTTTAATGGCGCTGATGTTTGATTTTATTTCCAGCTTCAAGGCGATATTCTTCTCTCTGGCGGCATTTTCAAAAATGCCCGCAACATTGGAGGCCAGAACTTTCAAGTCCACCGGTTCGGCGTTTAAAACAAAACCCTTTGCCTCAAGTTCCGAGAGAAGCAGAAGATCTTTGACGATATTTATAAGCCTGTCCGTATGCCCGCTGATAATATCCAGGTAACGCCGCCCGCTTTCGCTGACCTCGCTTTCCAGTGTTTCAGCAAAACCTTTTATTACCGTAAGAGGTGTTTTAAGCTCATGCGAAACATTGGCCACGAACTCCTTTTTCCTGTTTTCAAGGTTTTTAATATCGGTTATATCGTGCATTACAGCCACGAGTTCACCCGAAGCGCCCAGGGGCGAAACACTGGTGAGATAGGTTTTGGCGTTTAACTCAACTTCGCCGGAACCTTCGCGGCCTTCCGCTTTAACCGATTCAACCAGCTCTCGCAGGCCTTCCGAGCGGGCCACTTCCCATAAAAACCTGCCTTCAGCGCTTTCGCTGGCGGCGATTGCCCTGAAAGCCGAGTTGCACCTGCTCAACCTGCCGCCGGAATCCACCACGAAAAGGCCTTCCGGTATCGTATTAATTATTGTGTTTAACTCGTTCTGTTTTTTTGATAGTTCGGCAAAAAGATCATTGATCTTAGCCGACATATTGTTAAAACCCTCCGCGAGCCCCGCCAGTTCGCCGCTTTTTACGCCGTCAACTTTTGCCTTAAAATCTCCGCCGGCCAGTTTGCCCGCGGCGTATTTGAGTTTTTCAATCGGGCTTGAAAGGCTTTTTGAGAAAAGAAACGCGCCGAACAGCGACACCGCGAGAATTACGCCGGTCGCGTATATAATGCGCAGCCTTATCTCCGCGAGCAGCTTGTTTACATCTTTAAGGTATATACTGGCCCTTATCACCGCTTTGCCGCCCCGGGCTCCGGAAACCGGCACGGCAACATAGAGCATCTCTTCCTGCACCGTTGAGCTGAAACGGATAGCCGTTCCGCTCGCGCCGCCGAAAGCCTGGGCTATCTCGGGCCTGTTCCTGTGATTGCCCATGGAAGCCGGGTCTTTCTGCGAGTCAGCCAGAACCGTGCCGTCCGAATCAACTATGGTCAGCCTTTTGCTTATTCTTTCACCCGTCTCGGAAATATACCTGTTGAGCGCGCCTCTGTCGTTTGATTTAAGGTAAGCCTCGGCGCGGGGAGCGGCGACGCGGCACAGATCCACGAGTTCCGCGGTCAGCGAGTTTATATAATACTGCCTTATAGTGTTAAACGAAAAAACCACTATCATGCCTGAAAGGGCGAGAGTGATAAAAATATAGCCTGAAAAGATTTTAAACAACAGCGTCTTTTTCATTCTTCCAGCTTATAGCCGACACCCCTGATGTTTTTTATCAGGGCCCCGGCCTTCCCGAGTTTATCGCGCAAGTTCGTTATATGAACATCCACCGTCCTGTCCGTAACTACTATATCGCCGCCCCATACGGCGTCAAGAATTTTGTCTCTGGAAAACACAAAACCCCTTTTAGACGCGAGGAGCTCAAGAATTTTAAATTCCGTTGTTGTCAGGCCAACCTTTTTGCCCTCCGACCGGACCTCAAATTTTTCCCTGTCAATGACAAAGGCGCCCCTGTCAGAGGCGGGCGCGGCCGGAGTTTTTCTGCGAAGAACAGCCTTGACCCGCGCCACCAGTTCCCTCGGCGAAAACGGCTTGGTCATGTAATCGTCGGCTCCAAGTTCAAGCCCGAGAACCTTATCGGTTTCCTCCGATTTTGCCGTAAGCATGATGACGGGAATAGAAGAAAGGCCGGCGCTACCTTTCATCCGCCGGCATATTTCAAATCCGTCCATGTCGGGAAGCATGAGGTCCAGTATTGCCAGGGCCGGGGCGTTTTTTTCCGCGGCCTTAAGAAAACCGGAGCCGTCCTGGAATAACCTGGCCTTAAAACCGTTTTTTTTCAGGTTTACCGAGATCAGCTCTAAAATATCTTTTTCGTCGTCAACCACGGCTATTAATTCATTCATAATTTCCCCTAAAAATTCGTGCCGGTCGCGAAATAGAACACATAATGCGGCCCCTCAAACCGGCGGGCCAGCTGGAAATTCAAAAGTAGCGGGAAAGTCTGCAGAATAAATGTATGAACCCTCAGCGAAACGCCGTAACTGCCCCTGGCCTGCTCGTTGGTTATTTTTTGCAGTTCATAGTCGTCGTTCCAGGCAAGCCCCGAATCCGCGAAAACCGCGCCGTACATTGTTTTAAAGTAGAAATCCGGCAGGAAATACCACATATGATAATTAATATTATAGAATATCGGGAAACGCCATTCCACATTGGAAAAGATAATTTTTTTGCCGATATAACCGTCAGACAAATCCGAAGAATAACCCCTCACCCTGTCAAAACCGCCGAGTTTAAAATAACCGGCGCTGGGCCCGAAGCTCTCGCCCAGAAACATCCTTGCCGCCAGGACATTTTCTCCGAAAAGCGGCAGAAAGGCCTGGCCTTCGGCGACAAAACTCTGGTATGTATAATCGCTCTCCCAGTATTTATCGGAAAAATCAGCCCGCAGGAGCAGACGGCTTCCCGTCGTCGCCTCCATATAGGGACCGGCCGCGTTATCGCGCGAGTATTGAACGGATATTGAATTGTCCCGCAACCTGAAATTTGACCAGGGCTGTTCCGAATAATAGCCCAGCCTCTCAATAGTTGAGGCGCCTATGCCGACCGACTCGTACCTGTTTAGCGGATAGCTCAGTGAAAGAGACTGAAGGTTATTTCTTTTTTTAACTTTCATAAGGCTGTCTTCAAAATACTCGTTTCCGGACACCGTAATATAAAACTTCGGCCTGTATTTCAGAAATCCGTACGCGGCCTGGTAGTCAAGGTATTCGGGGCCTCCGGCGTAGCTTGACATGGCCTGCACCTGATGGTTTCCAAGAAAATCCGAGCCCTGGTAATACATCGCGAGATATAAGCCGTCAACGGAGGAATAGAAAAGCATGGGAAAAAACAGGTCCGTGGAAAACGGGGCGCGAAAACCCCGTGGCTGTAACGGCGAGGCGGAATCCGCGCTGACCGGCGCCAGCGGGCTTACAGTATCGCTTGCGGCCGGTATAACCTCACCGGGCAGAGGCGAGGCGGGAAGGCTCATTACATATATATGTTTAGAACCGTTTCTAAACGATGAAAAAACAAGTTTGCTCCCGTCTTTGGATACAGAGGCGCAAAAGTTGCCGCCAAGCACTCTGGTAATGCGCTGCCTTGAGCCGCTATCATTTAACATATATATATCGCTGATGCCGTCGGTATCGGAAGTAAAATAGATGGTTCCGTCCGGCGCGAAAGAAGGCCAGCGCTCATCCCCGGGATAAGCGGTCAGCCATCCGAAGTTTTTTGAAGCGATATCCACCTGAGCCAGATCGTATTCGCTTCGCGAAGCCGCGGAGCGCCTTTCAGCGGCAAAAACCAGCCTTGCGCCGTCAGGGGAAAGCGAAAGGTCGGTTTTATCATAAGCCCCGTTCGTCAGAGCCTCTAAATTGCCTGAACCCAGTTCGTATTCAAAAATATTTTTAAAGCCTTCTTTTAGACCCGCGAAATACACCTTTTTTTCATCTTTTGAAAAAACCGGGGAAGAAACGCTTTCAGTTCCGGGCCCGAACTCTTTGAGCTCGCGGCTCTTAAAATCATATATATATATGTTATCCCTTTGAAGCCGCTCGGCCGAGAAGGCCAGATACCTTCCGCTTTGCGAAAATGACAGAGGAAAACCGTCCGAATGAATATTTTCTATCTTTATTGAGCACGCCAGACTTATCAGGCGGCTCTTCTTTTTTGAGGCCATATCATAAATGTAAATCTCTTTTCGGCCCCGCTCATCGGAAATATAAGCGAGACGCCCTCCGTCGGGAGACAGCACCCCTCCTTCAAAAAACCTCGGGTAAGGCCCGTCTCTGGTTATTTTTGTGCCGTAGCTCTCGGGCTCCTCAAGGCCCTTCGCGGCGGTTTTGTATTTATAGCTCATGTATTCCTGGAATTTCTTGTCCAGCTTTCCCAGGCTTGTCCCTATGACATCATAGAAAACCGAGTCCGGGTCGTACTTGTCTTTATAGCTTTCCAAAATTTTGGCAAGCTTGTCTTCGCCGTATTCCTGCGCCAGAAACCTCATAAATGCTTCGCTTTCCTTGTAGGCGAGCGTCACCTGGTGCGGCATGACATGGCTGAAATTGTACAACTGTTGAATTTTAAAAAGCCGGCCGGAGACCGCCGCGTCTCGGAGATACATCTCTCTGGTCGTGCTGTCAAGATCGCCCGAACAATACTCGGAGAGCCCCTCCATAATAAATATCGGGTAGAGAATAATTTTTACAAGCCTGGCGGAGCGCCAGAAGCCGGTGAAAAAATACTCAAATTCAATTTCGTGTATGTATTCGTGGCTTATGACATACTCAAGGTAGCGCTGGGAACCCATGTGCCCGACAAGAAAACGGTTCTTGAAAGCCTCCGTCACTCCGCCTGTCCCTTCGCCTATATCAACGATGTTTGTTTCCTCAAAATCGTTGTGGCTGTTGTAAAGAAAAAAAGGCGCCTTTGCCGGCGCCTTTGGAAACACTCTTTGGGCTCTTTTGCGCGCGTTAGCCAAATACGCGGAAGTGTAGGGAAGAAGGTTCTTGCCGGCCGAACCGTAATAGTAGATGTCAAAGTTCGCGGCCTCGCTTTTCTCCCAGTCATAACGCTTTGTTATGACCGCCCCGCGAACGGACACGGAAAAAAACAAAGAGCATAAGCTCATACATAAAACAACCTTAGATAAGCTTATGCTCTTCAATTATAATCTCCGTCAAAGTTATTACAAATTGAGTCAATTAAAAAACCCTCAAAAATGTCCTGTCATTGCGATCTCCCGAAGGGAGAGAAGCAATCTCGCTTTTCCGTAGGAAGCGACAAGATTGCTTCGTCGTTGCACTCCTCGCAAAGACGGTCTGAAACACTTTTTCAACTGACTCAAATTAACATCCCTGCCTTTTCCATCCACCCAAAGATACAGGATTATTGCAAAGCGCCTTCAGGCCCGCAATGAGCGCGTATTTTTCAGAGTTACCAGCTTTGATTGTCTGAGTCCCCGCCATTGAATCACAAGGCGGGCTTGTATGCCGTTTAGGATATCATTCACGGGTGGGCTGAATGATACTTTTTCGCTTCAATTCCATTGCTTCCCCATCCACCCAAAGATACAGGATTATTGCGAAGCGCCTTCAGGCCGGCATGCCGTTTAGGATATCATTCACGGGTGGGCTGAATGATACTTTTTCTCAGCGAAATAGCGGTATTTGAGACAAAAACGGCACAGTTGCGAGGCGCCGTGTATGCCTATACACAAGCCGAGCAACTTGCCGAGCCGCGCGTTTTTTGGCCAAAGACCGCTATTGCAGCAGAAAAGGGTATCTTTCAGAACACCCGTTATTCTTCATCTGCTTCCAGAATATCGCCGAGGGTAGGCTTCTCGCCCTTGTTGACATATTTCTTCAAAAGCTCGCGCTCTCTGTCTTTGTCAAGTTTTTTAATGGAGATGTCAATTTTTTTGTCCCCGAGATCGCTTTTTATTATTTTGGCTTCAACGCTCTGGCCCACCTTGAGAGCTTCGGAAGGATGCGCTATTTTCTCAAAGCTTATCTCGGAAAGCCGGACCAGCGCCTCTATGCCTTCCTCAATTTCCACGAAAGCGCCGAAATCCACAATGCGCTTAACGGTTCCGGAAACCACTTTGCCCGTGGCGAATTTTTTAAACGGATCCTCATGAAGGTGTTTTATGGAGAGAGCAATTTTTTCGTCTTTGAGATTTATCTCGCGAACCACGCATTCCACTTCCTCGCCTTCTTTTAAAACATCCTGCGGGTGGCGGACTTTCTTTGTCCAGGACATATCGGACACATGAATAAGCCCCTCTATGCCGCCCGATAATTTAATAAAAGCCCCGAACGGGGTAAGGTGCGAGACAACTCCCTTTATTTTAGATCCGGCCGGGAACTGTTTGGCCACATCTTCCCAGGGATTTTGACCCATTTTTTTCAGGGAAAGCGAGATCCTTTCCTCGTCGCTGTCCAAGCCGATTATTTTAAGCTCCACTTCCTGACCGGGCTTGTAGAGGTCTTTTAGTTTCGGGTTGCGCTCGGACCAGGAGATCTCGGTGCCGTGCAGAAGGCCCTCAATGCCGGGTTCAAGCTCTACAAAAACACCGAAGTCGGTAATTGAAGCAACCTTTCCCTTTACGACAGAACCCACGGGATATTTCTCTTTCGCTTTCAGCCATGGGCGTTCCACAAGCTGTTTAATGCCCAGAGAGATCTTGCCCTTTTCCTTGTCAATTTTAAGAACCTTGACATTCACTTTCTGGCCGTTTTTGAGCGCGTCGGAAACTTTTTTCGTGTGCTGCCATGCTATGTCGCTTATATGCACCAGGCCTTCCACGCCGCCGATATCAACAAAAGCGCCGAAGTCGGTTATATTGGTCACAACCCCTTCCACAGACTGGCCGACGGCAAGCGCCGACAAAGTTTTAAGCTTATTCTCTTTCTGCGCTTCCTCAAGCATTTTGCGCCGCGAGACCACTATGTTTTTCTGCTGCCTGTTGAATTCCGATATGGTAAACTCAAAGCTCTTGCCTATGTATGAATCAACATCTTTCGGCGGCCTAAGCTCCAGCTGGGAAAGCGGAAGGAAAGCGTTTGTCCCGATGTCAACGATAAAACCGCCCTTGACCTTGGAAACTATCGCGCCCTTAACCATAGCGCCGCTCTGAAAATTTTCGGCAAGCCTTTCAAAGGCGGCCGACTCCCTGACCTTTTTGTAAGAGACGACCGGATGGCCGTTCTCGCCGTGCAGAGCAACCACGAAAACCGGAACCGTCGCGCCCACAACCACTTCTTTTTTTATTGCCGGCGTGTCTATTTCGCTTTTCGGTATCAGGCCCTCGGATTTAAGACCTAGGTCAACAAGAAAACCGTCGTCGGTTTGGGCCACGACCCTTGCCGCGATAGTTTTTCCCTCCTCAACCTTCACATCCTGGCCCAGCAGTTCACCCATGCCCATTTCTTCGCCCGCGTCTTCCTTCCTGGCAATATTTTCAACACCCTGTTGATCTTTAACTTCTTCCATCGCACTTTCCTCCGCTAACAGCCTTGGCTGCCTTATTTTTTGCCAATAATTTCTCGGCTTTTACTTTAACATTTTCTATTATCCATTTCGGCGTGGACGCTCCGGCGGTAATCCCCACGCTTGAGACTCCTTTAAACCAGGCGCATTTAAGCTCCGAGGCGGTTTCTATCGCCATGGTTTTCGTCAGCCTGGAACATATCTCGTAAAGCCTTTTGGTGTTTCCGGAATTCTTGCCGCCCACAACCAGCATAAGCCCTGTTTTCGCGGCTAAAGCCCTCGCGCTGTTCTGCCTGTCTATGGTTGCCATGCAAATCGTATTGAATATAACCGCGTCCGGCCTTTTTGCCTTAAGAGCATCTATGATTTCATTAAAATTTTCCGGCGTCTGGGTCGTCTGGCAGACAACGCCCACTTTCTTCGCGAGCTTGATTTTATCCAGGTCAGATTTCTTTTCAACGACACAGCAGGTGCTGTTGGCGTAGGAAACAAGCGCGACCACTTCCGGATGCGTTTTTTCGCCCACTATGATAACCTGGTATTTTCCCTTATGGAGTTTCTTTACCAGGTCCTGGGCCCTTTTAACGAAGGGGCAGGTGGCATCCACAAGGTTCAGCTCGCTTGACTCAAGTTTTTCCTTATACGCGGCCGGTATGCCGTGGGTCCTTAAAATAAGAGTCGCCTTTTTTATTTTTCCGACATTTTCAAGCGCCTTTATGCCGTGCCCTTTTAAGCGGTTTACTTCCTGAGGGTTATGTATAAGCGGGCCCAGCGTATAGACCCTGTTTTTAGAAATCCGCGCGGTCTTCTCGGCCAGGTCTATAGCCCTTCTTACCCCGAAACAAAAACCCGCGGTCGCTGCTATATGGACGCCATCGTGATTTCTATGCGCTTTCATAGTTTTTTTATCTCTTCAATGACGGCCGCCGATAACGCGCCGTATGAGTCCTTGTTAAATTCCGCGGGCGGATAAACGGGCTTACCGAAAATTACGGTCAGCGGATTTTTTCTTGACGGATTCTGAGAATTCCTGACCCTTACCGGAATTATCGGCGCCTGCGCCATGCAGGAAAGCATGCCAACTCCGGGCAGCGGCGGCTTAAAACTGTCGTCCTTTGACCTGGTTCCTTCCGGAAACACTAAAACCGCTTCGCCGAACTCAAGCAGGCGCTGCGCGTTGCGAAAAGCGCCGACATCCCTGGCGCCTCTCTTCACGGGAAAAGCATTTGTCCTTTTTATAAGAAATCCAAGCACCGGCACCTCAAAAAGTTCCTGCTTTGCCATGAAATGAAGCGGCCTTGCCATGCTTGAACCGACCATCGGGGGATCTATCGCGCTCCTGTGGTTGGGGGCAATAAGCACTCCACCCGACACGGGTATATTATCCGCGCCTTCAACCCTCAAACCCCACAACAGCCTGCCGGCCAGGCGACACAGCGATCTCCCGAAAAAGTAGAGCCAGCTGGTCTTGACAGGCTGCATTCAGGCGGCCCCCGAAATATTTTTTAAAATACCAAAGAACTCAGGAAAAGATGTGTTGACGCAGTCTACATCGGAAATAACCGTCTCCCCTTCCGCAATCAAAGAAGCTATCGCGAGAGTCATGGCCACCCTGTGGTCGCCGAAACTCTCAACCGCGGCCCCTTTAAGTTTAGTGGGGCCTTTTATCTCAAGGCCGTCGGCTTTTTCCGTTATATCGGCGCCCATGAGGTTGAGCTGTGAACTTACGGTCTTAAGCCTGTCGCTTTCCTTAACCCTGAGCTCTCCTGCTCCCGAAATAACCGTAGTACCGCGCGCCTGGGTGGCGGCAAGCACCAGCACGGGAATCTCATCAACAAGGCGAGGGATAATGCCGCCGGAAATATTCACGGCCTCCAGAGCGGAGCTTTCAACCCTTAAGTCGGATACAGGCTCGCGCAGGGCTCCCGAAACCGGCGTTAATTTTATTTTTGCCCCCATTTTCATGAGAACTTCAAGTATGCCGTCGCGGGTAGGGTTTACGCCTACACCTTTTATTTCTAAAGAGGATTTGCCGCATATCAAACCGGCGACCATGAAAAATGCCGCCGACGAAATGTCCGCGGGGACGGTTTTATTAAAAGCCTTGAGCCTCGCCGGGCCGGTGACGGAGACTTCCAGTCCGTTAACCCGTATATCCGCGCCGGCGTCAAGCAGCATAAGTTCGGAATGATCCCTGGATTTAACGGGCTCAATGACGCGCGTCACGCCTTTGGCAAAAAGCCCCGCGAGCAGAACACAGGATTTGACCTGGGCGCTCGGCACCGGGCTTTTATAAGTTATTGGCTTAAGCTCCGGATTGCCTGCAATTTCAAGCGGCAGGTAGGTTCCTTCACGGGCTTTAAGGGAAGCGCCCATAAGGCTCAGGGGCTCAATAATTCTTTTCATCGGCCTTTTTGAAAGGCTTGCGTCGCCGGTTATTGTCGCGCTGAAATTCTGGGCCGCCAGTATGCCGCTTAAAAGCCTGACCGTAGTTCCGGAATTTCCGGCGTCAATTATTCCGGAAGGTTTGCTTAAGCCGCCCAGGCCCCGGCCGTGTACGGCGACGGAACCGCCTTTTATTTCGTGCCTTACGCCCATCTGCTCAAAAGCCTTTAGCGTGGAAACGCAGTCACCGGCCGCGAGATAGTTATCAATGACGGAAACTCCCTCGCTGAGCGCCGAAATCATAATGGCCCTGTGGGTGATAGACTTGTCCGCGGCGGGTATTACAACTCCCGACAATCCGGCCGCGGGCTTTAGCGTCAAGTTCACTGATTTTTCTCCAGTGGATGAAGTGCAATTTGAGTTAATTGAAAAAGCCTCTATAATATCCTGTCATCGCGATCTCCCGAAGGGAGAGAAACGATCTCGCTTATCCATCGCAAACTACGAGATTGCTTCGTCGTTTCACTCCTCGCAACGACGACCCGAAAGAGGTTTTTCAACCACCATAATTTCAGATATTTAAAAGTTTTTGGCGGGCTGTTTTAGCCCGGGAAAACATTTTTTCAAGCTTCCCGGAATTGCCAAGATTTTTTTTGGCTTCTTTTAGCCGCTTAATAAATGCCTCTAACGAATTTGAAAGTTCGCGCCTGTTTGAGGAACAGATTACCGCCCAGTCCGCGGGGTTTGAATCGGCTATCCTGGTCATGTCTTTAAACGATCCGGCAAGCAGGCGTTTAACCCTGCCGTCTTTCCTGTCCAGGTCGTTTACAAGCAGGCATTCGCAGAAAGCGATTATGTGCGGCAGATGGCTTGTCGCGGAAACGGCCCTGTCATGCTCGGCGGCTTCCATGCGCACAATAACCGCGCCGGCTTTTTTCCACATATTTTCAACAAGCCCGGCCTTATCCCGCGGCACGCCTTTTGTGCCGGATATAACAACGCTGGCGCCCCTGAAAAGATCGGCCTTCGCGGCCGACACCCCGCTTTTTTCCGAACCGGCGAGAGGGTGGCCGCCCACAAAAAATATTTTACCGCCCGGGCGCCTGACTACGGAGGAAACACCTTTTAAAACCTCTTCCTTCGTGCTTCCCGCGTCGGTGATAACCGCGCCCGGCTTTAAAAAAGGAGCAATATCTTTTACCGTTTTGGCCGTCAGATTAACAGGCAGGCAGATAACCACAATATCGGCTTTCTCGGTGCCGGTTTTTAAGTCCGTCGTGACAAAATCCGCGGCGCCCAGGGCTTTGGCGGCCTTAAGCCTGGAGAGGTTCCTGCCGACTCCGGTTACCCTGTAGCCCTTATTCCTCAGCGCGAGGCCGAGCGATCCGCCTATTAGTCCAACTCCGATTATGGAAACATTTATCATATTTATCAGATTATCCTGTCAACGGCCCTGGCAATTCTTCTGAGTTCAAACATTAGAGCTTCAAACTGCCCCGGCAGAAGGCTCTGGGGCCCGTCGGAAAGCGCCTCTTCAGGCCTGGGATGGACTTCTATAATCAGCCCGTCCGCGCCGCAGGCTACCGCGGCCTTTGCCATGGTGCCTACATGCTCTCTTATGCCTATGCCGTGCGAAGGATCAACGACAACCGGCAGATGAGTCAGCTTCTTGAGTACCGGCACGGCGTTTAAATCCAGCGTAAAGCGCGTTGAGTCCTCAAAAGTCCTTATGCCGCGCTCGCACAAAATCACATTATAATTGCCCTGGGACATTATGTATTCGGCGCTCAGCAACAATTCTTTTATTGTCGTGGCCATGCCCCTTTTCAGAAGTACCGGCTTTCTGTTCTTTCCGGCCTCTTTGAGCAGGTCATAATTCTGCACATTCCTCGCGCCAATCTGGACTATGTCGCAATACTTCGCGACCTGCCAGACCTCCAGGGGAGTCATGGCCTCGCTTATCAAAAGAAGGCCCGTGCGTTTTTTGGCGTCGGCAAGAATCTTTAAGCCCTTTTCGCCGAGCCCCTGGAAGGCGTAAGGCGAGCTTCTCGGCTTAAAGGCTCCGCCGCGCAGAATCCGCACCCCAAGCTTTTTTATAAAAGAGGCGATTTCCAGGGTTGTTTCTTTTGATTCAACGGCGCAGGGCCCTGCCATAACGACTATCTCCTGGCCGCCGATCTTCACGCCCTTCAAATCTATGACGGTATTTTCTTTTTTAAATTCGCGGCTGGCCAGTTTGTAGGGTTTTTCTATCTCGCTGATATGATCCACGGCTTCCATGGATTCAAACATCTCACGGTAGCGCTCGGCGCGCTCGCCTATCACGCCTATGATGGTTTTATCTACGCCCCTGGAAACATGAGGAATATATTTAAGCTTCTTTATCTTGTTTATTATTATGTCAACTTCTTTTTTCGGAACACCGTCTTTAAGCGTTATTATCATTTAGTTTTTCCTCCCGAGCAGCGCTTTGAATGCTTTGATAAACATCCTGTTCTCCGGCTCAAGGCCCACGCTGACCCTGATAAAATCCGGCATGTCGTATTCATCCATGGCCCGGGCTATGACTCCCTTTTTTAACAGCGACTGGAACGCCTCGCGGCCTTTAAGAGGCGCGATATCCAGAAGCAGAAAGTTGGCCGCGCTGTTTATATAGGGCACCCCGAGCTTATCCAGCTCGGAACAGATGAATTTTTTGCCTTGCTCCACAAGTTTAATCCCTCGTGAAACCTGGGTTTTATCGCTGAGGCTCGCCTCCGCGGCCGCCTGCGCAACGGAACTGATATTAAACGGAGGCCTTATTCTTTCAATGTAGTCTACTATATCCCCGCCGGCAAACCCGTAGCCGACGCGAAGCCCCGCCAGCGCGTAGACTTTTGAAAAAGTGCGCAGGATTATAAGGTTCGGGTATCGCGAAAGGTATTTCTGAGTCTGCGGATAGTCTTTATTTACCGAGGCGAACTCATAATAAGCTTCGTCCATAACCACCAGCGGCGAAAAGCGCGAAACCTTTTTCATAAAGCTTTCAAACTCGGCCGTTGAATTATAGGTCCCCGTGGGATTATTGGGGTTGGCTATAAAAACAGCTTTTGTTTTTTTATTGACGGCCTCGGCCATGGCTTTCAGGTCGTGGGTAAAATCTTTCATCGGCACGGAAACAACTTTTGAACCCATCAGCTCGCCGGCCATCTTGTAGCGGATAAAAGCGTGATCGGAGACAACTATTTCGTCGCCGGGCTTAAAAAACAGTTTGGCTATCAGCTCAATAAGCTCGTCGGAACCGGCCCCGAGCATAATTTTTGATGTTTCAATGCCGTATTTTACCGACAGAGCTTTTTTAAGCTTCCACGAATTGGAGTCCGGGTAATAAAATACCGAGGAAGCCGCCCGCTTTATGGCCTCCACGGCTTTCTTAGAGGGGCCCAGGGGATTTTCATTTGAAGCCAGCTTCACGACTTTTTTTAAACCCAGCTCTCTTTTTATCGTCTCAACCGGTCTGCCAGCGACATACGGCTCAAACCCGGCGCAGTTGGGCCTGATCATTTTTTTTATATTTATTTTTTTCAGCGGCACTTTATTATACCTTCCTTTCTAAATTGTTCCCGGCGCTGTTACTCCGCCACGGGATAGGAACCGAGCACTTTAAGAAATACGCAGTTGCCGGAAAGCTCGTCAAGCGCCTTTCTGACCCTGGCGTCCTCAATATGCCCCATGAAGTCTATGAAAAATATGTATTCCCAGGCTTTTTTCTTAGTCGGCCTTGACTCAATCTTGGTCAGGTTTATGCCGTGCTTTTTAAAAGCAGTCAGCATTTCGTAAAGCGCACCCACCTTATCCTTAATTGAGAATAGAATAGAGGTCTTATCCTGCCCCGATCGTTCCGAAGATTTTTTCCCGATTATAAGAAATCTCGTGTGGTTTTCCCGGCTGTCTTCTATGCCTTTCTGCACGATCTCCAGGTTATAGAGTTCAGCGGCGGCGCTTGAGGCTATCGCGGCGCCGTGAGGATCTTTGGCGGCCTTCCTGGCGGCATCCGAGGTGGAAGCGGCGTCAATGATTCTTACATCGCGCAGGTTTTCCTCAACCCAGTTCCTGCACTGGACCAGCGGCTGGGAAAAAGTATAAAGTTTGGTGATCTTTTTAATGTCTCCGGATACAGAGAGCAGGCAATGCTCTATCGGCATGCTCAGCTCCGACGATATCAAAAGGTCCGACTCAATAAACATGTCAAGGGTATGGTTAACCATTCCCTCGGTTGAGTTCTCTATCGGCACCACGCCGTAATCGGCTCGGCCCTTTTCAACTTCCGAAAAAACATCGCCGATGGATTTCGCGGGTATATATTCGGCGCCCAGCCCGAAATTCTTTTTCGCCGCCAGATGAGTAAACGAGGCCTCCGGGCCGAAATACGCGACCTTAATCCTTGATTCCAGGGAGCGGCAGGCGCTTAAAATATTCACAAAAACGGATTTTACCGCGTCGCCGGAAAGCGGACCGCGGTTCTTGCGGGATATGGCCGAGAGGATTTTCTTTTCCCTGTGCGGAACATAAAAATCACTGCCGGACCTGCGTTTAATCTCGCCTATTCTGCCCGCGAAAGACGCCCGCTCGTTTAAGAGCTTTAAAATATTATCGTCGCACCGGTCAATTTTCTTCCTTAACTCTTCAATTCCCATCGCGCCCTCGCAGAAATTATATTTTTACAAGCGATAAAATTCTTTTTGCTGTTTTGTCTTTGCGGTACGAGAAAAACCTGCCGTCCGAACACGAGGTACATAGCCCGCTGGAACTTATATATTGAATGCCGGACTTCTTGAGCTGTTCCACGGCTATAGCGTCCAGGTCCAGCTTCCGCTCTTCCCCGGCGACTCCGAAAGCGTTCTTTAGCTCAGCCCCAACCTCATAACAGCACTTTTGGATATGCGGCCCCACCGAGGCGTATATTTCTCCGGCGGTCAGAGCCTTTAACTTTTCAACGGCACGGAATATTATTCCGTTGGCAAGCCCTTTCCATCCTGCGTGGACTACGGCCGCTATTCCGGCTTCTTTTACGCCAAGAAATACCGGCAGGCAGTCCGCGGTTAATATGCCCGCGGAAAGCCCCTTGCTGGTTATCACGATCGCGTCTGTCTCGGGCAGTAACAGCCCCCTGACATCGGAACTTACTACTTCAACATTGTTTCCGTGAACCTGATTTGCCGTGACAAGGGTTTCAGGGTTTATCCCGGCGCTTTCAAGAAATCCGCCGCGAACCGCGGGATCTTTCATGTCGCCGAGCCCGGCTGTTGTTACGAAATGAAAAAATGGAAAGCCGTCGTCACGCCACAGTCCGCCGTTTTCGCTCCACATATGTCCTACTTTGTAAAGTACGAGGAGGCGTTATCGCTGCCTGACTGCACGCCTCGTATAGTCAGCATCAGTTCTTCCGGGTTTGTTGCCGCGTAAAGCGCGTCTTCAAGCTCAATCGCGCCTTCCTTATAAAGAGCCAGCAGCGCCTGGTTAAAGGTCTGCATGCCGTAATACTGGCCCTGCTTCATCAAATTGGTTATCTCGCCCGTATTGTTTTCCTCAATCATTTTCTTGGCAAGCGCGGTTACGATAAGGACTTCTACGGCGGGCACGCGGCCGGGGCCTTTAGCGGCAGGGAGCAGCCTCTGTGATATGACGGCCTTAAGCGTGTCGGCAAGCATCAACCTTATCTGGTTCTGCTGGTGTGTGGGGAACAAATCTATTATCCTGTGAATGCTCTGAGCCGCGTCAACGGTGTGAATAGTTGAAAGCACGAGATGGCCGGTCTGAGCCGCGCTTATTGCCGTGGCCATGGTTTCAAGATCGCGCATTTCGCCCAGCAGTATGACATCGGGATCCTGCCTTACGACATGCTTCATGGCGTCGGCGTAGCTGAGCGTGTCAAAGCCGAGTTCTCTCTGGCTGACAATGGATTTTTTGTCGCCGTGCATGAACTCTATGGGATCTTCAATAGTGACAATATGGGCCGAGCGGTTGCTGTTAATGTGATTAATCATAGCGGCGAGCGTCGTGGATTTGCCGCAGCCGGTCGTTCCCGTAACCAGCACAAGCCCTCTCTGGTTATCGGCTATCTTGGATATCACGGAAGGCAGTTTCAGGTCGCTTATACTCGGGATCTGCGTCGGTATTATGCGCAATGCCATATTCACGAAACCGCGCTGGCTGAAAATATTTATCCTGAAGCGGCCGACTCCCTCAAATGTATAGGAGAGGTCAACTTCGCGGCGCTCCTTGAAAACTTTTTTCTGCTCGGAGTTCATGACGCTGTCCGCTACAGAGGCGGTATCGCCCGCGCTTAAAATCGCGCCCTGGGCCTCAACAAGCTGGCCGTCAATCCTGAGCATAGCGTGGCCGTTGGCCCTGATGTGCATATCCGAGGCTTTCTTGTCCACCATCTCTTTTAAAATCGCGTTTATTTCCATTTCATGGCCTCACTTTAACTTCTGTGATTTCCAGTAAGTATAGGCGGGTTTTGAAAAATCCACCTGTCGTTTTTCGTCCGCCTGCTGTTTTATCTGGGCCTTTTTTACCAGCGCGTGCTTATTGGCGGGAAATCCGGTGGCTATGACCGTTATTTTTATGCGGTCGTCCAGGTTAGCGTCAATGACCTGGCCGTAAAACACATGCGCCTCGGGCGAGACCGATTCTTTTATCAGGTTCATGGCCTCCCTGACCTCAAACATTGAAGTGCTTTTATTCCCGGTAATATTTACAAGCACGCCCCGGGCGCCGTCAATTGAAATATCGTCAAGCAGGGGGCTCATTATGGCCTTTCTCGCGGCTTCAAGCGCCTTTCTGTCGCCGGAACTTTCTCCGATACCCATCAGCGCCTCTCCGGCGCCCTGCATGATAGTCTTAACATCGGCAAAATCCACATTTATCTCGCCGGGCGTCGTGATGACATCAGATATTGACTGGACCGCCTGCCTTAAAACATCGTCAACAATCCTGAAAGCGTCCTCTATCGGGGTTTTGTCGTCAACTATCGTAAAAAGCTTTTCATTGGGAATTACGATCAGGGTGTCCGTAAAATTTCTCAGGTTCTTTATGCCCTCTTCGGCCTGAAGAAGCCTTGTGCGGTGTTCAAACTCAAAGGGTTTTGTGACAACGCCCACGGTTAATATGCCGAGCGAGCGCACAATGTTGGCTATAACCGGAGCCGCTCCCGTGCCGGTGCCTCCCCCCATGCCCGCCGTGATAAAAACCATGTCGGCGCCCACAAGAACCTCTTTAATCTGTTCTCTGCTCTCCTCGGCCGCCTGCATGCCGATAGACGGGTTGCCGCCTACTCCCAGCCCCTTGGATATCTGTTCGCCTATCTGCACTCTCGTGGGGGCCACGGAACGGCGAAGAGCCTGCATATCGGTGTTTATCGTTATAAATTCCACGCCGTGAACGCCGGCTGAAATCATTCGGTTGACGGCGTTTGAACCGCCGCCTCCCACACCCACAACTTTAATATTAGCGGTGCGTTCTGCGTTGGTATTTGTAGGCCTTATTCTCATAGTTTATCCCTGTTAAAAAATGTCGTCGCTCCAGTTTCTGAATTTGCTCCACCACGAGGGGCCTTTTGCCGTTTTGCGGGAAGCCCAGCCGTGTCCGGCCGCGAGGTCGTATTTAAGAAGCCCAATCGCCGTGGCGTAAGTCGGATTTGAAATGATCTCTTCCGGCCCGCGCGTATCCTGGGGCAGCCCTATTCTCGCGAGCGATCCCAAGGCCTGTTCGGCGGCCTGGACCATGCCTTCAAGCATAGCCCCGCCTCCGGTTATTATGACGCCTCCTGGAATAAAAATATCGTTTAAATTAGCGTCCTGCAGTTCCTGGTCAATAGCCACGAATATCTGGTCAAGCCTCGGCTGGATTATTTCAACAAGCTGCTTGCGCGTTCCCTGCCTTACGGTTTTTCCGTCAACCCCGGTGAAGTCAAATTTGCTGTCGGTTTTCAAAAGGCTGCCCATGGCGACGCCGTACTTTTCCTTTATGGACTGGGCGGTTGAAAGCGAAGTCCGCAGGTTATGAGAAAGGTCTCTTGTGATAAAATCCGATCCTATCTGCAGCTCCTTGGAAAACCTGATACTGCCTTCGTTGTAAACCGAAATTCCCGTTGTCATGCCGCCGAGGTCTATGAGCAGGCAGCCGAGGTCCTTTTCTTCCTGAGTAACCACCAGGTCGCCTACGGCAAGCAGCCCGTAGATCGGCTCCACTATCTCAAAACCCGCCTGCGCGACGGATTTATAAATATTGCTCAGGTGGCTGGAAGAACCTGTTAAAATATGCACCTCTACTTCCAGGTGGCTGCCTTCCATGCCAACGGGATCCGGCACGCCTCCCTGATGGTTTAGAAAATATTCCTGCGCGATGGTATTGATGATTTCCCTGTCGTTTGAGAGCCTTATGGTCTTTGCGTTTTCAGTCACTCCGGCGACATCCTCGGCGGTGATTTCCTTGTCGGTGCGCGAAATATTTATAGCGCCCTTGGCGTTGACCGACTCAATGTGGTTGCCGCGCAGTCCCAGGTAAACCTGCCTGACGGTCTGCCCTGCTTGGTCTTCAATCTGTTCAAGAACGCGCTGGACGGCAAAAGAAGTTTCGTTAAGATTAATTACCACTCCGCCTTTTATTCCGCGGCACGGCAGTTTCGCTCCGCCGAGTATCTCAAGCCCGCCGGATTCATCCCTGCTTCCGAGCACGCAGCAAATCTGGCTGCTGCCAAAATCTAAACCGGCCACAATTTCATTTTTTCCCATATCCGCTCCCGGTAAATTTATCAGCCGTTTCTTTTCGGCCTGACTATTATCCTTCCGTCGTCAAAAAAGGCAAGATTGACATACTCAAGCCCGCTGTATCTTTTAAGCCCGTCATCAAGCACCTGCTGAAGCCTGTCAAGTTTCGCGCTCAGCTTATCATTCTCGCGGCGACCCCAGACTACAAGAGGGCCGTCTTTAAGCCGTATGGTTATCTCATTTAAAGATTCTATTCCGAAGCCCGCCGCTCTTGATGAAAAATCTCCGGCTTGAGAATAAAAGTCTTTCACAAAGCGCAGAAGCTCGGCTCTTTCCAATTCACCCGGCGCCGTTATCTCGGGGAGCGGATGCTTCACCCACCGGCCCCGCAGAGGGAACGGCCTGTTATCGGAGTCAATGCCGAGTTTTTCGCCTCCGTATGAAACAAAAGCCACCGGTGTCCGCTCCTCAATTCTTACAACTATCTTTTTCCAGCCTCTTCTGACGCTGACTTTCTTAAGTTCCGGCTTGCACTGGCGCAGGTCCCGTTCCGACTTTGAAACCCAGGCCGTGAAAATATTATCTCCGGTGCGGAAAGAGAGCTGAGCTTCTATTTCCCCTTTGGTAACATTTTTAGCGCCGACTATATCAATGCGCCGTATCTTAAACCTCTCGGACTCAAACAAAAATGACGAAACGGCTTTCCAGCCCTGAACGGAACCGAACGCCAATACCCCGATCACCGTACCGATCAGCAGAACCTTACCGGCAGTTTTCCTGCGTTCGCTTTTGAGCTTTGAACGCAGTGTCACTGTCCTGTAACGGCGCTTTGAGGTCCTGCGGGCCCTGCGGTAACTCATATTTTCTCTCTAAATCCGAACATTATATTCTGCTGGATGTATTCCGGCAAACAGGCGGTCAAAGACCTTATTTCGGGCCGACGGAATACTCCACAATTTTAAGCACGAGGCTGTCAAAACTCAGGCCCGCGGCTTTCGCGGCGTCCGGCAGAAGCGATGTCTGGGTCATGCCGGGAATAGTGTTTATTTCCAGTACCCACGGCTTGCCGGATTTATCCACTATAAGATCCACCCGGGCCACGGCCTTGCAGCCGAGGGCTTTGAAAGCCCTTAGGGCCAGCTCCTGCGATTTCTTCATCGCCGAGGGAGAAATCCGCGCCGGAATTATATGGTCCGACTGGCCGGGCTGATACTTGGATTTAAAATCGTAAAATCCGCCCTTGGGCACTATTTCAATTACGGGAAGCGCTTTGTCGCCGAGAATACCGACGGTTATCTCGGTGCCCGCGACAAATTCTTCAATAAGTATTTTATCGTCATATGAAAACGCCGTTTTAATGGCCGCGAGATACTGCGCCTTGTTCCCGGGTATTGAGACGCCTATCGCCGAACCCTGGGTGGCCGGTTTTACAACAACAGGGTATTTTTTCACCGCGGGAATTTTATCACCCCGCGTAAGGGTAATAGAGGCCGGTGTCGGTATGGAAAAAGCGTTAAAAACAAGTTTTGACGATGCCTTATCCATGGATACGGCGCTTGAAAGCACCCCGCAGCCGGTATAGGGGATTTTCATCACTTCCAAAAGCCCCTGCACGCTCCCGTCTTCGCCCATGGGGCCGTGAAGAGAAATAAAAGCGAAATCAACGGACTGCTCTTTTAATTTCTGCGGCAGATCCGCGCCGGCGTCTATGGCTACGGTGTTAAAACCCATTCCTTTAAGCGAGGCAGCCACGGCCTGTCCGGTTTTAATGGATATCTCGCGCTCCGACGAGGGGCCGCCGAGCAGTACGCCTATTTTTTTGCCTTTTAAATATTTTTTTGCGTCCATTATTCGCCTATTATTTTTATTTCCAGGTCAAGGGCTACGCCGAAGCGCTCCTTGACTTTGGCATGAATTATGCCGATCAGCGTTTTTACATCGTGGGCGGTGGCGGAACCCTTGTTCACAATAAAGTTCGCGTGCTTTTCCGAGACGGCCGCGCCGCCGAATACAAGGCCCTTGAGGCCGGCGGCATCTATCAGCCTGGCGGCGCTTTCACCGGAGGGATTTTTGAATACCGAGCCGGCGCAAAAAACACCTTCCGGCTGGCTTGTTTCCCGTCGGCGTTTCAAATCGTCTATGGCTTTGAGAATATCATTTTTTTCTGCCTTTATCAAGTTAAGGGAAGCCCGCGAAATTATCTTTCCCGAGAGATTTGATGTTCTATAGCCAAACGACAGGTCTTTGCCCGCAAGAGTCACAAAAGTTCCGGATTCGGCCAGTATTTCCACGCTTTCAACCAGGCTTCCGATCCAGGAGTCTTTGGTCCCGGCGTTGCCGCAAAGCGCCCCGCCCAGAGTGCCGGGAACACCGGCCAGCAGTTCAAGCCCCGAAAGAGATTTATTCAGGGATTTATTAACCAGCAAAGCCGCGGCGGCTCCGGCTCCCGCCTCCAGCCGAGTGCCTTTGAAGGCGAATTCCGTAAACTCTCCCCGCAAAACCGCGATTACGCCCGGGAAGCCTTTGTCGGAAAATAATATGTTTGAGCCGCCGCCCATGACCATAAAAGGAACATTTTCCCTCCGGCACAGCGAAAAAACACCGGCAAGTTCTTTTTTGCCGTGCAATTCGGCGAAGTACCTCGCCGGGCCTCCTATGCGGAAAGTAGAATGATTTTTAAGCGGTTCTTCTATTTTCAGGGAAGAGACTACCGTGGATAATATTTTTGTCAGATCAGTTTTAATATTTCCTCTCCCGTTTTCCAGACATCTCCGGCGCCGAGCGTAAGAAGGATGTCCCCCTTCTTCAACTGGCCGGAAAGCACTCCGCTGTCCTGAAAAAACTGAGGGTTCCTGCCGTTCTCAAGCATCGCGTCAAAAATAAGCCGGCTCGTGACGCCCGCCTGCGGTTTTTCTCCTGCGGCGTATATCTCCATAAGCCTTATTTCGTCGGCATTGGCGAAAGCCGCGCCGAATTCCGAGTGCAGATGAGCGGTCCTTGAATACCTGTGCGGCTGAAAAAGGACAACGAGCCTGCGCTTCGGCCAGGACTTCTTGACGGCGTCAATGGTCACTCTTATCTCCGTGGGATGATGGGCGTAGTCGTCCAGAACCATAATGCCGTTCTTCTCGCCTTTTTTCTCAAGCCTTCTGCCCACTCCGTCAAAAGCCCTGATAGCAGCGGAAATCTTTGAGAAGGGTATTCCCAACTCGTGCCCCACGGCGATAGCCGCCAGAGAATTTAATATATTATGCCTGCCGGGCACATTGAGCGATATATTGCCGAGCTTTTTATTTTTATAACTTACACTGAACTGCGAGCCGCCGTCGGTGTATCTCACCCTGCCCGCCGAAAAATCGGAGCCCGAGTTAAAACCGTAGGTATTGTACCTGCGCTTAATCTGCGGCAGCAGCCCCGCTATCACGGGGTCGTCAACGCAAAGTATAGCGCAGCCGTAAAACGGAACGCTGTTAAGATGTTTTTCAAAAGCCAGCTTGATATTCTCAAGAGTCCCGTAATAATCAAGATGGTCGTTGTCTATATTGGTCGCCACAGCTATGGTCGGAGAGAGCTTCAGAAACGAACCGTCGGACTCGTCGGCTTCGGCCACAAGAAATTCTCCGCGCCCGAGCTTGGCTCCGCTCTTAATATTTTTAAACCTGCCGCCTATAACCATTGTCGGGTCCAGCCCGCCGAACTCCAAAACCAGCGATGTCAAGGAAGTGGTCGTGGTTTTACCGTGAGTTCCGGCTATCGTCACCGTATATTTAAGCCTCGCGAGTTCCGCGAGCATTTCCACTCTGGGTATCACGGGTATCTTGCCTTCAAGCGCGCGAAGCACCTCGGGATTCTGCCTGTTTACGGCCGTGGAGGTGACCACCACATCGGCATTTTTAATGTTTGAAGCCTTGTGCCCGATATAAATTCTGGCGCCCAATTTCTTCAGATGGTCGGTAATATCCGATTTCTTTATGTCAGATCCCGAGACCTTGTATCCTAGGCTGAGCAGGACCTCGGCTATGCCCGACATCCCCACGCCGCCTATGCCAACGAAATGTATATTTTGAATTTTTTTAAACATAAATATTTTGTATTGATGAATTAAATTTGAATGCAATACTATTATTGAACATTCAGCATGGCGACTCAGCTTGTTCAATATGTATTTTCAATTAAATAAATCCGCCAAACAAATACCCTCCTTTTAAATTTTAGTAAGACCCAAAATTACTATTGTATTATTGACTAAACAGCCAATTGAACAAGCCTATTCCTGACCTTCTTAAGTTTATTTGCCGCATATTTTGCTTTTTTAACGAAAACAAAATTTAGCTGTGGACGCACAAAGTCCTGATAATTATCATTGATATTTAACCCGCAATGCAAACTATTTTCAATACGCTTTTTTGCCATATTAAAATATTCGTCACTGATTTCAAATCCGACAAAATTTCGTCCCTGCCTGACCGCTACAGCTCCGGTTGTACCAGAACCCATAAATGGATCCAAAACAGTAGAGCCCTTCTTTGTTCCTATCATAATTATTCGTTCTAAAAGTGTTTCTGGTTTTTCTGTTGGGTGTTTTGTAATATGCCTTTCCGCATTTATTTCCCACATATTTCTCATTTGCTTCCCATTATTAATTCGTTTTGCCGTAGCATAATCAAAATAATACTTTTTTGTTTTACTGGCCACCCATATCAACTCAGTGGAAGGAACAAAACGGTTCTGAGATAACAATGGAGGAGCATTTCTTTTAAACCAGATAATATCATTAATAATCCATAAGCCCAATTTTTTAAGGATAACGCCTATTGACGGATGATTATGCAATGTTCCTGAAATCCATATGGTACCATCATCCTTCAATACCCTCAAACACTCCCGAACCCATTCTTCATTAAAACCATGAATATCTTTAATTACATCCCAATCGCCTTTATCGCAAACTGCGATTTTACCATTCTTTACCGTCAAATTATTCTTACCGGACAGATTATAAGGAGGATCAGCAAATATCATATCAATGCTTTTTTCTTTCAGCTCTCTAAGTAATTCAACGCAATTGCCCTTTTTCAATTTCATTTCAGACATAACCGTCCACCTTTTATCCTTTTTTTAGCCATTTTGATATATTCAATATTTTGTTCAATTCCAATCCAAGCCCTTTTCATTCTCGTTGCCACAATCCCGGTTGTACCTGTTCCAAAAAACGGATCCATAACAATATCGTTCTGATTAGAAGACGCTAACAATATTAATTCAATTAGTTTCTCGGGTTTTTGCGTCGGATGCAAGGCCCTACCCTCTTCATCCCTAAGCCTTTCCTTACCCTGAACCACAGGCAACTCAATGAAATCCAAAAAATCCCTCATCTGCTTGTAGTTACCATCCTTCGTTCTATTTGGATTAAATTTTTTAACTTCCTCGTAATTAAATAACCAGTTGCTCCCTTTTACAAACCAACAAACAAATTCAGTTGAATGCGTAAAGGTTCTCTTGGTGATATTTGGCATAGCATTTACCTTATACCAGGTTAACACATTATTGAGTTTTAATCCCATTTTTTTTGAAACCACTATAATTTCACCGATATTATGTTGAGTGCACGATATATACATACTACCATTTTGCTTTAACAGATCAACCGCTGCCTTAATCCATCTGCTAGTAAATACAGCATAAGACTCTCCTGTAAATGTGTCCCATTTTTCGTTCATTTTATAGAAAGCGCCGCCGGTCTGATTATTGGGAAGATTTAATTGTTTGCCGGAAAGATTATAGGGCGGGTCGGCATATACCAAAGCAACTGAACCTTTGTCGAATTTAGTCTTCATTATTGAGACACAATCGCCGTGATAAATACAATTTATTTTCATCTCACTATTAGCCCATTACGCCAGTTATCAATGATTCCAGGAAACGATGCTGACCATTCCGCATAACCCGCGACCTTATCCGTTTCAGTGACAATTTTTTCATATAGAGATTCAACATCAACATGACTAAGCTTTTTGCCTTTTTGTAAAAGAATTATAAGCGTTTCAAGCAATACCGCGAACTGCTCTGTAGTCATAGGAATTATTTTTTGTTTTGTCGGCCCATTATACCCATGCTTTATCGAAACCCAGAAATGATACAAAGTATCGCCATGTATTTTAGGAGCTATAAATAAGCAATATGAATTTGACTTGGAATGTTTTAATTCAAACTCCCTTAGATGTCTCATTACTGGCTGAGTTTCAGACACCCATTGCATATTTGATGTGTTTAATGTAACCTCGCAGATAGCATTATATGATTTATAAAAGCATTCTATATCGGGCCGATTCCCCGGCGCATGGCTAATAGGCTCACCATTATCATCAACAGGAAAATTTGCCTTAATATTAATTTCGTCATCAATAATTATTAAAGCGTCAGCTACTACTTTTTCAAATTCTTCGGGTGACAGTTTCCTTATTGCCCTATAATCCCTCAATAACCGCACTATGTTTTGGAGCTGCTCAACATTACCCCTCAAAAACATTTTTGTAATTGTTTCCTTGATCTCAATGTTTAAGTTCCTGAGCTCAGCAATAATGCTATCTATCTCGCGCTTTGACTTATCCGCTATATTTACATTTAACAAATCATTACTCGCTGCCCCCATGGGAACATTATTACTTGAAATCATCTTTTTAATATCAGTAATAAGCGCCATGGCGATCCTCTTCACGCTATTGATATTATCCGAGGGCAATTCTGGCTTAGAAATATCTGAAATATACGAAAGGTAATCCTCCTTCGATTTAAACGAAAGAGCGCTTCCATTATACTTCTCAAGCAATAATTTTACTTCTGTTTCCCTGCTTGGTTCAACATCAATTCTCCATTCGGAACCGAACGCACCTCTCGTCACCGAGAAATATCTTGTTAACCTGAAATATCGCATTATATTGTCGCCATATTCAAAAAAATTGTTTATTTGGACTTCCGTTGGTTTTTTGATGTCATAAAACCATTTGGCAAAGTTGTAAATGAATTTCTCTTTATCCCTTGACTCCCTATACTTTAACAATTCATCAACATATCTATCTATCAGAGCAAAGTTCACCAATGTCGGAACAAACAGCGAAAACTCTGTCTGCGTCAACCCCTTTCGCTCAAATCTCTCATCAACTTTTCTAATGAAATGTAGCGCTGCCATCAACGGCATTACATTGAAACCCTTCCTCTCAGAAAAATCTGTGCTCCACGGATTTGGGAATTGTAGTTTTAACAAACTTTTTAAAAACACATATCCTATATCATAATCTCCTGTCAAATACTTGTTTCCCAAATCAGTGATGATGATATTACCATAATTTTCCCTCGCTATAGAAAAACCTAACTTATTCAACGGATTAACTGACTGCCTTCCCCTCATTGGAGGATCCTCATATTTCTGATACTCAAATATACTTCTTGCCGTCTCAAAAGGAATATCAAGCGTTGGTTTTTCATAGTACTCGGAGTATTTGGGAGGTATGTTCATGGGAACATACAACCTATGCTGTATCAATAGCTCTTGATACTTTATCTGATTGGTTTTATTAAATGGCAGTCCCTCTAAAAGTTTGAGAACTCTTAAGAATTCTCTTAATCTTTCAGGGTTTCTTACTGTCGTGGAAATTGACCAGGTATTCATAGTTTTATTTTTTATATTCCGCTCTTACCGTTGTTTTTATGCCACCGCGCAGGTTAAAAACCATTTCAACGCTCATGCTTCTGGGCCTCACGCATTTTGAAACATCTTCCAGAATCCTGTTTACGGCGCTCTCGTGCACTATGCCGGTCATCCTGAAGGACTGCAGGTAAAACTTAAGGGATTTTAATTCCACCACCGACTTGTCGGGAGTATATTTTACGGCAACCCTGGCAAAATCCGGCAGGCCCGACCAGGGGCAAAGGCAGGTAAATTCGTCGGTTTCGGCCAGCACCTCAATATCCCTGCCCTTATACTCATAAGGCATCGCGAGCAACAACGATTTGTCTATCCCGTTGAAAGAAGGCTTCAGCGTCTCAAAATGTTTTTTATTCATTTCAGGCCCTTGTAATATATTTCCGCCTGCTCCAGCACGGATTCCTCAAGCGCCGGCAGAAACTCCATACGGAATAGTTCCGCTTCGCGCAGCACTTCGGCGAATGAATCGGTTCTCGCGGATTCTCCGGCCGTTCTTATGCCGGTTATTTTGTAATCGTTGACGCTGCGAGCCGCATCCAGAATTATCGGAGCGCTTTTCTCCGCGCCCTTTTTCAAAACCCCGTTTTCAAGATAAAATTCCTGGCACAGGGCCCATAGGTATTTCTCCGTCGTACCGCCGCTGTCCCTGCTCCCGAGGCTTTTATAAGAACAGAAAACCTTTCCGCCGAAACTCGTTATCCCTATATTGGAAGAAAGATACTCGGAAAGATCGTCCCGGGCCTGAGTTTTTTTGCCGCAGCAAAGGCAGCCCGAGAGAAAAAGGGCTGATAAAATTAAAACAACTACGGTGATTTTTTTCATTTTCAATTTTCCTTTCTTTGCCTCATTTCGCGAGGTAAATCATTATTCCGTGCCTGATCAACTTTACGGCGATCGCGGCGAGCAGCAGGCTCGCGAGCTTTGAAACCGTCTTGGCGCCCGCCCTTCCGAGAAATTTATTTATGGAGCCGGAGAGCAGAAAAACGACCGCGGCGAATATTATATTTAAGGCCGCGGAAAGCGCGGTGGCGCGGTAACCGTACTGACTGACGAGAAGTATGGCCGTCGTAAGCACCGCCGGGCCCACGATAAGCGGCACTCCTATCGGCACGGCGCCCAGGCTTTCCGGATCAATAGAAACCTGCTTTTTTTCAACCGAAAGCATATCATTAAGCGAAATTACGAAAAGCAGGGCCCCGCCGGCTATCATAAAATCAGCGACAGTAATTCCCAGAACCGAAAGCACCAGCCGGCCCAGCGCCAGGAAAAGCATGGCGACCGCCATAGCCGTGACGGAAGACTGAAATATTGTTTTCCTGAGCTGAGAAGGAGTAAAACCCTCGGTAAGGTTTAAAAACATCGGAAGAACGCCTATGGCGTCAACTGCCACGAAAAGCGGAACAAAAACCAGCCAGAAATTATCCATTAAATCACCTTGAGCATGGCAAATTTTAAGTATTCGCTCTCGTTCATCGCGACGAGAACGGGGTGGTCCTTTGACTGGAAACCTCTTTCAAGCACCAGGGCCTGCCTTCTCGCGCTGCCGGCCGCGTCTTTTAACATCAGCATGAAATCCTGCTGGCTTAAATTGTGCGAGCACGAGCTGGTCGCGAGTATTCCGCCGCTTTTAAGCGCGCTTATAGCCGCGGCGTTAAGTTTTTTGTACATCCTGTATCCGGCTTTCTGGTGTTTTCTGCTCTTAATAAGCGCCGGCGGATCGAGGACGATTATATCAAATTTCGTCTGGCTTTTCTTTTGCTCCTCAAGGTACTCCAGAGCATCGGCGTTGACGGCCTCAAAAGCTCCTCCGAACGAATTCAGACGGGCGTTTTCGGCGGCTTTTTCAAGCGCCGGCTTTGAGGAATCAAGAGCGACAACACTTTTGGCGCCGCCCTTGAGCGCGTAAACCGAAAAGGCTCCCGTATGGCAGTGGCAGTCCAGCACGCTCTTGCCGCGGCTGTATTTTGACAGCAAAACCCTGTTCTCCCTCTGGTCAAAGAAAAATCCCGTCTTCTGCCCCGAACGCAGGTTCACGGAAAAAGAACAGCCGTTTTCATCTATCAGAATATTTTCGGGGACATCCCCTTGCAGTATGTCAACGCTTTCCTTTAGGCCTTCAAAAGCCCTGAGGGACGAATCGTTTCTCGCGATAATGCCTTTCGGCGCCAAAACCCTGACCATGGCCTCAACCAGCAAACCCATGTTTTTGTCCATACCGGCCGAAACCGCCTGCACCGAGAGATAATCTTCGTATTTATCAATTATAAGCCCCGGCAGAAAATCCGACTCGCCAAAAACCACCCTCAACGAGCGCGCCCCGGGATAAACCGTTTTTCTGAACTCAAGGGCTTCGGTAATTTTTTTCGCGAAAAAATCCGAGTTAACGGCAATTTTCTCTTTTGACAGGAGACGGAAGGCAATAAGAGACTTAGGATTATAAAAACCTATCCCGATAAAGGAGCCTCTGCTGTCAAAAAGCTCGCAGAGGTCTCCGGCGGCAATTTCGCCCTTTATATGCGATATCTCGTTTGAAAACACCCAGAGGTGCCCTGCAAGCAGCCTTGTGTCCTCGCCGCTTTTAAGAAACACTGAACCTTTTATATCAATGACATCCATTCTCTGACCCGCCTTTTTATTTCCTCGTGATTCTCCCGCGTTAGAACTATCAGCTCGCTGTCCGGCATTTTCTTAATTTCGTCGGTAAACGGCTGAGCGTTATACCTTATGGTGGCAAGCACCCTGGCCCCGGAAGCAAAACATCTGACGAGTGTTTTTCTGAACGATTCCGAGATTATTTCCATGGAACCGATTTCATCAATCACTATCAAAGGTTTTGTTTCTACCGCTCTTTCAAGCTCTTTGACCGCTATACCCTCAAGCACCGAGACATCAATTCCGTATTTATTCAGTTTGTGCGCGCTCGGCATGCCCTTTCTGGCGAGAACTCCCTGCCTGCCTGAAAAAGTTTTAATAACAAAACCGCCGCGCTTGCCGTCTTCAATGATCTCTTCCGTGTAAAAACCGCCGGCCTTATCCATGTAGGGAAGGCAGGCCTCCCTGATGAGAGTTGTTTTGCCTGAACCGGGCTTGCCGGTTATAAAAAGGTTCTTCGCGGTATAAACTGCCATATCGCACCTTTTGGAACTTCAGCGTTTCGGCTTAAAATCCGCGCCCCGCGCTTTGTTAATGCCAAAATAATATTTTATAGCCTCAACAATCCTGCGGCTCGCCTGTCCGTCGCCGTAGGGGTTTACCGCGCGGGACATGCGCTGATACATTTTTTTGTCGGTCAGCAGCGTTTCAATTTCACGAAAAATCTTACCGGCGTTCGTGCCCGCCAGCCTTGCCATGCCGTATTTAACTGCTTCCGGCCTTTCCGTGACATCTCTTAAAACAAGCACTGGCTTACCGAGCGAGGGAGCCTCTTCCTGAAGCCCGCCCGAATCCGTAACCACGATATATGAAAGTTTCATGAGGTTGACCATGTTTAAATAATCAAGAGGAGGCAGAAGAGTAATATTTTTTATTCCTCCGAGTATCCTGCGGGCGGGGGCCGCGACCCGGGGATTTAAATGCACGGGGTAAAACCATTCTGTGTCGGGATATTTCGCGGCGAGGCCGGCAAATGCCTTAAACATCCCTTCCATGGCCGCCCCGAAGTTTTCGCGCCGGTGAGCCGTAAGAAGAACCACCCTTTTTCCGGAACCCGGCTTTAAGGCCGGGTGTTTCTTAAGCTGCCCGTTGGTAAAACCGCTCTTGCCGCCCGCGACTTCCCTGAGGGCGTCAATGACGGTGTTACCGGTTATAAAAATATTTTCCCTGCTGAGGTTTTGTTTTAATAAAGCGGCTTTTGAAGCGGCAGTGGGCGCGAAAAACAAAGTCGTAACGGAGTCCGTAAGTATCCTGTTGGCCTCTTCGGGAAACGGTCGGCTTATGTCTCCTGAGCGTAAACCCGCCTCAACATGGCCCACGGGTATTTTTTCGTAAAACGCTGAAAGCGCGGCGGCGAAGGTGGTTGTAGTGTCGCCGTGAACCAGCACAAGGTCCGGCTTCTCTTTTTTAAGAACGCCCTCCATCCTGGAAACAGCCGCGGCGGTAATGTGATAGAGCGACTGGCCGTCCTGCATCACGCTAAGGTCGTAATCGGGTATTATTTTAAAGATTTCAAGAACTTCATCAAGCATCTGCCGGTGCTGGGCCGTTACGCATACTTTGACGGTAAAATATTCGCGCGTCCGGCGCAGAAGGTTTACCAGCGGGGCCATTTTTATGGCCTCCGGCCTGGTGCCGAAAACCGCCAGGATTTTTTTTCTTGTGTTTTTCATCCTAAACCTTTCCCTTAAACACTGTCAGCAAAATAGAGACTATGGAAAGTAAAAGAGTGAAAATATACATAAGCAGCACGACTTCGCGGTGAGTCCAGCCAAAGCTGAGTATCCTGTGGTGAATGTGTTCCTTGTCGGGCTGCATGAGCCCCATTCCTTTTCTCATGCGCCTGAAAATTGAAAGCGCCACATCCAGTATCGGCAGAGCCACGACCGTAATTGGAATAAACAGAGACATGACAGCCGCGGTTTTAAGGGTCCCTATCGCGCTAATGACGGCAAGCATAAAACCCAGGAACAGAGCGCCCGAGTCGCCCATAAACACCTTGGCCGGATTAAAATTATAGATCAAAAATCCGAGGCACGCACCCGTAAGGCCGGCGGCAAGTATAGCGGAGAGGCTCAGCTGTTTTGCGAGAAACACTATACTCGTCTGCCCCTGAAGCAGGGCCACCACAAAAAAAGTGCCTGACGCTATCGCGACTATCCCGGAGGCAAGCCCGTCTAAGCCGTCGGCAAGGTTAATCGTGTTCATAAAACCGATTATCCAGAAAACAGTTATTATCTGTCCGAGCAGTATTGGAAATTCAATAAAACCCTTCGTGAACGGAAGCGCCAGCCCGGAAATTCTTACGCCGTAATCCATAACCACATAGGCGGCGATAATCTGAGTCAGCAGTTTTGTAAGCGCCTGCACCGGTTTTTTGTCGTCTATAAGCCCGAGCGTGAAAATCAGTATGGCTCCGAAAATTATGCCGCTGAATTCTTTCATCAGCGAAAGGGCTTTGTATTTATAGGAGATCAGTTCCCGGAACGAAGGGAAAAAAATTACCAGCACGAGTATCGCGAAAAAATAACCGGCGAATATTCCAATGCCGCCCCAGCGCGGCAGAGGCTGCCTGTGAACTTTTCTGGCTTTGGGATAGTCCATTACATCAAACTTCCTGGCCAGAAACATGGATACCGGGGTAAATACCGCGGTGCCGATAAGCGCTAAGAGGAAAGCAAAAAAGTATAGCATTATTGTTTTAGCCGAGTTCCGGGTATAAAGGGAATTTGTCGCAGGCGCCCTTAACTTCTTTTGCTATTTCGCTTAAGGCCTGCTCGCTTGAAATGTTTTTTAATGCCTTTATTATCCACTGAGCTATTTTCTCCATCTCCGGCTCTTTCATCCCCCTTGTCGTCACGGCGGGAGTGCCTATTCTTATTCCTGAGGCGACCATGGGCTTTTCCGGATCGTAGGGGATAGCGTTTTTGTTAACGGTTATAAGTATTTTTTCAAGAGCCGCCTGGGCGTCCTTTCCCTTCACGGAAACCGGGCGAAGGTCAACAAGGAACATGTGGCAGTCCGTTCCCCCCGAAACTATCCTGAGCCCGCCTTTCGCGAGAGCGGAGGCGAGAGCCCGAGAGTTCTTCAAAACCTGCTCCTGGTAATTTTTAAATTCGGGTTTAAGCGCCTCGCCGAAAGCGACGGCCTTGGCGGCGATGACATGCATAAGCGGCCCGCCCTGGTCTCCCGGGAAAACGGTTTTGTCAATTATCTGAGCATATTTCTGTTTGCACATGATAACGCCGCCTCTCGGCCCGCGAAGAGTCTTGTGCGTGGTTGTGGTCGTGATATCGGCGTACGGAACCGCGGAAGGATAAACCCCCGCCGCCATAAGTCCGGCGTAATGGGCTATGTCGGCCACAAGGAACGCGCCCGCGTCGTCGGCTATTTTGCGGAGCCTTGCCCAGTCCCATATTCTTGAATAGGCGCTGGCTCCCGTCATTATCATCTTAGGCTTGTTTTCCCGGGCAAGTTTTTCTATTTCGTCATAATCTATAAGCTCGGTATCCTGCCTTACGGTATACGGGACGATCTTAAAATATTTTCCCGAAAAATTAAGCGGATGGCCGTGTGAAAGATGCCCGCCGTGAGCCAGGCTCATGCCCATTATCGTGTCGCCGACATTCAGCATAGCCATCAGCACCGCGATATTAGCCTGGGTTCCCGAGTGAGGCTGAACATTCGCGTGCTCCGCCCCGAAAAGCTGTTTTGCCCTGTCAATGGCAATATTCTCGGCAACATCCACTTCCTCGCAGCCGCCGTAATATCTTTTCCCGGGGTATCCCTCGGCGTACTTATTGGTCAGAGGCGTTCCCTGGGCCTCCATAACCGCCAGCGAAGTATGGTTCTCGGAAGCTATCAGCTCCAGCGTGCCCCTCTGGCGGCTGATCTCTTTTTTTACCACATCGTAAATCTGCGGGTCCTGCTTGCGAAGGTTCTCAAGGTAAATCATCTTTTCCTCTCTTTCATTAAATATATTTCAAAAGCTTTTTGCTCGGCAGGCAGCCTTCCCTGATAACCACATAGGGAAAATGCACCATGTCTATCACCGTGGATTCCCTCGCGTGCCTGCAGGCGCCGGAATCAATAATCAAATCCAGCTTGCCGCCGAAATATTTTTCGGCTGTTTTCGCGTCCACGGCGCTTTCTTTGCCGGAAGGGTTCGCGCTCGTTGTGGCCAGCGGAAAGGGGCAGAGCTTCAAAAGCATCCCCGCGACAGAATCGTCGGGGATCCTTACGCCCACATCTTTCCTTCCTCCCATAACCATCTTGCCGTGCGTTGAAGTCGGGAATATCAGCGTAAGAGGGCCGGGCCAGAACTTTTTTGCTATTTTTATAGCCTTGTGAGGCACCTCAGCGACAAGCGAAGCCGCGGCTATATTTGGAACCATTAAAATAAGCGGCTTTGTGAAATGCCGCCCCTTAAGCGCATAAATCTTTTTGCGCGCCGCCGCGTTAAAAGCGTTGGCGGCCATGCCGTAAACCGTGTCGGTTGGAAAAATTACCACTCCGCCCTTCTCAAGCGCCGAGACAGCCTCTTTGAGCTTCGCGGCGGAGGGCCTGCTTCGCGGTATCTTTATCAGAGATGTCCGCATGGGCTTAAGACCTGTAGCTCGCGTTTATTTTTATGTAGTCAAAAGACAGATCGCAGGTGTAATACGAGCAGAAAGACGAACCCATATTCAAATCCAGCGTTATCAGAATTTCTTTTTGCGTGAGGATTTTTTTGGCCGCGGCTTCTGAAAAATTAAGCGCCATGCCTTTTGAGGCGACCTTAAGGCCGCCGATTCTTATATCAACCTTTGACGGGTTAATAGCCACTCCGGCTCGTCCCGCGGCCGCGAGAATTCTGCCCCAGTTGGCGTCATTGCCGAAAATCGCGGTTTTAACCAGAGGTGATGTCGCTATGGTGGAGGCTATCTTTTTGGCGTCGGCGCGGCTGCCCGCACCCATCACCCGGATTTCAACCAGCCTTGTCGCGCCTTCTCCGTCAAGGGCTATCAATTTGGCCAGCTCAAGGCAGACCTTGCCCAGAGCCTGCGAAAACAAAACGAAGTCCCTGCCGCCGGGTTTAATTTTTGAACAGAGCGAAGCCCCGTTAGCGAGCGCGAAAACCGAATCGTTGGTGGAAGTATCGCCGTCAACGGAAACGCAATTAAATGAATTTTCAACCGCGGCGCTTAAAGCGGACGCAAGAGTTTTTTTGTCTATCGCGGCATCGGTCAGAATGAAGGCAAGCATCGTGGCGTGCGGGAGCGACATATCGGGATGAATCATGCCCGAACCCTTAACACAACCCCAGATTGAAACGGTTTTTCCTGATATCTTTACCTGAGCCGAAGAAACCTTGGGAATAAGGTCTGTTGTCATGATGGCCCGGGAGGCGGAGTCAAAATTTTCAGGCCCGGAACCCGCGGAACCCAGGAGGATGTCTATGCCGGACTTCACGGCCTTCATCGGAAGGAACTGGCCGATGACTCCGGTGGAAGCCACAAGCACCTGATTTTGGTTGAGCGCAAGTTTTTTCGCGGCGTAAGAGCAGGTCTCGCGCGCGTCAGCAAGGCCGCGTTCTCCCGTGCAGGCGTTGGCGCAGCCGGAGTTAGCTATGACGGCGCGGATATCGGAGGCTGATTTTTTAAGATGCTCCGTGCTCACCAGAACCGGCGCAGCCTTTACAAGATTGTTGGTAAACATCCCCGCCGCGGCACACGGAAATTCGGAATAGAAAAGAGCTGTGTCTTTTTTGTCTTTCTTCTTTGAAATGCCGCCGCGAGCTCCGGCTGTTTTAAAACCTTTCGGAAACATTGTTTTCCCTTTCTTAGAGCCCGGTTTTCTCGTCAATGCCGAACATGATGTTCATATTCTGCACCGCCTGGCCGGAAGCCCCTTTTAAAAGATTGTCTATTACGGATATTACCACTAACCTGCCGGTCCTTTCGTCTACCTTAAGGCCTATCCTGCAGTAATTGGTGTTCACGACATCCCTTATCCCCGGGAGCTTGCCTTCGCTTAGCACTTCCACAAAAGGCTCCCTTGAATAAAATTCCTTATACAGCTGCACCGCTTCGGCGGTTGATATTTTTTTCTTTAAATTGGAGTATATGGAAGAAAGCATGCCCCTTTCTTCCGGAAAAATATGGGGAGTAAAAGTTATGGCGATATCTTTTCCGACGATCTTGGAAAGCTCCTGTTCTATTTCGGGAATATGCCTGTGGGCGCCGGCAATGTTGTAGGCCCTCAGGTTAGGGTGCTCGGAGGAGTAATATTCGGCCACGGTTTTTCTTCCGGCGCCTGAAATTCCGCTTTTGGAATCTGAAATTACTGAAGAAAGATCAATCAGTCCCTCTTTTAATACCGGCAAAAGCCCGAGGATTATCGTCGTAGGATAACAGCCGGGGTTTGCCACCAGAGAGGCGTTTTTTATTTTAGCTCTGTAGAGCTCCGGCAAGCCGTAAACGGCTTTTTTCAGGTGTGCCGGCGCCGTGTGTTTTTCGCCATACCACTTCTCGTAAACCTCGGCGCTCTCCAGCCTGAAATCTGCCGAGAGGTCAACAACCCGCGCGCCTTTCTCCAGGAACTTCGGCGCTATCTCAAAGGATACTTTATGAGGCAGAGCGAGAAATACGACATCGGCCCGCTTCGCGACGGAGTCAATGTCAAGGTTCTCGCAGACCAGCGAAGTTTCGCCGATAGAAGGATAGAGCTCCTTGACGGGCTTGTTTTCGGAACTGCTTCTTCCGGCCACAACCGAGACTTCAACCCCGGGGTGTCTTAAAAGTATTTTAAGCAACTCTTCGCCGGTATATCCGGTTATTCCGACTATGGCTGCCTTAAGCTTACTCATTATCTTTCTCCGTTGCGTTATTTTCGGGAGAGACCATTACCACGAATTCCCCGAGAATTTCCCTGTTATTGAATATTTCGGCGACTTCTCCCAGCGTGCCGCGCACAAATTCCTCAAATTTTTTCGTAAGCTCTCTTGCCACCGCGACCCGCGATTGTGAACCGAAAACATCTAAAAGCAGGCCCAGCGTTTTTTTCAGCCTGTGCGGCGATTCATAGAATACCACCGTCGCGCCCGCAAGCGCGGCCTGTTTGAGTTCTTTTTTAAGTTTGCCGGGTTTTCTTTTTAAGAAACCCAGAAAAACAAAATTCTCCGTCGGAAGCCCTGAAGCCACCAGCGCCGTTAAAACCGCGCTCGGCCCCGGCAGAGGAACTATATTTATGCCGCCGGCGATAGCTTCGTTTACCAGATAGAACCCCGGGTCCGATATACAGGGCGTGCCGCTGTCAGAAATAAGCGCCGCGTTTTTTCCCAGGCTGAGCTCTTTTATTATCTGCGGAGCCCTGTTTGACTGGTTGTAGGAATAAAAACTCAAAAGGGGCTTCTTTATGCCGAAATGGTTTAAAAGTTTCGCGCTGTGGCGCGTGTCTTCGCAGGCAATAAAATCCACCGACTTAAGAACATTTAAAGCCCGGATAGTGATATCGTCAAGATTCCCTATGGGCGTTGGAACAATATAAAGCGTTCCCATTAATTCTCTTTCGCGCCGTGGCTGCCCGCGTTATCCGGAGCGGAGTTTTCTTCAGACAACGCCTCAATAAACGCCTCTGCCACTTTAGGGTCAAACTGGCTGCCGGCGCCCTTTTTTATTTCTTCAATGGCTATCTCTCTTGAAAGAGCCTTCCTGTACGGCCTGTCGGATGTTATAGCGTCAAAAGCGTCAATCACGGCCACAATTCTGGCTCCCAGCGGTATCTCTTCGCCGGCCAGGCCTTCGGGATAACCCTGACCGTTATACCATTCCTGATGGTACAGCACCATCGGAGCCACGGGAGAAAGGAAGGCGACCGGGGCGATAATCCTGTTGCCTATCGCCGGATGTTTTTTTATTATGGACCTCTCCTCATCGGTAAGCTTGCCTGCTTTATGCAGAATGTTCTCGTCAATGCCTATCTTGCCGATGTCATGCATCAGAGCCGCGTACTCAATATGGCGTATCATTACCTCCGGCAGGCCCAGCTTCTTTCCGATTCTGCGGGCGTATCTGCGGGCGCGGTCGGCGTGGTCATGGGTATAGGAATCCTTGGCGTCTATCGCCCTGGCCAGCGTCTGCACCATCTCAAGGTAAAAGTGCTGCAGATTTCCGTAAAGATCAATATTTTCAAGGGTTATGGCGGCCTGGTCGGCTAAAATCGTCATGAGCCTGACATCTCTTTCCTCAAACTGCCGGTCTGAATCCGAGGAACTGATATTTAACACTCCCAGTATCCTGTCTTTAAGGCGGAGAGGAACGGAAATAAAGGACTTGGACGGATACCTTATACTGGATACCCGCATAAACCTGATATCCGTTTCAATGTCTTCCACAAAAATAGGCCGGCCGCTCTGAGCGACCCGCCCCGCTATGCCTTCTCCGACCTTAATTCTGGTAGCGTCCACAATATCGGGCGCCAATCCCCTGGAGGCCGCTATAACCAGTTCGTTGGTCTCGTGGTTTAAAATCATCAGAGACCCTGTATCGGAACGCATGAGTTTACAGGCGGAATTGACTATGGAACTGGCAAGCTCGTCTTTTGACACTATGCCCGTGGCCGTCATGCCGAATTCGTGTATACCGACGAGCATCACGATAAGGCTGTCAAGATCGGCTATATAAGACTGCAGCTGCAGCTGCATGTCTTTTAATTTTCTGGAATATTCCTGTTCCCTTTTTTGCGAAAGGCGCGCTTCCCTGCGCATAAAAAACCAAATGAAAAAAAACACAATTATTAACAGCGCGAGAAGCAGCTCTTCAAGAGAAAGTATTGGCATTTTTATTAGGCGGGCAAGTTATGATTTTGGGCGCCCTGACCGACATGATTAAAATAGCAAAAATCAATTATTAAGTCAAGGGGTTTTTGGGTTATAAACGGCGTAAAACAGGGGAGTTCAGCTAATGAAAAGAGGGGGCGTTTAAGGCCTGAGTTCTCCGTTGATTTCAATCCTTGGAATAAGAAGAACCTGTTTGGCGTATATCAGCCTGCGGCTGCGTATTTTTTCTTTGTTCGCTTTCCATATAACGGGCCATCTTCTGCCGTCGCTGTAATGGATCGCCATGGCGGCGATACCCCAGAGAGAGTCGCCGCGTTTTACGGTGTAGAAAATATCTTTTGATTTTGCCGACTTAAATTCCGCTATGGATTTTATCGCCAGGCCGTAAGCGGGATCAAACTGCCTCTGCGCCAGGTTTTCCTTGGCGTTTCTGAGCGTTTCCTGACCGAGAGAGATATCCTTGCCCTGTTTTTTGGCCATCAGCCAGTACTCGCCCGCTATGGCAACCGCCTCAACCGCCAGGTACTCCTTTCTCTCAAGTTCCAGCTGGCGCCTTCTTTCCTCTTCATACTTAGCGCGGACAATCGCTTTCTGCCGCTCAATTGAAAGGATTTCTTCCTGTTTCATCTTTTCCATGTGCATCTGGTACAAATACACTCCGCCGAGAAACAGCGCCAGGCCGATTACAATTAAGTGAAATCTTGTAATCCTGATCACTTAACCTCCGGATTGTAAGCGGCATAATCTATGCCCGGGAAAATATTATTCCTGTATTCAAGATTTCCGATATAGCCCTCGTCTATCTGAGAACGCTTTACCTGTTCAAAAATCGCCGTGAAATTGGAGAGATGTTCGCGCGTGCGTTTTTCGGCGTACTCCACCATGGTTTTTGTGGTCATAATAAAAGCCCAGTCGGAAGACTGCGCCAGAATCAGCTCTCTGGCGGCCTGGTTTAAAGCCCTTCTTCTGAGGCCGTCGGCGGAAGGATTTTCCCGCGCGAGTTCCACCATGCGTTCCGAAGCTTTGTGGAGATGGCGGTATATCCAGTCGTTGGATCCGTTAAGCCAGACCTCGTAGTAGCCCTTGTCCCCCCACGACGAGGCCGCCGGAGTCACAACCTGGTTTTTCGGAAATTTCTCAAGGTATTCCGAAGGAGTTATGGTTTTAATGGTATTCTGATCGTAATGGATTTTTCTGAAAAGATAATTTAAAAAGTTGGGGCCCTCAAACCACCAGTGCCCGTAAAGCTCGGCATCGTACATTGAAACAACCAGAGGCGTCCTGCCGAGCACTTCCGAGAGGTATTGAGCCTGCTTCTCCCTGTTAAAAAGAAAGTTTCCGGCGTGCATCGCGGCCTTGTTGTCGGCCCATTGCGGGTTGTAAGGCTGTTTCTCGCTTAGGGAAACCTTGCCTGTTATCCTGTGGTATTTAAGGCCTATATTTCTTCTGACTCCGTCTTCGTGAAGATAAGGCTTAATGTAATCATATTCAAGGTCGTAGCCTAAATCCCTGTAAAACTCGCGGTAATCCGGGTCGCCCGGGTACCCGGTGTCGGCGCTCCATACCTGGTGAGCCGTTTCCATATCCCTTCCAAAAGCCGCTACGCCCGAAGGGCAGTAAACCGGCGCGAAGACGCCGAAGCGCGGCCTCGGAGTGGCATACAATATGCCGTGCGCTTCCAGAAAGAAAAACTTTATTCCCTCTTTTTTAAGTATGGCGTCAATGCCCGGAGTGTAGGCGCACTCGGAAAGCCATATACCCCGCGGCCTTCTGCCGAAATGTCTTTCGTAATCCTGCGCGGCTATGCGCACCTGGGCTCTTGCCGCCGGGCTGTTTACTTCCAGCGGGAGAAAACCGTGAGTCGCGCAGCAGGTGATTATCTCAAGTTTTCCGGAGTCCTGAAGATTTTTAAAACCGTTTAGTATATTGCCGTGATATTTTTCCCAGAGGCGGCGGCATTCTTTCAGCTGCCTGTCGTACATTTGCGCGGTTTCATAAAAGGGCTGATTTTTCGTTCTCCAGATCTCTTTTTCCGAAAGCTCAATAAGTTTCCCGAGCTTATTGTAGTAACGGCTTTGGAGAAGCGAATCGGAAAGCATTCCCGCCAGAGGAGGGGTTATGCTCATGGTAAGCCTGAAATCAACCCCCTCGTCCATGAATTTTTCCATCATAGACAATATCGGGAGGTAAGTCTCGGTTATGGCCTCATAAAGCCAGTCCTCTTCAAGAAAGTCCGGAAATTCCGGATGCCTGACATACGGCAGATGAGCGTGAAGCTGAAGACACCAATAGCCTTTCGGTTCCATTAAAATACCCGCCCTTGCTTTTTATACAGCAAAAACCACGGAATCCAGCGAGACTCCGTGGCGCAATTATTTAATCTATTAGCCTGGTCCGTCATGATTATGGAAATTATTTCGTATCCCTTCTTACGACAAAAGTAATATGCCTGTGCATTGTTCCGTCGGAAGAGGTCGCCTCTATGGGGTATTCCTGCTCGCCGTCCGGAAGGTAAAATCTAAGGGCGAAAGAACCGTCCGGCCTTAAGGTGACCTTCTGGCCCTGCACCTTTAATGTGGCGTCGGGCTCGGTCGCGCCGTAAACAATAAGCTCGGTGTCGGCTTTAAGCCAGAAGTCCTTGGCTTTTACTTCTCCGCCGGGAGCTTTCTTCCAGGAACTCGCGCCCATGTGAGAGCTCGGCATGGAAACGGAAAGAATCTCCTCCCAGCGCTCGCGCATAAGTTTGGTTAAATCAAAAGAACTTCTTCCTATTTTGTCCACTCCCGAAAGTTTGAGAAGTTTTTCAAACTCCTGCTGGAGCATTGCCCACTGTTCGTCGGTAATAGTGGAAACTCCGTGCCTCGGAAGAGCCAGCACATTGGAACGGGCGACGGCGATAAACCGGCCGTCCGGCGTCACAACGCCTATATCAACGCACCACACGCGGTTGGTTTCGGTAACATTTATATACCAGCTTTCCGAATCCTGGTTAAGAGCGATATCAAAAAACTTATTGGCGTTTGAACCGTCAAACTCTTTGTCCGTGATATCGTAGACTCTTAAGACCCAGCAGCTTGAGCCGTACTTATCGTCGCCGATTTTCTTGCGAAGCTCTGAATGGGCCACGGACGAGACTTCCCAGTAGGCGTAAAACCACATCGGATCCCTGGGCATTATCACAATTTTCGTGTCGCCGTAACCTCTGGGCAGGCCGGTAATGCGGCCGGCCGCGGAAATTATTGAATCCCCCTTGAATTTTGAACTCAGATTCTCACTCATGAAAGTCCTCCCCTGCTGCTGCTTTATTGCCTCGGTATCGTAAAGATTCTAACTCTTTAAGTTAGATTTGTCAAAGAAATTATAAAACCATAATCCTCAGATGGCGCCCGGAGCCTGATGGTGAAGATTTCACCGGACATGTAAAGTCACCCTGAACATTTCAAGTTATAAGTTTTAAGTTGTAAGTGAACGACGGTGTTTTGTGGATTCCGGACAGAAACTCTCCGGAATGACGGCAAAGCGAGATTCTTCTCTCCCTGCGGGAGATCAGAATGACCGCGCCGCCTTACTGGAGGATTAGGACCAAGCCGCGGGGGACGGCGGTTTCTCAGAACTTGTAAGCGATATCCAGCCCCCAGGTTCCGCCGTTAAAAACATAGTCGGTGCCGGCAACGGTGACCTTGTCGCTTAATCCGTAGGCGTAAAGCAGGCTAACCCTGCATTTCCCGAAATCATAACCGGTGCCTAAGCTGACGATAGTTTCAGCGAATTTATTTGTGTCAAAAAGCGGCACGGCCACATCTTCAGGAGAAACGGCAGAAAGCTCGTACTGAAGCCCCATTCCGACATAAATTTTTTCGTTGACATCATAGAGCGCGCCCGCGTGGTACATAGGCATGTCTTTCCACTTGTCCGCGTAGGAAGAATACTTATGAATATCCGCTCCAGCCGACAGCTTAAGGTCTTCTGTAACCTCAAAATCTGCTCCGGCGCCGTAAACAACGGGATAAATAATGGAGCTTCCGGCGGAATCTTTGAACCTCAGCAACGCCCCGCTTCTCGCGAAAGCGCCGGCCCTGATATTATCGGATATTTTATAAGTTACGCCGCCGTTAAACTCATAGCCGTTGCCGTTAACGCTGGTATCAAGAACCTGCAGGCCGGCCAGGCTCATTTTCTGCATGAGTGAGGTGTAAATAAAATCAACTCCAAGCCCCGCGGCCAGTCTCGCGGTAATTTGCCTTGAAACAGAAAAGTTCGCGGCCATATACATCTGCTGACCTTCAACAGAAACCGGAGCGAGGCCCAGAGCCGTGGGCATCACCACATTGTCAGCTTTTCCGCTGGCTCCGCCCGGCACATATATGCCCAGGGCGAAAACATATTCGTTATACGACTGGTAAGCGGCCAGAAACGGTATAGGGCCTGAAACTTTGTAGTCGCCGTTTATCGCGCCGGAGGCTTTTACCGCGAGATCAAGATTATAGGTGCTGAACATTACGCCCGACCCCTCAAGGACACTCAGTGCCGCCGGATTTGAACAAATCGCGGTAACATCTCCGGAAGTCGCTCCGGTTGCGCCGCCCGAGCAATTTGCCTTTGCGCCGGGGCGCATAAAGATACCCATCGCGAATGAATTCGCGGATAGCGAAGCGATAACCGACGCTACAAGCACTGCGGAACAAAACTTTTTCATCACAGCCTCCATTGGATATTCTCCATCCCTGCATGCTGCGTTCGTGCGAAAACCCCTCAAAACATTCTACCGGCTTAGTCATCCTTTGAAATATTCTGGAACCAGCCGCCCCCCCCCTTTGCGGATAAAAAAAGAGTGCGGAATTGCCGTCATTGTCCGATAATTTTTATTAACACTCTTTTTTTGCGCCTGCCGTCAAATTCTCCGTAGAATATCTGCTCCCACGGCCCGAAATCCAGTTCCCCGCCGGTTACCGCCACCACGACTTCTCTTCCCATTATCTGGCGTTTTAGGTGCGCGTCGCCGTTATCTTCGCCGGTGCGGTTATGCCTGTACCTGGAAACGGGCTCGTGCGGCGCGAGCTGTTCAAGCCATTCCGCATAGTCCTCATGAAGCCCGGACTCATTGTCGTTTATAAAAACGCTGGCCGTTATGTGCATCGCGTTAACAAGGCAAAGCCCCTCCTTGATTCCGCTTTCCTCAAGGGCGCCGCGCACAGCTCCGGTAATATTAACAAATCCTGTTCTCTGGGGTATATTAAAGGAAAGTTCCCTGCGGTAAGATTTCACAAGCTGCCCTCTATTTCAGCGGCTTTTAAGAAGAGCTATTACGGCCACATAGTAAATGTCGTCTACCGAGCAGCCGCGGCTTAAATCGTTCATTGGTTTTTCAAGGCCCTGTATGACGGGGCCTATGGCGCTGAATCCGCCGAGCCGTTCGGTTATCTTGTAACCTATATTGCCCGCGTTAAGGTCCGGGAATATATATATGTTCGCCTTGCCCGCCGCCGGCGAACCGGGAGCTTTTTTCGCGCCTACCGCCGGTATAAAAGCGGCGTCAAACTGAAGTTCTCCGTCAACAATTACATCGGCGTCATTCTTAAAATATTCCTTCGTCAGGCCGGCGGCTTCCCTGACCTTGGAAATAATCTTGTGTTCAGCACTGCCCTTGGTTGAAAAGGACAGAAACGCGACAACCGGTTTCTCGTCAGGAAACAGGCTCTTGAAACTGCGCACGCTTGATACCGCTATATCCTTAAGGCCCAAAGGCGCTGGATCCGGATTAACCGCGCAATCGGCGAAAATCAGAGGCTTTTTTGCCAGGGCATGGCCCTGCGGAGGCACCATTATAAAAAACGAAGATATTATTTTTGTACCCTCGGCCGTGCCAATGCCGTAAATCGCGGCCCTTAAAACATCGGCCGTGGAAGACCTTGCTCCCGCGACACAACCGTCGGCTTTTCCGCTTTTCACATAGAGAGCCGAGAAATTGAGCGGCTCAAGCGCGAGCGCCGCCGCTTCAGCCTCGCTCCTGCCTTTTTTAATATAATGAGCTGCGAAAGCTTTCAAAACCTCCGCGTCCAGCAGGGCGGTATCTGGAGTAATAACCTCAACCCAGGAAATGTCCAGGCTCTTTTTTTTCGCGGCCTCAGTGATAAGTTTGCTGTCGGATGCAACAACGGCGCACTTACATACTCCGTCGCGCGCGAGCCTTACCGCGGCATCCAGCGTCCTTTCCTCGTCGCCTTCGGCAAAAATAATTCTGCCGTTAAGCTTCTTAGCGTCTTTAATAAACCTCTCAATCATTTCCATTTTAGCGCCTTTCTTGCCGGGAATATCCCGGTATTATATTTGGTTAAATTTGTGCGGCCATGATTATCTGTAGTTTGTAAATTGCAGAGGCAGTGAAAAATTTATACTTCTTAAATGCGCGATTACCGCTTGTAACTCGTCTTTTTTAGCCGATGAAACCCTTAATTTGTCTCCCTCTATCTGGGCCTGCACTTTAAATTTGGCGTCCTTTATAATCTTGACAAGCTCCTTGGCCTTTTCGGAAGGCAGGCCGCTGGTGAGCTCCACCGCCTGGCGCAGCGTTCCCTCAAAGGCACTCTCGGGAGTTTTGTAAGTAAGCGATTTAATGGAAACTCCCCTTTTGGCGAACCTGCCCTCAAGTATGTCGGTAAGCGCCCGGAGCTTAAAATCGTCGTCGGCGACAAGCGTGATCTTTTTGCCTGTCTTATCATAGTCTATGGATGATTTGCTGCCCTTAAAATCGTAACGCTGCAGCAGTTCCTTCTGCGCCTGGTTAACAGCGTTGTCCACTTCCTGCCAGTTAAGCTCGGAAACAATATCAAACGAAGGGTTTCCCATAATGCCTCCAAAATAGTTTATTATTGTTCAAAGGGCAAAGCGCCCGTGGAACATTTCCCGGTCTCAATGAGTTCCTCAATCTTAAAGGTGCCGAGTTTCCTGGCCTTAAGGAAACCGTCCCAGGCCGCTTCCGCCAGCCTGCCGTTGTCACGCAGGTCAAAAAGCCACTCGGCCGCGTACTCGGCGGGGCCGGAGGGATTGACTCCGGCGTGAAGTTCCTGGAGCCAGGTTTTGTTGTACTCTTCGTGCGTGCCGACCGGCGGGGCGGTGAGTATCGGCACCCCGAGAGCGCAGTAAAATGAAAGTTCGCTCGGCTTTGTCCAGAGCACATCGGTGTTCCTGAGCATGGAGTCAAATTTATCTATGTAGCGGTAAACATTCTGATCGTAAATCAACCCGATGCCGTTGCCTATATATTTCTCCAGGCCGAGCGCTTTAATGTAAATGATGAACAGGTCATAGACCTCTTTCTTTACTCCCGCCGAAAGATTAACTTTAATACTTCCGTCCTTTATCATCGGGCGCAGGCTTCTGAGTATCTTTTCCGACATATCGGCCTGCGCGCCGGCGCCGCCCACCGTAAACGACAGCGTGAAATGTTTTTCCCTTTCTTCAGGAATGGAGGAAACCCCGAGAAAATTCAGGACATCCTTCTCGTGAATTTTAAAAAACCTGTTTGTGGGATCAAGCCTCAGGAGGCGTTTGAAAAGGTCTTCTTTTAAAATATTGAGCGTTTTGCTGTCGCCTATATTCTCCTTGGGCAGAGGAAAACCTGTCAGAAAAATCTTATTTTCAGGCACGCCGTAGGACATTAGCCTTCTTTTTACCTGAGTGCAGGGAGCGAGGTATTTAATAGTGCTGGCCGCCGGATTTTCCGGAACCCAGACGCGGTTTACATCGGCGTCGCAGATCATCAGGTAGTTGTCATCAGGCCTTATTCCGGCCATGTCTATGGCGATAGCGGTAGCGTAAAAAGTATTGATTACCGGGATATCTTTTGTCTTGACTTTTTCAACCAGTGTTGAGCCGAGATTCTTTTTTCTAATCAGATAGCCGAGGTATTTGACGGCCCAATTAGGCCTTGAGAGGTCTCTTTTAGGGTAATAAGACGGTATCTTCTGAAGAGCCACAAGGGCATAGGTCCCGATAATGGAAATATTCGTGGCCTTGGATAAAAGATAATAATAGTTCAGGAGCTTGTGCCACAGTTTGTATTTGTCGGGCGGAGCGAACTCCCTGGAACCCTCAACGATTATATTATCGTAGGCTATATCCTTCAAAGGATAAGCGGCCCGCGTGTGTCCGAGCCCCATTATAACGGAAACTACCCAGGCCTTTTTTTGTCCTTCCTGCTGCATATCATCTCCCGGCGGCCGCTTGAGGTGTCAAGCGGCTCAGTTGAAATTCTTATCTAAGCTTTGGCTTGGCTATTGATGCTCACGATCTTGCCCATATTATCTATCTTAATATGCATCCCGCGCCAGAAAACCTCTTTTGAGAAAAACGGCGAGAGATAAATAAAAAACAAAAGAAAATCCTTGAGCAAAACGCTCACAGGGTATAGCGCGAGCACCCTGAGCTTGCGGGCGTCCCGGCCGTTTACTACAAACAGGTTGAGATATTCCAGTACTATCTTGGCCCCCGCGGCCGACAGAAACAAAACCAGGCCCCGGGCTCCGGTAAACGGGATAAACAGAAACGCTATGGCTATGGGATTTAATATTATCTCAATAAAATAAAACAGCCGCTCCGTATTGTAGCGAATTTTGGCCCAGCGCACCACCCGGTGCCAGAACTTGGATATGGAGGCCCGGCTTATATAGTTTGTAACCCAGGTGTAATTCATTGAAACATGGAATTTGTTTTCCGTATAGACCCGGCCCATGATAAAATCTTCGGCGAGATACTCCTTAAAATGGGTAAAGCCTCCGAATTTAAGCAGTGTTTCTTTTTCTATGAGCATAGATTTTCCGACAATAATCTGCTCGCCGGCTATTTTCCATCCCGCGATAATACTGCCGGAAACAAAATAATTCAGGTAGGAATTCTCTATGATGCTCCCGAGAGTCTCCGAGCCGGATCCGATTATCGGAGAGAACACTATCTTGGAGCCGTTTTCAAGGTATTCGCGCACCAGCAGTTTGAGCGTATCGCTTTCAACTCTCACATTGGAATCCGTCATCCAGAAAATATCTCCAGAAGCGTGCGGCTCAATGTTGGAAAGCGTCGTTATTTTAGGATTGAGTTTCTTCTCCTTGCGGCAAAGGATAAGCCTGGCATTTACGGCCGGGTATTTTTTAATCACCTTCTCAATAAGCTCCCTGCAGGCGGCATCATCGGTGTCAAGGCCGAAGATAACCTCGTAAGCTGGATAGTCAATCGTGAAAAAAGTCTCAAGATTGGCCTCCATGCCGTCATCCATATTGCTCACGGGCTTTAAAATGCTTACCCTGGGCAGGACCGTACCGTCTTTAAAATCAAAGCCCTGCGAACCCGGCCTGTGAATAAATTCAAGCAACAGGTAGGCGGCAAGTATGGAAAACGACAACAATAGAATGGCTGTCTCAATAAGAACCATGGTTTACCGCGGACGATCCGGCATAAAATAAATTCCCAGAGCAAAAACCCGCATAACAACTTGCGGGCCATACTCTGCGGCAATATTTCAGTTAAACAAACCGGCTTACTGCTTTTTTATTTTGCTTTTCCGACTATTTTGAAAACCTTTGTTCCGCAATCCGGGCAAACGCCTGATATGGCCTTCATGCCGTTTTTCATCACAACATCTTTCGGATCCTTGACTTCCACCTGCTTTTTGCATTTCATGCATCTTGCTTCTGCCATGTTGCTCTCCTTTTTTGCCGTGTTTTCCCGCCGGCAAGGCAGGCCCGCGGCATTTATTTTTATGACCTATCTTTGTTTCATTTACATAAGAAGGAATGCGCTGAAAGCCGCGCCGCCTGACTCAACTGATAACTTAAAACTTATGACTTATAACTGCCCTTGTCACAGTTTCGCGAGTTTTTCCACCGCTTTGATTGTTAAATTAACCGCGCTGTTCACATCGTCTAAATGAAACACGCTGTTCGGGGAATGAATATAGCGGCAGGGAACGCTCAGCACTCCCGTCAGAACCCCGCTTCTGTTAAGCTGGATCATGGCTCCGTCGGTAACGCCGCCCTCTATTACATCCATCTGGTATTTTATCTTATTGTCTTTGGCTGACTTTATCAGCAGGCTTTTCATCTTTTCGCCTACTATAACTCCGCGGCCGGAAGCCTCAATAATTGTAATGGCGACTCCGCTGCCGAGTTTAAGAGAGGATTCGCGCTCCTGTATCTGCGGCGTGTCGCCCGCGACGGTAGTGTCAATGGCAAGAGCGAAATCCGGATCTATTCCGAAGGCCGAGACTCTGGAGCCTTTCAGCCCCACCTCTTCCTGCGCCGTGGCAACCGCGTAGACCTCGGCATCGGCTTTGAGCTTTTCCATAACCTTAAGAAGAATATAGCAGCCGACTCTGTTATCGGCGGCCTTCCCATAGCATAATTTTCCGTTCAACACACCCGAAGGGGCGTCAAAAACAACAGGATCGCCTATACTTACCATTGACAAGGCTTCTTCCCGGCTTTTTGCGCCGATATCAATAAACATTTCCTCATACTTCACCGGCTTTTTTCTTTCTTCATCTTTCTGAAGATGAGGAGGTTTGGAGCCGATAATACCCGTCACATCGCCTTTGGATGTTTTTACGACAACGCGCTGAGCCACAAGCACCCTGTCATCAATGCCCCCGACCTTAATAAAGCTGATGAAACCTTCTTTGCTTATATACTTTACCATGAGGCCGACTTCATCCATGTGCGCGGCCAGCATTATTTTTCTTTTTCCTGAGCCCTTTTTGGCTATAATGTTCCCGAAATCGTCGCTCGTGACCTCGCGCGAGGATTTTTTGAGCTCGGATTCCATAATGGCGCTTATCTCGCTCTCATACCCTGAAATCCCAGCCGCGGAAAGCATTTTTATTAAAAGTTCGTCCACACAGTCCTCCAATGCATGAGTCCGTTTTGCCGGCGGGAACAGCGCGCGCCGTATTATTTCTTAAACCTGGCCGTGTAATGCCAGAAATTTCCATCCAGCTTGCTCAGCGAGAATCCGGCCGCGATACCCTGCTTGATGGTTGTAGCGCAAATCGGATAGTAGGGATCCCACAATGTTTCCGTAACGGCCAGCGTGCCGCCGGTTTTTAATACCCGGCGCGACTCGCTCAAAGCCTTGTTTATATCGGGAATCTGCTGCAGAACGCTCACAAAAAAAACCAAATCCATGGACTCGTCTTCAAAAGGAAGGTGATAGGCGCTGTGGTTGTATATCTTTACATTTTCAATGTCTCTGTTTTCGCGCTTCTTAAGTTTGGCTTCCAGCTGTTTAAGCATTTTCTGCTGAATGTCCACGGCGAAGGTCGTGCCTTTCGGCCCTATGGCGCGCGCCACATATGTAGTGAAGGCTCCGCTTCCGCATCCTATTTCAACAACCTTCATCCCTTCCTGTATGCCGCTCCTCTGAATAATTACATTGGGCGACTGGAAAGCCCTCCTGAAATCGCTGTCTAAAATAGGCCCCATAAGCGGTGTCATGGGCCTGGCAAGCCCCAGAACCCTGGTAAACAGTTTCGCCGTTATGTGAAAAATCAGAGATACGGCGAAAACAACCGCCGGAACAAAAACCAGGACGCTGAAGCCGAGCACGGCGATGAATTTTATAAGTATCATATGTTTCTCCGTAAATGCGGCGGCTCTATTCTACAACATTTTTCAGATTTTGGCTATCGCGCGCCCGGCCGGCCGCGCAAGGCCTCTATCCTGGACAAAACCGGAGGATGGCTGTAATCAACGAAAACCTTAAACGGGTGCGGCGTCAGGTTGGAGAGGTTATCAACGCTTAGTTTTTTCAGCGCCTCAACAAGCGCCGCGGGCTTGCCGTAGGTATCAGCCGCGAAACTATCCGCCTGAAATTCATATTTTCTTGAAAAATAGCTGTTGACTATGGAGGTAAGCGTGCCCAGGGGAGAATAAAAAAACGCAAACAGCATTATCCCCGCGTAAACGGAAGGCTGTGTTATTTTAAAAGCTGCCGAAATTTCGGCGTTTTGCACGAAAAACGAAAGCAGGAAAAACACGAACCCAGTCTCAACAACCGAGGCGGCCATAAATTTAACAATATGTTTTTTCTTGTAATGCCCCATCTCGTGGGCAAGCACGGAAACAAGCTCGTCGGTTGAGTGCCGTTCAATAAGGGTATCAAAGAGCACAATCCTGCGAAATTTTCCAAAACCGGTAAAAAAGGCATTGGATTTAGACGAGCGTTTTGAACCGTCCATCTTGTAAAGGCCTTTCATCTTAAAGTCCTGGGATTTAGCGTAGTCCGCGAGGGCGCTTTTCAGCTCCCCGTCCTCAAGAGGAACAAATTTATTGAACAGAGGCATTATCACAACGGGCGCTATAAACTCCACGAAAAGCTGAAACAGCGTTACCGCGAGCCAGCACCAGAGCCAGGCCGAAGGCCCTGCCGTGAGAAAAAACCATATGACCAGGGCCGCGACCGGAGCCCCTAAAACGGACATCAGCAGCATTGATTTAATAATGTCAAAAATGAAAGTCGCCGGCTTTGTTTTATTAAAACCGTACTTCTGCTCTATGACAAATGTTTTGTAGGCCGAGAACGGTATTCCCAGAAGCAGAGAACCCAGAGCGATCAACGCGAAAAATATTACGCCGGTTATAACAGGCCCGTGGCCGAAAGACCTGGCCAGGCTGTCGGCAAACCCGAACCCGCCGGCTGAAATAAACGCCACAAGAACCGCAAGGTTGAATCCGCCCGAAACGAGGCCGAAAACCGTGTTGTCCTTGAGGTATTTCTGGGACAGTTCGTACTTGCGCGCGTCGTAATGAGAGGAAAACTCTTCGGGCAGGTCAGGGGAAATATTGGAAAGGTTCAACGACTCCTTTACCAGTTCAAGCGCATAGTTTAACAACAGAATTATCACTGCAAGCGCGAAATAATTAATTTTATGCTCCTATCACATGAGTCTAAATTGGATATGCGCGTGTGCCTAAATATTCTTAAAGAAAGATACGCTTAAAGGCGGAAGCGTAAGGTTCAGCGAAAAATCCATGCCGTGCGCCGGCGCCGGGTCGGCATGAAAACCGCCGCAGTTGCCCATACCCGAGCCGCCGTAGATTTCGGCGTTGCTGTTTAACAGCTCTTTCCACATTCCTCCGCGAGGCACACCGACCCTGTAGTTGTGCATCGGCTGCGGCGTAAGGTTATAAACGCAGAGAATGACCTCCTTTTCGCCCGCGGATTTTCTTACAAAGCTCATGACGCTGTGTTCCGCGTCGTTAAAATCCACCCATTGGAACCCGTCCCAGCCAAAATCCCTTTCGTAAAGCGCGGGTTCATTTTTATATATGTGGTTTAAATCCCTGACGAAATTCTGGACCCCTTTATGAAAGCCGAAGCCGAGCACATGCCATTCAAGGCTTTCATCGTGTATCCATTCCCTGACCTGGCCGAACTCGCAGCCCATGAAAAGCAGTTTTTTTCCGGGATGGCCGTACATATACCCCAGAAGCACGCGCAGGTTGGCAAACCTCTGCCATTCATCGCCGGGCATTTTACCTACCAGCGAACCTTTGCCTTGAGTGACCTCATCGTGAGAAAACGGAAGCACGAAATTTTCAAAGAAAGCGTACCAGAGGCTGAAGGTCAGCTGGTTCTGCCGGAATTTTCTGAAAAGCGGATCGGTGGAAAAATATTTAAGCGTATCGTTCATCCAGCCCATGTTCCACTTAAAGCCGAAACCCAGGCCTCCGGCGTAAGTGGGCTTTGAAACCATCGGCCAGGCCGTTGATTCCTCGGCGAAAGTCTGCACATCGGGATAGTTCTCGTAAACCGAGTGGTTAAACCTTTTTAAAAATTCTATGGCTTCAATATTTTCCCTTCCGCCGAACTGGTTCGGTATCCACTCGCCTTCTTTTCTTGAATAATCCAGGTAAAGCATGGAAGCTACAGCGTCCACCCGCAGGCCGTCTATGTGGTATTTATCCAGCCAGAAAAGCGCGCTGGAAATAAGAAAATTAGCCACTTCGTGGCGGCCGTAATTAAAAATACTGCTCTTCCAGTCGGGATGAAATCCTTTTCTGGTGTCCTCGTGCTCGTAGAGGTGCGTTCCGTCAAAATATGACGGCCCGTGGAGGTCAACCGGAAAATGCGAGGGCACCCAGTCCAGTATTACGCCGATGCCTTTCTGGTGAAGAGTGTCAATCATAAACATAAAATCCTGGGGCGTGCCGAAACGGCTCGTGGGAGCGAAATAACCCGTGGTCTGATAACCCCACGAAGGATAAAAAGGGTGCTCCATTACGGGCAGGAGCTCAACATGGGTGAACCCCATTTCAAGGCAGTAATCGGCGAGCAGCGGCGCCATTTCCCTGTAACTTAAAAACCTGTTGCCGTCTTCGGGAACCCTGCGCCAGGAACCGAGGTGGAGCTCGTAAATAGAGATGGGAGCGTTGTGGGAGTTTTTATCCTTTCTTGAACCCATCCAGGAGGAATCGTCCCATTTATAGTCAAGATCCCAGACTATTGAACCGGTTTTCTGCGGCGTTTCCCAATGGTAAGCGAACGGGTCGCCCTTCTCAGCGGAATAATTATTATTGCGCGATTTAATAAAATATTTGTATATACTCCCTTTTTTCAGCCCCGGCACAAAGCCTTCCCAAATGCCGGAACCGTCCCACCTGGCGTTAAGCTGGTTGGCCTCTCTGTTCCAGAAGTTGAAATCCCCCATCACCGAAACCCTCTCGGCGTTAGGCGCCCAGACGGCGAAATAGACACCCTCAACTCCGTTATGGCTGACCGGATGGCTGCCAAGCTTTTCATAGAGCCTGAAATGGCTGCCTTCGCGGAAAAGATAGATATCGTGGTCCGAAAGAAGTGACAGATTATTCTCGTTCATGATTCCATATACTTGAAATAGAGGTTTTCAAGCTCCCTGTAGTTGGCGTCTGAAAATATTTTTCTGACAGCGGGAAAAATATCGCCGTCCTCTCTTCTGGCATGTGGCAGCAAAAGTTCAATTATTTCGCCGCAGACCTTTACAAAAAGCTCCCTGGTGGTTTTTGACGGGTACTTTAAATGCTGCAGGGATATTCTATCAAGCTCGTCAAGCTTTTTTATTATAGGCCCATGCTCATTTTCTATTTCGCTTAGATTGTCTAAAACATCGGGCGGCAGTATTTTTTCAAGCAAAGGGAACAAAACGCTTTCCTCTATGGCAAAATGCTCCCTGACCTCTTTTTTAAAAAATTTTGTCACGCGGACGGCGTTGTCCCAGAAAAAGGCGTCGTTATTAATCAGCTCCGCGAGCTTGTCCGATATGTCCGAGTACTCTTTAACTTCCCTGTGGCCGGCAATGAGTTTTTCAATTACATCCATCTATCCGCCTTTATTTTTTCTGGTCGCCCGGGTGGCGCGCGTCTTCCCCGGTCATGAAAAAAATTATGTCTTCGGAAATGTTCACCGCCATATCGCCTATACGCTCAAAGCGGTGGCCTATGGAAATTATGTCAAGCGCGAGCTCGGTTATTTCCGGGCGCCTCTTTATCTGGTCAATGGTGTCTCTGGTAAGCCTTCTGTTGAGTTCGTCTAAAACATCTTCCTGCTTAAAAACCTCGTCACAGAAAGAAATGTCGCATTTTTCCAGAGCTTCAATGGACTTGCTGAGCATATTTCTGGCGATCTCCTGCATCTGCGGCAGGATATCTCCGTGTTCCAGCTTCGGGTTCGCGATAAGGCGGTTGACGCGCTCGCAGATATTCACGGCTTCGTCGCCGACCCTTTCAAGGTCGTTGTTTATTTTGGAAATAATATTCAAAAGCCTCAGGTCCTGCCCCACGGGCTGGTAAAGCGCGATAAGCTTCATGCACTGGCTGTCTATGGCTATCTCGGAAAGATTCACATCGTGCTCGCTTGCCTCAACCAGCGCCGTTTTGGAAGCGTCCAGATTAACCAGCGCCTCAATTGAGTTTGTCAGCATGTCCTGCACTCGGCGCGCCATGCCCAGCAGAAGCTGTTTAAGTGATTCGTATTCGCGGTGAAAATGTTTTTCCATATTTCCTCCTGTTCAAAATTCCGTTAATTTTTATTACTTAATAGTTCCTGTCTTTACTTACCGCTTACAACTTGAGTCAATTGAAAAACCCTTAATAAGACCCTGTCATTGCGATCTCCCAAAGGGAGAGAAGCAATCTCGCTTTTCCGTCGGAAGCGACGAGATTGCTTCGTCGTTGCACTCCTCGCCCTCCACAAAAGCTTTGGCGGGCAGGCAAAGACGACCTGAAACACTTTTTCAACTGACTCAACTTACCACTTACCCCTTACCACTTACAACTTTTTTCTGAATATATTATCCCGCCCTGCCCGTAATATAATCCTGGGTCAGTTTCTGTTTCGGGTTTGTGAAAATCATATCCGTGGCTCCGTATTCTATCAGCTCGCCCAGCCACATAAATCCGGTTGAATCGCTGATACGGGAGGCCTGCTGCATGTTGTGTGTTACGATAACTATGGTGTAGTTTTCTTTAAGCTCAATCATAAGCTGTTCTATTCTTTCCGTCGCGATGGGGTCTAAAGCCGAACACGGTTCGTCCATAAGAAGAATTTCCGGCTTTACCGCGATAAGCCTGGCTATGCAGAGCCTCTGCTGCTGTTCAAGGCTCAGGGAAAGCGCCGAACGGTCCAGCCTGTCCTTGAGGTCGTCCCAGAGCAGAACTTTCTTTAGCGAATCTTCCACTATATTGTCAAAATCGCCGCGCTTTGCCGAGCCGTGAACCCTAAGGCCGAATGTTATATTGGAAGCGACCGACATAGGGAAAGGGTTGGGCCTCTGGAAAACCATGCCGACTCTTTTTCTCAGAGAAACCAGGTCGTAGCCGGAGTCAAGCACATTATCCCCGTCAATAATTATTTTGCCGTCAACCCTGGCGCCGTCCACAAGATCGTTCATGCGGTTGACGGTCCTTAGCAGCGTGGATTTACCGCAGCCCGAAGGCCCTATCATGGAAGTGATCTTGTTGGCCGGTATGCGTATATCCACATTGATCAGCGCCTGAAAATCACCGTAAAACAGATTTAGTTTTTCAACAGCTATCTTAGTCATAGTTAAATGAATTCCCGTCCGTCTATGTTATTTCGCCGGTATCAGCCGAATTTGCCCGAAATATAGCCCTCTGTCCTTGAATCTTTGGGGTTGGTGAATATCCTGTCGGTTTTGTCTATTTCAATCATTTCGCCCATGAGGAAAAATGCCACGCGCGAACTTACTCTGGCGGCCTGCTTGGTGTGGTTGGTGACAAGCACAATGGTGTATTTTTCTTTAAGCTTTACCATCGCTTCCTCAACCCTGGCCGTTGAAATGGGGTCAAGGCCGGAGGAGGGCTCGTCAAAAAGTATTATCTCGGGCTCAACAGCCAGGGTGCGCGCTATGCAAAGCCTCTGCTGCTGTCCGCCGGAAAGCCTCATCGCCTGCAGATCCAGCCTGTCTTTAACCTCGTCCCAGAGGTAGGCTTCCTTAAGCGACGCCTCTACTATTTCATTAAGTTTCTTTTTATCGGTCAGGCCCTGCCTTTTCGGGCCGTAAACAATATTTTCGTAAATGCTCATGGGAAGAGGAAGCGGAAGCGCGAAAACCATTCCCACCCTTTTGCGCAGGCTGTTGACATCAACACCCTTGGAGTAGATATCAACTCCGTCTATCAGAACTTCTCCGTCGTGACTGAAGCTCGGGCTTAAATCGTTAAGCCTGTTGAGCGAACGAAGGAAAGTTGTCTTGCCGCTGTTGGCGGGGCCGATAATGCCCAGGATCTCATTGTTGTAAATCTCAATGTCAAGAGATTTCACGGCCTGCTTATCGCCATAGTAAATATTCAGTTTATTAGTTTTTATTTTTATCGTCATATTTTTTTCCGGTATTTTGAGCGCAGAATTATGGCCGCCAGATTGGCTATCAAAACTATACCCACAAGGACAAGAGCCGTGGCGTAAGTGTATTCGGTCTTGATGTTAGGTATCTGGGTTGAAACCACGAACAAATGGTAGGGCAGGACCATTACCTGGTCAAACATAGTCCTTGGCAGGCGCGGAAGATAAAAGGCCGCCACGGTAAAAAGAATAGGCGCGGTCTCGCCGGCGGCGCGGCTTATGCCGAGTATTATGCCCGTGAGAATTCCCGGCAGCGCGCTGGGAAGCACCACATGGCGGATAGTCTGCCACTTGGAGGCGCCAAGCGCCAGGCTCGCCTCCCTGTAGGACCTCGGAACCGAGTCAAGCGCTTCTTTAGAAGTTGTAATAATAATGGGAAGAATCATTATCGCCAGTGTCAGAGCGCCGGCTATTATGGAGGGCCCGAAACCGAGGAATATCACGAAGAGGCCGAGCCCGAAAAGCCCGTAAACTATTGAAGGCACGCCGGCCAAATTTATTATCGCGAGTTTTACCATGCGGGTCAGCAGATTTTCCCTGGCGTACTCAACAAGGTAAATGGCCGAGAATACCCCGACCGGAATGGCAAAAAGAATAGTCGCCGCGACAAGGTAAATGGTGCCAACTATAGCCGGGAATATGCCGCCGGCCCTCATGCCTTTGCTGGGCATTGCCAGGAGAAATTCCCAGTTTATGGCGGGAGCCCCCTTAACTACAATTATCACGACTATCATTCCCACCGGCACGATTACAAGAATTGTAGCCAGAAGCAGAATTATAAAAGCGATTTTTTGCGCGAGTTTCGGGTTCACTTTAGCTCTCTGTTTATATAAATGTCCGCGATAAGGTTAATCAAAAATGTTATGACAAAAAGCACTATGCCTATGGCGAAAAGCGCGAAATAGTGGTCGCTGCCCCGTACGGCTTCGCCCATCTCGGCCGCGATAGTGGCCGTAAGCGTCCTGACCGGATCAAAGATGCTGTTGGGAATTTTGGCGACATTGCCGGTTATCATCATGACCGCCATAGTTTCGCCTATCACGCGGCCGATGCCCAGCATGGAAGCCGCGACTATCCCCGGGAAAGCCGCCTTTATGAGCACCCGCCAAATAGTCTGCCAGTGGGTCGCGCCGAGCGCGAGCGCCGCCTCTTTATACCTTTTCGGAATTGAATAAAACGCGTCCTCGGCGATGGAAACAATAGTGGGTATGGCCATAAAAGCCAGCATTATTGACCCCGAAAGCGCGGTGAGCCCCGTTGAAAGGCCGAACACATTTTTTACCAGCGGCACCAGCGTAGTTATGCCGATAAAACCTATCACAACGCTTGGAATAGCGGCAAGCATCTCAATGCCAGACTTAAGAATGCCCCTTATTTTGCGGGGTGCTATTTCAGAAATATAAATGGCGGCAGCGATGCCGATAGGCACCGAAATAATTATGGCTCCCGCGGTAACCCAGACAGAACCCATGATAAGCGAAATAATTCCAAACTTGGGAGGTTCGCTTATGGGATACCACTCCGCCCCGAAAATAAAGTCTTTCACGGAAACATATTTAAAAAGCGCGAGCCCTTCTTTAAGCAGGAAAGCGAAAATAAGCACCACGAAAAGTATGGAGATAATGCCGCTTAAAAAAATCGCCTTCTCAATAAGGAATTCGCTGAACCTTCTGAATTTAATGTTCATTTTTTATTTTACCGGCACAAAATCCGTTTCCTTGACTATTTCCTGGCCGCGCTTGCTCATGGCAAACTCCAAAAATTCCCTGGCGCAGCGGTTCGGTTCGTTTTTTGTGTAGAGAAACATGGGCCTTGATATTGGATATTTCCCGGAAACAACGCTCGGAATGTCGGGCGAGAAGTATCCTGTTTTCGGGTCTTTGGCGACTTTAAGAGGCTTCTGTTTCGGATTGATGTAGCCCATACCGTAATAGCCGATGGCATTTTCATTGCCGCTGATCTCGTCGGCTATCGCCTGGGACGAAGAAAGCATCAGGGCCGACGGGGCGAATTCCTTTCCGCCGGAAGCGCCGGATTTGCCTTTATTTAACACTCTTTCCTTAAAATATATGTGCGTACCCGAATTAACTTCGCGGGAAAGTATAACAATTTTGCCGTCCTTGCCTCCCACATCCTTCCAGTTTGTCAGCTTCCCGGTGAAAATATCCGCCAGCTGGTCTATGGTAAGCTCGTTAACCGGGTTGCCGGGATTGACCACTACGGCAATGCCGTCTAAGCCCACGATAAATTCATGCTGGGTTATGCCGTTTTGCGCGGCAAGCTCAATTTCGCGGGGCTTTATTTTTCTTGAAGCGGAAGCGATATCACAGCTCCCGCTGATAAGGTTTGCCATGCCGGTTCCCGAACCGCCGCCTGTCACGGCAATGAAATAATCCGGATGCGACTTCATAAACTCCTCGGCCCAGGACTGGACAAGGTTTACCATGGTATCAGAACCTATGATATTAATGGTGTTATCGCGGGGCGGCCTGGTGCAGCCGGACACAAACAGCGAGAACAAAACTAAAAGCGGAAGTATATTAAATTTTTTCATTGTTATTCCTATGTTAAGCCGGTTAAAATTTTCCCTGAATCCGAAGTCCCGGAATATAATTTCCGTCAGAACCGCGAACCGCGGCGAGATTCACCGAAAGTCTGTCAGCGCCGGAATATTCCCTGAGTATGACCGGACCCTCAAAAGATGCTATAAAGAAACCGGCAACCTCTCCGCCCAGATATCCCCACGCCGCGCCTTCGCCTAAAGCCTTGCCGCTTCCCTGCAGAGCGCCGATAAGCGCGCCTACCAGCAAACCGAGGGTTCCGCCCTTCTGCATATCCCTTAAATAAATCGCCCCCATGCCTTTTCTCCCTTTGGAAGCGTCCGAAATGCCTATCAGCAGTCCGGCGCCGACTCCCAGAAGTGCCCCGTAAGCCGCGCCGTTTGTGATAGCCGAAGAGTTGTTGCTGTTTGAATAATCCAGGTAACCTATGCTCAGGCCCGTGAAGAGTCCGAGCTTAAGGCCGTCCCAGCCGTAATTTATAACCGAAGGAGTGCCTTCCGGCCTGGCGCCGAAATATTTCGCGGCGGAAGCGTTAGAAGAAAACAAAAACGACAACACAGCGGCCACCGTCATAAATTTCTTTAACATTGTATTCTCCCTGTTGCTCTAATTGAGTCAATTTAAAATCCCTTAGCAAAACCCTGTCAGGATGACTTCGTCCTTTGTCGTCGTTGCGAAGCCAGTTCTGCTTCATGGCTGAAGCAATCCCGACTTTGAAGTCAACTGCGAGATTGCTTCGTCCCCTCCGCAACAACGCGACGGGTCCTCGCAAAGACGGCCCGAAAGAGGTTTTTTACTGCTTCAAATTTCTATTTTCTCGCCCTGTCTCGCGGCCTCACAAACCACGGAGCTTCCCGAAGCGCTCAGTATTTTACGGCACTTGGCCAGAATCTCTTCCATGTGGGCATCGGTCCTTGAGGGGTCATGATGGAACATGAAAAATTTCTTTACATTGGCTTTTATCGCGAGTTTAAGCGCGTCTTCCTGAGTGGAATGGCCCCAGGATTTTTTAAGCTTGTACTCCTCCGGCGTATACTGGGCGTCGTGAATCAGTATGTCGGCGTCTTTGCAGAAATCCACTATCCTGTTGCCGTATTCAGGCACGGAAAAATTAATTTCGTTATCCGGCATGTAAACCACGGCCTTTCCGTTGTACTCTATCCTGAAGCCGAGCGCGTTGCCCGGATGGTTTAAATATGTCGTCTTTATTTTGATATCGCCGAGCTCTATGGTCTCCTCCGCCAAGGAGCGGAGCTTAATATTGGGAGACACAAATTTGAACGGTATGGGAAAATACGGGAAACTCATCTGAGTTTCAAGGATTTCTTCAATTGAAAGATCCGTCTCTGAACAGCCGTAAATGCTTATGTTATGCTTCTGGCTGTAAGCGGGTATAAAAAACGGCAGGCCCTGAATGTGGTCCCAGTGATAGTGGCTTAAAAACATATCTATGCTTTTAACCCGCGTCTTGTCTCCGATTATTCGGTCGCCGAGCCTGCGCAAACCCGTGCCGGCGTCAAAAATAATCATCCTGTCGCCGAAATTCGCTTCAACGCAGGCGGTATCGCCTCCGTATTTAGCGGTTTCGGGTTCGGTGGTGGCTATGGAACCCCTTGTGCCCCAAAATTTTATGTATGCCGGCGCGGCCTTTGGGGGCGCGACTATGCTGTATATGATTTTTAAAACTTCATCAGGAAGCAGGGTCTTATTAATGAAACCTTCGGCGCCGACCGCCTTGGCCTTTTCCTTGTCTTCCACAAAATCCTTGGCCGTAAGCATTATAACTCTGGCGCCGCTTGCTTCGGCGTCGGCTTTAATGTTTTTGCATACGGTGATGCCGTCAATGCCCGGCATCATAATGTCAAGCAGGACCACATCCGGCTTAAGTTTTTTAACGGCAGAAACGGCTTCTTTCGGGTCGGTTATAAAGGAAGAGTCCAGTCCTTTGGCGCTAAAGACATCAGACATCATTTCCGCTGCGGCTTTGTTGTCATCAACGATTAATATTTTCATCAAGATTTGTATTATAGCAAAATTTTATCGGTTTTGCGTAATGCCCGAGGTTAGTACAGCCCGGCGAGTATTCCCGCCTGATAAATAAAGTATACCCCGGCTCCGAAAATCGCCAGAGCCATTATTTTCTTTATTATCTCCATCCATTTCCCTGATTTCGGCAAATACGCCAGCATCCCGGAAGAAAAACCTATCAAAAGCAGGAGCGTGCTCATGCCCAGTGAGAAGACGAACATAAGAAGCCCGCCTTTAAGCACATTTTTGCTTGAGGCCACATATATAAGCAGGCTTCCTAAAACCGGAGCGGTGCAAGGCGAGGCAACAAGCCCCGAAGTCAGGCCTATCGCGAAGGGCGCCCAGAAATAGGAATCTTTTATAGTTTTAGTGCCGCCGAGCGATGAGCCGGGCAGAGGGATATAGTACCAGTCCATCATATTTCCGCCCAGCGCCAGAAGGAGCAGGCCGAATCCGCCGTAAAGGTACGGGTTTGCCGTCATCTGGCCGAATATCTGGCCGCTTAAAGCGGCTATCATGCCAAGCAGTGAATAAACCAGCGACAGGCCCAGTACATAGGCCGCGGAAGCTATAAACTTTTTTCGCGGAGTGCCAGCCAGCGAACCCAGATAGCCCACAACTATCGGAATGATAGGATATACGCACGGGGTAAGAGAAGTCAGCAGTCCGGAAGCGTACACCCCGGCATAGGTCAATAAAGATATCTGTTCAAAATTTACCTGAAACATATTAATGTCTCCTTATGGAGCTCTTTTGCTCCCGGGCGAGATTACGCTTCGTGATGATCAAGGTGCGTGTGAGGGTGGACATGAAAGCCGTCTTTATGTTTATGCTTGTGAATGTGCGCCAGATTATTGTTTTTCAAAAATTCTTCGTCCGAGAGTATTTCGTGAGGTGTCCCGCTGCGGACAATTGTTTTGGCCTTGTCAAAAACATAGACCGTGTCGGAAATTTCGCTTACTATATGAAGGTCGTGGGTTGCCGTGATAATAGTTTTGCCCTTTGAACCGGCCTCCAAAACCATGTCAACGATATGCCTTGTGGTGGCAGGGTCCAGCCCGGCGGTCGGCTCGTCAAGGAGTATCACATCGGTGTCCATGGAGAGCACCGAGGCTATGGCGGCTTTTCTTTTTTCGCCGATGCTCAGCTGGTGCGGGGCGCGGTCTAAAAGTTCCTCAATCTCAAGGATCTTTGCCAGGGAGGCCAGCCTGTCCCGCGCCTGAGTGTCGGAAGCCCCGAGCTGAAGCGGACCGAAAACAATGTCTTCTCTAACAGTCGGACAAAAAAGCTGTACATCGGGATTCTGAAAGACAAATCCGACTTTTTTCCTGAAAGACTGAGAGAAGCGCTCATCCCTGAAACTGCCTTCGCTGAGCCGCTCTCCGCCGAAAGCTTTTATAGAGCCGGTGTCGGGAAAAATCAAAGCGTCAAGCATCGTCAGCAGGGTTGACTTGCCGGTTCCGTTAGCCCCGATAAACGCTATCTTTTCCCCGGCCTTGACCTTAAGGCTGATTCCGTTTAGGGCCTTGAACCTGCCCAGGTAGGAATAAACAACATTTTCCAGCTCAAAAACATATTCGCTCATTTTGCCTCGTTAAACATCAGTTGCCGTAATTTTTATATAAAACCAGCAGAAGGCTCATTGCCGCAACAGCCAAAAAAATCCAGTCGGCCGGCCGAGTCTTAAACTCCTGCATGGTACGCGGCTCTCCCGCATATCCTCTTGAAATCATCGCGCTGAAAACCTGACTGCTCATTGAATACGATCTAATCCAGAGATTAGCCATACTCCAGGCAACCAGCTTGCGGCCTTTTTTATGCCCGATACCAGAACCTACCCTGCTTTTAATCGCCGTATGGGTCTGTCCGATTATCTCCGCGAACATATATATGTATCTGTAGGCCATGCCAAGGGTCATAACAAAAATCTGCGGTATCCCGAAACTGCGCAGGGCTTTTAAAAGCTCGTCGTGTTTTGTGGAGAGAGCCAGCAAAACCACAAACGAAACCGACGCGGCGACACGAAGCACAAAACGCGCCGCCAGAATCAACCCTTCGCGCGTAACCGCGAGAGGAAAACCGAATATTTTCAGCGCGAAAAGTTCACTGCCGGGGGTAACAATATTAAAAACAGCGGGTACAACCGCAAAAGCGGAAAACAGCGGGATAAAAATCCAGGTGCGCGCCAGAAAATACATAAGCCCGATTCCAGAAAGCGCGGCGAGGAAAAGCCCGAGGACATAGAATGCCACAAGCAGCCGTAGATCGCCCAGAAAAATAACCGCGCTTATGAAAAAAACAGTGGAAAGGAGCTTGACGCGCGGATCCAGAGGCTGCAGGAACCCTTTGTGAGAGGCGTAATCCTGGTTATTTACCAGAGATTTAACAATTTCAACCGCGGCTGTTATTGAGCGTTCCGCGAAGTTGCTGCCGGATCTGTTTTTGATATTATTGCCCCGTGTATGCGGATTTTAAGCCAAATTTTGCATTAGGACACGGAATTCGCAGAACCCTGCGGGACTTTTTCATCCTAATAAAGCCTCCGCCTTGCTCGCCTCGGTTCTCGCGCCTGATGCAAATTTCGGGTTTAATTTTTTTTCTTTGTCAGCATTTTCCCGGCTAAATACGCCAAGGCCGCTACGGCCGCGGCTCCGGCTATCGCCGAAAATATGTATGCGAAACTAAGCTGCGTTAAGCTTTTTTCTTCCCAGCCTTTAAAAGCGTAATCCGGCACGGGCGCGTTCCAGAATGATGAGAGTTTGGCGAGCCCTCTCGGCACATAGCCCGCAAGCTTTTCTATTTCCTCAACGCCCCATTCCCCCCAGGCGGAACTGGATTTTAACAGCCCGGGAATTATCAGGCCTAACGGCGACAAAATAACAAGAATTCCAAGCCCTATCCAGAACTTTAATATTGTTTTCATTTAACAACCCCTGAGAGAAGAGCAGGATCGTGTTTCTGAAGGTATTTTACCACAAGCGAGGTCACCAGCGCCTCTACCCATCCGAAAATCAGCATATGCTCGCCCAGCATTACCGGCACCGCGATATTGAGCCCGTAAGGACAGTACAGGGCCTGGCCGGAAGCCGAATGATGCAAAAGCGGCTGAAGGCCGAATTCAATTCCCGTAAGCAACGCCGCGATGTTAAGGCCTATATAGGCGGCCGCGCCGGCCGCGAAAACCCTTCTCCCGGAGACCTGAGGAGCGTTAAGGCTGATTAATTTATATGTGTAATATCCCGCGAACGGCATCGCGAAAGCCATATTGAAACTGTTTGCTCCTATTGCCGTTACACCTCCGTCTCCGAATAAAAGCGCCTGAACGACCAGCGCGATGGTAATTGATATTACGGCGGCCCAGGGCCCCAGCAGTATCGCGACCAATACCCCGCCTACCGCGTGGCCGGTGGAGCCTCCGGGTATGGGTATATTGAACATCATTATGACAAAGCTGAATGCCGCGCCTATGGCCATAAGCGGCACCTGCCTTACGCTAAGAGTTTTTTTTACTATTTTTGCGGCAAGCGCCCAGATGGGAATCATCACCGCGTAGAAAAATCCGCAGCTTGCGGGCCCGAGGTATCCGTCAGGTATGTGCATTCTTTTGCCCAGCCTTAATATATATTAAAATTCCAAATGAGAGCCTAAGGTCAGCTTATTGGCGGTTGTCTGAAAATCCTTAGAAAAACCCGCCGCTACAAAAATATTTTCCAGTAAATGGTAGCGGAGGCCGGCCAGCCCGTTGCCGGAGCCGCCCTCCTGCGCCTGCAGTTCGCAGAGAATGTCAAATTTTCCCACCGGTAACTCGGCAGAAACGCCGTAGGATCCGATACCTTTCACCGCAGCGTCGCCCGTAGACAGATACCCTGCGTTCAAACTGCATTTAACCGCGGCGATTTCTCTTGAATATATCGCGTTTATATAATAGTCTTTTGCTCCAAGCTCGTTGGCCAGCGAAAGCGCCAGAGTGTCTTTAATAAGCGAAAATTTCGCCCCGACAGAAACCGGGCCGAGGTTTTCGGTTTCGGCGGGATCTACATGATACGGCATGGAGAAACCAATATCCATTTTTTCCGTAATACCGTGTTTAAAAGAAATGCCTGCATTATTATCAATAAGGTCCGATGCGTCTCGGGAAGATTCATACCCCACTTCCAGCTCATAAGCCTCCCTGGGCACAACCCCTGCGTCATCCGTGACCAGCGGATGGCCGGCAAACACCGCGCCGGAAAAAATAAACAGCGTCCACGCGGAGACAAAAAACTTTTTTAAGGCCATATCAGCGATCCTTTCCCTTTGCTGATTTATTTTCCATCTTTGCCCAGGAATCGCGAAGGGTAACGGTTCTGTTAAATACAAGTTTCCCGGCAGATGAATCCCTGTCAAGGCAGAAATACGCGTTTCTCAGGAATTGGTAGGGCTGTCCGGGCTTCGCCTCTGCGAGGCTTTTTTCCAGCTTGCAGTTTTTTAGCAGCTCCAGCGAGTTCGCGTTTAAATTGTCTTTGAAATCCCCGCCTTCCGGGACATTGTCGGGATTTTCAGAGTTAAAAAGCCTCTCGTAGAGGCGGGCGTCGGCGTCAACCGCGTGGGCCGCGGAAACCCAGTGAAGCGTCCCTTTTACTTTTCTGTTGTCGGGAGTTCCGCCTCCGCGCGACTGAGGGTCGTACTGGCAGTGAACTTCGTTTATCTCGCCGGTCTTTTCGTCTTTTTTAAAACCGGTGCAGGTAATATAGTAGGCGTGTTTCAGCCTGACCTCGGCGCCGGGAGAAAGCCTGAAATAACCTTTGGGCGGAACTTCCTTAAAATCCTCCTGCTCTATGTAAAGCTCGCGCGAGAATAACACCTTTCTGCTTCCCGCCGCCGGGTCTTCGGGGTTATTTTCAGCGTCAAATTCCTCAACCCGGCCTTCCGGGTAATTGTCTATGACGACTTTAAGCGGCCTTAATACCGCCATGGCCCGCAAAGCCTTCTTATTTAAATCTTCCCTGATAAAATATTCCAGAAGCGCGACATCAATAGTAGAATTGGTCTTATCCACGCCAATCCTGTCGCAGAAATTGCGTATCGCTTCCGCGGTGTACCCTCTGCGGCGAAGGCCGGATATGGTAGGCATGCGGGGGTCGTCCCAGCCGGAAACATTGCCGTCATTTACCAACTGAAGAAGCTTCCTCTTGCTTAAAACCGTGTAGGTCATGTTAAGGCGGGCAAACTCAACCTGGCGCGGATGAGCCTTTATGGAAATATTGTCTAAAACCCAGTCGTAAAGAGGGCGGTGGTCTTCAAACTCAAGCGTGCAGATGGAGTGGGTTATGTTTTCCAGGGCGTCTGATATGGGGTGGGCGTAATCGTACATCGGATAAATGCACCACTTGTCGCCGGTCCTGTCGTGCCTGACTTTTTTTATGCGGTAGAGAGCCGGGTCGCGCATGTTGATATTAGGGTGAGCCATATCTATTTTCGCGCGTAAAAGGCATTTGCCTTCGGGGAATTCGCCGGAACGCATTTTCTCAAACAGCTCAAGATTTTCTTTTACGGAACGGTTTCTGTAAGGGCTGTTTTTTCCGGGCGCGGTTGGCGTGCCGCGGTGTTCCCTGACTTCGTCAGGAGACAGGTCGCAGACATAGGCAAGGCCTTTATTGATAAGCTCCAGGGCGTATTCATAGCATTTATCATAATAATCCGACGCGTAGTAGAGGTGTTTGCCCCAATCAAAACCGAGCCATTTAACATCCTGCTGAATGGAGTCCACATATTCCTGCTCTTCTTTTTCGGGGTTGGTATCGTCAAAACGCAGATGGCACACGCCCTTGTAATCGGCGGCTATGCCGAAGTTCAGGCAGATGGATTTGGCATGGCCTATGTGCAGGTAGCCGTTAGGCTCAGGCGGGAACCGCGTCTCAACCCTGCCTTCGTTCTTTCCGGCAGCAAGATCTGTATCAATGATATTTCTGATAAAATCTTTTGATTTCTCGGTTTTTTCTTCGGGTGTGTTTTCTGCCATCAGCTTTATTCTCCCTGGCTGTCAATTTCCTGATGATAACGATGAATATTATACAAAATATTGCGGCCTTACCACAAAACCCGCGCGATTAAGGTTCTTAACCGGGCGGGTTTTGTGAAATAAAAACAACTTCAAACTAACCTATCGCCGGCGAACCTCTTTCTCCGGTTCTGATGCGTATGCAGTCGGACATATCCAGCACGAATATCTTGCCGTCTCCGACCTCGCCGGTCCTGGCACCTTTCAATATCGCCTGTATGGTCTTCTCCACAAAATCATCGTTAACACCTATCTCAAGGCGCACTTTTCTAAGCAGATTTCCCGATTCCTTGACTCCCCTGTAAATTTCGGTGACGCCCATCTGCCTCCCGTGCCCCAATACTTCGGTAACCGTAATAAGGTTTACATCGGAACCGTACAGCTCTTTTTTTACATCCTCAAGCTTGTGAGGCTGGATAATCGCGACAATGAGCTTCATCATTCCTCCGTTTATTCAAGTACGGTGTAAGCGCCTTCGCGGTGCTGGGTAAGGTCCAGGCCGAGCACCTCGTCTTTTTCGCTTACCCTTATACCCAGTATTATATCAACAAATTTGTAAATCGCAAAGGTCATTACCAAAGTATAGAGCGTCACCGCTCCGACCGCTTTGATCTGCACGAAAAGCTGGCTGGCATTTCCTGCCAGCAATCCGTCGGCGCCGGCGGGGTTAATGCTTTTAAGAGCGAAAACCCCGGCCAATATTGTGCCGAGAATTCCGCCGACTCCATGCACCCCGAAAGCGTCAAGCGAATCGTCGTAACCGAGCCTGGGTTTAATTTTGCTGACGGCAAGGAAACATACCGAGCTTGCCGCAATGCCTATGGCCACGGCGGAAAAGGGAGTTATGTATCCTGAGGCCGGGGTAACCGTCGCGAGTCCGGCTATGGATCCCGTTATTACTCCGAAGGTGGTAGGTTTTTCGTTGTAAACCCATTCAATGACAAACCAGGTAAGCCCCGCGGCTGCCGCGGCCGCGTTAGTGTTCACGAAAGCCGTTACGGCGAGGCCGCCGGCGGAAAGCGCGCTTCCCGCGTTAAAACCAAACCAGCCGAACCATAAAAGCGCGGCCCCGAGAGCCGTGAAGGTGAGACTGTGCGGAGGCATGGGCTGGTCCTTGTATCCCTTGCGCCGCCCTATTACCAAAGCCATAACCAGCGCCGCTATGCCGGCGGTCGTGTGCACCACTATCCCGCCCGCGAAATCAAGCGTGCCCATGGAGCGAAGCCAGCCGCCCGTGCCCCAGACCCAGTGCGCCACAGGGTCGTAAACCAATGTAGCCCAAAGCAGTCCGAAAACCATAAAAGCCGAGAACTTCATTCTCTCGGCGAACGCTCCGATTATCAAAGCCGGAGTGATTACCGCGAACATCGCCTGAAATATCATAAAAGCCTGGTGCGGTATCGTGGAAGCGTAATCCGGATACGCTTCAAGCCCGACACCGTTAAGAGCAAACCACTGCAACCCGCCTATAAAACCGTTGCCCGGCGCGAAAGAGAGACTGTAGCCAAAAAGCATCCACTGGATGCTTAACACGCAGAGCATGGCAAAACACTGCATCAAAACGCTCAAGACATTTTTCCTGCGAACCATTCCTCCGTAAAAAAGCGCGAGCCCTGGAGTCATCAGCATCACAAGCCCCGCGGAAAGCAAAATAAACGCCGTATCGCCCGAGTTAATCATTTTATTACCTCTCTGTAGTTAAAATAAAAAGGACATACCCTGTCCAATGAAGGACAAGCTCTGTCCCGAGGTTTAAAGATTGGCACTCCGTTGTGCCGTATATTAATCTAAATTGGGCTTTATGCTATCATTTTTCAGGTTCTATATCAAGCCTGAAAGTAATGCCGTAATGGAAAGACCCCGCATTAAAGGTTTTTAGAGCGAAGAATCCATGCCTGGCGAGGATATCTTTCATTTCATCTTCGCTGAGCCGAATCTCCATTGGAGGGCCGAATGGCGTGGCCGTTTTTTTGAAATCAACCGCTATCAGCCTCGCGCCGGGCTTTAAAACCGGCTTAAGATTATTCATTACGCGCCCCAGTTCCTCGTTGGCCGCAAACCCGTGCAGTACATTTGAAAGAAGGCAGACGCTGACGCAAGCCTGCGGAAGCGGAATTTCCTTCACGGCGTCAGCGACAAGCGGGACTATATTTGTAATTCCTTCGGATTTAATTTTTGCTTCCAGATTCTTAACGGATTCCTCAAAACTGTCCAGGGCGTAAACTCTACCGGTTTCGCCGACAATTTTTGAAGCCTCCAGCGAGAAATCGCCGCCCCCGCAGCCGAGATCAAGCAGTGCATCTCCCTCCCTGAGCCCTCCGTTGACAAGCACGCCTTTTACATCCGTAATGCTCCTGCCCTTTTGCCCCGAGTGCACATGTTTTTTCATTAAACCCATCCTTGTTAAAATGCCCCTCCGACCGAGAATGACCCAAGCCAGTCCTCGTCGTTAAAACTGTAAGTGTAGCCGACCCCTATCGGTATAGGAAAACGCCAGAACTGATATGTAAAATTTAATCCCGCGCCGCTTTTTTCCCACTGATTTGCCTGGTTAAAACAGAGCGCGTAATCCGCAAAAACTCCGGCGCTCATGTTACCAAGCCCGTTTCTAAGAATAGGGTATCGGTAGTTGGCGCTTGAGACCGCTATCCTGTCGCCTCTGAACTCCCGCGCGTAGACACCGCTCATGCCCTCGCGCCTGCCGGTTGAAAACAACTGACTGAACGGCAGGCCTGACCCGAGGCCGCCTCTGATAAGGACCGCGAGCCGGCTTTTGTCGCCATAGACCACCGCAGCGTTCCCGCCGGCCGTGAATTTCGTAAACTCAAAATCCGAGCCTATCGCTGGCTCCGCGCGCTCAATTGAACATTGAAGCCCTGTCTCGCGCTTCGCGCGCCCGTTTTTCTTAAGGTTTTCCGCCATATCGGCCATGCCCAGCCCGAAAATCCTGCCAAAACTTGAAAGCATTTCAGCCCTATTTTCAACATCTCCGTAACTTAAGGACACTCCGGCAAGCCTTATTCTGCCTCTGTCCGAAGGAGCCGTCCCGGAAACCGGCGAATATTCCACATCGCTCTCGGCCGCCAGCAGCGCCGCGCTGATTTTATCGCTTATCTTCTTTCCGGCGTTAATTCTGACGCCTGTGATTTTTTTCTCGTAGCAGTCGGAGACCGGCCCGAATTTAAAAACATCCCCGGAAAAAGTCTGGGTGTTATAGGCACCGTCCGAATAGCGGTATTCGGTATTAAACCTGTTTTCGTGCAGAGCCGTGAAGGAATATTCCGGAAAAAATAAACTCAGCACATTAAACGACAGGTTCTCCTGGTAATTTCCGAAAAACATTATCCTCTCGGCTTCCTTAAAAATATTCTGTTCCACAAGCATAAAACTTGAGTATCTCACCCCTCCCCTGCTGCCGAACATTACCCAGGGGAAAACAAACCAGCCGTCTTTGGCCTCTATAAACACATTAAGCCTGTCTCCCTCCGCGCGCTTTTCAATCTTTAGTGACTTAAACAGCCCCAGCGAATAAAGATTCAGCCTGCTTTCCTCTATCTGCTCTTCCGTAAGCGGCAGTCCTTTTTTAAAAGCGAGTTTGTTTAATATAACGCTTTCTTTAACCCTGTTGCCTGAAATAAAAATATTCGCGACCGGCGCATCTCCCTCGCAATACACGGCAACCGGCCAGAAAAAAACCGAAAGAAACGCGAATAGCTGAAAATTTACCGCAAATATTTTTTTCATTGGTTTAAACAAAAAGGCCACCTTCACGAAACAAGATGGCCCATTGTCCTGATAATATTGAACCGACGCGTGTATTTTTCATCAACCCGCGGCTGCCCGCCGCCTTTTGAGTTATTTTCCCTTCTGCTCATAGGCAAGCGTTTTGGTTGTCATGTCCGTGACAGCCGAAGGCCCGAAATACTGTATCGGCCCCGGGAATATATAGCTCTCGGTTAAAGCCCAGTTGTCCCTGTTCTGCAAAAGCGTTTTAAACGGCGCGCCGTCAAGCCTGACGAGCGCCTTCTGTATAACCGGCTTTTCCTTGCCTTTTCTTCTTTCAATGTTCATCATCATGGTCAGAGGCACGCCTCCGCAAACCCAGTCGGAAGATTTTTTAAGGAGCTTTCTTACGGAAGAAATGTATCCGGTCAACCCGTTTAAGGCAAGCACAGCGGCGTTATACCCGAGCGCGTAGGTGTAATTGGCGTCAAAGTTGGACGGCGCCCCGCAGCGCCCCTCGTAGCCGAAAAAGTGGGTAATCGCCGAAAACTTGCCCTTGAACAAGCCGGCTTTTTTAAGGTCTCTGAGTTTCACTTTAACCATCTCAATAAGCAGTTTCTCCGTTTCAATCTGGGAGACCTGCACATTACCGTGCGGGTCGCGGTCTAACATCAATTGCGCGGCTATGGCGGAGGGCAAAGATTTCAAAAGCGACGCGAGGTTCTCGGGCAGAAGGCCGCAGACAAAGTTTTTCTTGTCTCCGACACTGCCCATCTCGTTTAATTTCTCTTCGTTATCGGCCATAGCGTCGTTAAGCGCCGAAATAAGCTCTTTCATTTCAGGGATAAATTCTATGAGGCCTTCGGGAACCAGCGCTACACCGAAATTCTTTCCAAGCTCGGCGCGCTCCGCTATTACGCCCACAATGTTATCAACCACACTTGAAAGCGTCATTTTTTTGGCAAGTATCTCCTCGCCTATGAGCGTGATATTAGGCTGGGTCTTAAAACCAACCTCAAGGGTTATGTGAGAGGCGCTTCTACCCATAAGGCGGACAAAGTGCCAGTACTTCCTGGCGGAATTTACATCGCGGCAGATATTGCCAACAAGCTCGGAGTAAATTTTAGTGGCCGTATCAAAACCGAAAGAAGATTCTATCTGTTCGTTCTTCAGGTCGCCGTCTATGGTTTTCGGAACACCCACAACACTGATGCCGGTCCCTTCTTTTTTGAAATACTCGGCAAGAAGAGCGGCGTTTGTGTTTGAGTCGTCTCCGCCGACAACTACAAGCGCGTCAATTTTATTATCCAATATATTATTTTTGGCCTGTTCAAACTGCTCGGGAGTCTCAATTTTTGTTCTGCCGGACTGGATTATGTCAAAACCGCCGGTATTGCGGTAATGATCCATGTAAGGGGCTGTAATTTCCTTCCATTTATTGTCAAGAATTCCGGAAGGGCCGCCGAGAAAGCCTATAAGTTTGTTTTTTGGGTTGGCCTTCTTGAGGCCGTCAAAAAGCCCGGCTATGACATTATGGCCGCCGGGGGCCTGGCCGCCCGAGAGAACCACACCTATTTTCACGGCCTTTTTAACGGCCGACGGGTTTTTGCCTTTCGCGAAGGTAACTACAGGCAGGCCGTAGGTATTTTCAAATAATTTATTGACTGTTTCCTGGTCGGATATGCTTTCGGTGCGTTTGCCCTGCCTGGCGACAACCGCGCCCGCTCCGTTTTTAAGGATTGCGGGTAAAACCGGTTTAAATTTGGCTCTTTCTGCCTGCAGTTCGGACATGTTCTTTGCCATTTGCTTTCCTCCGCTGAAGTATTGGTATAAAATAAAAAACCGCGGCGCCACTCCGCCGCGGTTTCATTATACCAAAATAATTCTGCTTTTTGCACTACCCTGACCCTGCGTACACAACCCGGCCACCCACCAATAAACCTCAGCTCAGCTGGCTGAGCTGAGGTTTATTGCAAAGGAGAATAGTATTTATCTTTCGCGCTCCTGCTCCAAAACATTCTCAAGTCTTTTAATATCCTTACCGTAAGTGTCCTCATTTTCTTCGGACTTATAGAATCTCTTAAGCTTCAACAGATCCTGGGCTGAAATGAATGATACTTCAAAGTCCAAAAACTTATCTTTGACGGCATTTTTGCGCGCGTTGTCATAATTCAAGTCTGCCTGGTTGCAAAAAATATCAATGCGTCTCGGCACTCTGCCTATATAGTAAATCTCGTCTTTTTTTATCAGCTCACGAGGATCTACGGTAATCCCCGAGAACTCCTTAATCGCGGCGGCCGTCTTTTTAGCGTTCTCAATATTGTCTTTAATCCAGAAATCAATATCCTTTGTTTCCCTGGCGATCCTGGTATGTCTTATCACGGCATAAGCCCCAAGGATCATATAATCAACCTTGTGCTTGTTTAGGCACTCAATAAATTCCTGGTAGTCTTTCTCAGCCGGCCTTTCTTTTACCATGAATTGTTTTCTCCAAATATTTGACGGTCTTGTCATTGAAAAGGTTTTCCCTTTCTTCACGGATCACCATAAGGGTATTAAGAGCGCTTTCAAAAGAATCCTCCTTGTTCAGGATATCTTTTTCCGCATGAACCATTTTGCCCGAAACAAAGATTTTGCCTTTATGAACAGAGGTTTTCAGGATCTTCATTTTACTTTATCCTCTTTTTATTCTTAGCCGGTTTATCCCAATATGGCGATTTGCAGCACGGACAAATCCTAACATCGTTCGTGCGCGGATTCCACCTATGCCCGCATCTTAAGCATTTCAGCTGCCCTTCACGGATCGCTACTTCTACCATTTTTGTTCTCCTCAGTATAAATATATAATAATAAACAATGTTTGCCAAGTATTATTTACAAAAAATAGAGCGGTTCATACCCGCTCGCGCGGGGAACATAGTCGGGGCTTATGCCTCACTGCACAATAACCGCCTCAAGCTGATAGGAATCACTGCGGAGTTAATGCTCATGGCCTGACCTTTGTGAACTGCTCAACGATCCGCCTCAAGCTGATAGGAATCACTGCGGAGTTAATCAAGCATCAACATTGGAAATAACTTTATTGGGCGAACCGCCTCAAGCTGATAGGAATCACTGCGGAGTTAATCACGATAAAGAGATATTAGAGAGGATTGATATAGACCGCCTCAAGCTGATAGGAATCACTGCGGAGTTAATTTGTCGGGATTAAACTTGAATTTTCCGCATTCGCCGCCTCAAGCTGATAGGAATCACTGCGGAGTTAATAAATGGCATATAGTCTTTTAGCTTGAGCTTCGCTCCGCCTCAAGCTGATAGGAATCACTGCGGAGTTAATAAGTTAATTAAAGTTTCTTTTAGTAGATAAGATAACCGCCTCAAGCTGATAGGAATCACTGCGGAGTTAATCAAAGATGACGGTAAGGACGCGGAAGGCGTAAAACCGCCTCAAGCTGATAGGAATCACTGCGGAGTTAATATCAGGGGGCAATTCACTATTATTGACATACTCAACCGCCTCAAGCTGATAGGAATCACTGCGGAGTTAATGCCTCTTGTTCTGGAGTAGGGGAAAATGCTTTTGTTCCGCCTCAAGCTGATAGGAATCACTGCGGAGTTAATAGCGCTTTATAAAACACACGGTTTATAAGGTGCTTTTCCGCACTTTGCGAGCATAACCTCAAAACCAAAACCACAAATTTTGTCATAGTACTCTCACCACAATAATTCTCTGCAATTGCAGCTAATTGTGTAAACCGAGCGCTTATGATAAGCAAATGCTTCATTATCGCGCTCGCTCCGCATGTAATTCCAAAGAGCCTGCAATCCCAATGGCGGAAGGATTGTGTTCGTTGCCCGTAGGCATTTTAGATGCTACTCAAATTTTAAACGATTGTCAAGCGTGTTCTTCCGACATATGGCAGGCCCATTGCTTCAATAATTAAACCGGATTCCGATGCCTCTTTCCCGAGTTCTACAAACAATACCTGATCCTAATCATGACTCAAAATATCTGCAAGCCTCGCTTTCACTTCTGCAAGCCTTTGTTTATCCAGCGGACATTCAAATACAGAAAATTGTAGGCGACTCCCGTACCCCTCCAGTGTTTTTGCAATACGCCTTAATCGCTTAGGATTAGAGATATCATAACAAACAAGAAACCTGGTTCTGCTCATACTACCTCGTTGTAAAACCTGTGTATCCAACCGCCTCGCCTCTTACAAACCGCCACATTTGGCGAGCTTGAACCTCCAGCATTCTCCGGTAAGGCATTTTATATTCAAATTGTGGATGTATGATCTCGGTATCCATCCTGCGGCTATAGGCCTCCCAGAAAGCTCTGCGTCCCTGCTCATTCAGGAATACACCTGCCGCGCTGACGAGAAAATCGCTCTTGACTACTTCGCCGCGATTAATAAGACTTATGGCAACGCTATCTGCGATTAAAGGACGAAATTCTTCCATAATATCTAACGCTAATGCCGGACGACCGTAATGAGGGCGGTGCATAACTCCTATAAATGGGTCAAGTCCGGCCGTATGACATACTCCAGTCAATTCCTTACACAACATGCTATAGCCCATGGAAAGAAGTGCGTTTACGGGATCTTTCGGAGGCCGCCTATTGCGAGACGAAAAGTCAAAAGAATAATCATCCTTCGGTTTCAACATGCACTTGAAGTTCTCAAAATATAGCGCCGCCGCCATTCCTTCAAGACCGAGTAATTTAGTAAGCTCTTCAGCTTCCACCGTTTTATCTCGCAACTTCAGCATTTGATCAAGCACATTTTTGTCCGGTTCACCATTACGCATAAGCATTGTCCGTTGATTGTGAATCTTCGCACGAATCATTTCACGAGCTATTTTAAGACATATCTCCGGTTGATCAAAAAGACGATACTGACCTCGGCGTGCGTCTGTTCCCGATGTAGGCAGGCCTCTCAATAACCCTAAGAAACGACCGGAGGGCGCAAAGAACGAGACATCAGTTCCTTGCTCCAAAAAGCTATGCGAAGCATGCGCAGTTACCTGAACAGCACCATATAGGTAAACTGCTCTCAACTGATGCGCGGGAAGTTTGCGTATCTCTTCGCCCTTAACGGACACAACGACTTCCCCGCCTTTCAGCCCAATTTGAGCTCCCGGCGTCTGCACAATGAGAACTTCTCCGTCGTCATTATCCGGCCGTGGAGCTCTCTTGACTTCACAAGCCTCATCTCCGTGGTTTTTCCAATATTCCGACTCTGCGGGTAAGCATATTGGATATACCGAACAATACAGACACCTCGCATCATTTATCAAGGGCGGCGGGCACTTACCACAGACAGCTATTGCCTTTGCTTCGGCAATTTTCTCACGACAAACATCAACACAGCCGCTCGATATATCTACCGGGACGCGCCGCTTGTCTGCGGCATAGTATATAAATGCCTCTTTAACAGCAATTCCATGTTCCGCCAAAAGCATGGCCTGCGCTACCACCTGCATTGCGTCAGGCTCCTTCGCCATCCTCTCGCCTTTCTCATCACGACGAGATGAACCTTTCTTGTAATCAATAAGAACGGCCCCTTCGGGTCCGCCCTCAACAATATCAATCACACCCACAATACCGAGAGTTTCGCTATCCAGGCGAAGGGATTTTATTGCCGAACCTTCCGGGAGATCAATTTCATTAAGGTCATCAAGACGGGATGGACGGTCAACATTGCGGTGAATGTAAGAACCTTCCACAGTATCCGCGTTTTCCTGGAAGATATTCTCCACCCACTGATAATAGAACAACCGCGGGCAGTAGATGTAGTTGTGCAGATTGCGGACACCCATCATGGGCTGAGGTGCCATTGAATTTTCTGTGCGGACAAGAGAGTCCATCATTGTTTTTGTTTATTAGACCAATCTTCAATGTGCCTTTTATTAATGTCAAAGCATCTTTCCCACTGTAATTGATTGATAGTCCACCACAAAGCCTTGCCTGAAACCAAAGTGAGACCACTTTCATTTTTTATATTTCCAAAACCCCAATCAACTTTACCGGAAAAATCAGCAAAGTAATTAGGCTTGCGATCATCTTTAACTTTCTTTGCTTTTTCGTTCTTTGAAGGCTGTACTTCCACTTTCTCTTCTCCGTATTTTCTCTTTTCTCGCGCAAAAAGCCGTCCGTCTCGTTTTTCGGTTCTCAAGCGGGGATGTATTTCCCATATCCGCGGATCAGAGATTGCTCTTAATCCTAAATTAATAGCCGCATTAATATCTGCCTGCACTACCTGCGGTTTCAAACCGAAAGATGACAACCCAACCTCTGAAATAGGCACAAAAATAGGGCCACCTGCAATAGGCACTAATAATGTGCGTGGCTTTTCAGGCTTATCCTGATTGAACGCTTTAAGCTGTTCACTTACAGTACGAATATTTAAAGCTTCTTTGGCGAGATTTCCGGCTTTATCTTTTTTGTCTTTTAACCAAGACCAAGGGTACTTTAATTCAAATCCCGGAATCACTTCTACTGCACGGAAGCCGGCAACACCGCTGCGCGAACAAAAGCGCGATGAGTAAGCCGCTGGCGTTTCAAGTAGCGGCGGCAACGATACCCAGGCGCTACCTGCTTTTCTTCTTTCGCACAAAGGGAAAAATACTTCACACATCTCCTTTAGCTTGTCCCTAACCGCACGATGACACCATTTCATCAGACGGCTATTTTCTCTTGGAGAACGCCCCTGCGAAGAACGATATCTTGAAAGATCTTCTATCACAATGAAACTTACCGGATTATCAACCTTTGCATATGCCCCGTGCATATCGCAGGTTTCATTAAGCTCTTTCTTATCCTTTGGCGGTTCTGCAAGCTTCAACCCAAGCGCTTCGGCCAAAATCATATGTGCGGTCTGGTTTACCCGTTGTTCCTTCATATGATCAAGTTTTTCAAGCAAATCCGGGCAGCAGTCGGGTATTGAATCATCCCGTTTGGCAGGCGCTTTTTTGCCTATCTGCCTGCGTAACGATTGGTTAAGCGCTTGAAAACGCTTGCGCAATTCCGTTATTTGCTCAATTCTATCCATAGAAAGCCCGCGTTGGCCACGAATTAATACATTGGGCATAGCTTTGCCTGTCTGATCCAGAATAAAACCATCGTTTTTTTGGTGATGTTTTTTCCACTCCCAGCTTCTACCACGAAGAGGCAACACTCGGTTTGCAAGCCTGGTTAACAAAGTAGGCAATAGCTCCTGTTTTACTTTCAATAGGCTTATTATAGTTTCCTTAACTTTCTCAATTTCATTCTTATTTACTTTTTGTTTCAAATCCGTATCATCGCTTTCTAAAATCTCCCTGATAGCGTCATCGGAACGCTTAGCTTCATCAAAAAACCACGCCCAACGATGAAGCCTTGATACTGCTGCCTGCGCACGCCGCGCTACTATTAAAAGCTTGTCGTTCTGTTCCGGAAACGAGAGTTCTTTACTCCAGTTATCAGGCATTACATCTTTTTCATTTGCACCGAATAGCTTAATAAGCTCTGCTGTTTCTTCTGCTTCCAAAGGTGTGGCAGATCTGCCTTTTTCGCCAAAAAGTTCTTTACGAAACGCAAAGCCATTTTCTTTATCTATTTTTGATGCATCGCGCCACACCTTTACATCTTCACCGGGTAGGCGTAAAAGCCCCATACGCGACACCTTCGCATACCACTTCTTGTCGCATGCCTCACCGATGAAGCGTGATTTCCCCTTCTTTTCAATAGTTGACACATCCAGTCTGGCAAATGCTCCGGCATAACGCTGCCCCAAATCAACCGCAAGGCATGAAAAGCTGTCTATGCCCCACCATGGTTGTTCTGGCGGATTCTTTGGCTTTTTTTCATGAGGCCAACGCAAAGCAGAAAGAGAAGCAATTCCACCCCAATTAAACTGCCCTTTCCAGCTAATACCATTAGACACCTCTTTTTGCAATTCTTGCGAATTCGCTTCCACGGGAAAGCCAAGTTGTATGTCATCCAATCCCTTAGCCATTAGAGTAATACGGGTATTGGCAAAGTTTTGTCTGTCTGCTTTCTCTTCATCAATACCCAATGCCCGCATCATTGGTTGCAACCATGGAGCCTTGTATAGATTCTCGTTGTTTTCAGAACGCAAACAATCACGCCGAAGGCGAGGTGCAGAGTATGAGAATCGCGCTTTTATAGCTTTTTTGCCAACATTGGTTTTGCGTATCAATCCTGCTGTAAACTGTAATGAGTTTTTAATATGTTCTGATGCAAGGCTCGTTGTTAGTGAATGTGTATTTTTAGAGACTTCTTTTTCTTCTGTTTCTGACTTTTTGGGAAAATCAAAATATCTGGGGGAATATACCGGATGAGCTGGAGTAAAATGTATAGGACGCTTTTTATCAGTCAGCTCATATTGTAGTTCCTTGTAGTTAAGCCATGCCTTAAGCGGGTTTTCTGCATGCCATTCTTCGGTTCCACTTTTAAGCCAAATCGGATGAAACTCCGGCTTGGCCAAGTGCTGATAAAGCGTTGCACTGCCGAAATCACTCTGATGCTCTGTTTGCTCGTGTTTAAGCACTTCCAGTAATTTTCCTTCTGTCGTCTCTCCTTTTTCAGCGAGCTCTGACCACTGTTTCTGTATATCGGGAAATATGCGCAGGGTTCTTTCGCTTATTGAATACTCCGTCTTTTTACCTTCGTTGTTATCTGGTGTCTCTGACTCTCCAAGCCATCCAAGTGTATCTGTAACCAGTTTTCTCAGCAAATCAATACGGGTATCACCCTCAAACCCAGGCAGACTATCCACATCATCATCTTCACTATCCGATTCTTTAAATTGTCCGCCTTTTCCTTCAATGGCTTTTATCTTTTCTTCTAACTTCCTTGCCGCCTCTTTACGCTTTTGCGTGTCTTGATAAAACCTATGAGGCGACATTATGGCCTCAATAAAAGCTGCTAAATCAAACTCAAACCATGCGGCGCGATTTTTTTCTTTTTCGCGAATTAATGCAATGTTGGTAAAATAATCAAAATGCGGCTTATCATTTACGCGCGCATCGGCTATAGGATCATTTGTAACTTCCCTATCTTTACCCATGGCCAATTTTTCTGTTGCTTTCAAAAATACAGTTTTGGTTATGTCTACAGGAAAATACTTAAAAACTATAGCGGAAGGATATAGCCCACTGGGCTTACTACCTGGCGCGGGGACTTTAAGACTACTTCCGTGCTTATCAATTGATTCCGTAAATGCCTTTTTAATCCCAACTAACTCTTTATGCTTTTTGCATGCATTATCAAATTGTTTAAGTAATTCCGCCCGCGCCTTCTTTGGGTCTTCTAAAAAAACTATTTTGGGAGAAGATTTAAACAAACTAATATCAAGTGTAACTGCATTTTTTACTACTTCTTCAGGCTGCATATTATGAAATCTTCTTACCTCTTCTTGCCTTTTTTGCTCTTGAACTGACGATACTGCCTTGCTGGTGGGTGATCTCTTGCTTTGGATGTTTCGCGGACAGAAAAAAGGAAGCCTTTCACCGCAGACCACATTATGGTTTTTCTTATCTATCTCTTCCAATAGACGAATAAGCGCAGATGCTCGTTGTTCCGGTTTTGCTTCACTCGTACGCAATATATGCTTTGCAGCTATATCAAACGATGCATTTTGCTCCAGTCCAAGTATTGAAGTTAATCTTTTTTGTGGCCCTTCAAACACCGTTGCTTTCTTTTTTGCTTTTTCCCATATGTTTTGTACCTGCACAGCCCATTCGCGAAGTATAATTGATTTTTCATCGCTACCTACTGCAGATCCTGATATAGCAGCAAGTGCCAGCGTGTAATAATTCACCGCATCCTGGAAAAGCATGTGATGCTGCCAAAGGATATCTGACCAGTTCTCAAGTTTTTTCCATTTTATGTTGCCCTTTTCATCTTTACCGTCCGGCACCTCAACCTTCGTCACCCTGCCCTGATAAATACGATTCATTTTTCATCTCCATATTCATTACTCTTACCCAGTGCGAGTTTAGAAACCTTCCCTAAATCATTCCCGAATACACCCACCGTATGAACAGGAACCCATAGCTTTTATTCTTTGTCAACGCTTACAACAATAGTCTCGCCTTCCTTTTTGAGATAGGCGCCCTGAGTTGTAATGAAAAGCGTATTCAGATATTTTTTCATGGGGTTTCCATGCTGTTTTTTCTTACATTTTTAGAATTTGCATATTGCCTTAATGTTTTCAGGAAATCTTCTTTGTCTTTCTCCCGTTCATATATTTTTTTGGATTTTTCATTCAGATATCTCTGACCTTCTATCCCCGTGTTCTGGAGAGAATTTGTCCATCCTCTAATTTGGCGGGAAACCGACTCCGCCTTTAATTTCAAATCCGAAATCTGAGATTTGAGATCATCAAACACCGGCATCCGCTCAACAACGGACAGGATAGAACGAACTTCACCGGCCGATCCGCGGGCATAGTACAAAAATGTTATCAATTCCTGTGTTGTCCCGCGCTCAAAACCCTCGGCTATATTATTTGGGACTGATAACGCCGCCCTCTGTATCTGGTTGGCTATGTCCCCTTTAAAACGAAATCTCTTATCTTCGGTTAATTTAAATACCTCTACCGTAAGGTTCACGCCATCTTTCCAGACCGGAACATCTTCAAACTTCTCATATTTCATAATCCCCCCCATCGTTGTATATTTCAAATCTGAGATTTGAAATAATCATCCACTTATGTTTGCTTTCTTCGGCCGGCTTATAGCCCAAACAGCTGTTTTACGATATCGGGCGCCCTTTCTATTTCTTTACGGACCTTATCATATTGCGGGCCAAGAGGGACATTGAAATCATCTGCTTTTTTGACATATGCCATCAGATTGATCACTTCAGCCGTTGCCCTGATAACTTTAACGGACACTTCGGCGGCCGTCTTGCTCTTTCTGATATCAAACGACAACCTGATAATACCCAGTTCATTAAGAGCATAAACGGTGTCTGTCTTCTTTAAACGCTTTAATGTGGCTTGCATGACGCGGTTATACTCGTTAATATTCAGAGTGAAACAGTTTGTATCGGAGTATTTCTTTCTCTTTAGCAACGCGACAAGCGCTTTTTTGTCAACCTCAAACATAACCGCGATATCTCTATCCAGCGCGCAATACTCCCCGCGCAGCCAGTACATGCGCAGTGTTTTCCCGAAAAACGACATAGAAATGTTTTTCACAAACCACCACCTAATCAACCGCTGCGGCTATAAGTCCGTAGTGGTGTATTTATCCTTCACCTTTTTTGTAAGATTGCTGAAAACTTCAATCAACCTGTAAGAATATCCGGATATCCCAATAATCGCCAATACTATTAGAGCTATATCAACATTCCCGAACGCGCCTGCCATATATCTTTTTGAGAATATCCATAAAACAAGCCAGCCGCCCATTGAACCAAGGAATTCCGAAATAGCCGCGCCCAAACAAAACAGACATTCGGGATATACCCTGTCGGTTTTTTTCTGGTTTAAATGTTTCTCATAATACCAACCATATACCGCCCAGAAAATGCTTGAGACGCTCGCAACTAACCAGAAAATTACAGCAAAACAATTACTTTGCATTATTTCCCTCCATTATTTTGAGTCAACTGGAGAATCATGTTTTTACTTGTTTGTAATTGTGCCGCGCAACACTGCCGCGAATGGAAAGCTACTTCGTATCTCATGCAAAACTGTGAAACTTCCGCACCCACTCATAGACAGGCATACGGTTTCTTTAGTATTAACTCGGCCGATTTTCAAACCTTTTTTGGAACATGCAATCAAGTACAATCATATTTGTCCTTTATCAGTTAATTCAATTTCATTTTCTTTTAGCCAATACAGGACTCTTTGCTGTATTTTTTCGTCAACGCAGGCAAACCATTCCTTGCGTTCGTCCGGATAGTTCAGTAATACATCCTTAAATTTCCTGAAAGGCCCTTTGGATTCCAGCGCTGCATAGAGTTTATCCCTAAGCTTGAAATCCGTTACTCCGTCCGCGAATTCCGTCATTTCCTCGTACCTTTCGTGCGGGTCATTTTCAGGTATTTGTATGAATCTGTCGGGGTTTTCGTCTATTGCCTTATAAATCTTGTCTATTTCTTCCCGGCTCATTGTATATTCATTCACTGTCTCAATCTCAGCACTTTCCACATCTAAAAAACAGACTGTTTCCGCTGACACCATATCAAAAGCTGTTGACAGCTCATCAACAGAGATCTTGACCTTTCTCATATTCCCTCCGGCGTTTTGCCTGAAACACTATGCGCGTAGTATTTATTCATTGTTTTTCATTTTCCTTCCTGACAATCATGTTTTATCACTCAAACAGAAAAACCCATCCCGCGGGGACGCGGCATGGTAAAAATATCAGCGAGTTGATGAGTTGAACATTATTTGCAGCCCCCGAAGTGTTGTTAAAAAAGATGTTAACTCTTTAGAATGGTTTCGTCAAGATAGGATTTATATGTTCATAACGGGACAGGGAAGCAAGAACAAATCTACAAGCCTACGCAAAGGCTGGATCCCAGACTGAACATTTCTGGGATGACGACGCGCAAGCCGCGCAGCTACAAAACCAATGAACCGCGAGATTCTTCTCTCCCTGCGGGAGATCGCCCTCCACTGAACCTTTGGCGGGCAGGCAATGACACCAACTTCGCGGTTTTGGGTTTGTTTATGGAAGAATTTAGTCAGGGTGAAATCGGTTTACCAGATGAATTTCAGGGGGTCTTTGGAGACATCGTTTTTCTTTATGGTGAAATGAAGGTGCGGGCCCGTGGAACGGCCGGTGGAACCGCTTCTTGCAATAAGCTGCCTTGCCTTAACTTTCTGGCCCGGGCGCACCAGAATTTTAGAAAGGTGTCCGTAGTGGGTGACATAGCCGTCCTGATGGTCAACAAACACCGCTTTGCCGTAATGGCCTACACCATCAGAGGCAAGAGTGACGACTCCGTCCGCGGCCGCGCCGACCCAGGTACCGGTTTTGACGGCGATATCTATGCCGCCGTGCAGTTTATACTGGCCGGTGACGGGATGTTTTCGCCTGCCGAAGGTGCTTGAAAGCCTGCCTCCGAGCGGCGAAACAAAAAGAGCTCGCAGTTCGTATTTTTCGCGCAGTTTGTCGTTCATAAGAGCCATGTCGGGGCGGCGGTCAGGGACAAAAACCAGATCGCCGTAGCCTATATCTAAGGCCGTGTTATTGTATTTTACCAGTTCCGGCAGGGTTGTTTTATAACGGGACGCTATTTTCTGCCACGAATCGTTTTTCTGAACGGGATGAAGAGTTCCGGCGCGCGACGGGATTATAATTTTCTGTCCGATGCTGACATCGTAGGTCTCAAACTGGGGATTGCAGCCGATAATGGCATGAACGGAGTAATGCCTTTTTGAGGCGAGCTTCCAGAGATTTTCTTTTTTGCGTATGGTATGAATATAAAAGCTCACGCCGGTAGTCCTGTTCTGGAGGTAGGCAAGGCGTTTGTTGAGGTCGTTCAATAGCTCCGACGGCGCAAACCGCACAGCCGGTGCGGTATTGACCGCGGGCGCCGGCATATAATACCTGTTGACCAGAAAATAGCCAAGCAGGGTGACGGCAAAAAAACCGAAGACATAGCCAAGCATCTTCGGCCGGCCGGACTCAACGATTATCTGGTCCTGTTCTAATACCGCTTCTTCCTGAATTTCGCTCATGTTTATATTATACCCTAAGTGGCTTCTTGAGTCAATTAAAACAAAAATTACAAAGTCAAAGGCAGGAACAGCCGAGCAAGCTCGGCAGCTACAAATCCGTATGAAGACTGGTTCCCCGACAGAACAATTTAAGTTATAAGTATTAAGTTCTAAGTTGAGTCAATTGAAAAAGCCTGTTTCAGGAGCGAAATTTTGGGCTTTGTGCCGAGGCAAGGCGGCCGAAGCGCGCATATGCTCCACGGAGTATCTGTAAGCTGAGGCCAACGAAGCCGCAGGCCAAAGACCGAAATTGCAGCCCGAAAGAGGTTTTTCAACTGACTCAAGTTACAAGTGAACGGCGGACTCTTTTGAGTCGTCATACCCCTTCCCAACAATAGAGATCGCTTCGCTCAGGAAGACGGCTCTTTTCTGGATCCCAGACTGAACACTTCTGGGATGACGGAGTAACAACAACGGCGAGATTGCCACGCCCGCCGATGAGGCGGGCTCGCAACGACACCAACTTCGCCGTTTCGGGTTGTATTGCTGACTCATTTTATTCGTAACGAAGCGCGTCAATAGGGTTTAACTGCGAGGCCTTCCTCGCGGGCCATATCCCGAAAACAAGGCCTATCAGCACTGAGAAAGTGAACGCCATGGCCACAGAATAGAACGCTATCACCGTTGACCAGCCCGCGAATTTCGCGAAGCCCACCGAAATAAGCGAACCGACGGCTATTCCCATAATGCCGCCTATGGCGCAGACCACTACGGATTCTATGACAAACTGGAACAGAATGTCTTTGTCGTTGGCGCCGATGGCTTTCCTGAGCCCAATCTCTCTGGTGCGTTCGGAAACCGAAACCAGCATAATGTTCATAATTCCTATGCCGCCTACAAGCAGGCTGATAAACGCTATTGAACCTAAGAGATACGAAAAGGCTTTCATGGTTGAAGAAATGGTTTCCTGAATATCGGCCATATTGCGAATATCTATCAGGTCTGTCCGCGAAGCAGGCAAACGGTGCGTCCGCGTGATAAGTTTTTTTATGGCATCGGAAACATCGTCCATCTTATCGCTCTGCGAAACCTGCACATCCATACTGTCAATGTATTCTTTTCCCAGCAGGCGGTACATAGCGGTATTCAGAGGGATAATAATTTTATCGTCGTCATTCTGGAAGCCGCGCGCTCCCTTTTCCGGCAGAACCCCTATGACCTGAAAATCCACTCTTTTAATTTTAATGTATTGCCCTATGGGATCCTGATCCGCGAACAGATTGTCAACCACGGTTTTTCCGAGAACCGCGACCCGCGCCCGGGTTATTGTTTCCTCCCGGGTAAAAAACCTGCCTTTCTGCGGAACAGAATTACGCACCGCCGGGTAATCAGCCGTTGTCCCCTGAACCTGGGTGTTCCAGTTCCTGCCGCTGAAAGTAACCTGGCCCCGCCCAGAGACATAAGCCACGACCTTATCAACCCCGGGAACCCTCTCCATGACTTCTTTGGAGTCCTGAATAGTGAAACGCGTCGCGGATCCGGTCTCAAGCGAAACGCCGCCCCTGAATGGCGAAGAAGCCCTGACCATGAGCAAATTGGAACCGAGCGATGAAATATTTTTCTTAACCTGTTCCTGAGCGCCGCGCCCCAGCGCCAGCATGGCAATAAGGCTGGCAACGCCAATCAAAACTCCGAGAATGGAAAGCACCGAACGGGTTTTATTTGAAACAAGCGAACGCAGCGCCTGCATAAAATAATCTCTTACCCTTGAGGCATTGGCGACATTGTGGTGCATGCTGCCGTTCGCACCTTTGATTCTGTCGTGCGCGGATTTTCTTTTTTCGCGTATTTCGTCGGATACAATCAGCCCGTCCTGCACACGGATAATCCGCGAGGCCGCCGCCGTCAAGTCAGGCTCGTGGGTGACCATGACGATAGTTATGCCGGCTTCGTTCAGGCTTTTTAATATTGAGATTATTTCCTCGGAGGACTTTGAATCCAGGTTCCCCGTGGGCTCGTCAGCAAGGATTAAAAGAGGGTTATTGATGAGCGCTCTTGCTATGGCCACGCGCTGCTGCTGGCCTCCGGAAAGCTCGTTTGGCTTATGCATTACGCGCCCGCCAAGGCCGACTTTCTCAAGCAGAGCGGTTTCGTTTAAGTATTTTTCTTTCCCAACGGAATAAATCATGGGCAAAGCTACATTCTCTTTTGCCGTCATGCGCGGGAGCAGGTTAAACTGCTGAAAGACGAACCCCATAAACTTATTACGCAAAGAGGCGAGTTCGTCATCGGTAAGTTTTGAAACTTCTTTTCCGGCAAGTGAGTACTCCCCGCCCGATGGTTTATCCAACAGCCCTAAAATGTTTAACAGCGTGGATTTGCCGCTGCCGGAGTGCCCCATAATTGCGACAAATTCGCCCTCGGCTATGCTAAGCGAGACCCCGTGGAGAACCGGAACATCAATTTTCCCGAGATGGTAGGTTTTAGTGATATTTTTGAGCTCTATTACATTCATTTATAATCCGGATAGAAAAGAAAGAATTCAGACATATGACATTGTGCCGTATAACCGATAAAACAATTCGGAGATGACGGCACTTTACGGAACGCGCAGCAAGCTGCGCAACTACAAAACCAACTAACGACGAGATTGCCGCGTCGTTGCACTCCTCGCAAAGACAGCGCTTTTTGACTGTCATTACGAAGCTGGTTCTGTCTCACGGCCGAAGTAATCTCGGTTTCAATGTCAACACCGAGATTGCTTCGTTCCTCGCAAAGACGGCCTGAAACACTTTTTCAACCGCCTCAACTTAAAACTTACAACTTAAAACTTATAACTTTCAATGCGGCCTTCTTCCTCCGCCCAAAGGCATTCCGGGTATGCCGCCGGCAGCCTTCTGGCGTTTATTATTGCCGTTATTATTGGCCACGCCGATAAGCACTATGTCGTTTTCCGAAATACCCGAAATAATCTCTACTTCCCTTCCGTTATTTATTCCCGTTTCTACTTTCCTGGTTTCCGGCTTTCCGTCGGGAGATTTTACCTTCACTATCTTTCCGTTTTCTTTCTCCGTGACAGCTTCAACGGGCAGCAGAATCACATTTTCCCTTTTTTGCGCTTCAACCTCAATCGTGGCCGTCATGCCGGCACGGAAATTTTCGGGAATGGACAAAGGCTTAATCTTTATGGTGTAAACCGTGACATTATTGATAATCTGAGACTCGTAAGCTATGTGTTCAACAACGCCGGCAAACTTCCTGTCCGGGTACGCGTCCAGCGCTACCTGAACCTTCTGCCCGAGCTTAATATACCGCAGGTCAGTTTCATCCACATCGGCCTCAATAATGAGATTGTCGGCCATGACAAGTATAACATCGCTCTGGGATACTGTCTGGCCCGGCTCTTTGTAGCGGGCGATAATAAATCCGTCCAAGGGCGCGATAATCGGAGTCGGCCTGTAAATGTCTTCCCATTTTTTTAATTCAGCCTCGCCTTTTGAGCGCGCTACATCCAGAAGGGCGGCCCTGTCCGAGGAGCTTAACACGGCAATGGTCTCGCCTTTTATTACCTTCTGTCCCTCCACCACCTTAACATCCTCAATCCTTCCTCCCATCTGAGGCTTTATCTCAAGGCGGTTTCTCGGGCTTACCGAGCCTGTCTCGCGAAAATCAATTGAGATCGTGCCGCGTTCGGGAACAACCTCGCGCCCGCCCGCGGACTTTTTGTCTTTGCGCAGCAGCAGGTAGGAAGATGCGGCGATTAATGCCGCCAGAGCGATAATAATAATTTTTTTCATTGATCAGTCTCCTAAACCCAAAGTGTTATCCAGCCCCGCTTTTGACAAATGAGCGTCTCTTTTCGCGTTGAGCATGCTTCTCTGCGACGCAATATAATCGTTTTCAATTACATACCAGTCCTGATAGGAAGCCAGGCCGTTGATATATTTAGCCGTGGTAATATCGGATTGTTCCCTTGAAGCCGTGAGAAATTTTTCCCTGACTTTAATATTTTCCATTGAATCCAGATACGCGTTGACGGCAGAATCAAGCTTTACCGACAGCTGCTGGGTAGTTTCTTTAAATGACGCCTCGGCGATTGATTTATTGATATCGGCGATATTTACATCAAAAATATTCCTGCCGCCCGGAAAAAAAGAATAGGAGATATTTATACCAGCGTTCCAGCGGTTTGTTTCCGGGGGCCACTCGGCGCCGGACTTTGATTTTGAGGCCGTGGCGGTTATATCGGGCCAGAGCCCGCCGCGCGCGGAGACCCGGGAAAGCGAGGCTTTGGCAAGAGCGTAGCCCGCCATATTGTACTCGGGAATTTTTTTGACAGCTTCTTCAACCGCAACTACCCGCGCTGGCGGCGTTTCGGGAAGCTTGTCTTTGGCCGTGACGCCCTCAAAGCCGTCCCTTCCCATAGCTTTTACAAGCTGGAGAGACGCGCTGGAAAGCGCTCTCTTTGCTTTGGATAAATCGAATTCAGCCTGCGATTTATCGGCCTCTATTCTCAACAGAGAACCTCTGTCCTCACTGCCGGCCTCATATTTAAGTTTTATCATCTCGTAGTTTTCAGTCCTGCGTTTTAGAATCTCTTCGGAGAGCCTGACGGTCTCCTGAGCCCACTGCAGATTAACATAACTTTTTTTAAGATTGTATTCAACATCGGAAAGCGCGCGGGAATAAGCAAGCTCGGCGAGTTTTAAATCGCAGTCGCGGCTCCTGGCCTCGGCGATATCGGCAAACCCGGAAAAAAGCGTCAGGGATGCCGACAAGCCGTAGGAATAGTCTTTTGAAAATCCTGAAGAATCGCTCTCGCCCTGGTTTGAAGCGGCGTTAGCGCTCAGCGAAGGAAGGAAAGCGGAGTAGGAACGAAAATAGTATTGTTTCGCGGCTTTGACAGCCTGCCGGGCCTGCGCAAGCGCCGGATTCAGGGATTTGGCTTCGGACAGCGCCTCTTCCCAGGAAAGCTCCTCGGAAAACAGCGCGGGGACGCGGATGATAAATACCGCCAGAAGCGCCAGTGTTTTTTTACTAATTAAGATCATAATTATTGCCCCGCGGCACGAACAAAAACTACTGAATTATATTATCTTGAGCCGGGCCTCTGCCCTGCTGAGCTTTTGCGGCCCTGATATTAAAAAATGCCTCTTTTTGTTCCCTGGTCAGCGAATTATATGCCTTTTCGTAATACTTAAGCGAGGTAACGGGCAATTCACACAAAACCGACATTATTTGTTCAATTTTTCCCCTGGCTCCGTTGAAATCAGGCTCAACTTTATTTAACAATTTCGCGGCCTCTTTCTGAGGCTCCGAGAGGGACTCGTATTTAGCAGCGCTTTCCCTGAGGAGTTCCTGGCGCGCGGAATTTATCTCCTCAACCTGGGCTGATGTCAGCTTCAATTCCTTCTCATAACCAAGAATTTCACGAATATCGCTTGTGTCAATTCCGCGTAAAGGCGCTGATGCCGGCCTTGCCTGAGCGCTCATTTTACCCTTGCCGCGACGCGTGCCGCTACCGCCTGAGTCTCCCGGCATACCGCCGTATAAGGCGAAGGACGAAGCCGCCGCGACAACCGACATGAATATTGCGAGAGAAACAATGTGTATTATTTTTTCAACGGGTTTCATCGTCAATCCTTTATCACAAACGGCAGGACGGCCCCCGCGGCCGGAATCTCCGGACGCGAGGCCTGTCCGCGATCAGTTATTTTCCCTTCATCTGGTGCATCTTATGATCCATCATTTTCCCTTTATTCTGCTCTTTCATCGCGCCCTTGAGTTCAGAGAGCTTCTGCTGCTGCTCTTTTGTGAGCACATTAAAAACTTTCTGGTGAGCGTCAATCATCGCTGTTTTCTGCTCAAGTTTCAGGGCATACAATTTCTTCGCCTTTTCTTTCGCGGCGTTAAAATCGGGCGTATCGGATTTCATCGCCTCCGTGACTTCAAGCTGGGCGACTTTTATGTCGGCCTGTTTTTGTATAGCCGCTTTCTTGTAGTCCGAACGGATCTGCTCAATGGAAGCTTCCTGCTCTTTGGAAAGATTAAGCTCTTTTTTGAATTTTACGGCCTTGCCCGCATAACGCAGGTCGTCATCCATTCCGCCCATCATCTTGCCGTGCATCCCCTCTCCGCCCATTCCGCCCTTCATTTTACAGTCCGGCATGCCGCAATCGCCGAAAACATACGCTCCCGACATAAGCACAACTCCCAGCACAACCAACAGATACTTTTTCATGATACTCCTCCTGTATTTATAGCCGCGCAAAACGGCTGTTTAACTGCCGACAACGGACCTTACTGCCCCATCATTCCATCACCTCTCATCATCCGGGAACCGCGGCCCATTTTTTCAAAGGGACGCCTAATCATCTCGGAGAATTTTTTCTTCTGCTCCGGCGAAAGATTTTTTCTCATGCTCAAAGAGTGCTCCACGACCTTTTTCTCAAGCCGCAGCTGAAGATCCGAAATTTCACCGACAAGAGCGTCAATTTTTTTCTGTTCAATGTTTTCCGCGTCTATCAGCAGAAACAGCTCGTTCCTTTTCTGCCTCAGCTGCGTTTTCAGCGGCTCGGCCTGGGACATCATTTCATCCCGGCTCTTTTTCATGGCTTCCCGCTGTTCGGCCGAAAGTTTGAGCTCTCTGGACATTTTGTTGAACTGGCGCTGGCCGTTCTTAAAATCCGGCTTAAATATCCTGTGGTGGCCCAGCGTAATGATCACCGCAAGATTAAAACCAAGCGACAAAACAAGAAGAAACGCGATAATTTTTATTTTCACCTTCAACCTCCTATAATGCTGAAAACATTCTTTGACTGGTCTCCCGGCATATCTTCAAACTCGGAAAAACCTATATTGGAAGCAAACTCCTCGGGCGCCTGGCGAAGCCGGCTGTTCGCGGAAGACGCCATATTTTCCGCGAAATAAGTGCCCGCGAAAAGAGTTAGCAGGAGCATGGAAGTAAAAACAGCGGCGTTAGCCCACTTTGAGTGAAATATCTCAAACATTGATTTAATATTGAATGCCTGCTCATCCTCGGGAACAGCGGCCAGCCTTCCTCTTATGCCCTCCCATACGGCCGGCGGAACGCCGAGAGCCCTGCTTTTTCGGAAAGGAACAAACGCGGAAACGGCTGAGCGGTAGTAGCCGGCGCAGGATTGGCAGGAAGCGATATGTTTTTCCACTTCCCCGGATGTTTCTTTGTTAAGCATTCCATCCATGTAATCCGAAAGCATCAGCTCTCTTGCCTTATTGCATTCCATTTTCTTTCACCTTCTTTATTAAAATTTCGCGGGCTCTTTTAAGCCTTGTTCTGACCGTATTTATATTTATTCCGAGAACCCGCGACATCTCTTCATAATTTAAACCCTGCATTTCCCTTAGAACAAGCACGACCCTGTGTTCTTCGTTCACCAAAGACAGCAATTCGGCTACTTTGTCCTTGTCAATATTTTCGTTTACGCTTTTCCCAACAGGGTCTTCTCTCAGGGCCGGGTTTGCTTCAACCGATTCGTCAAACTCGGCTCTGCGGCTATTTTCCAGATTGCTCTTTTTTCTGCGATTTAAGGCCTCGTTAACGGCGACCCTGTAAAGCCAGGTATTAAATGAGGATTTGTGGTTGAAGCTTTTAAGCCCTGAGAACAGTTTCACAAAAACATCCTGGGTTATTTCGCTGGCCTCATGCTCGCTGGCCGATATCCTGAGCGCGACATTGTACACAAAACCTGAGGATGATTTATATATTTCCTCAAACGCCGGTATTTCGCCTCTGGCAGCTCTCTCAATAATGTCTTTAGATATATCCATTTTTACCCTTGCATACAGTTAGACAATTCCAAACGAAAAAAAGTTCCATCGTTTTTGGCGTTAAGTTCAAATTACCATATTTGACTTGCGTTGACAAGCGGGATATTAACAATTAGCTGATGGTCTATTTTGGCGTTTTCGCGGTAAGTATAAGCTGGAGTTTTTCTGATTTTGGCAGGGCTTTGATGCCGGCTTCTCTTTTTAAAGCGCCGGAGCGCGTGCGCTTTGTTTCGGAATAAACAATTTTAACGGGCTTAAAGGCCCTTGTGAACCTTGCGCCCTTTCCTGAGGCGTGTTCGGAGAACCTCTTATGAATATCTTTGGCTATCCCGGTATACAGCCGGCCGCCGGAACATTTGAGTATATATATGTGCCACATGATCGCAATAAGCAGCTTTGGCTCTTAAGCCCCCTGGAACTCATGAGCCCGCTATTCCGACTTATCTCTCTGGTCTGAGCGGATCCTCGCCCTCTGGTCGGCCGAAAGAATGGTTTTGCGCAGGCGTATGGACTTAGGCGTAACCTCAACCATTTCATCGTCGCGGATAAACATTATCGCGCGTTCCAGCGACATATTCGGCACGGGCGTCAGCTGGACATTTTCGTCCGAGCCGGCGGCGCGCATATTGGTAAGCTTTTTCTCGCGGCAGACATTTACATTGAGGTCATTGTCGCGGTTGTGTTCGCCGACTATCATGCCTTCATAAACCGGATCTCCCGGAACCACGAACAGTATGCCTCTGGGCTCCAGATTAAACAGCCCGTAGGCGACTGCTTCGCCCAGCCTGTCGGCAACAAGAGAGCCGGTAACTCTCGGCGTGAAGTCGCCCCTGTATTCTTCGTAACCGCTTAAATACGAATTCATTATGCCCGTTCCCCGAGTGTCGGTTAAAAATTCGCTTCTATAGCCTATGAGGCCGCGGCTTGGGATTGAAAACTCCATGCGCACACGCCCGGTCCCGTGATTGACGAGATTAATCATGCGTCCCTTTCTGCGGGAGAGCTTCTCGGTTATAACGCCTATGAAAGCGTCGTCGCAGTCAATAAAAAGGTTCTCTATGGGCTCAAGATGTTTGCCGTCTTTTTCCTTAAAAATAACCTTGGGCCTGCCGACGCTGAGTTCAAAACCTTCGCGGCGCATAGTTTCTATCAATATTTCCATCTGAAACTCGCCGCGGCCTTTTACGATAAATTTGTCCGAGTCAGCCATATCCTCCACCTGAATAGCCACATTCTGGAGGGTTTCGCGGTGCAGGCGTTCCGCTATCCTTTTGCTTTGGACAAACTTGCCTTCCTTGCCGGTGAACGGCGAGGAATTTATCGTAAATATCATGGAGAGCGTCGGGTCGTCCACCTTTATTCTCTTGAGAGCCTTGGGCGCTTCCTTGGGGCAGATCGTATCTCCTATGTGAACATCTTCTATACCGGCTAAAATTGTAATATCTCCCGGGGAAACCGCCTCAACTTCCTTTATGTCAACGCCGTCGTAAAGCTGGAGCTTGACGACGCGCAGAGGAATGACATTCCCCGCTTCGTTTATGCATACCAGGTCCTGATTGCATTTAACCGAACCGTTAAAGACGCGGCCTATGGCAAGCCTGCCTACATAATCCGAATAATCCAGGTCGCAGACCAGCATCTGGAAAGGTTCTTCTGGGTTGTACTTCGGCGCGGGTATCTCTTCAATGATAGCCTCAAAAAGAGGCGCGAGGTCTTTTCCTTTTTCCTCAAGAGTGCGCTGAGCTATGCCTTCGCGGCCTATGGCGTAGAGTATGGGAAACTCTATCTGGTCGTCCTTGGCGTCAAGGTCTATAAACAGGGCATAGATTTCGTCCAGGACTTCTTTGGCGCGGGCGTCTTTTCTGTCAATTTTGTTTATTACCACCACAACCTTAAGTCCGTTCTCAAACGCTTTTCTGAGCACAAACCTCGTCTGAGGCAGAGGCCCCTCGGAGGCGTCAACAAGCAGTATCACTCCGTCAACCATCTTGAGGCTTCTTTCAACTTCCCCGCCGAAATCGGCATGGCCGGGCGTATCAAGTATATTTATGCGCACATTTTTGTACCACACGGCGCAGTTCTTGGCGGATATTGTAATACCGCGCTCTTTTTCCAGGTCCATATTGTCCATGACGCGCTCGGAAACCGCCTCGTTCGCGCGGAAGGTCCCGCTTTGCCTGAGCATGTGGTCCACCAAAGTGGTTTTGCCGTGGTCAACATGCGCTATGACCGCGATATTCCTGATGTTTTCGTTTGTCAGATACTTCTTCATTATTATTCTCCAATAAACCAACCCCAAATTCTACTAAGCTGAATCTGGGTTTACAGACGCCTCTTCTATATATATACGCTGGGGTTGCCTGATTATATCAAATATTTACCCCGTCTCAAAGGAATACTTTCAGCCGGTAGTGTATACTAAAGTGTGTAAATTGGTTTAGATGTTGAAGTATTTCTTTTTTGCTACTTTTTTCTTTTAATATTGACCTTTGAAAGAAAAGGGGCT
>MGVE01000017.1 GCA_001800315.1 Elusimicrobia bacterium RIFOXYA2_FULL_47_53 | reverse complement strand
TAAAAAAAACCCGTAAAGCTTTTTCGCGCGCTTTACAGGATAAACCATTGCTTTGAGTTTCTTAAGGGAACTTGCCAACGCCTTGCACCCCACGCTTTTATCCCCCATCTATCGCTCTTTATTTACAGCATCATCAGCATATCAATTTCTGCTCAAAAACACAAAACAACATTAGAATTTCAGGCCGAGGCTTAAACGATGGGAGCCGGAGGTTGCTTCAACGAAGAAGGGCCAGGAGAAGGAATAGTCCGCGGATATGTCAAATTTGCTTTTTTCTATCCTGTAAATATAGGAGCCGCCAAGTGAAACCTCGTTTTTATTGCCGCCAAGCCTGGCGCCCAGAGTTCGTTTGTTGAAAAACGCCTCACCGCCCAGATAGGCGTTGTATTCGTTGTTGCGCGAAGCTATGTCCATGGAAACGAGGAAATCTATATCCTCAGGCCCGAAGAAATAAGAAACCCCTCCCCTTAATTCCATGGGCACCGGGTCGTTTATATAATATCCCACATCCGGCTGAGTCAGATTTTTGGCGCAAAGTCCCGCGCCAAACCCCTGGCCCATGTCTCTGTAAAAACCCAGGTCCATAGTCACCGCGGATCTTGAGGTCCCGTTTGCAAAGACGCTGTCGTCTACCGTGCGTATATCGGTAGTAACGGCGCGGCCGAGGTATTTAAGGTTAAACCCCGAAGAAAAATATTTAAAATCGTACGCGTAGGTCAGGAAAAGAGTGCTTTCCTGATAAAGGCCGGCGGTATCAAACCGCGCGTAGCCCAGGCCGGCTATCCCGTATTTTGAAAGAGGCAGCAGATATGAGGCGTAGGACATGCTGATATCAACTTCGCTCAGGCTAAGATAAGGTTTTGAATAGGTAAATATGGCCGCCGCCTGTTCAATATCGGTTACTGCCGCAGGATTATACCAGGCGCTTGAAATATCGCCGCTCACCGAAGTAAACGCGCCGCCCATGCCGGCGGGCCTCGCGAGATAACCCGGGTCTTTAAAAGCCGCTTCCAGCCTGAGGGGATTTAACGCCATAGCAGTCAGAACCATGAACAAACAGGCGCCAAAAGCGAACTTAACGCGCCTGGAGCCGGCATTAATTGAGTTGATGTATTTAATGATATTCATATTATTTAACCACCAGAATTGTTCCGCTTACCACCTCGCCGGTAGTTTTTATCTGGTAAATATATATTCCGCTCTCAACTATATTCCCGTTTTCATCCTCGCCCTTCCATATAGATATGCTGTCGGTTAAGGTGCGCACCTTAGCTCCGGTAATGTCAAAAATATTGACAGGATACTCGCTGGTGCCAAACTGAACGAAATCATTTTTGCCTATAGAACCGCAGGGCGTAATTATGCGTTCTTTGGGCCGGTAATCAGAAGGAGACAGTACTTTGGTCGGGAATACCGCGTAACGGGAAAGATGCATGACTGAAACAGTCACGGTTTTTTTGTCCGTATCCACCTTGCCGCCGAGGAGCCTCCATTCAAAACCGTCCCACCAGTAGGCGCGCATCATCTTTTCTTCTTTGCCGGAGGAATCTTCGGAGCCGTCGCGGTCAAGGTCGGTGTACAAAAGCGTCATCGTGACGGGCTTATTGAACACCGTTCCCTCGGGCCCGAAATCATACGCGGTTGAAGGAAGCAGTGTGGTGGCCGGATAGTTCCCCTTTTCGGAATCCTCGCGGACAGCCTGGGTTACGGTTAAGTCAACCGGCTTTGAAAGCGCGCCGGCCGGCACCGTAATGCTTGTCTGTCCGTCATCCGGATTGCCGTCGTCAACAAAAAGCGTTCCCGAGGCGAAATTGTTTGATGTCGTGGTTCTGTTCACAACTATTGTCTTTGTGGAAGAGGCTGTGGTATAACCGTAGAAGTTTTCCGCGAGCCACGAATATTCAATAGCGCAGTTTTCGGCCGCCGCGGCGTTTAGATCGTAAGAATATACAGCCGAGCTCAAAATAGGCAGTTCAATTATCTGCGCGGCGCCGGAATTCTTTGAATAGATAAATTTAACGGAAAGCACGCTGCTTTCTGCGTCCTCTATTTTAGCCTCGCAAAGAAGCCTGTTGCCTATCATGCCGATCTTCGCGGGAGGCTCTACCTGAACCGTTATTACGGGCGGCGTTTTATCCATAGTAGCCGTTGTGACGGTGCTGTGAGTTCTAATATCATTGCCGTCAACAGGATAGTGGTCCTCGGCTCCGGAGCCGTTTTGGTCTTTCACCGTGAGCGTTACACCGGTAGTCCCCTCCTGCCCCCAGGGAACGCCCACCGCTACAAAGAAATAATACGAAGTTCCGGAGTTTAAAGTGCCGCTATTGGAAACAGCCGTATTTTCATTTGAATCATGAGCCCCATTGGCATTGGCATCGCTGACGATCCATGAATTCCATCCGATTCCAGAAATGGTGCTGACAGAAAGAGTAAAACTGTCGGCGGCTTTGCCGGCATTATAGATTGTATAGGCGTAATACGCCGTGGTTCCCGGAGCTATAGTTTTATCGGCCGGGAGAGAGCCCAAGCCTATGGCATAACCGGAGGTTATACTCACCACAAAATCGCTTGTAATAGTGTCGTCGTCAACGGCCGTGGGCCAGGAATCGTTCGCGCCGCTTCCGTTATTGTCTTTTGCCGTGAGGCGAATAACGGTTGATGTCCCGCCCTGGATACTGGAAGTCAGGGTTACCGCCGCAAGGAAATAAAAGGTGCTCTCGGGCAGAAGCCCCGAGGTATCAGAACAAAGGACATCATCAATGGTGTAAGTGCCGCTCTTATCTTTATCCCAGTAAAGCTTTGTGGCAAGAATTGACCCGGAAGTGATATCGGTTGAAACAACTATGCTGTCGGCGGAGTTACCGCTGTTTTTTAAACTGAAAGGAACATAATAAGTAATGGCCTCGGTCGCGGCTATGTTCTGGGGCTCGGAAACCCAGGCCGCGGCGTAGGTTGTGGAAACAAAGACGGTGACCGCGTTTGTTGTCATAGATGCCGCGGACTGGTCATAGCACATCAAAGTGTCGCCGAAAACATCGGCCGTATTTGCCACGCCGTTGTCTCCGCCTGAATAGATCCAGGATCTCGCCGGAGCGTGAAGCCCATAGGAAAATTTTACATCGTCTATATGAATAGTGCCGCTTGAGTCGTTGCCGGAGTCAAACTCAGAGATAAGGTTTAACTCCTTAAAGTGACTCGCGTCAAATAATCTGTTCTGCCTTTTAAACGCGTCTATTGGAATAATTACGCTCTGCCATACGGAAGTGCCTGTGGTTAAATAGTCCGTCAACCGTACTTTCGCGATATTCGCGGATGTGTCCTGCAGTTGAACCATGACATTGCAGCCCGGATTGGCTGAATACATATGGAAAGAAACGGCATTGTATGTAGATACATCCACATTCATCCCAGCTACTCCGCCGCCGCCCCATAAGCCCGAGGAGTTAACTCCCCACCAGTCAATCCTTAACGAACTGCCGGAAGCGGGGCCGTAGTAAAGCGTGCTGTCGTAGCTGCCGGATCCTAAAGTATCACCGCCCCAAGTAACGCCCCCCCAGTTTGTGGGGTTGGAGGCGCTGTCAAAATCGGCAGCCGTCTCTTCCACGGCACAAACCCGGGAGGCGCTAAGTGAAAGCAAAGCGATGGTAATTAGAATCCTAAATAGCTTCATTAAACAATATTTATGTATCCTTATTTAACTTTTAAGACATAGTTAACCGTCAGCCCGGAGGTTGAGGCGGCAATTGAGTCATCTTTCCAGCGGATCTTTGTGGCTGCGGCGCTATATGCGCCCTGCCACGCGCTTCCGACATAGTATTCAACGCTGTCCGCGCTGTCTACGCCGGGATCAGCGTTTAAGTAAGTATTAAACGGCAGAACCTCGGTTATGTAAACATTCGTCGCGGCAGTGTTTCCGGCATTTCCGTAAGTAAGCGTGACTGTCACGGTATCGCCGGGTTTCGCTATCGCGGTGCTGGAACTTTTCACCAGTGTCATCTGAACGACCGAGGCCGTCACGGAGAAATCATCCGTGAGAGTATCGTCGTCGGCAACGGTAGGCCATGAGTCATTGGCTCCGGAACCGCCGTTGTCGCGGGCAGTTATTCTAACGGTTGTGCTTGATCCCGCTACAGCGCCCGACGGAACGCTTACCTTAACAAGGAAATAGTGCGTGCTGTCCGGCAGAAGGCCGATGGAATCCCAGTGATCCACATCTCCGCCCGTAAATGTTCCGCTCTTATCCTTATCCCAGAAAATTGTGGTGGGCCAGTTCTGGTTACCGTTAATTGAAGATGTAGTAAATACAATTTTATCGGCTGAGTTTCCGTCATTTCTTATCTGGTAGGCAAGATAAATATCCGAGCCGTTTGCCGTGCTCTGGTCGGAGGGCACCGCCGCGAAAGCGGACGCAAAACCAGTGGATATTTTTACATTTACCTCATTTGATGTCATGCTGGATGTCGCCTGGTCAAACCAGAGTATCGTGTCGCCCGCAATATCAGCGGTATCCGCAACGCCTTTATCAGCTCCAGAGTAAACTCTTGAATTAGACGGCGCGTTTTTTGCCGCTGAAACGCTTATATCGTCAAGATAAATAACTCCGCTGGCGTCGCTTCCGTTGTCATAATCTGCTATCCAGTTGAACCCGATGATATGGGTAAGGTCAAGCGTTGAATTCGCCCTTTTAAAAGCCTCAAAAGGAACCGTAACGCACTGCCATGCCGAAGTTCCGGTTAAAAGGTAATCCTGAAGGTTGAGAGTCGCCTGCACGCTCGTGCTGTCTTTGAGTTGAACCTGTATATCGCAGTTTGGGTTCGCGGAATAAATGAAAAATGACATAGAGTGATAACTTGTCACATCCACATCCACATTAGCGATACCTCCGCCCGACCACTGTCCGGCGCCAATGCTCCACTGAATCCTGAACGAACTGTCAGAACCCGGAGAATGCTTTGTAGTAGAATCCGTCTGGCCGTCAATGGCCCAGGATGACCCTCCCACCCCTGCTCCGTTGAAATCATTTACAAGCGTTTCTACCGCCTGCAGTCTGCCTGCGAGTATAAATACCCCCAGCAGTAAAACCAAAGCAATTTTTGCGTACTTCATGCTACCCTCCCTTTTGTCGTGCCCTCGTAAAACTCGGGCTTACTCTTTGAGTTGTTCAAGCTGTTGACGCTTGAACACTCCCCATATGGGAAACCTAAGGTTTCCCCTTCTGGCGCCCGCGCAAGGCGGGCTGTCACCCCTTCCTAAGCGGTTGACACCTTATTTTGTCGCGTCCGCCTTTTGCGGACTTATTTTCGTTTCACTCAAATTCGGAATGACGGCTTTACGAAACGCGCAGCAAGCTGCGCAGCTACAAAACCACTTTACTGTGGGATTGCCGCGCTCCTTTCAGTCGCTCGCAACGACGGCAACGAAACTACAAGATTGCTTCTCTCACTGCGGGAGATCGCAAGAACAGGGCCTTTTTAAGGTTTTTTCAATTGACTCAACTTATCACTTACAACTTACAACTTAAAACTACCTTATTCGTATCTTGTAAGAAACACTCAAGCCGGAGGCACCTGCTGCGATAAAGCTGTCTTTAAACCGTATTTTCGTAGCTGCCTCACTATGTCCGCCCTGCCAGGCGGAACCCACGAAATATTCAACGCTGTCGGCAGAACCATTGGCGGCGGCTTCAGGTACATAGCAGTTGAAAGGGATAGCATCGGTAAGATATGTATTTGTCGCTTCCATATCGCCGCTATTGGCATAATTTAGAGTCACCGTCACATCGCTGCCGGGCATCGCTATCGCGGCGCTTGTGCTCTTAACTACGGTTACATTGACCTTTCCTATAATGATATTATCCACATAGTAGGTTCCGTTGGAATGAAGCGCGGTCGGCACTATGCCGGCTTTAAACTCTGTGACATTCCACGCGGTAGTTCCCTGCGGCAGAGGCCAGTACATTGTTGTCCAGGTATTAGTGGAAACAGCGTACCTGTCAACGCTTTCCCCCTCCGATTTCGCGCCGTACCACAGCGTAAAGCGCATAGGAACGAGCACATCGGAAGTCATTACATCAGCTTTTAGAGTATTGTAGTTTGACCAGGAATAGTTTTTTCCGGTGATTTGAAGCTCCGCGTAGCCTGCCGAGAACTGCCACTGAAAATATCCGGCTCCGGAGTTTGCCGAGTCGGTGGATTTATTGTGAGAGAGAAATTCGGGGCTGTCTGCATTGAAAGAAACAACATCCCCGTTGCCGCTCCAGCCCATGGGCTGGGATTCAAAATAATCCCAGTATTGAGTCGTTCCGTTCTGCATGACAAGGCGCAGGTTGTCAAAATAATAGGTGCATTCGTTCGCGCCGAGGCCGTCCATCACAAAATCCAGCAACGCTACGGGCGTGGCTCCCGGGCTTACATCCCATACAATATCGGTCCATGTGCCGTTGGGCACATTGCTGTATGTGACAGCCTGAATAAGGCCGCCGGTATTGTTTTTCATCTCAAATTTAAGAGACGATGTTGCGTCCACGAAATCAGCCTTTATATCGGCTCTCACGCGAACGACATTCTGCCAATCCTCCACGGGAAAAGATTTGGACCTGATTATCATGTAATTTTCTACGGTTCCGACGGAGGTGGCTTTAACCACATTGCGGCTGTCCTGGCTGGCCCAGGAAACAAGCATAGGCCGGTTGCCCCAGGTAGGGCCGAACCAGGTGCGGTTATTAAAATCGTCAAGTGTCAGGGAAGCGGAAAAAACAGCGGCAGGTAACAAGAGAAAAAAGGCCGTCAAAAGGCGTTTTATCATAGGCTGCAATTTTGATGAGTGGATAGTATCCCCCTGCTCCATGAATATGCCCACATTCTATTTTATTGGCCTGTCTTTGTCAAGGAAAACAGTCAACAGTTTTAAGCTATAAGTAATAAGTTTTAAGTTGGGGCTGGAAAAAAAATAGCCTGAAAAGGGGATTCTAAATAACTAAGGAAACAATGAGAGACAGCGGAAATCACTGTTTGTTGGGTATTGTTTTGCGTTTCCAGACAAAATATATGGCGGGATATACTACCAGTTCCATTAAAAATGAGGTGAATATGCCGCCTATCAGCGGAGCCGCTATTCTTTTCATTACATCGGCTCCTATCTCATGAGTCTGGGCCCACATGATGGGAAGAAGGCCCGCGAACAAGACTGCGGCCGTCATCAGCTTCGGCCTGATTCTTTTTACCGCCCCGTGGTGAATAGCTGCCTTGAGGTCTTCAACGCTGTTTAACCTGCCTTTTTTCTTCATATCGTCGTACGAGAGATCCAGATAGAGCAGCATAAATATTCCGGTCTCGGCGTCAACGCCCAAAAGGGCGATAATGCCGGACCAGACTCCTATGGATAGATTATAATCCAGCAAAACCAGTATCCAGACAGCGCCTATAAGAGAAAAAGGCACAGCCGAGAGTATAATAAATGTCTTAACATAAGATTTTGTGCTTAGATAAAGCAGAATAAATATTATGACCAGTGTAAAAGGCACCACTATTTTCATCCGCTGCTTTACCCGCTCCATAAACTCAAACTGGCCGCTGAACTCAATAAAATATCCCGCGGGCAGTTTAATATTCTTTCCTATCGCCTCTTTTGCGTCGTCCACATAACGCCCGAGGTCGCGCCCGGCGACATCCACATAGACATAACCCGTGAGCTTTCCGTTTTCGTCCCTTATCATGCCGGGGCCGGATTCAATTTTTAGCTCCGCCAGCTGGGAAAGCGGTATCTGAGCGCCCGCGGGGGTAGGAATATACATCCGTTCAATTTTCCCTACATCGTTTCTAAGTTCTCTTGGATAGCGAACATTTACCGGATACCTCTCCCTGCCCTCTACCGTCTGGGTAATATTCTCCCCGCCGATAGCCGCCATAATGTTCATGCCGACCTCTTCAACGGAAAGCCCGTAGCGGGAAATATTTTCCCTCTTGAGGTTGAAATTAATAAAATAACCGCCGCTGGTACGCTCCGCGAAAGCGCTTCTGGTGCCTTCAACCTTTACGAGCAGGGATTCAATGTCTTTGCCAATGCTTTCTATCACCGAAAGTTTGTCGCCGTATATTTTAATCCCGATAGGGGTTCTGACGCCGGTTGTAAGCATGTCTATCCTGCCTTTAATAGGCATAGTCCAGGCGTTTACAACACCGGGCAGTTTAAGTTTCAAGTCCATCTCGGAGACCAGTTCGTCCCAGGTTATCCTCTCGGGCCAGAGAAAGTTAAGAGGCGCTTTTATAAAGCCGGGCAGGAAGCTGTGCCACCTGTCTTTATGGCGCCACTGATTCTGCGGCTTAAGAAGAACTGTTGTCTCCATCATGGAAAGAGGGGCGGGGTCGGTGGAAGTCTCGGCCCTGCCGGCTTTCCCAAAAACGCTTACCACCTCGGGAAAAGACTTCAACAGTTTATCCTGCACCGTAAGGATATCCCCGGCCTGAGCAATGGAAATGCCCGGCAGAGTGGTCGGCATGTAAAGAATAGAACCCTCGTTGAGAGGCGGCATAAACTCCCTGCCTAAAATATAAAAGGCAGGTATTGTAAGAGCAAACGCTATTACCGCCCCCGCGATTACTTTATAGGGCCGTTTGAGCACGGCGTCAACCACCGGGCCGTATATTTTAAAAAGAAACTTTGATATAGGATGTTTTTCCTCGGAATGAATTTTGCCGACAAGAAAAGTATTGGCGATACCGGCAAGCCACCGCGGTTTAAAATTGTAGTTATCCAGACGGGTAAAAAGCATCCTGACAGCCGGATCAAGGGTTATCGCGAGAATCGCCGCGAAAAACATGGCGAAATTTTTTGTGAAAGCCAGCGGTTTAAAAAGCCTGCCTTCCATTCCCTCAAGAGAGAAAATAGGAATAAAAGCCACGGCTATAACAATAAGAGAAAAGAACGACGGCCTGGCCACTTCCTTTATGGCATTGAGAAGCACCGTATGATAATCGCCTTTTTTTCCTTCGTCCTGCCAGCGCGCCAGCTCTTTATGAGCGTTTTCAACCACGACTATGGCGGCATCCACCATAGCCCCCACGGCAATCGCTATGCCGCCAAGGGACATGACATTTGAGGTCAGTTTCATATAGTGCATCGGTATAAAAGCGAAAAGCACGGCGATTGGAAGCGTAATGATGGGTATAACAGCGGAAGGAAAATGCAGAAGAAAAATCAAAATCACCAGAGAAACCACAAGCATTTCTTCAATAAGCTTCTTTTTGAGCGTTTCAACGGCCCTGTTGATAAGTTCCGAGCGGTCATAAACCGCTACAAGTTTTACGCCTTCCGGCAGTTGGACGCTGGAAATCTTTTCTTTTACCGCTTTTATGGTATTTAGAGCGTTCTCGCCGTGGCGCATCACGACAATTCCGCCGACAGCCTCGCCGTCGCCGTTTAGTTCGGCAAGGCCTCTTCTTATTTCGGGCCCCGTCTCAACTTTCGCGACATTCTTTATCGTTACGGGAACTCCGTTAGAAACCCTAAGGACAGCCTGCTCAATATCGGATATTTTCGCGGCGTAGCCTTTAACAGTAAGCATATACTCGGTGCCGGAAAGCTCTAAAACCCTCGCGCCGGTCTCAAGGTTTGCCCCCCTGACGGCGTTGACAACCGACGAAAGCGGAATTTTATACTGCTGCAAAGCGTTAGGATCAACGACAACCTGGTATTGTTTTACGAAACCGCCGATGGAGGCCACCTCGGAGACGCCTTTCACCGACTGGAGGGCGTATTTAAGATGCCAGTCCTGAAAACCTCTTAACTCCTCCAGAGAAAGTTTCCCGGACTCATCCACGAGCGCGTACTGATAGACCCAGCCCACTCCCGTGGCATCAGGCCCGAGCTCAATATTCGCCTCTTTGGGCAGCTGCTGAGTGACTTTTGAAAGGTATTCCATAACCCGTGAACGCGCCCAGTAAATATCGGTGCCGTCTTCAAAAATCAGATATATGTAGGAAAAGCCGTAATCCGAAAAAGCCCGGATATCCTTGACTTTAGGAGCTCCGAGCAAGGCGGATACTATCGGGTAAGTTACCTGGTCTTCAATAACCTGAGGGGGCCTGTCCCATTTCGCGTAGACAATAACCTGGGTATCGGAAAGGTCGGGTATGGCGTCTAAAGGAATATTTTTGATTGACCAGAGGGCCCAGACCGTCATAAAAGCAACGCCGAAAAACACAAATATTTTGTTCTTAGCCGACCAGTCAACAATTTTTTCTATCATACAATTTTGCCCTTTAAGCGATTTGACTTTACAGAAATTGCTTCGTCTGGGACCGGATTCCCGCCTGCAATACCGTGAATGACAGACTTCTTTATGTCGTCATACCCCTTCCCAGCAAAAGAGATCCTTCTCTCCCTTCGGGAGATCAGGATGACGGCACTTTTCTGTCCTCCCAGACAGAACATTTCTGGGATGACAGCTTGCTGGTTCCATGACTGAACTCTATCGCAAAATCCGGGGTTAGCCTAATGTTTATGCTCAGACGCGCCGCCGCCCTCTCCCGAAGATCCCCTGAGCTGGCTTTCGGAATCAAGCATAAAGTTTCCGTTTGTCACAACCAGATCACCGTCTTTTAAGCCTGATTTAATCTCTATATATTCGTCTCCGGAAAAGCCGGTTTGAACATCGCGCGGCTCGTACTCTCCGTTTCCGAAGTCTATATATACGACCTTACGCAGCCCCGTATCTATAACCGCTGACTTAGGCACCGCAAGCTGTTCTCCTCCGGAGGTTTTTACCTCAATATTAACAAACATCTCAAGCTTGAGCATACCGGAGGCGTTATTAATCAGTATCCTTGCCCTGGCAGAACGCGTCTCGGGGTTAAGCGACGGTTCAATAAACATCACTTTTCCTTTGAACTTCACGGAAGGGAAAGTATCGGTAACCGCGGTGACATCAATACCCGGCTTAACAGCCTGCAGGTCGTTCTCGTAGACATCCGCGAAAAGCCACGCGTTTTTAGAGGGATAGAGCAGAGCCTTGTCGGGCGTATTCTGTTTTTTAAGCTCTTTAATGTCATTATCGGTGTACCCAAACAGAGAGAGCCTGAACTTTGACGCTTCAAGAATACCGCTTTGCCCGCTCCCGCCCTCCGGTACGGCTGGAAAGTTTTTTCTGCTGAGAATATACTCCTGCTGGGAGAGATACAGTTCGTTGTCGTAGGCCACCCGCGCCGGCAGCCGTACCGTCTTTGAAACCTTCATAACCCGCGCCGTCTCGCTTTTAAGGCCCAGAAGCCTGCCGGTACTCGGCTCAACGGCTATTCTGTTACCCTCTTTTTTATATACGGCTACAAGGTCCATATTGCATATCGGGCATTGGCCCGGGCCCTTTTCTTTAATCTGGGGATGCATGGGACAGGTCCAGTACGCTATCTGTCTGCCATCAGCTCCGGCCGCGGGCTCGTCCGCGCTCTTCATATCATGAGCTTCCCCGTGAGCGTCATGGGCTGAGACAACCCCCAGTTTTTTTTCAAACTCCGCGGAACAGTCCGGACAGCAAAGGAAATATGTTTTGCCCTTGTAATCCACGGCTTTCGTTTCAGCGCTTACATTAAAAACATTGTTCGTAACCGGGCATATGGCCTGAAGGCCTATTTCAGACGACCTGGCGGGGCGTAATTCATAACCTGAATGGCTTGAACAGGAACTTAAGACAGCGGCGGCAGAAAACAGGAGCGAAACAAGCAATAATCGTTTCATTTAATATCCCCTCCGGCTATGAGCTCAAGCTCGGCGTAATACATGCGGCTCTCGGCGGAAAGCCTGTAGAATTCCGCGCTGGCGTCCAGATATTTTTTCTGAATATCCAGCAGATACTGAAAATCCACCTTGCCGGCGCGGTAACCCGACTCGGAGATTTCAACCGCTTGCTTCGTTGAAGGCAATATTTCAGCGCGGTAAATCCCCTGCAGCTTCAAATCCGTTTTGTATTTTAAATACATTTTATTTAAGGATAACCTGACAGAATTTATCTCGGCGCGCAGTTCCGCCTCGGAATACTCCGAGCGCGCCGCTGTGGATTTTACTTCCGAAATCCTGCTCCAAAAATAAAGCGGCAGGCGCATTGAGGCCATATACGAATTATTGTCGGAAACATCGCTTATCCTTGCTTCGGCCATTATGTCCGGCAGCCACTCCATTTTGGAAAGCTTTGTGTCAGCGAGGCTTCCGCGAAGCATTTGCCTGCTGGCGTCAACGGAATAATTTCCGCTTAAAACCTTATTCTCAAGCCGCGCGTATTCTATCTCAACGGCCGGCGGCTCAATGCTTTCGGGAGGCCCCAGCGGTTCAGTGGGATTTTTAGACATATATGTGTTAAGCTCGGAGCGCGCGATATCGGCCTCGTACTGAGCTTCCGTAAGCATCGCCTGCATCCTGCCCAGTTCGGCAGAGGCGGAAAGCACATCAGCCTCCGTCACCTTGCCAACCATGTATTTTGATTTAGCTATGCCGAGGAACCTGCTTACCAGGGCAATATTTTCGTTAAATATCTCAATTTTTCTGTGCGCGAGCCAATAACCCCAGAAAGTTTTCTTAATATTTGTATCCAATTCCAGCTGTTTGTGTCTGTATCGGCTGTTTAAGGCCCGCGCCATACTGGAAACCGCGCTTCTTTTAAAAGAAAGCTTTCCCGGGAAAGAAAGTTCCTGGGCTATGTATATCCTGCCGTTATCCTTCATGTAATCATAACCAAACAGCGGAGCGGCCCAGGCGGTCTCGGCATTGACGGCGTAATTCGCGGCGAGATAGGCCTTTTGCGCCATTTTAATTTCAGGATTTGATTGTCTTGCGGAGATAATGATGGTTTGAAGGGTCACGGTTTCCTGCGAGCAAACCGCAAAAGGAAAGGCTGCCAGAGCCACGGCAATGAGAAAAGTTTTTTTCATGTTCTCCCCGTTTCAGCAAAAGGGCGTTTAGACAAACAACTTCTGGAACTTTCTTATTTCAGCGGCAGGATCGTCCGCCGCGACTACAGCCGATATCGCGCACAAAGCGTCGGCCCCGGCCTCAACGACTTCCCGCGCGTTTGTGAGGTTTATGCCGCCGATAGCCACGACCGGAACCTTAACTAAATTTTTGACTTTTCTGATAAGCTCGGCTCCGGCAGGTTTTCCGGCATCAGGTTTTGTCGCGGTTGAAAATATCGGAGAAAGCCCGATATAGTCAGCTCCAAGCTTTTCAGCCAGAACCGCTTCAGCTTCGCTGTGAACGGTAAGGCCGATAATCCTGCCTTTGCCGAGAATTTCCCTGGCTTTTTCAAAGGGCATATCGCTCTGCCCTATATGAACTCCGTCGGCCTTAACCGCCAAAGCTATATCTATCCTGTCATTAATAATTAAAGGTATATTCCCGCAGAGCTTTCTGAGCTCCAGAGCTTCCGTATACAGGCTCCCGGTATCGGCGCTTTTGTTTCTGTATTGCACGGCCGCGGCTCCGCATTCCGCTGCCACAGCAGCGTCTTTTAATATTCCGGCTTTTGAAAGGCCAGAATCAGTGATAAAATAATACCCCTTCATCAGCCCTCAACCTTACGCATTTTCTCTACTGAATCCGCGCCGAGAGTAAAAATAGCGTCAAACATTTTATCTTTAAATGTTCCGGGGCCTCCCGCGCTCGTTACGGCGATCTCGGCGGCTATCTCATAACAGCAAAGCCCGGCCGCGGCGGCCTTTACAAGGTCTTTTTCAACTGCGGCGAAAGTGCCTATTACCGAAGTAGCCATACAGCCCGTTCCAACGACATGCGACATCATTTCATTGCCGTTGCGCACTCTTAAAACCCGGGAACCGTCGGAAACAACATCCTCTTTACCGGTAATAACAACGACGCACTTTCTTTCCATAGCCAGGAATTTTGCCACCTCAGCGGGGTCTTTGGATATCTCGGTGGAATCAACGCCTTTGGTATTAACGGACTCACCGGCTATCCTGGCGACCTCCGAGGCATTGCCTTTTATAATATCTACGCGCGTCTCGTTTAACAGCTCAAAACATTTATCGTCCCGGAGCTTTGTGGCTCCTGCTCCGCAGACATCCAAAACCACCGGTATGCCCTTTTTGTTGGCGCTTTTAGCGGCTATTTTCATTGATTCAATAAAATCCACCGTGAGAGTGCCTATATTGAGCACCAGCGCCGAGGCGATAGAAGCCATTTCAGCCGCTTCCTGAGGAGCATGCGCCATCACCGGAGAGGCGCCAAAGACTTTAACGACATTGGCGCAATCATAAATCGTCACCCAGTTGGTAAGATGGTGAACTACCGGCTTTTGTGACCTGACCTTCTGTAAAATAGAGTAAATCTCAGTGCCTGTCATAATCAATTATCCTTTCCTTAGTTTTTAGTAATCACAAAAATTACATTTAAAGCGAACAAATTCGGAAGCAAGTTAATTTTATTTCTCGCGCCGAGATAATGCGACTCCAGTATCTTAATTCCCTTTTTGGAACAGTACCACTCAAAATCCTTAACGCTTAAAAACCTGAGGTTTGGAGTATCGTTCCAGCGGTACGGCAGGGAATTCGTTATTGGAGCCATACCCCTGAAAAAAAGCATAAACCGCGCTCCAATATGCGCGAAATTAGGGAATCCAATTATTACTTTTTTTCCGGCTCTCAGGGCCTCGTTGATTACATAATCAATCTTTTTTATTTCCTGAAGGCTCTGGTTTAAAATGACATAATCAAAGGATTTGTCCGGGTAGCCGGAAAGCCCGGAATCTATGTCAGAATGAAAAACACTCAAACCCTTTTCCACGCACTGATAAATGGCGTTTTCGTCTAACTCAATCCCCTGGGCATCCGCGTTCTTTTCTTTGACAAGATAGCTCAGCAGCTCTCCGTTTCCGCAGCCAAGGTCTAAAACCCTGGAATCAGGCTCAATGATTGATGCTATTACCCTGTAGTCAAGCTGTACCGATTCTTTCATTTTTTATCTGCTCCTATTTTACCGAAGATACTTTTTCAAGGAAATGCTTTATCAGCCTGCTTTCGTCCTCAACCTCAAGCAGAAACGCGTCGTGTCCGTAAGTTGAGTTAATATCGCAGTATGTCACATCGGCGCGCCTCATCCTGAGGATCCTTACCAGCTCGTTGGACTGGTACGACGGGTAGAGCCAGTCCGATTTAAACGAGATCACAAGAAACCTGGTATCTATTTTTTTTCCGGAAGGAATGATTTTGTCGCCCGAAACATCAAAATAATCCATGGCCTTAGTGATATAGAGATAAGTATTGGCGTCAAACCTCTTCACGAAAGTATCGCCGCGGTAGCGCAGGTAGCCTTCCACCTCAAAATCGGTCTTAAAGGTGAAAGAATAGTTATCTTCTTTTAGTTTTCTGGAAAACTTGTCTTCCATTGAACGATCGGACATATATGTTATATGCCCAATCATGCGGGCCACAGCCAGGCCCCTTTCAGGCTGCGCTTTCCCGTAATAATCTCCGCCGTTCCAGGCAGGATCGGCCATGACAGCCTGGCGCCCCACCTCGTCAAAAGCTATCTGCTGGGGCGAATGTTTCATTGTAGTGGCTATTGGTATGGCGCTTTTTACCATCTCGGGGTAGTTGGCAACCCACTGGAGCACCTGCATGCCCCCCATGGAGCCGCCGGCGACGCACAAAAGTTTTTTGATTCCGAGATGATCAATAAGCTTTTTCTGCGCGCGGACCATATCCGATATAGTAATAATCGGAAAATCCAGGCCGTAGGGCCTTCCGGTCGCGGGGTTTAATGAAGAGGGGCCAGTGCTTCCCTTGCAGCCGCCAAGAACATTAGAGCAGATAACAAAATATTTGTCGGTGTCAAAAGCTTTTCCGGGGCCTATCATATCATTCCACCAGCCAGGCTTTTCCTCGTCCTGATGATAGCCGGCGGCATGAGCGTCGCCCGAAAACGCGTGTAGGGCCAGAATCGCGTTTGTTTTTTCCTCGTTTAAAACTCCGTAGGTTTCGTAGGCCAGCGTAATGGGGCCGAGTTTAAGGCCCGATTCAAGAATAAGCTCGTCGGGGCTCTGCGCGAATGTGAAATATTCAGGTTTAACTATGCCGAGGCTTTCTTTGTTTGACTGTAGCATTTCAACTCCTTAAAAGAATGTTATTCCCGAAAAAAGCCAGGTCGTCAGGTACCTTTCGCCCGAATCGGGAAGAAGCGCCAGTATCACTTTGCCCTTCATATCGGGCCTTTTTGCTATTTCAATGGCGGCCCAAACAGCAGCCCCTGAAGAAATACCGGCGAATATCCCGTCTTCAAGGGAAAGCCGCCTGGCGGTAACACCTGCATCCTCGCTTGATACCGGCACTATCTCGTCAAGAATCGCGGTATTTAGAACTTTGGGGACAAATCCCGCGCCTATGCCCTGTATTTTGTGCGACCCGGGCTTGCCGCCCGAGAGAACCGGCGAATCCTTTGGCTCAACTCCTACTATTCTGATAGACGGCTTCTTTTCCTTCAATACTTCGCCGATCCCCGTTATGGTTCCGCCGGTTCCGATCCCCGCCACAAAACAGTCAATATTGCCGCCGGTATCGTTCCATATTTCAACGGCTGTTGTTTTCCTGTGAATCTCGGGGTTAGCCGGATTATTGAACTGCTGTGGCATGAAACTCTTTGGAGTTGACCTGGTTATTTCTTCGGCCTTTTCAATGGCGCCTTTCATCCCCATGGCGCCGGGAGTCAGCACCAGCTCCGCGCCGAAAATCTTCAGCAGCTGCCTGCGTTCAATGGACATGGTGTCTGGCATGGTAAGTATTAATTTATAGCCTTTTGCCGCGCAGACAAAAGCCAGTGCTATACCTGTATTGCCGCTGGTGGGTTCTACAACAACCGATCCCTTTTCAAGCAGGCCTTTACTTTCCGCGTCTTCTATCATCGCGATGCCTATCCTGTCTTTTACGCTTGACATAGGATTAAACGATTCAACCTTTACCAGTATGTCGGCGTTGAGGCCGCTCGTTATCCTGTTAAGCCTGACTATCGGGGTATTGCCGACAGTTTTTGTTATATCATCATATATTTTGGTCATGGAAATCCCCTTAGGCTTTCGCGAGAGCCTGGTCAAAATCGGCGATGATATCGTCAATATGCTCAAGCCCGATAGAAAGCCTGATAAAATCCGCGGTTACGCCGGTGGCCAGCTGTTCCTCTGCGGAAAGCTGCTGGTGGGTCGTAGTGGCAGGATGAATCGCCAGGGTCTTGGCATCGCCGATATTAGCCAGGTGAGAAACAAGCTCAAGAGAATCTATGAACTTCTTGCCTGCCGCGGCCCCGCCTTTAATGCCAAATCCGATTATAGCGCCGGCGCCTTTTGAAAGATACTTGTCGGCTTTCTTTTTCTCCGGGCTTGAATCAAGTCCCGGATAGTTAACCCAGGCCACCTTGGGATGATTTTGAAGATGCCTGGCCACAGCGAGCGCGTTCTCTGAATGTCTCGGAAGCCTTAGGTGCAGTGTCTCAACTCCCTGAAGAAGCAGAAAGGCGTTAAAAGGAGAGATCGCCGGCCCCAGGTCCCTCAGCAGGCTCAGCCTTGCCTTCGTGATATAGGCTATATTACCAAAAGGCTTCAGGGCCTCAACAAATTTAAGGCCGTGATAACCCGGATCAGGATCGGTTATTAACGGGAACTTGCCGTTGGTCCAGTCAAATTTGCCGGAGTCAACTATAATTCCGCCGAGCGAAGTGCCGTGGCCGCCCAAAAATTTGGTGGCTGAATATACAATAATATCCACACCATATTCAAAAGGCCTTAACAGGTACGGCGAAACCGTATTATCAAGCACGAAAGGAAGGCCGTTGTCATGGGCAATTTTTGAAATAGCTTCCAGATCCGCCACATCAAGCTTGGGGTTGCCAACCGACTCGGCGTAAACCGCCTTTGTTTTCGGAGTTATGGCTTTCTTTAACGCGTCCAGGTCTCCGGATTTAACGAATTTCACGGTGATGCCGAACCTTTTAAAGGTGTTGTGAAACAGGGTATAGGTGCCTCCGTAAAGATTGTCCGCGGAGACTATCTCGTCGCCGGCCTGCGCGATATTGAGCAATGCCAGTGAAATAGCGGACTGGCCGCTGGCCACAGCGAGAGCTCCTATGCCCCCATCCAAAAGAGCAATTCTTTTTTCAAGCACATCGGTAGTCGGGTTCATAAGCCGCGTATAGATATTCCCGAACTCTTTTAACCCGAAAAGCGCGGCCGCGTGCTCCGAGCTTTTGAACTTGTATGATGTCGTCTGGTAAATGGGCACGGCGCGCGAACCCGTTACGGGGTCGGCTTCCTGTCCGCCATGGAGCGCCAGTGTTTCAGGCCTTAACTTTGAATCAATTTTTGTCATATTAGTTTCCTCCGGATTTCATATTAAAAAGCAAATTTTATATATTATACATTATTAAATTATATTCTTCACTACACATTCGCGTCAAATCCTCCAGATTATGGCTCTCAAGGGTCTTTTGTATCACATTAGAGAGTTCGGCCCAAACCGTGTTTGAAACTCTCTGCGAAATTTTGCCATCGCCGGTTCCATGACGCTCAATTATTGACATATCGCCCTCCAAAGGCTCTACGATTTCCCTTAAAGATATTTTCGCGGGGTTTCTTGACAGCGCGTAACCGCCCTTTGCGCCACGAAAAGATGTAATAAGGCCTGCTGATTTCAAGACAGCCACAATGTGGCCGAGGTACTTTTCTGAGATGGCCTCTTTCTTTGCTATCTCATTTAAAAATTTGGGGCCTTTGCCGTAAGCAAGCGCCAAATTAAGCATTAACCTCACGCCGTACCTTGTTTTTGTTGATATTCTCATAAAACCACCTATTTACTACTTAGTCTACTTGTTTAGTAGTGATTATATTATAAAAAAAAATTCCTGTCAAGCCCCCTCCTTCATCATTATCTTTAATTTAGCAATCGCTATAGTTTCTATATCGCGCACTTTTTGCGGCGCTATGCCGAGTTTTTCCGCTATATCTTTCAGAGTATGGTATTTATAATCATTGAAACCAAAACGCCACTTTATCACTTCAGCCTCATGCTCACCGAGACAAGACAGATATTTTTCCAGCTTCTCGTCTTTTTCTATCCCCTCCAGGGTATCTTCGGAGTTTTTCTCGCCGGAGTCAACAACATCCTTGAGCGTATTTTTCTGATCGTCGCCGTCAATATAACTGTCAAGAGAGACGGGGGCCGACATACTGGCCTGATTTACAAGCAGCTCCTTGACTTTCTCAAGCTCTAAATCCATACCGCTTGTGATATCCTCTATCGTAATATCCCTGTTTTCAGCCAGGCCGGACTCAATCATTTTAGTTATTTTCTTCAAATTTGACGCGACACCGGCTGGAATTTTCATGAAAGCAAGCGTCTCGGTAATGTAATCCTGAATGGAACGCACTATCCAGAACCAGGCGTAGCTTGAAAATTTAACTTGCCTGGATGAATCATAATGCTCCAGAGCTTCCAAAAGCCCAAGGTTTCCCTCTTCAAGCAGCTCCTCAAACTCTATCCGCGGAAAATAGTTTTTATATTTTTTGGCGAGGCTGGCCACAAAAGGAAAATATACTTTAAGGAGCCTGTCCTTGGCGTCCTCTTCACCGGCGCGGCAGCGGGCGACAAGCTCCGCCTCTTCTTCCTTTGAGAGTCTGACAGCCTGCATAGGCTTAATTTGAATATAGGGCCTTTTATTATTCATAATAATTACGGAACGAACTTAAAACCCCTGCCGAAAATCGTCTGAATCTTTTCTCCGAAACTCCCCAGGCTGTGCCTGAGGTTCTTTATGTGAGTATCAATGGTCCTGGTGCTGACCGGTATCTTATAGCCAAAAACATTTTCCAGAATATAGGTTCTGTCAAAAACCACATTGGGATTGCGCAGAAAAAGCACAAGCAGGTCAAATTCCTTGGGCCTGAGCTTTAAATCCCTTCCGTCAAGCGTCACCGAATGAGATTTGATATTTACCTCAATATTCGCGGATTTAATTACATCATCCCCTTCTCCGGAGCGTTTTACCCGACGCAAAAGAGAGGCGACCCTCGCCAGCAGCTCTTTATTACTGAAAGGTTTTGTCACATAATCATCGGCTCCCGCTTCCAGTCCGATAACCTTATCGGTTTCAGTTGATTCAACCGTGAGCATAATAATTGGTATGTGTTTCGTATCCTGATTCTCCCGAAGCAGCCTGCAAAGTTCTATGCCGCCTATCCTTGGGACTTTGACATCCAAAATCAGCAGGTCGGGCTTGGACTTAAGCACCCTGGCATAACCGTCGTCGGTATCCGGGCTTGAAATCACCATGTAATTCTCCCGTTCCAGAACATCGGTTACAAGAGACCGGATATTATCCTCGTCGTCAATTATCAGGATTTTTTTTGATATCATTCTTTCCGCCTTTCCACGACATATGCGCTTCTGGTATACTGCTTGGCCAGTTTCTTTAAGCCGGCCGTTATTTCGCCAAGCTGCGCGTAGTGCGTTAGTTTCGTATGCAGAGTGGTAACAATGGCTATGGATACCCCCATTATCGGGAACTCCCTTATGTTGTGCTGCCTGTCCTCGGTAACGATAAAACCTTTTACCTTGTCTTCAATATCGTAAAAATCCCCGATGGTTTCGTCAAACAGCTGAATAATCCTCTCGGCAATTTTTATGTATTTATCATTGCCGACTATAACTATAAAATCGTCTCCGCCTATATGCCCGACGAAATCGCTTGAGTTTCCGGTTTCTCTCACGGCCCTGGTCAGGACGCTTGCCACATGTTTAATTATCTTGTCGCCCCGCGGGAAACCGTATTTATCGTTAAAGCTTTTAAAATTATTAATATCCACATAGAGAACGGCAAAATCGTCCTTCGCGGCTATGCGCTTTTCTATCTCAACGGTTATGGTCACATTGCCGGCGAGCATCGTCAGGGGATTGGCCCCGAGGCTCATGGCCTTTCTCTCAAGCACGGTTTTAATTCTTGCCAGAAGCACGCTCGGCTTAAAGGGTTTTGTAATATAATCGTCAATTCCGAGCCTTAAGCCTTTAATCTCGTCGTTTTCCGAGTTTCGCACGGTAAGCATTATTACGGGCTTGTTTACCATAAGAGGATCGGCCCTCATTTTAGCAAGCAGCTCATAGCCGTCAAGGCGGGGCATCTCGCAGTCAAGCAAAATAAGATCCGGCGACTCGGAATAGATCTTCTGGAGCCCCTCCAGGCCGTCGTCGGCGGTAATCGTCTGGAAGTTGGCGGCGGTAAGAATATCGCTTACCATCTCCTGAAGATTTTTCTCGTCGTCAACTATTAATATTTTCTTTCCCTCAACAAGATAATCGCCTTGCATTATACCTGTCTCCATACCGGCATTGTAAAACGGAATGTCGTACCCTTGCCAACCGTGCTTTCCACCGTGATATTGCCGCCATGCAGCTTAACGATCTCAGCCACAATGGCAAGGCCAAGTCCCGTGCCCTTGGGCTTTTTATTGGCTCCTTCTTTGACCTGATAGAATTTTTCAAAGACCTTTGGCAGGTCGGCCTGAGGAATCCCGACCCCTGTGTCAGAAAGCGATATTTCAATAATCCGATCATTGACCTGTACCGCGCTAATCGTAATTACCGCTTCACTGGGAGTAAATTTCAGTGAATTGCCCAGCAGGTTTGTTATCACCTGCTTCACTCTTTCCGGGTCAACATAAATTCTGGGCAGGTCAGGAGCTATGTCCACGACAAGCTTTTTTGATTCTCTGGCGGCAAGCGGTACAAACAGCTGCATTATTTCCTCGGCTATATCCTTCATGTCCGTAGGTATTGGTTTAATTTCCAGGCGGCCGGCCTTAATTTTGGCAAGATCAAGTATATTGTTTATAAAATTCGTGAGCCTGACGGTTGAATCCCTGATTATCTCCAGGGCTTTTTTCTGCTTGTCCGGCGTCATGTTTTTATCCAGGCCGTCAAGCAAAAAGTCGCAGTAGCCGTCAATGGCGGCAAGCGGAGAACGGAGCTCATGAGAAACACTGGAGACAAAACTGTCTTTTAATTCATCAATCTCCTTGACTCTTCTTGCCATTTCGTTAAAGGTGTTTGAAAGCTTGCCCAACTCGTCATTTCTATCCACCGCGACCTGAACAGTCAGGTCGCCTTCGCCAAGCTTTACGGCGGCCTGACTGAGTATCTTAATCGGCTTATTGAGATGAGCCGAGAGAATAAACGCGAATAGTATTCCGACCAAAAGAGCGGCCGCCGAAACAATGCCTATTTTTTTTGCTAACAAAACCACCGTATCTTCAATCTGTTTATTGAGATAATCCTGAGAAAAACCCACTTTTACGGTTCCGCCGTACTCGCCTTTGACCATTATCGGCAGGCCCATTTCAAAAATCTCTTCGCTTCTTTCGGACATAAAATTATCGTCGGCCGGCCTGGATAGTTTAAAAATCCTGTAATTAAACGAATCCTGCCTGAGGTTATCGCGTATGGAAGAAAGGATTATACCGGTGGGAGAAACATAGCCGGCGTAAACGATAGAGGGCCGATGGGTTTCAATGAGAGAACGAATTGTGTTTACTATAAGTATTTCGTCCCTGACGGTAACGGCCTCCGTGCAGGTATAATTAAAATCCTTAAATATTTTCTGCCGGTTCTGCTCCAGCTGAGCCCGGTACAGCTGTTTGTAAGTAAAAAAAAGGCTCACGGAAATACCGGCGATAATAATTGCCAGAAGGAAGGTGATAAGAAGAGTAAATTTAATTCTAAGAGACATAGAAAGCCGATAAAACGAGGATGTGGGGCACGGTAACGGGCTTGCCGAAAAAAAATCAGCCGAAGCCCCGTTCCGGGACACAGAGCGTCCGGGCGCAGGGCTTCGGTTTAAATTTAAAAAATATTATTCCTGCACCTCTTCAATTTCAGCCTTGACTCCGCCCATTACTCCGGCTATCCAGTTGTAAAGGAAGGAAATCACGAATACTCCGGCAACCATAAGAATGGCATAAAGAACGACGAAAATAAGCCATGAGAGGAACCTGGCTCCGATTGTAAGGTTTCTTGCGACCTCAGTCGGAAAAATAAAGAAAGTAAAAAGACCGATCAAGGCACCTACTACCACAAAAACCACCGGCAAACTCTTAACCAACGAACCGAGCACTACTTTTTTCAACTGATAAACAGCCATTGCTTCCTCCTTTATTTATTGTAGTGACAAACACTTTAGATACAACGCTGAAAAATCTCACCTCCCGGACAATTTGAGCTGAAACCTCCGCAAATTAACTATACCGCAATGTAATGATAACTAAAAATACAATTTATTTCAAGTGCTTTTTATAAAATATATTCCGGCTTATTTTGCCCTTCTTCTGCTTTCAAGCCATTCCTCCACGAACAGATAAGCGGACGGCACAAAAAGGATGGTCAGCGCCATCCTGAGCGTTTCCCCTCCGCATATAGCCACAGCCATAGAAGAGGTCGCGTTCGTACTGCCTCCGAAAACAAGCGGGAATATGCCAAGTATCGTTGTCAGAGTTGTCATCAAGATGGGCCTGACCCGATCAACCGTACCTTCAAATACAAGCTCTCTTAAATCCCTGTGCGGTTCGGCCTTTCTCATTTGATTATAAGTTTCAACCAGCACGATAGCGCCGTTTACCACAAGCCCTATCAGTATTATCATGCCCTGCATTGAAACGGAATTCAGCGTTTTAAAACTCAGGAATAGCGCGTAAACAGCGCCGGTTAAACCCATCGGTATGGTCACCATAATAATGAGCGGCTGCAGCAGCGACTCAAACTGAGAAGCGAGGATCATGTATATAATAACAATAGCCAGGACAACGGCAAATACCGCAGAACTCATTGACTCCTGCAGCGCCAGCGTCTCGCCGGCTATATTGTAGGCCATATCGTCAGAGGGCGCGATGACATCATCAAGCAATTCGCGAATATCTTTTACGGCGGAATCAAAACTGCCTCTTACATTCGCCATCATAAGATAAGTTCTCTGCCCTTCAATCCTCCGTATCTCGGGCATGGTTTTTACAAAAACAAGTTCGCTGATCTGTAAAAGCTGGATATTCCTTCCGAAAGGAGAATAGACAGTCAACTCTCCTATGCGGGAAAGGTCGCTTCTGTCCTCGGGCCGAAGGCGGACTCTTATAGGATATTCCTCGTCTTTTAACTTGAACTTTGTGGCCTCGTAGCCTTTTATGGCGGCAAGCAGCGTGGCGCTAATGTCCTGGACATTCAATCCGAATATTGAGGCCTTTTCCCTGTCAATGTTCAGCTTAAGCTCGGGAACCAGATCGGCAGGGATCGTTTTTAAACCGTATAGTTGAGGCATTTTGGCCAGATCGGCTTTTATTTCATCTGATTTTTTCTTGAGAGCCGCAAGGTTCATGCCTTTAAGCTCTATCATTAATCCCGAAGAAGAACCCATGGCGGACCCGAACATTCCCTGCTGGGTCACAAATTCGGCTTCAAGCCCCTCCACCTGCCATTTTTTTATTTCATCGTTAAGTTCAACCACCACCGCGGTTGAAGGCCTGCCGCGTTTTGCCAATTTCGCGATTATCCTCGCCTGGTTGACGCCCAAAGACTCAATAGCGTCCCCCACGCCTTCTCCGGACGAGCCAACATTTGAAACCACGCTTTCAACCTCGGGGACAGAAAAAAGATAAGTCTCTATTCTCCGTACCAGGTTATTCGTGACGCTCAGCGTTGTCTGAGGCGGAAGCGTAAGGTTCAGCGTAAAACGCCTTTCATCCAGCTTTGGCATAAACTCCTTGGGAATGAAATACAGCATCACGAGCCCCACAAACAGGTAGATAAACAGATACCTCCAGGTGACTTTCCTGGGAAGACTGAGAAATTTCTCCAATTTTGGAGGAATATAATCAAGTATCCTCATGCTGAAATCCATTTTTTTATATTTTTCAAACCTCATAAACAGCGCCAGCCTTGGAACAAGAAAAAGAGCCACCATGGCGGAAGCTATCATGGAAAATGTGATTGTCAGAGCCATCTGCTTGAACAACTGTCCGGCCACACCGGAGACAAAAATAAACGGAAGAAATATCGCGACCGTAGTAAATGTGCCCCCTACCACCGCGCCGACTTCTCGTTTTGCAGCCTCCTTAATGAGCTCTTTCTTCGGCATATCGGGATGCTGTTTTAGATACGCCATTATGCTTTCCAGCACAATATTGGAGTTGTCAATAACCATGCCGACACCCAGGGCAAGCCCGCCGAGCGACATGGTATTAATGGAAATATCGGCGAAATACATAAAGGAAAGGGCAAACAGGATAGAAATCGGAAGCGCCACAAGAATAATGGCTGAGGCCACAATGTCTTTAAGAAATATCAGAATGATGATAAAAGAAATTATGCCTCCGGCCATGGCGTCATTATAAATATTCTGCAGTGACGCCTTAATAAAGTCGGATTGGTCGTAGATTATCTCAACATTCACATCTTTTGGAATCTTTAACTCCAGTTCTTTTATTTTTTTTCTGACAAGTTTTGACACATTAAGCAGATTTGAACCCGACTGCGGAAATATGGAAAGCGAGACATTTCCCCTCTGATTGAACCTTGAATAGCCGGTTGGATCCTTGATGGCCTCGGAAATGCTCGCCACATCCCTTAAGTAAATTACACTACCCTGCCTCGCGTTACGCCGCTGCCGCTCGGAACGCTGCTGGTCAGCCTGGGTCTCTTCTTTTATCAACAACACATCGCCTATTTCTGAAATATTCTTAAATTCGCCGACTGTTTTGACCATATATTCATAATTTTCCTCTTTAACCATGCCGGCGGGATAGGTGATATTTGTTTCCCTCAGAGTTTTTATGATATCCAGCAAAGACAGCTGATTGGCAAGAATCCTGCCCTTATCAACTTCAACAAGTATTTCTTTCTGCTCTCCGCCCCTTAATTCAACTTTAGCGACTCCCTCTATCCTCTCAAGCTCGTCTTTGATATTTTTCTTGCAGAACTGCCTCAGCTCAACAAGCTTCCAGGGGTCGTCCTCATCGCGGTTATAACTCGCGGACAAAACCATAGCCTCAGATTTAAAGGGATTGAATTTCAAAACAACGGGTTCCTGAGAATCCCTGGGAAGCCGCTCTTTTACAAGGTCAACTTTCTCGCGGACTTCAAGGGCGGCAAAATTCATATCCGTGCCCCAGCGGAACTCTATAATAACCAGGGACATTCCTTCTTTTGAAATAGAACTCACTCTTTTTACATTTCTGACGGTGCCGACGGATTCCTCAATCATCTTGCTGATGAGTTTTTCCGCCTCCTCAGGGCCGGCGCCCTCGTATCTGGTTACAATGGAAATCTGAGGAAACTCAAGCGACGGGAAAAGCTCCTGGGGAAGCCTGGACCAGGATATCATTCCCAGCAGGAATACCGCCAGGAAAATCATCGTAGTCGTAACAGGTTTTTCTACGGGGAAATTGATCATTGACATAATAATATCATCCTATAAGGCTCAGGTTGGTTTATTCTGGGCCTGGTTTCTGAGCGTTCTCGCGGAGTCTATCCGATTTTTTAATTTATTATATTGTCCGGACGCCAGTTTTTTAATATACGGCAAGATGTCACCGGAGCCCTCGCTGATCTGATGAAGAAGCATGTAGGCCGCGGGGATTACAAAAAGAGTCAGAAGTGTGCCGGAAAACATTCCGCCTATAACAGTCATCCCGAGTGAACGCCACATGGAAGCCGCCTCATCGCGGTTTAACACCAGCGGCAGAAGTCCTATGATGTTGTTAAGAGAGGTCATTAAAACGGATTTAAATCTTTCCCTGCTGGCTTCCAGCACGGCGTAATTAATACCTCTGCCCGTATCGCGGACAAGGTTTATCTTTTCCACTATCAGAATAGCAGAATTTACAACGATACCGCCCAGGATCATCATGCCTATCCAGACGCCGAGGCTTATGGACATCCCGAATATTTTCAAAATGTACGCAACCCCCATTACGGAAAGCGGAAGGGACAGCATAATCAAAAACGGCTGAGAATAAGATTCATACAGCGAAGCGAGCGTCATATAGATAAGAATAACGGTCAATGTAAGCGCCAAAGCGAAGTCCTTCCTGCTCTTAACTGTTTTTTCGTAATCGCCGGAAAAACTGAATGTGTAATCTTTCGGAAACTTCAACCCGCCCAGAACCTTTGTCATTTTTTCCACGCATTCCGTAAGGCCCATTTTATTTCTGTTGACGCTGATCTGAATAAACCTTTTTTTGTTTTTGTGCCATATTTCCTGAGTAGTCGTGACCTGGCGTATATCAGAAAGCTGGTTAACGGCGGCTATCTCTCCGCGGGGAGTGACCAGCCTTAAATACGGAAGATCTTCCGAATTCCTGACCGTTCCCGGCTCAAGTCTGGCTATCGTTTCCACTTCCTTACCCTCGCTTCTGTAATAAGTAGCCACGAGGCCACGCAGCATGTTGTGCAGGCTGTTAGAAAGGTAATAGGTGGAAATGGAAAAATGCGCGAGCCTGTTCTGGTCGGCAACTATATTTATCTCGGGCTCATCTTCCCTCATCCTTATCTTAATGTCAGTTATCCCTTTAACCTGCTGAAGTTTCCCTGAAACGGCATAGGCTATCTGCTTGAGCACGCCGTAGTCATATCCGTAAAATTCAACAAAAACTTCCCGCGACGAGCTTTCCGCCGATTCCTGATAATACAAAAACGCCGGGGCGTAATCCTTGAATTTTTTTCTGAATTCTTCCATAACTCTGGACTTATCAAGTTTAACCTTTACCTCCACGAAGGTGTGAAGTTTCTCTATCCTGGACGACACGCGTTCCACATTAGGGACCAGAAGCAGGGCTTTCTCTATCTGCCTGACCATTTCATTAGAGCGCTCTATCCTGGTTCCGGGCGGAAATTGAATTCCGAGCCTGAAAGTGTTAGCCTCGCCCGGCTCCATGAACTCGGAGCTTCTTGTCATAAATATCATTACCCCGCCGGCAAAAAGCGCGATCACAGCCGCAAAAACCAGCAGCTTCTGCCTTAGCACAAACTTCAAAATCTTGATATATTTTTTTACGACGGGTTTGTACCAGGCAGGCTCTGAAAAGGTAAAAGCTCCCTTTATCTTTACGCACAGAGGAGGCACAAAAATCAGGGTTCCGACAAGAGCGGCGAAAAGAGACAACCCAATCGCCATGCCAAACGGCACATAAAGCCGCCTTATCTCCGGGTCTAAAAACACCAGCGGGAGAAAGACTATTACCGTTGAAATAGTTGAGGCCGTTATGGGCATCACCAGCTCGCTGGTTCCTTCAATGACCATGGTCTCGTGGTCTTTAAATGTTTTCTTTCTGTGATGGTAACCCAGATTTTCAAGAATCACTATGGCGTTATCCATAAGGTTGCCCAGCCCCATGGCAAGCCCCGACATTGTCATGATATTAAAGGACAACCCGCCAAAATACATCAGGACAACGGAAAGCAAAAGGCTTATGGGAAGCGTCGTTACTATTATTCCTATGGTTCTGGGATTTCTTAAAAATATGAAAAGGATAGCCATGACAAGCAAACCGCCCTCTATGACGGAAACCTCAAGGGAAGATATGGCGTTTTGAATGAACTCGGCGTCATTTTTTACAACGGTTATAGTCATGTCCCTGGCAAACTCTTTTCTGAGCAGTTCCACCTGTTCCAAAACTTTCTTGCCCACCGTTATCGTGTTGGCAGCGGATTCTTTCTGGATATACAGAGATACCACGGGGCGGACATTGAGCCTCGCGAAAGAAGAAGGTTCATAGAATGAATCCCTGACCTTGGCGATATCCTTGAGCCTTATGATTGAACCCTGAGGGGTTATGCCTATACCGGTATTCTCTATCTCCTTAACACTGGAATATTCCCCGGTGGCTCTTACAATATAGCGGTCGCCCATTTTTTCAACACTGCCGGCCGAAACAGAAATATTAGTTGTATTGATAAGCTGAACGACGCTGGTAATCGGGAGGTTGTAGGATAAGAGCCTGCCGTTGTCAATATCTATAAGAATCTTGCGTTCCTGCCCGCCGCCAACCTCAATATTGGCCACCCCGCCGACGCGCATTATTCTTTCCTTGATCTTGTCTTCGGAAATAGCGCGCAGCTGTTCCGGGCTTAAAGTCTCGGAACTCAGCGCCATGATAAGCACAGGAACATCAAACTGCTGAAACTTGGCAATTACCGGTTTTTCCACTTCACGCGGGAGGCGGTGCTTAATTGTGGCAAGTTTTTCCCTGATGTCTAATACGGCAAAATTGAGGTTTACCGCGGGATGAAAAGACAGGACTATGACCGATTCAGACTCACGGGAGGCGGAGGTCACCTGCTTTAAACCGTTTACCTCGGAAAAAACCTCTTCCATGGGCCTGGTAACGGCCTTTTCCACTTCCGTGGCCGGAATACCGCCCCTGAGGCGGGTGATAACGCTGATCTCTCCGAATGAAAAGTTTGGATAAAGTTCTACGGGGACTCTGGGAAAGCTTACTACGGCGAAAATAATGATGGCTATGATAAGCATCAATGTAGTGACGGGTTTTCTAATGCCAAGCTTTATCATTATTTTGCCTGAGGGTGAGGAGTTGTTACGGCGCTGTGCGGATTATTACATTTTAGGCATGTCGTCTAAAACCTCCTGAAACTGCACCTGAAGGCCGTCGGACAACTGAGCCTGAGTCTCAACCACAATCATTTCGTCGGGATTGATACCGTCTAAAACAACAACCTGCTTGCCAATCGTAGGGCCAACCGTAACCTGCCTCAATTCTATTATGCCGTGATTTGGCGAAGTAGGATCAGGCTTTAACAGAGGGACAAGCTTTGTCTCGGCGCCGAGAGCAATTACAGTATCCTGAGGCACGGCAATGGCGTCTTCAATCTCGGTAAATATTATATCGCCTCTGGCAAACATGCCCGAGCGCAGTTTACCCTCATCATTAGGGATCTCAATTTTTACGACGGTAGTTCTGGTCTTCTCCTTTACGGTCGGAGCGACTTCTTTGACCTTCCCTGAGAATTCAACATCCTTATAGGCATCGCAAAGCACCTTAACTTTCATTCCCACCTTAATTTTTTCAACATCTTTTTCGGGGACATCCACTTCAAAATTAATGTCGCCGCCGCTTATAAATTTCGCGACAACATCATGAGGGGTCACAAACTCGCCGGACTGAATAATTCTTTCCGCGAGCACGCCGGTACCCGGAGCCGAAAGATTGGTTTTCTCCATATTAGACTGGGCCAGTTCAAGTTCCGAGGAAGCCGCGTCCATTCTTTCCTTTGCCGCGTCGGTCTCGTAGCGCGCCTCGTTATATTTTGTCTCAGAGATTGCCTTCATCTTATAGAGGTCGCCGTAAACTTTCATTCTCTGCGCCGATGAATAATAGGAAGACCGCTCGGCGTTAAATTTGCTTCTGGCGTAGGCTGAACGCGAAATGGCGTCCTTGGGGTCAAGAGAGCAGATGATCTCGCCTTTTCTTACCCTCGCGCCCTCGGCAAAATTATATCTGGCTATCGTCCCCTCAATTTCAAATTTCAGGTCGTTTTCAATCGTTCCCCTGATGGTTCCGAGAACGGAATACTTATCCGAAAGCATCTCTTTTTTGGCTTTTTTAACTTTCACCTGGGCTACGGGAGCTTCTTTGCTTTCTTTAGCGTCCTTTCCAAAGATTCCCCGTGCAACAAAAAAACCAATGGTCAGAAGTATAACCGACCCGCCGATTATGGTTATTTTTCTTATCGGAATGTTTTCGGGAACTTTTTCCTCTAATCTCAAATAAACATTTATAACCGAATCAAATATCCTCATTAAAAAGCCTGTTGCGGCGGAAACAATTTTCAATTTACCCTCCGGATCATCTTAACGGCATAAGCGTAAGCCTCTCAAGCTCGCAAACCGCGATATAATTTGCCGAGAGCACCCGCGTATAAACTATTACGGAATCTGCGTATTTATACACCCCGTCCATAACTTCTATCGTTGAAGCCTCGTAAACTTCGTTTCTTTTGCGAAGCACTCCGAGCTTTCGCTGTTTCAGCTCCATGTCGTCTTTAGACGACAAAACGCTCCACAACGACTGCTGATAATCATTATAGAACTTTTCAAGTTCAAGCAGAGCCTTATTTATCGCGTCTTTGTAATCCACCGCGGACTGCAACACGCCTATATCACCCTCTTTTGACTCAACGAAATAGCCCATATCGTCAAACAGAGAAAGCCTTATATCAGTGCTTGTGCTGTCAAGGCGCGTGGAAACATCCATAACTTCTCTGGGAATAGCTTTTTCCTGGGTCTGGCTGGCTTCCAGCGTGTTGCCCCAAAGGCCCCAGGACAACTTACCAGAAACATTCCACACCGTGGCCAGCTTTAATGGCTCGGTGACAAACGCCTCGCCGCTCTGGCCGTAAAAACCCTCGGCATAAATTTTCGGGATAACCCTGGCCCTGATGATCTTTTTTTTCAGGTTGCTCATGTCTATATAGAGCTTCGCGATCCTGGAATCAATATTATTAGAAAGAACGAAGCGCCGGCATTCGTCAAGCGTGAAAGCTATATTGTCAGGGAATACGAGCAGAGGGTCTTCCATGGTCGCGACTATGTGATCAAGGGACTTGATATCCAGGACGGCTAAAAGTTTTTTCTCCGCGAAGGCCGCGTTCATTTCGGAAGAACGATACATGTTCTCAACTTTATCCCTGAAATTCTTTGACTCAAAAAGATCCAACTCCGATATGGCCTTTGCCTGGTATTCAAGCTTCGTCTTCTCGTAAAGTTTATTAATCTCGTTAAATGTGTTTTTTATCCTCTGTAGTTCTGCCCGGGCATTGAGCATCTCATAGTATGTGGTTTTAACTCTGTAAAAGAGATCTTCCCTTGTTTTAGTGACATTCAGTTTTGCGCTTTCCAGAAAAAACTTGTCATATTTGTAGGAAGATACCAGCCTGCCGCCGTCATAAATAGGCTGAGACGCCCTTATGCCCAGCTCCTCGGACTCGTATTCATCGGTAATCGTCGTGCCGCGGGACGATCTTTTCTGGAGATAAATGCCGGGGAAAAAGGATCTTCCGGAACGGTTTACCCTGAGGTTTGAAAGGGAGAGCTGTTCTTTTGCAATAGCAAGCCTTTTATCGTGCGCCTGGGCAAAATCAAGACAAGCCTTCAAAAAATTATCTGTAATGCAAAAACCATCGGTGTTTAGCAGTAGAAGCGCCGATACGGCAAAAAACAAGGTTTTTGCTGCATTTTTAAATAATATTTTTTGCATTTCAAGTTAATTATACATCACTTTATATGAAAAATAAATAGTTTTTTAAAAAAATATATGTGAAAATAAAAAAAACCGCGAAATGCGCGGTTTTTTCAATGCATAGATGGCCGAAAGTATCCGACAGGACAGTTTTAACGGTTTTTTGAGTTCGCGGCAGAACTGCTTATCTTAATATCAATAATAGGTTTCCCCTTCTCGTCAACTACCTTGAGTTCCTTAAAATTATAGGCTTTGTATTTTGCGACAACCTTATTGGCCCACTCGGAAAGAGTTTTTTCAATATAACCGGAAGCCAACTCATTACCTTCTCTCATAACCGATGTCTTTAAAACAATACTGCTGTCAGTGTAATTTACCAGGTCAAGTTTGAGCCCAAGCGCGGCATTAACAAAAGGGTTTGACATCTTAATCCAGTTTACCTTGGAAAGAATGAGCTTTACGATAAATTCATTCCTGCTGATATCCTTAAACGGCTCGGTATCGTACCCCTTGGGATCCTTGAGGTCATAGATAACTCGCTCCTCGTAATCCGCCTTGGATATACGGTGGTAAAGGAACCCTTTGAGGTCTTCAAGCCTCTGAGTAATTGAAAAATTTGTTTTCCATCCGGGGAGGTCAACTATCATAACGAGGTAATCTATTTTAGCGTTGGTGCTAAGCGATACGCGTATTATCGCAAGATTAACCTTTTGAAGATTTTTCATTACCTCTTTCTGGATATCCGCCTGCGTATTTATAAGATCAGGCAGGGCAACTTTTAAATAAAATGTGCTGCCGACCAGGGAGGCAGAACTTGAAAGGCCGGTTTCCCTTTCAACGATCCGCACCACATCGTTTTCAATAGTCTCTCTTGGATAAGTCGTTTTGGAGCAGGCGCTAAAAAAAAACAAGCCGGAGAAAACAATTAATTTAGTGAGATTTACAGTTGACTTTATCAGCATGGAATCACTCTTGAGGTTTGTTTTCGGACGGATTCAGCGATGTCGGAACCACGGTAGGCGCGCCCTCGGCCTTAAGAGCTTTAAACATAGTATCAATCTCATCATAATCCATCTCTTCTTTTCTTAACAGCTCCTGAGCGAAGGATTCAACGATATTCCAGTTGGATTTCAAGAACTCCATAACCCTGGCGAGCGAATCGTTGATAATCTTTATGCTTTCCTGATTAAGGCTTTCTTTAAGCTCGTTGGATATCTCGTTCTCCGGGATATTGGTAAAATCTCCGACAAACTGCCCGCCCATACCCATGCGCCAGACCATGGCGTGCGCTATCTGGGTGGCCTTCTGAAAATCCGAAACCACGCCGGTGGAAGTCGTATTGTATTTTATTTTCTCAGCGGCGTAACCGGCCAGCAGGACCTTAATATCGGCGACAAGCTTTTCGCGGTTAGCGGTGTAAAGCTCCTCTCTCGGATGATGGCTCACCATACCCAGGGAATCGCGCCGCGGAATTATTGTGGCCTTAAAAACATCGTCGCTCGGATGAAGAAAATAAAGCACAGCCGTGTGTCCGGCCTCATGATAGGCAGTCTGCTCTTTTTCCTGAGGCGTTACATCCAGCCTGTAGGCCATGCCGAGCTCTATTCTGTCCATGGCGGCGGAAATATCGGAATAATCTATTTCTTCTTTAGAGTTGCGCGTAGCGATAAGCGCAGCTTCCCTGATAATATTCTCAATATCGGCAGGAGATTTGGTCACGGTCTTTTTTGCAAGCCTTTCTAAGTCTATAGTAGCGGAACGCTTTACTTTGGTAAGGTAATATTCAAAAAGTTCTTTTCTTTCCTTTAAATTCGGTTTGGCTATGTAAATTTTCCTGTCAAACCTGCCCGGCCTGAGCAGGGCTTTATCCAGCACATCCTCAGAGGCGTTCGTGGCGGCTATAACGACCACATTCTCCTTGCTGCTCTCCAAGCCGTCCATCTCCACAAGCAGTTGGTTCTGAGTTGAATTAGTTTCCTCTCCCGCACCCATAAACGAGAAGGTCCTGCCTCTGCCGATAACTTCCAATTCGTCAATAAACACTATGCAGGAACCCTGGGCGTAGGCAAGCTGCCTGGCTTTTGAAAAGAGTTTTCTTACCCGGCTCGCGCCGACACCTACGAAAATTTCAACAAACTCGCTTCCGGATGTGGCAAGAAAAGGGATATTAGCCTCAGTGGCTATAGCCTTGGCGAGCATGGTTTTTCCGCAGCCCGGAGGCCCGACAAACAGAATTCCTTTAATTATTCGCCCGCCGATTTTCTTAACTTTAGTTCTGTCTTTTAAAAGCTGAACGACTTCCATAGCCTCTTTTTTCGCGGATTCAAGACCCACAACTTGTTTAAAGCGGACCTTAATGTCTTCCGACTTAATAGCCTTCTTTTTCATGCCGGAAAAACCGCCGCGAAACAGCGTCATGTAAAAGTAAACAAAAATAAAAGCGTTCAGGCCGGTAAGCAGAAGCTGCAGTGGAATTGTGGCCAGGGTCATGTTGCGGTAGAAAGATTCAAGAGTGCCGAGGCCCACTATAGTAAGAACAATGAGTGCAATACTGACAAGCACGATTACAATAGTTATCCAGTTGTTAATAAAGAATATTTTTAATTTTCTCATTTATTATAAGATCCCTTTGTCAGATTTTAAAAACTCGGCGCGTTCGGCATCAAAAACTGTTACAAAAATTTAAGCAATCCCGCTTAAAGCAACGACCACGGGATTGCCCCGCCACTGAACCCTTGGCGTGCAGGTGTTTCCCTTCGGAGACGCTATATAAGACGGACTTTTTTCTGAGAAGTCATACCAGCGGAAGCTGGTATCCAGTGGTTTTCTGGATTCCTGCTTTCGCAGGAATGACAAACTTTACGGAACGCGCAGCAAGCTGCGCAGCTACCTTAGCCGCAGAGCAAGCTCTGCAACTGGAATGACCGGTCTATGACAGCCTTTGTGCATAGACTTATAACTTATGACTGCCCCTTGAGGCTCATTGTACAATATTATTTAGTTTCTTTCACGACAACATTGTTTATTTTTTCCTTTAGCTCTTCAACATCAAACGGCTTAACCATGGCGATGAACGCGCCGTTTCTCAGCGCCTCATCCACTTTTTCCCTGTCGCCGGTCAATACAATTATTCTTTTATTGTACTTGTTTCCGTACAGAGAAATCACCTTTTTAATAAAATCAATACCGCTCGCGCCGTCAAAGGAATTGAGGTGAATATCGCTTAATATGGCGTTGTAGTCCTCGCTTTTCAAAAGCGACAGGGCGTGATCTATATCGGAAACCCCGTGAACATCTCCTATCACCGTCATCTCAAGAAGGATGTCGGAAATAAGGTCCACCATTGTTTTGTCGTCATCCAGGACAAGGACTTTTTTCTTAGCTTCAATTTCTTTTAAAACCATTTTATACCACCTTTTTATTGAGCTGCCTGGAACAGGTTCAGCGCGGCTATATTGATTGATTCGGATGTCTTCTTAACGATCTCTTTCTGCCTGCGCTGAGAAACAACATCAAATATGACGAGTGTGATGGCAACAGGCCGCACGCCGGACTTATCGGCGCTCGGCAGCATTCCCGTGTTATTTATTCTACCGACAAATGGCGTGATATCAGCCAGAATCCTCGCGTTCATTTCGGCAGCTGACAATGAGTTCTGAGACTCGGCTATTGTTGACATAACAAGAAGGATCTGAGGCCACAGGCTGACAAGCCCCTCGTGGGTCGCGAGCTGAGAAACAGAGGAGCGCAGCTGCACAACGCTGAAAGCGCCGGCCGAACCTTGAAGGAAGTCCACGCTCTTATTTAGTATTCCTGCCGCAGAACCGAGCTCAGTCAAGTTGGCATTGATATATGCCATAGCTTTGCGGGCGCTTTCCTCGTCAATTGTACTGACATTCTTCATATTCTTTTTAACTGATACTACTACAGCGAGGCCGTCGGGATTCGCGTCCGCCGCAAACAACAGGGCAAGGAATTTTGACCTGTCCGAATCATTCACAAACGGCTCTTCAGTATAGCCAAGCTCTTTGTAATATATATTTTCAAGGGCGCCTTCCATGGCCCCTCTGGCAAAAGCCGCGAGGCGCTCGTAGTGCACCGCCTGCGCCTCCGGGCTGTCCTTAGAGGCCTCTATCTGCTTTACCAGGCCTGATAAAGCAACTGACACCGCAGGAGAACTCAGTCCCGCGCTATCAAGAGCTGAAACAATTTTACCTTCAAACCCTTTCATGAGCTCCGCGTTTGCGTCGGACTTTGCGGACGCGAAGGCTTCAAGCAGTCCGTGCAGCTGTTTTTTAGCCGGATTTTCTTCCCAGGAAGTGTAGTTAACGGCAGCCTTGCCGCTAAGGTTCTGGCCCTGAAGCCTTGCCTTGGCTAACAATTCCTGCCTTGAGGCCGGCCGGGAAATATTGCCGAGGGCTATTCTATTGAGCACATCGGTTATATCAAACCCCGAAACATCCCCATTCAACCTGAATTTTCTGTCTAAAACACCTTGCTTCAGCGAGTTGTCAATGATAAATCCGGCTCCCGACTGATTCCAGGCGTCAAGGAACTCAACAATTTTGGCCTCATCTTTTTTCTTAAATATTTTACCTTCTTTCATTTCTATGTAAATATCCTTGCCGGCGCTGGTAAGCATATCAATCTCGGCGGCGCCATTGGCCGGATCGGCCTTTTTGGCAACCATGACACCTCTGGCCTTTACTTTTCCGGAAGCCATCAGGATAGCGCCTGAGTCCTGAGCCTTTGACTGCAGTTTATTGAGCACCGCGGTAAAAGCCTCCACCTGATCATTAGAGATATCGTCAAAGTCAATATTGGCTCCGGCAAAACCGAGCGCGAACAAGCGGTTAACGGACGCCTCAAGCTTTTCCGGAGACATACGCGAAGCATCAATTTTAAACATGAATTTTGTGTCGGCAAGGCCGGGGTTGTTGAAAATATGCTTTTTAAGGGCCTGCTCGGCAGCATACTGAGCATAAACATATTCATCGGCTTCACCTTCAAAATATTTCTTATTATTTATGTCATTTCTAAACTCATTATAAGAGGTATCCCCAAGAGAGCGGTTTCTCGCCGCCGCGAGCACACTCTTCTCGGCATTATCATCAACCGCGTTACCGCCGTCCTGCCGATTGGCCTCTAACCCGGGCAGATCAACAAGGCCGACATTTATATGCCCTTTCGCGTTCAGGATATCCGCTAACAGGGCGGTGTCGGAATAGTAGTCTTTATTGCTGACAACGGTTTCCGCAAGGTAATTGTCAATCTTTCCTATTCCATAATCTATCCTTGGATTGCGAAGCTGTCCTATGGTGTACTTAAAGATAATGCCTGAAGCAACCGGCGACTGGCCGCTCTGCCTGACTTTTATAGCAGGCTCATAAATCCGCATATCGGCTTTCAAAGCCTCAAGATCGTCCGCAGGCGCTATTGAGCGGACTATTTTATTTTCCGCCCAGGGATATATTTCTTTGACGCCATCCGCCGCCTTAACAAGAACCTCGGGCTCTTTGGCAAGCCTCACAAGCCCTTCAGCAGAAGAATCTCTCAGCACAACCTCAAGAAGCGTGTTGCCGAAAAATTCACTATTACTGTTTATTTCCTCGGCGAGGCTTACTGCCTGGCCGTCTGATATTTGAACAATATCCGGCATAACGGCATTGTCAAAATCAATATTGTAGGCCTCGGCTATCTGCCTTCTCAATACGGGAGTTTCGGCGATAGCTCTCATTACCTGGGCGGAACCTGCAGAAAGCAGCTGCTTCTGTTCGCCGTTAAGCTCTTCTACATTCCGAAGGTTATCGGTTATGCCCGGAACCGAAAGAGCAATAATAACCGGCGAAGCATTGCCTTTTCCGCTGACGGGCTTAAAGAAAGTTAATTGAACAACCTTATCGTTACCAATGATAACATTCGCGGCATTTATCTCGGTTAACAGCTCATTGTTCAGCAGAGTGTCGTTTAACAGTGTTACCTGAACCGGTTTCATGCCAAGCTTCATCACATTTATAAGGAGAGTCGCATTTACCTCGCCGATAAAATACATGGTTCTCCCGACTAAATCGTTCATACCCTCAATCGCAAGCCACGGCTGGACAAGCGCGAGAGCTGTTTTCTCGGCCATAGTCCTCGGAGATGATTCACGCACATTAGCCACAATATTTCCAACGGGTATTCCCGTGTTTTTCTTTGACTCTTTTGCTCTAACGCGCTGCCTCTTCTTACTGGAAGGGGCAACGGGAGCCGCGGCAACTGGTTTTACCTCCTCCGCGGCGATAACGGCTGGAGAGGTTTTCTGTGTCTCGGGGAGCTGCGGCGCCGCGACCGGAGCCTCGGCCGAAGCAACTTCCTGAGTTTTAGAAGGAACCGTAGTTTCGTAGCCGTATTGCGGAGCCGCTATAAACGGATTCTGCGCGAACACCTGTTCTAAATCACTGACAAAAGTAATTTTCGCAAGCAGGTTCGTCGCGGCAGACACGGCATTCTCTTGCTCAATCACACCATTCATAAGGTTATGCTCAGCATTAGGGGTGCTTTGGAGCGCTACGATCAGGCTCTGAAGCGTTGCCTTAAAATCATCGGCGGTATGCACAGTAGCGAATAATTCAACTATATCACCCTGGCACTTAAGGCCTTCAAAAAGAAAAGCGACATATTTCTTAAAATTAACCACATCAATTTCATTCATGCTTTCAGCAAGCCCCTTAAGCCCGTAGACTCTATTTCCAGATGAGAGGCCGTAAGGATTAACCGGATCAGTCAATATTTTCCTGATGACTTCCTTGTCGCCGTTTATGTGTTGGATGACCCTGTCCAGTTTTTTTCTGATTGAGACGACTTTGGAATCAGAGGAATCAAGCCTTGCCGCCAGAAGTTCCGAATACATCATAGCCGCGAGATTCTCAAACAGCACGGTAATACGGCGGTCTTTCTTCATAATCTCAGCGTTATCGTTGTCCAACCCCGACATAAAGTTTTTGCTCCAGTTATTTACTTCGTCAAGGCAATCAAGGTCATTAAATATTTTTGACATGAGTCCGGTATAATGCCCGCTCTGAAGATGTTTAAGGTCAATAAGAATGGCCTTGTCATTTTCATCAAATCTAAGTTTCATGTTGAGAAATTCATCCAGGCCCGAGGCGTAACTGCCCGAGCGGAAACCAAAATTCATCTGTGATATCTCAGGTTTAAAAACAAAATTATACATGACCGCTTCCTGCTCGCTTAAGCGTGTACCGTCCGCATGAGCGCCGAAAAGCATATTTGAAATCTTTTCTATTTTCATTTTATTGTCTTTGATGCCGTTAATGCTGGCACGCACGGATTTTATCAGCTCCGCGTCAACGGTTTCCTGCCTGGCTTTTTCATCGGCAATTCTGCACATTGGCAGGAGATAACCAAGGAAGCCGGAATTCAGGTAGTGCATTACGCTGTTCAGCGGCCTTGTGTTAAGCGAATGCCTGGCATACATTTCTTTATCTGTGTCCCAGAGATGTCCCGCGGTCGTCAGCAGGTCACGGAAACCCTGTTCCGAATATTCAAATCTGTAGGTATTGCCGTTGCCGTTTTCGGATATCTCCGTACCCTGGTCAATGATACCGCCTACCCCGCCTTCCTCCGACCAGGGCCCTGCAACTATTGCGTCAAGCGCCGGCGATTCGGTATACTCGTTCGCACCGGTTCCCTTTTTGGTTCTGCCTATCGCCATGGCAAGTGAACCGCCCGCCCTTGAAAGAGAGCTCAGCAATGCCGACAACGGTTTTGATGGATACAACCGCTCTTTCCTGTGAGTATATGGGCCATACGGCCAGTGTATGTGCATATTACTGGCGGCAAAAACAAGCATCTTTTCGTCCGCCGTGACCTTATTGACAAAGAAGAAATCTCCCGAATACTGCTCTTTAGTTTCACCGGGCGCCAGTCGCTTACCGGCTTTGCGGTCAGCGATTAACTGCTCCAAATCCCTGAAACGGGCGACTATCTGCTTGCTCAGGTCGTACCCCTGTTCAACACCCACTAAAACCACCTGTCTGCCCGCTTTTACTGCGGCTATTATGTTTTCATTGCTTGCCGGGCCGCCACGGCCTTCAGGATCAACGGAGTCGTATGAAACAAGCCCGCGGCCGACTTTCTCAGGCACAGCGCGCCCAACATTGGTAATAACCTGCTGTAGTTGTGAAAGCCAGGCAGAGCTCCCGGGTTTTCCATATTGTTCCTCCGGAACATTAAGTACAATCCTTCTTCCGGTGGATGTTATTATTCCCGAACGATTTAATTTCTCGCGCGCCTTTGCTTTCGCGGCCCAGAAAAGTTTGGGGCCGGGATGCCTTAAGTCCAGCTGCTCTTCGTTATCAGGGTCATTGGACAACTGCTTATAAGCCTCAGCATATGATTCCTTAAGGTACTGGCCAAGCAGATTCGGGTCGGCGCCGTTGGGTGTTCCAACAAGCCTGGTCCATAACCTGTCAATCGCGCTCTGGTCATCCCTGTGATCTGCCGCAACCGCGTTGGAACCGTCGCTCAGGCGCACACCAAGAGAAGAGTCATCACCAACCCACTGGCCGTCTTCCATGCGGAATGCAGCCGTCCAGTACTTTGGAGATATACCCAGATACTGCATATATCGCTCCAGATTCATTTGTTCGGAACCCACAGCGACGCTGTCTTTACCGCCATTCCACCAGTACCCCCGGTTCGCGTAAGTGTGAGTTGTAAAATAGTGGAGCATCTTATTCATCACCGGGTCATTTCTGTATTTACTCTTTATTACTGCCGCAAGGAATCCGCACTGTCCGTCGTTGGCGTGCACAAAAGCCGGTTTCCAATTTGCTCCGAGCCTGTCTTTGCGCTGGGCCTCCAATATGCGTATCAACTCCGCGGAAGCCACGCTCAGAAAAGCCATGCTCTCATATTTAGTCGCGTTCTGAGGGTTTTTGTCGCCTTCCCTGTAGCTGTACAGAACATTGGATGAGCTCTGATATCCTCTGCCGTCATTGCCGTCCACATCCTCTATCAGGTACCTTGTGCATCCGTATTTATCTTTTCCGACATAGGCTCTGGCTCTTCTTGAGGAGTTCCCGAGCGCAATATAATAATCAATCACCTTTGGAGTGCCTGTCAACTTGTCTATTTCAAGGTCCACGCCGCATTCCTTCGCGTAATCCAGCGGTTCACCCTTGGTGTTATTCTTGTAAAACAGTTCAATTGAAGCAGCTGAGGCATCCTTAACATTTAGGTATTTTATCAGCCTGGTCTCGCCCTTCAACAAAAATACCATAACCGCACCCAGCCCACCGCCCCAGTACGAAATCTCCGCAGAAACTATATAGCTTGCCCTGCCGCGAAGCGCCCATACCTGCTTTGCCATATCTTTAAATATCCTGTATTTCGCGAAAAGGTTTAAATCAATATTTTTTGTTCCTTTACCGGAGGCTCCGGCTTTATCCTCAGCCGCTTCTTCGGCATCGGCGGCATCCAGCAGAAACATTGACAGGATTAGCTTGGGAACAGCCTTATCCTGTCCGCCATAATGTTCATCAAGGATATCAAGCAAAGCCTTCTGATCCCGCGCTGAAAGCTGTCTCTGCGCCTTGGTTACCCGCCAGGTTGCCTGAGAAGTATACTTTTCGTACAACTCTTCAACGGGGCCGCTGCAGGCGCCGATGAGATTAATGACTTTTTCCCTATCAAAACTTCCCCTCTGATCCTTGCATTTCAAAAGTTCATTCAATATATAATCCGGATTATTCTGATATATGGCGTCGGCCACCTGTTCTTTCCAGGTTCTTTTTGAAATAGTCAGAATCTCCGGAACACCCAGGCGCCGCTCTTTGGATATTTCGTCTAAGCCCACCTTGACATGAAAATAAAGTTTTCTTGAACCACGGTCGCGAGTAAACCCTAAATCTAGGTTTTCCTGCCCTCCGTTCACCACATATTCATTCGCCACATCCTTAAGCGCGTCCTCAACGAGATTGTCTTTTATTAAATCGTCTCTTAACTGATTGATGTCTATGCCTGCGCGATTCGCAATTTTGCCTCTGATAACTTCGTCTAACTGATGCGGCATATCAATCTCAAGTATGCCTTTTGAAAGATCCTGCGGCATAAAGTCAATAACCGCAACAGCGTAAGAACCGTCAGTCTGCTCGGAAACAAAAGTAAAATATCTGTTGTAGAAAGAATTGCTGACCTCAACCGCCGGACCCTTTGCTTTTTCCTTAAGTTCCGCAAACCTGGACACTATTTTAACTATCGGTGAATTGGCAAGCACATTGTTGAGGTATTCAGTGAAATTATCCCTGCTGAGCAATTCCTCAAAAGGAATCACCGGATGCTCAAACGCGCCGCCATGCTGAAGCTGTTTATTAGACCCGCCAGGGATGGAACACACATCTCCGCACTGGTAAGCCACTTCTCTCATACCAAGGTGTACCCTGGCGTCTTTGCGCATTGAAAGGAACAGGCAGAGCGAAACAAACTGTTCAACGGGCCCTGAGATATTTTTTAACGACTGTTCGTCAAAATTTGAAGCCGAAATATAGAGTTTTTCGCCTTTAGACAGCTTAGTCAGAGCGTTTTCCACTTCGGGCCTTAATTTTTCCAGAACCATGCCCGGGTTATTCGCGTATAACTTAAACACATCATAGAGGCCCTTGTCGTAAAGGTAATCCATGCCCGCAACCCTTAACTTATTCTGGATTTCGCCGAAGAACGGATAAGTTTCGCCGACCAAATCAATTTTGCCGCCAGATAAAACAGCCTGTACCTTCCTGTCGCTGTTTACCTCGTCTAATACATCCTGCCACGGTTCGCGGTTGGTTTTGCGGCACTGCTGAAAGTATTCCCTTTCTTCAGCGTTGAAAAGGCTTGGATCTGCGAGATAACCACCCATATAATCAAGCGAAGCCTCGTGAGGAAGATCAAATCGGAAACCTTTGACGCCGGCATAAACCAGTTTCTTCATCGCGCGGGACAGGTAGCTTCTTCCTTCGTTTGAAAGAATATTTAACGCAAACTGGTCGCGTCCAACTCCGAGATGCTTACAGAGTATCAATCGCTCAGCGCCATTTTCTTTTATCCTTACTACTCCATAGTTATCATTTATCACCCATCCTACATTTTGAAGCCTTTCCATATCCCTGTCCGAGACACCCAGCTTCATGCTCTTTATCAAATCCTCAGGCACTTCCCTGTAAATTAGCCTTTTGTAATTTTCAGCTGTTACAGCATCGGGAGAGAGCCAGCCGAACATATCAACCGTAACATCAACACCGAATTTATTAGCCACCTCAAAGAGGTGTTTGTAATTTTCGTCCCAGGTTTCAACATCTTTCGCGGGCGAAAAGACATTGCCAAATTCGTCTTTAAGAACCGTTCCGTCCTGAAGCCGTTCCTCCTTAACCTGATATCCGCCGCGCACGACGGCGTTTCCGACCCGCGTAATAGATGAACCGTCGCCGCTCCTGGAATGAAAACGCTTTGATAATTCGCTGGTTCCGAAAATGCCGTTTATATACACCTGCCCACCGAGAGATGCGATGACAGGAATAAGCAGCATCATCTTTTTAATACTGTTATTGATTTCTATTTTTTTACCGTTAACTTCAGCTCCGACATCAAGGGCATTAACAGTAATATTCAAATTTAACGGTTTGCGGTCAATTGAACCGGAATAATCTTTTATTTCGGAGACAACCCTGGATAGTTCGCCGTTCTCAAACCGCTCCGGATTTTTCAGCAGCGCTGCCAGCTCAGCTTCAGTTTTACCCATCAGCTCTTTTGCGTGCTCTGAAAGAACGGCTATAGCCTTTTCAGCCAGAAGGGAGTTATTTACAATATCAGATTTTCTTGTCTTCTCCCTGCCTTTGCCAAGCAGTTTACCGAAAGCCTTTGTGATACGGGATATAGCGCTTTCATGTATTTCAAGAACGGCCCTCAGTGTCTCAAGGACAAACTCAGGCGACTCAAGGATATCCGCGAGATAACTATTCTCCAGTTCTTCTGAAGTCACATTATACAACGGCATTAGAGACGCCATAAGATTCGCGTCAACCGTTAGATCTTCATCGGGAATTCCGGCTTCGTGGCGCAGCTCGTGGGCGATTCCAGCAATGAAAAGGGCCTGCGCAATTTTGGGATTTTGTGCTATGATTTCCAGGAAAGTTCTGTTTATTCCGATGAATCCATCGTTGAGATGGTTTTCAAAGAGGTGTTGTGACTGATCTTTTTCAATAAGAACGATTTTTATTTCATTTTTGCCGTTAAGGGTTGCTAACTCCTTGTCCTTGCCCTGCGCCTTAAGTCCGGCGGCTATTGAGTCATAAGCCTTTGTGATCAGCGCGCCTATGGAACCGCCGCTTAATGGCACTCCGGCATCCTTAAAGGCATTGACAAGTTCCATGCTCTCGGCCCGCGGCATCTTAAATAATTCACTGTCATTCGGCATCGGAGCGCCTTTGACAGCTTCAAACTTATTTTTTGAGGCAAGAAGTTTTTCTATGCTTCCCAACAAGCTGTTATTCCCCTTAATTTTCAATGCCTCAAATGCCTTAGTCTTTTTCTTAGCTTCATTGATTTTTGCTATTTCATCTTTTAAAACCTGCGCGAGCAATATCCTAACATCGGTCATTTCCTCTTTTTCAAGCAATCTGTTTATGAGATCAATTTTATCAACCGAACTAAACAAAGAAACATAAACCGATACCGCCTGTTTCCTTGGGGTAATTCCTTTCTCATTATTTATAATATCTCTCAATACACTCAATGACACAGAATGCGCAACTTCCTGTTTTCCGATAGAACCAATCGCGTTTAAAATAGCTATTTTTAGTGCTGGATATATTGAAACTTTATACGCTGAAACCATAAGATCTAGATCTTCTATTGAGCCTAATCTCCCTATGAATGCGGCTGCTGCCATTCTAACTTCCTTAGAATAAGCATTATTCACAAGGATCGTCTTCACGATATCCAGAGATTGTTTATCGCCAAGTCTAGAAAGGGCATCTAGCGCAACCAATTTAATATTGATATTATCAGAAAAAAGAAGCGGTCTGATAGCATCTCTTACCTCTTCCGACGGCCCCACATAAGAGGCAAGCTCATCCATTGCCACAATTTTAGAGTTTATTGAAGAGATCCCTTCGTTATTGTCAGGCTTGAGCATATCATCCCATATGTTTTTTATACCATCAGCAACACTCCCGATTAAAAGGGGCATATTTTCACTAACATTTATATCAGTGCCGTCAGTTGAAACCAGGTAGCCGGAAAGCGCACTGACACCCTGCTGCGGGCTTAGCCTGCCTAATGCCACAGCAGCAGCAAGTTTAACTGCCGGCACATCATTTGCGACCATATCATTGAGTACACTTATAGCTGCCTGAGCTGAAGCCTCTATCATGGCAGAAACACTTTGCGACATATTGTTTTGCAAAAGCCGTTTAACAGTACTATCTTCTCCAAGTTTAGCAACCGTAAGTAGCGCTTTTATCGCCGCTTTTTTGCCCTTGACATCTTTATTCGCAGCAAGCAAGCCACCAACAGCTTTTTTATAAGTTATATCAATGGGGATATTATTTTTTGCAAAACTCAATATATCTATCAAATCTTCATTAGTGCCTGCCATGGCATATTTCCTGTAATTCACAGCACTCCTTGTCCTATCCTTCTCATCGACCTTTGAATCAAGGGAATAGACAAATTTGTTATATTCATCCGAATTCTTCGCATTGATAGCAGCGTACTCTCTAAGAGAATAATTGACAAATTGACCTATACGCATCTCTTTATCGCTGTCAGTCAGCCTGTTTAAGAATATCTCGGAAACAATAAAATAGAGCTTCCCATCTCGCACCTGAACTAAACCAAAGCTGAGCGAATTTTCTTTTGTCAGCATTTGATCCGATACCAGAACCTCAATATTGTTTTTGTTTACTCCTACGCTCTTCAGCAGATCTGTATTTGATGAAATAGCCGCAGACAGCAAGTCTAAGCTTTCAGAATGTCTTAAACGCGCTTCTCCCTTACTAAGAACTGTCCTCTTATCGCTGTCAGCGAACATACGGTCAACCAAGGATACCGCAAGATTGTGAACCTGCGACCCTTCGGCGCTCCCCATTGCAACTCTGGAAAGAACTTCATCCTTTGTAAATCCTAAGCCTACCGAAGACGCCGGCAGCGGGCGCGACCTACCAAAGAAATCCAACACTTTCCATAAAACATACAGCAATCCGGCCATCGCAACCGAAATCAACAAAGCCATTTTCTTATTCATATAAAGATTTCTATTAAGTATATTTTCAATATTTGCGGCTTCCGCCTTCATCTGGGAAGGAGAATCCAGCAACTCATTAAGCAACTTTGAAGCCGCGGACACATCCTCCCTAATAAAAGTATCTGAACGCCTTTGCTTTTGAATATCATTTAAAATCTCGTTTTTCGCATTGTAAAGCTCCTGAGCCAATTCAATTCGCAACTTATAAGTATTTTTGTCAGCTCTCACCAATTCGCCTGATTTGTTTAACTCATAGGCTCCGTTGTTGGCCAGGTCATCTACAATTTCGTCAAATAAACCCTTTCCGTCTCCCAACGGCCGCTTACGCTCATACTTCTTATAAAATGCTTTCAGCAGTTTCGCGTCATTCCCATCAGGATCGGAGTCGTCCAAAACTTTATCAAAAAGCCTCTGATAACTCTCTTTAACAATATTATTTACCCACCATTCAGGCTGTATTTTTTTATACTCCGCGTTAAGCCAATACATTGGCTTCCAGTAATCGCCCCTGATATATACTCCAAGAGCGTCTGTAAATGTAACACCGGATTCATCCGAAGGTATAAATCCGATTACATCTCTGTATTTTTCCTCAACATACTCAATATTGCCAATAATTTCCTCAAGAGCACCGATAGGGACATTTTTTAAAGTCATCCACAATGCCCAGGAAAATTCAAGAGATGCCGCCAACCTTTCATTATCTTTTCGCACGGATTCAATTTTTCCAAGGACCGGCGTGCTATTGTTTATCGCTGTCAGGTTCTTAACTATACCGGCACTAAGCTCATCAAAGCCTTTAAATTGGCTGAAAGCTTCCCGTATTTCAGGAGTTGCTGCCGGGCCATAAACAGCATTTTTTAACGCGACAATGGATGAAGCAAACGAATCACACTTTCCCTGAATTTTTTCCGTAAGCACAATATATGATATCAGTTCCTTAAGATCATCACTGGATTCCACTCTATTCTTCAGATCCAGTTTTGATAAAACATTATTATAAGAATTTGTCATCGCATCAAGCTGGGGTTTGTTCGCAGCCTTAACCTTGCCTGAAAGCTCAAAGAAAACAGCTAAATCAGCAACATCCTGCCCCAATGCGATACTTTTAGATACCTGATACCTTCCCAATTCTACTACTATATCGTCAGCATCAATATCGGGATCCGCGAGCATGTCCTCTTCGGCGCCGAACTCCGCCGCCGCGGTACGACGGTCAATCAAAGCTGAAATCAAGCCTTTATTTAACTTTATCGCCATTTCATCATCTGTAAAAGAACTCTTTATTTTGTCAAAATTAGCGGAAATAACCTCAAAATATTTTGTTTCAAGGTCGCCGACAGCAATTCCGTTCTCAATGGCAAAGATTGTCCAAGTCTCGGCATTACCCCTCTTTTCGCTAATTTTAAGCCTGGGATATTTTGCGCTTAAATTCCTTATAGCCAAGCGCGTTTCCAGCACTTTATTAATATTTTCGTTACTTACATCCATAAAGTTTACTTTCAGAAGATTGACAGCCGTCAGCACCGCCATATACTCCTTGACCGCCTCATCTTTTATCTCAACTTTGGTTCTAAGAGTAAATTCTTTCGCGATGTCATCTTTTACGGCCTGAGAAACCCCTAGATTATTATCCGCACTCATTAGCCTATTTGCTTCATCCAAACCAAGAGCTCTTTCTATTTCAAGAGGATCGCTGAAAACCATGGAATCCATTACTATGCTTTCCAACACACCGGACTTCATCATCGGCAGATTCGGATACTTGCCGGGATAGGTCTTCCACGCGTTTAAAAGCCTGGACGCGGCAGTTTCCAACCATGCCCTTTCATCCCTGTCAGCTATCGCTCCAAACCTTGCCTCATACTTTAATTTAAGCGAGGCCAAGACGAGGTAACCGTTAAAATTCTTAACAGCATCGCTTTGATCTCCGAGAACGGCATTTATCTCCAATAACTGCTTTCTGTTTTCTTCCTTACTAAGGTCGTTTCGCGGATCGGTGTTTTTATTCTTTATGACCAGCTCGGTTCTAAAGGCATTCTCGTACGCAAAGCCATCAGGAAGCTTCGTGGAGTCAGTAATGTACCGCTGAACTAACGGAAGCGTTCCCTTATAATAATCCGAGTTAATATATTCCTTCACATTTTTCCAGCCTTTGTCGGCTTTATTAACATGATATTCAACAACGGCATAACTCGCAAAATCAAACCATGGTATAGCACCCAGCTTGTCTTTCTGCTCGGCAATGCCATATTTGTAAAGTTCCATAAAGTCCGCGATAACTTCCTGGGGGTCAACTTTAACGCCATTATAATCAAGGCTCTCAATGATTTTAGCCGCGAACATATATGCCGTGTATAGTTTCAGCTGCGGCAAGGTTTCTCTCACAATAACATCTATTTTACTTTCAGGGTAATTCAAATCCCCATATGGCTTTTTTACAACCGTAATAACAAAATCTTCCGGCACCTTAAAATTTTTATCCGCAAGCCAGGCATTCACATACCCAAAGCTTTTCTTATAATACTCAAAAACTTCTTCCTCCGATTTAAATCCTGCCAGTATCTCCGCCTGAAGCATGAACCTGGTGATATCCCACCAGGGTATGTTTTGATAGTCTCCACCCTTGCCTTTCAGGTATAATTTAAAATACATCTCCGCCAGTTTTGACGCTTTGTCAACTTCGCCGAGGTCTTTAACAGGGTCCTTATCCGCATCAATCTGCTTAACTCTGTTCTTCTCATAGTCTTCCAGCAGGGTACCTACAAACATATACGCGGTATATAGTTTTATTATTCCGGCCTGGTCAGTATTTAATATAGAAATAAGAATATCAATCTGCTGGTCAACATAGCCCATCCTCTCATACATCTTACGGGCAATCAGCTCAATCTGTTTATCCGTAATTTCGGGAGCTTCCCCACTGCCGGCCGGGTCATACTTATTAAAAAGCCACCTATTGGAATAACGCATCGGAGCATTGAGTTTTTCAAACAATATTTTTATCTTAGAGTCAGGCGACCTGATATCCTTCTCATTGAACTGCGCGGCAAAATCTGTCTTAAAATAGTTTATTACGATAAAAAGTGACACATCCAGCCATGGGACCATATTCTTTTCAGAAAAATCCATACTTTTTGTGCCGAAATTATAGGCTTTCATAAAAACCCTGATAAGCTCATTTTCCTCAGCATCAATATTATTTACCCTGGCCGAAATAATCATATTAGAGATAAATGTATACACACCGAAAAGATTCTCCTTATCTTCGGACCTCCTGTGCATCATTTCTATTTCTTCTTCATCCGTGATACCAATCTTTGTATATTTGTCCTTCATAACGACTTCAATAAGATCCTTTTTGGCGAGGGTCAGTTCTTTATTTTCATAATCAGCGATAGAATCTCTGTCCCGCTGATTCAAAGCCGACTTATCCTTTGACACAAGTCTCTGGTATTCATCAAAAGCACTATTCACCTCCGACCTTAACTTCGCGTGTTCTTCTTTAGACATAGAATACTCTTGCATTAAATAGCCCTGAGTAAACCATTTTTGCGCATCGGAAAAATCATCCTTGGAATGATTCATCAGGTCACTAACTTTTCCAAAATGACCGTGGTAAAAAAGCATGAGATAGCTTCCCACAACCTTTGACCATGGAATATCCGGATAAGACCTCACACCCTGACCATACAATTCCAAATATGTCTTAGCGGCATTTAAGGGCGTAACTTTTATCAGCACATTCCCCCTGTCAGAAGTTTTAACCTCATATTCCGCGTATTTTTTATTGCCATTTTCATCAGTATGAACAAAGCCATTCGCCCTAAGCTCCTCATCAAGAGAAGCCAGCCACAACAAGGCCGTAAGCTGTTTGGCCTCAAACCGCTGCCCATTTATAGTTTTATTTATATTCTCAATCAAATCCTTATTATTCGCCTCGTCACTCCGCGGGTCATAAGAAAGCTTTCTACGGCCCACTTCATTCATAAACATCAAATCATTAACAATACCTTCTTCAACAAAACCATATTGATTATAAACAGCAAGCGCGGGATCAAACTGAAGTTTTTTCAACAGCATAAGATAATCTTGCTTTGCCTTTTCCTGAACCGTCTTATCCTTGCCTGCTAACTCCATCGCCAGATACATGTTCATCGCATATTGATCAGCAACACCCTTAGAGATCATTGCCTGCTTAAATATTTTTGGATACTTTTCCTTACCCCCTCTTTCCCAGACACTGAAAATATCCCACATCTCAACCATATTATTATTCAGTTTTTCGCCTATTTCCCTTATTTCGTTGTTAGACGGACGGCCCGAACGCAAACCTTCATTTACAAGAGTGTCCCAAACAGCCTCAACCATCTGATAATTCGCCATATGTGCAGACAATGTGACGGATTCAGGTTTCATGAAATCTTCGGGTTTTTCCAGACCCTGCATCTTCATATCTGATTGGAACCTGTTTACATACTCGGCAAAAACCTTTTCATTGACAGCCCATTTCTTATCAATAGCCTCGTTTACATACCCAAAACCCATTCTATCAAGCAGCGACTCAAGCGTCATATCATTTGCTATTGCCAGCGCCGTCAATACCTCCACGGTGCCCGAGTCCCCGGAAATAACCTGGTGTGCCACCTGCGCTAAAGTAATTACCGGCAGATCAGTCGGCAACTGGACGCCCATACCCGGAGGAAGAAGCAGGTTCAGTATACCGAAAAGTTTAATGCCTGTCCTGGCTTTTTCCGGAAGCAGTTGATACGGCCTTAATGAGTTCTCCAAAGCAGGATATTTTGCGACCAATTTATTTATATTTTCTTTTGTAAAATGGCCCAGAAACTTATTCACATTTTGTTCGGTAACAGGCAGTCCGGCGTAATGCAATGTCACAACGGCTGTCTGAAGGTATTCATATCGTTCATAACCCGGGATATCTTCCGCCACCCCAGCTTTCCACATGGCGGCAATATCATCCCACCTGTATATTCTGGCAAAATCCTCCATACTCCTGTCGGCATACAACCGCGATTCAGACCAGAAAACAGTTGACGAGATATCGCCGGTCAGAGAAAGCCATGGATATTTATCGCCGTACTCCCATATAACAGCAATAGCTTCCACCTTAGAAATCAGGTTTATTCCAATACCAATATAAGACGAGAACGAAGCTGCCACGGTTTGAACGGCAGCCCACGCAATACTTTTTTGAGTTCTTTTAAAACCAAGCGCAGCGCCTGTCTTAATCAACTCGCCACCGCCGCCTCTTTTTATTTCTTCATCAGGAAGCGATATTTCCGAGAGAGGCTTTCTTTCAGCTCTCACTTTAGCATACTTCATGAATTTCAAAAGATCAGCACTAAAAACTTCCCTAACAGTATTGATTCTTCCGGCCTTGGCATTTATAGGCGGAAGGACCACATCAACACTGGCGGCAGGCTTGGTCATTACTACCCCGGGTTTGGCCTCAACTTTTGTCAGCGGTACCTGAGCTGCCGCTACATCGCTAATCTTCCCGGAGAGCGCCATGCCCGGCACGGTACTTTTCGGCACATAAGCATTTGCCCTGGCCTGGCTTTCCTTCACTTGGTCAAAGGCTTTTTTTACCTCTTCGCTATACCCATATCTTTCCGGGCTCTCTGAAAGCAGCGGCAAAGCTCTTTCAATCATGCTTTTATCGTAAGTGGGCACAGACCTTGCCGTCATAACTCCGGCTACACTACCAGCCATTATGGAAACCAAAACCGCTGAAGCTACTCCTTTTTTCCAAAGCGGAGTACTGGAAGAAGAATACGCTCTTACCTGTCCAGCCCATCTCATTGCCAGCATACCCCCAAGCAAAGAAAATGAAAGTGGCAAAATGCCATAAACCGAAAATGCCGTTACCGGGGTTACGCCAAGCCATATAAACACACCGAAAGTCAGAACGGCAAAAATACCAATCTTAACCGCTTTAAACAAAAGCACATCTTTGTATTCCTTTTGGCTTATTCCGCCGGCTATCCTCTTAATATCTTTTTGCATCGCTTTAATATCCAACCCCTGATTTTGCGCGCTTTGCAATATGTACGAAATTATCTCTGATTTCTCGTTACCTTCCTTACTTAATGAATCCCTCAACATTTGAATCTCATCCTTTGAAAGACCTTCAAGTTCAAGCCGCGCGGACATATCGGCAAATTCTTTTCTGGAAATAGGTTTTTTAAGTTCCATTGTTGAAACAACCGAGGAAGGTGTCCACGACGGGCTTTTTCCGCTTTTTTCGTACAAATACATCGCGAAAGTAATAAGCGGACTAATGACAACCAGCAGCAAAGAAACAAGTGTTGTTACAACGATCTCAAAAATACCTTGAAAAAACAGAGGTATATATGTTACAACCCTACCCACTAACGAAAGCTCCCTTCCTTCTGCTTTTGCCATATTTACGGCATACGAGAACGGGTCACCTATCCTGTCTTTATATAAAATCCCGAACGCAGTAATTAATATTAGAGCAACCTGAATAGGCACCACGGCGGGCAAAGCTAATACCGTAGGAAAGATCCATATCAAATTGCTTAGCACGACAAAAGCAAGGAAAAATGAATTCCCAAGCAAACGCCGCATAATTCCCTCAGTATGCGTTTGATGGGCAGGCGGTAGAAATGCTTTATATGGAAGCTCTGTCCTGGCCATCTGAATATCGCCCAGGAGCCATCTGGCATCTCTCATAAGATAGGTCAGCGGATTTAGCTGATCGCGCTCTCCCATGCTGTAAGAATTGCCGTAAGAGTTTGTAACAATCTTGGACACATGATCAATCGTCATTAAGTGGCCAAATTCATCAATCATACGAGCTTTTATTATAGGGATATTCCTCGCCAGTTCCGCCGATTTAAGTTCGGCAAGCAGTTGATTTTGATAAGCGTTCCCTCTTCTCAACATATACTCCGCGATTTTGCGGGCGTCGCCATTAAATTTAATCTCCGCTCTTTCGGCCAGTTCCGCCATATGAGCCCCGATTTTCTTGTCCAAAATATGTTTCTTATCAAAAGCCGCGAGCAAATCATTTTTGTAATTCTCTACCGCTTTTTCTTTTTCAGCAGCACTGAGATTAGATACACCTCTCAGATTTTCAAATTCAGACAACTTTTTACTTATAAACTCTTTCTTATCCTTCTCATCTTTCACTTTCTTCAATTCTCCAGATGACACTAAATCGTAAACTCTAAGAACTTCCTTACTCTGGAGCTCTTTAAAATCTTTGGCCGCCTCCGGCGAAAGCTTTAATATGCCGGCCAGATCGTTAAACTCGGTACTTACGCATATATCTTTCAGCAAAAAGACCTTCGCAAGAGTAAATTTACCATCCCCGCCTGCGTAATCCTCTTCATAAACCTCTACCTGGCCTTTTTTTCTGTCAAAAACTATCTTAACAAATCTGGTATCGTCGTTAAGATTCACCTGCAGAAGCATTTCATCTTCAGACTTTTGCAGAATCTCAACGCTATAATTCAGTGACCCGTAGAGCGCTTCAGTGTAAACACTGAATATTGATTCCTGCCAATCATGAGAAAGTATTCTGGCTATAGAAAGCGTCTCTCTTTTGAAGACATTTTGATAATACTTACCCTGTCTTACGACCCCCTTCCCGAAGAAAGCAGATCCATTGCCGTAAATACTAGCCATCAGGCGGGCGTTAAATTCGTTATGAATATCCCGCGAGACCTTCATAAGTTTCCACCACCAGCTTGATTGCGGAACACCATCTATATATGGCGGCGTTACCACAATGTGAGGAGTTGTCATAACTATATGTTTGTTAGCCGGATGAAGCATTATGGCGAGCATTTTGTCAGTTTCTCCAACCTCAAGCACTATATTCTTATCATCAGAAAGCAATGAAAGCGTATCTCTGTAACCGTAATCTTTTGTCAGCTTTAAGTCATTACCGGCAAGAATATCTCTATGAATACTCTCATTGAGTTCACCCCTTGCCGCTTTATCTCTCGTGTCATGGGATTTTTCATGCCCCAGCATCTTAGCAAGATCTGTTGCAACAACCGCACAGAAGACTGGGTTGTCACGCATGGAATGTTCGTGTGACTCATCAACATATATTCTTGATTTGGTATATCCCTCTTCAAACAACTGCATCTGAAGGGCAATACCACCCGCTTTCATTCCAAAACCGCCCTGACCTAGTTTGCCATTAGTGTTATTAACCCATTCCCTTGCGCCCATATTAAAATAGCCTATATTGAGATTGGGAAGTTCCTCACGGTATTCCTCAATAAGTTCCCGCATAACCTTCATTTCATAGTCAACAATCTCCTTGTTTCTCGCGCTCTTATACGGATTGGTATCAGACCTGATTATTATGTTAAATTCAAGATTATTAGGATGCCTTTTAAGTAACGCTATATCCCTTTCAAGAGTCTGCCTGAGATATTTTATTGCAACATCAAAATCATCCTCGCTCGCACTAATCTTTGAGATTACATTGGAAACCCTCAAAGGAACATCTGCCGTATATTTGTCGTCAATATATCTGTCAATATATTTTATTCTCTCGTGACCCCTTACGCCCCTGCCGAACCATTTTACAAAAACACCCGTCACATGAAGAGAGAACTTGTGCGCCGGAGCCCATGCGACATAATAGGTTATCAATCCGAATATTACCCCGAAAATAATCGGAATGGGCATAAACACAAAAGCTGTGCCGTAAAATATTAAGGCCGGAAGCACATAGATGCCGAGGCCCATGAAAGCCTGCAAGGAAATTCTAAACCATTCATAGAAATACGCGGGATTTGACTTTACAAACGAATCCGGTATTATGGTGTCCGCGTTTTTCACAAGGCCAGCCACAAAGTCCCTTGCCTCAACATCGTACTTGTAGTAGTTAAGCATCTCAAGCGCGGAGGAGTATTTGCTTCCGTATCTATTCAGTTCTTTTATTAACCTGTTTACCAAATAAAGTTTATCGCTGCCGATACGGTGCCCTTCAATGGCTCCCACAACCACCTCTAACGGAAGGCCGAGCATCTCGCTTAAATCGGCTATATCCTTATCATTGCCGGCGGCTTTAACAACTATATTAATCTTGTCAACTATATTATTAAACAGCTTGTCATAGGAAGAGAAATCCATATCGCCGACTTCTTTTTTCGCAAGCGCCTGGTACTTAGCAATAAACTCGTTTCTAATTTCGCTCTGAACTTGATACTTCATATTAAGCAGATTGAATTCACTCCTTTCAATCTCAAACTCTATAGCACCCTTGCGCGCATTGCCCTTCAGCGGATTGTCAACTCCCTGTTTGGCCTGTTTTTTAATGTCGGCGTTTATAGAATCTAATTCTTTTCTTAAAGCTTCAATTTTCCCATTGGCTTCAATCATGTCAATTGAACGCTCAAGTTCATTGATTATTGCGGCATCAGGCTCAGCCTTGGCGCGCTCAATCTCAAGCTCTTTTTTCTTAGTTTCAGCGTCACCCTTTCCCATAGCCGCAAGCCTAACTGAGGCGAGCTTAGCTACCCTGCCGCTTACCAACAACTCCGGCATTGTAAACCTGCGCTGGCCCTCGGCGGCGTACCTGAACTTTTCTGCCGACTTTTTGAAAAAACCGCGTTTATATAGGAATGAAAACACCGGCCAAGGAAGCAGAATTCCGGAGCGCGCCTTTTCGTGCATATAGGTCACAACCTCAGAGGCGAGAGCATCCATTTCATTAGGCTTCTCTATCTTTTTTTCCTGAGCGGCTACTCTTCTGGCCGTCTCCAGAGACTTTGCAAGAACGGATTCCTGTTCTTTCATACTTTCTTCTTGTCCGACATCTTTAGGTTCGGGGAACTCGTAAGATGCGCCATAAAGCTCTTTTCCAATGGCTAACAACGGAACTATTAAACCGGAATCAAAGAAAATGCCGGCCTGCTCGTACAACAACCGTGCCTCGGGATGGCCCGCAAGATTAAGCGAGACACTTCCAAATGCTCCGTTTGTAACTCTGTAAAGCAGACTGATTGAAACTCCGGGCGCGCGCTTTAAGTCGTTTATCACACTAAGCCTGATTTTTGATCCTGTGCTTAGCTGGGGCCTTATTATCTCCTCAACAAGCCTTGAGAGTTCATAAATAGAATATTGCTTCAACACTGAGTCGCTGTAATCAACTTTTATCTTCCCACCGCTTAACCCTTCAACACCATTTTTACTCTGCCTGTTTATTTTTATTATTTCCCTGACATTATTTAATGTGTAGTCTTTTGCAGCAGTATTTAAGGCTATTGGCCTATTAGATTCATACAGCCAAGTTAAGTTCTTACTTCTCAGCCCCTCATCTTTTGTCCTAAAAACAAGAGTTTCAACTGCCTTATTTCGCAAGAATGCCTTGTATCCCAAAAAGACTACTCCGACCGCGATCGCTATTATTCCCACTGTCGCCGCAATTGACGGATATGACTGACCGATAGATTGAATGTATGTAAAAGCATCTAAAATTGTGGATTGCATTGATGTTACCAGTGAATCAAACATGTTAACGGAAGGCACGGCTGTATTGACGGCTGGCACGGCATTCTGAACTGCATTTACGACAGGATATGCAATTTCAGCGCCTTGCCTTGCGCCCGGCTCTACAGCCTGATAAAAATCGGCAAGTTTTGATGCGGCATCGGCTACCTGCGGAAGTGCCTGAGAAACGACATCAGCCGCCGGCGCTGCGTTAGCTGAAACATTTGTGACTGCCTGGGCTGCAGTTTCAGCGGCCTGCGGAGTATTCGCTACAGCTTCAACAAGCGGCTGAACACTCGGCTGAACTTTTTCCGCCACATCAACATTTATTTCCTGGCCAATTCTTAGCAGATTAGGATTAATGGCTGGATTTACTTCCTTTATTTTGTCTACCATTTCAGAAATCTGGGCATTTCTGGGAGACGAAATGCCCGAATTTATCAATTGATTTTTAGCTATTTTCCACAGGCTGTCCCCTTTTTGAATAACCTGTGCCGCATAGCTCGTGCCGCTTAAAAACATTGTTGAGAAGAATGTACCTACCGCTATCACAGCGGGCTTTATAATATTGCCGAATCTTCCAATATTACTTATTTCGCCGGTTTCAATCAGCCTGTCAAGCTCTTCTTCATAGAACAAATTTTTCTCATCCAATTCTTGTTTAACAGCCGAATAGCCGTCAATATACTGTCTAATTGACACTTTCATAAGCTTCTTATCGTAATAATATTTTGACGGAGTTAATCCAAACTCACGAGAGACCCAGGTTTTATCGTTACCGTTCTTATCTGTTGTTTCAAGCAGGTATTCTATGATTTCAAACTCGCCTTTATCGTTTACCCTGACAGGAATAAATTTAAGTTCGTCAAAAGTCATATTTTTTGAGCCAAATAATTCCGAACGCAGCAAAGAAAAGAATCTTGATTTTTCCTGATATAAGTTTGTCACATCAGCCCATGGTTGCCTGCTATTTGTAATATCAATACCCTGTTGGGCCGCAAAATCTCTTAATTTAGATTTATCAAGACTCTTTATATAGGCCGCATCAGAAAGGGCAGCGCCCCAAGCGACAGTTAATGTGCTTTCCGGAAGCAGTCTCCTGCGAGCTATCCAGGTATATAAATTAGTTCTAACACCGTCCTTCCAGAAAACTTCTTTAGAGTTCAACTTATCCGTTCTGATGCCACATTTTTCGTCAAGGAATCTATATATCCGCAATTTTCTATTTTCTTTATTGAGATCAAAAGCTGGGGTTGTCAAAGAGGCCAGGGGCAGCGACCACCCTCTACTGAGAACGGCATAATTGTATACCGCGTGAGTAATAAAGCTTATTACTCCGGCCGCTATAGGAGAGAAAAATTCAAAAGGAACCACAAAAGCGCCCGCGAGGAGCAACCGAACAGAGAACTTACTTATATCGCTTTTCAGATTATTAATGCTGAATGCCTTTGCCAATCCATCCTGATTGGTTCTTACAACCCAGTCCACTATGGTATGAGCAAAAGCAAAACCAAGAACCGCCCATCCAAAGCCAAACGCGTTAAACGCGAAATACAGGGCAATGGTTTCCCAGCCCGGGGCAAGAATAACCGTAAAGAATTTGGCAAACGACTGGCTAATATTCAGCCTGTTAATAAGAGGATCCAAAATGGAAGCTGTTGGAATATTTCGGTATATCTGTGCCGGAAGCACTTTTTGGACAAGATCGGCCTTGATTTTATTGGCCTTGTCACTCAACTCATTCATTACAACTTTGACCTGAATGCTACGCGCTAAGTCCGTATTCTTTAACTCGGCAGCCGTCAATGCATCCTGCGGCCCCTCTAATTTTGTTAAAACCGCCTTAACGGGCATAAGATTATTAAACTCATTGCTTATAGAATAAAAAGCTTCAGGTATTCTCGCTTCCAATCTAAAGAAATCCTTCTCCTCCTGACTGCCCTTCGCGATACCAAGCCCCAAAAGCTGATCATTGACAAGTTTTTCTCTTATCCCCGCAATCAAGTCATCTAAAGATAACGCCCTGGCATTTTCTTCAACCGCGAACACATATTCATCGCTCTCGGCGTTCCTGTAGAAACTTGAAGGAGTAATTTCTCCAACTAACGCGACTAAATCACCCGCGCGCTCCTTCTTGTATTCGTTCAAATACGAGATTGTCCATGCTCTAACCGCAGACCTTATTGCTGCCGCGTAAGCCTGCCTCTTTTCAACCGGATCGGAAATTTTATCTATTGAGTTTCTGGTGGACGGAACCAATGTAACCCGCTTGGCTTCTTCATAGACCAGCTTTTGCAGTTTGGCCCTTTCCCTATCTGCAAAAGCAAAGAGTTCCGCGAACTCCCACTTATCCCCTTTAACCTGCGCTTCTTTCATCTCTTTATTGTAGAAATCGCGATAAGTCAGGCTTACCACACGGCCGAGCCCGTCCTTTGTTTCAAGCGCGTTATCCGCCACGTTAAGATAAATATACTCGGACAATTCCCACTGCAACAGCGACTTAATAATCCTTTCCTTCTTGTCGCCGGCCGGAATCCTGGAAATACTCTTCAAAAGCCCTTCCGTGATATATAAAACAAGCGTGCCGTTATCCAGTTTAACGGTAGCAAAAGCGAGAGAATCATCGTCAATAGGCAGCACATCGCCCTCTACAACATTGATAGTGACCGGCATTCTACCGTTTGTGTTTTCCGGGGCGAATTTCTCGGTAATTTGCCTTAACTCAGTTCTTCTCTCCAACAATTTTGTCTTTAGCGCGGCAAGAGCCTTTTGACTGGCGGGTTCAAGCCTGCTATCATTAACTATTTTGAAAGTTTTGCCGTCATAACTTCTTGACTTGCCGACTAAGTTATCAAGCGCCTTTACCGACATATTCTGAAAAGCCAAGGTGTACTCGGCTAATTTCATAAAAGGAACGGCTGACACGCCTACCGAAAGCATGGAAATATAGACTTCGCTAATCAGCTGGGTTTTGCTGGTCAGGCCAAACGCCTGGGGCTTTGACGAGAATTCGCTTGAACCAACGATCTCCACATTACCTTCCGGAGTAACGGTGTATTTTTGTATTATTTTACCGTAACTGCCGTCGCGGAGTGAATACTCATTTTCGCCATTGTAAGACATCTTAATTCTGCCGTCCTTTAAAATTTCACGGTTGATTTGGCCTACGACTGAATTCGGATCGCTGTTCGCTTTGACAAGTGCCCCTAAACCACCTTGAGCCAAGGTGGCGGAATGGATGTAACCCGCATCCCATTCATCTCCAGAAATAACCGGCAACGCTAACGCGCCTTTCTGCGGCGTGTTCTTAGCAAAACGATCGGTCGTTTGGCCCTGGATTTGGGCCGAGGTTGAAGGCCTCTCCTCTCCTAATAGAACTTTGAACTGTTGTTTAGCCAGAGCGTTATAGACATCGCTGGCATACTTTGTGTCCTTTGTGACATTAGGGGTTATTACAAGGTACGAAATATTCTTTTCCGCAAGCAGTTCGCTCAACCCTAAAGTATGGAAACCTCCGGTTACTACAATGTCAATTTCAGTCGCATTTTTCAGTGATTTCAGCGTTTCAGAAACACTATTAACATAAGGCGACGCCTCTGTTCCAGCCGGGGTATCCGAGGCCGATAGAATATTCTTGACAAAACGCCTGTTGCGCTCAATGTTGGCGACATAGTAGTCGTTAAGAATGGCGTTAAAGGGTTCTAATCCGGACAAATAGTAGGAATCCGAATACTTGGACCACAATACCTTAAATTCTCTTTCATTTTTCAAATAGTATTCATAATCTTCCGCTGTCAGGCGGTTTGTATAGTATTCCGCAAGTGTTGAATAGAAATCCGCTATAAAAACCACTTCTTTCTCGGTGGCATTGGCGGAAAGCTTTTTCTGCAGTTCCCGCACAAACCTTCTCTCTTCATTAACGAGATTAACTGGATTTACCTTCTGGCTTGCGTCAATATAAGCGAAAAAAGTGCTCAGATTCGGGAATGTATTAGAAAGTCCCAACTTAAAATCGCGGTCAAGTTTAATAAGGTAAACATAGAGCTCGTCTAAACGCGAGAAATCGTTCATTTTTTCAAGAAGCACCTTGTAGGCGTCGTAGGGAAGGCGCTGTTTGAGTGTTATTATAAACTCCTGCAGCTGGCGGCTTATCCTCTTGTAGTTGAGCTCTTTCTCAAGCTCCATAAGCCCGAGAAATGCCGTCATATTCCTGTACTCGTATATGTCAAGTCCGTTTTTATCGCCTAATTTTTTAAGCTCGCGGTAGAAATCGTTGGTTTTTACCTCTTCCTTTCTGTATTTGGCAGATAGAATGTCAAGCGCCTTTTGTTTAGGGTTGTAGTACCTGGCTTTAAGCCTTGCAAGCTCCAACTCAATTCCTGAAAGCGCCTTATCCACATCCGCTTGGCTATCAAGTATCCTGCCAAGACGCAAAAGGTTTGCGTTATATATATCCTTATCCTCAAGCCCCATAACCGGAACTGAGTTTCCTGAAGCGGAGAAATATTCAACGCCGGTCAGCTTGCCCTGATCCACGAGGGATTCAACGACAGCCTGCCGCATTTCTTTATCAGATATGGCATTAAGCCAGGAGGTGTCAACAGAACCATAGGCGCCCTCAAGATAGATCTTTGAGACCGGATACTTCTCGTTTACAAGGCTTAAAACCCTGTTTATATTGCGCTGAACTTCGCCGTGACAGTGAAGGTCCTGTATCTGAATTACAACCCTGGGGCTGGCGGAATAGCTTGCTCCTGTAATGCGGGCGGCCGTATAGGGAAGAACGAAATCATCAAAAACCTGCGCGTATTTTCTGTTTTCCTCCGCCACCTGCGAAACCTGGGCAATGGCCGGCCCCGCTATTGAGGAGACGATAAAGCATGTGACCGTGACAATAGCTACCGCGCGGATAAAGCTAAAATACTCCGAGGCCGTTTCCAGAAGAACCGGCACCGGAGCGTTAAGAGTTCCCCAGACCGGCCGGGCAACGCCTTCCATCAGCTTCCGCTTAAGTTTTTGAATGTTCATTTTACCCTCTCAAAAGTAAGAATTAAGCAAAGAAAAAACCCAGCTTAGTTTATAAGCTGGGTTTTATTATTTGTATAGGAAAAAATTATGTCGTCAATCGCGCTTCTTGGACGAAGGAAAAAAAACATAAGCATGCATATCAGAGGGACACCGGACCCCTGAGCCGTACCAAATAGTTTATACAACCTGCCGGCGACAAGCTCTATCCCCTCAGCAAGAGCAAACGGAACCCAGGCGCTCCCGAGATCATTTCTCTCGGAAGCCACTGTTTTATTCGCGGAGAGAATGGTGAAATCCGCCGAAGTATCCGAAGCATTATGCGGCTTGCCATCCTGTTTATCCTGAGAAGTAAGAGGGGCGCTCTGCGAGCGGTGAAACAGGTCGTTTACCATTTTCATCGGGAGCGTCGTCAGAGAAAAGAAGTAAAGCAGAGTGGACTGCGTTTTAATTATCTGCGTGAGCGTAAAGCTATCCTGCCGGCTCAGAGAAAACCTCGGAACCAGGAAGTTGGCGACCATCGCCGCTAAAATGATAAGCACAAGCGCTTTTTTCATAGAATAAAATTGAACAAGAGTTTCAAACAATTCTCAAATCCGTACCCGGTACAATTATAGGCGAGTTTACCGCTGTTGTCAATGCTTTTTTTGATACTATACACCTCGTTCAAATACTCCGTTTTAGATGAAAAATAGATTAAAAACTTTTGTGAATTTGATGTAAAACTTAGCCCCCATCTCAATTCACCACACCGGCCAGCTCTTAGCTTTTCAGCCACAGGCCGATAGTTTACGCCGCTAATTTAATCTTCATAGATTTTTGCACATCAATCCTCTTGACTTTGAGATTTTCCTCGTCAAATCCCTCATATTTCCTCAAAGCATCTTTTAGCAGTTCATCTGGACCTTTCTTATTTCCCTGAGCAAAACCCGTGACTCCCTCTACAAATCCCGATATTGTTTCGCCAAGTCCCTTAATCGTCCTGATTGAAACCATCCAAGGATTGACTGTCCCGGCCTTAATATCGGACACCATCTTCTTCTGCGATTCAGCCCTTAGCCTGCCGACAAACTCCAGTGTTGCGATGTCTTTCTGGACAGCTTCGATCCCCCTTACTTCCTTGGTCAAGCTGGCATATGCTTCAATTTTCCGCAGACTCTTGAGATCGATATCAGACAGCTCGTCCCCAAATTTGCCCACCAATTCACTTCTAACCTCGTTGTATTTCGAAACACCGTTCTCAACCGAGAGAATAAACTTGATCTTCTTTACAGTTTCTATCTCAAGAAGCGCCTCTTCAAGAGTGATATCAGCATTATTGAATCTGGCCATTATTTTTGTACATTTATCGAGGAAAGCACCCTCAATCGCTGCGACCGTAAGAGCCTCATCAGCTTTCATACCAAGACCGTTAACAATAAGCTCTTGGCCGCTTCTATAATTGCGCAAAATAGAAGCGAACATAGCGTCTTCAGTATTTGCATTGTAAACGGTTATTGAATATACGCTCGGCAAAAGCGTCTCAATTATATCTGGAGCAATATAACCCCTTGTGTTTACACCCATTGCATTCGCAGCGCCTTCTATAGCTTTACCGGCCCCGAGCGAGACTATAGACTCAAAACCTATTGCTTCAAGCTCAGCCATTTTTGTAACTTCCATGTCCGTTACAAACTTTAACACCTCACCCTTTAAAACATCCAGTGCCTGAACACGTGCACTATTATTAACTTTTACTGCGTCTGCCATGGATTTTTCTATCTTAATAAACATACCGGCCATATGTATACTTTTTAAAAGGCTGTCATCAACTAGGAAGTCAATATTGCGACGGAATATATCTGCAGCTTTTATTGCGCTTGCCTCATCGGAAACCGAAGCGACAATACCATCGACTGTCTGCAGGCCGCTTGCCGCACGTTTAGACATAACATAGTCATCCGCAGCTGAATAATCCTTCAGATTATCCGCAGAATTGCTCAAATATGAATCTACTACTCCCTCGAATATATCAGCCCTAGAGACCGATCTTGCCAATGCGCTCGATCTAACCGATGCAAGATATTGCTTATATGAGTTCTTGGCATCGAAATCTTTGGCAACAAGCTGATCAATAGTAATGCGGTCGGTAAAGTCCGTGTCCTGAATTAAATTTTTAACCTCGGCAAATCTATTAATAACATTTTCAATATCAATCTTGAAGTTTTCAGAATAGGCCAACCCGCCAGCAAACAGTACCTTTTCAAGAATATCTTGCACATTACCCTGCATGTTCGCCTTGCCGGCAATATCAGTCGCAAGCGCATTTGCCTGAGCCATAGTAAGCACCCTGTTCCCCGGGATTTCCTGAATAGCCTTAGCGACAAGCGGAAGAACACTATCGCCTGGACTCAGGCTGAGTATTAGATTGGCAATATTTCCACTTTGTATTGATTTTACTACATCATTTATAATGACATTTTTCCAAATAAATCCTGAGTTAGGGAATGCGATCAAATTCTTCAGAGCATTGGCTTGATCGGCAGTCATTATAGAAGCCCTATAAGCACCTGTGCCTTTAACTTTTCCCGCCATCGCTGGATTTGAAGAAGCAACTGTCCATAAAGCGTCTATAAGCGCGGCTTTCTCCTCAGGAGCTATAGTCGGATCGCCCACAACACGCCGATAGATTGAGTTTATGGCGTTTTTAGATTGACGCATTGGCATTAATCTTGCGTAATAATTTAATGCCAAAGATTTCAGACCGGAAACCCCAGGCTTAGAAAGATTGCGAATATTGTCTCCGCCCTCCTTAAGCTGTCTAAAGTCGTCATATAACGGAGTGAGCTTGACATCTGCCGCTGTTCCGGAGTTGGCCTGCGCGAAACTCTGGGAATTCTTCTTTGCCTCATCCATGACCGTTGAGAGCAACTCCTGCTCCCAGTCGTTGGAATTCATTATACCTTCCATTGTTTTGAGGATTAAATCAATCGGTCTGGCGGCAGAAACATCATCGCTCACCATGGCGCTGTATAAACTGCCGGCAGAATTTACAAGGTAAACCAACATCTGTCCGGCAACGGTAAGATTGCCGTTCTCCTCAACATACCGCGAATAGGTATATTTATCATTGTTTTCCTTAATGTCCGACAGGTACCTTTCCGCCGGACCTGTGACTTCGTTGATTTTCTGCGATTTAGCCGCGCGAGAATCAACAAACTGCTGGGATACAACAGGAGCGCCAAAAAGTATCTCAACAGGAACCAGGTCTTTTGCGTTGGAATAGCCGGCGTCAACTATCCTCTGCATTACATTTTCAGTTCCCTTCAATGCCTCCGTCAAAGACTCAACACCGGTTTTGCCTTCGCCGGGTTTAAGCTTAAGTGAATTAAGCTCTGCAAGGATCGCCTTGTCTTTAACGACCGCCTTAAGCGAAGCCACCGTAACCTCTAAGGTGTTTCTCAACTGCATTTCGCCGTCAAAGCTGCCTTTATTAAATTGTTTTGAGGCTTTGCCTTTTTCAATGCCCTCATTCTTATGAAATTCCTTCATAAACAGGGCTCTATCAGCCTCTGACACGCTGATTCTTTCAATAACATAATCCCTTAGTGCCTGAGAAACGGTCTGCACACACACATCAGCCTCGTCTTTTGCATCCATATATTTCTGAATAAACTGAAGCTTCTCAATATAAAGCTTTTCATTAATTTCGGCTTCGGCGGCTGTTCTATCGGCAGAATCCTTTTTGCCTGAAAGCTCTGCTTTTTGTTTTTCAAATCTTTCCACTTCACCAAGTCCTTCCAGGATTTCATTTGTAGTGCTCCGCCACTTAAGTTCATAAAGTTCACTATATCTCTTGTCAATCCATTCTCTTTCACCGAAAACATGAAATTCGCCATATTCACCGCTCCTGCTCGGCCTTCCCTTGGCTTGCCTTACAATGGCTTCCGAATATCTCGCGTCGGTGGCAAAAACAAGATCAATTTTATAGTCAACGCCGAGTCCGGCGATTTTGTTGGCGGCAACTATTTTCCCAATATACCCGCCGGATGCAAGAGGGCTTATCCTGTCTTCCCCAACTCTTACAAGATTATCTAAAAGTTTTTGCCGCATGGCAGGGTCTTTTATTTCACCGATATAATTCTTTAGAGCATCCATAACCTTATCAACCTGCTCATGCTGTATAATGTATTGAATTTTATCATTTGCTATATATCTGTCTACAATAAATTTCACCATAGCAGGGATGCTCTCTCCGCTGACATTCACATAGTTAATGTCAACACCACCGGCAAAACCAATAGATTTCGCTTCTCCAAAGCCCCAAAGTTTAGCAACCGCGCGATCGGGCGGCGTGCCTGTCATCGCGAGGACCTTGCCAAAACGGCCGAATATTGTAACAAGCCCCTCACTTGAAACAGTGCGCGACCTGGTTGCGGCAGCATACAAGGCTTCTTTATTATGCTTTCCAAGATTACCCTGTTTGCCCGCTCCAAGAATAAAACTCATATCCTGGAACTGCCTTGAATATTCTATCTGTCCGGTAGAACCGCTTATAGGCTTGACTCCATTTATGTCAACATGTATCTGCCCTTTAACAACCCCAAGCATACCGGAAAGAATACTTTCCGCAGTACCAAGCTCATTTTTACTGAAAGTTTTCAGAAGCTTTTCCTCAGCCGTCTTTTTAAAAGCAACATGAGCCCCGCCGTCCTCAACCATATCCCTAACAACTTTTTGTTCAACATGCCCGTCCTTATCAACAAGCCCGGCTTGCTGCAATTTGTCAAACACCATTTCAAAGTGCTGTCTTTCCAACGCGTCAAGCGGGATAGGATCACCCGCTATTATGAGGTCCATAACATTTTTCATATAGAGATGGGCTTCATCAAGCACAAGCATAGTGTCGCGCATTCTTGTCTCAAGCGCCTTCATTAAAGCCTTGTCCCCATTGGTTCTTGCATTCTGCATAAGGAAAAATGAATTCTGAGTGTATATCAAAGTATCAGCTGTTTCAAGAATTTTAATAACTTCTGCCGCTGAAAGTTTGTTGTTAGGATCAGTATATTGCCGCACAATATCGTCAAACATTACCGGTTTTTTAAATCCGTGTAAAGTTTCATAAGCTTTTCCATTCACCTTGCCTTCCATAGCCTGCTTGGCAAGGGCAGTATTGGGCGCGAAAATATCTGTTTTCAAACCTAAAGAGCCCCTGAATAGCGCAATGATATGTCCGCTCAGAGTTTTTCCGGCCGCAGTAGGGTTATTTAGAAGCACCCTGTCAGTTTTCCCTACGGTCAGCTCGATAGCCCAGCGCAATGTGTCCCACTGGCCGGGACGAAGATCAATACCATCACGAGACAACGCATTAAGCACCTTTATAACAGCATCGCCAACCATTTTACCATTAATAATCCCTTGCATGTGATTTGTATCAACACCCATCAAATCTCCCAACTCTTTGGCGGCAGCCAAGATATTGTCTCCGTGTTTACCAGAAAGGTTCTTAATGCGTTCATTAATTAATTCAGACAGCCTACCAGACACATACTCGCGCACGAGATCTTTTGTTGTCTTATCCAAATCAACACCATTTTTTCTAAGGGTTTCAATAACTTGGCCTGTATATCTGTTAACTGCCCCTTTAAAACCATCCTTATCTGCTTTTGAGTTCTTCTCCAAAACGACTTTACTTTCACCTGAGACTTCATTTTTACCAATCGCTTCATCAACGAAACGATTTGCTTTTAAAACATCCTTCTTATACGCATCCATAGCCCGATTATAATAATGTTCGGCTTGTTCCGTTCCCATCTCTTGCCCTTCTTTCTGACCATCTTTTGTTTTCGCCTTAAAGTTTTCTTTAATAAAATCAATAACTATTTTTTTGTTGCCGGCAGAAAGATTAAAAGCACTACTAAGCAATTCTTTGTAAGAAAATGCTGTGTCCCCCTCACTCATTTTAGATATAACCGAGCCAATCTTTTCCTTAGCATCTCCGATAAACTTACCGGCATCATTACCAGCACGGACAATATCAAAGGAAATATCAGAATTGAATTTGAAATCACCGCTTTCACCACGGCTTGCCAGCTCCAGATTAAGAATCATGCCGCTCTCTTCTTTAACATCTCCATTTTTGTCAGTAACCTCATATTTAACATTTGCAAGGTCAAGAATAAGCTTCCCGCCACGAACCTCAACTTCCCCTGAAACAACCTCAATTACTTTCGTGCCCTCAGCTGAACCTGCGTTTTCTTTAACCAGAAGTTTCATTGAACCCGTATTCTCATTAATACTTAATTTTCCGCCCTCTTTGAGGGTTACTCTGGACATATTAGTTCCAACATCGTAAGTGACTTCAAACTTTGCCTGTTCGCTCGCAGTTTCAAGCGTGACCGAACCATAATCCTTGATATCAACTTTAACATTAGCGCCGCGATTGGCTACTATTTCACCTTTAAGAGCATAATTCCCTTCACCTATTTCTTTTATGGCAATTTTACTGTTCTCAAAATCTATTGAACCGACCTCAAACCTTTTTCCAAGAAACTCATTAGCTATATACTCCCGAGCCTTCGCGACAGGCATTTCTCCAAAAGCAGGAATGTCGCCGGTAAGTATGTCTTTAATCTTAACATCACCTGCCGCAGACCCACTCAGCAACTTGTTAGCATTCTCAACTCCAAGAGCTTTGGAAAGTTTAACCCCCGTAACGGTAGAACGAGGCAGGAACAACAGAGACCAGAAAGCAAATGACTGCCCCCATTCCTGAGCCTCGGTCATACCGGTCAGAGGATTTATAGCGCTATTATCTTTACCAAAAACCGTTGAGCCTATCAGTGTACCTATTGAAGCGCTTGCTGAAAGCGTTCCGGAAATAAATATTGCGCTATCAAACTGTGCAGCCAACCCATGCTTAGCCGCCTGTCTTTCAAGATTTCTCGCGATTAAAGCTTCCACATTAATTTTACCGGAGTAGTCAAAAAGCACTTTTCCGCTTCTAATAAGATTGCTCGCGCTATGCTCGCCAGAGAGAACTCTCATTGTCTGGCCAAAACGCCCTTCTCCAAGCAATGCCTTTACAACTTTATCAGTCGCTTGGGCAACCCCCATCATAGGCTGAAGCCAGAGGGCCATTTTTGCAAACTCAAACGGCTGAGTTACTATTCTTGTTGCCATGGCATAGATCCCACCCCTTGATTCAATGCTCTCATTTACATCCTTACCCTTGACTACCATATCCCAGGTTAGGCCGCCAACAGTCTCAACGACACCAAAAATCGGAGCGACTTTTGCGAAATTCCAGACGCCTCCATAGGTTATCATAGCCGTTCCGCTTGAAGCCGCGGTCATAACTCCTTTAGCAACGGTGGCAGCCCATGCATCTACTGCATTAACCACGCGGATAGTACCATTGATCGCCGACATACCCAACCAATCCATACCTGCAAGGTAAGTCTTTTCAAAAGTTGCTATCTGACCAAACAATTTACCACCGGCAACCCTATTTGCAATAAAGCTTGATGTACCCAGAGCAGCGCCTATACCTCTTAAACCTAATGACAACCCTCCGCCCATAAGTACTCCTGACAAGAATGAAGATGTAATATTCTCAGCGGTTATCGGCTTACCCAAAACAACATTAGTACCCATATTTGCCGCCGTAGTTATTACACCAGCATTTACAGCATCGGTAACAATTGATTTAAAACTGACACCAAATATGGATTTTGCGGCAGTCAATAATTTTGTCCCAACGGCAAGTGTTGCACCAATCTTTGCGCCTACGATAAAAGCATCAGAATATGTCAAATCCTTACCTGAGGCATATTGTTTGCCCGTCAAAGTACTTAAACCCCAGGCTTCCATCTCATCACCAAACTTAGTCCAGCTGTTATTTTTAATTGCAAAATCATCGCTGTAATCACCAGCCTTTATACCCATTATTGCATTTGGGATCCAAGTTACAGCCTTAATTATCAGACCTGTAGTAACGGAACCGACGGCGACCAAGAAATCATAAGTTTTATTTGCAAAAGAAGCTAATCCCGACATTGCATTTTCAAAACCAATAATTATTGGATTATTTTTAATATTGTCTATCGCTTTATTTTTATCTACACCAGAATCAGTCACATACCCCAATACAGACTGAACAAGCTCTGAAGATGCATTATATAAGCTAACTGCTCCTTGGGCGAGGATACTGTTATTCATTAAATATTCTTCCGCTTCAACTCGTGTCGATGCCGGAATAAGCTTCACTAAATTACTTGCTGTAGCATAAATATCAGAAATGACACCCAAACCACCACCATACATCTGAGCAACGCCACTAAATATTTTATTCCAACCGGATTCAGTAGAATCCTCAAACAGCACCTTTACTGAACCCGCAAGCACATCAACAACTCCGGCGCCGAAGTCCTGGTATACTGTCCTTGTAGCAAACTCAGCCGTTGAAGTATCAATCCAGCTACCCTGGAGCTGAATATTGGCTATTCCACTCTGCTCCACCTTGCCTTTGTCGCCAAATACTCTTACACCCTGAGCCAAGTTACCTTTTTCATCTTTAACGATATTTCCCTTGGAATCAATTATTGAAACCGCTTCAAACGCCGCACCATTTTTACCCTGGACATTTTCCATTGTATCCCAGTTTGCCATCAAACCACCAGGCCGGGAAATACTAAATATTTTATTCTGAATAGTGACTGTGCCTGTAGCTGTAAGTCCATTTCCAAGCGGCCTTGAATAATTAAGCTGAGCTTTCAAAACCGTGACTTGGGTTGAAGTATCAAAACCAGTTACTGTCATTTCTGTTATCTGACCGTTAGCAAGCTGATCCATAGACACTGAAACGCTGAATCCAACCTCATTCGCGCCAGTATTTGTTATCGTATCACCATCTATTGTTAAGAAATAATCAGGCTTGCCAAGCTTATTCTCCGGGGCGCTCCCACCTTCCCCTCCAAGAGTTTCACTTAGTTTTGCTCCGCCAACACTTTCACCGGAATCAAGCAATAGCCTTCCCATGGCGGTAGTTGTTCCATCATTGCTAAACTGGAGGCTGGATATTTCAAAATCGGCATCCGTCCAGCCGCCCTTGCCGTCCTTGGCCTTAACTGCGATTGGGTCTATCTTATCGCTTCCATTAGGAGGGATGACAGCATATAAACCATTGCCCTTGTTTTCAAGATTACCTACAAGTTCTTTACCTTTGTAGAGTTCTTTATATTCCGAGCTCATTGTCCCGTTATTTCTAAATATTAAATCTCCTTTAATATTCATACTGTTATTAACACCAAAGGATTTCAATATAGAATCGGACACATATATGTCTCCATTTTTCTCACTTATTCTTCCTGTATCATAACTCCCCTGGTAAGTCAGAACTTCATCTGCGTTCCTGAAGAATATTGCCGATTTACCGTTACCCAGCTCAACTTCCTGATTATTCCCAGTTAACTGGACACCATGAATACCAACGATATCGCCATCTTTAAAATCTATTGCAAGCGCGGAGTATTTACCTTCCTTGCCGCCAAAATACAAACTACGCGACACATTACCCTGCCTGGAAATCAGGTCAACCGGATTGTAAGGCACACCGCCAACAAAAAGTTGTGTGTCAAGCCGATAATCCCCTTTATGCCCTGAAATATTAAATGAATACGCGTAATCTCTCCCATCAACTACACCAGACTTCAGGGTGCCGGACATAACAATTCCTGAAAGCGTAGTTATGCCATTAGCATCCCTGCCTAAAATAACACCACCCATGTCTTCAAAAACAATAAGTGTTCCTCTATCACCATCTAACTGAGCGTCTTCAGAAGAAGCAACCCCATTGTAAGTATAGGTATAATCCGTTACTTTCCCGTTTTCAACACTTCCAATTTTTGTTTCAACTGTCGTAGTCTGGGAACCTTTTTGAATTGTATCAATTGACTTGATTTGCCCGACAGATGACGCGGCGCGCTCCTCGTGTGTCACTTTAGCGCCATCCGCGTTTACACCCTTTACGATATACGAACCTTTAGCAAGGCCGTCAAGGTTCTGCATTATGCCGCCTTCTCTCTGAATGACTATTGAAGATCCGGCAGTCACGAGCAGGCTGTTATAGCCGGTGCCTGAAACAGAGGCGCTATAATCAGATCTAAAGTTAATCTGCGTCCCTTTTGCAAAACCTTCAAGGCGCATATTTCTTTCAATACTGTCCGTACCGCCAAGGGCAGCTTCAAAACTGAAACTGACATCAAGCGATGATTCGCCTTTTTCACCGGTTATAGTTACTTTTCCATCTTTGTCTATTTGCAGTCCTACTTCAGTATTGGCCTTAGTTTTCGACTTATCCGGACCCGGATCCCCACCCTGAGAATTTTTCTCAGCAAAAACATGTTCCTTGTCAAATTCAGCCGATTCGCCTGCTCCGACATTCAACTTGCCGGTGCAGGTAAGGTCTCCTCTCTCGGTATCTAATTTAATTACCTCATCAATCACCAGGTCTTTGCCGCCGGGAAGGCCAATCTTTGCAGGCCCGTCAGTAAGACGCAAACCTTTTCCGTCTTTAGTTATCTCAACTTTTAATGTTTTCCCGCCTATTACCAGCTCTGCTGTCTTTCTGCCATCGCCAAAACTTGAAAGAAGCTCGGACTTGCCGTCCCAAGAAGCATATAATGCCGTACCATTTTCACCCCTATATTGCACAAACTCATCGTCCTTGTCTATTGCCCCTCCATCAAGATACTCCCCATCCTTATAATCTACATAATCAATGGCTTTAATTTTGCCATCCTTGTCTCTTGCCTGAACAACGCTCCGCCCGTCGGCATTTTCCGTAAACTTCAGTTGATCGGCGTCGTAATCGGAACCGGCGACAGTCCAAGTCTCGCTCTTATTAACTTTTCCACTGCTGTCAAAAGTATAATTTATCTTCTGAATACCGTTATTAAGAGTAGTGTTATTCCTGAGAAGCCCGTCAACCACATAATCACTCCCAAAATCCAAAACATAAATAACATTACCTTCTTTGTCTTTTATCTCGCCATACATCTTAAGATCTTTGCCACTACCAGTTTTTTGCGTTGTCACATCAATTAAGTCTTTATCCCCAAAAAGGGCATCACGCTCGTTATCCTCAAGGTTAAGCGTGTCACTATTCATCAGCCGAGTTTTTGTGCTTTCCAAAACACCGTTTTCATCAGAACTATAAGTTATTAAACAATCACCATTTTTATTTGCCACTTCGCCCGTCAAAATATCTTTGATATTATTTTCATCATCCAATCCGACCACATACTCTTTTCCATCAGCGCCTTTTACGAAAGCGAACTTACTTGACTCCGCCGTTTCATCAAAATTTTTCATCAACGAACTCGTTATTCTTAATTCGGATTTATTTCCGAACATCGCCTTCGTCGCTTCGCTCATATCCTGCTGTTTTAACAACATCTGATAACTGTCTGTAATCTCGCCGGTATTCTTATCCACTTCTATAACATCTTTAACACCATTTTTAGCAGAAGACTGATTTACTTTTAAAACATCTTTAATCACAAGCTCAAAATCGGCATTAAATTCCAGGAGATACGACTTACCATCTTCTCCCTTGGCAGAATAAATCGTGGTCTTACCCTTCTGCATAAGCGCTCTGTCCAGGGTATAGGTATTAGTAACCCCATCAATATTCGTGAAAGTTGTTTTGGAAACTATATCGCCTTTAAAATAGCCGCGATCATCAAAACCAAATTCCACGGTAACATCGCCTACCGACATTTTTGTTACACCACCTGCCTTTACATCAACAAGCTCGCCGTTCTTATCAAGAACATAGACTTCTTTTTTGTTATCCGAAGTAAAAACAGTGCCCGCGATTGATGAACCATACATATCCACCGCAGCATTATCAACACTAAAGTTCAGTACATATTTACCCTGCTCTTGAGTAATATCAACGCCCAGCCTGCCGTCACCCAGGGTGTAAGAATACTTGCCATCCTTAAAAAGGCTTGAATCAGAAAGTCTGCCAACTCCGGTTCCACCATTCCAATAGTAAATCTGTCCAAATACCATTTTGCCCTTAATTATGCCTTGGGGATCAATGCCAAGAATACCCTGAGCAAGGCCATTCTGAGGGCCTGTGACAGCCAATTCGTTAACAATACCCTTCTCTTTATCATTAACACGGATTTCAGAATAATTACCTTCTTTATAAGAAACATTATAATGCACACCATCTTCATAACCGTACCGAGCGGTACCGTTAATAATATTAATATTGCCGTCAATGTCACGCAATAATTCTATGTCATCCTGGGGAGCCATATAGAAGCCGCTGTCTTTATCTCCCCAGCCATTTGCTCTTGCCTGAGCGCTCAAAACAGCTGCCTCACCTCTGTTATACATACCAATCAAATAGGGCTTAAAGGCTGATTCAAAAGCTGCCGCAATGGCGCTATTGATTGCGCCATCCTGGATTTTTATTCCGAGAGCGCTTTTTACCGCTATACCCGTCAAACTTGATAAAGCTGACATAACAAACGATACAGATGCGTAGTCAGCTGTTCTCGTGGGGTCATTAATAAAGCCATATTTATCCGCAAATTTAATTTCGTTCTCAGTAAATAGCTTCTCCAGCACATAATTGGTCGTAGCTGTTGTAAATCCGGACAACAAGCTATTTGTTAGAGTGTCCATAAAATCGTATTCATTCCCGCTTACCAAAGCTGTAACGGTATCAGTGACAAAGTTCACGATAGCAGTACCAAAGAAATCTCCCATAAATGAGCTTGCGGGCTGTCCAGTAAGCCCTAAGCCATTTACTCCAACCAAGCCATTCATTGCTGACCCGACAATTGACCTGGTAAGGCTTTCAGCAAGATTGCCGCCGTTTATGGCATAATCTACCAACGCTCCTACAGCTCCTTTAACCGCATTGGAAACTATTTCACCTGCCAACGCCCCAATATTATTAAATACCTTACCCAGTCCTAATGTTTCCGAAGCAAAACCCAATAATCCGCTACCGATACTCATTCCTAGATTTGAAAGTTTATCAACAAAATTTCCACCATTTATACCATAATCCACCGTCGCGCTTATTGCGCCCTGCATCAAATTACTTGCAAAACCGCCGGCAGAACTTCCAAAACCCAACGAATTCTCTACAAATCCTGAAAGGCCACCACCAGCTGATCCTATTGGGTTGCCCATGGCCACATCAAATCCTGCATTTATTCCCTGCATTATGCCTGCCGTCAAACCGCCAGTTAGCCCTGATTTTAAAACCTGGCCGAAATCTATTGAGCCGGTCATTATCAGCTGAGTACCCATACTCATGGCCATTGACGAGAGAGCGCCTGAGACAAATCCAGAAACAAATGAACCTGCGACGCCAGTAAGTCCCATGGCGCTACTGACAGCAGCTCCAGCAGCGGAAAATGCCGCACCTATCGCTGCAGCAGCTGTGGCAATGGCACCAGCTGCGGCAACAACAGCACCGGCAGCAACCATACCTACTCCTGCAATCGTTGCTCCTATACCCGTACCTATCATGGCCGCGCCGGCTGACATCATACCCACACCTGTCGCAGTCAATGATGTTCCAATTGCAGCAGTTGTTCCTACGGCAGCTGCCGTACCGGTACCCGCACCGGCCGCAGCTGTACCTATAGCGGCACCAGCAGGAGGGCAATATATGGATATTACTACCATGGCCACAATGGCCACAACTCCTATTATTGCGCCAAGGAAACCCTTTTTGCTTTTTTCTTTTTTGATTCCTGAAAAGTTATTTATTCCAAGGCCCTTCAGTTCAGTTTCACTGACAGCTACTCCTCTGGTTATTTCCTCATTTGTAAAAACCAGGCCGTCTTTCCAGTTATATATGAAGTCTTTTTCCGGAATATTCATAACCTGGCCGCTCTCAGTCATGAAAGCTACCTGTCCGCCATCTATCGCTATTAGTTTGACAAGGTTATTATTTCCATACTGTGACCAGTATACTTCCACCTCCGTTCCGTTGGCCAGGGCGTCTTTAAGCCCCTGCAGATCGGTCCTGTATGCCATACCCATTTCAACGCCATATTTTGCTGCTACTTTGCGCACGCTGTACAGGTCAAGGGTGAGGCTGGGCGGAATTCTCGTAGAATAATTTTCACCTGTCACATCGTTTGACTCATTCTTAATTGATGCCCGCGAACCGCCGACAAGGAAATTGGTCAAAAATGCCTCTCCGGCGACCTTTGCCATGTCAAATTTCTTGCCGTTTCCCTGCAAAGCTGAAAATAGTTTATTCAGGCCCGGACTAAATGCCAGCGCCATGCCGCGCTGCATCCTGAGCATTCCAACAAACTGATCTATTCCATCAGCTGTAAGGTTTTTTACCTCGTCAACCGTAAGGCCGAATTTTTTGGCCATTTTCTCTTTACCGGCAGCATCGGCAGATTCAAAATCGTATAACCATTCTTCAATTTCATCGGTCATCTTATCAGCTGCCTGATTATACTGGTCCTGCACTTCCTGAGGCAGTTTAGAAAACTCTTTTGCCTGGGCAAGCATCCCGGCGGCCTCAAAAAGACTATAACCCTGGTGGAATAAATCATTCAGCGCACTCGCGCCGCGGGCACCCAACTCCTGAAGAGTGGTCCCGCTACCATAAACACTTTTGTTGTAGCCGTCACTCTGCCCGCGCATGCCCGCAGACTGATAAGAAGCGCCGCCAAACTCATCAAATTGCGGTTCATTTTGACCATCTTTGTTTTCCGAAGAGTTCCTGACACCCTTGCCGGTTATAATATCTTTGAATAAATCATTGGTTTTTTCAGCCGTTGTACGAGAAGTATCAAATCCCCTGTTTTGCAAAGCATCAAGCGAAAAACTTCCGGAAGTATTTTCATCCTTAGCTTTTTGATAATTTCTCGCCAGATCGCCGCCCATAGACCTGAGATTATGAACAATTCTTTTTATCTCCAGATCCGTCAAATTCATCAGATCTTCAGGCTTTACACCCAGCTCTTCGGCTATCTTTGCTTTTTCCTTAGCGCTTGCTTTCTGATAGTTTTTCAGTTTGGTTTCAATATCGTCAACCATTTTTTCAGACTCTTCAGCAAGAGCCTGATCCTCTTCGGATAATTCATCCTGAGCGCCAAATCTTTTGGCGCCAAAACCGGCCATAGCCATAGTAAAGGATTCATCGCCGCTGGAACTGTCAACTATCCGGCGGCCGTAGGACATATCTGACTCATCCGTCCTTGAAAGAACTCTTCTGCCGCTATATCCACTATCATATTCCGATTCCGACAATCCGGCAGAAGCTTCGCTCCTAACTTGTCTACCAACGGGAGAGGAACCGGAATTACCTAATCCTGCTGTCTGAATGGCGGTTTTTCCTGACACCGAGTCATACTGCGAAGAACTTCCGCTTGAATCGCTTTCATCTCCGGAGACATCTTTACGATAACTACCCAAAATGCTTCTAACATTAAAAGTTCCCTCTAAAGCGGAAACCGCGCTTTCAACAGGTGCGGGAATATCCCCAAAAACATTCCTCAAACCTTCCTGTATGGCGCTGCGCCCTGAATCAACTGTTTCCTCCTGATCCGAGGATTCTGTTCCTATTGATCTGGGACCAACTACTCTAGATGCCGCAGACGGCACTTCGTCAGACGGCACAGCCCCCACGGAAGTTCTTAGATTAGCTATATCCTGAAGTCCGGAAGCCGTATCTGCAGTCTCACCGGTAATATTTGAACGCGCATTTGACTCGCCCTTATCCTCAGTACCGCTTAAACCGAATGATTTTTTAATTATGTCCGACATTGTCCCGCGAGCCTGCTGGGGAGCAACCGCGGCATTTTCAGCGCTTCTTACCATCTTACCTGTTACTGAGACATCAGCCGTATCCTGAGAATCGGCACCGACGGACGGCTGCGAATTCGCAACAGACTCAACAGATTTTCTTTCAGCGGATGTTTTTGTTTTATCAGCAATCTTAGCCAGCTCATCTGCTTTTCTAATTGCTTCTTTGGCGGCCCTTTCCGCTTCATCGGCAGCCTTATCAAGCGCTTTCTGCTCTTCTCTATCAACAGCTGCTTTGCGCGCTTCTTCAGCCTTTTTACGGGCCTCCTCGGCCTTCCGTTGAGCTTCCTCAGCGGCCTTTCTCGCATCTTCAGCTGCCTTCCTGGCTTCCTCAGCAGCTCTTGCGGCGGAATCATCGTCGCCACCAAATCCATAAATCCCCGACCTTCCATCACCTCTGTCACTATCACCAGATTCCTCGTCAGGAGCCGGGGCCGAGGCTGAGGCATCGGGATCCGGAGTTGACTCGCCTGCGCCTGTGGGATAAGTATTTGATGGAGGCATAGAAGCGCCCATAGTTTGTTTCAGCGCCGAGAACCCAAGCTCTACGGCATTCGGGCTCTTTACCTTTTCCTGGGAAAGCACCTGGCCGGACCACTTTGACTGAAAATCCGACTCGCTGACCGTGTAGCTCTTGCCGTCAGCATCGGTGTAGGTGATCATCCCGTCTTTCGCGCCTGTGACAACAACGAAATGGCCCTGTCCATCGGGGGTATTGATGTATGCAACCGCTCCGCGGCCATTGGCAACCGCGTCTTTGAGTCCTGCCATATCCGTACTGTAGCCGGTCATGTCAACGCCGTACGCTCCGGCCGTCTTCTGTATGGCATTCATACTCAGGCGCAACGGACCGCCCTGCTCCGCCTGTTTTGTAACATTTCCTGTTATAATATCAACGAGAATCGCTTTTGCGGCCACATCGCTCTTGCTGTAGCTTTTCCCGGAAGAATCAAAGAGATTGAACAGCGACTGCACAGCGCAGTTGAGTATACCCTCACCCTGAGATTTAAGATAATCAATTATTTTTGAGGCAGTTTCCGCGGTTATATTGGCAAGCTGGCTGACAGGAACTCCAAGAGAGGCAGCCATTTTGGCTTTTTCGGCAGGGCTGGCATTAACAAAATCGTTGAGAAATTTTTCAATCTGACTGATGGTCTGACCTACTACACTCTGGTCGTTTGCTGAGGATTGGACTTGTCCTGGTTTGCCTTTCAGATCCGACACCTGTCCAGTTTTCGTTCCCTCTGAAATCTGTCCGCCGACAGCGCCAGCTACCACGGGCTCTGTGTCGGAAGGAGAACCGCGGACAGCGTTTTTCAAATCACCAGATCTGCCGCCGAAAACCTTGCCTATTGAACTGAAAAATTCACTATAGAACCTGCCTTTTGTTTCTTTTTTCTCGCTTATTACCAGTTCCGGACCGTCAGATTTCTGCGACATCATTTTCCCTGACCAGGAGGCCTCAAAATCTTGAACCGAAATGGTTGACTCACTGCCATCCGAATTTATTATCGCAGCGTTGTCATCGTCAATGCTTTTAACAACAACGAAAGTTCCCGTCTTGCCGCCGGTGTTCAAATGAGCTATCGCCGGCCCGTCCGCGACAACACCTTTCAGGTCAGTGACCGTCCCTCTGGAACTCTTAAGGCGGATGCCGTATTTCTCCGCTGCGCCCTGGATATCCGCGATACTGACTTCAACTTCTTTTCCCTCTTTTCCTTTAACGAGGCTCTTTACGACATTAACCATGCCCGCGAGCGCCTTATTTACATACCTGCCTATCTGTTCGGGCACATCAGCGAGGCCTTTTATCGTTATGCCGCTTTCATCCTGTTTCTTATCGGTAAAACCGAGGTGAGCCTGAACTTTTTTGGCGGTCTCACGAGAGAAATTCTGAGCTTCCGCCTCGGTTATACCAACCTGTTCCACCATCTGTTTTTTCCCGGAAAGGCTGGCCGCGGAATATTCCTTCTGCCACGACTGAGCGGCAAGCGCCGCCAGATCCACCTGCCCGCCGACATTTGATTTCGCGGTTCCCGCCTGTTTAACGCCGCTGTCCAGATTATACTGGCCATCGGACTTCTTTGCTGATTTATCTTCTACCTTAACTTTTCCATACTGAACATTTGAGGCGTCTTTATCGGGTTTGGAAGAATCGCCCGATGTCAGCGCCTTAAAATAATTAACAAAATCCTGTTTAGACATTTCTTTCTGAGATAATACATTGCCCTGAGCATCGCTAATTATCACGGAAACCTTGCCGTCAGTTTCCATGAAATCCTCTGTCATTCCCGTCTTATTATCTTTTACGGACTTGGCCGCGCCGTTTGGCGCGTAAGTAATTGACTTACCGTTAAATTCAACTTTCTTATCCCATCGGCCCAATGCCTGCTCGGAGACTTTTTTGTCCTGAATTTCCTTAATGGTGCTCGCGTAGCCGCTGACCCACATCATTTCAAACGACAAAAAAACCATAATTACATTTACCGCGGTAATTTTTTTCGCGTTTTTTCTTATCCACGAAAAAAGCATTTTCCACAGAATGCCAAGCGGCATTCGCAGAAGGCTCTCCGACGAAAAGTTAGTTGTTTTCATAAAATCTCCCCTGTACCGTAAGTAAAAAAATCCCCGCCGTCAGTTAAGAGGCGGAGATTAAGAGTTGTATATTTTATCGGAAATATATTGTCGCTGTTTATTGAGCTTCTCGGGCGCAGAGCAAACAACATCAGGAATATCAAAAGTGCCGCGAAAGTATTCCCGCCGGGAGAATTATTCTTAATATTACCGACGGTTAAAGTAAGCGAACGCGAGCAGGAAACCAAAGTATTTACAAGAATGAAGGTGTTGTCAAACCTGTTGTCTTTCAGGTTATCAAGCGAAACCGTATATTCAAATTCCCCGGCCGTCCTGCGGCCCTGTTTGCCGCTGTTTTTAGACGGAGAAAAGGGAAGAGGGGTTTTTTTATCGTAGAGTTCCTTTACAGCCTTCATGGGATGAAAAGGGAAGCGAAGAACGCTGACGACCATAGTCTGCGCGCCTAAGGCTCCGGCGACAAGGCCGCTGTTTTCGTCAAAAAGAAAACTGCGCGGCGACAGTGTGTTCGCCAGCATAGAAAAAAGCAGGATGATTGCTGCACTTTTTCCCATAATGTTCACCCGTTACAACTTCAACAAATTGTCAACATCAAATCCGATACAATTATAGCTAATTATCGCGTAAATGCAACACTTTTCTCTGAATGCTATATAATTGTGTATTTATATATAAAAATACTTGCGCAATACATGTAAAATCTTTGTGAAACATTAAAACGACAGTTTTAAGTTTTCAGCTATAAGTTTTAAGTTGAGCCTGCAAAAAATGTGTTTCGGGCCGTCTTTGCGAGAAGCGCAACAACACGGCAGTCCGCCAAAGCTTTAGTGGCGGGAAGCTATCTCGTAGTTTACGACGGTAAGACGAGATTGCTTCTCTCCCTGCGGGAGATCGCAATGACAGGGCATTTTAAAGGCTTTTTCAATTGACACAAGCTATAAGTCATACGAGAAAACGATTCAACAGCCTAATCAGACAGGCAAACCTGGCAACTGCAAAAACACATGCAAGCTGAGGCTACTTACTGCCACACACCTTTTTTAAAACCTCCAAAAGCCTTTTAAAATCAATGGGTTTTGATATTACACTTACCGCTCCGATCTCAGCGGCAGATTCCGCCTCATCGCTTGAAGAAATCACGATAATCGGAACCTTGGCAGTCTTCGGGTTACACTTGAGTACCTGAAGCAGGCCAAACCCTCGGCAATCCGGAAGCGTGATATCCAGCGTAATAGCGTCCGGTATAGCAGTCATTATCTTTTTCAGGCACTCTGCCGCGGAAAGGGCTATTTGAGCCTTAAAACCCTCGGCCTCAAAGCGTATTTTCAAAAGATTCGCTATCGGCAACTCGTCTTCAATAATGAGAATTGTTCCCATACAGAACACCGCCTTAGTTTACAGACCTGTCCTGTGGGAGTATTACCAGAACAATGCGCAAAAGCTTAAAAAATTTTGTGAAATTATTATGAAATAAACAGGAAAGCGGCACAGAAGAGAATTCAGTGAACAACGGTTAAGGTATTATCTGCCTGAGCAATCATAAATGTGCTAAACACACTATTTCATGCGGTCAAGCGCTCGCTGCGGCTCCAGTTTATCGGGCTGATAAGAGAGAGATTTTGAGAAAAGCTCCCTGGCCTTATTGTAATCGCCCTGGGTATAATAGCTCATTCCCCGTTCGTAGTAATTCTGCGCCAGCATTTTAGCAAGGCGATCCAGTTCCAATTTGGCCGAAGAGTTGTCGGGATTATACTGAATAGCCTTTCTGTATTCTGAATAGGCGCTCTCAAACCTGTTCTGCTGGTAGAAGTTAAACCCGAATTTATAGTGCCTCTCGGACAATGTTGACTTTATTGTGGCGATGTATTTTTTTGAGTCATCCTGATACTCCTCAAACTCATACTGAGAAGCAACATCATCGGTTTTATTAAACCACTCCATAGCCTTTATATAATCGCCTTCTTCGTAAAAACTCATGGCCCTGGCGAAAGCGCCCTCAACCTCGCCTTTCATTCTGCTCTGTTCTTTAGCCAGGCGCTCCCTCTTGGCCCTCGCCTCATCATCAACAAGCCTTTGCTTGCACTTCGCGACCAGCTCCTCGGCGTCCATCCTGTGGGGCGCGGCTATCACAACCGCTTCAAAATACCTGATAGCCTCTTTGTATTTCCCCGTATTATAGAGGTCCATGCCGGAATCAAACATCTCGTTTACCCTGCTTGCGTTTATCTTGGCAAGCTGGTTGTCTATTTCAACGATTCGTTCAAGAGTTTCCTTATGTTTCGGATCCAGAGCCAGTATTCCCCTGAAAACTTCCTTTGCGTTTAAGTACTCTCCCCTCGCGTACAAAACACTGGCCTCTTCCCATATTTTAGCTATGACATCGCGGTTATCATCCCGCGCCTTATCTGATTGCAGCCCGTCTATTAACTCGTTTACTCTGGTCAGCCCGGCAACAGCCATGGAATTCCCGTTTTCCGCAGCGAGAACCATGCCGTAGTACTTTCTGGCGGCAAGGAAATCGTTATTGGCCAGACACTCATCGGCTTTTCTTAAGTAGGCGCCTATCTCGTCCGTACTGGAACCTTCTTTCATAGCCTGCGCCATGCGATTGATATAGTCAATGGCAGGCACATAATCGGGATAAAGAGCGAGTATCTGCTCAAACTCAGCTCTGGCCCTGACATATTTCTTCGCGTCAAACAGCTTTTTCGCGTGAGTAAAATGCCTTTTCAAATGGTACTCCGGGTCAGTCTGCGGCTTAAAAATGCTCCCGATGGCAATGTCAATCCCGATATGGTGGAGCGCAAGCACTCCGTCGTAGGGAAGAAGGGCGTAATCAACCGAAAAATTTCCGACTTCCACCCCCAAACCGACTCTGAGCCCAGACTCATATTTGTTAACTGTCTCTCTCCAGCCGGCTCTCATCCTGAGGAAATGCGCCGGCGCGATACTGATACCGGCGGAATATGACGGCATGGAATTTGAGGTGGCATCAGCATTAACATTGACGGACAGATCGTTATATCCCTCATTGTGATACCCGAAGCCGGTAACTAACGATTGAGGCTGTGTTGAGCCTGCATTTTTGTAAACCAGCCCCAAAGATAAACCCTCACTCAGAAAAGGAAGCTTCCATATACCGCCCAAATCCATTGTAATAGGCTCATGAGTAAAATAAGCGAGTTTTTTATTAACAAACTTGGTATTTATTCCCAGCATGGAATCTTCGCCGGCGCCGAATTTTCTCGCGTAACTCAGCACCAAATCGGTTTCGTACGACGAAGAAAGTGAATATGGTTTTAAGTTATTATCATAGCCGGGGGTGTCGCCGTAGCCGAGATATCCCGCGGACAAGGCGAGTGTAGCGTGCTCAAGCGGCACAGCATAGGACGCAAAACCGAATTTCGTGTTGTCCGTCCAGACGATATGGCTTAAAGAAAGTTTGTGCTGATAAATACCGGCGAGGCCGGCGGGGTTTGAGATTACTGAGGCGAGAGAAGCGGTGAGGGCAACATTGTCACCTCCAACCGCGGATGTTTTAGCGTCGGGCGCTATTTTATAAAAGTCAATATTGGTTTTAACAGGTGAAACGGGCTTCGCGGCAATGGCCTGAACAACGCACATAAAAAAAATCAGCGATGTATTTATATATGTTTTTGAACTTACCATTATCCGCACCTCCGTGAAATTTATAATAGTATATACGCAAATATTTCTTTTGTCAATGGTTGAAATAATAATAGTATTTTCAAGCACTTATTGCCTTACTGCACCGCAAATGACTTACAAACTCTGCGCGGCACGACGCAACAGTCCGCCTATGGTTCAGTGGCGGAAAGCTTTTTCGGATGACACTACAAACGCCGTTGTTCTGAGTCCGCCGCGGCGGGCGAAGAATCTCGCCGTATGAGTGGTTTTGTAGCCGCCAGGCCATATATGAATACGGACCTACGGGGTTTTTCAGGTCCGCGCCATTCACCTACCCCTTACCGCCAACCAACTTTCACATTTCTTTTACACCTTAAACGCGTGATTTTCAATACAAACGCATATTAGTTAATCGTAGAAAGCAGGGAATCCTCAAAAGGAGATGATTAACATGTCTTTCCAGGAATTCATTCAGCTTGAAGTAAAGGCATTTAATGTTCTCAAAAGCAAGGATCCTGACATGGTCTGGAAAGCAATTGAATGCGGAGCAGCGGAAAAAATGCGCATGTACGCGGAAAATCATAATTACGATGTAAAGCTTGAAGACCTTGTGAACATTTGCTGGACAGAGTTGTGCTATCAGATGATACCGAAAAACTGGGATATTTAACAGCGGTAAGTGATAAGGGGTAAGATGTAAGTTAAAGGCATTCGTTTCGATATTCTATTTCAAACGGAAAAGCATTGCCCCCTTGCCGCTGACTAATGACATTTCACAAAAAATTTTCAAATATTTGATGTTTTTTTCATACTAATACACTATAATAATGATGTGAAAAACATAAGCGAGGCAAAAATAACCATGAAAAAAACAATCGGCCTGATATCCATGCTTGTTTTAGCGAGCAACATGGCTTTCGGTTTTATGGAAACCCTGGAGCCGCAGCATCCGTCTTTTGGCCCGAGAGACCAGCTCAGGCCCGCCGAGCAGCTTGACTTCGGCAAACCCAGCGAGATGGTAAACATTCTCCCCAACAGGCCGGTTTCCGCGAGAGACAAAAACGGCAACAGAGTTTATTATACCCCGGGAGGAAGCCTTGTCCTCTCGGTTTCCAGAGACGGGAGCATGTCTTTTTCAGTTAAAGGCAAAACCGTAAGCAAAGACGCCGAAGGCAACATAACCCAGACCGTAGAAAACATCCAGGGGACAGGCGAGGCGGTTGTTAAAAACGCCAAGGGAGAGGTAACCGGATACAGGGAATACGGCCTCGGCGGAAAAACAGTAGGCGAATTTGACGCCGAAGGAAACAAGATAAAGAGCTACAAATACGACACTTACGGCAAGAACCTTGAACTTACGGTTGATGAACTTACAATGTCTAAAACCGTTTTCAATTACAAAGGCCAACCATCTTACGACGAGAATTTTGAGGGAGCAAGGATCGCCGAGTATGCCTATGATGACGACGACAGGCTCCTCTACAAAGAAGATAACTACAAAAATAAGACCTACTTCAATTCTGACGGAAACTTAACTTACACCGAAAACGCCAACGGCGAAAAAATGGCTGAATATTCATACAAATTTGATGAGGAAGGCAGGTATATCCTTGACAAAATGACGGATGTCTCCCCCGGGCCTCAAAGCGGCGATGTGACCTACTTTAAAAACGGCAGAGCGGTCAGGACCGATTCCCGCTTCGGAGGCACAGCCAAAGAGTACCACTACGACGGAACCAAGCTGGTTTTCACTTTTGACACGAGGACAAACGAAACAACCTGGTATGATGTGGCAGGCAAACAGACAAAAACAACTTTCAACGAAAACCTCACGAAAGAATGGCTCTATCACAAATCCCGCCTTGTAGGCTATTTTGACGAATTGGAAAAAACCGTTACTATGTTCAAGTACGAGCGGGTGGACCAGGTCGCGAAAGTATACGCCCAATCCGACAGGCCCACCGCCAAACAGCTTGAGGAATACTATGAGCAGAGCGGACAGATGCACGATGTAGGCGAATCCAATGTAGCGGCGGTTATTTCCAAGCCGGTGACTAAAATGCTTGTAAGCGCCCCCCGCAAGCTTTCCCCCACAATACTGGACAACAAGGTATTTAACACGGTTGCCGTGCCTAAGGAAGGCGGCCTTGCGGCAAATACCGGCGTGCAGAAGGCCAAGTACAACTATTCCGCGGTTGACGGCAGGCTGGAAAGCGTGTTGTCGGAAGACCTTTCTGACGGCGCGGGCATGGTCACCCAGATATTTATTGACCTGCCAAATACAAGCTCAAACGAAAGAACCGCAATAATACTTTCCGGAGATCAGACAGCAAACGCGGCCCTCGTAAAGGAACTGTGGAAAGCTGTTGTTGACGGAGCAAAGAACATAGGCGATATATCCGCAGAAGATGGTGAACTGGCAAAGATTGCCCAGAAAATCAAAAACATCAGCATAAACGCAAGAGTATTTTCAGAACTCTCAGACGCCCAGATCTGCAATCTATTTGGATGGAACCGTTCGGCCTCTGCCACACAGAAATATCTTTCCGATGTTATTGTAAGAGCTGAAAATGCAGGCACAGACGGAACAGTTAACATTTCATTAGGCGGCAGCAGAGTATATGCGCATACGATATCCGCGATTGACGCAGACCAGTTCTATGTCGCGGGATTAACTGGCATACAAAATGATAATATGCTTTATCTGGCAAGCGAAGCTGACAGACAGAGCGTGGCTGAAGCGGGCGGAAGCAATCTTGCCTCATCGGAAAGAAGGAAACTTGCCAAACATTCCCCCTCAACCGAAAGGACGAGGACTGTCAACGGCGTTACCCGCACTTATTCTGATAACGGAAACATTCTTACAGAGTCAAGCAAAGAGGGCATGGTTGAATACGATAACTTCGGAAAGAGAACCAAAATTTATGACCGTGACGGCAATCTTGCCCAGTCATTTACATACGCAAGAAATGGGGCGCTTAAGAGCGTTAAAACAATGTCTACTGACCAGTCAGGCCGTCCGGAATTCGTAACAACTTTCTATGTCGGCTGGGGCGCTGCGGGCAGCGATCAACCCTCTATAACCGTATGGGGCGACCAGGAAAACAATGCCGAACTCGCGGCAAAACTTTGGGATGCGGTTAACTCGGGCTCAAGCATTAACGATATAACAAACGGCAGAAAAAACACGGAACTGACTTCTTTTGCAAGGACAATCCAGTTCATAAGCGTGAATCCCGCACAGATTCTTAAAATGGAGAACAAACAGATAAGCGAACTGCTCGGCCTAAGCCAGGACGCCGCGGCCTTTGTTAAGAATTGCGCGTACGATGTCGGCATAAGCGCGACACTGACTATAGGCTATACAAGAGATTCTTCAGAGGCATATCAAATTCAAATTGACCGCGGGTCCGGCAATATTGCGACACTTTCACTGAGGCCCTACATAATGGAATTTGAAGCGGCCGGCAACATAATAACTCAGGCCGCCGGGATTGATATAATTTCTGAAATTGCCGCTAATTTAACCGGAAATGCTGACAACAACAATATCCCTGCTCCCGATGAAAGCATAAAACCTTTACCGCCCAGCTCTGAACCTACGCCGCCCAGAAGGGACGGGAGGTTATCTACCCAGCCCATTAGGAAGATAACCCCTGTCAAGGATGCGGCAGCTAATTAGTATTGGTGTCTTGGCAGTGTTGAACATATCCTATATTAATATTTCACAAATATTTCACACTTGATTTATTTGCATTTTACATTTATAATGTATAACAATAGAGATAGTTAAGGGATAACAATATGAATAAAATCAACAAAATCATCCTCTTAATAATTCCTATAATTCTCGCTCAAGCGGTCTATCCCCGCTTAAGCCGGAATGCTCTTATTGAGGCTCTCGCCAAGCAACCTATTCTTGTGTATTCTTTCGTATGGGTGCCTGTAATGGAAATCAGCATGCTTGTAATTGAAAAAATACTGCCTCCGGCAAACATAAAACCTATTGAAAATACCGAGAATAACAATTCAGCGCCTCTCCCGGATGACGATGCTTTTTCCAGGGCCGCCACACCTAACAATATTTCAGTCGCCGTAACAAGGATTACCATCCTCCCGCTTTCAAAGCTTTTGGCGATATTTGATTCAGCGCTCCACTACAAACCAAACCTTGCGTTTCTGGTATTATTCCCCCTATTCGCATCTGTCTTTTTCCGCGCACAAACTGTCAGGCTATCCACTCCATCGCTCCCCAGGGGCGACAACCCTCTCCTTTTTTGATTTGAGCGCACCTTGTAACTGCAAAAAATCAAAAAAGGAGGAACACTACAATGAAAAAACTAATCGCAAAAATACTTTCAACAAGCATAGCCGCACTCATGATGTTGAATGTATTGTCATCAACATCAATGGGATACAACTGGAATACAAATCTAATCCAAAGCCAGACATCCTATTCTTATGCTGCCAACGGCATACTTCAGATAGCTAAATCTACGGACGGACTCGGACAAAATGCACAGATATCGCACTTCAACATAGCGGGGCAACTCGCTTACACAACTGATGGAGATAACAAAGTTCTCTCTGTTCGCCACTACAATGCAGCCGGCAACTTAACTTCTGCAGATTTTACTTCAAATGGAGCGGATGGAGCACCGCATGTTTATACCACATTTTATATCGATGGAGCAGCAGTAACCGTCGACCGTGGAGCTATAGGAAAAGATGGGCTGACTATTACTTCCAATGGATCATCTGGAGGCACCAACAATTATACAGTAGCCCAGGTTCAGCAGGCTTTTGCTGATGTTTTAGCCGGCCGCAAAACTTGGAAAGAAGCCGGCATAAATGTTTCAAATGTTTCTCTCACCGGTTCACAGATAGCAAACCTTGACGATGCCGGACTAGCGAGAGTTTTCAATCTCTCAACAATAACAGGTGGCACAGGCGCTATTGACCCCAACAATACATTTAAGATTGGTGACACTGTAACAGGCGGAATTGCCGGAGAACACATTGTAGGATCTGTCACCATTGACGGAACTACTTACGGACTTTCATCAAACGGCAACCTTGTCCGCAGAAATGCTTCAACAGGTCAATATCAAGTAGGTTCCTGGGGCACATTCACGCAAAATGCTGACGGGAGCTTAAAAGTCGTGGTTAAGCACAACACCATGAATGGAGCGAATTCATGGACTGGCGAATGCACAGTAAATACTGATGGAACAGTTACTGTCTCAAAGACTGATACAGGCAAAAATGCACTCACAACCACTCAAGGGGCATACACAACCAAGACAGCCTCAACAGCCGGCTCTGGACTCAAAGATGCAAATTCATATATCATAAATGGAAAGTTGTATTACGAAAAAGATGGAAAGCTATTCACCTCCACCGGTGTTGAGGTTGGAACAATTGAAAAAGGTAAAATTGGCGATGGCATAACGGTTCCTATTGATGACCAACATGTAACACAAATTCAACCTGGCACCCAGCCTCTGCAGAGCTACTCCAAAATTACTTGGAAGATTGAAGGTCAAACTCTTGGATTAGATGCCATTCGGGCAGCAGCCAAAGAATCACCTTACTCAACATTTACTGTTCAAATGGGAGCTGACGGCTTAGCAAACACATTAAGCTATTTTGATTCTGCTCAGCAAAAGTCACTTACAGTGAATATTTGCGCATCTTCGTTAGGGTCAAATGCTCAACGCGATCCATTGGTTACGGGCGCAATTAATGATGTCCTCTCAATAAAAGATGCCAATGGGGTTACACACTACTACCTGTCTGTCAATGCATCCGGAGTTGACATGTTTGACGGCAAAGGGCAGAAAGATGCGGACGGCGAAACAATATTAATTGAGGTTGACGCCGCAACCGCCGCGAACATGAAAGACAAGGTCGGCCAAGAGATAACCATATCCGGAAATGTTTCAGCCAGTGTTGACGGCCACCTTACTATGACAGTAAATGAAGGCGGCTATGTTGTCGGCGAAGCCGGGACTACCAACAAAACCTGGATGAAGCAGAACGAGTCATTCTACAAGAACATGGTCAACACCATGATAAATGTTTATGACGCGCTTGGCGTCGGAGACGCCTCATGGAAAGACCAGTGGAACGCTCTGGCCAATTCAAGCGGGCCGACTTTCTAAGGAATACAGCCAAAGCAATTGATTTACTAAAGAAGGCTTGCCTTATAAAAGGCAAGCCTTCTTTATATTTACAAAATCACCTAATAAATCTATTGACTATCAATGCATTTTACTATATAATTAACTCAAGAAATTGCATTCTACCCTAAAGGAGAACAGCCGCATGAAAAGCAAAATGATTGTAATCGCCATTGTACTTATAGTGGCAGCGATTCTTTTTTTTGTTGCGGGGCCAAAATTACTTACTTGGATGATAAAGAAGACCCCCGCTCAGGTTCCAGTAAAGACTGCTCCGATAAAAATCAAGGCAAGCGGCTCTCTGTCCCAAATTGACGAACATATTGTACTTACAACTCCCCGCGGCACCAACAACTATGTTTTAGTAGGTACAAGAACAAAAGAACTGCAGTCTTTGGCAGGAAGCAAACAGAATGTTTTCGTGTTCGGATCGTTAATGTCGCCTGACCCGAAGAATATCGGAGGCAAAGAAATAAGATACCGCATTGAAGTTGACGAATTTAATACAAAAGATTTCACAATCGGACAAAAGCTCTCAACCGAAGTTGCGGATGCCATAAAGAAAAAAGTTCAGGACAAAACAACATTTCGTGAAGCGACACTTAAAAAACTCGGCATAAAAGACCCGAACATGGATGTTGTAGCTGGGAAAATGGCAATGGTAGAAAGCTGCCTATATATGGGAGATCCTAAAGAGCAATTCGGAATTATGATCCAGGATAAATACGGCGACTTTTTCTTTCTATTAAACGGAGGGGCTCTTAAAAAACCCTACAAACAATACCTTAAGATAGCGGCTGCAGAAATTGAGGTTATTGTTGTAGGAAAAGTAAGTCTAATGGATCCAAGCGTTATTCTTACCTTACCCGCATCAATCTCCTATGTGCCTTTTTCTGCGGTTAAGGTTTACAACTCCGATTTAACTGATCTTATACTTGATTCTGACAGCGAAACAAACAGGAAATAAACGACTTAGCAATAGTTTAAACAAAAAAAGAACCCCTGAGAAATCACGGGTTCTTTTTTTGTTAGATTTACCACCCCAAATGGGGCATCGGGGATCCGGTTCAATGGCATTTGAGAAAGACTTTTTGAAGTGGATCCCAGGCTGACAGACTGTGTGGCAATGTCATCCTGAGCGTTAGCGAAGGATCGCGAAGTTATTGTTACCGTCGAGATGCTTCACTGCGTTCAGCATGACAGCTCAAAGCCCTCGTTAATGGCAGTTACGACACAGTCTGTGAACATTTCTGACGGCCTTTATTGACAAAGAGATTGTCCCGCCACTGAACCTCTGGCGGGCTGGCGCCCGCCACTGAGCCTTCGGCGGGCTGGCGCGTCATTTCACTCCTCGCAAAGGCGGCCTACTGGATTCCGGACAGAACATTTCCGGAATGACTACATGCTACAAAATGCGGGGCAACCCGCGCACTTATAACTCGTTGTCCGTTTTATCAATCTCGCGAAGGGCGGGCCTTTTCATAACTTTTCTCATCCTGTTCCTGAAGCCGTCCATATAGCCGAATACCGCCGGTATTACCACAAGCGTCAGGAAAGTAGAGCTTATAAGGCCGCCTATTATGGTTATACCCATGCTTCTTCTGAATTTTCCCACCTCGCTTAACCCTAAAGCGAGCGGAAGCATGCCGGCTATAAGAGCGAAGGTGGTCATAAGAATGGGGCGAAGCCTGGTAAGGCCGGCCTTGATAATAGCTTCATCCCTGTGGAGGCCGCCCCTCATAAGTTTCTGAGCGTAATCCACGAGCAGAATTGAATTCTTTGTCACAAGCCCGAGCAGCATGATGAAACCTATCATGGTAAACATGCTTATGGTTTCCCCGGTTACAAAAAGCGCTATCAGGCCGCCCACAATGGCAAGCGGCAGAGCCAGCATGATGGTAAAAGGGATAATTATAGACTCGTACAAACTTGCCAGAACAATGTAAATAAATATTATGGACAAGACACCGGCTATAAGCATGCTTCTAAACAGATCTATCATATCCTCTGAAGAACCGATAAACTCGTAGGCTACGCCTTCAGGCAGTTTTTCTTTGCCAATGATTTTTTTGGCCTCGTCCGTTATGTTGCCTATGGCGCCGCCTTTCCCGAGGTTGCCGCTTACCATTACATAACGGGAACGGTTTCTGCGGTAAACCTTTGAAGGGCCCGTTGTTTTTACGGGATCGGCTATATTTTTAAGTTTTACGAGCTGCATATTTACATTGGGCACATAAAGCATCCCGAAGCTGCGGCTCAGATCTCTCTGTTCTTCAATAGCCCTGACCCTTATATCGTATTCAAGGTCGTGCTCCCTGAATTTAGCGGGAACCGTGCCCTCAACCATGGCCCTGAGCTCAAGGCCGGCCATTACCGACTGCACTCCGAGCTTTTCCATCTTGCGCGCGTCCATTTTAAACTGGAACTCGGGCTTGCCTTCCCTGTAATTGGTGCTTAAATCAACCAGGCCTTTTATGTCCTTAAACTTAACCTTTAAATCCTCGGCGACCCTGGCCAGCTGGGAAATATCGTCCCCTGTAATTATCAAAGAAAACGGCTGATCTGACCCGCCCGCCATGGACTGGTCGTTGACTCTCGGATGCATTTTTGGCTCGTAAGGCGAGAGCTCTTTTCTTAAATATTCTTTCAGCTCCGCGGTTGAGCGTTTTCTTTTGTTTGAGGGAATCATTTTAATAAACAATGAAGCCACATTGCTTTCGCCGTTTGTGTTGCCGACTGTCGTGGAAACGAGCTCAACATCCTTTTCCAGCCTTATCAGGGCTTCAATTTCCCGGACAGTTTTATCCATCTCTCCAAGAGAAATACTGGGCTCGGCTTCCATATCTACAAAGAACTCCCCCCATTCGTTGGAAGGCATAAAGGTCTTTGGTATGCCCCTTACGAGCACGAGGCTGGAAACAAATATTAAGAAAGCTCCGACAAGAACAAAGTTTTTATGCTTTAGGGCATAGCGCATGGCTCTTTCGTAAAGGATATCCACTTTGTCCTGAACGCGCCCGAACCAGGCCGCGGGAGCGTTAACAAGGGCCATAAAACCTGTTTTTTTCTTTTCATGTTCCAACTGGCCTATCAGGTACGCCGAAAGCATCGGCGCGGTTGTTAAAGCGTCAAAAAGCGATATTCCCATTGCAAATACTACGGTCAGGCCGAACTGCTTGAAAAACTGGCCTACGATACCCTGAAGGAAGGCCACCGGCAGGAAGACGGCGACGACAGTCAGCGTTGTGGCTATTACCGCCAGAGTAACCTCGTTGGTTCCTTTAAGAGCCGCGACCATCGGCTTTTCGCCGTTTTCTATATGTCGGAATATATTTTCCCTGACCACTATAGCATCATCAATTAATAACCCCACGGCGAGCGATAGCGCCATTAGTGAAAGCATATTGATACTAAAACCCGCCAGGCCCATGAATATAAAGGCTCCTATAAGGCTGTTGGGAAGAGCCGCCGCCGTAATCAGAGTGGAACGGAAATTACCCAAAAAGAAATACACTACGATTATCGCCAGCAGGATACCCTCAAAGATCGTCTGCTTCACATCTTCAAGGTTCATCCTGATGGGCCGCGCGCCGTCTCTGACAACAAGGATATTCGGATTGCCCCTGGCGCTTTTAATCTTTTCATTTATCTTGTCTATTCTCTTGATAAGCGCGTCAGAAACGCTCACTGTGTTTGATCCGGACTGTTTATAAATATTTATAACAAGCGCTGATTTGCCGTTCAAATAACCGAGAGTTTTAACATCCTCAACGGAATCGCTGACTTTGCCTATTTTATCAATTGTTATCGGCACATCACTCCCGAAAAAGCTCACGACTACATCTTTAATCTGCTGGACTGTGCGGAACTCGCCCATACTGCGAAACGACAGTTCGCTCGCGCCCTGAGCCACCTTCCCTATGGGAATATTCTGCGAATTGGCGGTGATTCGCCCGGAAACAAGGGAAAGGTTTGTTTCATACTCTTTGAGTTTAGCCAGATCAAGGTCAACATGTATTTCGCGCTTCGTTCCGCCTATAAGCTCAACGGTGCTTACATTGGCTATCTGCTCAAGCGAATTCCTTATAACGGTATCAGCCAAATCATATAACTCAGCCGCTGAAAGGTCGGCCGATACGCTAACGGTAAGCACAGGCCTGTCGGCGGGGTCAAATCTTCTGATAATCGGTTCTTTAATGTCGGCCGGCAGGCTGTTGCGGATCTGGGCTATTTTGTCTTTTACCTGCTGTTCGGCGTATTTCGGGTCGGTTTCAAGGGTAAACTCGCCGAATACCATTGATACCCCGTCCTGGCTGATGGATGTAACATTTTTAAGTCCCGAGATAGAGCTTATCTGCTCTTCAAGTATTTTGGAAACCATTGTCTCCATTTCTTTGGGGCCGGCGCCGGGGTATATTGTGGTAACCATTATGAACGGAAAATTCACATCCGGGAACATGTCCACTGGAAGACGGTTCATAAAGATAAAACCGACGATAAGCATAAGCGCGATTATTGACGAAATAAATGTTGGCCTTTTGATGGACAAACCTGCGAGATTCATTTAATTCCTCCGGAAACTTTTTACTACAGTTATAAGTTCTAAGTTCTAAGTTTTAAGAAACTTCAACTGCATGTGTAACGGCACGGCGAGACTACGACAACATCAGCCGAGCAAGCTCGGAAAATCATTTTGACGACGAGATTGCTTCGTTCCTCGCAATGACAACCTTTTCTGGATTCCAGACAGAACCTCTCTGGAATGACGGCAAAGCGAGATACTTCTCTCCCCTCGGGAGATCAGTATGACGGCCTGGTTTTGTGATTTAATGCCCTTATTGGTTTTTCTGTTTTCATACCCCTTAGAGCCGGCTATGAGCAAAAGTATTTTTGGAGGCATTCAGTCTTGCCTGTTTGACCTGCCGATAGGCAGGGAGTTTGCAAGACTGCCTAAAATACTTTTGCGAATGGCTCGCGCTGGCGAATGTCCGCACGAATAAGTGCGGACTACCATGAGGACGCCGAGATGGTGAGGCGTCGCGCGTTTCTTTATTAACTTTCTTTGTGCGTCCAAAGAAAGTTAAAATCAGCTGTTGGTATATTCAACAGCTAAAAAACTATAACTACACTCTGCCTATTCAACCGGCGTGGTGCAATAAAGCTCGGACTGGGCATTGATATTTAGCTCTTCAAATATCAGCCTGTATTCGTTAAGGGTGGCGTCATCAAGGTCATTTTCGGAATTCAAAAGAAGAAAGGTCGTCGTTCTTCCCCTCTTTGACTTATCTCTTTCAACCGCAACCCGCTCGGACTGAATATCCTTTATCTCTTTTGCCAGACTGACCCTTGATTTTACATTTTTCCAGGTCCTGAAAAGTTCATCCCAGTCATTTTTAACCGACAGCTCAGTTTTACCGAGAGCTTCGCGGGCGGATTCATAATCGCTTTTGTAAGCTTTCCTCACGCGTGAAACAACTTTAAAATCTATCGGAGCGAAAAAGACCAGCCCAACGGCGTAAGCAGGCTTATCCGCGTCGCTTATCTGCTGCAAGGCCCCTGAATAACTTAAATCCAGACCTTTAAGCGATGCCGTACCGAATACACTAAGTTCGGGGCCGGAGCGCTTAAAAGCTTCTTTCTGAGCGTATTGGGCGCCTTTTAAAACCTCTTTTGCCGCCAGCAGGTCGGCCCTCTCGCCGTTACAGCGGATTGAATCAAGCCCTTCATATTTTTTTGGTGCATCGGATATTCTTTCAAGCGCCTGCTCAACAGTTTCGGCGGCGGAACCGCGCAGTTCGTTAAATACCCTGCAGGCCTTCACCTCGTCCTCAAGGGCAAGCTGGTAATTCAACTGCCTCATTTTATAGGCTGCCTGTGCCTGAAGCAGGTCGCTCCTATCGGCAAGGTCAAGCGAGACCCTGTTTTCGCTCCATTTTAAAAGCTCCTGGGCCCTGTCCAGGGATGTTTTCCTGAATGCCACAACTTCTCTTGACAGTGAAAGAGACCAGTAGGCGAGCCTGGCCCTGAGCAAAAGCTGCTGCTTTTTAAATATTAAACCGTAAATGCCGGCACGGTTTAAGGACTTGGCCTTATTGACAGCGGACTGGGACTGCCCGCCGAGAAATTCCTTCATAAGCGACTGTTCAATTTTAACGCTTGGCTTAACTTCGTAGCCCGTAAAACTGGATAATTTTTCAGGTCCTATTATGGCGGTCGGATAAAGAAGGTCAAACATCATGCTGGTGTCCGAATAGCCGAGCGTCAGAGTGGAACCCGTCTGCCACTTCTTTGATAAACCGAGGTTCCAGGCCGTGACATCCATCTCTTTTGCCGGAAGAGCTGAGCCAAAACCTGCGCCGCTTTCAACGGCGTAGCTGGCGGCAGCCGAAAAATAGGGAGAATAGGCCATATCAAGCTCTCTTGTCTTATTGACAGCGGAGTCAATGGCAAGATTCACCGATTTTATTTCGGCGCTGTTTTGCTCCACCTGCGAAAGATAATCCTGCAACGCAAGCTGTTCCTGGGCGAAACCAATTCCGGCCGCGGCAAAACCCGCGAGCGCTGTCAGCAATATCCGTTTTTTCATTATTTTTCCCTTTTCGCGACTATTCCGTTTAGAACCATATCAACAATGCTCTTTTTTCTGTCCTTCAGGAATTTTTTCTCGCCTTTGACATCAAAACCCAGCATTGTTCCGGCCATTGGCTTGGTCGCCATATATATCATGTTCATGCCTATAATATTCATTATCATCTGCCTCGGATCAATTTTCCTGAAAATGCCGCGTGCTATCCCGTCATTTATCATTTTATGCATGGCGCTTCTGTGTTCCATATTATTCATATTGCTTAAAACGGCCTGTTTAAAATCTTCGTGCTCGCTCGTCGCGGCTTCAATAAAAATCCTTGAGGCGGGGCCGTTCAGGGAAAAAGCGTCAAAATGCGCCTCAATGAACCTTTTTATAGTTCCAATATGGCTGTCTCCCCCGCAGGTTTTGCCGCAGGATTTAGATATATTCTTAAATATTTTTTTAAAAGTTACCGAGAGGACTTCCCTGTAGAGGTTTTCCTTGGTGGAATAGTAATAATAGAGCATGGCCTTGTTCACGCCTGCAGCCGCAGCCACCTCTTCCATAGTGGTTCCGTGCTTGCCTTTGCTTGAAAAAACCCCTGCCGCCGCTGAAAGTATTTTTTCTTTTGTATCCATATTTAACTCTTTCGTTTAACGATTTCGTTAATTATATATTAAATGCTTGAGCCTGTCAAGACAACAAAGGAATACACGATAAAGGAAAACATTCGGAGACAAGAATTATTGGATATTGAGTTTGCCGCGAAGCTCCTGGATTTTCTCCAGGGAACGGGTTTGATAGGATGGGTCCTTGGAATCATAGACTTCCAGCCAAATCTTAAGAGAAGCGAGCAGCATACCCTGTTTCTGATAAATATTTGCCAGGATAGTCTTTATCATGTTAGGCGCCCCGGGCTGGCGGGCCGCTGTCTCAAGTAGTCCGGTCATTTTGGTATAATCTCCCATTTTGCGGTATATTATAGCGCTCATGTAGAGATTCAACTGCCAGAATGGCTCATGAACATCTCTTGTAACATCAGACTTATACCTTTCCAGCTCGGCGATGCCGTAACGCAAGAGCTCAACGGCCTCGTCCGGACGGTCCAGGTTCCACGCTAAAGCGCCGGCGCTGTAAAGGTAAGCATAGTAGAAAAAGGGATCTATCCTGACCGTACGGTAGGAGTAATTAAGAAAATCAAAGTAATTGCCGGCCTCGTAGCTCGTAACATGGTGATGCGTGCACTCTTCATGGTTACCTATCCCGAGATAATACTTCACCACATCCATGGAAAGTTCGTACTCCTGTTCTTTACTCAGGAGCCTTTCCGATTTTCCGTAGTACTGAAGAAGCCCAATCCACGAAAGGTCTCCGGCTATCCGCCTGTTGCCGGTGAGAATCGCCGCCATATCAAGGCCGGTGTAGGGCGGAAGCTTACCGACAGCGGTATCAATCGGAGCAAAAGGGTATTTAAACCGGGAGGCTATAAAAAATGCGTTTACCAGAAGCACTGAGGATAAAACGACAGCCGCCAGCAGGAAATATTTATTCGTATCACGCATCAGAATTCCCTGTTTTTGAACAGCCACAGCGAAAGGAAAAGAAACACAAGCGAGTAAGCTACGCCATAGGCGGAAGCCGCGGAGAGCCACTTGATGCTCAGGCCCGGCACATCCCAGAAATCCCTAAGGTTGTAGTATTGAAGGTTGGGCGCTATATAGTAAAAAGTCTTGATTAACAGCTTCGGGACAACCAGCTGGAGCTTATTGGCCAGAAAATTAAGTTCCTCGCTGAAATGGCCCATTACCCAGAGAAAGAAAGTGAAACTAACCGAGGAAACAGCTGACGACGAAAACAGCGAAAAAAACAGCGCCAGAGAACTGATTATGGTAATTTTTTCAGCCGAGAGAAGTATGGCAATGAAATATTTTAGCCCGGGATTCCAGCCTTTTAAAAGCAGTACTCCCAGATGCATAACCGACATTATGGCCATGCCGCAATATACGGCGGCGGCGAGGCCTAAGTACCTGCCGAAAAGGTAAACCCCTCTCGGGACCGGCCTTGTCAGAACAAGGTAAATGGTCTTGGATTCCATTTCCTCAAGAATAAGCGTAACGGCCGAGAAGCTGACCGTCAAAAGCGCGAAAACCTCTATGGCCCCGAGCCCGATATTCAGCAGTATCCTTTGCTGCTGTTCGCCGCCCAAAGCCGCGAGCAGGAGCGACGCGCCAATAATAACGACACCGAACAAAATAAGTATATAAAACACCCTGTTACGGACATTTTCAATAAAAGTGTACCTAGCTATGGACAATATTTTTTTCATAAATTACCTTCAAGACGGATTTAAACCACGCAGGCGTATGGATTAAGGCTGTAAATCACCATCTTACCGCTTAGCGCCGGACTACAATGATATTCTTCCCATTTCGGATGATTCGCCCGCGTGGGAGACAAAAATATTCTCAAGAGTGCCGGGGTTCTGGGACCATTCTTTCTGCTCTAAAACCCTCACCAGCCTGCCCCTTACAAGTATTCCGACCCTGTCACATACCTTTTCAACTTCTGAAATCATGTGAGACGAAAGAAATATAGTTTTCCCCTGCGTTTTCAGTTTAAGAAGCAGGCCTCTCATTTCCTGCACCGCCAGAGGATCAAGCCCGCTGACAGGCTCATCGTAAACAAGCAGGCGCGGCTCGTGCAGAAGGCTCTGGGCCAGCCCTATCCTCTGGAGCATGCCTTTGGAAAATTCCGATAGTTTTTTATCGGCGCGTTCCGAAAGCCCCACGAGCTCCAGCATTTTTCTCGCTAATTTTTTACCGTCTTTAAGGCCTGAAAGATTGGCATAAAACTCCAGAATCTCGGCGGCGGTGAGGTACCTGTAAAAGTACGGCACTTCGGGAAGATAACCCACGCGGCTCAGCACATCCACGGCGGGCATTCTGCTACCGAAAATAGATACTCCGCCCGCGGTCGGCTTAAGCAGTCCCAGGATAAGTTTTATAGTGGTGGTTTTTCCGGAGCCGTTTAAACCCAGCAACCCGAAAATCTCGCCTTCCTTTACAGAAAAGCTTAACTCTTCCACTCCGCTGGTCCGGCTTACCGAAAAGAGGTGCTGTTTTTTATATATCTTGGTGAGTTTTTCAGCTTCAATAGCGTGCATTTTTCCCCTTAAATTGAGATTACAAATTTGAGTCAATTGAAAAAGCCTTAATAAGACCCTGTCATTGCGATCTCCCGAAGGGAGAGAAGCAATCTTGCAGTTTTGCCACTGCGAGGCAGGTTTTTGTGTATGGCCGAGGAAATCACGATATTAAGTCAAGATTACCGCGCTTCGCTCGCAACGACGGCGTTTTTTCTCCGTCGTCATTATAACCAGAGGTAGTAGTCCGGGATCCACTTCAAAAGCCATTAACAAACGCCATTGTTCTGGATCCCCGACAGAACATTTCGGGGATGACGGAGTTTTGTGACTTTATGTTTTTAAGGGGCTTTTTTATACCCCCTTCCGAGCCGATTATGAGCAAAAGTATTTTTGGAGGCTTTCAGTCTTGCCTGTTTGACCTGCCGACAAGGCAGGGAGTTTGCAAGACTGCCTAAAATACTTTTGCGAATGGCTCGCGGGTCGAATGTTCGCACGAATAAGTGCGGACTTCCATGAGGACGCCGAGATAGTGAGGCGTCGCGAGTTTCTTTATTAACTTTATTTGCGCACCCAAAGAAAGTTAAAACGGGGTGCAGGGGCAGCAGCCCCGCGAAAACTGGTATCCAGAGGTTTTCCTGGATTCCTGCTTTCGCAGGAATGACGGCGTTTGATGGTTTCCGGACTGAAACACTTTTTCAACTTACTCAACTAAATTAACCCGCGAGACCGGAACTAATTCCAACCTCGCGGGTTAACGAAACACTTATAGCGCTATGTACTTAACTTTGTTTATTCCGGAAAGGTTTGCTATCTGCTTTACAATATCCTGAGGAACGGCCGCGTCAACATTGATTATCGTTACCGCTTCGCCGCCCTGCTCTCTGCGCCCTACCTGCATACCGGCGATATTGATATTGTTTTTCCCCAGTATGGTTGCGACCTGTCCGACTATTCCCGGGCGGTCAATATTGGTCAGATAAACCATATTGCCGGCCGGAGGGATGTCCATGCCGAGCGAGTCAACCATAACTATTTTTGCTGTTTTCTGTCCGAACAGCGTGGCGGATACCTTAAGAGTTTCCTTGTCCGTAAATACTTTCGCCTTAAGAAGCGAAGTGTAATCCTGGGAAGACTCGGTGCGGGTTTCCTTTATCTTTATGCCGCGCTCTTTAGCCAGCGAGGGAGCGTTGACAAAGTTAACCTTTACATCAAGAGCGGTAGAAAGCAGGCCCTTGAGATAAGCCACATTGATGGGATTGGTGTTAAACTTAGAGATCTCGCCGGCGTATTCAATCTCAACTTCTTTTATGCCGCCCTCAGCGATCTGGCTCTGGAAGAGGCCTATTTTCTCGGCAAGGATTATGTAGGGCTCAAGTTTCTTGTAGGTTTCCCAGTCAAGGGTCGGAACATTTACGGCATTTCTGATAATGCCCTTTGTGTAGAAATCAACCACAACTTCGCTTAACTCCTGCGCTATTTTAATCTGCGCCTCTTCGGTAGAAGCGGCAAGATGCGGAGTAACGACCACGCCCTCGGTTTCAATTATCGTCCAGTCAACGGGAGGCTCTTTCGCGAACACATCTATCGCCGCCCCTTTGACATGGCCTGATTTAATAGCTTCCGAGAGAGCTTTTTCGTCAATTATGCCGCCGCGGGCGCAATTTACTATTCTAACACCCTTTTTCATTTTCTTTAAGACTTCGGCGTTGATCAAATTCCTGGTGGAATCGTTGAGAGGCGAATGGATGGATATATAATCAGCCTGAGCGTAGATCTCGTCAAGAGATTTTAGCTCAATCCCGAGACTCTTAACGAAATCGGCGTTCACAAACGGGTCATAAGCGATGACCTTCATTCCGAACGCTATCATTCTATAAGCCACTTCGCGGCCTATTCTGCCAATACCTATAAGCCCGAGCACTTTGCCCTGAAGCTCGGTACCCATGAATTTCTCGCGTTTCCACTCTTTGTTTTTGAATAAACCGTGCGCCTGGGGGATATTGCGCGCCATAGCCAGCATAAGGCCAATGGTATGCTCGGCCGCCGATATGGTATTGCCTCCCGGAACATTCGCCACGACAATTCCGCGCTGAGTAGCGGAAGGAATATCTACATTGTCCACGCCGGTTCCGGCGCGGCCTATGAATTTAAGCTTTTTACCCGCTTCAATGATCTCCGGGGTAACCTTAACTTCCGAACGGATAAGAAGCCCGTCGTATTCGCCTATAATTTCCTTGAATTTCTCAGGGGTCGGCTTGGCGACAACTTCTATTTTAAACTCGGGATTATTAAGTATGGGGTCTAATCCCTCTGTGCTGGCGTAAGTCATTAATATTTTATGCATTTTTATCTCCTTATTCAAACTGACGCAACAAACGGCGGGCGATTACTATATTTTATTTACACTTAGAACTTATCATCAGCCGTTGATCAATGCTTCCTCGGCGGCCGCCACGGCTTTGCCTTTTTCAAGCTTATAGCCGAGCTTGGAGAGAACCATCTCAAGGCACGCGAAACCGACAAGAATATCCGCCTTGCCGATGTAGCCCATGTGGGCGAAACGGATGATCTTGCCCTTTAGGGCGCCCTGGCCTCCGGCTATAGAAACTCCAAACTCCTCGCGGAGCATTTTCACGATTTTGCCGCCTTCAACACCGGCGGGAACCTTGGCGCTGGTAACAACTTCGCAGGGTTTGTCGCCGAAAAGTTCAAGCCCTATGGCTTTCATTCCAGCGCGAGATGCCCTGGCAAGCAGTTTGCATTCAGCCCATATATTCTCAATGCCCTTGGCTTTAATCATTTTTATGGCCTCGGCAAGAGAAACTATAAGTGTAATAGCCGGAGTAAACGGCGTTTCTTTCGTGGCAAGCGATTTTTTCATCTTACGCCAGTCCAGATAAAATCTCGGGAGCTTGGCGGTTTCGGCAAGCTTCCAGGCTTTTTCGCTTACAGACGCAAAAGCAAGGCCCGGGGCCAGCATAAAGCCCTTCTGCGAGCCGGAAACGACCACATCCACCTTCCAGTCATCGGTGCGCATTTCCTGCCCTACAAGGCCGGATATGCTGTCAACGACAAGAACCGCATTGGTTTTTGCGACTATCTCTCCGATCGCGGCTATGTCATTGACAACGCCGGTAGAGGTTTCAGTATGGGTTGCGTAAACGGCTTTAATCTGCGGGTTATCGGCAAGAGCCTTGGCGATATCGGCCGGATTTACTGTCTTGCCCCATTCGGCGGCGATAATCGTGGGCTTAATGCCGTAAGCTTCCATTATTTTGCCCCAGCGTTCGCCAAAATTGCCGCAGGAAGCGACAAGAGCAGCGTCCCCGGGCGACAAAAGATTGGAGATGGACGATTCCATGGCGCCGGTTCCGGAGGTAGCCAGGATCAAAACATCATTCTTTGTCTGAAACACATACTTCAGGCCTTCAGCGACTTCGGAAAATATCGCGGAGAACTCACTGGTCCTGTGGTGCAGAATGGGAAGCGACTCTTTCTGAGCGATCTCCGGCGGGATAGGCGTAGGCCCTGGCGTTAACAAATAATGCTTTTTCATCTTGACTCTCCTTTTGCCGGCAGGTAGTTGTAGGGCCGGCGCCTTTAATTTTGCGAAATCCGTTTCACCATACTTCGTGAAATCTTTCACAATGTATATATTATTGTTTTTTTTGAAGTAATTGTCAACTACCCGAAAAATATATTTCCTATAACAGAAAATGCACGGATAACGCGTCATCCGTGCAATCCCAAAGCCACCACCATACGAGCGGACAACCTATACTGAAACTATTTCTTTGATGCCTTTCCTTCCAGCGCGAGCCTTATGACATCATCCATGTGCTTAACGGGGATAAGTTTTATCTCCTTCTGAATGTCCTTTGGTATGTCGGCAAGGTCTTTTCTGTTGCCGTCAGGGAAAATTACGGTTTTCATCCCCTCGCGATAGGCGGCCAGCACCTTTTCTTTGAGCCCGCCGATTGAAAGAACCCTGCCCCTCAAAGTCACTTCGCCTGTCATTGCAAGGCCCTTTTTAAGCGGCCTGCCGCTGGCTATGGAGGCAAGAGCCGTCGCCATGGCTATTCCGGCGCTGGGGCCGTCTTTTGGCACCGCGCCCTCAGGCACATGGACATGGAAATCGGTTTCTTTAAATATGTCTTCGTTAATTTTAAGTTTTTTAGCCGAGGCCCTGACATAGGACAAGGCGGCCTGGGCTGACTCTTTCATCACATCGCCGAGCTTGCCTGTCAGGCTCATGGAACCTTTTCCCTTCATTTTATTGACTTCAATGGTCAGTGTCTCGCCGCCGACCTCGGTCCAGGCAAGCCCCGTAGCCACGCCTACATCGTTGGGAGCTATTTTATCCTTGGAATACCTTGGCACGCCGAGAAATTCGCCGACATTCTGGGCTGTTATCTTTATTTTGCGGGGCTTGGCGTTTTCTTCCATGCCAAGGTCCTTTGCGACCTTACGGCAGAGATTGGCCATCTCGCGGTCTAAATTTCTTACGCCGGCTTCATGAGTGTAATCGTTGATAACGGCCTTTATCGCGTCGGCGGCTATCTCAATCTCGTTTTCCGAAAGGCCGTGCTCTTTTAACTGCTTGGGTATAAGGAATTTCTGGGCTATCTGAACCTTTTCGTCGGTGGTATAGCCTGAAAATCTTATGACTTCAAGGCGGTCTAAAAGCGTGGTTGGAATGTTATACAAAGTATTTGCCGTGGTAATAAACATTACCTTTGAAAGGTCAAAATCCACATCCAGGTAATGGTCGGCAAACGCGTAGTTCTGCTCTGGGTCTAAAACCTCCAGCAGAGCCGCGGAAGGGTCGCCCCTCCAGTCTGAACCCATCTTGTCAATCTCGTCAAGAATAAATACCGGGTTATTAGATTTGGCTTTTCTCAGCGACTGAATTATCCTGCCGGGCAGGGCTCCGATATAGGTTCTTCTGTGGCCCCTGACCTCAGCCTCGTCTCTGACTCCGCCAAGCGAGATTCTGACAAAGTTTCTTCCCAGGCTTCTGGCCACGGATTTTGCTATGGATGTTTTCCCCACTCCGGGAGGCCCGATAAAGCAAAGAATAGGCCCTTTAATTTTTTGCACCCTTTTTAAAACCGCAAGGTATTCAAGCACCCTGTCTTTGGGTTTTTCAAGCCCGAAATGATCCTCGTCTAATATTTTTTGGGCGCGCTTTAAGTCCAGGTTGTCTTTGGTGGTTACTTCCCAGGGCAGACTGATAAGCCAGTCCAAATAAGTGCGGATTACCGTTGCCTCGGGCGAAAACGGCATCATTTTTTCAAGCCTGACAAGCTCCTTGTCGGCTACCTCTGACGCTTCTTTAGGAAGCTTGGCTTCTTTTATCTTAACGCGCAGTTCATCAAGTTCTTTGGCGTAATCGTCCTTCTGCTTGAGCTCTTTTTGAATAGCCTTCATCTGCTCGGTAAGATAATATTCTTTCTGGGTTTTTTCTATCTGGCTGCGGACGCGGTTCTGAATCCTGCGCTCAATATTTAATATCTCTATCTCGGCATTGAGTATTTCAACAAGCTTTTCAAGGCGCTCATGAGGAACGGGAAGCTCCAAAATGGCCTGTTTGTCCGCGACTTTTATCATGAGGTGGGAGGCAATGGTATCGGCAAGCCTGCCCGGGTCTACTATATTGGTTACAGCCACGAATATTTCCATGGGGAGCCTTGTATTGAGCTTTACATACTGCTCAAACAAAGACAAAGAGCGCCTCATCAGCGCTTCGGTCTCGGGAGTCTTCTCGGCTGTTTCAGCCAATATGTTAAGCTCTACCTCAACATACCCTTTATCACTAACCCTGAAATCGGTCCATCTCGCGCGCTGTATGCCTTCCACAAGAACCTTTAGAGTTCCGTCAGGCATCTTAAGCAGCTGCAAGACCTCGGAGACCGTGCCGATTCTGTGTATATCGTCGGGGGAAGGGTCTTCCGTCTGAACATTTTTCTGGGTCGCGAGAAAAATAAGCCTGTGGGAAGACATGGCTTCTTCAAGGGCCTTAATTGATTTTTCCCTTCCGACAGCAAGCGGCAGAACCATCGCCGGGAAAATAACTATATCCCTTACGGGCAAAAGAGGAAGTTTTGAGGGAATGTTCTGTATCTGGTCTTTTTTCTCGCCTGACTGCCTTCTATCCAGTTCGCTCATGCCGACTCCTTCTGCGTGTCCGCGCGGAAAATAAGCTTTGGCTGAATTTTTTTCAAGACAACATCCAAATCCACAACGCAGCGCTCGGCCCCTTTCAGTTCCGGGAGCTCGTACATCGTTTCCATCAGCAGGCTTTCAAGTATGGCGCGAAGGCCTCTCGCGCCAGAGCCTCTTCTTATTGAAAGCCCCGCTATCTCCTCAACGGCTTCCGGAGTGAACTCAAGCTCCACCCCTTCAAGGGCGAACATTTTCCTGTACTGTTTTATAAGGGCATTTTTTGGCTGGGTGAGTATCCTGACAAGGTCTTTTTGAGTGAGTTTTTCAAGCGTGGAAACAACGGGCAGCCTGCCTATGAATTCCGGAATCAGGCCGTATCTGATAAGGTCCTCCGGCTGAGTCATGGCAAGAATTTCGTCTGATGTTCTGTCCTGCTTGCCTTTGACCTCGGCTCCGAACCCGAGCTTTCTTTCAACTATGCGGCCTTCAATGACTTTTTCAAGGCCGTCAAAAGCGCCGCCACAGATAAACAGTATATTGGAAGTGTCAACCCTTATGTATTCCTGCTGGGGGTGTTTTCTGCCGCCCTGGGGCGGGACATTGGCAACGGTGCCCTCAAGAATCTTGAGCAATGCCTGCTGAACCCCTTCCCCCGAGACATCCCTGGTTATAGAAGGGCTGTCGGAACGGCGGGATATTTTATCAATCTCATCAATGTAAATTATTCCCTTTTCCGCTCTCTTGACTTCAAAGGAAGCGTTATGCAGGAGGCGCAGGATTATATTTTCAACATCTTCCCCTACATAGCCGGCCTCGGTAAGCGTAGTGGCGTCAGCCATGGCGAAAGGGACATGCAGGAGTTTGGCGAGAGTCTGCGCCAGCAGGGTTTTGCCGGTGCCGGTCGGCCCGATTAAAAGTATATTTGACTTCTGAAGCTCAACATCGCTTTTACCTGAAGATTGAGACTCAAGCCGCCTGTAGTGGTTATATACCGCGACGGAAAGCGATTTCTTGGCGTTTTCCTGGCCTATGACATATTCATCCAGAGACTTTTTGATTTCTTTCGGCCTTGGAAGGTTTTTTAAAGCCCTTCTGGACTCCTCGGCTTCTATCTTTTCAAGAAGCTGGGCGGAATTTCTTACGCATTCCTCACAGACATAGACACCCTGTCCGCCGATCAGGCGAAGGCCGTGGACCTTGCCCTTGTGGCAGAACGCGCATTGATATTCGTTTTCGGGAGCCTTAGCGTCAGCCATATTATTATTTCTTCCTTGTGATCATTATTTCGTCTATAATTCCGTACTTCTTCGCGTCCTCTGAAGACATATAAAAATTTCTCTCGGTGTCCTGGCGCACCCGTTCCTTGGGCTGGCCGGTATGCAGCGCGAGTATGTCTATAAGCTTGTCCTTGGTATTGAGCAGTTCCTTGGCCTCAATATCAATGTCCGTGACTGGCCCGGAAAGCCCTTCGCCGTAAATAAGGGGCTGATGAATCATAATGCGGGAATGCGGCAGGGCGTAACGCCTGCCTTTGCTTCCGGCCGCAAGAAGCAGAGCGCCGAAAGACATAGCCATTCCCATGCAGATGGTGGTTATGGGGCATTTGATGTGCTGCATGGTGTCGTAAACCGCGAGGCCTGCCGTAACCATGCCTCCGGGAGAGTTTACATAAAGGTTTATGTCTTTGTCGGGGTCTTCGGCTTCAAGGTAAAGAAGCTGAGCTATAATGAGGTTCGCGGAATCAGTTGTCACGGCGCCGCCGTAACCGCCCACAAAAATTATCCTGTCTTTGAGCAGCCTGGAATAAATGTCGTAGCCAACCGCCGCTCCCTGGTTCCATCTTTCAATAATCGTCGGGACTAAACCGGACATATTAGACTCCTCTATGCGGATTAAGCGGCTTCGCGGCACGAAACTCTAACGCGTACGAATAACCGCCCTGCGCTTACCGCTGAACTATTTTATCTTGGCGTTATCTAAAATGAACTTAAATATCTTTTCTTCTTTTATATGAGCGGAGAGCTTATCCTTATTCTCATTAAAATACTTTTCAACATCCTTCTCCCGCCCTTTGTTCTGCGAATACATAGCCTCAAGCTCTTTTTTAAGATCTTCGTCAGATACGGAAATCTTTTCAATCTCAGAAATAGAATTTAATATATACGAAAGCCTTACATCCTTATCGGCCTGTTCTTTATACTTGTCTTTTAATTTATCCAGATTGCCCTTAAGCGATGCTTCCGGGACTCCCTGCTGTTTGAGATAATCGGAGGCCTTGGAAAACAGAAAAGCGGACTGTTCTTCCACCATAGTGGCAGGGACCTCAAACTGATTGGATTTTACAAGGCTCTCAATGATCTGATTATTGACTTCCTGATCCTGACGCCTTTTTTCCTCTATCTCAAGGCTTTCTTTTACGCGCTGCGTTAACTCGGCAAGGTCTTTTAAGCCGAGATCCCTGGCGAACTCATCGTCTAAGGCCGGCAGCACTTTTTCCTTCATTTCTTTCACGGTGATTGTAAAAACCGCTTCCTTTCCGGCGATTTTCTTATTGGGATGCTCGGCCGGAAATTTAACTTTTACTTCCCTGGCTTCGCCTTTTTTAACCCCAGTGAGGCCCTCCTTGAAACCGGCTATCGTCTGCGGAGAAGACATATCAATGAGATGGTTCTTAGCCTTTAACTCAGCAACCGGCTGGCCGTCAATAGAAGCGTCGTAGTCAACCATAAGAAAATGCTTGTCATTTACGATATCGGTTTTTGACTCTTCAAGCCGTGAGTTTCTTTCAAGCAAAGCTTCAAGACTTTCCTTCACCCTGGCATCGTCAACATGGTTCTCTTTTTTTGCAATTTTAATACCCTTATAGTCAACGGCCTTTACAACGGGATGGCGCTCGGCCGTGAATTTAAATTTAAAAGGCTTCTCAAAATCAAAATCAATATTCTCAACTTTCGGAAAATATACAGGCTCAACTTTCTTATCGGCCAAAGCCTTGAAAACCGAGTTATGAATAAGGTTTTCTGCCACTTTCTGTTTCGCGGTAGAAACAAAGTTTTTCTTAACCATATCCATAGGAGCTTTGCCGGCCCTGAAACCCGGTATCTGAGCGGATCTCTGTATCTCAGCGTAGACTTTTTCGGTTTCACTGCTTACGGCCGAGGATGGTAACTCAACTGACAGGGTTACGGCGCATGGCTTTTCACTTTCTACTACTACTTTCATGTTTTCCATTATTGCTTTCCTTTTTCCGCCGGCCAAAACTATATTTATGACAGGCTATAATGTATGAGTCAATTGCTTGGTTGTTTATATTATATTTTCAGAAGTCATACCCAAGTTTCTCTATTGAATATCCACTTCCAAAAGTCATTCAAAATGACTTTGTTATGGATGCCGGACAACACATTTCCGGCATGACGAATTAGCGTACGAGCTTAAATGCCGAGACAGTTGCAGTGTGGCGAATAAGCCACACGAGGTTTGCAACAGGCGCGAGCAGGTGAGCGCCTACCTTATTCAAATCTCCGTCATACACCTGCATCTAACTGCCGAGACGGAGATTTGAACTCCGACGGGTCTCCCCACCAGATCCTAAGTCTGGCGCGTCTGCCAGTTCCGCCATCTCGGCAACAAACTAGTGTAAAGGGATAAGCGGCAAGAAATAACTCGCCCCTTAACGCTTAAAAAAAGTGCACCGTAGAGGAATCGAACCTCTAACCTGACGATTAAGAGTCGCCTGCTCTACCAATTGAGCTAACGGTGCGGTAAACAGAGAGTAATAAACGGTTGTCAGAACTCAAACGGGATATGATTTTAACAAACTTGGGCGGAATAGTCAAATCCCGCGTAAAACACACCCTAACAGACCCACTCGCGCCAGAAATACGGCGGAACTAACCGGATGTTAAGGTTTCTTTCAAAAAATGAAGAAAGCCGACGATATCATCGGCTTAATCCAATATTATGCTAAAAGCGCCTATCCTTCTCTCTGGATCCTTATGACACCCTGTTCTTCAAGCCGCTTCATCGCGGTAATAATGTCCTTCTTAGCCTGATTTATCCTTGATACGGGAAGGTCTCCCGGTATAAGGTCTATTTCCTGCCTGAGCATGTCTCTGGCGCCCTCGGTAAGGTTAGCCATTACATAATCCCTGATTTCGTCCTTCACGCCCTTTAAAGCCGAGGCGAATATCCTGGTGCCGATAAGCTTATAGACCTCATAGAGGTGCTCTTTGGGAAGTTTCATTATGTCGTCTGTCGTTACAAGAAGTTTTCTGATAGCCGCGACAATGGAGGGATCTTCCCTTCCGATATCGGACAGCACTTTTTCTCTTTCTTCCTCTTCATAGACATTTATTAGGTCGGCTATATTCTGCGGCCCTCCGAGCAGATAATCAACACGCTCCTTGAGCTGTTCCTCAAGGACCTGAATATCCTCGCTTCTGTACTGTCTGACTACCGCCATGCGCTTAAGGGTCTCAGAACGCAGATCCTGAGGCAGAGAGTTTAAAACCATACTGGAATATTCCTTGGAAACATAAGTCATGACTATGGCTATCATATCAGGCTTTTCGGATTTTAGAAGATAAATCAGGCTGTTAATATTACCGTCGTTAATAAAACTGAAATGCTGGCCCGGCGTCCCTCCGGGAAGCGATTTCACGGCGCCGGCAGCGGCAAGCGCCCCCTGCGGTTCTTCGCCGCCAAGAGAGAGCTCTCCACCCTTTCTTTTCATTCCAAGTTCCGAGCGGCTTACTATCCTGGTGTCGGCCTGTATTCTGAACACCTCAATAGCGGAAACGAGATTCCTCATAAAACTGCGCAAGGGCCCGAATATAAAAAACGCCAGAAGGAAAAGCCCTATAAACCAGGGCAGCTGCGTTATTACAATATTTTTAATGTACTCCATTTTTTCTGTTTTATTCTCAGCGAAAAACATCTTCTTAATTTCAAGTTTATCGCCGCGCTCAACATTAAGGTTTACCATGGAGGCAATATAATCCCTAACCCCCGCGAGCTGGGCGTCAGAAACCTTATCGCTGACAATAAGCGTAATAGAAATGCTTTTTATAAAGTCGGGCAGTTTCATGGTCTGCGAAAAAGTCCCGTCGGCTCTTGTCACCACATCTGTCTGCACAGCCTCCATGGGGATGCCGGGCAGATAATTATTGGATTCACCATCAGGCAGAACAGCGTCCGCCGGATTGGCCGGGATCTGCCTGGTCTCCTGCTCAATGGTCGGATTGTGCTCAATATTTACCAGCACTATTATATTCCTGTCCCCTATCATCCTAACTACAATTTCCTCAATTTTTTTGCCGATAGAATTTTCCAGCGCTATCTTTTCGTCAATACCGAAAGTCCCGCTCCAAAGCTGGCCGGCTACCAATAAACACAAAAACGGAGCCAGGAGATACCTCATAATTTTTTTCATGATTTTACTCCCATGGATTTTATATTTTTAAAAGAGAATATAAATTTAGTTCCGGCGTTTACGCGCGATTCCACATCTATTCTGCCGCCATGCCTCTCCGTGATTTTTCTGACCACCGCGAGACCCAGGCCCAACCCCTGCATTTTTGTGGTAAACAGCGGGTCAAATATTTTTATTATATTGGTTTCGCTGATACCGCAGCCGTTGTCGGAAAACACTATCTGCATTTTCCCTTCGGAACCGTCAACGGAAACTTTTATTTCGCCGCCGGTTTCTTTCAGAGCGTCAATTGAATTCTCAAAAAGATTTATGAACAGAAGCTTGATCTCACTGCTATTGCCGTACATGAGCAGAGCGCTGTTGATATCATTCTTTACAAGTATGTTATGATGAGGCTGGACGACCGAAAAAGCCTCGGAGACCGCTTCCTTGAGATTAAAATCGCTCATAACCGGCTGTCTGTCGTTTGAAAATGCCAGAAGGTTGCTTGAAATCTTGTCTATCTGCTGCATCTCTTTTTTAATTATTTCGGCATATTTCAGGATGTCCTGCGGCCCGGCTTTGTCTTTATTCCGCTGTAACAGAGAAACCGCCATATTCACAGACATTACCGGATCCACGATCTCATGTCCGATCCTGTTTGCCAGAACGGCCTTGGCCTCTACAGCTTCCCGTTCGGAATATTTTGCTATCATGGGTTTAAGGTTTTCAACCATGTGATTAAAGGAGTCAGTCAGTATTCCTATCTCGTTATTATCGCGCACGCTGATGCGGTAATTGAGGTTTCCCTCAGTAACGCTCTTTATGCCGGCATCTAAATTGAGCATGGGAGTAAGAATGTACCCGGAAAGCAGCACCGAAAGAAGATACGACAAACCTAAGATTATAAGTATCCATACTATCACAATGGACTTCATTAAAGTCACGGTATAGTCTAACTCGCCGCCGCTCTGAAAAACGGCGACATAATAATCATCTATCGCGGTTCGTGACACAAAAACTTCAGCATCACCGCCGTCAAAATTAACTACCTTCCCGTATCCAGGCTTATTCTTACCAAACCCCCTGATGGATTTACCTATGCCCTCAGGGCGGCTGGAGAGCATAATCACGCCCTCACCGTCAATTAGAGAAATTTCGTGCCCGCTGGTTTTGGTAATTTTAAACATTTCGTCATTAATCGCTTTTACATCAAAAACCATACAGAGAAAACCGGATTTATTCTGGAGAGGATACATCAGCTTAATTACCTGCCTGTTGCCAGCCTGCTGAATTTTACTTAACCTGACGCCCTCACCGCCTGAAAGAGCCCGCGCTGAACAGTCTTTCTCAAGCTCCTGGGGATTATTCGGAACCGCAAAGTCATCAATCAGCGCGCTGTTTGAAATCGTACCGTCGGGTAATACTGTAAAAATGGCCACCAGATCGTTGTTTTTCTTAAGCGCGCCCGCGATGGCATCTTTTACCTGAGGAGATTGACTGACTCCTGTTTTCTCAAACCCACCTATAAAGGACAGCCGCCTGTTCAGGTCAACAAGGTAGTTTTCAATTACTTTGTTAATATATTCATAAGTTATCTGCTGTTCTTTCTGGGCGTGCTTGCGGATATTCTTATCGCTTAAGTTTATCAGTGTAAAAGAGCTGACCGCAATCGCGGCAACCGAAAGGAACAAAAACATGAGAAAAAATTTCATTCTCAAGCTAAGCCCGAATAAAGCCTTAGTCATTTTTTTAAACATTTTTCTTCCTTTTATCCGCGCTGCCTTTATCAAACCCTCAGCTTAAAACACGCGCAGCCGATTAACCGGCATACTAATCGGCTTTCTTGGCGCTTTTGCGCAGCAGGTCATATGCGGTAATTATAGTCCTGATCCTGGCCAGAAGTTCACCCGGGTCGGTGGATTTACTCAGGTAATCATCGGCGCCAAGGTCTAAACCCAGCGCCCGGTCGGAGGGATCTATAAAGCGGCCTGTTATTATGACCAGAGGTATTGTTTTGTTGATCTTTCTGATGAGCTCACAAAGCTTAAATCCGTTAATGCCCGGTATCTGAATATCCAGGATAACAAGGTCCGGTTTCACCTCATATATCTTTCTTAAGCCGTCGTTACCCTCAAAAGCAGAAAAACATTCGTAATTGCCTTCTTCAAGTATGCTTTTGAGCAGTTCCTGCGTATTCTCGTCATCGTCAACAATAAGGATCTTTTTTCGGTTTTCATTATTGGGCGCATCAGATTTAAGCTTGTACACCAGACTGTAAAATCCGTCTACATCCTTAATATTGATCGCCCAGGAAAGCTTTTCCCGCAATACGGCCACCTTCTCGTCTAAATACGCCTTATTTTTTTCGCTCTCATCATAGACTATGTCAAACAGATAGTCCCACTTTATCCCTCTCTCATGCTTTGAACTTAAGACCTTAAGAATAAGGTATTCATCCTTTTCAAGCTCCACCTTATTCCCGTCTACGATAGCGGTCGCGGTTGAGTCGTCAAACTTCATCCTTGTCTCTTTTGAAGGAAGCTGAATATTTCTCCTGGCCGCGACTCTTTTTATTCTGCTGAGCAATTCTTCGTCGTAAAAAGGTTTGCAGACATAATCATCAACGCCCAGGCTCAGCATCTTGATCTTGAGATCCGCCGCGCAAAGGGCCGACAAAATAATTGCCGCCATCTCCGGGTACTTTTCCTTGATATCCCTGGCTATCTCAATTCCTTCCTGCCCCTTCGCGCCGAGATTCAAATCTAAAAGGGCCAGATCAAACTTCTCGCCCCGATCCATTATTTTCTTATATTCCAACTCGTCATACGCGCTCTCATATTCATAACCTTCAATCTGAAAAATAGCTCTTATATAGCTTTGAAGTTCGGCGTCATCCTCTACAATTAATACCCTCACGAGCTCCTCCGATAACTATTTTTTGCAATCGCCCGTCTTCTACCTGTTTTGAATTTTCTTCATCAGCTCTCTGATCTGCGGCATATCCTTATCGTCAGGAGCGAGCGCTACGGCCTTTTCCCAGTTT
>MGVE01000016.1 GCA_001800315.1 Elusimicrobia bacterium RIFOXYA2_FULL_47_53 | reverse complement strand
AAAAAAAACCCGTAAAGCTTTTTCGCGCGCTTTACAGGATAAACCATTGCTTTGAGTTTCTTAAGGGAACTTGCCAACGCCTTGCACCCCACGCTCTTATACCCCATTTGCAGTGCCCTATTTATATAACAAATTACACCCCAATGTCAAATAAAATTTTACATATCCCAACTTTTTGTGCCACAAAAAGGAATCTCAGATAACTCACTCAGTATTCACAAAACGAGTGGGATGTCAGCAGGGGATTACAATATTCCGTCAATCTTCGTTCCGCAGGCGGGGCAGTTTGAACCTTTAAGTTTATTGGAAATAACGGCGAAACAGTCTCTTTTTATGAGCGTTATGCCGCATTTCGGGCAAAGCGTATCGCTTCCGTCTGCGACATTGCCCATATAAATATATTTTAAGCCCGCTTTCTTGCCTGCCTCCACGGCCGATTCCAGCGTTTTATGCGGAGTCTGCGGTGTATCTGACATTTGAAAGTCCGGGTGGAAACGGCTTATGTGCCATGGTATTTCTTTGCCCGTTTGAGCGATAAACCGCGCGATTTGAGCGAGTTCTTCCGGAGAGTCGTTTAGTCCTGGAATAATTAGGGTTGTTATCTCAACCCAAATCCCGTGTTTTACCATGGCAGTTATGGAGTCAAGCACCGGCTTAAGCGTGCCTTTGCATATTTTACGGTAGAAATCGTCGCTGAAACTTTTAAGGTCAATGTTTGCCGCGCCGAGAAACGGTTTTATTTCCTTTATGGCGGCCTCCGTCATATAGCCGTTAGTCACAAAAATATTTTCCAGCCCCGATTCTTTCGCGAGCTCGGCGGTTTCCATCGCGTACTCAAAGAATATCGTGGGTTCGGTGTAGGTGTAGGAAATTGACTTGCATCCGGATTCCAGGGCGGATTTTACCACGGATTCGGGGCTCGTGAATTCCGTCGGGATATCGCCATGCCTGTAATTAAGCTGGGATATCTGCCAGTTCTGGCAGAAGGAGCATTTGAAGTTGCAGCCGGCCGCGGCTATGGAATAGGTTTGGCTTCCCGGGAGGAAATGATAGAGAGGTTTTTTTTCAACGGGGTCAATGTGCGCCGCTATGAGTTCTCCGAAACCGAGCGTAAAGAGTGTTCCGTTCTCGTTTTTTCTGACGCCGCAGACGCCAAAAGCGCTGTCAGAAATGACGCAGTGGTGAGCGCAAAGCCCGCAGGCAACGCGGTTGTCGGGTAGTTTATCGTATAATTTAGCTTCTTTTTTCATAAATCCGTCCGATGGCCTGCGACAGCCACGGATATATTAAGCTAAAATACCGCTCAAAAGTCAATATTTCAGGTTCCACTCGGGAGAGTTATATTTTGTGGCGGCAAGCTCTTTCATGGTTTGAAGCTCAAAGCTTTCCGGAGCGCCTACTGAAAATCTCGTTTGTAGTTCGTCCTGCCAGCCCTCAAGGAGCGCCGCGGCCGCGGCCTGCTTGCCGGTGCCCTCGGGTATATGTATAGAACCCTGGACAAGCAGAGTTTTTCCCCGCCTCCGCTGGCTTGAACCCACGAGTTTTTTACCCGAAGAAATAAGGTCGTACTCAAATATGGTTTTAACGCAAAGCAGTGACTTGTCATTCCGGGCCGGGCTGAACTCGGATTTAATGCCAAGCGCGTTCATGGCTTTTTTTATTCCCGAATGTATCAATTTATAGGTCTGGTTCTGGTCGTAAATTGCGGGCCACTCATCCTCGCCTGTGACAAGAGAGTAGGATATGTCAGGCCAGTGCCTTACCGCGAGCCCGCCGGTCATCCTGCGGAAAATAGGCAGTTTGTAGTCCAGAAAATCATTGTGTTTCTGAAAATATCCTATGGTGACGCACGGTTCACTCCACCAGTAAACCCTGAACGATGAGACCTCCGTATCTTTTGACGCTTTGTATAGAAATTCGGCCTCGTCTAATGCCATGTTATCCGCGCCATCCATAGGCCCGGAATTGATAAATCTCCATTTGTTCTGCATTAAATAGCCCCCTCCCGCTTTAACAGAGAAATTTTCTTTTTTATCCCGCCCCGTCCGGAATAACCGCCCGGTTTTCCGTTGGCCGCGATGACCCGGTGGCAGGGTATAACCGGCGCGAAAGGGTTTTTTGACAGAGCGGTTCCTACGGCGCGCGCCGCCCCGGGGCTTCCCGCCTTTTTGGCAAGTTCACCATACGACAGGGTTTCTCCCCTGCTTATTTTGGCGCACTCAAGCCAGACCTTTTGGTAGAACAGAGGATACCTTTTAATCTTGGAGAGAATAGCCGGCGGAATTTTATTTGACATTGTATATAGTGGTGCAGCCGTTAGCGTCGGTATAACTGCATATCCTCCCGTCGCGATTTTTGTACTTTATGAAGTTTTTGTTTACGGTTTTGATATAGTTTTTTGTTTCTTTGTAGGGCGGTATGGAATTATACCTGTCAACCGCGCCGGGCCCCGCGTTATAAGCCGCAAGAGCCTTGTCCACATTGCCGTTAAACCTAAAGAGCATATCTTTAAAAAAACGCGTTCCCGCCAAAATGTTTTCCTCGGGTGAATATATGTTTTTAACACCCAGGAGCCTGGCTGTCTGCGGCATAAGCTGCATAAGCCCGCAGGCGCCTTTCGCTGAGCGGTCCAGCGGATTGAAATTGGATTCTGCCTTTATTATCGCCTTCACCAAAGCCGGGTCAATGTTGTTCTTTTTGGCGGCTTTATGTATTGTATTGTCGTAAGGCGTAGCCGACGAACTCGCCGCCGGCCTGGCTCCGGGTGTCACTTTCAGCGAGGAAGCAAAGCTTTCGGAAAGCGGGTCTTTGCTTGAGTAAACTATAACTCTGGATATTTCGCTCTTTTCAAACTTGACCGCACCGCTCCTGCCGCAGACCAGATAACTCCCGTCGGAATATTTCGTTATATCGCCCTTAAAGCTGTGCCCGCTTTTTAAGATCAGTTTGCCCTGAAGCGCGAATGCCGCTGATGAAGCCATTGTCAGGCTTAGAAGGGCTAAAAATAATATTTTCATCGTAAAAGCCTCTTTTGCACGGCCGCCGACTTCAGTTCCCTGAGGGCATCCGCGGCTACCCATCTGGCGGAAGGGATATCCGACTCAAGCAGGCCCTCGGAAAGCAGCATAGCTTTTTTATTGAGCGCGCTGTTTCTTTTGCCGATCTGTCGTACAGCCCAGTTGACGGCTTTTTTTACGAAATTTCTGTTGTCGCGGGCGCCCTTGCGGATTGACGGAAAAAACGCGATAAATCTTGAGTCCGGAGCTGTCTTGTCGCTGACCGCGAGCCTTGCCATCATTACAAAGCCCGCTCTTTTCACAAATTCACTTTTCGCCGCGGACCATTTGAATGCTTTAGAGTAGGCGTAAGAGGTCTTTTCAAAAAGATTCATACAGCACTGGTCCGTGACATCCCAGGAGTCAAACTCCTTAGCCCATGCGTCCATAGAGCCTGAAGTAAACTTTGACGGGTCGGCTATCATGGAAGCGAGAATCCTGGCTTCGTGAATGCCGGAACCCCACAGTTGAAACGCAAGCTTCCGGTCTGTGCCTATTGAGGCCGACATTTCCCTGAGAAAAGGAATTGATAACCCGAGTACATTTGCAGGGTTAATGCCGTAGCGCGCCATGCCGGCGGCTGCCTTTGGGTTTCTTTGGGCTTTAAGCGCCTTAAGCGCCTGGGAGTAGTTCATTGCAAGATGATTATACCAATTTTATTGGCAGGTTTTAAGGAAAGCATCAACAACTTCGGGATGGAACTGCTTGCCGCTGTTTTTCTTTATTTCTTCTATTGCCGCATCGCGCGGCATGGCTTTTCGGTACGCGCGGTCGGAAGTCATGGCGTCAAAAGTGTCAGCGACGGAAATAATTGAGGCGACCAGCGGTATCTCGTCGCCTTTAAGAGCGAAAGGATAGCCTTTGCCGTCGTATCTTTCGTGGTGATATTTAACGCCTAAAATAACATCTTCAAATTCCTTTATGGAGACCAGAATTTCAATTCCTACAATGGGGTGTTTGACAATATGTTTGTATTCTTCCTCATTCAACGGTTCTTTTTTGTTTAATACGATTTCCGGAACGGCAATTTTACCGATATCATGCAGAAGCGCCGCAATATGCAGGTTTTCCCTGAAAGCCTTAGACTGCGAGATAGCGTTATTCTGCATATTCTCGGCTATCTGCAAGGCAAGCCTGGCTACCCGCTCGGTATGGCCTACGGTATAAATGTCTTTTGCTTCAATGGCTCCCGAAAGCGCCGAGATTGTGCCGTCAAATAACCTCTTGTTAGCCGCCAGCTGTTTATTTAAATCTTCAAAAAGCCAGGCATTTTGTATTGCCATGACCACATCCGAGGCAAGTACGGAAAGAAACCCCAGTTCCTCGTCGGTCAGCGGTTTTCCGTCGGCTTTTTCGCCGAGAAACAGCACTCCTATCAGGTCATCCCTGAAATAGCCGGGTATCAGCGCATCTGCGCTGAATAAGGACATCTCATCTTTCATCTTTTCAAAAATGGTAATAAGTTTTTTATTGCCGGAGGATTTTGCCTGCGCTGCGTAGGATTTGGTGAGGGTTGAAAGAAAATATCCGCGGTTGAATGATTTAAAGGCAGGGTCCGAAAAAAAACTAATAAGAGGATTGTCCGCTTTTACTTTCGCGAATCCCTGGGGCACTTTAAGGCCTTCTTCCCCCTTGGAAACTTTCACTACATATTCTTTTTTTTCTTTGTCGTATAGGAATATACCGGCGTGGTTTACATTGATGCTTCGGAGGATTGTTTTGAGGATAAGCTTAATAAGGACATCGGCATTATGTACCAAAATCATCTGCCGTGCCGCTATTTCAAGCTCTTTTCGGTAGTCTTTTTTCATTGAATTAGGTATTTGTTTATCTTTTCACGCAACTCGCCTAAATCCAGCGGTTTAGTGATATAATCTATAGCCCCCAATTCTCTAGCCATGTCCTGGTAACTCTTCTCGGCTTTTCCGGTTATCATCACAACCCTTGCGTCCGGGTTGATCTTTTTCAGCCCCTTTAACACATCTATGCCGTCTATCCCTTTGAGCTGGACATCAAGAAAAACAAAATCAATTTTATCCTTATCATAAGCAAGAAGGGCATCTTCTCCGGAAGTCACCTGAATGCTGGAAATATTTAATCTCTTCAGGAAGTTCCCAAGAAAAGTCACGACCTCGTGTTCATCGTCAACCAACATTATGCTCTTGCACATGGTAAGCCTCACGGTCTCAATAAATTGAACTACGCGTATATTATTGTTCAATATTTTGTAAAAATCAAGGCTTTTTCAAAAAAAATCAATGATCATGAATCTGAATGGCATGCGAACCTAATTTGATTTAATCATGGTAAGCAGCATTTTAAATTTATTCTTAGCCATCAGCGAATGCGGTTCTCCGGCGGGCATAATTATTGTTTCCCCTTTTTTCAGTTCATGCGGTTTACGCGATATGTTTATGACTGCCTCGCCGTCAAGAATAGTTACCATGGCGTCAAAAGGCGCGGTGTGTTCGCTTAATCCCTGGCCCGCGTCAAACGCGAAAACGGTTACCGTGCCGTGTTCCTTGCGTAAAATTTCTCGGCTGACGACGGCGCCTTCTGAATACGACACGAGCTGCGACAGTTCAATGGCTTTTGCGGTTAAATTCTCCATGAATCCTCCTGTTTAGGCTGAATCAGTCCAGACCCATCAGCTTTGAACGCCTCTGTCTGTGGTATGAGACCGCGAACCGGTGAGCCTCGTCTCTGACAGCCTGCAGCAGATGAAGCCCTGCGCTTTCTTTTGAAAGTTTTATGGGAGCGCCGGAACCCGGGACGAAAAGATCCTCATTTTTCTTGGCTATTGATACCAGGGGTATTTTTAGAGATAACTTTTCAAGGCTTTCTAAAGCCGCGGAAAGCTGCCCCTTGCCGCCGTCAATTAAAATAAGATCCGGAAGCCCGGCTTTGTTGTTTTTCAGAGAATAATACCTTCTGTACACGGTTTCACCTAGCATGGCTGTGTCGTCTATGCCGGACACGGTTTTTATTTTAAATCTCCGGTAGTTGTCCTTGTCGGGGTTCCCGTTGTAAAATCTGACCATGGAGCCGACCGGCAGAGTTCCGGATGTGTTTGAAATGTCAAAACCCTCAATCGTAACAGGCCATTTCGCGAGGTTTAGCGCGTTCTTGATTTCCTCAAGAGACCTGCTGGATTCAAGCGCGGCGCCGAGATCCTGCGGTTTTATCTCGCGGAGAGTGACTTTTTCGGACATTTTTTCAAGCGTGGCTATCCTGTCTCTTATCTCGGCGGCTTTTTCAAATTCACGGTTCCGGCTCAGCGCCTTCATCTCATTGCGCCATTCTCCAACCAGGCTGCCGTATTTCCCCTTAAGAAATGACTTTAAATCAGAAACTATTTTTCCGTAATCTTTTTTGCTTATCTTTCCGGCGCACGGGGCAGGGCAGCGCCCGCTTTGCAGATAGAGGCAGGAAGCAACTTTTTTCCATTCAGGGAGCCTGTCTGACGATATTTCCATCCTGCAGTAACGCCACCTGAAAGCCTTATGCAGCCAGGAAAGCAGGTTTTTTACCTGGAAAGCCTGAGGGTAGGGCCCAAAGTATGCGCTGCCGTCATTCAGGTGTTTTCTTGTGATAAAAAGCCTTGGAAAGTCCTCTTTGAGGGAAAGTTTGAGGTACGGGTAGGATTTATCGTCGCGCCACAGGGCGTTGTAGAACGGTTTGTAACTGTTGATAAGCTGGCGCTCAACTACCAGGGCTTCACTCTCGGAAGCTGCCAGAAAATAATCCAGGTGGCGCAAAGAATTAATGATTGACCGGACTTTTATTTCAACATCGCTTCGGAAGTAGGATGAAACGCGTTTTCTTAAATTCTTGGCTTTGCCTATATATATTATTCTTCCGGCGTTGTCTCTCATTATATAGACGCCGGGAGATTCAGGCAAATTCTTAAATTTCTTAAAATCAATGAATTCAGTCATTTGCGGGCGGCAGGCACCTTGAGCCTGTATTAATCGCTGCCAGTCGGTTTCTCTTTTTTGAGAACGCTTATTATGGATTTAATTTCTTCAGCGCGCAGCAGGTAGGCGGCGGCAAAAAATGATGCCACGCCTCCCGCGAGAGCGGCAAACATGGCAATGCCCGGGTAGGCCGGGAGCCACCTGTAGGCTATCATGTAGGATACAACCGACATTATCGCCGAGGCGATAATGGTCTTTAAAGTGGATGAGATTATCTTATTTATTCCCAGGGGGCCGATTTTTTTCCTTAAAAGAAACGCGAGCGCTCCAGCGTTAACCCATGAGGAAATGGCAGAAGCAAGCGCGAGGCCGCCTACGCCCATGGGCCTCATCAAAAGGATATTAAGGACGGCATTTAACAGCATGGCGGCCGCGGCTATTTTGACAGGCACTTTTGTATCCTGAAACGCGTAAAATGAGCTGGCGAGGATTTTTACGGCAGCGTAAGCGGGCAGGCCGAGAGAATAATATGCTAAAGCGCTGTAAGTCATCAATGATGCCTGATGGCTGAATTCCCCTCTCTGAAACAGAACCTCAATTATCGGGAGGCCTATCACAACAAGGCCGGCGGTGGCAGGCAGTAGAATGAAAATTATCAGCCTCAGGGAATAATTAATGGTTTCTTTTACGGAAGCGATATTGTTCTGCGCGACATATTTGGACATCGCCGGGAGCGCGGCGCTTGCCAGCGCCAGGCCGAAAATGGCAAGCGGCAGCTGCATGACGCGGTTTGAGTAATACAGCGCCGTAATAGAACCCTGAATAAGGAATGAAGCGCAGACGGTGTCAACAAAAGAATTTATCTGGTCAACCGAAAGGCCGATCATTGACGGGATCATCAGGGTCCCGACCCTTTTTAATCCCGGATGGGAAAAGTCGGGGTTCCATCCGAATTTCCAGCCCAACTTCGCCATTTTGGGAAGTTGTATGACGAGCTGGCCCAGTCCTCCTATAATAACGCTTATAGCCAGCCCTTTGATCTGGTTGTCCGGAGAGAGAAGCGGGGCTAAGGCGAGGATAAAACCTATTTCGGCGACGCTCAGCGAAGCCGGCGCCACCGCTGGCACAAAAAAAGAGCTCAGAGTGTTGAGCACGCCGAGCACAAGGGCCGCGAGGCAGATAAAGAACAGGAACGGAAACATAAGGCGCGTCAGGTCTATAGTCAACGCGAGTTTGTCGGGGTCTGAGGTGAAGCCATAGGCTATTATGTTAACAAGCTGAGGGGCGAAGATTATTCCGAGAGCCGTAAGCGCGAGCAGGATCAGGGTTAGCACGGTAAAGAGCGAGTTAATGAATTTCTGTGTCTCCTCCCTGCTTTTGTTATGCAGGTAATCGCTTAAAACTGGTATAAAGGAAGCCGACAGAGCTCCCTCTCCGAGAAGCCTGCGGAATAAATTCGGGATTCTGTAGGCCGCGTAGAAAGCGTCGGCGGCAAAACCGGCTCCGAAAGTATGCGCCACAAGCATATCCCTCAGATAGCCGAGAATTCTTGAAACCATGGTACCGGCGGCTACTTTACCGGCGTGATGAGTTAGTTTTTTTTGTGTTTTCATTAGTCCGCGGGCGTAATTTGACTACTGTATTAAAAAATGATAAAATCCGTTAACTGAAAGAAACAAACATACTGGAGGAATCAAATGGCAAAATTAAAGACCGGCCGGCACACTTCGGCGCTTAAAGAACATCGTAAATCAAAACGCCGCGCCGCGCAGAATCTTTCCGTGAAAAGCAAGATTAAAACTCTTGTAAAAAAAGTTGAGGAAGCCGTGGCGAAAAAAGATTTGAAATCCGCTCAGGAGCTTCTCCGCACGGCCTTTTCGGAATGGGACAAGGCTGCCCGCCGCAATGTTATCCATAAGAACGCGGCATCCAACCAGAGAGCCAGGCTTTCAAAACTTGTTCATTCAATCAGCAAATAGCTTTTAGTATATTGTTAAAAGGCAGCCGGTATTATTAAATAACGGCTGCTTTTTTATTTTTCCCGGTCAGGGAAAGAATCAACTCTTCAAAAACAAACTGCTCCGGCCTGCTGGATGTTTTAAGCTCCAGGTCGGCCCGCAAAATGGTTTCAATGCTTTGATTTAACTCCGCCAGAGAATACTTGGACAGGTTGGAGAAAAAAAACCGGTCAAAATACTGATGCAGGCGCAATTCGGCCCGAATGTCGGCATCATCTTTCCCATTTTCCAGCATGAGGCTTTTTGCCGTAAGCAGGCGCCTGAAAACCCTGTTCAGCGTCGCGAGCATGCGAAGGGGTATCTCCCCCTCTTCAAGCAGTCCGTCCACTATCTTTAAGGCCGCGGCTGTTGATTTGGACTCAACCGCTTCTGAAAGCTGGTTGAGGTTTTTTTGTTTTGTGTGGCCGCTTATTTTTTCAACGGCTTCAAGCGAAATCTCTTTTGACTTTCCGGAAAAAAGAACCAGTTTCTCAATTTCATTTTCAAGTTCCAGCAGATTGTTCCCGGATTCTGCTATCAGATAATCTATGGCATGCGCGGAAATAGTTTTTGAATGCGATTTAACTTTCTGCGCCACCCAGACCGGCAGTTCTCTGTCGTAAAGAGCCCTGAATTCAACAATCGCCCCAGCGGCGCCCGCCGCCTCAAAAAGTTTTGAAGACTTATCTCCCTTGGCCGGCCTTTCGTTCCATATCAAAACCATGCAACAGGCCGTGGAGGGCATTTTTAGGAAGTCGGCCAGCTTTGAAGAATCCGCCGCCTTGAGCCTCTCGGCATTCTTGACTATAAGCAGTCGCCGGTCGGATAAAAAAGGAAGCGTCTGGGCGGCCATCAGAAGTGTGTCAACGGAAAAGTCCGGAGCGAAGAAAACTTCTTTGTTTAAGTCGTCCGTATTCACCGCTTTTTCAACGGCGTTTACGGCCTCGTCAACCAGATAGGTTTCCTCGCCGGCTATGAGGTACACCGGCTGGAATTGTTTTTTCTTAAGCTGGCCGTAAAAATCCTGGGGTTTTATATTTGGCATTACTTTGGTATTTTTTTGTCCGAGGCGCCGCTGACCGAGCCAAAGCCCTCTACAGTTCTTTTTGTAATATCTCTGGCAAAGTTGCTCCAGAGAGTTTCGCGGACTTCTTCTTCGGAACGCCCGCCGGGCCTGGTGGCGTCGTAAAATATCTGCACGCCTTCAAGGTTTGCCTCAGACCACAGGGTAACATTGTTAACTCTGTCAATAAAGTAGACATTTAACAGCACCCACAGCTTGTACTGCTCGGTTACCATATTGGAGTCGTAGGTAAGAGGCTGAAGAATATATCGGTTTATCTCGGTTACGACAATGCCGTCGGCTTCGCTTTCGCTGTTTACCACGGCAAGCCTGCCGTCTCTGACAAACTCGTCGGTAATGGCAAGGGTCATTTTTTCCTCAAGCCCGTACTGAGAGGTGTTGTTAATAACCGGCCGTATGGCTACCCTTTTGATGTGGGCCGGAAGAATTTGAGGCGCGGGTGTGTACGGCGAAGAACAGCCCGTAAAAAATATAACGCCGGTGAAAAGAATCGCCGGGACTGCCAGTAAAAACTTTCTGTACATATTCCCTCCAAGGCCGCGTTTAGCGGTAAAATTTCAATTGGCGACAAGGTTTACTATTTTGCCGGGCACATAAATGAATTTCTTTATGCCTCTGCTGTTTATGTAGGGCCTGAAGCGCGGCTCATTCTCTATTATAGACCTGAGTTCGGCCTCGGATATTCCTGATTTTACCTGCACAAGGCCCCTGAGCTTTCCGTTTATCTGAACCGGCAGTTCAACATTTTCCTCTTTGAGGAACTCGTCCATCGTTTCGGGCCACTTCGTCAGAAGCAGGCTTTCTTTGTGCCCGAGTTCAGCCCAAAGCTCTTCGGCCACATGAGGAGTGAACGGCGCCAGCAGAAGAACCACTGTTTCAACGGCCTGTTTTGAAATATCGTCGCCGAAGTAGGAATAAGAGTAAAGGGCGTTTACCAGTTCCATTACCGCCGCTATAGCGGTGTTAAGCTGCTGTTCTTTTTCTATATCGGTCGTAACTTTTTTGATCGTCCTGTGTATGAGAGTGCGCAGTGAAGCGTTGGCGGCTTTCTTTGCCTCGGTCTGTTCCACGGAACTCTGCTGATTGTTGGGCGACGGTTCCTTTATGCGCTCCACAAGGCGAATAACCCTGTTAATGAAACGCCAGGAACCCTCAACGCCTTCCGAGGACCATTCAAGCTGTTTTTCGGGAGGAGCCGCGAACATTATGAAGAGCCTGGCGGTATCGGCTCCGTATTTTGATATTATCTCGTCCTGCGTGACTATGTTGCCTTTGGATTTTGACATGGCGCTGCCGCCGAGGGTTACCATGCCCTGGGTAAGAAGCCTCTTAAAGGGTTCATTGGCTTTGACAAGACCCAGGTCTCTCATAACCTTAAACCAGAACCTGGAATATATAAGGTGCATGCAGGCATGTTCAATTCCACCGACATACTGGTCAACCGGCATCCATTTATCGGCAAGCTCTGGCGAAAACGGGAGTTTGTCGTTTTTTGAGTCGCAATAACGGGCGAAGTACCAGGAAGAATCCACAAAGGTGTCCATGGTGTCGGTTTCCCGCTTTGCCTTGCCTCCGCATTTCGGGCATTTGGCTTTTACAAAAGAAGCCGACTCGGCAAGCGGAGACCCGCCTTTTCCTGTTATCTGAATATCCTGAGGCAGCACCACAGGAAGCTCCTTTTCCGGAACCGGCAGAGTGCCGCACTTTTCACAGTGAATCATTGGTATTGGCGTTCCCCAGTAGCGTTGCCGCGAGAGCAGCCAGTCTTTCAGCCTGAAATTCACGGTCTTTTTGCCGAGTTTTTGGCCGTCAACCCAGGCGGTTACTTTTTCAAGCGCTTCAACCGAGCTTATGCCGTTGAACTGCCCAGAGTTAACCATTTTGCCTTCGCCCTCGTAGGCCTTCTTTGAAATGTCAGAATCCTTTGAATGGATAACTTCAACAACAGGCAGGTTGTATTTCTTCGCGAAGTCCCAGTCCCGCTGGTCATGGGCCGGGACGGACATTATAGCGCCGGTGCCGTAATCGGTCAGCACATAATCCGACACGAATATGGGCAGTTTGGAATTGTTCACGGGGTTAACAGCCGAGAGGCCGGCGACTCTTATGCCGGTTTTATCTTTCTCGTCGGAAAGGCGCTCAATAGTGGACTTCTTTTTAGCCTGCGCCGCGTAATCGTCCAGTTCGCCGTGATTTTTTATATCCTCATGAAACTGTTTTATTATAGCGTGCTCCGGGGCAATAACCATGAAGGTGGCACCGAAAAGCGTGTCGGGCCTGGTGGTAAATACTTTTATAAATGATTCGCGGCCTGAATCGGAGACAACTTTAAAATCAATTTCAGCTCCGGTGGATTTGCCTATCCAGTTTTTCTGCATTAAAAGGACTTCTTCGGGCCAGCCGTCTTTGAGTTCATCGTGCCCCGAGAGAAGCTCGTCGGAATACTGCGTAATTTTAAAAAACCACTGCTCCAGGTCTCTGTCTTCCACCGCGGAGTCGCAGCGCCAGCATTTTCCCTGGTTGACCTGTTCGTTCGCCAACACGGTCCCGCAGGAAGGGCACCAGTTCACTCTGGCTTTCTTGCGGTAGGCGAGGCCTTTCTCCCACATCTTAATGAAAAACCACTGGTTCCACCTGTAGTACTGCTCGTCACAGGTGGCAAGCTCGCGGTTCCAGTCGTACGAAATGCCTATATCTTTAAGCTGAGAGGCCATGTGCTTGATGTTTTCCCTGGTCCACTTCTCGGGGTGAATTTTATTTTTGATCGCCGCGTTTTCCGCGGGGAGGCCGAAAGCATCCCAGCCTATGGGCTGAAGAACATTGAAGCCCTTCATTCTGTAGTACCTGGCGAAAACATCCCCTAACACATAATTCCTGACATGGCCCATGTGCAGTTTACCCGAAGGATACGGGAACATGACAAGGCAGTAATACTTTGGTTTTACGCCTTTGTCGTCGGCCTTAAAGAGGCCCTTATCATTCCAATGTTTCTGCCACTTTTTCTCAATTTCAGCAAAATTATAACTGACCATTTTTTTACTCGCCTTTCATTTTATTTTCATTAGAGATTCGCTGACATACTCTCTCATTTTTTCTTCTTTCATGGCTTCAAGCAGGGCCGGCACGGCCTTGCGCCCGAAATTCCCGAGCGCGGCGCAGGCATATTTTCTGACCAGCTCGTTTTCGTCCTTCATTGTTTTCGCGAGCGGCTCAATGGCTTTTGGGTCGCAGAGATAACCTAAAGATATCGCGGCTTTCATGCGCGCGTGAGGGTTTTTGTCCGAAAGAGCGGCTATAAGCGCCGGAACCGCGGTCTTATCCTTAATATATCCCAGTACACCGGCGACAGTCACGCGAACTTCGTCGGAAGGGTCTTCTATGGCTTCAATTAGGGCCGGAAGCGCCTTCCTGCTGCCTATGTGGCCGAGCGTCTGCGCGGCTTTCTGGCGGATGACATGAAAAGGATCCTTAAGCGCCTCAATCAATAAAGGCACCAGGGAGGTGTCTTTTACTTTTCCGGCAAGCTCAATGCTTATGGCTCTGACAAGGACATCCTGATCCTTTATCCCCTCGGCTAAAGAGGCGTTAAGCCGTCCGGGCGACGCGAGGTCTCCGGATGGCACGCTGTTGAATAACTTTGAAAAGAATCCAGAAATCGGCATAATAATTATTTTATTTTTATCAGTGACTGGGCGGCATGCGCGCGAACCCTGTCATCCCTGAGGGCCAGCAGAAGAGCCGGAACGGCGGGCCTGCCGATATTTCCGAGAGCTTCGCAGGCATATTTTCTGACCAGTTCGTTCTCGTCTTTCAAAGTATTGAAAAGGGGCGTTACGGCTGCCGGATCTTTTATTATGCCCAGCGAAATAGCCGCCTTCATCCTGGCAAGAGGGCTCGGATCGGAAAGCGCCTGGATAAGAGCCGGCACCGCCATTTTATCGTGCAAATGGCCCAAAACGCCCGCCACTGTCACCCGCACTTCTTCGGATTCGTCATTTAAAGATTCTATGAGCGCCGGCACGGCCGATTTATCTCCGATATGCCCCAACGCTATCGCGGCCTTTTCCCTTACATGCTTGGAATGGTCCTTAAGCGCCGCTATCAACTCATCAACGGCAACCTTTTCTTTGAGCCTGCCTAATACCTCCGCGGCTACGGAACGGATGAATGGATCGTTGTCGTTTAAAGAATCAATTAAGGCAGGGGTGGATTTTTTTCGCAGGTCATCTTCCTGGGAAGTTTTTGGTTTCTCGGGCTGCTGAGGCGCGGCCGAGTCAAGCGGTTTAGGGTTTACCCGAATTACCACTCCCTTCTTCATCATAAATTTCGGAATTTTTATCTGCATCGTTATTTTTCCTTGTTCGTAATGAAATAGTCCTCAAGCGCGTCTTTCAGATGCTGCTGGTCCACAAGGGACTCAAATTGGATTCCATAAGTGTAATATATGCCGTTTTTTATTATCCTCGTTATAATGCCGGGAGCGTTCGTGAAAATAAAATTATTGGATATCGTAAAGCTGATGAAAACCTTCTGTCCCTTATTAAGCAGTTCTCTGCTCTCAAATTTAATTCCGCCGAGGCTGATGTCATGAATAACACCCCAGCCGTCAGAAAGCCCTTTCTCCGAATGATATTCAAAGACAAGAGGAAACCGTATCAGTGTTGGCAGAAAACAGGAGATTCTCGCGTATTTACGCCGCCATTCAGATGACATTTTTGACCTCTTTAATTTGTCCGTATACTTCAGTTATCTAAGGTTCTTAACGGGATATTTCAGTATTTTAGAAGGAGCTCCGCTGTAAATCAGCCAGAGAAAATGTTTGTCGCCGCTTATGCCGGCCAGGTTTCCTCCTCCTTCAACAGAAAGAGAAAATGTGGAAAGGATCTTAAAGGACTCGGTCGGGCCGGAGTGTTTATATATCTTGCCTGCCTTGCCGTCAGCCGACCAGAAATTTCTTCCGTCCCAGAAGAGCCCTACAGGCATAATACCGGGATACTGGTATTTGGCTATGACCTGCTCCGGCTTTTTCAATAACAGCTGATAAATCGCGCCGTCCGTGTCGGCTATCCACAGGTATTCGTCCTGCGGACAAATTGCCGACGGCGAGTTTGAAGGCAGTTTAAAGGCATTTTTTAGAATAGGTTCGTCGTTTGTAAGCTCGTAATTTCTTAAGAGCCCGTCCGTGCCGCCGATCCAGAGCATGCCGGAGGCGTAGGCAATGGAGCTTGGGTTGAGGTTTTGGAAATAATATGTCCTGTTGGATTTTAGTTCTTTGCCTATTTTGTAGTTGTAAACGCTCTGGGTATACCAGTCGGCGGTCCACAGAAACGATTCACTGCGGAAAATACCTGTGGGGTTCTGGTGAGATAAGGAATATGATTTGCTTTTGTCGCCCTGAAAAGACGAAATAAAGAAATAGAGCGCGACGGCGGCGGCAAGGGCCAGAGTACCCGCGATAACCGGCAGGAACGAAAACACCTTTTTTTTCTCCACCAGCGGTTCGGTGCAGGAATTTATGTGGTTTAGAGCCCTGTCCAGAACTCCGATGACTTCTTCCTCCTGAACCGGCGCCGAGAGGCAGTCAAAGGCCCCGTTAAGGATCATTTGCACGGCAAGACGGGAATTCTTCTCGTTCATCCAGGCGATAAGATGTTTTTGCGGAAAGTCCTGCCGGACTTTTTCGCCGAACTGCTCAACCAGGCGCCCGTCAACCACAATAAGGTCGGGGTCGCTGGTTTTGACGCTTTCTAAAAAGGCCTCGCTGGATTTGAGCTCAACAAGAGCGTATCCGGACTTTAAGATAAGCTTGGAAAGCCTTTTCCTGTTTTCTTCATCTGAAATTGAGAGCAGAATTTTATTCATTAATTTGTTTTCTTAAGGTAGATAAAATGTTCCACATTGCCCTTAGGGCCCTTTATACGGCTGGCTGTTTCACCTAAAATAGTAAAACCGAGTTTTAGCGAGAAGGATTTTATTTTATTTATATACTTTTGTCTAATATTATCGTCTTTGACCACGCCGCGGACAGTTTCTCCGGCAAGGGCTTCAAACTGCGGTTTTACCAGAGCCAGGACCTCTCCGTAATCTGTCAGGCAGTCAACGACGGCCGGAAGCACTTTTTCCAGCGATATAAAAGACAGGTCAATTGTAACAAATTCAACTTTTTCTTTCAAGCAATTAGCAGAAAAATAGCGGAAATTTACATTTTCAATATTTTGCACTTTCAGGTTGTTTTTTAGCTTCTCATCCAGCAGGTTTTTCCCCACATCCACCGCGTAAACCTTTAAGGCGCCTTTTTGCAGCAGGCAATCGGTGAATCCGCCCGTTGAAGCTCCTATATCCATACAGACCCTGCCCTCGGGGTTAATGAAGAGGTCCTCAAGCGCGCCAACGAGCTTAAGGCCTCCCCTTGAAACAAAGGGGTTAATTTCCTTAAGTTTTAGCGCAGTAGCCGCGTCAATAATTGTACCTGGTTTGCTGAGTATTCCCTTGTCGGAGGATATGAGGCCCGCCATAATAACAGCCTGCGCCTTCTTCAGGTCTTTTGCAAAACCCGCTCTTAGCACAAGCTCGTCAAGCCTCAATTTGTTCTTCATCAGTGGGCGGGAGATGATTCATTGATAAATGATTTTATTCTATCGGCTATTTTCTCAGCGGTAAGGCCGTATTTTTCCCTTAAGATTTTGGGGCTGCCATGCTCCACAAACGAATCAGGAAGGCCGATCTTAAGCATTCTCACGCCGCTTCCCTGCAGAATTTCGCAGACAGCGCTGTTAAGCCCGCCAAGCAGGGAATTTTCCTCGGCCGCGGCCACCGCTTTTGTTTTCTTTGCCGTTTCAAGTACGATCTTTTCGTCAAGAGGTTTCAAAAAGCGCATGTCTATCACGCCGCACGAGATTCCGAGAGGTTTCAGCAGTTTGGCCGCTTCCAGCGAAGGGCCCACCATATTGCCGAGGGCAAATATGGTAAAATCCCTGCCTTCGCTTAAAACGCGCGCCTTGCCCACGGGAAGCTTTACCATGGCGCTTTCAATCTTTGCGCCGGTTCCGATGCCGCGCGGGTAGCGCAGCATTACCGGAGAGTTCAGGTTCACCGCTGTGTAAAGCATGTCCTTTAGCTCGTTCTCGTCAGAAGGGGCCATTATGATGTAGTTTGGTATCAGCCTCGTGAAAGAAAGGTCAAAGGCTCCGTGGTGGGTGGCGCCGTCCTCGCCAACAAGCCCGGCCCGGTCCAGCGCGAGCACAACCGGGAGTTTCTGCAAAGCGACATCGTGTATCATCTGATCCAGGGCTCTTTGCGCGAAAGTGGAGTATATGGCGCAGACCGGTTTCATTCCGTTAGCGGCAAGGCCCGCGGCAAATGTCATGGCGTGGCCTTCCGCGATGCCCACATCAAAAAACCTGTCTTTAAATTTTGAGGCGAAAGTGTCAAGGCCGGTTCCCTCAGGCATAGCGGCCGTTATGGCTGTTATTTTTTCGTCGGATTCCGCGATTTTTGTAAGAGTGTCGCTGAAGACCTCGGTGTAGCTCGGAACCGAAGAGGTGGAAAGCGGTTCTCCGGTTTCCACATCAAATTTGCCGATACCGTGGAACTTGGGCGCTTCCTTTTCGGCGTGTGAATAACCTTTTCCTTTTTTTGTGATTACATGCAGCAGCACGGGCCCTTTAAGTTTTTTAATGTTGCTGAAGATTTCAATGAGCCTTTCAATGTCATGGCCGTCAACAGGGCCGACATAGGCAAACCCCATTTCCTCAAAAAGCATGCCGGGAAAAAGCAGAACCTTAAACCTTTTGGCAACGCGCAGAATTGACGACCCCCAGAAATGCATGCGCTGGAAAAACTGTTCCACTCTTTTTTCAAGTTTTTTGAAAGTTCCGGCGGTCAGGAGTTTTGTCAGGTACCCGGCAAGAGCTCCGACGCGGTGGGATATGAACATCTGATTGTCGTTTAATATAACCAGCAGGTCGGACCCCAGATGCCCCGCGTTTTGAAGGCCTTCAAAGGCCAGGCCTCCCGTCATAGAACCGTCCCCGATGATAGCGACCACTTTGTTGTCTTCATGTTTGAGGTCGCGTGCCACCGCCATGCCCAAGGCAGCGGAAATTGAAGTGGAAGAATGCCCGACGCCGAAAGCGTCGTATTCCGATTCCGAGATTTTAGGGAATCCGCTTAATCCGCCGAAGGTTCTTAAGGTGTCAAATGTATCTTTCCTTCCGGTTAATATCTTGTGGGCATAGGCCTGGTGTCCCACATCCCATAACAGCTTGTCCTTGGGAGCGTCAAACACATAATGCAGGGCGATCGTCAGTTCTACGGTTCCAAGGCTTGGAGCCAGATGGCCTCCGTTTTTAGAAACCGTACTGATAATTTTCTCCCGGATTTCAGCGGCGAGATCCGGCAGAAGGCTTCTTTTAATATTTCTCAGGTCGTTAGGTTTGTTAATCATGTCCAGTACAGTCATTTAATTGCTCCAATCAAAATAATTTCGGCTTAAACTTATTATCAGTGTTCTCTTCTAAGAATATAATCGGCCAGTGATTCCAGAAACGCTGTTCGCCTGCCGAAAATCTTCAGGCTTGATTTCGCTTTAAAAATATTGTTCCGGGCCATGACATAAGACTTGTCAAGGCCGTAAAGCGCCGGATAAGTCAGTTTGCCGTTTTCCCTGTCGCTGCCCTTTTTCCCAAGGAGTTTCTTGTTTCCCACAATGTCAAGGATGTCATCGGTAATCTGAAACGCAAGGCCGATATTTCTGCCGTAGGTTTCAAGAGCCTTCATTTGATTATCGGAGGCTCCGGCCAACACAGCGCCGACACACAGGCTTGCCTCTATAAGTGCCGCGGTTTTATTCAGATGAATAAGGTTAAGTCTTTTCGCCAGAACTTTTTTGTTTTTATTGTTCCACTTTCCGCCTTCTAAAGTGTCAAGCGACTGGCCTTTAACCATGCCGCGAGCCCCTGCCTTAGACGCGAGTATGCCCACCGCCCTGGTTTTCGCGGATGAGTCAGCCCTGCTTGTGATAAGCAGAGCAAAAGCTTCCGTGAGAAGAGCGTCTCCGGCAAGTATCGCGGCCGCCTCCCCGAATTTCCTGTGGCTTGTAGGTTTTCCGCGGCGCAAATCGTCGTTGTCCATAGCCGGCAAATCATCGTGGATAAGCGAATAAGTGTGAATATATTCAAGGGCGCAGGCGGCCGGCATTATGTCAGAATCACTTCCCCCGCAGAGCCTGGCGGCCTCAAGGGCAAGCACGGGCCTGAGCCGTTTGCCGCCGGCCATAAGGGAATATTCCATGGCCCTGATAAGCAGGCTGTCCTCTCTGGGCAGAAACTTCTTTAGATTTTTCTCAACAAGTTTAGAGCGTTTTGAAAGATAAGCTTTAAAATCCGTCATTTGAAAAGTTCCCCGGTGTTTTTGTCCTCATCCTCAACCGAGAACGGTTCGGCCGCCATGGACGGCCCTTTTTTAACGAGAATTTCTATTTTCTTTTTTGATTCCTCAAGTTTTCCGGAGCAGAAGCGGACAAGTTTTACTCCCTCCTCAAACAGCTCAAGCGATTTGTCCAGGTCCGACTGAGAGTTCTCCATCTGAGTGACGATCTCTTCCAGTCTTTTCAGGGCTTCTTCAAATTTCATTGTTTTGGCCATTTCATTTCTCCGTTTTGCTCTCCACGGATGCCGTGAGTTCTCCGTGGCCGAGCCGTAAGCGAATTTTATCTTTTAAGTTTATCTGGCTGGTATTTTTAATTATCGTGTTTGCCGGTTGAGTCCACGCTATAGCGTATCCGCGGGCCAGCACCCCGAGCGGAGAGAGAAGCTCAAGTTTCTCGCCCGCGAGCTTTAAATCTCTCTCAAGATTTTCAACTTTAAGTTTTGAAGCGTTGTTGAGCCTGTTAAAAAGGTCATCTACTTCCTGTATGCGCTCTTCAAAAATCTCCTGCGGCCGCGTCAAGGCCCTGCTCTGGGACAAATATTTTATTTTTTCTTCCAGGCTTGAAAGCCTGTGAGTGATAATATTGGTTATCATCTGGCCGAGCTTATTTATCCTGTCGGCAAGTTCGGTTTTATTTTTAACCACGAGCTCTGCCGCCGCCGAGGGAGTGGGAGCCCTTAAATCCGCTACGAAATCAGCAATGGTGAAATCTATCTCGTGGCCCACGCAGGAGATTATGGGTATTTTTGAGGCGGCGATGGCGCGCGCGACCATCTCTTCATTAAAAGCCCAAAGATCTTCGTAGGATCCGCCGCCCCGCCCGACTAAGAGCACATCCAGCTCGGGGTGCCTGGCGTTTAAGTATTCAATAGCCTCAACAATGTCAAATTTTGCCTCGTCGCCCTGCACTCTGACGGGATAGAGAAGTATTTCAACATTGGCGAAGCGCCTGTTTATTATTGTCAGAATGTCGCGTATGGCCGCGCCGGTGGAGGATGTGACAATCCCGATCTTGCCGGGTAGAGCCGGGATGGGCCTTTTTCTTGCCTTATCAAAAAGCCCTTCTTTTTCAAGTTTTGCCTTAAGCTGTTCAAAAGCCAGCTGAAGAGCCCCCTTGCCGGCGGGCTCCGCCGAAGAAATAATTAACTGATATTCCCCGCGCTTTGGATAGGCCGAGACCTTGCCCCTGGCTAAAATCTTGAGGCCGTCCTCCAGCTTGAATTTAAAAAAGCGGTTAACGCCCTGGAATATAACGGCGCTGATCTGGGCCTCGGCATCCTTGAGCGAAAAATACATATGTCCCGACGAATAAACCTTGAAATTGGATACCTCTCCCTCCAGCCATATGTCGGGGTGCGTATCCTCAAGCACGGCTTTTATCTCGCGGTTTAATTCGCTGACAGAATATATTTTGCGTCCGTCTTCAAGCATAATTCTTTTCAGTTATTGGATGCCAGAGAAAATCGTTTTATTGAGGAGGCTTTTCCGCCGGCATCGTCGGCTTCAATAACGCAGCCCTGCATGACTGAGGCTCCTTTGGCGATAACAAAATGCTGGGGAATGCCCGTTAAAAACTTCTTTAACACTACTTCCCTGTCCATTCCGATTACGCCCTCGTAAGGCCCGGTCATGCCGGCATCCGTGATGTAGGCCGTGCCCTGAGGCATAATCCTCTCGTCGGCTGTTGGTATATGCGTGTGCGTGCCTATGACGGCTGAAACGCTTCCGTCTAAATACCAGCCCATAGCCTGTTTCTCCGAGGTCACTTCCGCGTGGATATCCACAAGAATAACCTTTGCCTGCTCCCTGATTTTTTCGGCGAGCGCGGCGGCTTTCCGGAACGGGCAGTCGGTCGCGGGCAGATACACTCTGCCCATTAAGTTTATGACTCCGACCATTTTGCCGTTTTTGGCCTCATAAATGCCGTGGCCCTGCCCCGGCACGATATCCGGATAATTGGCCGGCCTTAATATTCTCGGGTCATCAATGATGTTTTCAATCTCTTTTCTGTCAAAGGAATGGTTGCCCAGGGTCAGGCATCCGATTCCGAGCGAAAACAGCTCCCTCGCGACAGGGGATGTCAGTCCCTTCCCGCCGGCGGCGTTTTCGGCATTGGCAACTACAAAATCCGGTTTTTCGGCGGCTATAAGCCCGGGAAGCTTATCCGAGAGGATCTCCCGCCCGGCTTCACCGACAATATCGGATATGAATACAATTTTCATCTGAATTATTTAGCGACTTCCTGAGCCCTGACCTCGCGGATAACGGTAATTTTAATCTGTCCGGGATATTCAAGCTCCTGTTCAACTTTCTTGGCTATGTCGTGCGCTAAAATCTGCGCGCCCTGGTCGTTTACATCCTCCGGCTCAACGAGTATTCTGACCTCTCTGCCGGCCTGTATGGCGTAGGCCGAGGCGACTCCGCGGAAAGAGGTGGCGAGCTTCTCAAGTTTTTCAAGGCGCTTTAAATATAACTCTATGGATTCGCGCCTCGCGCCGGGCCTGGCTGCCGAAATGGCGTCAGCTGCCGCCACGATAAAAGCTTCCGCGCTCTGCGGCTCCGCTATGCCTTCATGATGAGAAATAATGGCATTGATCATTTTTGGGCCTTCGCCGTATTTCTTGGCCACATCGGCCGATATCTGGTGATGAGTTCCCTCAACTTCGTGGTCAACGGCTTTGCCCAGGTCATGCATAAGTCCGGCTCGTTTGCAGAACGCTATATCCACGCCCAGCTCGCCGGCCAGGGCTCCCGAGAGCCAGGTAACTTCCAGCGTATGCTGCAGCTGGTTCTGTCCGTAGGAAGTGCGGTATTTAAGTTTCCCGAGCAGTTTAAGGATTTCCGGGTGCAGTCCTGGCACTCCGGCCTCAAGCGCGGCCTGTTCGCCGGTTTCTTTGAGAGTATTCTCCATCTCGTTTTTAACTTTATTTACGACTTCTTCTATTCTGGCGGGATGAATGCGTCCGTCCGATATAAGGCGCTCAAGGGCGATCCTTGCTATCTGGCGGCGCACTCCGTCAAACGCTGATATGGTTATAGCTTCAGGGGTGTCGTCAATAATAAGATCCACGCCGGTAGCCTGCTCAAAGGCCCTGATATTTCTTCCCTCGCGGCCGATTACGCGGCCCTTCATCTCGTCGTTGGTGATCGGCACGGTGGTTGTTGTGATATCAGCCGTGTGCTCAGCGGCGACCCGCTGAATGGCGACCGAAAGTATTTCTTTTGATTTTTTGTCGGCGGTTTCTCTTGTTTCCTGTTCTATTCTCTTGGCAAGCAGCGCCCCTTCCTTTCTGGCTTCTTCTTCAAGGGACTGCATAAGTATCTTCTTTGCTTCCTCAGCCGACATTCCGGCTATGCGTTCCAGGATCTTTTTCTGTTCCTCTCGGACTCTGGAAATTTCTCTGGACTCGTCTTCAATGTTCTTTTCTTTGAGCGTTATGTTCTTTTCACGCTGCTGAAGTTCTCTTTCCTTCTTGTCCATTATCTCAAATTTGCGTTCCGCGGTTTCTTCGCGCTGATTGACTCTTCTTTCAATATTCTGAATTTCCTGTTTGCGCTCGCGCGTTTCCCTGTCAAATTCCCTGCGCTCGCGTTCCATTATCTCTTTTACTTCAAGAAGCCCTTCTTTCTTCTTGGCGTCCGCCACTATCTGGGCCTCGCTTAAAATCTGCTTGGCCATATGTTCCGCGGACTTCATCTGTGTTCTCGCGTAAACAACGCGGATGACATATCCCAGTATCACGCCGCATAACAGCATTGCAATTGCAATTAAATAAATGTCCATCCACTTCTCCTTTCGTAATTATTCCGCTTTTGGTTCGGCGGAACTCACTTTAACGGTTAAATTCAACTTTCAGCTGCTGGCTTAATGACCTCATTTTCGGTTACAATTGTCCCCACCGCCAGGTCGTGCGCTTCAGCGGGGAGTTTTTTTACTATTTGCATTGAGTAGGCCAGGGCTATTCTCTGCTTTGGCTTAAAATTGCCCAGCCATTTGTCGTAGTAGCCTTTCCCGAATCCTATCCTGTTGCCAAGCTTGTCAAAAGCTATTCCCGGAACAATTACCAGGTCAATTTCTTCCGGCTTTGCCAACGGGCAGGTTTTAAGGTCCGGCTCGGAAATCCCGTACGCGCCTTTTCTTAAATCTTTCTCGCAGGATCTGATTTTCGCGGCAAGAATAGCGCCGGATGCTTTTCTTGAAACAGGCGCCGCCACTTTTTTCCCTTCGTTGATCGCGGTATCAATCATTTCCCTGGTGCGCACTTCGGAACCGTGTGTGACAAAAAACATAACAGTCTTTGCCTTTTTGAACGCGCCGAGAGCGAAAAGCCTGGCCGCTATCGCGGAGCTTTTGCGTTCGCGCGACTTCTCGCTGAGGTTATTTCTTTTGAGCAGTATTCTTCTGCGAATCTTTTCCTTTTCGCAGGTTGCTGATCCGTTCTTTGATTTTTGCTTCATACCCCTCGTTTGTGGGCTCGTAAAGTTTTACGGGATTGGGCCAGTATTCCTGCTCAACCCAGTGGCCGGGAAAATCATGCGGGTATTTGTATCCCTGTCCGTGGCCTCTTTCCTTTGAGTCAAGGTTCGCGTCTTTAAGATGGTTCGGAACAGATCTGGATTTGTCGTTTGCGACGGAATACAGGGCTTTGTCTATGGCAAGATAAGCGGCGTTGGATTTAGGCGCGCAGGCCACATAGGCAGCGGCCTGAGCCAGAGGAATCCTTGCCTCCGGCATGCCGACGAATTCCACCGCCTGAAGCGCGGCGGCCGCCAGCATAAGAGCGTGCGGGTCGGCGTTTCCCACATCTTCGGAGGCGCAGATAATTATGCGCCTTGCCACAAACCTCGGGTCTTCTCCTGCATGGAGCATCTTGGCCATCCAGTAAAGCGCCGCGTCCGGATCCGAGCCGCGCATGGACTTTATGAAAGCCGAAATGTGGTCGTAGTGCTCATCGCCCGCTTTGTCATAGGAGATCATCTTTTTCTGGAGTGACTCCTGGGCGACATTTATGTCAAATACAATCTTGCCGCCAGCGTCGGGTTTGGTTGAAAGCACGCCGGTTTCAAGGGCGTTTAAAAGCCTTCTCGCGTCTCCGTTTGACTGCTTTAAAATATGAGTTTTTGCATCATCTGTCAGCTCAACGCTGTAACTTCCGAAACCGCGCTCTTTGTCGCGCAGAGCGTTGTCCATAATTTTTTCCAGCGCGGGGTCTTCAAGGGGTTTGAACTCAAACAGGGTGGAACGAGAAATGAGCGCCTGGTTTACATAGAAAAAAGGATTCTCGGTAGTGATGCCTATGAGGGTGATTATTCCCTTCTCAACCGAAGGAAGAAGCGCGTCCTGCTGGGTTTTGTTAAAGTGGTGTATTTCGTCAAGGAGAAGAATGGTTTTCTGGGAGTTAATCTCAAGGCGCTGCTTTGCCTGTTCAATAATTTTTCTTATATCCGCTATGCCTATTGTTACGGCATTTGTTTCCTCAAAGTAAGCGCTGCTTCTGTTGGCGATAATCCTGGAGAGCGCGCTTTTGCCGGTGCCCGGAGGACCGTAAAAGATAACCGAGGTAATCCTGTCGGACTCTATGAGCCTTCTCAGGAGCTTTGGCCCGCCCAGGATATTTTCCTGCCCGAAAAAATCCTCAAGCGTTTTAGGGCTCATTCTGGCGGCCAGAGGGGCGTTTTTTAAGGAGGCTTTGTTTTTATTTAAATTTAAAAGTTCAATTTGTTCCATACAATAGAAAATCCCCACTCTGCCGTGAGTTTCATCTGATTGAGCCCTTTTCATTAAGTGGGTGTCCGGGTCTATAGCCCTAAGGCGTATAGCTCACCTGCAACTCCCTGAAAGGAACTTGTCGGTTCAAATCAGATAATACCACACCAACATCGCAGGGACAAAAAATATCCGTTGTACAGAAAATTAGAGAATCAGACGGAGAGAGCCTGTTCCAAAACCCTGATCATCTCGTCTGCTTTTTTATCAACAACGCTTGAATTATCTTCTCTGGAATCTTTTAAACGGAATAGTTCGGCGGCAATATTAAGAGCTGCTAAAATCGCCATTTTTTGCGTGTCTACGATGCCGGCGTTCTGCACTTCGTTAAGTTCCTGTTCTACATATTTGGCAACTGAGCAGATGAAGAGTTCCTCGCCGGGAGTTACCTCTACATCATAAATTCTTTTGCAGATCTCAACAGATAATTTGCTCATTTGCCCGCTTTAAACCTTTATGGAATTAAGTTTCTTTAATACTTTTTCTATTCTGTGAAAAACCGCTTTTTTCTCAGCTTTCCATTTTGAGCTTTCCTGCCCAAAACCGCTGATCGCTTTATTTTCCTCTCGCAGAAATTCAAGCTCAGCTTCAAGCTTGGCTTTATCGTCGCGCAAATCAGCCAACTGCTGCGCGGCCTGTTTAACTTTCTTTTCTAAAATTTCTAACCTGTTCACGGGTAAATTTTATAACAAATACTGTTATATGTCAAGCACGCCCGCGAAGAGTTTTCTGACAAGTCGGCGTTGCCTGCATCCCAACGCCTTCGCGATGCCGTTCATAGCCATAAAAATCGCTTCGTCAGGGTTAGCGCGCGAAAATATTCCTCGCGGTAAAATAAGGCGATAGAAAATAAATTGAAGGATAATAAAACAGGTTTTACCGCGATTGAAGGAGTTCTTTAGGGAAGATATTATCAAGGCCGAGTATGCAGGCCGGGTCAAAGGCCTTTTTAATTCCCGCCATTTCCAGCATCCCCTCTCTGCCGACAAGCTGTTCAAGGAAACTGTGTTTTACTTTGCCTATGCCGTGTTCAGCCGAAACTGTTCCGCCGAGCGCTATGGCTTTAGCCGCGAGTTTCTTATAGATTTCTCTGCTTTTATTGTAGTCGGTTTCCGATGACGGGAGCAGGTTGGCGTGCATATGGTTCTCTCCTATGTGTCCGAAAATCAGATGCTGTATGCCGGAAGCTTCAAGCAGTTCATAATAATAGGCCATCATCTCAGAGAATCCGGCGTCGGGCACCGCTATATCGGTTCCTGTTTTAGCAAAGCCGTTTTTCTTGACGATTTCGTTGACTTTTTCCGGCAGCCTGTGGCGGAACTCCCTGAAAGCCTCCAGGTCTCTGGCGCCGGAAGAGAGCCAGACGCGTTCCGGATTCACTCCGTATTTTACGAAGAGGCCGGAATATTTGCCGAGCACCAAAGACTCTGAAGCTTCGGTGGTTTCATGTTCAAAGAATATCGCGGCGCGCGCGTTTGGAGGAACCTGCGGATAGTCTGTCATGAGAAGCGCGAGGGCGTTATGGTCAAAGTATTCAAGGGAGGCCGGTTTTAAGGTATCGCGGGTTTCTCTGACAAATTCCCAGGAGCTCTGCTCTGAAGAAAAAAATGCTATTCCCGCCAGCAGTTTCTCAGGCGACGGCAAAAGCTTAAGCTCAATTTCAGTAAAAACGCCCAGAGTCCCTTCATGGCCGATGAAAAGGTCAATTAAGTCCATTCCCGGGTAGTTGTAGTATCCGGCCGCGGATTTTATATTGGGAAGTTTGTAGGAAGGGAGCTTGAATTCAAGCAGGCGCTTTTCAAGAGGGACTTTAAAAAATCCCTCAGAGGAGGCAAAAATCTCTCCCCGCTTAAGATTTAGTATTTCGCCGGTTGTTAAAACTATTTTAAGCCGCGTTACATATTTTCTTGTGGAGCCGTATTTGAGGCCCCTGCTTCCGGACGCGTTGGTAGAAACATTGCCGCCAATAAAAGAGCTTGTTTCGGTCGGATCCGGCGGGTATATAAGCCCGTTTATAAGAGCGAAATTCTTTACCTGGCTTACTCTCGCTGCCGGCTGGACTATAAGGGTGGCCAATTCTTTTATTTTGCGCATGGCCATTATCTTGTTGAGATTTTCAAGCGATACAACCGCTCCGCCGTAAGGAATCCTTCCGCCGGTCACGCCGGTGCCCGCGCCTGAAACCGTAACAGGGGTTCTGCTTGCGGAACAATCTTTTAATAATTCGGCTATTTCCTGGGAGCTGGAAGGCAGATAAACTCTGTCGGCAAATCCGCCCTTAAGGCCGGAGTAATCTTCAAGGTAGGAAATGATTATGTCGGGATCTGTTTTAGTAATCATTGGCGAAACACAATCAGGAGCGAAGAGAAATGCCGAGCTTGTCGTGAAGCGTGTTAATGATGCCGTTTACAACAGCGGTAATTTCGGTGTCGGTCAGAGTTTTTTCTTTGTGCCTGAAGGTCAGGTGGAAAGTATAGCTTATTTTGCCTTCTCCGAGTTTTGACGGGTCGTCAAAAATATCGGAAAGGTAATATTCGGAAGAAACGGCGTCGCTGGAGGAGGCTTTTGCTATGAGCTGGTTTATTTTATCAAACGGCGTGTCTTTGGATGCAACTATGGAAAGGTCTCTTTTAACCGGCGGCTGGCGGCGCAGCTGGCGGTAGGAAGGAGAGGACTGTTTCCATGCCGCGGACAAAACAGGAATGCTGAACTCGGCGTAAAGCAGCTCGCCCTGCGTTTCGTTTGAAAACTCGGGGCTGATAACGCCGTAGGCTCCCGCGTGCTTTCCGTTTATCTCAACGGAAGCGGATTTGCCGGGGTGAAAATACGGCGGGATCCTGTCGTTAGTTAATACTCTTACATTATTTCCGTGGAAAATATTGTTGATTACGCCGGTCAGGTACGCGAAGTCTATCGCCGGCGCGGTTTTGCCGCCGTTACCCCACCAGTTCTGAGAGGCCGGCCCTGAGGCAATAATTCCAAGCGATTTTGTTTCGCCGTCTTTTGCAAAAATATTGCCGGTCTCAAAGAGCTTAACAGGCGCGAATCCCTGGGACAGATTAAGTAAAATATTTTTCAGAAGCCAGGGCAGAAGCGTCGTGCGGAGGCATTCGTTTTCTTTTGAAAGAGGATTCTTAATCCTGACGGAGTTCGGCAGGTTAAGCGAAGTAAGGTCTTTTTCCTGCACAAAGCTGTAATTGAGACACTCGTTAAAACCGAGGGCGAAAAGCCGTTCTCTTAAAAATTTCTCTGTATTTAACGGTTTCTTTCCCTCTTTCATGTCCGGTGTAATCGTATTTATATGAACCGGAATCGTATCGTAACCGCGCATTCTGGCTATCTCTTCAATAAGGTCAACTTCTTCCTTGAGGTCCGGACGCCAGGAGGGTATTTCAGCGGTTATCTCGCCGCCGTTTACCTTACAGGGAAGGCCTATGAACCCAAAAATATCAGCGATCTCGTTTATTGAAACGGGGATTCCCAGGACTTTCGGCACATTTTCCGAATTAAGAGTTATCTCTGTCCTGTGAAAGTCGGCGGCTTTAATATCCGTTCTGCGCTCCAACTTGCCGCCGGCAAGTTCAAGGATAAGTGAAACGGCCCGCCAGGAAGCGGTTTCGCACATCTCCCACGAGGTTCCTCTTTCAAACCTGTAAGAGGAGTCCGTGGAAATATTTAACGCCTTGGAAGCGCGGCGCACCGAGACCGGAGCGAAATGCGCGCTTTCCAGGATTATTGTTTTAGTATTTTCAGTTACGCCCGATTCTTCTCCGCCTATAACGCCGGCTATGGCAGCCGGCCGTTTCTCGTCGGCAATCACAAGCATGGAACTTTCAAGCGCGTATTTTTTGCCGTCCAGCGCCTGGATAGTTTCACCCTTATCGGCGTTTCGCACGATAAGTTTCCCGCCTTCAAGTTTATCTTTGTCAAAGGCGTGCATGGGATGCCCGAGTTCAAGAAGCACAAAATTTGTTATGTCAACCACATTATTTATAGGCCGAAGGCCGCACTTCTCTATTTTCTTAACAAGCCACTCCGGTGACGGCCCTACTTTAAGCCCGGTAATTTCACAGCCGATATATCTCCGGCAGAGATTGCTTTCATTTACGGTAATATCGGGTTTGTCCGCCAACTGCCGGACGGTTATTTCAGGCATTGAAACGGGAAGCTTGAGCCTGGCGCCGATCTCTCTGGCTATGCCGATATGGCTAAGGCAGTCCGGCCTGTTTGTGGTAATTTCAATGTCTATGGCTATGTCATCGTCTTTAAATGCTTCCTCCAGAGGTATGCCTAAGGGGGCGGAGGCAGGCAGAACCATTATCCCCTCGGATTCTTCCGCGAGGCCAAGCTCTTTGGCGGAGCAGATCATTCCTTCGGATTCAATGCCGCGTATTTTTGCCCTGGTTATTTTAAAATTTCCGGGAAGCTCGGCCCCTATTACCGCGAGCGCGATGACCTGGCCGGCTTCCACATTGGAAGCGCCGCACACAACAGCATAGGTTTTGGTACCGTCGGAAACCGAACACAGGGACAGTTTATCGGCGTTGGGATGCTTGTTCTTCTCAAGGACTTTGGCGGTAATAACATTTTTCCACAGGCCTTTGCGCAGGCCCAGCGCCGTAGCTTCAAAGCCAAGCGAAATAAGCAGTTCGCACAGTTCAGCGGGCTGCTGTTTAAATTTTACGAATTCTTTCAGCCAATTATAGGATAGTATCATAAGCGGGTCAGAACTGCCTTAAAAATTGGAGGTTGTTCTCGTAGAACAGCCTCATGTCGTCAATGCCGTATTTAAGCATGGCGAAGCGTTCAACGCCGATGCCGAAGGCAAATCCCGTGTAAAGCTTCGGGTCGTATTTAACCGACCTGAATACATTGGGATGCACCATTCCGCAGCCGAGCATCTCAAGCCAGCCGGTATTTTTGCATACCCGGCAGCCTTTGCCGCCGCAGATAATGCACTGTATATCAACTTCCGCAGAAGGTTCGGTGAACTGAAAATGAGAAGGCCTGAAGCGAATGCCAATCTCGGGGCTGAAATACCTGTGCACAAAAAGCGTCAAAGTACCTTTTAGGTCGGCAAAGGTCACATTTTTGTCCACATAAAGCCCTTCAACCTGATGGAAAATGGCAGAATGGGTCGCGTCGGTGGCTTCGTTCCGGAAAACCCGCCCGGGAGCGATTATTCTTACGGGAGGCTGTGTTTTTTCCATAACCCGAGCCTGCACGGGAGAAGTGTGCGTTCTCAGAAGCCTGTCGTCATCCTGAAGGTAAAAAGTATCCTGTGAATCCCGGGCCGGATGGTCTCTGGGAATATTTAACGCTTCAAAATTATACCAGTCGGTCTCAATTTCCGGTCCCTCGGCTGTTTTAAAGCCCAGAGATTCAAAAATCCCAGTCATCTCGTCTAAGGTCTGGCGTATCGGGTGAAAGTGTCCGTTGGGAAGCGGCAGCCCGGGAAGGGTTATGTCAATCTTCTCTTTAAGAAGTTTCTCGGCAAGGGCTTTGCGCTTTAATTCCGAGAGCCTGGAATCAATAAGGGATTCAAGCTGTTCTCTTACGGCATTGGCCCTCTCGCCGGCCTTCTTTCTTTCCTCAATAGGCAAAACAGAAAGGCCGCGCAGTATCTCGGTTAAGGTTCCCTTTCTTCCGAGAATAGCGAGCTTGAGTTTCTCAAGCTCCTGCGCGTCCGTTATGAGGCCTGCTGTTTTTTCAGCTTCAGCCAGAATATTCTGCAGTTTATCTAACATTAAACTCTCTTATTTCTGCGCCGCGGTGAGTTGAGACTTCGCGAGCTCAGCGAGCTGTTTAAAAGCGGCCGCGTCGCGGACAGCTATGTCGGCGAGTATTTTGCGGTCTATGGAAACATTGGCTTTCTTAAGCCCGGCAATAAAGCGGCTGTATGAAAGGCCCTCTTCCCTGGCGGCGGCGTTCAGGCGCATGATCCACATCTGCCTGTAGTCGCCTTTCTTGTCCTTTCTTCCCTCGTAAGCGTAGCGGAGGGATTTTTCAAGCTGCTGAATAGTCATGCGCCATCTGTTTTTCTTTGTGGCGTAATAACCCTTTGCCAATCTAAAATATTTTTTCTTTTTCTGTCTTGTGTGGACTACACTCTTTGCGCGCATTGAATCGCTCCTTTAAATCCAATAAGGTTTGTATTTGTTTTATGCCGACTGCCGTGAACCGCTTCTGTTTCAACCGTAAGGAAGAAATTTCTTTATAGCGTTGGTCTCTATGGGCGAAAGAACCGCCTGGTGGCGGAGTTTTCTGCCGCGGGCCGGTTTCATTCCCGACATAAGGTGCCTTAACCCCGCTTTTTTGTGTTTAATCTTCCCGTTTTTTGTGAAAGAGAATCTCTTTTTTGCTCCGCTGTGGCTTTTCATTTTAGGCATCAATGCCTCCTGTCGGCTGGCTAAGGTATAGCCGGAGCCGGTTGTGTTATTATTTTCCGTGTTAACGGACTATTTCTTTTTCGGTATGAAAGTCATTATAATACGGTTTCCGAAAGAGGAAGGCCTTCCCTCAAGGTCGCCGTATTCAATAAGTAACCCTTTGATTTTCTCTCCGAGGGCGTATCCGAGGTCCTTGTGCTGGTTCTCTCTGCCCATGAATACAATGGTTACCTGAACTTTATTGAATTCAGCCAGGAAATCCTTGGCGTGGCGCAGTTTGATCTCAAGGTCGTGCTCTGAGATTCTCGGCCTTACGCGGACTTCCTTTAAATGGCCGCCCTTCTGCTTTTTGCGGGCGTCCCTGGCTTTTTTGTCTTCCTCGTAGCGGTACTTTGAAAAATCCAGTACCTTGCAGACCGGCGGGTTGGCCAGCGGGGCGATTTCAACTAAGTCTTTTCCCCTCTCCTGAGCCAGTTTCAGCGCTTCCTGAATGGACTTAATGCCAACCTGCGTGCCGTCTTCGTCAATGAGCCTTACCTGTCCAACTCTGATGTAATTGTTGATACGAACTCTCTTATCTACGGTAGTCCTCCTCCTGGCCGGCTGCTTTCGGCCAAATGAAATAAAAAAAGGGATTGGCGCGCAATGCCATCCCGAAAAAATAAAATAATAATATAGTTTATTTAATGACCTCTTCCCTTAAGGTGGAGGTGAGCCGGGACGGCTTCTTTAAGATATTGAGATTATATAAGTATTTTTATGTTATGTCAACTAAATTTCAGCGTTAATCAAAGGGTAAGCGGCTTCTTTTGCAAGCTCCTGAATAAACGCCTCCACCGGCCTGGCGCCGAGATCCAGGTTGCCTCTGGCTCTTACGCTTACGGTATTGGCTTCTTTTTCTTTGTCGCCTACGACAAGTATATAGGGCACTTTGGCCATGCTCGCCTCGCGTATTTTAAGCCCGATCTTTTCGTTTCTGTCGTCAACGCGCGGCCTTAAGCCCAGGGCTTTCATCTTCGCCGCTATGGATTTCGCGTACTCTATCTGGCCTTCGGTAATATTCATTATCACTGCCTGTTCGGGGGCAAGCCAGGCCGGAAAAGCGCCTGCGTAGTGCTCAACAAGCACTCCGAAAAAGCGTTCCAGCGAACCCATGAGCGCGCGGTGAATCATGTAGGGGCGGACTTTCTTCCCCTCTTTGTCCACATAGGTCATGTCAAAGCGTTCCGGTTCGTTAAAGTCAAACTGTATGGTTGAACACTGCCATTCACGGCCTATGGCGTCTTTTATCTTAATGTCTATCTTCGGCCCGTAGAAAGCGCCGCCGCCTTCGTCAATAACGCAGTCCAGCCCCTCGGCTTTTACCGCTTCCTGCAGGGCGACCGTAGCGTCCGCCCAGCTCTTGTCGTCGCCGACGGAATCTTTTTTGGGCTTGGTCGCCACATAAATATTGTATTGGCTGAAACCAAACGCTTTAAGCATGTCCAGGCAGAATCTGAGGACGCGCCTGATTTCAGAGGGCATCTGCTCCGGTGCGCAAATAAGATGCGCGTCATCCTGAGTAAATCCCCTTACTCTCATCAATCCGTGCAGGACTCCGCTCTTTTCATAACGGTAAACCGTTCCGAGTTCAGCCCACCTCAGCGGTAGGTCGCGGTAGGAGTAAAGCGCGTTATTGTATATCATTATATGGAACGGGCAGTTCATCGGCTTGACAAAGTAGTCCTGTCCGTCAATCTGCATCGGCGCGTACATGTTTTCTTTATAGAATCCGAGATGGCCGCTGGTTTCCCAGAGATTGCTTCTTCCTATATGAGGCGTGTAGGTTAAGTCATAGCCGTTGGCGAGGTGCTGGTTTCTCCAGAAATCCTCTATTATCATGCGGATTCTGGCGCCTTTCGGGTGCCAGAGCACAAGCCCGGGGCCCACTTCCTCGTTTACTGAGAAAAGATTGAGCTCTTTGCCGAGTTTTCTATGGTCGCGCTTTTTTGCTTCCTCAAGCTTGTTCAGGTATTCCGCGAGTTCTTCCTTTGTGCTGAACGCCGTGCCGTATATACGCTGAAGCTGTTCGCGCTTTTCATCCCCGCGCCAGTAGGCGCCGGCCACGGAAAGGAGCTTGAAATGTTTTATTTTGCTGGTGTAGCCGACATGAGGCCCCCGGCAGAGGTCAAGAAAATCCCCGCTCTGGTAAAAGGTCACCTTGTCGTCGGGTATCTCCTGAAGAATTTCCAGTTTGTATTTTTCGTTTATTGATTTGAAATATTCAACCGCCTCGTGTTTGTATTTCGTGGTGCAGACAAACGGGTGGTTGCCCTTTGCGATTTCCTTCATTTTCTGCTCTATCTTTTCAAGGTCTTCCGGTGTAAACGGGGTGGGCCGGTCAAAGTCGTAGTAAAATCCGTCTTCAATGGACGGGCCTATGGCAACTTTCGTTTCCGGGAATAACTGCATAACCGCGGCGGCCATTAAATGGGCCGTGGAGTGGCGCAGAGTGTCAAGTTCGGTTTCAGGTTTGTTTTCCATATTAGTCTGCTTAAAATAGCATTTTTTATATATTCTTGCAAATATTTGCTGCGGTCAGGAACCGGCTCTCTTGATGTTCCACATTAAGGCGAAATATCTGAAAATGGTTCTGAATATCCTCATTTTACTTTTTCCGAGTTTTTTATCGTACCTCAGCGTGAACGGTATCTCCGCGAATTTATCGCCAACCGTGCTTGCTTTAAGCAGCAGCTCAAGCGTTGAGGCAAACCCCTTTTCCTCTATAAGCCGATTACCGTACTTCCTGAATAATTTGTTCAATATCCTGCCTGAATACATCCTATAGCCGCATGAATAGTCCCGAACGCCTTTTATTCCCCAAACCAGGCGAAGCAGCGTGCTGGCGCAAAAGCTAAGCATTTTTCTGTGCAGGGCAAGCCCGAGCTGCTCGGTATTGCCGCAGTATCTGGAAGCTATTATAATATCGGCTCCGGCGGCATTTTTTTCAAGCATTTGCGTTATTCTGTCGGCCGGATGCGTATTGTCGGCATCAAGCGCAGTTACGGTATCGTTGTCCCGCAGTTTACCGTTTAAATACGAAAATCCCGTCAGAAGCGCCTGGCCGAGGCCCTTGTTCTTTTCGTGGTTGATGAGAATGACAGGCAGGGAAGATTGAAACCCCTCTATTATTTTCTTTGTGTCGTCGGTAGAACCGTCGTTCACCAAAATCACTTTGTACTCAAAATTCCAGTTTTGGTTTCTGAAATCTTTGAATAATTCCGGCAGGTTCTGGGCCTCGTTATAAGCCGCTAAAAGAATATAGTTCATTTAATTATTTTCTCTCCGGATGGTTGATTTTATAATCAACAGTGATATTATAACAAAAGTTATTAAAGAAACAAGCGTTGATATCTGAAGCCCGAGGAAATAAGCGGGATCTGTTTTTGAGATTATGTTTGCGATATATCCCGGGCCAAGAGGCCATAGGGTTTCCATCTTTTCAACCCCCCATAACTTTAGATGAACAGCTACAAGAGTATATTGAAGGTAGGCCACTCCGATAAGCGCAAGAAACCTCGTGAGAACATTGGTTTTGAAAATATGGATATGTTCCTGCATTTTGACAGTTGATATTATTGTGAGTGCGATTACGGGAATTACGAGGAATCTTGAAGGAACCCTTTCAAATCCTACAAAAGGCAGCTTTATCCCCGCGACCGCGGAATAAAAATAGCTCAGCGAAGCCAGGAAAAAAATTGTCATTGGTATGTCCATCTCTTTGAACCCACGATCGCTATTTGTAATCCTTACATAAATGCCGAAATATAGCAAAATAAAAAGTCCGAGAATATCAATGTAATTGTTATACTCCCACCAGTGAAAAGTGAATACCGCGGGACTCATAAGATTGTAAGTGCAGTCTTTTATTCTTATTAAAGAGTCCAGCAATATCGTTATCGTCGGATACCCCATTTCTATGACTCTTTCCATTTCGGGCAGCGACATAAGCGCAGGAACTATCCTGAAAAGCGATAGAAGGAAAGCAAGAATGAGTACAAGCGCCACATGTTTTAAATATTTAGCGTTAAACAACCCTACGAGCGTAAGGAAAAGCAGCGACCATACAAAGATATGAAAGGAACCCTGCAAAATCATGAAAAATGATATAAGGGCAAGCTTCAAGCAAGCCAGTTGGATATTTTTTTGTTCAACAAGGTCGGTTAAATAGTAGAAAAACAATGGGACAAAAAAGTATCCGAACCAGGAAAGATGCCCTGCCCCGAGATGTGATACGATATGGCCGTTAAAATTGAACAATAAGAAAAGAATGGAAAACGGTATTATCGTGAGGCTGTACTTTCTCTTCAGCAAAAACAATCCTATAAAACCTATCAAATACATCAAAAGCGCGTTGAAATGAATGAACCGGCCCAGATTCATTGATTTAAGCAGTAATACTTGCGGAGAGATATTGGTTTCAGGGATTGAAAAGAATCTGTCAGTGTTCCATTCGTTATAGCGCAGTTTTGTAATATGGTAAGGTATTGTATTTTCCTGGACTGAGTCGTGAATAACCGAATAGTAAAGATGGTTAAGCCGCCAATCAAGCGAAGTGAAGGATATATTCCCTTTATTGAAGAAGTTTGACCATTGCTGAACTCCGAAAGAAAATATGACAATTACGAGTAGGAGTTCCAAAACTCTGAATCGTTTGTTTTTTGTGCTGAGTTCTTCAAAAAATATCTTGTCTATAAAAGATACGGTTTTATCTGATAATTTCATTTATGGTTTTTCCCTGGATTATGATAATCCGAGGCGTATTTCGGAAGGATTGGACCATTGCGGAAAATAAGCTGCGGAAGTGGCGATATGAGTAATAAAATAATGCCCGATACAGGACTCGAACCTGTGACCTCTTCCATGTCAAGGAAGCGCTCTAACCAACTGGGCTAACCGGGCATCTTTTGGCAAACTCGTTTATATTTCTGTTACGGAAACAAAATTTCGGCTGCAGCTTCAGAATCTTCCGTTCATGTGGCTATGCCACACATCACATCAGATTCCCTCGCTTCGCTCGAAATTTTGTTTCCTCACTACGAAATAAAATGAGTTTGCCAAAAGATACAAGATACAGCACTTCAAAGAACCGCAACCGACTACGAATACATCCCCATTTGCCAAAGAATACATGTAACGGCAAGACGATGAAACATATATCATTTACGAAATAAAATGAGTTTGCCAAAAGATACAAGATACAGCACTTCAAAGAACTGCAACCGACTACGAATACATCCCCATTTGTCAAAGAATACATGAAACGGCAAGACGATGAAACATATATCATTTACGAAATAAAATGAGTTTGCTATAAGATACATAAAGCCAAAAACATAACAAAGAACAAAGCCATTGAGGCTTGTAAATATACATAAAAAACCAAATATTGTCAATATATAGACGATAGCGAGAAGTCATTTTTAGGCAGAAAGATATATTGATGTTTTCATATATGAAAGCATCGTGAGAATATTTTTCAAACAGCAACTGATAGACAAGTGCAGTTTGCTGTAATTTTTTCTGCTATTTATTGGAAAAAGTAGCGGGCGCCGAAAGAAGCGTGTATGTATAGGCCGGGGGCTCGCACTAGCTGAAATGCCGGGCCGGCTTCAACAAAAAAGTCAAACGGCGATTTATTCAGAATTATATTCAGTCCGATGACTGCTTCCGGGCCGAAGCCGGTTTCTTCCTTTAAACCGCCAGCGAAACCGCCGATTCCATAATATACAGGAATCCGCAAATCTTCGGTTTCCTCAATTACTGACCAATCGTGCCAAATATAGTCAGCTTTTACCCAATAGTTCCAGTAGCCCCAGCCGAAGGTAATGTCTAAGGCATTCCTATGCGAGAGCCATATTTTAGCATTTAAGCCGGATGGCGCGCCCGCGGCAAAACCTAACCCGAACTTTCTGTCCTCAACAGCTGAAGCATTAGTTGAAATACTAACACAGGCAATCACTAAAACAGTAAGCCACTTGAACCAATACAATACAATCTTCATATTTTCCTCCTTTTGTGATCAATAATGGAGACACTTGCCAATACGAGTTAATTAGCGCCTTCTCCTTTTTCCAAATTAATTATTATATTGGTTCCGGAATTAATGGTGCTTTTGAATTCAATGGTTCCGTTATGAAGTTTCACCAGCCTTTTTACCAGGGCAAGGCCAAGCCCCATGCCCGGAACCTGGCCCGTGAAATATTTATCTATCTGGTAAAACGGCTCAAAAACATTGGTGGTTTCTTCCGGTGGAATTCCAACCCCGTTATCCGTTATCTCCATAGTGTCATTGTCTATCGCCAAATCAATCCGCAGCTGGCTGCCCGTAAAGAATTTGAATGAATTATCAATAAGTTCCTCTATTACCATAATCTGCCAATAACCTGCTTTTTTAACCTTAAAGTTCTTGTTGAATACATAAGAAAAGCCGTATTTATCGCCCTGTTTTGAGACTATTTCGTCAATAATATCAAGTGAAATAGTTTCATTGAAATCCCTGATATTCATTTCAAGGAAACGGAACAGGCGGTTAAGTATATTCTGCAGGTCCTGCAGGCTTTTAAGTATTTTTTTCAAATATTCAAGATGATCGGGGTCTTTTTCAAGAGTCATTAAAATATCGGCGGAGCCGGACATTACCGTGAGCGGACTCCGGAATTTGTGAGAAATTAGGGATAGAAAATTGTATTTCAGGTTTTTCTCCAGATATTCGCTCGTTATATTTTTGAAAATGAAAACATACTGAACTATTTCCCCTGCCGGATTTTTTATGCTTTGAATAACCGTTGCTAAATACAAGGGGTTGTAATCTTTTGTCTCCGGGCGCTTAAGCACGAAATTTTTAAATTCCTTTTCAAGAGAGGCGATCGTGATTCCATAGCGGAATGTTTCGTTGATATGCTTAAGTATGTTTTTCGGAAGCTCTTTGCCAATTTCCAGCAGCTCCCACCCCGTCTTGTTTATAGTGACCGGCACGAACTGAGGGTCTGTCACCACGATGCCTTCATTTGTGGCTTCAAGTATTCCTTCAAACTTCTCTTTTTCAGCTAATTGGCTGCGCAGATAAGACAGCTGGGCGAGAGTCTTTACTCTCGCGAGAAGTTCGGCCTTATCAAATGGTTTAGATATATAATCATCCGCGCCGGCCGCGAGACCTGCGATTTTATCTTCTTTTTGAGTTAACGCCGTTAACAGAAGTATCGGCATAGTTTGAAGCGCTTTATTGGCCCTGATCCTTTTTAGCACATCAATTCCCGACATTCCGGGAAGCATTATATCAAGCAGTATCATATCAACTTTGGTTTGCTCAAGGATATTCAATGCGGACTCGCCGGACGCAGCTGATACAGTTTGATATTTTTCCGGTTCTAATAAGGCCTCAAGCAGCTCAATATTTCTTACATCATCATCAACTAATAAGATTTTCATGTTTTCATCCCCTTAAAGCTTGTTGTTTTGATAACTCAATATAAGCTGACCGCGGTAATAAGGCTTGTTATCTTTCTACCGCTGAAGGCAAATAAAAAACCTTGTAAAATCAGTATTAAAAACAGATTTCTCGTCGCCTATTATCAGGTTTATCGGTTGATGGTATCCAGCACTCCGCTCCGGAGGGCGTACCAGACAAACTGCATAAAGCCTTCATCCCGTAGTTTAGTGTATTTCACTTCGCCGGGTTTTAAGATTCCCGATGCGAGCCTGTCGCTAGTGCTCCATATTTTGAACGCGTTTGCAAGAAATGAGGAGATGCTGTGCTCGGAACCGGATTTTATATCAAGAACTCCGATACTGAAATCCTTATACACCGCTATTACATTTCCGGAAGCGGTCCCTGAGTTCACATCAATTTTATAGGTCAACTCCTGCACGGTTCCTGACTTAACCCTCGTGTGTTCCGCTATCACAAGGAAAGCGTTCAACCGGGTCAGGTCCATGGCTTCAAGAGAGCCATAATAGCTCATTGAGAAATCCTTAGGTTTTACGGGTATCGCCATAACAACTTTGAGCAACCCTGCGTTCATAAGTTTGCCCTGAGCGCTAACCTTTATGGCGGCCTTTGGCGCGCCGCGATTTGTTATGCCCTTGATATCCATATTCACCGCAGTGAATGTTATTATGCCGGGTTTAGCGCCGGCGGCCACACGCTCGGAATATTTTATACTGCCATCCGTAACGCCCAGGCTGTCAATCCGCAGCGGCCTGTTAATCGTTGACAGGGCTTCGTGCACCATAAGCGGGCTCTTTACGAACGGTTCAACGGGTTTATCGCGATTAACAAAGGCATCAAATGAGGGGGTCGTCAAAGTAACAGATTTTGCCTTGAATGATTTTCCCTTAAGCAATCCCTTATAATTAAGCCCGGTTACTGTGACTGTAGGAACAAGCACGCTAAACCGTGTCGTACGAAAGGGTTTTGAGAATATTTCTTCATCTTTGATAAAGGGCGAGAGCTCAATTCCTTTCGCGAATAGTTCCGCGTCAGGCGCCGAGGCGTAGATGTGATCGCAGAGGATTTTGTATCGCGTTTTAGGAAATTTAATATTCAGGCCGGTTGCGTCAATATTAGCATTACTCATCAAGTCTGAGAGCGCAATATTTCCCCAAATAAGCCGCAGCCAGCGAACGCCTGATAAAGAAATTCGGTCAATTGTAAGTGTCAGCTCGGATGTGTTTAGAATTATGGTTCTGGCGTCCATTCGGTTGGCGCCAAAAGAATAAGTCAGCCCGCCCAACTCCAGCGAATAGCCCTCATGAGCGCCTGCTAAAGCTCGTTCAACTTTTCCCTTAATATAGTCATTGAGAAGCTTGTCGCCGTAAATGTGAAGAAGCATAGCAACGCCGAGAGCGGCGGCGCCAAGGAAAAGCGCCAGGTATACCGCCAATAACTTGTAGTTCAGCTTTCCGGCAAAGGGATTTAGTTTCATGGTTTACTCCTTATTGATCCCGGGCATAACCCGGTGATTTGAAGGCCCGCTTAATATAGTATTGAAAACACTTCAATCGGCACAGGGATATTTTTGAAAGCTACTTTCCCTTTTGTCTCAGTTTTGAGCAGCATTCCCGCCCGGCCATTTTCAGCGCCGGCAGATACCAAATCCGCCATTTTCAAAGAGTGTTCAATTGTAAGAATTTCCCCCGCTTTGGCCGCTGAGCATAGGCGGCTTGCCAGATTTACCGCGCTGCCGAGCACTGAATATTCCATCCGTTTTCGCGATCCGTAGGCCCCGACAACAGTATCACCGGTGGCAACACCAATACCAAGCGGCCTGAAAGGCAGATTCGCGGCAGAGCGTTCATCCATCCATTTTTGATGTGACCGCTGAATAGATATCGCCGTCTCCAGAGCAATCCTCGCGTGGTCACTTTGAAACAATGGCGCTCCAAACAAGGCCATAAAGCCATCACCAAGAAATTTATCAATCACTCCGTTTGACTGCTCAATGCAGGACACCATGACTTCAAGAAAAGAGTTCAGGGTTTCCTGTATCTCTTCAGGTGTTATATCGTTTGCCAATGTTGTAAAACCGCGTAAATCGGCAAATAATACAGTTATTTCCCGCCTTTCCATTTTCAAAAACTCACTTATTGGTTTTTGCTTCATAGTTTCTACGACTTTAGATGAAACAAAATGGGAGAAGGCATATTCCAGAAAAAGGTTTTTCTCATTTAAGTACTCTTTCGCGGACTTAAGCGTCAGATGTGTTTCCACTCGCACCCGGACTTCCTCAAATTGAAATGGTTTTGTTATGTAGTCCACTCCGCCTACGCCGAAGGCTTTTATTTTATCCATGGGTTCATTGAGGGCGCTTAAGAAAATAACCGGGATATCTTTCAGCTTCTCATCTTCTTTCAAACGCCTGCAGACCTCGTAGCCGTTCATTTCAGGCATATTTATGTCTAAAAGTATGAGGTCGGGTTGATCATTACGGGCTGCCTCCAGCGCAAGTTCACCGCTCATGGCGGCTCTGACCTTGTAATGGCGCTCTTTCAACATGCCCAGGAGCAGTTCAAGGTTCGCGGGTGTGTCGTCTACCACAAGAATATTAGGGATTCTTTGTTCTCCGATAATTTTGTCAATCATGTTTTCCCCAGTAATTCAATTATGCGCTTTGTGTCAAACCTCCCTGACAGAATCCGTAAAACCTTGCCAAGGTGGTTATCCTGACTTTCCACACGGTAAATAAGTTCGTTCAGGAGTTCAAAATCTCCGTTTATTGAGGCTTCCTGAAGTTTATTAACAAGGTCCATAGGCAATCCTTTAAATGCCTCCGGAGTCAGTTTTTCTATGTCATCCATTTCGTTTATCACGGTTAAAGTTTCCTCTTCAAAGGTATACTCAGCGCCGAGAAGCCTGCCGATCTTATTAAATAGCTCCGATTCCCTGAACGGTTTTAAAATAAAGTCGTCTGCTCCGGCCCATATGGAACCATAGATCGTATCTCCAAAAATGCTGGCGGTCACCGCGAGGATCTTTATATTTTTGCCGCCGGCGCGCGCCCTTACGCGGCGTATGGCCTCATAGCCGTCCATAATCGGCATTTGAAGGTCCATGAGAATGATTTGCGGCAGCCATTCTTCAAATTGTTTTAGAGCGTCCTGGCCGTCAACGGCCAGACGGACATCAAAACCCGCGGGGCTCAGCAATTGAATTAAGTAGTCACGGTTGTCTTCTTTGTCGTCGGCGACCAGCACCCGGTAACGCGGTTGTCCGGTTTTTAGCCCTTTCACAATACGAGGCTGAGACTTTTCATCCACGATACTTTGAAATGCTTTTTTAAGGACTATTTGAAAGCTAAAAGTGCTCCCTTTTCCAAGATCGCTTTTGACCGATATATCTCCACCCATCAAGAGGGCATAATCGCGGCTTATTGCCAGGCCCAATCCCGTGCCGGCGCTGTAAGATCTTCCCTCCTGCGCCTGTTCAAACGGATGAAAAAGCCGTTCCATTTCCTGAGGCGCAATCCCGGGCCCCGTGTCTTCAACCTCAGCCATCAATTCCAATTCCTGGTCAGCAGCAACACGAGTATTGAGGCGAAATATTACCGAACCTTTCTGGGTGAACTTCAGGGCATTACTTAGCAGATTAATAACTATCTGTCTGAGTTTGGCTTCATCTGCCGTTACAAAACGAGGCAATTCAGCGTTCCGCTCAACTATAAGGCTCAGCCCCTTGGCATCCGCTCGCTGGCGCAGCATTTTTTCAATATCGTCAATCATTGCGTATAGGTCAAAAGACGAACGGTTCAGCGTTGTCTTTCCGGACTCTGCTTTTGCCATTTCAAGAATATCGTTTATGATAGCAAGCAGAAACTCGCCGCTCCGGTTTATGGTTTCAACATGTTGTTTCTGTTTTAGCGTGATATCTTTGTCATGCAGCAATAACTGGGAAAAACCGAGGATGGCGTTCATGGGAGTGCGTATCTCATGCGACATATTCGCGAGAAACGCGCTTTTTGACCGGCTGGCCGACTCTGCCGCTTCTTTGGCCTTCCGCAGTTCTATCTCAAACCGTTTGCGCTCTGTAATGTCCTCAATAGCCAGAAGAATGATCCGTTCTTTGCCTGCCCCCCGTTCAATTTGCCTGCCGTTTAACAGCATCGTGCGCCGGCCGATAGTATCAAAATCGTGTTCAACCTCATAATTGTCAAAATCCGATTTTCTGGGAAGTATATCTTCTAACAGTTCCCTGAGCTTTGGAATATCCCACTGTTTATTTCCAAGGTCATAAATAAGCTGCCCGACTGTTTCTTCGGGTTTCACTTTAAATATTTCGTAAAATGAACGGCTGACTTTAACAACTCTTAAGTCTTTATCAAGAGAAATTAACGGCTCCCTTATAGTATTGATGATACTTTCGGCATACTCCAGCGCCGCATCCACTTCGTCATGCAAAGCCTGTATTCGCAAAAGAGAAGATATTCTGACAATAAGTTCATGCTTATCAAAAGGTTTGGTTATGAAATCGTCACATCCCGCTTCAATGGCTTTTATCTTTTCGTCGGTTCCGTTAATCGCGGTGATCATAATTACCGGAATTCGCCGTGTCCTGTTATTGGCGCGAATTTTATCAAGCACATCATATCCGGACATTCCGGGCATAATTATGTCAAGCAGTACCAGATCAATTTGTCCACCCGAAAGTTTATCAATGGCCTCCGCTCCATTTGAAGCTTTAACAACTTTATGCCCCATCGGCTCCAGAAGGGCCTCAAGGAGTTCAATGTTTTGCGGCTCATCATCCACTACTAAAATGTTATTATGCATACTTTGCCTCACAATACTTATCTGAGAAACGCCATTATTTCCTTTGCAAATGTGCGTGTATTTATCGGTTTGCCTATAAACCCGCTGTTCGTTATGGCATCTATCTCTTTTCGGCCTTCCGACATCACGGAAGCGGTCACAAAAACAATGGGTATGCCGCGCATGTTGATGTCTTTGCGGAGTATTTGAGCGGCCAGGGTGCCTCGCATATCCGGAAGGCGCACATCCATAATTATGATGTCCGGTTTTTCCCTTCTTGCAATTACAATTCCGGCAGCCGCATTTTCGGCTTTAAATACTTCAAAACCGGCTACTTCTAAAAGGTCTTTTTCAAGCAGAAGATTGTTCCCGTTGTCATCAACTACCAAAGCTCTCATTTTCATACCGCAATCTCCTTAGCGGACAAAATTGGAAGAGTAAACCTGACTGAAGTGCCTTTATTCAGCCCCTCTGATTCTACGGAAAGCATTCCGCCGTGCAGTTCAACCAGCTTTTTAGAGAGCGGTAAACCCAAACCAGTACCCTCCGTTAATCGTGAATAGGGCGTGTCTACACGGAAAAATCCTTCAAATATTTTTTCTTTGTTTTCTTCCGCTATCCCTATACCAGTATCCCAGACAGTAATTTCAATATTTGGCCCGGCAACTTTCGCCTTTATGCCGATTTTTCCGTTCTCCGGAGAGAATTTAACCGCATTGGAAAGCAGATTATATAGAATCTCTTTTACCTTTAACTCGTCAGCTTCTATATCAGGCATGGTTTCGGCTATATCAAGCTCCATTTGCAGCTTTTTCCTGGCAACTAAATCAGCCACGAGAAGGGAAATCTCAATCAACAGGTTTTTTAACGGCAATATGGATAAGGACAGTTTCATCTTTCCGGATTCAACCTTCGCCATATCAAGGATCTGATTTATAAGTAGAAGCAGATGCTTCCCGCTTGTCAAGACATTATTGACATATTTCTTTTGCTTCTCATTAATTGTTCCAAAAGTCTCATCAAATAATACCTCGGAAAAACCGATAATTGAGTTAAGCGGTGTCCTCAGTTCATGCGACATATTGGCAAGGAATTCCGATTTTACCTTGGCCGTGCGTTTCAGCTCGGTGGCGAGCTCGTTTAACTCTTCATGCGCTTTTTTGAGGCCGTTCTCAATTTCCCTTCGTTCGGTAATGTCTTCTATTGCCAGCAGAATTATACTTTCTTTACCCAGGACTCGCTGAATCTGCCTTGCGTTCAGGCGCATTATGCGCTTGCCGATAGAAGCAAAATCGTGCTCAACCTCGTAGTTATCAAAAGTTGCCTTTTGCGGCAGAATGGTTTCTAACAGCTCACGCAGCTTTGGGATATCCCATTGCTTATTACCCAGGTCATAAACAAGCTGGCCCACTGTTTCAGTCGGGTTTACCTTGAAAACCACATAGAAGGAGCGGCTGACAGAGACGACTCTCAGGTCTTGATCCAAGGCAATTAACGGCTCGCTCACAGTGTTGATTATGCTCTCGGCGTACTCGCGGGCCGCATTTTCCGCTATTTTAGTTTTCTCCAGTTCTTTGCGGGAAATTTCAAGGCCGTTTTCTATCTCGCGGCGCTCGGTAATATCTTCTATAGCCAGCAAAATTATTTGTTCTTTTCCCCATCCTCTGTTAATCTGCCTGGCATTTAAAAGCATTATACGCTTTCCGATGGACGCAAAATCGTGTTCAACCTCATAGTTATCAAAGGTTGCTTTTTGAGGCAGTATGGTCTCTAATAGCTCCCTCAGCTTAGGGATGTCCCACTGTTTATTACCCAGGTCATAGATAAGCTGGCCTATGGTTTCTTCCGGTTTAACTTTAAAAACGCTATAAAATGAGCGGCTGACCGAGGCTACTCGCAGCTCCTGATCCAGCACAATCAGCGGTTCGCGGACAGTATTAATGATGCTTTCCGCGTATTCCTGAGATTTAGTAACTTTTTTATTCCAAAACATTTGCCGGCTCCTTACTGTCAGTATATGTTCCCAGCTTCATATTGGCCAGCTTTGCTTCCACATAGCCGAGAGCAACTTTTGAAGTCATATAAACCGGAATTTTCTTTTCATCGGCGGTAAGCCATATCTTAAGAGTGCCTTTGGCCTTAAATATTCCGGCCCCTTCCCTTATCTTTGGTTCTACCACCCAGCATTTGACTTTACCTATGGAGGTGTCAATTTCTTCCGTTTTGATAACATGCACAATTAAGGGCCAGGATTTATCGCCGGTATGTCCGTCCATTACAATGGAAGCGCCAACCGACAAATCTTTGGTGCGAACATAATACAGCGCTGAAAGCACATCATTCACCCATAGCGGTATGGTGCCGGTTTTAGATGTTTCAACTACGCGGTAAGTTTGGTTTTCATGGTCATATATTACTGTCTCATCTCTTTTATCGCGGCCCTCGCGGATATGGCTTGAATAGTTCAGGGTACAGAGGCTTTGGAAATCCATCAGCGACTCATTAATATCGCGCACTTTGTAAAAATTGTCAATCCAGGCGGCTGATTCGGCCCTGCTCAATAAATGATAAGCCTTTCGGCCGTTATAATCTACAAGACTCTCAACTTCCAAAGTTCCGAAGCCAATATAAATAAAGTGCCACGAGATGTTGAAAGTCAGAGATTCGCCGACGCCAAAAGCGCTGTTAGTTTCCTGCCGCCACTGAAATTCTTTTTCGCCAGGCAAGATTTCGTCGGCGAATTGAAATGCGGGAAACATAGCAAGTATTAAAAATATTTTGATATTCATGGTCATGTTCCTAATTGATGTCAAAATTTATCCCTATCGTCATGCGCGATTCCAGCCTGTTGTAAAATTGTCCGAAATATTCAGGGCCTGATGAATATTCTAAGAAATAGTATATGGCCCTCATCTGTTTTGAGGTTTTACTTCTCTTTATCCCAAACTGCGAGTTTATCTGCGGTTTAAAATCGGTTCTCTCCCACCACTGCAGGTCATTTGCCCAGTAAGCTTTGGCTTGATTACTTCCGAAGATATTAAAATTTATCTCAAAACCCGACTGATAAGCCCTGAGTTTCTGTTCGGGTGGATGTGCCTGGAGATGATAAATATACCCGCTGTATAATCGCATTGCCTGATTAACATCATAAGAAAGCAGTGTTTTAATGCTGTTCCAGGAATTACTGTCAGCAATCTGGCCGCTGGTACGAATATAGTCGTCTCCCAGGTGAGAACTTACATGAAAAAGCATAAGCCGGCCTGACCATTTGTTCATTCGTATGTCAAGAGGGACATTAGCGTAAAAATCAATAACCTGCAAATCTTTGTTTTTGGAGAAATTGAAATGCGGGAATATCCCGCCTCCGATATCCAGCTGTACCGCTCCCATCTTGTTTGGCAGCGCCCAGCGGTATATCCCGTAATAGTGTCCTATTGCCACTTCCGCGGCTGTTATGTCACTGTGTAAAAATATGTAGCGAAGCGCGAAATGCAATTCCCGCGGGTCTCCCCTGAGCGGAGCGAACAGTTCATCAGGGACAGGCGCCATTTCGGTTATTAGAGGCGCTGTCACCGCGCACCAAAGCGAAGCAGTAATAAGTGACATAAGCAAATACAACCAAATGATTATTTTCATGATATATTTATTGTCATGGCCGCCCAAATTGCCCGAGTTTTTGTCGGGTAACCGGAATAAATGGTTTTGTAGCTGCGCAGCTTGCCGCGCGTTCCGTAGAGTTCTTAAATTGAAAAATATGTATAGGCTGTCAGTATAAAATACATCACAGGAAGCCTTGGTTCAAAAGCTTTTCCGGCAAAGATATCAAATTTTATGTTGTAATGATCAAATAAAACCACATCACATCCCAGGCCGCAGCTTCCTGAGGCCCTGATACTGTATTCGTTTCCGAAGTCCCTGTAATTGCCTATCTGTGCCGCCTCCGCTGTTAAATCTATGGTCATTATTTCCAGCAAACCTCTGATTTTGCTTGATTTGAGTTTTTTTACTACCGGTATATGGTAGTTCCACTTGCCGTACATAAGGGTATCACCGTAAAATTCATCGTACGCGTACCCCCTGAGAAGTTCATAGCCGCCGGCGAAATAGACATCGCTGATCGGCCTCTTGTCCGTTGTTAAAGGAAAATTGAATTTGAATTCGGTCTCTAAATAGCTGATTAGAAACGGCATATAGGTGTTCTTAATTTCAACCTCGCATTTTGTGTAGTCATACAGGCTGACAAGATTTGGGAATGAACTGAAAAATGTGGCCGCAAGCAATGTTCCGTTTGGGATGGGGTCAAGCGGGTCTTTAGTGTCATACCGGATTCCAACTGATTCAATTATGTTTGTGCCTCTGTCCAATTCAACGCTCTTATCTACAGAAGCGGTTAATGTGTTTTCTAAACCGGCTGAAACTTTAATTCGGGTGTACCCTCCGAGTTTATATCCGTAGTACGGGTTGATGTTGCGCACTCGCTGGAAATATGTCTTACCGCCGTAATTTTGCTCAAAATTTATTCTGTCGCCGAAATGCGTTCCCGCGAAAAACGGGTCAAAATTGTATCGCAAGTCAAAACCTATGTTAAAAAAGCTTTCCAAAATATCGTACTTGGAAAAAATGTCAAAAGTAGAACTGGAAACCTGTTGATGGAGAGATAACTCTATGGAACTATTTGGCAGAATGAATGTAAATTGCGGCATCTGCACCATTTGTGCCTGAGAGACCTTTATTTCAGGCAGTTTTGCCTGAACGGGCATAAAGAAGCAACTCAGCACACAAGCCGCAAATAGGATGATAAATATTGTTCGCAGGATATTCATAAAGTTATATTTTTAGTGATATTTCAAAAAATATTGCCGTGTCTGTGCTGGACAGACACGGCAATAATAGTTTTACGGATTAATCGGCTATATTATTTGCCAGCTATCCATGTGCCAATAGCGTCTCCGGTCATAATTATTTCTACCCTGCGGTTTTTTTGCCGTCCTTGTGCCGTATCGTTTGACGCAATTGGAGCGCTTTTACCAAATCCCTTATATCCTATGGAATTTTCTGTTACGCCCTGAGATATTAGATAATCCATTGCTGTTTGAGCTCTTTTCTCCGACAATTTCTGGTTATATTGATCGGCGCCGGTATTATCCGTGTGCCCTTCTATTTCAAGTTTTAAACCCGGATTTGAGGTTATAATTCCGGCTATTTTTGCCAACTTTTCACGGACCCTGGGTTGAAGTTCTGAACTGTCTGTTTTGAAAAGTGAATCCGGCATATTGACTATAAGGCCGCGCGCGGTGTCCTGAGTCTGAAAAATTGAATTTAACTGCTTGTAAAGCTGCTTGCGCAGATTAGCTTTTTCACTCTCAGCTTTAGCTGCCCTGGTGTTTGCGGCATCAGCCTGGCCTTTTGATATTGCGGCCTCTGAACGGGCTGCCTTTGCCTCAGATTGCGAAGCTGTTGAAGAAGCAGTGGCGCTTGTGGCAAGGGCGAGAGCCGCTGCGCGCTCGTTATCCGATTTTCCCATCGCTTCCTCGGCTTTTTCCTGCGCAGTTTCAGCTTTAGACTGGCCTATAATCGCGGCCGCGGCTCTTGTATTGGCGCTCTTAACCTGATCCCTTGATTGATTGATATCATCTCTTATTGATTCACTTATTTGTTTTTTTACTGCGATAGAACGGCTATCCTCAGCCTTTTGCACCGCTTCACGAGCCGTCATAGTCCGCTCTTTCCAGCCTTCTTCATCCGTTTCAGCCAAAGCAAGAAGCCTTCTGGCATTATTAAAAGGTTCCGGGGCGTAACGGTCAGCGTCCACGGCTTTAGCAATGCGCACGGCATTCCTGGCCTGATAAACATAGAAAGGTGTCTTCTTATCCATTACCAGCGCCTGAAAAGGAATATTCCTTGTGTATTCCCCTCTTGGCAACAGTTCGTACTTGGCATCAATAATTTCAATAGCAGCTTCATTTACCGGTTTTATGGCATTTTCTAAGACCATCGCGTCGCTGGGTTGTGAAACGGCAAAGTATGGTTCGGCGGTGACAATAAGGCTCATAGCCTGAAATTGAACCTTAGCCTTTACCTGGCTTTTGCCGTTTTTTACGGTCAATTCGCCAAGATTTGTTGCCTCTCCGTTTGGGGATATCGCCCACAAAATATAGGTCAGATACTCGGCTCCTAACTGAGTCGCAGGAGTCATTTCTCTGAATTTCGCCTTGATTTCAATAACGCCCTCTTTATTCTTAATTACAGCGGATCCTCTGCCGTCAGGAAGCAATACTGTGCCGCCAAAATCAATTTCTACCTGCTGTTTCAAGTTCCTGTAGCTAATCGCCTTTGACGCGGTTTGCACTACAGTAATTTGAGTTGAGCGCTCCTTATTTTCCTGAACAGCGTGAACTTGGGCCTGCCACAAAACAAAAACGGTAAAGATGAACAATGAAGCTAACTTTTTATCCATATAGTTTCTCCTTTCAGCCTTTTAAAATGGGGCGTCCTTTAATAATACGAATAAGCACGGCAACAATAGCAAGAGCCAGCAAAAGATGAATAAAACCGCCTAAAGTGTAGGAGCTCAAAAATCCAAAAAACCACAAAACTATCAAAACAACGGCGATGGTCCAAAGCATGAATGCCTCCAGGCATAATCTTAGAACAGAAAGTTCAAGCCTACCGTTACCATAGCTCCGGAGTCCTGAAAACTTCTGTCACGCGAACTCACATCTTTTGAGGCCACACTTTCAAGCCAAATATAGCGGTAACAGCCGTCAATGGATACAACTTCTGTCAATTTCAGCTCAAGGCCGGCTCCCGCGTGCAGGCTTAACCTGGAGTATGTATTATTAAAACCAAACGGGCCGTCAACCTGCGTGTAGTACCAGCCCGTGCCGCCAATTAAAAACGGGTTCAAAATGGCGCCGGGCAAAAAATATACCAGCGCGCTCAATTGAATCGGGTAGGTTTTTATAGTTGTAAAATTAAAGAAATTATTACTGCGATAATCAAACGAGGCTTCCAGGCTTAAAGCAGAAGCTAAAATAAACCGGGCCTGAATTCCCACATAGGCCTGAGCCTCGTCGGCATCCTGCGGCCTTGAATAGGTCGCGCGCGGGCCGATAGAGAAATGTATATTTTCAATGCCATAACTTTCGCCGCAAACAACAAAAGCCAAAGTTAATGACAGCGCTATTCTAAGAATACACTTTGTATGTTTTGTTTTCATCGCAAACTCCGGGTTATTCCCTGACATCATTTATTGAACTTATTCTGGAGATTTTTATATTCTTCTGCCAGAGTTTAACATCAATACCGGTTTCCTTTTTTATAATATACTCAATGCTTGCGTCCGTGGCATGTTTTGAGTCAAATCTGACAATTTTCATGTTATTGATATCCAATGATGTCCTGGATTTCTCCGGCAAATAAATTGCGCCGGTGCTAAAATCAACCGCAAAGGCGATAACACCGGGAATTACAAATAACAATAATCCAATGGCGTCAAGAACCGCGACTCCGGCATCAATTCTGCCTCCGCGCTGTCCCCTGCGTTCCGGATGCATAATAGTTCCACAGCCCAAAAACTGCGTGATTAATGCAAAACATATAATAGTATTTAACGCACGAATCAGTTTCGGCGCCATAATTCCTCCGGACTGGAGATCCCTGATTGCAAACCCGCGGCGGTATTATCATCAGTAGTACTCATATTAACATCCGGAATCAATTTGGCTCAATTGGAACAAACGATGTTTTCTTTGCGGCGCAGGTCGGGCAAACCCAGTTATCCGGAATGTCATCAAAAGCTGTCCCGGGTTTTATGCCTGAATCAGGGTCGCCGGCCTGAGGGTCGTAAATGTAATCACAAACCGTGCATTTATACTTTTTCATTTGTTAACTCCCCATACGATTTATTTAACAAGAATTTCAAAAAGAACCCGCATATTTGCGCGCGCTTCTTTTGAGTTAATATTATCGGGCGATACCTCGTACAAGGCGGGTTTTGTCCGTCCGTACCCGATTGTTGTTATCCTTGCTTTTTCAATGCCCTTTTCTATAAGATAATTTCTAACCGCATTCGCTCTTCCTTCGCTTAATAGCTGATTGCTTTCCTGTGTTCCCTGGGCGGAAGTATAGCCGGCCATACGAACCTTCATTTTTGGATTTTCTTTCAAAACCAGAACCTCTTTATCCAGGAGCGTTTTTGCCTCATTATTTAGATCAGATTTATTGTAATCAAAATGAGTGTCCCCAAAAGCGACTACTTCTTCATCGGGTTTTTGGTCAAGAACAAGCATCATGACTTTAAGCTCCGAAAGGTTTTTTTGCGATAGTTCAAGCTTGGGCTTATGCCTGAACAGTAAAACGGAGAGGATTATAACGATAACACACAAAGCCGCTATAATAGCAAGGAGTGTGTCACGCACCATTGTGCCGCGTTTTGCCCTGGGTCGCGCTCCCTTTTTCATTTGTCTTTCTGCTTCAAGCCAGTCAACAAATTCATTGCCGTCTTTGAAGCCATGCTTTTCGTACAGGTCATAGGCCTTGTTTCGTATTTCTTTATTTTCTTCATTTAACTCTTGCTGTATCATATAGCTCCCCTTAAATTCAGCGATAAGCGGTAAGTTTTAAGCAATAAGTTAATGTCAAGGATTTTGTATTTTCTTACCACTTATCGCTTACCGCTTATTACTGAGTTGTCCTATTTAACTATAATCTCAAACAGAACTCTCATGTTTGCGCGAGCTTCCTTTGAATCAATATTCTTAGGTATTGGCTCAAACATAGCCGGCCTGGTTTCTCCATAACCGATTGTTGTAATCCTCTCCGGAGCTATTCCTCCGACATTCAGCAGTATCGCGCGCACGGCTACCGCTCTTCTTTCACTCAGCTTCTGGTTGTATTCAGCAGTACCCGCAGCAGAGGTGTATCCGGCAACGCGTATTTTTGCTTCCGGGTTATCTTTCAGAATCTGTGTATTTTCTATTACTATCTTCGCGCCATTTATCGTAAGAGTCGCCGAGTCAAATTCAAAATGCGTGTCTTCAAGAACTATAAGTTTCTCAAGGATAACCACATTTTCTCTGTGCATAATCTCCGGCGGGGCCTCAACAATTTGCACAGCTGGTGTAAGCACCGCTACAGGAGGGGCTTCTTTCGGGCACAGGAACTTATAGGTGACGCTGATACGGTTTGAGATGCCCAGGTCGCCATAAGGTATATAGGCGTAGTCTAACACCAGGTTCTTAATTACTTCTATGCCTACTCCGGCGCTCAGGCCGTTTATTCCTTCAAGCTTGGTATTTGTATAGTTATGCACATAACCCGCGCGGACAGCCACCTTCTCACTAATGTAGTTTTCAATACCCACCTGCAAACGGTTGTATCCGGCAGGTTTCAGCTCGCTGGAAAAAAGCAAAGTAAGATCTTTTTTTATCCCGTAGGACGCGCCAACTCGCCAGCCCGCATCCTGAAGTACGCCGTCAGCTTCGGTACCAAGGTTTGAATAGGTCACTCCCAGGTTTAATCGTGAAACTGGGCAGTATAGGAGCCCGGCGTCCGCGCCGTAAGCAGAATATCCATAACTTCCCAAAGTTTGCCGATTGTATCTCAAGGCGGCGCCTATGGCTATATGGTTAAAGAATTGCTTACCCCAACCGACGCTTCCGCCCATGTCGCCGGCAGTATAGTCAGCGGTTCTAACACCAAGAGCGTCACGGCCCTCAAAGGTTCCGTTGTTAACATAATTTAAGGAGGCCGCAAAACCACCGAATATTCCCAGGCGCTTGCTGACAACGGCGGTTTCGTGATTTGATTCACCAAGCCCGCTGTTGTGGTGCAGTCCGACTTCCATGCAGCTGTCCAAGAGTCCAAGCCCGGCTGGGTTAACAAACAATGACGCTGAACCCATTGGCATTCCGACAACCGCAGAACCCATTGACTGGGCCCGGGCCGAAACAGCATCCCTGAATAGCGGCATTCCCAGAGTTCCCACTAACTGTGTTTTATCCGCAGCCCAAGTCAGGCCACTGAGTAATACGATGGACATAAGTCCGATTCCGATCCGTTGGATCTGTAAAATATTCATATTTTTAACCTCCTTATTTTTTTTCATATACGCCTCAGTGCGTAACCGCGAACTTGAGCTTGTAGTTTTCACTACTCGTATTGACATCATCATAGGCCATCTTCAGGAGACAGAAATACACTCCCCGCGCGAGATCACCGGTATTTATAGTTGAACCCTGAGTGCCTGTCGCTTTTGTCTCATCCAGTGTTTGCATAAGGTCTCCGACCTCGTTATATATCCTGATATTTACCGAGCCGGGGCCGGTCATCCAATAGGCTATGCCGGCTGTTTTGCCGGTCGTAGGCGACGGAAAAACATAAGGGCTGAATCTGGCTGTTGCGGCCGTGAAATATGTATATTTGTCCGCCGGGACAATAGCCGTGGCTCCTGTTAAGGCTGTCACAACTACATCCACAATCCCAACAGCATGAGCCTTAGTCTTAGCTGTAATCTTTACATCGGAATTAACCACATAGCTTTCAGCGTTCAGATCGCCGAACTTAACGCTTGTGACTCCGTTAAAGCCGGTGCCGGTAATTACAACTGTTGTGCCGCCAAGAGTGCTTCCCAGGGTTGGGTTAAGCCCTGTGATTGTCGGAGGAACAGAGCCGGCAAGAAAGTATGTATATACATCTCCCGGGACTATGGCAGATGAACCGTAAATGTTTGTTACGACGACATCAACGGGACCGGCGATATGCGCCGGGGCAACCGCGGTAATTTTTATATCTGAGTTGACTACATAACTTGTTGCGTTCAGCGCGCCGAACTTGACGCCGTTAGAGGCAACTATTCCGGTAAAGCCGGTGCCGTTAATTACTACAGTCGTGCCTCCGGCCGGAACGCCTCCGGTTGGCTCAAGGCTGGTAACTGTTGGAGCTATGCCCGGAAGAAAATATGTGTAAATATCGGCAGGCACAGCCACAGAGGCGCCAGCCGGATTTCTAACCACGATGTCCACTACTCCTGCCGCGTGCGCAGGCGCGACCGCCGTAATTTGAGTACTGGAATTTACGGTATAGCTCGTAGCGTTTACATTGCCGAATGTAACACCGGTTGCTCCGGTTACATCTGTAAAGCCGGTGCCCTCAATTACAACCGTGGTGCCGCCCGCAGGGGGGCCGCCGGCCGGGCTGACGCTGGTTATAGTAGGCAAGGGATTAGGATATGGAGCGGAAATCTTCAAAACAAAGGCATCAAACGATGCCGCGCCGGTAAGCGCGGGATAAAGAGCTCCCGCGCCTGCTCCCATGGGGCCTGCGGTAGGAAAATCGGTAGAACTAGTCCAACCGCCTATATATATGTTGTGAGCGCCGTCAAGGGCGATACCCGCGCCACCCTGGTCTGTTACGCCTCCAAGATACGATTTCAACTCACGGGTACTGCCGTCAGCGCTAACCGCCGCTAAGAAGACTTTGGCAGTAGCGCCGAAAGTGGAATCTATGGGAGTTAGAATGGAAGTAGGTGCGACGGTGAGAAAGTCCGGCGACATAGTTCTGCCGGTAACATACGCGTCACCGAACGAGTCAACTATCAGCGCGGCCAGATCATCATCGTTGTTGCCGCCGAGAAATGTGCAATATATACCGTCGGAATGGCCTGTGTTCAGGAAGGCCATTTTCATTACGAAACAGTCAAAAGGGCCGCCGGCGATCGTTGTTTGTCCGACTTTTGGGAACCCAACCGTAATACCGTCGGTCGCGGCATCCGGAAAGTCAGTGGAATCATTATTTCCTGCCACATAGACATTCCCGCTTGAATCAAGCCTGATACCCGTTCCTTTTGATAGCCCGCTTCCGCCTAAATATGAAGAGTAGAGCAGGTCTAACGAGCCGTTGCCAAGAGGAGCTATCTTAGCTACAAAAGTATCCTGCGCGCCGCCAATAGTAAGCTTAAACGCGCGCGGAAGAGGAAGCACTCCGCTGGGGAATGTTGGCCAGCCGGCTACAGTGCTGCCGGTTATATAAATATTTCCCGTGGCGTCTATTGTAATGGCATTACCCTGTGTAGTGCCCGCGGTTGCACCGCCGATATACGAAAAGTACTGCCTGGTTCCGGCGGCGTTGAACTTGGCGACAAAGGCATTTGCCACTCCTCCCGCTCCTCCGCCATTTTGAGTCTGATACGCGCCGGCTGTCGCGGGCAGCAATATATTATTGGATGCCGTGCCTCCGGTGACATATACAACACCCGCGCTGTCTGATACGAGAGCATTACAAAAATCTACGCCCGCTCCGCCCAGCATTGTGGAATACACCAAACTGTTTCCATCAGCCGCTATAGCAGTGACAAACCCGTCAGTGCCGCCGTTGTTGACCACCTGATACGCGCCAACTGTTATCGGAAACGCGCCGGTCGTGGAACCGCAGATATACACTTTGTGTGCCGCGTCCACCGCGATGGAATTGCTGATATCGCTTGCAACGCCGCCTAAATAGGTAGCCCATTCAATGGCCCCGGCAGCTGATATTTTTATAACGAAAGCGTCAAACGCGCCTCCGGCATTGGCGGCCTGAAAATGTCCGGCCGTGCCGGGAAATACATCGGCAACCGTTGCCGTTTTTCCCGTCAGGTAGACTGTTCCGTCATTTTCAACAGCTATGGCTGTTGCGCGGTCTTCAACAGTGACTCCCAAATAGGTGGAATAAACGATGGGATCTATAATCAGCTCTTTGCTCTTGTCGTATGTTCCGACTTCAAAACTAACCAGTTTACTGCTTGCCAGAACAAAACGCCCTTCAACAGGCAGTTTGGTTTCCCCATTTTTCTGATAGATCGCGGGAGCATTGACTGACAACTGCCCCTCGCTTAATTTCAATACAAGGTTTCCCTTCTTATCCAGTTCAAGCCTGTTCGCGCCTTTGAAATCCATGCGGATAAGCCCTGGGTCTGCGCCGGGAGCAACGACAAAGTCATATTCAAGCTGTCCCTGATTGCCATAATATACAATGTCAATCCCGGGATAGACCTGTTTATACTGAACTTTAGAATAATGTTGTATATTTGTCTGCCACTTCTTCTGATCGGCGCCGATCATGTAATTGCTGCGAGTCGGCAAAATATCAAGCCCCTCAATAAGGGACTTTGAATTAGAGCCTTTAAGCTGCATGCGCACCACATCTGTTTTAGAAGTTGCTGCGGTTTGTAACGACAATACTGCTTCAGATGGCGTTAAAAACAGGGTGTATCCCTTGCCACGGGCAAGGAATTTAACCCTCTTGTCGGTTTGCCCGCGATTTACCTCAAAGCTTAACGGCATTTTGGCGTACGCGGTTTCCGCTCCGGCTTTAACCAACTCTTCTGAAACTGATTGAGCCTTCATTGAAGTCATTGAAGCCGCAGCGCTGCTGATTCCAACAAAATTTAACATAAAGCTTACTACAACAATCCATGATATAAATTTCATATCCAATCCTCCTTTATATATTTTGGTTCTTACTCATCATTATATATATGGCTCTTTTACCACTACCTTGATCCCGTCAAAGGTTCCTGTTATCGCAGCTTTAACTTTATCACCGGTTTCTTCATTTATCCTGTAGGCGGCTTTCAAAGCGCCCATGGCAGCCGCGCTGGCAACTTTCTCGGCATCTATACCGCTTTCTTTCGCCGAATGAATAGCTCCTCTGATAACGCCTCTGGCAGCTGTGGCAAGATCTGTCCTGGCTTCTGCCGTAATCTCAATTATGGCTCCTGCCAAAGTCGCTGTTACAGTGAAGGCCTCCTCACCTTTTAAATTCATTCCTTTTAAGGTTCCTATCACCAGTGCTTTCACGCCGTCCTCCAGATTCTTTCCAGTTTTAATAACAGCGCTGATGGTAGCTCCGATAATGTTCTGCATGGATTCAATCAAAGCTTCACCGGTTTTACCGGAGTCTGTTATCATATCCCTCACCATTATGCTTACATTTTCAGCAACAGCGCTTACGATATTTTCCGCGCTTTTTATCTTGCGCTCAATAATCTCATGAATAGATTCCATAATTCCTTTCATGGTATGCTCCTTTTATAAATCTTAAATCTGAGATCTCAAATCCCTGATCATGCCGCCAGTATCTCAAATTAAACAAATCATTATAATTGTCTAAATCTATGTTTTACTGACTTTTTTCCCGCATCAACATTCTTCTTATCTGGATTTGTCGTCAACTGCCATCTTATTGACTACCATTGCAACGCCTCTTATGTCATTAGCCAGTTTTCCGACCAATTTTTTCTCAGCGTCATTCTTTGCGCTGCCGGTAAGAGTAACGACCCCGTTTTTCGTTTGAACAATGGTTTTAATGGCGCTGGTTGAGCGATGTGTCAGCAACGCCAGTATAACCTGAGCTGTTATGGACGCGTCATCAATCTTTTCCGCAGGAGTCCTCTCTAAGCTGTTATTAAGATATGTCATCTCATTCTTAACTTCTTTTACGCCAAATACATCAGCCGCGTACTCACCGGTCAGTTCCTTTTGGGCAAGGCTTGCGGCTTCGCCTTTTAGAGTTACGACACCATTATACACATTGACATTAGTTTTAAAGGCGTTAACATTATGGTGAAATAATAACGCAGACATTACATTCATTGAAATCCACTTATCAGAACTTTTTGAAAAACGCTCGCCATGGAAAACCAGGTTGTTCTGCACCCTCTTCACGCCGGGTAGGTTAGCGACGGTTTCCTGGGCCATTAAGATATGAAACTCTTCATTTACGGTTCCGTTGAGCGTGACTACGCCGTCATTAGACAGGGTAGTAATATTATCGTTTTGAAGATAAGTTTTGAACACATAGGAGTCGTTGGCTGATTTTTCAATCAGCCTGTCCATTTCAGAAGCATGTAGATTCACGGCAGTTAACAAGAGCAGAAATACATGCGCGGCGAAGAATTTCATGCTTTTTCCAAACATTGAGGCCTCCTTATCAACTCAGTTTTGCTTCACGATCATATTTTTGCAAATACAATCTGATTGTGTAATTGCCTGACTCCATTTATTGCTGACTTTATTCGCAGTTAACTTTATATATTCTAAACTGCTCATACCGTCAGTAAATTGACGCTCAGTTATTATTTGCTTTTTCATGCGTATTCCGGGTGGACAGCCCCGCTAAGACAAGTTTAACTTCTCTTACAATGTTGCCCGGATCGGCAGTTTTGATTATGAATTTCTTTATTCCGCAGATTTTTATCATTAAGGCGTATTCATCCTGTGTATAATACCCCGTCATCGCAATGATCGGTATATCGCAGGCTTTGGGTATTGCTTTCAGCCGGACCGCTACCTGGAAGCCGTTAATATTATTCATTTTGAGATCAAGGAGAATAATATCCGGCATAACTTCAGGAATTTCGGCTAAGGCCCTTGCGCCATCAATGCAAGTGCACACATCATACCCGCTGGAAAGCATTAAGTCCGACAGCTCATCAAGAAATTCCTTATCGTCGTCCACAATCATTATTCGCTTTTTCATAATTGTATTCCCGCGTAAATGCTACACCATATATGCATTTGTTCCAATTGGTGGTTTCGCCTTTTTACTGACTTTTTCCTCCAAATAAAAAAAACCGTCATAAAGGGGCGAGGGTAACAGGTAATTGCGTAGTGTGGAAGAAGATGTTTCGGGGATTACAAGGTAATTTGTTTTATGGTTGCGAGAATCTTTTCCAGGTCAAAAGGTTTGTTGATGATGCCGTTGGCGAGTTTCAGCGCGTTTTCTTCCTCTCTGTCTTCCTCCGTGAGCTGAGCTCCGGGCTCCGCATCTTTCTGCATGGGACGGCCCGTGAGAATAAGTATTTTCGCTTCTTTTGTGCGCCCTTCAGTAGCTTTAAGCACTTCATAACCGGTTAGCCCGGGAAGCTTGATATCAAGCAGTATCAGGTCATAGCCGCGCTGAAGTATCAGGTTTTTGCCCTCCGTGCCGTTGTGGACACAGTCAATGTTATAACCGGCGTCAATTAATACTTCAATCAGCTCATCGCACATCTCTTCGTCATCGTCAATCAGAAGAATATTTTTCTTGACGCTCATAATCATTTCTTTTTCTTCTTTTTTCTAAATTCCGTAGGCGTCAACTTCATTACTTTCTTAAATATTCGCATGAACGATTCCGGATTCATAAACCCCAGCCTGTCGGATATTTCGCTCACAGTACAGCCGGAAGCGGAAAGAAGGTTTTTTGCCTTATCAATTTTTACCTTAAGTTTGTAATCCATAAAACCGGCGCCGCAGGTATTTTTAAATATTCTGCTTAGATATTTTGGGCTAAGCCCCACAGTTTTTCCGGCGTCCTCAAGGGATACTTTCTTTAAGGCATTGCGTTCCAGATATCGCTTTACCCTGTTTATTTTTTGATTAATTTGCGGGGCATCCGATTCGTTGTTTTGCTCCGCGCGTTCCAAATGTTTCTCAACAGACGCCATTAATTTTTCAATATCAACCGGTTTCTCAAGAAAATCGTCAGCCTGTCCGCGCAGGGATTCAACGGCAATATCTTTAGAACTGAAAGCCGTCAGCATGATTACTTTAATATTGGGGTTTCTTTTTTTAATAACCTTAAGTATTTCCGTGCCGCTTAAACCCGGCATTTTGAAGTCAAGTATCACCAGGTCAATTTCGTTTGGCTTGTTTAACAGGCCAAGCGCCTGCTGGCCGCTGGACGCCTCTATTGTCTGGTAGGCTTCAAAGCTGGAGACAAGCTCTTCCCTGAATTCTTTTTCATCATCAACTATCAAAATAGTTTCCGGCATTGTTTTCCTCACGGTTTGCGCTTTTGATAATTGTATAAATAGCGTTAAGAATACACAATATCATATATCCCCGCATTACTGACTTTTATCCACCTGATGGGTAAAAAAATATAGTCAGCCTATTTCAATTGCAGTATCGGAAGGGTGATTTTAACTGTCGTGCCGGAACCTTTTTTGCTTTTGATGTCAATTTTCCCGTAATGGCGTTCCACAATTTCACGGCATACCGACAGCCCCAGCCCGGTTCCCCTGGACCTTGTGGTAAAGAAAGGCTCATAGATTTTTGAAATATTTTCCTCGTCAATGCCTACCCCGTTATCCTCAATGATTATCTCGTAGTAATTATCGCCGGAACTGTCAACACGCAGGTCTATTTTGCCTGACTTTTTGTCCATGGACTGAAACGCGTTATCCAGTATATTAGAAAAAAGCGATTGCAGCAGCGATTGATCTCCTTCCACTACGCAGTCATCTTTAGTAAGGTAAGCCTCCTTAAGAGAGACTTTGTTTTTCTTATAATTCCCGGAAATGTTGTTGCAGGATTCAACAAGCAGAGGTTTAAGCGCGACTTTTTCAATATTAAGAACCTTCACTTTTGAAAAATTTAGAACATTCTGGATTATAGCGTCCGATTCCAGTATCTTTTTGTTAATGTTAGCGATATGTCTTTCAATAAGCGGGCTGCCGGCTTTCCGCTGAATATTGAAAACAGCTGTTTTTATTGTTGCCAGCGGGTTTCTTAACTCATGGGCAACAGTTGAAGCCAGCCGCCCTATGTCCGACAATCTCCGTGCCCTTTCTAATTCAATCTGCGCCCGGGAATACTCATGAGCCTGTTCCTGTACCATTTTTTCAAGAGTATCCTTATCTCTTTGAAGCACCTCCTCAACTCTTTTGCTGTCGGTTATGTCGTTACTGAATACCGCGATTGATTGAATATTACCCGATTCATCCCGAACGGGAAACAGGCTGTGGCTGAAAATCAGCCCGGATCTTTCATCCTGAAAGCGAAGCGGTTTGCCGGTATTGATAACTTCCTCCATTTTGTGCCGCCTCGTTTTAGCTACCGAACCGGGTAAATAATCAAAGTATATTTTGCCTTTTAGGAACTCAGCGTTTAGCCCAAGCCGTTTTGCCGCGATCTCATTAGAGGCAAGGATACATCCGTCAGTATTCATAAGCCATATTGATTCTGTCGTGGCGTTCAGCAAAGCCGCCATCCGGCGTTCGCTTTCCTTTAGCTCCTTTTCTGTTTTTTCCTGTAAATTTCTCGTTTTAATTGCTGATATGCCGTAAACGAGGTCAGCCGAGATTTCAGAAAGCATCTGAACTTCTTTTTCCGTAAATGGATTTGTTTCATCGGAAAAAGCGGTGATCGCTCCGAAAGCGCCATCTCTGGTCTTTAAGGGGATGGCTATCGCGGATGAATATCCATGTTCAATGGTCTCCTGCACCCATGGTTTATACCAGGAACAGCTATCAATGTTTTGACACAAACATAATTTGCCGGTACGAATAGCCATGCCTGCTGGAGTATTGCCGCAAACGCTGTCTTCCCAGGTCTTGCAAACAGTTTCCATATACTCATGCTTTACGCCGTGATAAGCCATGGGCCTGATTGTTTTGCCTTCATCATCAACGCGGTAGCCGACCCAGGCAGCTGAATAGCCGCAATTTTTAACGATAATCCTGCATATCTGGCGCAAGTAGGAAGTTTCGTTTTGTGAGTAAAGCATAGCCTGGCTGCTTTCACTCAACGCGGACAGTATCCGGTTGGCATTACGAAGTTCGTTTTCTTTTTTCTTGCGTTCTATGGCATAGCGTATGGCATGCACCAGAAGATTCGTGTTTATCTGGCCCTTAACCAGATAATCCCATGAATTTTTCTGCATAGCCTGCAATTCCATGCTTTCGTCATCTAAAGCCGTTAGCACAATTACAGGAATATCAGGAAATTGTGACGAGATTTTCTCCAGCCCTTCAAGGCCATAACTGTCAGGCAGGGTAAGGTCAAGCAAAATAGCATCAAACCTGGCCGAAGCAATTATTGATATTCCTTCATCAAGCCTTCCCGCGGAAGCCAGATTGAATGACTGCGAAGAGCAATTCTCAAGCATCCGTGAAACAAGTTTAATATGTTCCGGATAATCCTCTATAATAAGAATATTAATACTTGAGTCTTTCATAGAAATAAATTTATTGATTCTTCATTAACAACTTATGGAGGATAGCGCTGACTTCTTCAATATCATACGGCTTTTGAAGAACTGCGGAAAATCCGTATTCCTTATGGTTTGCCATGACTTTATCTTCAGAATAGCCGCTGGAAACAATGGCTTTTATTTCAGGGTTTATGCTCTTAAGCCTGCCCAAAACTTCTTTGCCGCCCATACGGCCGGGCAGGGTAAGGTCAAGTATAACCGCTTCAAAAGCCTCCGCGGTTCCCCATGCCTGCTTATAACGCTCAATCGCCTTTTCAGAATCGTCAAAACATTCGGCCACATAGCCGAGTTTGGTGAGCATTCTTAAACCCAGAACCCGAATTATTTCCTCGTCATCTAAAATAAGAATTCGGCCGCGGCCCTCTATTATTTCCCTGCTGACAACGGGCGTTTCAATTCCTGCCTGCTGAATAACGGCCGGCAAATAAATTTCAAACAAGGTTCCGATTCCTTCGTCGGATTTAACAGTGGTATAGCCATCATGATTTTTTATTATAGAATAGCTGGTGGCAAGGCCCAAACCGCTTCCTCCTTCCTTGGTTGAAAAATAAGGGTCAAATATTTTACCTAAATCTCCCGCGGCTATGCCGGCACCGGTGTCTTTAATGCTGATACGCACATAGTCGCCTGATTTTATAGGCAGTTGCGTCTTGTCCGTTAGGTTGATGTTTTCCGCTGAAATGTTAATAATTCCGCCCTCAGACATTGCCTGTACCGCGTTAATTACCATATTAGATATTACCTGAGCGATTTGTCCGGGATCAACAATCAGCGGATGTAAATTTGCGGCAATATGAAATTTACAGATGGTTCTTGAACCGTGAGTCGCAAAAACAGAGGAATCCCTGATTATATCCTTAATTACCGTAAGTTTCTTGACAGGCGCGCCGCCTTTAGCAAATGTTAAAAGCTGCAATGTCAGGTTTTTAGCGCGCACTGCCGCTTTCATGACATCACTGAGCACTTCATTGTCCTTACTCCCGCGAATCATGGATAAATTTCCTATAATACCCGTAAGTATGTTATTAAAGTCATGGGCTATGCCGCCGGCGAGTATTCCCAGCGAGTCAAGCTTCTGGACTTTCATCAGTTCTTTTTCCATATGGCTGGTAACGGTAACATCTTCCACAGCCATTAGAATTAAATGCCTGCCAGTTGTCCTTCTGGTAATTTGCCTTGCGCTCAATAATAAAATCTTTTTGCCGGCAGTACCGAAATCCTGTTCAACTCTATAACCATCAAAGGGTTCATTTTTTGCGGAGACCCCTTCCAGCAGCTTTCGCAGGGCCGGAATATCCCACTGTTTGCCGGGCAAGTCATAAACTAATCTCCCCTGTGTTTCCGCGGCTGTTGTTTTAAACGCCATGTAGTATGATTTATTGGCTGATATTATATTTAAGTCCGAGTCCATTACGATTAATGGTTCACGCACAGTCTCAACAATATTTTCAGAGTAATCACGGGCTTCTTCCGTGATTTCCTGTGCCTTCTTTATCCCTGTGATGTCCACAAAAACAGCGACAACGCCATCAATCCGGTTGTCTAAGGTTCTGTAAGGCCTTATATTTGCCGAATACCAGTTTCCCTCCCCGGACCGCACTTCAAAAGTTTTCGGATGAAGAGACTCAATAACTTCCATGAGAATCTTTTCCAGATCAGGGATTTCAACGCTCAGCTTTATTTTTGTTATTTCCCTTCCTACATCCGCGGAAACTACATTTAGCGCTCTTTCAGCCTGCGGTGTTATCCTGCGTATTACAAGCCCCGTATCCATCATTATTACCGGCATATTGATACTGCTAAGCAGGTTTACAAGGTCATTATTGAGCAGATTGGCTTCTCTGTTACGGTTCTGCAGTTCCTCATTAGTGGTGATCAATTCCTCATTTGAAGACTGCAGTTCTTCTTTTGCCGTTTCAAGCTCTTCATTTGTGCTTTGAAGTTCTTCATTGCTTGAAAGTATTTCCTCATTCGCGGTTTTTACTTCTTCGTTGGCGCTCTCATGTTCTTCAATAACTGTTTGAAGATATTCTTTCGTCTCCATAAGTTCATTACGCAGATTTAAAAGTTCGTCATTTTTAATATGCTTGATTTTAGGGGCATTTTTTCCGAGCGGCGAGGTTTTTTTACCTGAATTCCCTCCGGAATTTTCGTCAAAAAGAACCAGGTAAAATTCTTCCTTTAAGGCTCCGGATTTAACGGGAATAACCGTAACATTAAGGCTCAGCCTGCGCCCGCCGTACCAGACATCGCCGGCTTCTTTGCTTACGGCCCGTTTTGTGTCTCTGGCTTTATTTATCGCGGCCCGCAATGGCAGAGCCAGTCCTTCTCTGGTTAATTTAAATATATTATGGCTTGGTTTACCCGCGGATGATTCAAGATAGCGCCCGGTATGCCCGCGAAACTGGATTACATCCATATCGCTGTTAAGCAATACGCCGCTCGCGGCGTACTGCTCAAGCACCGCCTGTTCAACAAGGCTTCCAATATCGGTTTCTCTGGATTTCATAAGGCCTGTCTTTTCTTTGATTTCTAATTTCTCCGGCAAATAATACTGCCTGCCTATTTCAAGTTTTGGAGACATGGGAGTATATTTCTTTATGAATATCTTGTGTTTTCTGTCCATAACCTTAAAAAGACCGGCATAACCAGCCGCTGATTCTGAATTGCCAAGCAATAAAAAACCGCCGGGCCGGAGAGCGTAATGGAATTTATTAAACACGCTTCTCTGCAGGGCCGGCTGAAGGTATATTAAAAGATTGCGGCAGCTGATAAGGTCTAAATTTGAGAAAGGCGGGTCGTTAAAGACATTTTGTCTTGAGAAAATACACATACTGCGCAGCTGTTTGGATACCCTGTAGGAATCTCCGTCTTTGGTGAAAAACCGCTTCAAACGCTCCGGGGTAATATCTGCTTCTATGGACTTGGGATACAAACCGCGCCTGGCTTTATCAATGCTCTTTTCGCTGATATCGCTTCCGAAAATTTGTACAGGGATTGACGCGATCTTGTTCCCCAGAGCCTCCGCCACGCAAATGGCGATAGAATATACTTCCTCGCCGCCGGCGCATCCCGGAACCCATATTTTTATCAGCTGATTCTTTTTATTTTCTTTAATAACCGCGGCTAAAACTTTCTTTTTAAGCGCGCCGAATACGGCGGCATCGCGGAAGAATTTTGTGACATTTATTAAGAGGTCATCATAAAGATTGTTCAATTCCGCGTTATTGTCCCGCAGAACCTTTATGTAGTCTTTAAGATTATGCTGCCTCAGCAAAACCATGCGGCGGGATATGCGCCTCTTGACCGTAGGAGCCTTGTAGAGCGTAAAATCAACTCCCCGTGACTGACGCAGCAAGTCAAAAATGACAGCAAAACCTTCAGTTTCACCAATGATCGGCTCCTCCGGGGCGGCTGGCTTGCCGATAGAAATATAGGGATGTTTAGCGATACGAATGAGTTCTCTCGCGATATTATCGGGTGACAGCACGAAATCCACGCAGCCCGCGGCAATGGCGCTTTGCGGCATACCGAAATATTTTGCCGTTTCTTCGTCTTGCGCGAAAATAATCCCGCCCTCGGCTTTAATCCCTTCAGCTCCAAGCGTTCCATCAGTAGCAGTCCCGGACAAAATAACGCCTATTGCTCTGCTGCTAAGTTCTTTGGCAAGAGATTGAAAGAAATTGTCTACAGGCATGCGTTTAAGGTCGCTGACTTTCAGCCGGGTAAGCAATAACCTGCCGCTATTCAAAACCATTTTAACATTGGGAGGTATTACATAAACATGGTTAGCTTCCAATTTCATGCCGCTTTTTGCCTCATTAACCGGCATTTTTGTCTCTTTGGCTAACAGTTCGGTCAGCATACTTTTATGCTCAGGAGCTAAATGCATTATAAACACATAACTCATACCGAGATTAGCAGGAAGGCTCCGCAGCAGTTTCTGAAACGCCTCAAGCCCACCGGCCGAGCCGCCAATACCAACTACCGGAAAAGCCTCAGTTTTTGAATTTAAGTTAATTTTCTTTTTGTTTTTCATTTTTTCCCCACGGTATTGTCATCCGAAACGAGCTGTCTGGTATCCGCACTTGATTTTACAGCGCCGCTCACCGGCTCGGAGCCTTCATGCGCCCCCGCGCTTATTCGCAAGAGCATTCAGTCCTGCGGGCCCTCGGAAGACATCTATATATAAAATAAAAATACCGCCCAAAAAAATGGCGGTACATTATATTTTATTGTGTAAAGATGATCCCTGTGTTAGTCATATTCCCCACTAAATAATTAAGTAGTAATATATCTTTTGCGCCTGCTTGTTAATAGATTACTTCTTTCTATATGATAAGTCAATTAGAATTCAGCTGCGGCAAGGTGAAATAAAAAGTTGCCCCTTTGTTCAGGTTAGATTCAGCCCAAACCACTCCGCCGTGGCGCTCAATAATCCTTTTCACTATCGCAAGGCCGATACCGGTGCCTTCAAAATCCGATTCTTTATGAAGCCTGTTGAAAACGCCGAAAAGTTTATCCATATATGCCATATCAAAACCTACGCCATTGTCTTTGACATAATAGCGGTTGAATCCATTAATTATTTCGCCGCCAACTTCTATTTCTGGTGTTTCAGTTTTAGAAGTAAATTTTACCGCGTTTGAGATAAGATTTATAAAAACTTGCCGTATCAGAGCGCTGTCGCATAGGGCGTCAGGCAAGGGATTAATTTTCGCGTCAACAGCCTTGCCTGTTGTATTGTGGCTTTTGATTTCAGCAAGTACTGACTGCGCGAGGTTGTAAATATTTACCTGTTTGCTCGCGAGTTCTTTCATTAAATATGTATGAAATAGCAATAAGTCCTCTACAAGCTGTTTCATTTTTAACGCCCCTCCCCTTATCAGCGAAACAAGCCTTCTTGCCTCAGTGTCCATGGTTTTTGAATAATCGCTCTCAAGAATCGCGGAAAATCCTTCTATCGCCCTGATCGGCGCCTTCAGGTCGTGCGATATTGAATAAGAGAAAGATTTCAACTGCTTATTTGCCTCCTCAAGCTCTTTGGTGCGTTTTTCAACTCTTATTTCAAGCTCAGCGTTAAATATATTCAGTTTTTCCGTTGCCCGCTTGCGCTCAAGAGCATAATGGATAGAACGAACAAGAGCTTCCTGTTTAACACTTCCCTTGACATAAAAATCCTGCGCCCCCTCTTTTATAATCCCAACCGCCAAGTCAAAATCTTCATTTCCGCTTAAAATGATTACCGGAGTTTTTGGGGCCGCGCGCTGAATTTCCCGGTATGTGCCCATCCCTTGGCTGTCCGGAAGCCCGAGATCCAGCAATATGAGATCCACCCCGCCCTTCTCAAGGCGCAGGACGGCTTCAGACATTCGCGCAACTGTCTCAACTTCAAAATTTACGAACTGTTTCTTTGTCAGCATCCTGCTTACAAGCTCAATATCCTCAGGATTGTCTTCAACGACAAGAAGCTTAAGCGTGTTGTCCATGATCTTTCCCTCCATCTTATTGTTTTGGAACTATAACCCGAATCGCGGCCGGTAGAACTTTTATAAGAGGCGGAATATTGTCCAATATTTCGCCGTCACACTGAACCACTTGCTTAAGGCTTGAGGTAATACTAATCTCTTTTCCCTGCCAATGCTGGACTAATTCGTAGTCATGCGGCCTTTCTCTTTTGAGTAGAGTTATAATCAGGTGTTTTAATAAGTTAAGATTTGCCTTTCGCACAATAACAACATCCAGTAATCCATCACTGACATCAATATGCTTATCCAAAGATGTTTTAGTAAACCCGAGATTGCCTGAGTTGGCGACAATGCAAGTTAAGCCCCTGACCATAAATTCATTGGAATCCACCTTAATGTGATACCTGGTTCTTCTGACTCTTTTTAACGCTTCAGCCGCTGAAAAGAAATATGCCAGTATACCGTTCTTATTTTTTGCTTCACGATCCGCGCCCTTAACCAGATCGGCCCCAAAACCTATGCTTAATCCGGTAATAAAATACCGGTCGTCAAACTGTCCCACATCAATGGTTTTCCATTTAAGCGGAACCCGGGTTATGAGCGAACAGGCTTCTTTCAGATCATCAGGAATGCCAAGTTCTGTAGCCATAGAATTGGTGGAACCGCCGGGCAGAATTATCAAAGGGATTTCTGTGCCGATGAGGCCGCTGACTGCTTCCATGAGCGCACCGTCACCGCCATAGACAGCAACAGCATCAACGGCCTGCTTAACGGCAGTTTTGGCGTAGAGGATGCCGTCGCCTTTCTTGTGAGTAATTGAAGCTTCCCACTTAATGCCGGCCTCTTTCATGGCAATATTGAAAATGTGTAAAATTGCTTCTTCCTTGCCTGCCGCCGGATTTATAATCAGGTGAATTTTCTCAATTTTCTTATTCATTTGATTTATTTCTTCCCCAATATTTCTCAAAGGCTATTATCTGCCTTCGGATATACCACCTTCTCGGATCAGCTACCTTGCGGGCCGTGGTAAGCAAGTCAATTGCCTCCTTGCTGGTGTGTCCCATGCTGATAAGAATCGCGGCCGCCATCGCGACGCTTCGCCGTTTGCCTTCCATGCAAAAAACCAGCACCTTACCCTTGTTTTGTATAACCGGAGCCGCGGCCGCAACCCCCACCAGCAGTTTCTTGACTGTTATGGGAGTAAATAATGTATCATAGGTTCTAATCCATAAAACATTAAATGGCGGCAAGGTATATATTTCATCCGGCGGCATCTGCCCGATCATTGAAATGATCAGGTTAAAGTTGAGTACCAGCAGTTCGTCGGCATGTTCCTTGCCGACTCTGGAACCAACATATAAATATTCGGTTATTTTTGATATATCTATCATACCTGGGCCCTATTTATTTGAATAATTGACCTGTGACTCAAATTCAACCTTATAGATCTCCAAAACAGACTGAAAAACTGTAATGATCAGCGGGCCGATTATCAATCCGGCAGGGCCAAAGGAGAAAATACCTCCAATAATTGAAAAAAATACCAGCAGGTTGTGCATGCCGACTCTCCTGCCTATTATTCTCGGGCGCAGGACATTATCTATAAGCGAAATGAAGAAAATGCTCAGAATGATAATTGCTATGCCTTGAAAAATGTCTCCGGTTACTATTTTAATTATTCCCGCCGGTATTAACACAGCGCTTGTTCCGACGAAGGGGATCGTTGAGAGCACAAGCATTACAATCCCCCACAAAAGCCAGGCCTGAACGCCAAAAATCCATAAAATCATTGTCGCGAGAAAACTTTGAATGAAAGCCACGAATAAAATTCCCTTCAAGGTCGCGTTTGACATTGATTTGAATCTGGATATTATTTTATCTTTATTATCTTTGCTTATCGGAATAATATCTCTGGCCTTCTGCAAAATATATTCTCCGTCTTTTAAAAAATAAAACAGTGAAAATACGATAATAAAGAGGTCAAACGCAATTCCGGCGGTTGTCCTTGAGAAACTGTGCATTAATCCGGGCATAACAGAACCAAAATATTTCAATCCCTTGAGCAGCATTGGTTTAATTTCAATCGTTATTCCGTAGTTCGTAAGGTATTGTCCTGCGTAAGAGTTCATAATCTTGCCTAACGCGCCCGAACTGCCTTTTTGGACTAATTCATCAATCTGAGGCCCCGCGGTGCGGTAAAGATTTAAGCTCTGAACCACCACAAGATCGGATATGAGTATCAGGGGCAGGAGTATTCCTAAAAGTATCAACACACAGCATATTATCGCCGACATAGTACGCCGGCCCTTTAATATTTTAAGAACATATTTAAACGATGGGTAGACTAATGTTGAGATAACAATGGCAAGGATTATCGGGATAACGAATGCCCGTATTATATATATGGAAAGAATGAATGACGCTATAAACACAACAAGCAGAAAATACCTGCTGAACTTTTCTTCCTTTGAGTTATCTTTATTAATATCCATATAATTACCTCGTTAAGCTTATTATTCCGAGAGTTAGCCCGGCGGCAGCAATTAAAAATATTACTATCCCTCCCGCAAGCACAAACATGAAACTGTTACGAACCTTAACGCTTTCGGATTCAAGAGCTGAAATCCTGCTTTTTAAACTTTCAAGTTCAGGATTTTTGTCATTTTCTGAAAAATTCTGAGCCTGCTTTACAATCTCGCCAATAGCCGGCACGAAACCACTGATGATCTTCCAGGGCAGCTTGCTGAATATGCTCATTTTTGTTCTCCTTTTGCCCGCCGCGGCGGGTTATTTTATAACGGACATTTCAATACCCCATCTTCCAAAACAGGTCAATCCCGGATGTTTTTGGGTCGCCAAGCTGAGAGTTTAAGCTAAAATGCCTGTCCAGCGTGTAATTGAGCACTGTCTGCGGGCTTTCATCCTGGCCGGAACGCCATTCATATTTCGCGAACAGTTTGTCGGTTATATTCTTACCCACCCCCCAGGAGCCTTTTGACGGCTGAAGGTTCAACTCGTCTATGGGAACGACCCTGCCAACTATGTCCTTAATGTCTTTCTGCGCGAAACCTGCCACCAGGTCAAATGAAGAATCTTTCAGGGCTGAACTCTGCGACCGCGAGAGATTCCCGTAGGGCGCTCCGAATACAAGGTACGATATGATCTCGCTGCGCTCCAGCGGCGGTTCGCTTTGAAACGATATTATCGGATTACCTAAAGTACCGCCGAGAATTACATCAATGGATACTCCTCCCACGGAGCACGATGCTTTAGCCCTTATCAGCGAAGCCATAATATCCGAACCTCTCGGCAGCAGCTTCCCTTCAACTATGCTGAGAGGCCTTTCGTTAATTTTGTAAACACCGCGCAGGATATCTATTTTACCGATATATGACAAAGGGCCGTTTCTTTTCTTAGTTATATTCAAATCCGCTTTTGCTTCGGCGCTCAGGTTCTGAGCGTAAACCCAGGTATTGCCCGGTACCGAAAGGGTAATGTCCCCCATGAGCCGTTTGAATAGCGGGCTGGCCGCCGCTCGCGTGGACACTATTACGGCGCCGCCGGGGCCGGAGTGAACGAACTCTATCTCGCTCAAATCGGTTCTGCTTCGTGTGGGAATATTTATGACAGCCTCAATGAGCTTCACCTGCCCCGAGGCATTGAGCCCCATTATTTTCAAGTCGGCGTCAATAGTGCCGGTAAAAATATGCGTGTTCATTACTTTGAAATCCCGGCATTTAAGGGCGAGATCGGCATCGGTAATGCTAAATCCATCCCGTGTTATTTTTCCGGTGAGTTCAGCGTTTCCGTTCCCGCTTTCCAGCGCGAGTTGCCGGACTGCTATCTCCCTGTCATCCAATACTATAGCGGCCTTCAGGTTCCGATACTCGGTTCCAGTAGCGTTAAGCGTAAACGAGCCGCCGGATATATCAATATTTCCCCCAAACTGTGATTTTGGCGGATTCTTTTTTAATTCTAACGCCGCATTAAAACTGCCTGAGGCAAGGCCGGTGAATTGTAAATTATGCCCGCTGAGCTCCGCCGCAATGACAGGTGAGTCTGTAGTTCCTCTGATAGTGCCGGTGGAGGAGACGATACCTTCCAGATATACAGCCGGCAGGAAAGTTGAAATATGCCCCAAATCATCCGCGCCGAGGCTAAAAGTTATATTTAACATTCCACTTTTCCCGTAACCGATAACACCCTTTGAGGCCAGAGAAAATATATTTGAGTTAAGAATTAGTTTATTAATACTGAAAGCGTCGTTTCTCAGCATGCCCAACAACAGAAGATTGAAACGCTCTTCAGCCAGTTCAAAGCTGCCTTCCAAAGATGCCATCCGCTTGTATATTGAAGCCGTAAAATTGCTTCCTCCTGCTTTGAAACCGCCGATTACAGAAGGGTGGATATATATTGAAACTTTTGCTTTCAACTCATCTAAGTTTTTTCCCTCCGAGCGGGCATGGATATCCATTGACTGCTCTCCGTCGGGACAGGTATTTCTTTCATATTTAGTGAAAATAGGCAGTATCTCGCAGGGTTTAATACCGGTAATTCTGCCATTCAGCGACATACCCAATATGCCAAGGTTAATCAAAGCTTCGCTACGCAGCTTCAGCGAATTATACTCCAGCGACTGAACCAATTTAAGCGCGTTGAGCCCGCCGGTCACGCTCATTGTGCCGGAAAACACTCCGGACGCTTTTATATGAGGTGACAGCAAAGCGATATCCCTGAGCGATATTTCCGGAAAATCAAACTTCAGGCCAAAATCCGGACTGCTCAGATTATTTATGGCGCCCTTTACGCTCATTCTTGAGTACCCCGTGTCAACGCGTAATCCCTTTAGAGTCAGTTCGTTTTTGTTAAACCGCGCGTTGCAGTTTAAAGTTTTTATTGCGAAAACAGGTTTTGAGCCATCAGCGTTCAGCGAGTTAATAACTATATCGGCGGCGCCGTTTTTTATGCCTACGGAGGCGGTAAGATAAATATTGTTTACCAGTAATGAATCAGGTTTGGCTCTGTATTTCAGCGAAAAACTGCCGTTGTCAACGCGTATCTCCGAGAACATCACTGAAAAGCCTTTTTTTGCGGTTGGCTTGCCGGATTTGTAAGGTTTAAACAAATTTCCGCTGCTCCAGCGATTTTCTGAGTCTTGTGACAGAGAAACGATCGGACCGGAAATGACGATCTTGGTGAAGTAAATTCTGCGGTCAAGTAATGCCATCAGAGAATAGGAGGCATCTATTCTCTCAGCGTAAATAAATTGCCCGCCGGTTCCGTTCAGCCGGACGCCCTTAAGCGCTACGCCATTGAATATATTGCCGCTTACTTTCTCAATCGTAAGAGTTCCACCGGATAGCAGGGCCAGCTGAGAAACCAGAGGCTCTTTGATTAAACTTTTGAAATAGCTTGTTTCAATAAAAATAAAGGCTGCAAAGGCTACAACCGCCGTTGACAAAATAACATATCTGCTGATTCTCAGTATTTTACGCATTGGTCAGAACCCTTGCCCTATAGTCAAATAAAAGTTATACGCGTCAAAATTAATTTGCCTTAATAGAACCGGGAAGGCCAGGTCAATCCCAATCGGTCCTATGGGTGTCACATACCGCACACCCGTGCCGACGCCGTAGCTGAGCTCGGACTCGTTGAATGAAAAATTAGTCTGATATATTGAGCCCGAGTCCACAAATACTATCCCCTTTAATTTGCCTACGATCGGATAGCGCAGTTCAATGTTGCCTTCTATCTGGTACCGCCCTCCTAAGGGGTTCCCCGCCTCGTCTTTTGGCCCGATCTGCTGAAACCCGTAGCCCCTAACACTATAACTTCCTCCGCTGAAAAACCTCTTAAAGATCGGTATATCGGCCGTGAAACGGGAAGGGCTGATGAATCCAAATTTGAGCCTGGAAGCGATAATAAATTCGCTTATCAAAATACCGTAGAGATGGCATTCAGTGACACCCTTGAAATAGTCCGCTTCCGAACCGAGCAGATACGAGGCTTGCTCAAAATATTGCGAATAGGTAATCCCGTGGGCCGGGTAGGCCGGGTTGTCTACAAAAGCGTAGTTCATGCCCGCCGACAGGCTTGAAATAAAATATGAAGAACCCGGAGTTGCTGAAATATCGTCCGTGTTAATCATCCCGTCCAGGTCAACGGGCCTGTTGATTCCCAGGTTATAAGCCGTGAAAATAGATATATTGCGCTGTATATTTCTATTCACCTGCAACTGCGCTGATATTTTCTCGTTGGTGTAGCTCACAACTGCTTCTCTGTCAAACGCGCCCATAACTGACAGGTCATTGTTTCTGCTGAAAAAATTTGGCTGTGCTATTTTAGCGTTGATATTTTCCTCAATCGCTGAGTATGAGGCGCCGATTGTCAAAGTCCGCGGCCGCCCCCAGAGATAGTAGCGGCTCCATTGGGCGCCGGCTCTTACTTTGGCTTCAGCCGCGTAGCCGATGCCAAGCCTGAGCTGCCTTTTGTCACCTTCTACGACTTTTATATTGACCGGCACAACAGCGGAATTTGAACTGACCTCCGCTGTGACGGAGGCTGACTGGAAAAGTCCCAGGTTGAATATATTTACGCTGCTTTGGCTCACCTTCGCGCTTGAATAAAGCACACCGGGCTCAAAAGTAAGTTCATCCGTGATGTGTTCGGTTTTAATGCCTTTATTTCCTATTACGGCCGTTTCCCCAAACTCCTGCAGAGGGCCTTCTTGTATTTTAAACAATATATTCACACTGCGTTCCAGCTTATTGACCTGAACTTTCCCTTCTATTGTCGCGGACCCATAGCCGTTCTCGTTAAGGTAAAGCAGTATTTTCTTCTTGGATGTTTCGTAAAGTTTGTAATTGAAGCGTTTCCCCCGCTGCACTGTCAGAAGGCCGGTAAGCGCGGCCAGAAGCGTCGTATCCTGAGCGCTCAATAGACTCAATCGCAATGATATTCCGTCTACTATACTCGCCTCGCCTTCACTTATCTTGATGATTATTCTTACTAAAGACTCATTCTTGCCGTTTATTGCAGTATAAACTGCGGAGGCGTCAAAATATCCGTTTGCCTGATAGTATGTCTCTATGTTTTTCAGGTCATTCTTTAAAACACCGCTGTTAAAATCAGGCTTTTGGGCAAAAGGTATCCAGTTTGGAAATTTCGTGTCCATTACCTTTTTGAGATCGCTGATTTTCAAACTTCTTACACCCTCTATTTTTATGCTTTTGACAGCCGCTTTTCCATCATTTGCGGCGCGCAGAGGCGCGAAAAGTAATGAGACTAACGCCAAAGCAAAGATAATTGACCCTTTTACGGATGGGTTCATATATTAATTCCGGGAAAATGTTTTTTCTATGCCTGAGGGTTTCTCGTAAGGTAACCCGACAAAAATAACGCCAGGAGAGTGTAAGTCAGGAAAAGATAATAACCTGGCTGAAGAGTAGTGCCGTTTGTCGTTAACACTACAAGATTCGGGCCGGCGGAACTTAATTTCTCAAGCTGGCTGGTGATAATACCGTTAAATCCTATGTAAGCCATAAATATCGCGACAACCATGACATCCGCCATTGACCATTTTCCCGCTTTTAGTATAAAGAACTTTATGAGCGGATTCTCTTTTGCGTGATGATAATTGTAGTAATAGAGCAGTGATGAAAATATTTTGCATAATGGAAATATAATGCTGAAGGTAACTACCAGTATTCCTACAAGCTTCATCGGAATATCATTATGTTTGATCATTATCCAGAAGACATCCAGAATACTTTTACTTTGGAAATATAGAACCTGGTTGTCAAAATTTACGGGATGCCCCATAAGCATAAAGTTCATATGAGTAATTTTTGACTCAAGATCAATCATGGGCGTAGTAACTCCGGTAACTAATAGCAGAATAAGCGAGATAACCAGGTATATGTATTGAGACGGAGCCAAAGGCTGTTTATTAAAGCCTGACCAGGCAAACAGGATAATTGCAAGAATAATAAGCAGCAGTGTCTCCCTTGTAATCAGTTTGTGGGCAAACGAAATCTCTTTATCAAGATATATTCTGGCGGCCGTGATATCTTTCGCATCAGTCCTTGCAAGAATGTTGTTCAATGTTTCAGTATCCTGTTTGTCAAAGGTTTCCCTGAAATATTGCCTGAGTTGTTTGTTGAGCATGGCTTTTATCTGTCCCATGGTTTTGGCCTTTGTCAGCTCCTGAATTATGGCATCAGCGTATTCTGGAATACCCGTTTTAATATCATCCAAACTAACAAAAATATTCATGAAGGCCTGTTTAATCCAGCCTTCAGCCGAACCGGAGTTGCCCTCTCTTATTTTATTGCTGACTTTATCAAGCAGAGTATTCAACAGAGTTTCAATATGCACTTTTAAATCATGCCGGTCCGATCTTGAAATATCTATCTTACTGACTTCATCGGCAAGGATGACTGTAATTTGCCGCTTCCATTCCTCAACGCTGAGAAGACCGTACTTAACATGATTCAGCTCGGCATAATCTATTTTGTTTTTCTGATTTGCGATTGAATTAGAAATGATCTGCTGGCACAACGCAGCAGAAGCAATAATGACTAATAATGGCAGCCACAGCTTAAACAGCTTCATATAACAGTTCCCTTCCAACATTTAACTCAGGTTGCAGTCTATTCTCTCAATTAACTCAATGCTTGTGAATCATCTAAATCTGCCAAATACTGACCTATTTCCACCAATAAAAAAAACCCACCGGCAGTTACCGATGAGCTAATTAATTGAGTCAGTTGAAAAAGTGTTTCAGTCCGTCTTTGCGAGGAGTGCAACGACGAAGCAATCTCGTCGCTTCCGACGGAAAAGCGAGATTGCTTCCCCCCCTTCGGGAGATCGCAATGACTGGGTATTATTAAGGGTTTTTAATTGACTCAAATTATTAAAGATATTGACAGGTGCGGGTCGGAGTTGAACCGACGAATGACGGTTTTGCAGACCGCCCCCTTAACCACTTGGGTACCGCACCGGTTAAGAGGTGATAATATACAAAATAACCTATATAATGTCAATAAATCGTCGATAAACATATGGCCAAGCGAAGTGACAAGAGGTGACAAGAGCGGACAAGCAAGGACAGGGCCGTATAAATGGGTTTTCAACTGACTCAAATAATCAATACTTATTACCGATAAATTTCCGATAAATTGCCGTTAAAGTATATGCCCTGCTTTTGTTTGAGGGGTCTGCCATGGTAAGCCATCCATCTTCTACCCACTGCTTTAGCAATATTCTCACCATTCTGTTAGAAAGCCCTAAAATGCTAACTATATCTTGAGAATTTATTTTGTCTTTTTTGCCAAACAACGATAATACAGTTCTTGCTCTATGATCAAGCTTCCGTAGGTTTTCAGGTTCTTGGGATGCTCCAACTTTTACATAAGATAGGGTCTCGTCTTTTGCTTTCGTAAATACACCGGCAAGCAGCTTTACAAAGTATTCTACCCATGAAGTAAGGTTAGCATCTGCTCTGCCACTGTAATAATTGTGATGTTTATGAACAGCCAGGGATGTATAATAGGTTTCAAGATCAAGCGCATGATGTTCTTCCATTGAAAAGAAACCATTTAATCCATAACCGTCTCTCTGAAGAATAAAAGTTGCAAGGAGTCGCGCGGTCCTGCCGTTGCCGTCATAATATGGGTGAATAGTTACGAATTGGTAATGAATTAGAGATGCTATAAGTGGTACAGGTATCATATTCCTTTCAGCGGCTCTTACCCATCTGACCATTGATCCCATAAGAGCAGAAACATCTTTTGCTTCAGGTGGCAAATAGACAATTCCACCTGAGGCAGAATCGCGTATTACATTTTGCTCAGTACGGTATTGTGTTGGTTTGTTTCGTTTTCCATTTACCACTATAGCATGTAGCCGTTTTATCAAATCTTCACTGAATTCAACTTTCTTTGATGCCCAATCTTCAACTTTGAGTAAAGCATCCCAATAATTCCGGACTTCGTTGACATCTCTTTCTCTACCATGAAAGGTTCCTTTCCTTTTTTCGATTACATTCTGGGCTTCTTTAAGCGTTAGCTTATTGCCCTCAATACGAGTAGAATAGTGAGTAGAGCGAACTCGCGCGCTATGGCGCAGTTTTGCTTCAATAGCAGCAGGCAATGGGGTATGTTCAATTACAGCTTTTGCAGCTTCAATTTCCATCAATGCCTTAGCTGTTACCGAATTAATAATATAGCGTGGTTCCCATATTTGTCTATTAGTCATATATTTCCCCTCGTTGTTAGTCTAATTATAGCATATTTAGGGCATAATTGCCGTTATAATGCCGATAAATTGCCGATAAATATTGAGCCGAATTATCAATAGTGAAGGTTAACAATTGATTCTGAGATGTGTTTTGGGGCTAAGTGGGCGTATATCATTGTATTTCTGATGCTGGAGTGGCCAAGCAGTTTGGAAACAGTTACCAAATCTTTTCCGCTCTGTCAGCTATTGCTTATTAACTTTTCGATATTTGTTAATATCCTATTATTTATCCAAAGCTATAATGTAACCATAATTTACACTAAATCGTTTGTGGTTTTAAAAATATGATCATCTGCTCCAGACAATTTCATATTTGACACTTCTGCCCTTCTCTCCGATTTGTATCAATATTCCTTTTTCAACCAAATCGTTGATTTCACGAATAGCTGTTGCCCTGCTAGTCCTGGTCATTCCGACATACTTCCTGGTTGTAAGGGCACCCATAAACCCGCCTGGGCCAGCTTCAAGGATTTTTGAAATAACTTTTCTTTGTCTTTCATTTATTTGTGTTTGGGTATGCTTTTTCCAAAAATCAGCGCGTTTAAAGACATTTGCGATAATGTCTTGAGAATTAATTATTGATGCTGTTATGCACTCTATAAACCACAAAAACCATTCTGTAGTATCAATCCTGCAGTTCTGCACATTCTCCAAAACATCATAGTATTCTTTTCTATCCCTCATTATTTGAGATGAGACGCTGTAGAACCTTACTTTTATCTTTTCATCTTCCGCTAAAGCCATATCAGTCAAGGCTCTTGCTATTCGTCCGTTTCCGTCTTCGTAGGGATGAATGGTTATAAACCGTAAATGTGCTGCACCGGCGCGTAACAGTCCATCCATGGTATTAGTTTTAAACGAATTGTTCCACCAGTTTACAAAAAGCTTAAGCTCTCGCACTGCTTGCTCTTTAGGAGGCGCTTGGAAATGTATTATTTCTTTACCGATTGGGCCTGAGACCACCTGCATCGGCTCAGTACCGCGCAATTCACCTGCCCGGATTTTCTTAAGTCCGGAATAACTGGTAGGAAAGAGCGCAGCCTGCCAACTATTAAGCCGCTCTATTGAGAGTGGTTTATCGTTCATTCTTATAGCATCAAGCAATACATCTATTAAGCCATCAGCGTTTACATCTTTAATGCCCACGCCTTGGGGTAGCCCAAGTCTTGCCGATACTGAAGACCTTACCGCATCTCTATTTAAAGCCATGCCTTCTATTTCTGCTGTCCTTACAGTTTCTTCAATAAGTACCTCTGCTTGAGCTTCTGTTTCCTGGGTTATGTTAAGCTGCGATATTCTGCCAAGCAAATTGCCCTGCAACTGGCGTGCCTTGGCAAGAGGACCAATCAAAGTTTTATGGTCATAGTTGAAGTCAAACCAATCTTTCTTTTCCCAGATATATTTAACCAATTCAATCTCCTTTTTGTGTTTACCTGCGTAATTGTGTCATATACTGATACAATTATATACCTTAATTGTTGCACAGTCAACATCTAACTTTATATTTTTTATCTAATTGTGAAGGTCAATAATTGATTCTGAGATGTGTTTTGGGGCAAGGCGGGCGTTTCAATTCCTCGCTTTTACCAATTAGTCGTTACCGCTAACGATGTAATCCAGCCGGACCAAGTGTGGTCTTCACCATTGCTCTCAAGCCTTCTCCATGGTGGAAAATATTTAGTATCAATAATGAGATGTATTGTGTTACTTGAGAATAATTGTAACCCAACAACAGGGAATAAGGTTGCATAAGCTATTTTGGGATCGCGATTTCTCACATTTACACCTTGTCCAGTACCAGAATTATCATCATACCGATAATACACTGTTTGTATATCCGAAAAGCTACTTCTGTATAATGCGGTACCTATTCCAAGATAAGGCGAGAACCAATCAGGGTAAAAGAAATTCTTTTTTAATACTATTGGAGAAATAATTTCAACCGAGAAATTATCTTTAATATATATGGTGGATATACCTATTTTATTGCCATTCGAATCAACTATATTTCTTGTTATATTATTATATCCTAACGAACTGTGCCCATATATTCCCCACATCCAGTTGATTCCCCAACCATCTCGAAACTGCCATTCCCAAAACAAGCCACCGTCCCTTGATGATATGTTTGCAGATTTTTCAAAATCACCCCAATCAGCATCTTCAAGCGGATCGGCAACTATACCACTCCCCTTTCTCCAAGAAGAGGGTCCTTGAGCCCAATTTCCATCAGTTACTGGCAGTGAGAAGCCATACATAAACCCAAGTCCAAAGAATTTTCTCTGACCGAGATGTATTACATTATCTCCAGGCTCTATTCTTGAACGCTCACCAGTTACTGTTTGGCCTATTGTTTCGTAATCGCCAACACCTATAGCCTCTATGTTCCCTTTATAGTGGCCTGACGAATCGTATATTGCATAGATATCTCTGTCGTGCACCTCATGCAATGATCCTCTGTCAATATGTATTCGTGAACCATAAGAAGCAATTACATGCCCCGTACTTTTAGGTTCAAAGCTTACTCTTCGCTCTAACCTTAGATATATGTTCGTTCCATCATTTTCCTTTTGACCGAAAATATATACTTTTGCGTCTTTTTCAACATTACCTTTACCAGATAATGCCGCTTCGTAGCGATAAACTTTAGCATCATTGCTAAACAAATCGCCAATCACGGCTTTTATGTCTTTATTGATAAACGCAATAACACCCGGCGGCAGTTTTACTTCAAGCTCCATCGTGACAATCGTTGACTTCGCCCGTTGATACACGCCAGTTACTTTGCCTATTTCAGCAAGATCTACGGCAAAAGACGATTGAATTGAAACAAAAATAAGTATCAAAAATGTGAGTAACTTCTTCAATTTATCCCCACTTTATAGCTTCATCACAAAAGCTAATTTAAATATTTGAGTCTGATATCAATAGAATCTGGAACAGATTTTCTAACGGATGCGGGTTCTTGAGATTGTATTACCTTAAAATTACTGTTGTGGCTTAGATTCCGAGTCTAAAAGATAATCAGCCAGAGCTTCAAATACTTTCCCCCTAAACTCTTCTGATTCATTGAAAAGGTAATGGCCGAATCCTTTATAAATCTTTATGTCAGCCGCGGGAAAAGCCTTTGCTATATACACGGTGTTATACTTCCACTCTACCACCGAGTCTTTTGTTCCCTGCAGAACCAGCATCGGTTTTTTCACAGGGGGTGTATTAGCTATTTGTCTGTTCCAGTCAATCAACGCTTTCACCCAGGCAAGCGGCTGTACCCATATCTGAAGCGGATCGTGCCTGTAAAAGTCTAGGAATGCTTTGTCGGACGAGCTTTTGTGGTACTTCCTCGGCACTGAAGCTAAAAATTTGGACAATAAATTGTAAGCGATCAGGGTAAAACGCCACATAGGAATACGGACCAGCGGAGCCGCGAGAACTATTTTGTTAAGATCGGCGGCGCCTCTGGTAAATAGATAGCCAATAACTGCGGAGCCGCCTGTGCTGTGTCCGACAATGTTTAGCGGAACGCTGAAATTTGTTTTAAGCAGGCGTACAAAATCTTCCATTACCGCGGAATAAGTTGAAAAAGATTCAATTACAGCCGGCGCTCCCGAGGAAAGCCCGTGGCCCGGCATATCGTAAAGGGCCACAAGAAAACCTTTTGATGTCAGATGTCTTACTAATTTTCCCATCAGGCCGCTGTGCTCAAAATAGCCGTGCATAAGCAGGACAGTTGAGTGGTACGCCTTTGGTATAAAGCAATGAGCCGCGAGTGTATATCCCTGCGACCGAAACGATCCGAATTTGTGTTCAACGCTCTCCATAGGAGCAAGCCCATAATAAGCGAAGTAATCGGTAACATCCTTAGGATATACCGAGGCTTCCTTAAAGTTAAGTGGCTTTATGCTGTCTCTTGCAGGAATGTTGAAATTCATAGCAACCTTGGGTGCCGTATTATCATATCTTGTCATGTCCGAGTGTCACTGTCGGGTATCCTTTTCAAAAAGTCATTTACGAAATGCCGCTGTTCCGGATCCCCGATTACTAATTTCGGGGATGACATACTTTTTGCTACAAAAATTATCAGCGAATTCGGCCACAGATGCGCCAAACTTACGCCCAGCTTCTTGACCGTTCCACGGCTTTTTGCCATTGAGCATAGAGCGAGGCGGCTTTCTCCGGATTCATGGCCGGCCTAAAAATTCTTTCCACGCTCATTACCTTTTGAAACTCTTCCCTGCTCCAGAAACCGGAGGCTATGGCGCTAATTCCCGCGGCGCCCAAAGCGGTTGTTTCAATTATTCGCGGGCGTTCCACCGGGAAGCCGAGAAGGTCCGACTGGAACTGCATGAGAAAGTTGTTGGCGCAGGCGCCGCCGTCAACCCGTAGTTTCGCTAATTCCGCGCCGAAGGCCTTTTTCATTTCGTCCGCGACATCTTTGACCTGATAAGCCATTGACTCTATCACGGCCCTGGCGATATTTTCTTTTGAAGTTTTACGGGTTATGCCTATCAAGAGGCCCCTTGCGTTGGAATCCCAGTAGGGGGCGCCCAGTCCCTGGAATGCCGGAACAAAATAAATGTTATCGTTTCCTTCAAGAGAGCAGGCCATTTTTTCGGTTTCCGCTCCGGAGCCGATAATTTCAATATTATCTCTCAGCCACTGGACAGCGGCGCCGCCCGAGAATATGCTTCCTTCCAGGGCGTAACTTACGCCTTCGGCGGTTTTTGATGCGATAGTTGAAACAAGAGACGGGCTGCTGACCAGCTTATCTCCGGTATTTGTTAACATGAATATGCCCGTGCCGTATGTCGCTTTGGCTGTGCCTTTTTCCCAGCCGTTGTGAGCGAATAACGACGCCTGCTGGTCTCCGAGCATACCACGGACGGGTATTTCAAGGCCTGTGACGCTTTTGTCTGTCAGGCCAAAAAACGCGTCGGAGTCTTTAACCTGCGGTAAAATACCGGCGGGAATAGAAAGAATTTCAAGGAGTTCTTTGTCAAAAGACAGGGAGTTAATATTGTAGATTAGCGTGCGGCTGGCGTTGCTCGGCTCGGTAGCGTGCGTTTTGCCCGCCGTCAGGTTCCACAAAACCCAGGTGTCGGGGGTTCCGAACAAAAGTTCTCCCCTCCGGGCTTTTTCGCGGGCGCCCTCCACATTGTCCAGAATCCATTTTATTTTTGTGCCGGAAAAATAGGGGTCAAGGAACAGTCCGGTTTTCTCTTTGAAAATTCCGGAATATTTTTTAAGCTCCGCGCATATTTTTTCGGTTCGCCTGCACTGCCAGACAATCGCGTTATAAATTGGTTTGCCTGTTTTTTTATCCCATATAACAGTGGTTTCGCGCTGGTTGGTTATGCCGATTGAAGAAATGTTCTGCGCGCCGGCTTCAGCGACGACATCCTTAAGCGCTTTTAATGCGGTGCCGTAAAGTTCAAGAGGATCGTGTTCAACCCAGCCGGGTTCAGGGAAGTATTGAGGAAACTCGTAATAGGATTTGGCAACGGTTTCGCCTCTTTTGTTAAAGGCTATCGCCCTGTTGCCGGTAGTGCCGAGGTCAAGCGCGACTACAACTTTTTCGTTCATAGAAATTACCTTTGGTTACCGCTGCCGTGTTAGTTTTCTGAAGAGCGCGTATTTTCCGTATTCTCACCCGGCTCATCTTTAGCCGAACGGTTATTCAAAATGTGGACTTCCGTGCCGACGGGAACCATACTGAACAAATTCTGAATATCTCTGTCAAAAAGCTCTACGCAGCCCCGCGATATTTCCCTGCCAATCCTTGTTTCATCGTTTGTTCCATGTATTCCATATTGCCGATTAGTCCTTAAATTCCATCTGTCCAGGCCCATCCATCTTTTACCTAATGGATTTTCCGCGGAGCCGGGAGCGACGATTTCTCTGTTGTCGTTAATGTAAGACGGCCCGGAGGTCTTGTTCATAATAGTAAATCTTCCCGGCGGAGTACAGTCATCCATCCCAACGGCGACATCACAGATATATTCAGGCCTGCCCTCTTTGATAAAAGTGAGTTTTTTGGCGGCCTTGTCAACTTCAATGTAAGCGCTGATTGACGATATAATTACGCTGAATGAATCCGTTGAAACGCTTATCTCGGTGTTGAAATCTGATGACGCTGTTTTTATCCTGTTAACAATTTCTATCGCGCTGTTATCACCCGGAATATAAGCTACTCCAAGTTTTCTTTCTATCGGAATGACTCTTAATGTTTTTGAGCGCGGCAATATGGTATATTCGGCAATAAATGCTTTACGGGTTGGTTCGGAGGGGTTATCAAAAATGAAATTCCCAAGGCTGTAAATTATCGCTTTGCCTTTGTATATTTCTATCCCCTGTATCGTGTGAGGATGATGGCCTATTACTAATTCCGCTCCGGCATCAATGAGAGCATGGGCTGTTTTAATATCGTCAGCGCGCGGTTTCTCGGCAAGCTCCTCCCCCCAGTGGCACGAGACAATGACATAATCGTAATATACACGAAGCCTCCTGATCTGAGAAACAAGCATACCGGGGGATACCAGTCCGGGGGAATTTTTGGACGCCAAAAGGCCTGCTGGCATCAATGTTGTGCAGGAAATTACCGCGATTTTCTTTCCCTTAATTTGCAGTGAGGCGGGGCGCTGTGCTGTCTCAATATCAGAACCTGCCCCGCAATAAGCAATTTTGTGTTCCTGTAAGATGCTGACAGTGTCCCGAACACCCGGGTAGCCGCCGTCAAACACATGATTGTTTGCCAGAGTCAGCACATTAAATCCGGCGTTCTTTAATCCTGAAACAGCCGGAGTGGAGGCCCTGAAGTTAAAGAAATTTCCCGCGTCAAGCGTCCGCGAGGAAATATAACATTCAAGATTCCCAATAGCTATGTCGGAATTTCTAAAGATATGTTTAGTTCCAGCAAAAGGATAATCAGGCCCGTTTTTTTCTAATAATGGAGATAATCCGCGGGAAAGCATTATGTCGCCAACAGCCGTGATAACTATTCCTTCATCCAGGGCGTTCAGCTGTCCCGGACACGGCTTCCCAAGAAGGACAATAATCAACAGCAATAACAGCTTTATGTTTTTAGGAACTAAAACAGAGCTAAAAAAACGGGTTGTTGTCAATATGCCTGATGTTAAGGCCATTATTGAACGGAAGTTTTCGGTGCGAAGATTTTTCGGTACGGACACTTTTCCCCCTTCAGAAAAATAAAAACATGCCATACACGGCAAAAATTATAACAGTCAGGTTTAATCTCGCTGGCTCGTCAGTTGTCCCCGCGCGGAATTTCTATGAAAAAAGTAGTGCCCTGGCCTTCCTGGGACTCAAACCATATTTTACCGTTGTGGCGTTCTTCAATGATTCGTTTAACCACATACATGCCTATGCCGGAGCCGGATTTTGTGGATGATTTAGTTGTAAAAAACGGAGCGAAGATCTTGCGCTTTACGGAATCGCTTATTCCCATTCCATTATCAGATACCGCGAGCTGCCATAAGCCGTCTTTTTCCTTCAATGATACGGTTATGTTTGGATCCGGATATGGTTGTCCGGCTTCCGCCGACCTGAGTATCTTATCCTGAATTGATTCAAAGGAATTGTCCAATAAATTGAAAATTGACTCGGACATCTGTTCTTTAATGGCGAAAAGCACATCGGAACATTTTATGTCAAACTTCAGGTACGGAAATTCCCTGAGGCGATGTTTGATGCAGATAAGTTCGGTTACCGAGTTTGTCATTTCAATGAGAGAGAATTCAACTTTATTCTCGCTCCCGGGCTTGGCGAAGTTCAGTATGCTCCGTATAACCGCGTCGGTTTTTTTTACATTTGACAAAATAGATGTGACAAGTTTTGATATATAGTCCACGCTGGTTCTGAAAGATTCTGTTTTTAAATACTCGCTGTGATTCATCTTTATAGACCCCAGCTCCAGTTCCAGTTCGCCGGCAGCGACAGAAAACTGGTTTAACCTGTTTCCTATCTGGTGGGCGATGCCTTCGGCCATTCCTCCGACGCTGGCGAGCTTTTCGGCGTGAAAAATCTTTTCCTGAGAATTCTTAGACTCGGTAATAAATATGCAATTTTCAACAGCCAGAGCAGACTGGCTCGCAAGAATTTTAAACACACGAATATCATCCTGTGTGAAAATCTCGTTGTTCATCTTGTTCCCAAGGAAAAGAACTCCGATGGGCTTTTTTTGATAGTAGGACGGAACTATAAGACCCGGTTTTATGGGAAAATTAAACGCGTCCTGCACATACTTAGGAAGTTCATTAAAAAGGAAAGGTTCGTCGGATTCGTTGATGCGGTGGAATAAATAATGAGTGCTATCTATTATGAACGGTGCGCTTAGGCTGGCCATTTTCTCGGAAGCGCGTATTTCTTTTAGTATAAAGCTGTTAGTTTCTTTATCGTAAAGAAGTATTGCCGCGTATGAGACCTTTACGATTCGTTTAACCAGATAAACAACTAGTTTTAATAATTTGCTGAGCGAATGTTGTTCGGTCATACCGCTTGCCGCATCAACAAGCAGTTTCTGGTAATGACGCTGAGCTGCCAACAGCAACTCTTCGGCTTTTTCATCCAGGTATCGGTAAATAATGGGGCCGAGAGTCGCAAGCACTATCGTAGCAATGTAGAGTTGTATGCTTAATCCGTAGGCAAACAAATACCAGAATGGCAGGCCTAAGACCAACATATATACGGTAAGGAATATGCCTGCCCTGGTAACAGCTATCCTTATATCCATAAGCCTGAATTTTATCATTGCGTAAGATACAATTGCGACATGGCTAGACGCAAAATACATCCCAAACGGGAATATTTCTATGTCATAGACAGGGAAGAATGCCGTGCTGCCGCCAATAAAACCAACAGTCATGCCGAGCAGAAGGTATTTGAGCTGGTTACGCCGAATAATATCTGTTGCGTTCAAATACGCCTTAAGCAGCAGGTAAAGCGAGTAAACTACATAGAACAGAAAATACAGGCCAAAAACATTATATAAAGCTTTTGGAGCCGTGTAATAGTGAAAGTAAGAAACCGGTTTGACAGTTGCAAGCACTCCGGTAAAATTTGCGATCAGAAGCAGGCCCGCCAGTGTATAAGCGATGGCGAGCATTCGCCTGCCTTGTTTTGTGTAGTCATTTTCTATAAGGACCGTGACGAAATGGAAGAAAATCGGCGGGATAAAAATAGCTCCGACATAGTGGACATATTTGAGCCAAAACAGCGCTATCTGTTCGTTTGGGGCAAAAGACATCATTCCTAACCCCAAACTCCATAAGGCACAACTTATTCCAAATAATCCCCAAACACGATTAGCTTTCAGCGAGTGTCTCTTCGCGTATACGAATACGGAGAAGGCCAGGCTGACCACAGCCGTCAATAGTGATGCGGCAACAAACGATAAGTTCATCAATTGGTCTTTCCCCCCATCATTTTCTATATCATTATTATATTACTGACCGTTTTGCGCGACCGTACTTTTCGTGCGCTTGGACATAGTTGTTATTGAGAAGTGCCGAGACGACAGCTATTTCGCCGGCTAATGCAGTGGCCGTGACGAGCTCTGCAAACTTTTTTGAACTGCCGGTCCCCGAGCACCCCATCATGTCAAGACATTCACGCTGACCACCCAATTTTGTTCCTCCACCTACGGTACCAACAAATAGGTTTGGTATGTAAAGACTTCCGTATAAATCACCCTTATTGGTAAGTTCGTAGGACATAAAACCTACGCTGGAAACCGAAATATCCGCTACATCCTGGCCGCAGGCGATAAACATGGCCGTGATCCCGTTTGCTATGTGGGCATTAATGCCAATCATGCCGGCATAGGTACTTGCTAAAAGGCAGGTGTTGTAATATTCAACCATTTCCTCGGGTGTAACTCGCAAAGCACGCAATATGTTCTTTGGAATAGTAACATCAGCGACAACCGCCTTGCCGTTGCCGTTATATATATTGTCCATGTTGAGTTTCTTGATTCCGGAGTAGTTAGCCCTGTGGTAATATTCAATTTTTTTCTGTTCAACTATATATTTACATGAGGCATCGGTCCCTTTATTAATCATATTTAATCCCTGGGCGTCGCCAGTTGAATAAATGAATTTAACAATTATCTTTAGGCCCATCTTTATACATTCAGTACGCAACAGCTTGCCGTACCTTGTTGTGCTTTCTGCACGCTGTTTAATCTGTTCAAAATGGTTATTTATCCAGTCAATAAATTCATCGCCTTCAGCAATGCTGTTAAGCTTAAATACCGGCGAAATATGAACTTCATCTTTAATTATCTTTGTGTTTGCGCCGCCAGCCTTATATATTACCCTGCAACCGAGGTCATATGTCATTGCGAGGGCGCCTTCGGTAGTAGAAAGAGGAATATAAAAGTCTCCCTTAGCATATTGTCCGTTTACTTTTATGGGGCCTGCGACTGCGAGCGGGACTTGCACGGCCCCAATGCAGTTTTCTATATTGCCTTTCATTGACTCGGTATCAACCGTAAAGTTAGAAATGTTTTTATATTCCACATTTGTTTTTTCTGACAGCCATTTTAGGCGCTTATTAATTATAAAGTCCTTGTTATAATTGAGCTGGCTGTTTTTGGGAACATAAACACCGTTGCCCGATTGGGCGCTTGCTACTAAGTCGGCTACCGATTCAACAAAACGATCAATATCATTCTTGTTTTCGGGTGACAGGTTAATAAAAGTAAGCCCGTAATAAAATGCTTTTCCGTCATGGAATTTCTTTACCCATTTGATTTCAGCTGATACCTGGAGCGTATCAGCTTTTTTAAGCATAGTGTTGTAGGGGTCAAGCAATACCTCTATTGGGGTTGATATGTTGTCCATATTGCTGACTATTGACATCCCAGTCTTGCTTATGTTGACACATTCAACGAAAAATTCCTCCTGGACCAAATTTATGTCAACTAATTTTACGGGCAAAACGCATTTAATTCTGCTCAGATTTCGCTTTTCTGGATTTGGCTTAACCGAGGTCATTTTATCTCCCTGAATTTGTAAACAACATAACAACTGAGATACTGCGATATTCTTAGTTATTTTACAAGTGTTTTACAAACTTTGTCACAAGCTTGATTGATACGGTGAATTTTATATTCCGTCAAACTTAATGTCGGGCGCGGTTTTATGCGCGGTTTCAACTTTAAACATCTCTCTTTCGCTGTATTTTAGAAAGTTCGCGATAAACACATCCGGAATTTGTTTTATTCGGGTATTAAAAATCGCGACTGAGTCATTGTAAAATTCCCTGCGGTCGGCGATCTGGTTCTCAAGGTAGCTTACTCTGCCCTGCAGCTGCATGAAATTCTCGTTTGCCTTAAGCTCGGGATAATTCTCAGCCACGGCAAATAATGATTTTAGCGCTCCCGCGAGGCCCGAATCCGCCTGCGCCACCTGGGAGGGAGTTTTCGCTTCAAGGTATTTTGTTCTCGCAAGAGTCACTTTTTCAAGCGTATCCCTCTCGTACTTCATGTAACCTTCGCAGACTTGCACGAGTTTCGGTATCTCGTCGTAACGCTGTTTGAGCAAAACATCAATGTTTGCCCAGGCCTTTTCAATGCTGACCTTCAGATGAACAAGCTGATTGTAAATACCGACGAAAAACAATACAATGCCAAGCGCCGCCATACCGAGAAAAATAAGTAAAACTAACGCAATGCCCATTTAAGACCTCCGATTATACGGTTTGCCGCTGGTTTTGTGATATTTTATCAAAAAGAGAATTGATAATCCGCAACTATAAAAATATTTATCCAAGGTATTATCAGGCTTTGCGGAAGCAACCCAGCCCTCGCAATTAATGATACCGAGCCTGCTACCGCCAACAGAATGCCGATAATAACAAGAGCCGAGCAGAGAAAGAGCAACTCGCGGGAAATCTGGTTTTCTTTTTTATCCGACAATATGAAGGTTTTTTCCAAATCTCCTTTTCCAACAACCAGTTCATCCTCAACTTTATCGGGATTATTCATTTCCTCGCGCGTGAGTTCTTCTTCAGCAGCTCTTACCGCGTTGTCCCATTCTTCTGCACTCAACCGGCCGTCTTTATCGGTGTCAAACTGTGCCAGCTTCTGCCTGTCTTCTTTTAGTTTTCTGAGCTTTGCGAACAGTTTTTCCTTTCTATCCGCAATAGTGTCTTTCATCTTCCTTACAGTGCCAAAAACATATACGGGATCTCCGGGTTTTATGAGCCATTCGCTGTAACGAAATCTTGAAAAACCCTTGCTTTCAATGTCAGAGTAATCCCTGGGCATGAAGGTTTCGGCTTCAAGCGGGTCAATTAGTATTTTCCCCGTGGTATCTTCCAGATAAAAAAAGCAGGCGGATTCGCCGCTCTCAATTATCTGCCAGCTTTTTCTGCCTTTTGAGCCTCTAACTTCTTTTTCAATTCTGAATTTATAATATACGCAATCGGTATGCGTCAGCCTGCTGGCGAGTTCAGTTTTCCTGAGCGCAATTCCGTTAAATTCCGCGGGCCCCATGGCCGCGGAGCGGACCTTTGATGTGGGAGTATTGTCTATCAGCCATTTCTTTCGCAGAGTTTTGAATCCTAAGGCAAAAATAAACAAACCTGATAATATCAACAGTATTTCTAAAAAATGCCCCGATAACAAAGCCAAAGCAATGAAAGGAACGGCCCATTTCCATATTTTTTTAATGTCGGTGAAGTAAAGTGAAAAATTCATGCGCTGTTATCCGCGAAGGCCGCGCTTCCGTCGGCTTTTTCTGGTATGCCCGCGAGTCAGGCGCATCTGGGGAGGCATAGACGGTTTTTCGGCAAGAGACATGCTGATTTTACCTTCCAGGGCGTCAACAGAATCAATATGCACCCTGACTTTTGTTCCGGGTTTTAAATTTGTCACGCGCAGCATTCCCTCGGCGCCGGTTTCAGCGCACAGGACAAAACTGCCGGTTTCTATCACGGTTGTCACAGTGCCTTCTATAACCGTGCCGATCTTCTTTTTGAACAGCTCCGCCCGCATAAGGTCAACTGCCTTATGTTCGGCTTCGGCCGCCGAGCGCTCTCTTTCGGAACAGTGTTCGCCCGCTTCGGTAAGAGTGGGTTTGTCGTGGTTTTCTTTTTCGCCTCTAAGCAGGGCCTTGATGGCGCGGTGCGCCGTCAGGTCCGGGTAACGCCTTATAGGAGAAGTAAAATGGGCGTAGGCCGCGGCGGCTATGCCGAAATGGCCCGCCGATTTCGGAGAGTAAACCGCCTGCTTCATACTGCGCACCATAAGCGAATTTATTATTCCTGACAGCGGATGGTCTATGGACTGCCTGAGAATGTCCTGAAGGGCCTTGTGAGTATTTCCTCCCCCAAGATGTCCCGCCGATAAGCCAAGCTCGCCGAGCGTTTTCGCGAGAACGCTGATTTTCGCGGGGTCGGGTTCATCGTGCCTTCTGTGCAGAAATGGCGCTTTGGCCGCGATAAGCTCGGTGGCGATTGATTCGTTGGCAAGCAGCATGAATTCTTCAATGAGCCGGTGGCTCGCCAGCCTGGGCCGGAGAGTTACCCGCAGGGGTTTCCCGTGAGAGTCCGTTTCAACTTTGTATTCGGGCAGGTCAAAGTCCAGAGCGCCGCGCTTTACCCTGCTTTTGTAAAGCGTTTCGGCCAATTGCCCCATAAGCATGACGGCGCGGAGAGCTCCTTCAGGGACAGCGGCAACAGCATCGCCGTCTAAGAGCGCCTGCACTTCATCGTAGGTAAACCTTCTGCAGGACCGGATAACCGTGTTTGCCATACGGCGCTTTATAACATTGCCCTCTCTGTCAATATCCATAAAAACCGAAAGAGTTAATCTTTCCTGGTTGGGCACAAGGCTGCAGAGGTTGTTTGAAAGGCTTTCCGGAAGCATCGGCACTACGCGGTCGGGCAGATAAACGCTTGTTCCTCTCTCATAGGCTTCTTTGTCAAGAGTGGACCCCTTTTTTACATAGTTGGCTACATCGGCTATATGCACTCCGAGGCGAGCAAGCCCGCCTCCGAGCGGTTCCAGCGAAACAGCGTCGTCAAAATCCTTCGCGTCCGCGCCGTCAATGGTAACGACCGGCAGGTGAAAAAGTTCCTCCCTGCCTCTCCAGTGGATTGGTTCAAGTTTAAGAGGCATCGCTTTGCTCTCGGCAAGCGCTTCCTTAGGAAAAATCTCTGTTATGCCTCGGGCGCGCAAAAGTGAGGTAATTCGCGCCCTCGTATCGTCCGTGGCGCCGAGGACTTCCGTGATTATTCCGGCAGCGCTTTCTTTTTCGGTCGGCCAGCGCGTCACCTCAAGCACCGCGAGCGCTCCTTCAAGCGGAGCAACTTTGCCGTTAAAGCCTTCAACCAGGGCGGCGGGCGCGTAGCCTTTTTCTGGGAATAGAAGCCAGCCGCGCGGCAGGCGCCGCAATACTCCCACCATGGATTTGTTGGCGTGTTCAAGAACTTCAAGTATTTCGCCGGTAAAGCGGCCGCCCGGTTCCGGGCGCACGCGTGCCGAGACGCGGTCTCCGTCCATAGCCAGGTTAAGCCCGGGGCCTCTTAAAAAAACATCGGAGCCGCCCGCTTCATTGGCAAGCAAAAACGCGAAACGGCCGTGATGCTGTATTACGCCTTCAACAATCGCCCCCTGCCTGCCTGCCGAGTGGTGTCTTTCGCGCCTGTGCCAATGATGACTCATAGATTTTTGTTAAACCACTCCCGAATCTGAGCGGTTTTATCTCCCTGGATTTCTATAACACCGTTTTTCACTGTACCGCCGGAGGCGCATAACGACTTAAGTTCTTTGGCTATATTGTTCAGCCTGTCTGTGCCGTATGTGTGAAGGCCGGAAATCACCGTGACGATTTTGCCAGAGCGTTTTTCCGAGCGGATCTTTGGTTTAGGTGAGGCCTGGTTTCTTTTAGCGGAAGGCGCAAGTTCAGGAACAAAAGCCCAACCCTGCCCGTTTGTAAGTTTTGTCATATATTTCCCTTAATCACGAGGCGCAGTTTATTCCCGGGTGTGACGGCAGGATTACTGCCGTTCATCAGACCAGCCGATGTCGCGAAGGAAATCGTCGTAGCCGCCCTCGTAGGTTATTACTTTATTGTTGTCAAAAACAATCAGTTTTGTGGCGACGGCGCGCAGGTGCTGTTCGTCATGAGTTACCATTACAACGGAGCCGTCAAATTCATCTATGGCTTCTATGAGTGAATCGCAGGATTGCATATCAAGGTGGTTTGTGGGTTCGTCTAAAAACAGCAGGTGGCACGGGGTTACAAGTATTTTGCCCAGGAGTACCCTGCTTTTCTCGCCGCCTGACAGAACTTTTATGGTTTTTAAAGCGTTGTCGCCGGGGAACATAAGGCCGCCGGCAATGTTGCGCGCCCTGCCTTCGGTGCAGTTTCTGTCGGCGCTCATTATTTCCTCAAGGACATTGTTCTGGTCAACGAGGTTAAGCTTGTTAGTCTGCCCGAAATAGCCCTCTTTCAGGGCCGGGTGCCGCTTTATCTCTCCGCTTACAGGAGAAAGCTCCCGCGCCAGCACTCTTAAAAGTGTGGTTTTTCCCTTTCCATTTCTTCCTATTATGCATATTCTGTCTCTTTTGCCCACCGTCAGGGAGAACTTGTCTATGATATAAGGCGGCTGGCCGCTGTAAGAAAAAGAAATATCCTCCGCGGACATCATCTGATTGCTGGCAAAGTGCGCGCTGTTAAAGTACAGTTCAAGGTCGGCGATATCGGCCAATTCTTTCATTTCGCCCTGTTTTTCAAGTTTTTTAACACGCGACTGCGCCCGCGCGGCGAAGCTGGCTTTGGCCTTAAACCGCGCGATAAAAAGCTCCGTCTGCCTGCGTGCCTTTGCCTCGTTAAGGCGGGTTTTTTCGTAGATTTCCTCTTCCTGGTTGATCTGGGTGTATAGTTTTTCGGTATCGCCCTCAATTTTTTTCGCTTTTGTCCTGTGAATGGCAACTATGTGGGTTGCGACGCTGTCCATAAAGTTTCTGTCGTGGGTTATGAGAATAAATTCGCCGCGCCAGGCTTTCAAAAAATCCTCAAGCCACCTGATGGCAACGATATCAAGATAGTTGTTAGGCTCGTCAAGCATAAGCATGTCCGGGCGGGAAGCAAGCAGTTTAGCGAGGTTTAGCCTGATCTGGTAGCCTCCGGAAAACTCGGCCGGAGCCCTGTTCATATCTGTTTCGGTGAATCCAAGGCCGAAAAGAATCTTTTCAACTTTCCAGGTATCGTATTCTTCTTCCGGCCGGAGGCCGAGGCAGGCCTCCTCAAGCACGGTGGGTTTTGTGAAGTTAAGATGCTGCTGCATGTAACCTATGCGGTAGTTCCTTGGAATGTTAATGGTTCCTGAATCGTAAGAGACATTACCCAGTATCATCTGAAACAAAGTGGATTTGCCGTGTCCGTTCCTGCCGACGAGGCCTATTTTTTCACCGCGGTTTACGGCGAAATTCAGGTTGTCAAAAAGCACCTGGTCCCCGTATGATTTATTTAAATCTGTGATTTTAATCATCTGACTGGTTTATTCCTTTCCGAGCGATTATAACTGTAAAAAAAGCTGTCAAAATGACAGCTTTACTGTTTATGGAGCCTTGGTGATAACAGCGGAGGCTGTATCATCATATTTGCTGAGGATTCTTTTCCAGTTTTGAAATATCAAACCCCTTTTCCTGAATGCGTTTGAGGAGTTCAGAGTACAGGACATCATCCATCCGAGGTTCTCTCGCGAGTATCCAGAGGTATTTTCCGGAGTTATCGCCCACCACGGCGTATTCGTAGTCTTTTCCGAGCTCCAAAATCCAGTAATTCCCGGCAAAAGGCCAGAAAAAGCTTACTTTAAGTTTGGCGTTAGTTTTTTTATCTACTATCCAGGCTTTGCCTTTGGCGGTTTTCAATTTGCCGTTAAAGTCTTTAATGTAGCCGCTGTTAAGCACCCGAACCTTTCCGTTCGGGAGCAGGGTATAGTTCGCGGTAACTCCGACGAGTCCGTTTTCAAACCACTGAGGATACTTGGCTATCTCATACCAGGAGCCCATATACCTTGCCACATCAACAGAATCAACTGTTTTCAGTTCGCTCAATCTGTCAGCTCCCCAGGCAGAGCACGCGGCAAACAGCAGGGCTATACCTATTAAAACTGATTTCATATCCTTGCCCTTATGTTACGCCTTAATAAATTCAAGGAGTTTGTAAATAAGAATAACAGGCCAGACAAGCGCTTTTAGAAAACCGACTACTCCCGCCCAGAAGGAAGTGGACTGCTGAATAAAATAGATGACCGCTCCGATAAACCCCAAACCGTAAATCTGCATTTGTTCCTCCCCTGGAAGCTTTGTTTTGTTCCGTTAGACTTTAGGTTCCGCGGATTCAGGCGCGGCCGGATTTTCAGTTTCAAACGGTATTTCCGACGGATCTTTAGACCTGTTGAGTTTTCTTAATCTCTTTTCTTCCTGTTTTTTCTTTTTTTTGAGCTCTTTTTGTCTTCTTGCGAACTCGTAATTCGGTTTTTGCACATTACCGCCCTTGATATTTATTTACCCTCGCCCCAAAACATTATACCTTATTATTTGCCATTTATAAATCAATCGGTGTTTTATCAGGAGCTAATTTTTCTCGCGCCGGGGAGTTCCGCGGCCACCACTTTTGGCGGCCTGCCGAAAACAGAGGAGTATATTTTGCCGTACTGATCTTTTCCGCCTATAAGGCCAAATACCCTGGGCATTGCTTTTTTTGCGAGCGCCGCCATCGCTCCCGATACATTGCGGATGTCCCACTGCGCGTGGGCGTCCTCGCGCAGGCGGGAGATGGAATACATTTCCCTGGCGTTCACGCGCATAAGAACGCGTTTCCTGTGGCAGTTGTTTAATATGTATGGCGCGGCCAGCGGAAATTTCTTAAGAATCTTAAAGTAAGCGTCCTCAGACCTGGACACAACCTCTTTGAAGCGTTTTTCCTCTCCTATCTCCTCAATTGACTCAGGCATAGTTATGCCTAAGGCGGGGTCATAGTTCTGTGCGGTGATTGTGGACATCCTGTGCCTCTTAAGCTGCCCGAAACAGGCCGAGGAAAGAATTATATTGTATGTCAGGTTAACAAATTCGTACTCCCTGAGCATGGAATCATAAAGCTGGTGGTTCTTCCAGGAGGTTTTGTAGATATATCCGAGTTTTGCTTTCGGCATCTTTTTTACCTGCGAAAGGCAGTCTTCAAACGGAAGGTTCGTGGAAGCGTGCATAAGCGCGGCCGCGACGATTAAATCCCCGTTCTTTGAATAATCAACCAAAGCCACATCCTTTTCAGATTTCTGTTTTTCGGAAGAATATCCGGACAAAAGCTTATGGAGTTCCGGGTAGGTTTTCTGGTCTTTGTCGTTTGCCTGGTGGAAAATTACGATTGAGGGGGCCACGACCGAAATCTGTTCGTAAATCTTAGCGCCGAGTTCATTAATTTCCGGGAGGGCGCTGGAAGCAAAGCGGCGCAGCATAAGCTCCGCGTTTCTCGCGTTCATCGTAAGCCCCACCTGAGATTCGGTGGCGAGAGAAGTTATGTAGCGGGCGTCTTCCTTGGCCCAGCCCTCAAGCAAGTTGTGGTTTTTTTCATCAGCGGCGAGCCCGGAGTTTTTCCTGAAAACATGGGTTTTCAATTTTTCGTAAAACTCAAAATACGCCGAGTTCTGAAGTTTTATGGTTTCGGTAAAAAGGTTCTCCAGCGGCGTATTCCTGATTTCCGCGGGTGTCACGAAGTCTTTGTCCAGGGTGATATATCTTTGAGACTTCTCCGTGTAGGAGCAGAGGCGGAACTTTTCCAGTTCCTCCATGGCGAACCTGGAAAGCCCGATGATATCCATGTTAAAAACGGCGTGTTCGGCTACGGAGTGGTGGCCCATCTTAAATATTATGGTTGAATTGGATTTTCTGGAGCGCTCCACTTCGGTTCTCGCGAACTGCCGTATTTCGGTTATGTTTCTCGGATCGCGGCTTATGCGCGCGTAGGCCGCTGATAAAACCTCAGGGGTAATGTCTTCCCTTTTACCGCATTTAACCTCCAGCTCTTTTAATACGCTTGTGTCTACATTAAATCCCGCGAGTTCAACTTTCATTTTTCATCCTTTCTGAATTGTTTGCCTGACTCCGGACCGGGGTTGAAGCTGTTCTGTCGGAGCGGTTCATGCTATTTCAGCCATTGTTTTGACAGTTCATCGGTTATTTCGTCCTCAGAGTTGTCCGTTTGCGCGGAGGCGGGTTCAGCCGCAGTATTACTCCGGTTAAAAAGACGCGCCAGAAATTCCTTCGTCTCCATAATCTTCGCGCCGGACGCGGATACCGCCTTGCGGATTCCGCGGTCATCGGTCACCACGATAATGTTATTGGCGTTCTGTTGGCTCAATACTATTTGTTCAATAAGCCGATCGGCTGTATCACCGGAGCTGAAAACAATATCAACTGCTCCGGAAACCGATCTGCTGCCAAAAAAGGAATTCTCGTAGGTTCCGTCAAAAACAACTGTTATTTTGTTGCGGTGGGCGCCGTGAGGGCTGTTTCTGTTTATCAGGCCTACAAGCTGTTCTCTTTGAGCCTGAAGCGGCTTCCCAAAAAACGCCCCGGACCCATCGGACTTAATAATATTGTATCCATCAAGAATATAATGTAGCGCCATCTCGTCAGTTCGCCTGTTATTAGCGGATAAAAGCGGGTTATTTTTCCAGCGGAAGATTGTTACCGGACCAGTCAATAATTCCGTTTTCCAGGACTATTATTTTGTTAAAACCAAGTTCCCTCATGATTGCCGTAGCCGCTCTTGTCCTGTTTCCTGAACGGCAGTAAATCAGATATGTTTTAGATTTGTCCAAAACTGAAAGCTGATCCTTGAAATCCGCGGAGTAGAAATCAATATTCCGGGATCCCTTGATATGTCCCTGCGAATATTCCTCAGGAGTTCTTATATCCAGAAGGACGCTATTGGCATCGTTTTTCTTTATAGCTTCTCTGAAATTCACTGCGGTGAGCATGGATATCTCGGGTGTTTTTTCAGGAACTGTGGTTCTGGCAGTCTTGTCGGCGCACGCGGCGATGAACATAATAATACCCAGCATAATTACTTTAGTAAATTTCAGCATCTATGCCCTCCATAAAAATTTCTTCCGTGAATCCGGAGATCAGGTAACATCGCATTTTCCGGGCCTGATTTCTTGCCAATCCCGCCGTGTTTAAGATCTTTCCTTAAAAGCCGCAGCGTAAGGGTTCTAATTTGAGTCGGTTGAGCCCTGTCTTTGCGATCTCCCGAAGGGAGAGAAGCAATCTTGACTTTCCGTCGTAAACCGCGAGATTGCCGTGTCGTTTCACTCCTCGCAAAGACGGCCTGAAACAGGTTTATTCAACAGACTCAATTTACCCAGCTTATATTATTTGGAGAGCCTGTAGCCAATATAAATCCCTATAACAGCTCCAACGGCGCTTGTGATAAGAGAAGTAAAAGAGAATGAACTTATACCGAAAAGCGATGGCAAATATCCACCCGCGACGGAACCTGTTAACATTCCCAGCATGATCAATTTTTTAGACGGCATAAGGGATTAAAAAAATACACTTAAGGAAAACTTGTTATTTCGGTTATATCCTGTCATTTCGCTTACCGGTATGCTGCTGTAATCAAACCGGAACTGATTAACCATAAATCCAAAACCGAAAGTATTGCCGCTTATACTGCCGTCTTTCTCATAAAATCCGGTGCGCAGAAAAAATTCGTTTCGGATATTTATTTCAACGCCCGCGCCGGTGTGCCAGGAGTTATCCAGTATTCTGTGAAAATCCCATGAACCCACAAGATGAAGGTTTTTGTCAAGCTCGTATTCGTAGGTTAATCCAAGCCGTGAGGTCTGAGGAAGAGTATCTTTTTTAACTTCGCCGGTCATCTGCAGTTCCGTTCCGGTGTTTAAAAGCGCGTACCCGACACTTAATCCTTTGTAATGAGTTTTATAAATGGCGCCTGCGTCAAAAGCGTAGGCGCTTCCCTCGCTTCTGCCAAAGATAGGGTCGCTCTCCATTCTGTGGACTATTTTCGCGCTAAGGCCCGCCGAAATGCTGTCAGTAATATTTCTTGCGTACGAGACTGCCGCGGCTCCGTCAAGCCAGTTCAGGTCGCCCATGGACTGGCCGCTCGCGTCCGTGACGGGCACGGGTTTAATTACATAGACAATAGTGTTTACGCAGATAACATCGCCGTTTTTTAACGGGACGGCCACTCCGACAAAATTAAGCGACGCGTCTATAATGGCGTCGCTGTGCATAAGGCTGAGTTCAGTTTGAGTTATATCGGAAAGTCCGGCCGGGTTCCAGTAGCTGGAATCCACGCCGGAGTGGCTGGCGACCGAGGCTTCCCCCATGCCGGTTTCCCTCGCGCCGATGCCAAGTTTGAGGAAATCAACCCCGGTGGTTACGGCATGGGCTCCTGAAGCGATAAATACAAAAGCGAGCAGAGCAGGAATTATTTTTAGGTTCATGTTTTAGATTATACAAAAAAAATTAAACCTCTCAAAAGAATTTTAAATAATTAAGAGGTTTACGAAACAGCAGAACGCCGGCATTATTTCAAAACCGCCATTCTTCTGGTGTCAACAAAATTGCCGGCTATAAGCTGGTAGAAGTATATCCCGCGGGAGAGGCGCTCTCCCCCGTCGTAGTACACCGAGTGGCTGCCGGCGTACTGGAATTCATCCACTATTGTCGCTACAAGCTCTCCCGCGACATTGTAAAGCTTCAAAGTCACATGGCAGTCCTGGGAAACGGAGTACTCAATGGTTGTGGCCGGATTGAAGGGATTGGGATAGTTCTGTTTAAGGGTATTGGGAGCGGCCGGAGCCGCCTCCTCGGGTTGCGCCGGCGCGGGTTTTACGGCCATAATCCGGTAAAAGGTGCTGACATCGCTCTGACAGCTGATGCTGTTGTCAGCATAGTCAATAGTGCAGTCCGGGGCGACCTGCCACTCATTTACGGCTTCACTCCAGTAATATATTTTAAGGTCGCTTTCAGCTTCCCCGCGCAGATCGCTCTCATTGTAATACAGCGTTATTGTTTTGTCGGGGTTAGATCCTTTCTTTACGAATTTGGCTTTTTCACCGATTGGATTTAAACCATACATTGACGCTGTCATCCGTTCTTCCGCGTCCTGAGACGGCGTATCGCAGACAAGCACGAGAACGGGATAAGTGTTCTTTCTCTCGTTGTCCAGCCTGACGACCACTTCGTTTAGGCCTAATGTGCGGTTCTCGTTGAGCTCGTTTATCACATCCCACTCGTAGCCAGTGCCTCGCAGGACATTAGAATAGCTCTCATTGGACAGATGTCCAAGAATAGCCTGCCAGTTTTTCTCAGCCTTGTACCACCATAGCTCTTTTTGAGCCTCCAGTTTAGGGAGTTTCTGCTCCCAGACCAGAGCCTTTCTTACATACGCTCCGGCAGGGACATTGTTGCCAAGCGTGAATTTGAAGTTTTTTTCAGTTTTTACCGCTGACTGAGTATTTACGGTTTGCTGATTGGAATTTCCGTTGCTTTCATGATAAGTGGCTTTTACAGTATTTTCCCCGCTGAAGGCTGTGCCGTTGTTCAGCTCGCCGCTTATGGAGATTGTCAGCGGGCCTTCCGAGAAATATGGTTTTAGTTCGTCATAGTTGAATTTAACCATAAGATCAGGGATAGAATTCGCGTTTTCATCGCCGATAGCCGTGGGCGAAAGCAGAGCGCTTACCGGAGTTATCGCGGTTCCGTTGACGGTTGTTACTTTTACGGATGATACTTTGATTTCAGCGGCTGAAATATCAGAGGCGAGTTCAATGTAGGCGGTTATATAGTTTCTGTTGCTCTTGAGGTTAATTACATTAGGGTCAACATTAATATCTGCTCCCAGAGGCTGGGGCGGAGCTGGAGGCTCTACTACGGGCGGTTCGGTCGGAGGGGTTATAGGATCAATGATAGGCTCGGGATCGGGTTCAATAATAATGATGACTTCAGAAAGGGCGCCTGAAACGAATAACCCTAAGCTGAAAGCCACCGAGAAAACTAATGATAACGCTTTTTTTGTGTCCATTTCGCTCACCTGCCGTTTAGACAGTCTGAGCAACAATGTATGGACTACTGCATTGTTGTTCGGTAACCCGGCTGGCTGTGCCGTTGTCGGCAAGAAGCCCCGTGGTTTTGCGTCTTCCGGCTTTCGCCGGAATTTGCCTTTATCGCACGAAACTTAAGACAAACCTGCAATTTGACTCAATTTGAAAACTCAAATTTCAAAGAATACTCATTTCCTCTTCCGCTATATTAATAGCAGGTATCCGCCGCTTTGTCAATGGCTATTTTATCGGGTTTTAACGGTTAAAAAACAAATACTTTTATTAAATATTTCTGCTATTTTTATTAAAATATTATATAATAAAACCGATGATTTTACTATTGCGAAAACAAATCCCCGTTATTTTAGTGACCGCGCTCTCGCTAATTGCGCCCGTTTACGCCGCGTCTCCCGACCTTTCTGTGTCCGGTACCGATATAACCTTCAGCAATAATACCCCGGAACCCAGCGAAAATATTTCCATAAGCGCCGTAATCAAAAATAACGGCGGCCTGTATTCCTACGAAATTCCTTTTGGCAAGCATGATTATATGGTTGGTGTTTCAAGCGATTATACTTCAGTTTGCAGTACTATTTCCTGGGGTCAGTATTTTATCCCCGCGGAGAATATGTACTTGGGAAAGGTTTCACTTTTAATAAATAACATTGGAGAAACTTCAGATGCCATGGGTGTTGAAATACGACGCACCGAGGCAAGCTCTTTTATTCGCCCCAGCCTTCAAAGTTATGATAAGTTGGCTTATACCGCGGTAGTCAGCACATTTACTTCATTCGGCTGGCAGGATTTTGAGTTTGACACGGCTGCCTACCTGGTTTCCGGCACTACCTATTGGATTTGTGCCTATAATTTATCAGACAAAGCAAATGGATATCAGTTGTGGCTTGATTCCGGAACAACATTAGATTGTTTGGCCGGAAGCACTGATCTTGGTTCAACATGGAGCAGTATTGCGGCGATACCAGGAAAATGGAATGTTTTCTTCAAAGCATTCAAAAGCACATCAACCTTTGTGGGTTTTTATGCCGGCAATCCCGATTCTGGCGGATTGTTGATTGGCTCAACGGTTTACCAGACGCCAATACCCGCGGGCAGCAGCAGGTCCGAGACATTTCAGTGGGCCGCGGTTAACGGAAGCACCGATATTTATGTGACGGTTGATTATCCGGGCGGAATAATCAACGAGACGCTTGAAAACAACAATGTCGCCTACAAGAACATCACCGTTGCCCCTACCTATCCGGCCATTACCGGTTCAGTTTCCCCGCCGGAAAATGCCGCGGATGTCGGTGTAAATGATATTATCAGCGCGGTATTCAGCGAATATATGAGTTCTTCAACCGTGGTGCCGGCGATTACCGTCAAGGCTGTGCGGGACAGCGCTGGGGTCGCGATAAGCGAAGCGGCCGGCGGAACCGTTGAATATTCAACCTCTTCAAAGACGCTTACATTTTCCGCGCTTTGGAAAAAGGGTTACAAATATCAGGTGACAATCTCCACCGGAGCGCAGGATCTTTACGGCAACGCCATGGCCGCCGCGAAAGTCTGGGAATTTACCACGATGAACCTTCCTGCAATAGTCACCGTTTCCCCTTCTGAAAATTCTTCCGGAGTAAGCCCTGCTGAACCGGTTAAAGCTGTGTTCTGGAATGATGATATGAGCTCTGCCACTGTTGTCGCGGCGATTACCGTAATAGCTGTGCGGGACAGCGCTGGGGTCGCGATAAGCGAAGCGGCCGGCGGAACCGTTGAATATTCAACCTCTTCAAAGACGCTTACATTTTCCGCGCTTTGGAAAAAGGGTTACAAATATCAGGTGACAATCTCCACCGGAGCGCAGGATCTTTACGGCAACGCCATGGCCGCCGCGAAAGTCTGGGAATTTACCACGATGAACCTTCCTGCAATAGTCACCGTTTCCCCTTCTGAAAATTCTTCCGGAGTAAGCCCTGCTGAACCGGTTAAAGCTGTGTTCTGGAATGATGATATGAGCTCTGCCACTGTTGTCGCGGCGATTACCGTAATAGCTGTGCGGGACAGCGCTGGGGTCGCGATAAGCGAAGCGGCCGGCGGAACCGTTGAATATTCAACCTCTTCAAAGACGCTTACATTTTCCGCGCTTTGGAAGAAGGGCTACAAATATCAGGTGACAATCTCCACCGGAGCGCAGGATCTTTACGGCAACGCCATGGCCGCCGCGAAGATCTGGGAGTTTACCATAACTGATATGCCCGCTCTTTCGGGCACTGTTTCTCCCGCGGAAGACGCCATAGGCATAGCCGTGTCAGAACCTGCCAGGGTTACTTTCCTCAGTGACGATATGGATCCTGCCGCGGCAAAAAGCGCTATATCGGTAAGAGCTGTTAAAGATAACCTCGGGGCTGATATTAATGAGCCTGTCTCAGGCACTGTTGAGTATTCAGATAAAACGCTGAGTTTTTCGGCTCTCTGGAAAAAGGGTTATAAATACCGCGTGACGGTATCCACTGACGCGAAAGACCTTTACGGAAACGCAATCATCTCAGGAAAAATCTGGCAATTCACAACAGTCGTGGACTGCCTGGCTGAAAATATTTTTACGGCGGGAGATTCCGCTACAAAAGTCACGATTGTGCCTGGAGCGGTTGATTTTGATTATTACATAATTATAGACACCAGTCCCGCTATTGGAACCCTGCTTACCGACGCCGACGGCAAAGCTATCGGCCTTAGAGGCCCCTATGCCGGAGCGGTCAACTCGGGTGTGAGAAAATTCCTGATGTACAAAGGAACTTACGCCGGAACACTGGCCGGCGATAAATTCCAGAAAAGTGTTTCAATCGTTATCCCCTATGCTGAAAACGGCGATGGTTTCGTAACCACTTCAAACGGCAGGCTGGTAAAGGAAAATACCCTGAGTATTTACGGGCTGGACGAGACAAAAAAACTCTGGGTGAGAAATCCAAATTCGGAAGTTGATACGGTGAAAAATACCGTAACGGCCCGTGTTAACCACTTTTCAATTTATGCTGTCTCGGGCAACAGCGATACCGATTTATCCAGCGCTTACGCTTATCCGGTGCCATGGAAACCCTTTGACGGCAAGGATGAGACCGGTACCGAAAGCGGAGGCATTACCTTTACCGGGTTAAGTTCTCAGGCGACTATACGCGTTTATACAGTTTCGGGCGAGCTTGTGCGGGCCCTTGACTACAACTTCAGCGGCGGCAAAGAGGAGCTTGTCTGGGACGGAAAAAACAGTTCGGGAGAAAGTGTCGCGAGCGGGTTGTATGTTTATTATATTGAAAACGCCAGGGAGCATAAGTCCGGTAAAATCATAATAATCAAATGAAAAATATTTTATGGCATAAAATCATTCTTTCCATGTTGCTTTTATTCCCCGCCAGGCTGTTTGCCGGGTCAGCGGGAAGCACGGGTATGAATTTTCTTAAGATTGAGGCGGGCGCAAAGGCTCTCGGTTCAGGCGGAGCGTTCTCAGCCGTGGCCGATGACGCCAGCGCTCCTTATTGGAACCCCGCGGGGCTTTCGCGGCTTCGCTCGCGCCAGGTGTCGTTAATGCATCTAAGCTGGTTTGAAGGAATAAACTACCAGTTTGCTTCCTATGCCCACCCCATAAAAAACCACGGCACCGCGGGTTTAAGCCTTTATTACCTCTCATCCGGCGATGTGGAGGCTTATGACAATTACGGCGCAAGGCTTCAAAATACAGTGAAAGCTTCCGATTTGGCCGCGGTTTTGTCCTATGGAGCTAAGTTCTACGGAGTTGATTGCGGCATGAACATTAAATATTTGAGCGAAAACCTTGCCGGAGAATCAGCCGTCGCTTACGCCGCGGATCTTGGTTTTATATACGGCCTTAAAACCGGATTAAATAACGCCGCAGGCTGGATTGGCAACGAGTTAAAACTTGCTTTAGCGGCGCAGAATCTGGGAACTCAGGTTAAGTTCGTTAAAGAAGAGTATCCCCTCCCCTCAAATTATAAACTGGGGCTCGCACAGAATTTTCTGTACGACACTCTGACATTTTCATTAGACGCCAATATGCCAGCGGACGCGGCGCTGTCTCTTAATGCCGGGCTTGACTATAAGCTGACGGATTGGATTTCCCTGCGCGCCGGCTACAGGTATAAGTCACAAACAGCTCAGTACGATATTGAACCCGGGTTAGTAGGCGGAATAGGGCTCGGCAACGAGTATATTTCGGTTGACTACGCTTTCGCTCCTTACGGAATTCTTGGCAATACCCACAGGATAGGCATTAATTACCGTTTTGGCAGAGATCATGAAAAAGCGCTTGTGGATTCAAATTTATCGGCGAGGCTGGCCAAAGCGGTAAGGTATTATCAGAAAAAGGATCTGATAAGCGCCAACATTGAAGCAAATTATGTCCTTTCCGTTGATCCGCTTAATGAAGAAGCCAAAACCATTTCAGCTTTAATCCGCTCCGGTATAAGTTCCGTTAAAGTTGATAAATATTTTACCCTGCTTGAGGCGTATATAAATGACGCCAGGCTTTCCGAGGCAAAAGAGCTTTACGACAGCATGGTTCAGCTTTTCCCGGCCGACGCCTCCGTGGCGGCCTATGCGCCTAAATTAGACGCGGCCCTTGGCAGGCAGAAGTCCCTTAGAGCCGAGAGCATATTCAGGCAGGGCCAGGATTTCTTCAGGCAGGGCCAGTATCACGACGCGATTTCACTCTGGGAAAAACTTCTTTTGATGGATCCGGCGCACAAACCGGCGCGCGAGAATATTGAGCTGGCGAAAGCCGAGCTTGAGAAACTCGCTGAAAAGAAAAAGAGAGAAGAACTGGCCGAGTTGACGAAACTGTCCGACGCGGCCTACAAGAAAGGCCAGGAGTTATATAAAAAAGGCATCTGGGAAGCGGCCGTTGCCCAGTTTGAATACTCTCTAAAACTTATTCCCGGCCGGGCCGAGGCTGAAAAATACTTAAAAGAAACAAGAAAGATGATGGCTCAGGAGTACGCGGACAGGGGCATGAAATCTTACCAGGAAAAAGATTATAATTCAGCCGTAAAGTTTCTTGCCGAGGCGGCAAAGCTTGATCCCGGGAATTCTTCTATTTCGGAAAGCCTGAATAAGGCCAGGATTGAATATGAGGCAATGCGGAAAACCGAGGCCGAAACCTTCAACAGAGAAGGCTTAAAGGCCTATGAGTCAGGCAACCTGCAGGATGCCATAAGGAACTGGCAGAAGGCATCCGACCTTGACCCGGAAAATGAGAAGATAAATAATAATTTAAACAGGGCCAGAGAAGAGTTAAAGAACAGAAAATAACGGGACATACGATGAGATTAAAAACTAAATTCAGCCTGCTTATCAGTCTTCTTGTAATTATCATTATTTCGGGAGTGAGCGTTTCGTTCATAATTTCCGAGAGCCGCTTTCTGGTAAGAGAGTTTGAAAACAGCAGGGCCGGAATGGTCAAAAGCCTGGCTCAGGCCGCCAAGGAATCTTTGATTGTCAAAGATGAGATAATTCTTCTCAATTACCTGAAACTAATTAAGAATACAAAGGGGCTCGCCTACGCCATGGTCACCGACGGTACGGGCAGGATCCTGGCGCATACCGATATCAACCTTCTGGGAGCCGTCCCGGGCGACGAGGTAAGTAAAAAGGCCTTCGCGGCTTCGGATTATACTGTCATTAAATACAAGGGCGGCGACGGCCGGGATCTGCTTGATTTGTCCATGCCGGTCGTGGTCAGTGAGGACCGTCAGGGAACCGTAAGGCTGGGGTTTTATCAGGAATTGATTAATAAAGAAGTTGAAGACGCCTTATCCGGAGCGCGCAAAAGAATCATGCTTGTGTCTGCGGCGGCTCTGCTCTGCGGGCTTCTGGGCGCTTTTGTGTTGACCGCCATGATGACGAAACCTATAAAAATTCTGGCCCAGGGGGCCGGTATAATCGGGCAGGGCAAGCTGGACCACAAAATATCCGTTGAAACCAAAGATGAACTGGGAGATCTGGCCGCGGAATTTAACAAGATGAGCGAAAAGCTTAAAGAGCTTGACCAGATGAAGAGCGATTTTGTATCAAGCGTAACCCACGAACTGCGGTCCCCTCTGCTTTCCCTTAAGCTCTACATAGACCTGTTTTTTAAAGGCACGGCCGGAGCCATTAACGACAAGCAGAAGGAATACCTTGAAATAATGAAAAACTGCGCCCTGCGCCTCAGCCGTTTTATTGACGACCTTCTGGATGTGGCGAAGATAGAGCGCGGAAAGATGGAAGTATCGCTCCAGACGCTGGATCTCCTCGGCGTCATTACTGAAACTATTCAGTTGTTTAAACCCCAATTTGACGAAAAGCATATTGTATTTACTTCAGAGGCGCCGGAAAAACTTCCACCTGCATTAGGGGACCCGGACAGGACGAGGCAGGTGCTTATTAACCTTCTAAGCAACGCCGTAAAGTTCACACCGCAGGAAGGGGCGATTTCCGTGGGCGCCGGTTACGACGAAAAGCAGAAACTCATATTTGTTTCGGTGCGCGACAGCGGCATAGGAATACCTTCCGATAAACTGGACAAAATATTTGATAAATTTGAGCAGATAATCGGCACCCAGGGCAAGAACCCAAAGCCAAAGGGCACCGGTCTTGGCCTCGCAATCGTGAAAGGAATTATGGAATCAATGGGCGGCAGGGTCTCGGTTGAAAGCGAACTTGGAAAAGGAAGCAAATTTACTTTCAGCCTCCCCCCCGCGTAAACCTCACTATGGAAAAGAAAAGCATACTTGTAATTGACGACGACGAATACATAAGAAAAGCCTGCGTGGAATTGTTCAAATCCGAAGGCTACGAAGTTTTTTCCGCCGACAGCGGTGAAGGCGGGATAGAAGTATTAAAGGCTAACCCGTGTGAAATAGTCATAACCGACCTGAAACTCCCCGAGATGGACGGCCTCGCTGTTCTTAAGCATATTAAGGACAATTACTCTAAGACCGATGTCATTATGATCACGGCTCACGGCACTATTGCCAACGCGGTGCAGGCCATGAAGCTCGGCGCCTATGATTATGTTCCCAAAACATTTGATATTACCGAGCTGGACCTCATAGTTAAGCGTTGTTTTGAGAAGCAAAGGCTTTCGGCCGAGATCAGCGAATTAAAACAGCTGGTTAACCTCTACGAGGTCAGCAAGGCTATAAGCTCCATAATGGGGCTTGACGAGCTTTTAAACCTTATTCTTAAACTATCCAGCGACACATTGAGCGCCGACAGCGGCTCCATAATGCTGTATGACTCAAAGGCTAACGAACTGACTGTGAAGGTAGCTATCGGCTCTCGCAAAGATGATGTTATTAACAAAAAGCTGAGTTTAGGAGAGAGGATAGCCGGATATTCGGCAAAAGAGCTGAAACCTGTCGTGATACAGGGAGATGTAAAAAATGACCCGAGGTTTTTGGGCCTGGAGCCATATGAGGATATTAAATCCGCGCTGACTGCCCCTCTGATGAGAAAAGGCAGGCTCCTGGGTGTGATTAACCTGGCGAGAGTGGAAAGAGAGGCGGTGTTTTCGGAACAGGATCTGAATTTGCTGTCTATTTTCGCGGTTGAGGCCGCCATAGCAATTGAAAACACTTATCTTTTCAACAGCCTTGAGCAGGAGAAAGAGGAACTCAACGCGACTTTTTCAGCCATGGCCGACGGCGCTGTCGTGACGGATGCCGGATTCAATGTGATGAGGCTGAACAATTCCGCGAGGGAGCTTCTGGGCCTGAGTGAAACAGACAGTTTAGACAGAAGCTTTATAGAAATGATACCGGATTACGCCCCCTCCCTGCCGTGGGAAACCATAAACTCCGATACGGCCCGCTCGGTAAACTTTGAGCTTTCAAGGGTAAAAGGAAAGTCGCTGTTTTTAAGTGTAATGGCCACTAAGATAGCCGGCCAGGATAAAAATGTCATAGGCCATATTTTCGTTTTAAGAGACATTACGGAAGAAAAGAAAGAGGGCAAGCAGAAGATTGATTTCCTGGCGCTTATTTCCCACAAACTTCGCACGCCATTGACGGCTATAAACGGCTATTCGTCTCTGCTGCTGGAAAAGGCAAAAGATTTAGATAAGCTGACAAGGCAGGCGCTGACTACCATAGAAAGGGAAGGCAACACGCTTAACCTGCTCGTTGATAAGCTGATAAGATTCACGCTTTTGGAGTCAGAGTATACCGAATTAACCCCTGAAAGGATAAGCATAAAGAAAGTTGTTGACACAAGCCTGCTCGGCCTTGGAGCTTTTTTGGATAAAAATAAAACAACTGTTATAGTCGGAGAGGAACTTTCCCGACTGCCGGATCTGATGATTGACACGGCTAAGATTATAGAGGTTGTTGAAAATATAGTTGAAAACGCGGTTAAGTTTAACGACAAGCCCGAAAAGATAATTCATATAAACGGAGGGCTGGCTGACAACAATTTCGTTATGCTTCAGGTTTCGGATAACGGGCTCGGCATACCTTCCGAAGAGCATAAAAAAATATTTCAGAAATTCTACCAGATAGACGAATACAAAACGGGGCAGGTGGAAGGAGCGGGGCTGGGCCTCGCGGTAGTGAAAAAAATCCTGGAACTGCACGGCGGCAGCGTTTGGATAGAGAGTAAAATTGAGAAAGGCAGCAAGTTTTGTTTTACACTGCCCAGATGGCAGGACTCGCAGGCTAAAACCAACCAGTAATTATTTCCCCGCCATCCCTAAAAAATAAATTGAATCAGATCTTATTATGATTCATTTTTTTTGTTTTGGACGGGTTTGCGGTTAGAAATCAAGCGAAAAACTGAAGCGATGAGTTGACCCGAGGATGTCGTCTGGTGTGAAGGCGTAATCAAGCCGGTTTCCAAAAAACTTAAAGCCTATCCCTGCCGAAGCGCTGGATATTAAACTCTGACTGTAGTAAGTTTTAGAACCGGATAGCGGGTTTATAACGCAGCCGGCTCTCAGCTGAAGAGCGTCAAAAACCGAATATTCCACCCCAAGGCAGAAATCCGTGATGATTCCGGGTTGATGTTTTATATCGCCTGTAAGCAGTATTTTTTTCGCTGGGTTAAATGACAGCCCTCCGGAAATCGTTAAAGGCATGGAAAACTCTTCGGAAATAAATTTCATCCGCTGACCCGCATTTAAAACTGACAGGCCTAAGGCATACAGTTCATTTTCCGGCGTGTATAAAACGCCGGCGTCAAAAGCTATTCCCGAGGCAGAATACTGCGCGATCTCCTCTTTGACATACTTGATGTTCATACCGGAATGAACCGACGGAGTGAGCTTAGCGCTGTAGTTAATAAAAGCCGCCGTGTCTCCGGCGCTGAAAGGATCGGTTAACTCCCGGTTGTCGTCGCGTCCCTCAAGCGTGCCTTGCGTTAGGCGGATCAGGCCCGCTCCGATGTTCCCCCAGTCCGCGGGAAGCACAATACTCGCGGCATCGTGAGTAATATCGCAAAACCACTGCGTGTGCATAGCGCTGGCCTGTCTTGCGGTAATTGAAGCGGTACCGGCGGGATTGTAATGAATTGAGCTGACATCTCCGGAAACGGCGGTATAAGCCGATCCCATTCCGACCGCGCGGGCGCTGGTTCCAATTTTGAGGAACGCAGCACCGGCAGTTCCAGCGTAGGAATACATGCCGGCGAGAGGCAGAATGGTTACGGCTAAAAGGTAAAAGATAATTTTTTTCATTTACTCAGCTCCGACAATTACTATTTTACAATGGCAAGTTTCTTGAGCACCTTGATATCGGAGGCTCCGTTCTTTTCCGCTTTGACGCTGTAAATATAGACGCCAGGGGCGATATTTGAGGTATCCCAAGTGTACTCATAGGCGTATTTGTTCCCGATGACAGACGGCGATGACGCGATTTGAGTTGAATGCAGTTCGCTTCCTGATATATCATAAAATTTCAGCTCAAGACGATCGGCTAAGCCGCATTCAAAATGAATCGTTGGTTTTTTGGAGTTCAAAGCCGGATTTGGAAAAGAATACACCTCGCCTAATTTAAATTCAGGGTCAATGAAGGGCGCTTTAGCTGTAAATGAAAGCGGGCTGTCCGTGGGGAAGCCGAAGACCTGCATTTCCCAGAGGCTGTAGGTAACAGGTTGTGTCTCATTACCGTAAAGCCTGACAAACTTCGCGCGGCATGCCTCAAAGTTTCCGCCCGCATCCGGGTTTATAGCGCTCCAGAAAGAACCATCGGTTGAAACTTGAATTGAATAATTTGAGGCATGGCTGTTTTGCTCCCAGAATAAAACAATTCTGTTTATCAGGGTAGGGGCCCCAAGATCAACGGAGATCCAGGGATGGTACTCGGGCACCGAAGCCCAGAAATAACCTTCATCTCCGGGCGCGGCCGGAGCCGTCAGGCCGTCAAACGCGTACGAAGGAACATAGTTATAATAAGGCGGCATAGTAATGTATGAAGAAGCGTTAGCGGGTTTATGCAGAGCGACATTCTCGCTGACGGATTCGGCATTGATTTCCCATATGGAATATCCCCAGCTTACATTCGCCCGCTGCGTTCCGTAAACACGCAGGTAACGGCACTCCGCGGGATCAAAGGTAATAATGTCTGTTCCCCCGTCACCGTCTGTGGTTGAGAAAACATCAGTCCAGGTGTGGCCGTCAAGCGAAGTTTGAATTTTATAGGCTCTGGCGTAGGCAGCTTCCCATCTAATGGTTACTTTATTAATTGTTCTCGGCGTTTTGTAATCTATACAGAGCCACTGGGGATCGCTGCCATGCTGGGATGACCAGCGGGTTGAAGTGTCGTTGTCAAAGGCCTTTTGCGGCATGACTGAAGCAGGATCGGGATTTTCCCATTCGCCCTCATGCGAGCTTGCCGTGACCAGGGGGCGGGCTGAACCGGTAGAAAATCCGGCGCGCGAGAGAGCCGACGAAAGGTGCGGATTAGCCATTGAGGTGTTCCATACCATGCCTGTCCGATAGTTTTCTATTCCGATAATAATGGGAGCGTTATCAAGCCCCAGCGCGTACGGGCACTTGGCATTTACATTGATCTTGAAAGAATCCGCGAAGCCGTTTTTGCCCCAGGACCACTGTTTATATTTGAAATACATGCGGCGCAGGGCGTTGAGCGATTCCTCCGGCGTGAACATTATGGATGTCCCGGCGGCGGTCGGCGCGATGGTTCCGTCTTCAAACCCGTCGGGCGCGCCGTACACATAGTAGTTGCCGTCCAGGCCGAAGCAGGCGGTAACGCCCCAGGCGTTTGGCTCATATTTCTGTTCGGCGTCGTTTACGCAGGCGAGCCGGTTTGTATGCGTGGCGTATTTGGCGGTTTCAAAATAGTCCATGTACCCGTCGTCTTTGTTCCTCAGGTCAAAATAAAGGTTATGGTATTGATGTGTGAAAAGCGGCGCCTGCCTTGCGTGCATGTATCCGTAGGCGTCAATAAAATCCCTTCCCATGCTGGTCCAGGCCGATGTGCTGACGCGGAAACTTTCGTTCGGAGCTCCAAGGGCCAGCAGGTTGACGAGAACAGATTCGCAGTAGCTTTCCCAGAAGCCGCCTGTGAAATACCCGTCGTTTTCCGGGTACCAGCCCATGTTCACAAACTGTTTTTTGTAGTCACTGCCGATGCCGGTATAGTATTTCCAGTTCATCCTTGAATAGAGGCTGTCAGCGGTCTGATATATGTTATCCGGGTCATACCCTATGGATTTAAAATACTCCGCTGCCTGAAGCGCTCCAAGAATAAATATACCGGAATCAACCGTTGAAACCTCGCAGGGGCTGCCGTCGTCGTAAGCCATCCTTTCGCCGGTATGCATATCAATGAAGTGGAACCAGAAGCCTTCTTTGTTAGGCATTCCGCTCATGAATGAATTTAGTGTCGTTTTAACTCTCTCGTAGGCCTCGCTGGTTGTAATCCATCCCCGGCTCGCGCCAATAGTTATCGCGGTGAGGCCAAGGCCGGTCGCGGCGATACTTGATTTTATTTCCCTGCTCGGCTCCCAGTTGGTTTCTTTATCCTTAATATGTCCGGTCAGGGGGTCGCACTCATTCCAGAAATACCAGAAAAGTTTTTTCTGCACGAAATTCAGAAAGTCATTTTCGGTGACATCAACCGAAGCCACTTCTATCGCGGAAATCAGCGCGGCGCCTTTATGAACCATTGGAAAATCAATATCAAGGCACTGGTCGTTTACCTGTATGTATGCGGTTTTCTCGTAAGGGGTCGCAAAACCCCGCCAGGCAAAGAGATCCACATTCCTAAGAACGCTGACCCCCTCAACTGAAACATCAAAGGAGCGCTGGTCCGGGGCCTGGTAGTATGTCTCTGCCATCATAAGCTTCACGGCGTATTTGCCGTTAGGAAGCTCTATTTTGTAATGCATATCCGTGCCGCCGGCACGGTTGGTCCTGAAAAGATCAGGATCTTCGGCGTTATATATGGTTCCCAGGTATTCCGAGGCGGTTCCACCGATATTCCCCCACCTGTAAAGAGAATAAAAGGCTTCGTCTCTCATCCACCAGTTGCCTTTTGAATCGGTTAAATCAAATGTTTCCGCGCCGCAGTTGATGCGGTAAACACCTTCAGAAACTGTGACAATTACACAGGAATCGCGTTCCGTGTCTTCAACAAATTCGGTGGAATCCGAGATGCCATCGCTGACAACAAGATACAGATAATGGATGCCTTTGGTTAGAGTGACGGAAGGTTTCGCGCCGTTTGCGACCAGATTGCCGGCTCTGTCGTACCATTTGTATGAAACTATTGTATCGCCCTGGTCCGGGTCGTAGGAGCGGCTCCCGTCCAGAGTTACAGCGGCCTGCTGAGCGTCTGTTTCAATGAAAGTATCGTGCCCGGCGAGAGCGACAGGACTGTGATTTACTTTAAAGGGTTTAAGTATATCTACCGTTGAAATAAAGCCGTTTGATGTCCCTCCCTGGAAAATCGGTTGAATAGCGTTTTCGGTTACGGGGAAATTCGTTGAAGCGGTTCTTCCCGCGATAATGATCTGGCTGCCCTTGCCCTGAGCGATAGAAACTTTTACTGATTCGTAGCCTGAACCACCAAGCAAACCCGAAGATTCTAAAGCGGAGCCGTCGGGAACAATTTTTGTATAAAATATGTCCGAGGCGCCGTTATTGCTATTCTGAAAGACGGAGCCCATGACGGGGTAGTTAAGTGAAGTTGTGCAACCGGAAACGCAGGCGCTCCCGGAAGTGTCAACTATAACGCTAAATCCCGTGTCCGAGCCGTTGCCGCCAAGATAACCGCTCCAGATAAGCCCGCTGCCGGCAGGGTTTAATTTAGTTATAACCGCGTCATAAATTCCGCCTGATAATACTTTCTGAAAGGCTGCCACAGTGGTTGGGTAGTCTATAGCGCTTGTTGTTCCGGTAACATAGGCGTTACCGTAAGCGTCAACCGCCACAGCGCTGATTGATGTTTTTGAGGAGGATGTTTCCCCTCCAAGCAGCGTAAGATATGAAAATTTATAAGTGCTTAAATTAATCTTGCCTACAAAGCCGAGTACACAGGAATTAGCAGAGATACGAGCTGTGTTGGTATCGTATGCGCCGTAAGTCACGGGGAAGTTAGTTGATCTGGTGTCCCCAGTAACAAAAAGGAAGTCTGCGGGAACCGAGTCAATTCTTGGGTCAGGAGTTAAGCTCTTTTCATTTTTGATAGTTATACTAGTGACGGAATCAATGCTTAGGCCTCCCAAATATGTGGAATATAGCACGCTCTGCCCGTTTGCGCTGAATTTTGTAATAAACCCGTCGCCCGCCCCGCCGTATTTCATACGGATCGCGTTGCTGGTAGTTTTGAGGCCGCCCTGAGTATATCCCGCGACATAAGGACAGCCATACCTGTCAACAGCGACACAGTTGCCGAAGTCAACTCCGGCGCCGCCAAAAAATTCGCTGAAAATAAGTTTTTTTCCGTCAGGACTTAATTTTGTAATAAAAGCATCACATTTTCTTATAACAGGTACGCTTAGCGAAATTACTGTGTATGGAAAATTTGATGAGTAGGTTCTACCTGTTATATATATGTATCCGCTGGAGTCTATCGCGAGGGACGATGCGGAATCCTCGGCTATTCCTCCAAGGTATGTGCAGAATATTATCTTATTATCAGGTGAAATTTTTGCCGCGAAAGCGTCTTTTGGAAGGCCGTTAAATGTAGTGTCATAGGCGCCCGCGGTTACCGGGAACCCGGATGACGCGTCTGTCTCGCCTACTATGTAGATATTCCCCGCAGGGTCCCGTTTTACATCGTTTATTACGGTTGTCCCTCCCTTGCCGAAATAACTGCTGTAATCAAGGGTGGACGCGAAAATAGAATAAGGCAAAAGAAAAAATGCTGTCGCCGCAACGAGCTTTGTGATGATTGTTGATTTTGATTTGTTTCGGGACATACACCTTCCCCGTGGCGCCTGAATACCTGTCTGTTGCGAAGATATTGGGAGTTTTGTGGTAAGCTTTCCCCCCACAGGAAGCATTCTACAAGATTGGTCAGTCTATGTCAAACGGCAATATGGAATAGGTAGTGTATACTAAAGTGTGTAAATTGGTTTAGATGTTGAAGTATTTCTTTTTTGCTACTTTTTTCTTTTAATATTGACC
>MGVE01000015.1 GCA_001800315.1 Elusimicrobia bacterium RIFOXYA2_FULL_47_53 | reverse complement strand
CGGTTCAAATCCATTCTATTCTTTGATTTTTTGTATGGGCTTTTGCCCATTCAAAAAATCAACGGAGAGGGAGGGATTTGAACCCTCGATACAGATTTTCATCCGTATACCGGTTTAGCAAACCAGCGCACTAAGCCAACTATGCGACCTCTCCAGAATTCAATATATTTTCCAGCACCATTCTGCCTTTACCGGATTTCAAAAATCTTTCTCTTCTTTGCGCGGTGGCCTTTTCAGTAAATCTTTCGCAATAAATCAGTTTAAGCGGAACGCATGCTTTTGTTGATTTAACCCTTCTGCTGTTGTGCCTGTGAATCCGCTTATTGATTTCCGCTGTATATCCTGTGTATATTTTGCGATTCTTGATGCTTCTGAGAACATAAACGAAATATTCCCGCATAGACCCCCCGGTCAACGGCTCGGTTGCACTTTCGCCACTAAACCACTGGCGAACCCGCCAAAGACACGGTGGCGGGAAGCCAACTATGCGACCTCTCCAGAATTCAATTGCGAAGCGGGTTCTCCTGACGGGTGAATTATACCATAAATGATATTTTATGGCAATGCAAAAACCAATGAGGGAGTTTAAGTGTGAGTCAGTTGAGAGTCCGGCGGAAGCGGCGGATTGTAATAAATACTATTACCAGAAGCATAAGCGTGAGCACGGCCAGATCCGGAAGAACCACCACCGGGTAAGAGCCTTTAAGCATATTGTTCCGAAGAAGGCTCGCGTAATATTTTATTGGGTTTATATAGGCAACAGCGCGCAGAAGCAGCGGCATATTTTCAATGGGGAACATTATGCCCGACATTAGATTCGCGGGAAAAATGAAAAGGAATGTTCCCATCATCGCCTGCTGCTGGGTTCTGGCGAAAGTGGAGATTAACAGGCCGGCGCTGACGGCGGTGCAGACAAAAATAAAACTTGCCGCGAATATCACAAAAAGATTTCCGACTATGGGAACCTTGAAAATCAAAAGCCCCGCGGCAATAACGAGCAGAGCGTCCGCCATGCCGAGAACCACAAAGGGGATGGTCTTGCCGAGCACTATCTCGGAGTTCTTCAGCGGCGCGCTGATTATCGTTTCAAAGGTTCCCATTTCTTTTTCGCGCGCCATGGACATGCCCGTGAGCATAACGGTGATCAGGGCAATTATCATTGTCATTACGCCGGGAACCATGAAGTATGAAGTTTCAAGCGAAGGGTTGTAAAGTATCCGCACATTAAATGACAGCCCGGGCCCGGGCTCCCGCGCGGGGAAGCGGGAGGCGGCATATTTCTGAACAATGGATGACGCGTAGGCCTCAACAATCCGCGCCTTTGTGGCATTGGAGGCGTCTATCAAAAGCTGAAGTCCGGCGTTTCCTCTGCCCAGAGCTTTTGTCAGTCCGCCCGGCGGCGCGATAAGCACGGCGTCGGCCGCGCCCGAATACAGGGCTTTTTCCGGGTCGCCCTGTTCGGCTTCCGCGCGGGTGAACCATCCCGAGTTGTAGAAATGCCCGCTGAGCTCGCGCATTACGCTGTCATCGGGCTGCAAAAGCACGGCGAGCTTAAGATTTTTGAATTCCGTTGTTATGGCGTAACCGAATATTGTAAGCTGAAGCAGCGGAGCGCCGAAAAGAAAAAGCCTCATCACCGGGTCGCGAAGCGTCTGGGCGAACTCTTTTTTCAGAAAGCCAAGTATTACTCTAAGGCTGCTTTTCATGGTTCAAGGTCCCTTTTGAATCTTTTTGAAGCCGCGGCAATGAAAATAACCGCCATCAGGGCAAGGGCGATAAACGGTATCACAAGCCCCTCAAAGGGCGTGCCTTTTAAAAAGAGCGTCCGGATTATCGCGGTGAACCATCTCGGCGGCAGTACCATCGTCAGGTAGCGGAAAAACAGCGGCATGCTTTCTATCGGAAAAATAAAACCCGACAGAAGCAGGGGAGGCAGAAGCCCCACGACCATTGAGGCCTGCATCGCTTTCTGCTGCTGCCGCGTGATGACAGAAATCAGCAGTCCCTGGGCCAGAGATGTTGTTATGAATAAAAAACAGGCCGCGCCTAAGGCCAGATAGCTGCCGCGGAACGGAACCGAGAACGCAAGCCTCGCGACAATGTACACAAAAACAATTCCGGTAAGGCCCAGGCCCACATAGGGCAATATCTTGCCGAGCACTATCTCAAAGGGCGTGACCGGCGTGGAAAGAAGCATTTCCATGGATCCGTTTTCCCATTCTCTTGCCACGGTCAGCGCGGTGAGCAGTATTGATAAAAGCCCCGTTACTATTACAATAAGCCCCGGCACTATGAACCACTTTGTGTTGAGCTCCGGGTTGTATATGAATCTGGCGGTGATTTTAATCGGATCGCTCGCGGGCGAGCCCGAGAGTTTTGATGAAAAGGCCCTCTGTATGCCGCCGAGATAGGCCGCGACGACGCCGGTTTTCTGATTGTCGGTTCCGTCCACTATTATCTGCGCCTGCGAATTCCGGGAAGAAAATATTTCGCGCTCAAAACCTGAATTTATGACCATGGAGATTGTGGCTTTGCCTTCCTCAATTTCTTTGGCAGGGGCCCCGGCGCTGGCGCCGGCGAAGGTTTTAAAGTATTCCGAAGCCGAGAAGCTTCTTACCAGCTCCCTTGAAAGCCGCGAATTATCCTGATCGTATACCGCAACTTTTATTCCCCTGAAATCAAAATCTATCGCGAAGCCGAAAAATAACACCATTATCAGCGGCACGACGACGGCAAGCCCGAGCGTGAACGGGTCGCGCATTATGTGCATCACTTCTTTTTTCGCTATGGCCAGGGCGCGGTGAAGCACGAAGTTTCTTTTCATCGTTCGGCTCCTTCAACCAGTTTCAGGAAGACATCGTCAAGCGACGGGCTGATTCTTTCAACGGAGACTCGCTCCGGAAGCCGTTTTTTAAAACTTTCAAGCTGCTCTTCGCTTTTAAGCGACGCGTGGTAGCGCATTCCGAAAGGCCATATCTTTTCAACGGCCGGATCCGCGGAGATTTTGGCCAGTAATTCGCTGTCCGAACGCCCCAACCCTGAGAGCCGGAGCAGCGGTTCGGGGTAAGCCGATTTTTTCAGCCCCTGAGGGCTGTCCAGCGCGATAAGCCTGCCTGAACGCATAAGAGCTATCCTCCGGCATTGTTCGGCTTCATCCATATAGTGAGTCGTGACAATAACGGTTTTGCCCTCTTTCGCGAGTTTTTCTATCAGTTTCCAGAACATGTCGCGCACTCCGGGGGAGACCCCGGCCGTGGGCTCGTCAAGAAAAATTATTTCAGGGTCGTGCAGGAGCGTGGCGGCAAGAGATATCTGCTGTTTTGCCCCCGTCGGGAGTTCTCTGACCAGGGTTGACGGGGAATGGCTGAAGCCTATGAATTTGAATAGTTCCGGGATCTTTTTTGAGGCGGCCTCGTTATCTATTTTGCGCAGCGCCGCCTTAAAGTATAGATTTTCGCCCACGGTGAGGTCGTCATAAAGCGTGAACTTCTGGGACATATACCCGACTTTTTCCTTGAGCCTGTTTTCGCCCGAGTTAGAAACCTCTCCCGCCACGGTAACTTCGCCGCTTGTCGGCAGGAGGAGGCCGCAGATGACTCTTATGGTAGTTGTTTTGCCGGCTCCGTTAGCGCCGAGAAACCCGAATATTTCGCCTTTCTGAACCGAAAAGCTTATGTCGTCCACGGCGGTGAAACTGCCGAACCTGACGCTGAGGTTTTTTATCTCTACGGCCGGTGATTTATTGTTCATTTTTTCGCGCTCCGCAGGAAAAGCTCGTCAAAAGTCCCGGCTTTTTCTTTCCTTAGAATTTCTTTCGGTTCGCCCGAAGCGATGAGGCGGCCGGAATCAATAAGGTGAACCATGCCGCAGCGCTCGGCTTCGTCCATGTACGCGGTTGAAATAAGTATAAGAATATTCTGTTCCAGAAGCTGGTAGAGCAGTTCCCAGAACTCTCTGCGGCTTATCGGGTCAACGCCGTTGGTAGGCTCGTCAAGAAGCAGTATTGTCGGCGACTGAAGCAGCGCGCACATGAGCCCGAGTTTTTTATACATTCCGCCCGAGAGTTCTCCGACCTTGCGCTCCGTGAAACGCTCCAGACGGGTTATCTCAAGCAGCCGTTTTGATTTTGCGGCGTATTCATCCCGCGGCAGCTGGTAGAGGCTTTTGAAAAATTCAAGGTGTTCTCTTATGGAAAGGTCGGCATAGAGGCTTGGCCTGGCCGGCATATAGGCGAGGTTTGCCCTGACCTCCTCAAACGCGGCGGGGTTAGGGCCCGATTTGTATAAAATCCTGCCGGAGCCGGGCTTGAGCAGTCCGCCTACAAGCCGCAGGAGAGTTGTTTTGCCGGCGCCGTCCGGCCCTATGATCCCGTGCAATGTGCCGGGCTCAAACCTGAGGCTCAGGCCGTCAATGGCGCGGGTATTTTCAAAACTCTTTGTGATGTTGTCCAGCTCTATTGATATCATGGGTTCCGCTTATTTTTTTTCGGGCAGCTTCATTTCCACGGTCATGCCGGGTTTTAGATCCCCATTCTTATTGTCAAACAGGATTTTTACGCCAAAGACCAGGCGGGTGCGCTCTTTCCTGGTCTGCACATTCTTCGGGGTGAACTCGGCTTCGTCGTTAATTTTGACCACCGTGCCGGATATTTTTGCCATGTTTGATTCGGGTATATAGCCTTCTATGCTCATGCCGAGTTTGACTTCCGGCAGCGACGGCTGGGCCACATAAATGTAAGCCCAGACATTTTCCAGGTCGGCAAGCGTGACAAGCTTTGTCCCGGGCGCCACCATTTCGCCGGGCTCATGGTAGGAGGTCAGCACAGTTCCGTTTATGGGAGACACTATGGTCGCCCAGCCGAGACGCACCCTGAGATCGTCGCGTTTGAATTTTATCCTGTCAAAGGCCTCCTGGTTCAGTGATCCCGCGCTGAGAAGTTTTTCGGCGCGCCGGTAATCCCTTTCGGCCGCTTCATAGGCGACGGAAAGATCTTCCGCGGAAAGTTTTACAAGCAGCCCGCCTTTTGAAACCTTTGAGCCTTCCGCCGCGTTGACGGTTTCTATTACTCCGGCGAGCCTGGATGAAATATCAACTTCGGTGGCTTCCACGGTTCCGGCGTAGAGAAATTCCCTGTTCCTGTTTATCACTACCGTCGCGGAAACAATCAAGGCTAATACGGCCAGCAGCCCGGCAAAAACTCTGATCTTCATAATTCGTTCTCCTGTATGCGTAGTCGCTTCATTTCGCGAGGCTTGCCAGCACGGAAAGATTCATAAGTATCTGGACCCTTGTTCTGGCAAGCTGCAGCTTCGCTTCAAGCGCCCTGTAATTGGCGTTCTGCACTTCAATGAAAGAAACCGAACCGTTTAAATAGGTATTATAAACAATCAGGGCAAGTTCTTCGGCTTCGCGGAGCGCGTCCTTGTTTATGTTTTCCTGCTCGTCAAGCTGGCCGAGGCGGTCCATGGTTTTTTCCCAGTCCCTTTTAAGGTCTATCGCCGCCTGTTCCTTTTTTGCCAGCGCCGAGTTTCGCGCGCTTCTGTTTTCTTTGGCTCTGTTTGCCGTAAGCCCGGAGTCAAACAGCGGCCAGGCAAGCGACGCGGAAACACTGTTTTGATTGAACTCCTCAAACTTTGGGCCGTTGGGATAGTCCAGGGCGCTTCTCGCGGAGACCTGTATTTTGGGCCAGAGGTTGGAGGATGAGTTCTTTTCCGCGAACCGTATTGATTCGGCCAGTTCCCCCAGCGACTCAATACCCGGATGGCCTTCCCAGAACTGAGCCCCGCGGTAAGGTTCAAGGATTTTGAATAGTGTTTCAATGGAGTCAAGCGAAATAACCGAATTTGGAGCCGAGATGTCGGAATAGATTTCACCCGTAAAACGGCCGTCGGCTATTACGCAGTTTGAGCCGCAATAGCTTTCGCCGGTTAGAGCCGCGAGATCCCTTATATAGCCGGCCAGTTCGGACCTGGCCTGGCTCAGCTGCCTTGACCTGGAAAGAACTTCCTGGTGCGCGTAAAGTTTGTCCATCCTGCTTTTAGTCCCTGCCTGCGCGTTGAGTTCTATGTCTTTATATTGAGTTTGGGAAAGTTTCAGCGCGTCCGATACCGATAAAACCTGTTCGGCCGCGAGCACTATTTGAAGGTAGGCGTTTCGCGCGGCCAGCAGAGCCTGTCTTTCGGCAACTTCGGCTTCCTTTTCTTTTGCGGAAGCGGCGGCCAGGGCGCTTTTCCAGGAAGAATATGTGGCGCCGGTGTCCCACAGCATCCAGGATACTGACGGGCCTATTGAATAGCTCGGATTGTCCGTAAGCTTCATGGCCCGGGCGCCCGGAGAGGCAAGCGTGATTTCCGGAACCACGGAGTTGTAGCGGTAAAAACCGTCAATTGAAAGTTTGGGAAGAAAGCCGGCGAACTGCGCTCTTGAGCGGTTTCTCGCGCCGCGGGCCTCCTCGCGGGCGGCTTTGAGCCTGAAAGAATTGGATAAGGAGCTTTTCTCAACCTCAGCCAGAGAAATGGAGAGCTGCTCAACAGCCGGGATATCGGCTGCCAGCGCGGCTGTAATCAGAGCGATTATCATTATCTTACGCATTGACGCCTCCCGCTGAAAGGCCCCTTAAGGCCATGTCTATCCTGCGTTCAAGTTCTTTATCGGAGAACATTGTCTTTTCAACAGCGCCGGCCAGAATGCCGAAAAGATTTTTGTTGGCGAAATGTTTCTGGAATATCCTGAATACGAAATTGGGCCCAAGCACTGAGCCCATCAGAAAAACTATCGCGTTCTGGAAGGGCATTTTGGCCAAGTAGCCGTCGCGCTGGCATTTCCTCACCAGGCCGCTTATAAGGTAAATGTGAGCCGTCATGTTTTTTTTGGCGTATTCCATCATTTTGGTGTTTCCGAGCAGTATCTCCTCAAGGAAGGTCAGGAATACAGACCTGTTGTCGCGCACAAACTTTGAAATTGTGACCAGGGAGTTTCTGAGCTGCTCAATTGATGTTTCCCCGTGAAGAGCCTGAATTTTTATGTCGTTAAAAAACTCGCTGTACATCTCGGAAAGAAGCTTTTCAATGAATTTATCTTTGGTCCCGAAATGGTAATTGAACATGCCGAGGTTAACACCGGCTTTTTTGGTTACAGCCCTGATCTTTAGGCCGGATATGCCCGTGGCCGGGATCAGCTCCATTCCTGCTTTTATCAGGAGTTTGTCAATATTCTGCGACGGCCTGCTCATTTTGCCTCCGTTAATGTTAAGTAAAGAATTACTGGTCTGTGGTGTAATTATACATATGTATAGTAAAAATGTCAAGGTCTGCCGAAAAATTGATATTTGTATCTCTATTTGGCATAATGTATTTGTCGCGGACAATTTTTGGAGATGAAATGAGGCTTCACCAGCATATTATCGCGTCGGTTGCTTTCAGCGGCGGCATTTACGGCATTACCGGATCTAAATCCATTGCCCTGGCGTCCTTTGTCACGGGCGTCTTATTAGATTTGGATCATGTTACGGATTATTGGCTGGAGCACCCCCTCAGCCTGAATGTGCCGCATTTCTTTGAAATGGTTGATGCCTGCAAACTGAGAAAAACCCACCTTTGGCTCCACAGCCTTGAGATGCTTATTCCCCTTGCCGTGGCGGTCTGGTTGTCAAAAAGTGCAATATTGCTTGGAATATCAATAGGATTTGCACAGCATATGCTTTTTGACTGCCTTTTCAATTTTATCTATCCTGGGAGCTATTTCCTGGCTTACAGAATACAAAAAGGATTCAAAAGTGAATGCGTATTTGTATTGCCCGAGGGGTATCACGAGACAGAAAAGGACATTAAATAATGGGAACAATAAAATCCGCCGAGCCGGTCAAGCTTATAATGGGGATTATTTCCAAGTCAAACGAGTTGACTGATGCGGCTATGGTTATGCTAAAGCAGAGATGGGGGGAGCTGGATAATGTAAGCCAGGCCATACCATTTTCTTTTACTGATTATTACGGCGCGGAGATGGGGAGCGGGCTGTCGCGCCTGTGGGTCAGTTTTGATAAGCTCATAAATCCGGGCGAACTCGCGAAAATTAAAATTGAAACAAACAGGATAGAAGACGGCTTCGCGCTTTCCGGCAAGAGGCGCATTAATATTGACCCGGGCTACATCGCGCTTTCCAAGGTTGTGCTCGCTTCCACCAAAGATTTCAGCCACAGGATATATCTGCAGGACGGCATTTTTGCCGAGATCACCCTTTTGTATAAAGACAAGCGCTTCACCGCTCTTCCCTGGAGCTACCCTGACTACCAGTCCGAGGCGGCCACCGCTTTTCTTTTATCGGCCAGGGAAAGGTATCACTCGCAGATTACGAATATATAATGTAATTATATTTAAGTAAGGCTTTACGCCTCAACAACCGATCTAAGTTTTCTTTGAGTGCGCAAAGAAAACTTTTCCCACGGCAACTACACACCCGTCAAAGACGGGTGAAGAATGCTTCGCATTCGCCTGGGAGGTCGGCTGGTTTTATTTAAACCATTGGGCCGCCACACAAAAAACGCACCCCTATGGCTATTTCGCTTCGCGATTTTTGGAAGCTGCAGTTGCCGCGCAACGATTAAGTTGCGCAGGGTTGGCAACGGGCGCGAGAGGTGAGCGCCCTGTCAGACAGTCCTCGCTTACTTCCCCAAAAATCAGCTCGCTCATTGTCAGCCATAATGGGGACTTAACTTCAAAAGCCGTAACGCCGGCCCCTGGCGATGATACCAAAAGATGTTAATCGCAAACTCGTTTACTTGAGGACTCAAAAACAGTGTTTAATATTGTTTCACGTGAAACATTCATTCCTTTTAATCAATCCTCCCATATATGATTTCTCGGCTTACGACCTGCGGTTTAAGCCCCTGGGCTTCTGTATTTGGGCGGCGCTCTAAAGCGCCTTGGCGCTGATGTTTTCCTCCTCTCTAATCCTCAGATAGAGCTCGGTGCATGACGGTGAAGATTTCGCCGGGCAAGTAAAGTCACCCTGAGCGAAGTGAAGGGTCTCGTTATATTTTAAGTTATAAGTTTTAAGTTGTAAGCTTTAAGTGAACTACGGCTTCTGTGTCGTCATACCAGCGGAAGCTGGTATCCAGAGGTTTTTCTGGATTCCTGCGTGTGCTCGCATCTCGCACCCGTTGCAGGCTTGTGCGGCTTATTCGCCGCACTGCAACTGCAGGAATGACTGTATTTTCCACAACGAGATTGCCACGGCGGACCCGGAATGACAGCATCGCCTTACCGGGAGATTAGGACTCCTTGACTGCCTTGACAGGCTTCATCCATCTCTGCCGGCTTGCAGGTCCAATGAGTACGGCTGCGGCAGGTACAGTTTTGACCCTTAGTAAAATTCCCCTTAAGTTTAAACCCTTCGGTTTGCCAAAGGAAACCATAATCCCCGAGCTTAAGAAATTAAGCCGGCCTGACGCGGCGCTGGTCACCTCGGTTATGACATACTGGTACCCAGGCGTCAAGGAGGCGGTTGAACTGGCAAGGCTGGTTTTCCCGGGCGTGCCGGTCATACTTGGCGGGAACTACGCCACTCTTTATTTGCGCCATGCCGCGGAGGCCATAGCTCCGGACTTTCTTTTCCAGGGTTCCGATAATACCTATTAGAAGAGCTGTCAGGCTCAGGAGCCTCTTCGTGGTCTTTTTGATTTGTCAGATCCGCTGCCGTGCAGAGCTCTTTCTTCCCCCTCTTTCGCCTATCCGATTGGCCCAGGTTTCAGCGTCAAAAAGATCCGGTCCGCGCGCTCAACCGCGGATTGCTTGCCTGATTGTTTCACGTGAAACAATATCGCTTTAACGCAAAAAACCCCTGGATCCCAGACTACTACCTCTGGGATGACACCAAAAGCAGGAGCCGTCATTCCAGAAATGTTCTGTCTGGAATCCAAAAACGCCGTCGTTCACTTAAAGCTTACAACTTAAAACTTATAACTTAAAATATAACGAGGCCCTTCGCTTCGTTCAGGGTGACTTTGCCTGTCTGGTGCAATCTTCACCGTCAGTTCTGCCTCTATCTGAGGATTAGGGTTAAGCGAAAAGATTTACAATATAAAATATTTTTGCTAAAATACTTCCATTATGAGCAAAATTATAGCGATAGCAAATCAGAAGGGCGGCGTCGGAAAAACGACAACCGCCATCAATCTCGCGGCGAGCCTGGCTCACCTCGGGCAGGAGACTTTGTTAATTGACTTAGATCCGCAGGCGAACGCAACCAGCGGGCTCGGCGTGGACAAAAAAACCGTAGACAAAAACATCTACCAGGTTCTTATCAATCAGACTCTTCTTGAAGATGTCCTTCATTCAACCGAGCTGGACTGGCTTGACCTGGCGCCCTCGCACATTGATTTAATAGGGGCCGAGGTGGAGCTTGTCAATATGGAAAGCCGCGAGTCAAAACTTAAGGACGCGCTCGCGAAATTCCAGAAGGTCTATAAATATATTGTTATTGACTGTCCCCCATCTCTTGGTCTTCTGACCTTAAACGCGCTGGTTTCAGCCCACGCTGTTCTGATACCTATTCAGTGCGAGTATTATGCTCTTGAAGGGCTTGGTCAATTGCTAAAATCCATTGATTTAATAAGGCAATCTTTAAATCCGGCGCTTGCTCTGGAGGGCGTGCTTCTGACTATGTACGACAGCCGCCTCAACCTCTCCCAGCAGGTCATAGACGAGGTAAAAAAACATTTCGGAGATAAAGTTTACAACACTCTTATTCAGAGAACCGTCCGCCTGGCCGAGGCCCCCGGTTTTGGTAAACCCGTCATATTATATGATAAATCCTCAAAGGGCGCTCAGCTTTACCTTGATCTCGCCAAAGAGTTTCTTTCCAGGCAGCCCAAAGGCTCCGAGATATAAACGCATTCAATAATCAACGCATTATGAAAAAGATAGTCAAGCATAAAATCAAGCCGAGACATAAAATAGACCCCTCGCAAAAACGGGAGATAAAATACATTCCGTTTCATTATATTAATGACGGCAATATCCGCCAGCTTATTTACCTTATCAGAAAAGAGCCGCCCAAATCCATAGCGCTTGTTGTTAGTTACCTCAAACCTCAGTATGTCCAGCAGATATTAAGTTCTCTCCCCCCCGACCTGCAGGCCAATGTCGCCGTGGAAATGTCAAACGCTCGCGTCGTTACCCACGACCAGCTTGTAAAATACGATATAGCGCTCAAGAAAAAGGTGGATTTCGTTATAGGCGGGCTTGACCATCTGCTTGATGTGCTTGAGAAAGTGGACAGGCCGACTTTTGAAAATATTCTGCAGTCGCTTAAAAACGACAACCCTGGGCTGTACGAAAAAGTCAGAAAATACATAATAACTTTTGACGATATACCGTCATTTCCAAACACGGCTATCCAGGCGATAATCCGCGAACTTAAGACGGAGAGCCTGGCCAAGGCCCTGCGCGGCGCCGCGAGCGAGGTGCTGGATAAATTTCTGATAAACATGTCTTCAAGCGCGTCCGCGATGCTTAAAGAGGAAATGGATTTTGGCCGGCCCGCCACGCAGGAAGAGATAGAAGACGAGCGCAAAAAAATCGTGGACCAGATAAAAGAAATGGAGAAGGCCGGCAAGGTTTTCCTTCGGGAAAAACCCCAAAATACCATGATTGAAAGCAACGATGACATAAGCGAATCAGCCGCGGTAAAGGCGCGCGGAAGCGTGGATGAATATTTTCAAGCCGGCGTTTCGTGCTACGAGAGCCAGAAATATGACGAGGCGGTGCAGTACCTGGAATACTGTTCCAGCGTTGACACCGCTAACGCGCTCGTGTACCAATACCTCGGCGGAGCGTATTACGCGCTCGGCCGGGAAGAAGACGCTATCGCGGCCTACGAGCACGCGCTTAAACTTGATCCGAAAAACAAAGAAATACGAAACTGGCTCGCCCAGTACAAAAAACAATTATAAACGACAAGAAAATCATGCGCGCAAGTCAAAAAATAACTACATCGCAGGCAGCTTAAGACTTAACAGGGAGAAAAATATGCATAAGGCATTAGGAAGGGGTCTTGAATCGCTTCTCTCGGTGCAATCGGCGCCCAGGGCGTCGGCTGACGGAGGCGAAACTGTTTCGGTCGTGCCGATAGACAAGATCAAGGCCAACCGCTATCAGCCGCGCCACCATTTCAACGAAGAAAAATTAAAAGAACTTGCCCACTCAATAAAAGTGCACGGCCTGGCCCAGCCTCTGCTTGTGACGCCGACCGTAGTGCCGGGGGAATACGAACTTATCGCCGGCGAGCGCAGGCTTCGCGCCAGCAAAATCGCGGGGCTTACCCAGGTGCCGGTCGTGATCCGTCAGGCTAATGACAAGGAGCGCTTCCAGATCTCGCTTATTGAAAATATTCAGCGCGAAGACCTAAACCCCATTGAGGAGGCCAGGGCCTATAAGCGCCTTTCGCACGAATTTGAGCTCATTCAGGAAGAGCTTGCCAAGGTGCTCGGCAAAGACCGCTCGGTGGTGGCAAACGCCATGAGGCTTTTGAACCTGCCGCAGGATATACAGGATTTTATTTCTTCCGGCATGCTCAGCCCCGGCCACGGCAGGATACTCGCCGGCATTGAGGACGAAAACACCCTCATTGAACTCGCGAAAAAAATAATGAACGAAAAACTTTCCGTCCGCGAGCTGGAATCGCTCGCCTCGGGAGTTAAAGACGGCCGCAAAACCGAAAAGAAGAAAACAAAGAAAACCGAGAGCGAGCTCGCTCATCTCGCCGAAGAGCTTCAGAGAAAATTCGGCACAAAAGTAAAAATAGCCGGCAGCCCGAAAAAGGGGAAAATAGAGATTCATTATTATTCCCTTAAAGAGCTTGAGCGCATAGCGGCGATGTTAAAAACAAAGAAACATTAATAGTAAGACTGACCCCGTTAATGACAAGAGATAAAATATTGGGAGAATAAATTTGAATAAAACCGAAATACTGAAACTGATAAACGAAAACCCGGCTTTTCACCTTGCCACTACGGAAGGCGACCAGCCGAGATGCCGCGGTATGTTCCTCTACCGCGCCGACGAGAACGGTATATTGTTCCATTCGGGTACCATGAAGCAGTTGCACGGCCAGATTTTAGCCAATCCCAAGGTTGAGCTATGCTTCAACGACTTTAAGAACGGGGTGCAGGTAAGGGTTTCCGGCAAACTTGAAATAGTTGAAGATAACAAGCTGAAAGACGAGATCTGCGAGCACCCGACCCGCAAATTCCTCAAGCCCTGGAGAGAATCCGGCGCGCTTGAGAATTTTTATAATACTTTTATGGTTTATCGTTTAAAGGGCGGAAAGGCCGTAACCTGGACCATGGCAACTAATTTTGCGCCCAAGACTGAAGTGACGCTTTAATTCGCAAGCAGACAAAAAAATAAAGGGAACGATACATATGAAAAAGCACATTATATTTTACGCGATCGCGTTTCATCTCACGGCGATTCTCCCGGCCTCGGTTTCTGCCGCGGAAACTCCGCTGTTGACGGGCCAGCCCGATAATCAGAATACCGCGGCCTCGGAAGCGGTAAGCCCTCCCGTTTACCTTTCGGAGCTCACGAATATAAACGATTACGGTGTTTTTGCCAACGGTGGCTGGGACGGCAGCTGGTACGCGGGCTACAATGTCTGCTGGATGGAAAAACTTCCCAAACCGCCCGAAGGCAGCTACTCAAAAGTTTACATCGGCGCCAAGCTCGGCAGAATGAAAACAAGGCCGGTCGCGGGAAAACCCGTCTGGGAGCGCGAGCCGATACCGGGCGAGATATATATGGCCATTTCCTCAACTCCGGCGTGGAAATCAAACCAGAAATATTTCCTTGTATCGTCGGCTGATATTCCCTTAGAGGGGGACATGGAAAACGCGCTTGAAGGTGTCGGCGAGTCGCGCTGGTTCTGGGCCGAGGTGCCGCTTTCGGCGGTAAATTTTAACGGCCCCAACTTTGTCTCCCTGTGGTCTCCCACGGAATATTTTGTTTCAACGGCTTCGGCTCCGGTGCTTGCCGGCGGCTGGGGAAGTCAGGAAGTCAATACCTGGATGAACAACGACATTAAGGGCTATCCGCCCATAAATCCCGCGACCTCTCTTAAAACCGCCATTACGGTTTTTGAGCCCGCGATAGCGGTAAAGCTTGTCCCGCAGGGCAGCGAGCGCGAAATAAAAGTTCAGATAACGCAGGTGCTTGAAGGAAGGAAAAAAACCTCAAACAAAACCTTCGCGGCGGAGATAACCGGCAGCGAAATAGAGAAAGCCTGGCTTGAATACAGCTTGGATAACAAGGCATGGCAGAAAATAGGCCGCTATGTGTACGGTACTCCGTATATGTTCACCTTAAAGGCGGATGCCCTGCCGGTGGGAAAAGTTTCCGTGCGCTGCGCGGCCCAGGACGCCTGGGGAAACAAAGGTTTCAGCGCGGAGATAGCTCTCGGAGTTTCAAAGCAGGAGGAGAATAAAAAATGAGAAAGACAATCGCCATATCCGTGTTAGCCGGCGCGCTTTGCGGCAGCAGCGTTGGGATAGCCAACGATATATTATTAAATTCACTGGCGCCTAAAAAACCCAAAAAGACCCAGACCGTCGCGATCGGAGTGCGCGGAATAGATAACCCGGAATCCGAGGATAACAACGGCCTTCGCGACTGGAATTCGCTGGAAAAAGTTGAAAAGCTCTCGGTTAGCCGGGAGGAGCAGGAAGATTTCAACTCCAACGGCAACATAGGGGGTAATAAATGAAAAGGAATATCATATATATATGTATAGCTCTGATTTTTTCCGCGGCCGGCGCCTCGGCTTTTGAGCTGGGTGTCGGCACCGCGCTGCGCGTGGGCGCCAAGGCAGTCAAAGCGGCCCGCGGCATTTCGGACAAAGAAGAGATACTGCTCGGCAGGGAAATGGGGGCGAACCTTTGCGCCCGCTACGGCCTTTATGACGATGAAAACCTGATGAAATATGTAAACCTTGTCGGGCGCGCGCTTGCCGCCAACTCGGGCAGGACAAACATAAAATATTATTTCGCGGTTCTTAATACCGACACAGTCAACGCCTTCGCGGCCCCCGGCGGTTATGTCTTTATCACAAAAGGCGCACTTGCCGCGATAAGAGACGAGGCCGAGCTTGCCGGCGTGCTCGCCCACGAGATAGCCCACATATCCCAGCGCCACATAGCCAGAGAAATTCAGAAAGCCAACATGGTTGACGCCGGCACCGACCTTGCGGTTTCAAACAGCGACAACCAATACCTCATGGGCCAGCTCGCCGGTTTTGGCTCAAACATATTGTTTAAAGGCTACTCAAGGTCCGACGAGAAAGAAGCCGACGAGAAAGGTTATGAAATAGCAGCTAAAACCGGCTACGACTCCAAAGGACTGGAACGCTTCGTTGAGATTCTGGCTCAGCGCGGGGGAAGCGACACTTCATTTTCAACGCTTTTTAAGACCCATCCCAACCCCAACGAACGCCTCGGTCTTTTGAGAGACAAGGGCAATTCCGGCGAAGGCGCGGTTAATGCCGAGCGCTACGCCGCCAGCGTGAAACTATAGTTTGGGTTTGTTAAAAGAGTCGTCATTGCGATCTACCGCAGGGAGAGAAGCAATCTCGGTGTGAACTGCGGGATCGCCACGCTCCGCTCGCGAAGACACAGTGGCGGAGAGCAATCTTGGAAGCTCCGTCATTCCGGAGTGCCTCTGTCCGGAATCCATCAAGGCCTGTCATCCCTGTGAAAACAGGGATCCAGAAAACCACTGGATACCAGCTTCCGCTGGTATGACGACACAGAAAAAGGCTGTCGTTGCCTGCCCGCCAAAGCTTCAGTGGAGGGCGATCTCCCGTAGGGAGAGAAGCAATCTCGCTGAAAAAAGCCGTTATTGCAATGACAAACGCAGTAAATACGGGTTTTTTCGTCTGTTTAGCTGACGACACTTGTGATGTTATAATAAAGTTCAGGGGAATACTTTGGCTAAGCAACAGGAGAAGGAAAAACAGCCGGTATCCAAAACATCTACCCTCGGGAACGATGTTTTGGCCTATGCCCTGGCCGCGATTTTGTTTCTCGCGCCGCTGGTTCCCGATGTTAAGCTTACCCGTCCCAAACTTCTGCTTCTTGAAACCGGCCTTTATGGAATTTTGTTTCTTTGGGCCTTCCGCAGTTTTTACCTCTCAAAAATATCTCCGCGCCGCTCCATGGTCTTGCTCCCTGCCGCGGCCTATGTCGCGGCCTCAACGGTATTCTACTTTTTATCTCCCGACAAGCTGGTCGCGCTTTCCGAGCTGAAAAGAAGCCTGCTTTCCTTTTCCGCATTTTTAATCGCGGCAAATATAGCCGGCTCCGCCCGCGGCCAATACATTATTATAACTTCATGGCTTTCGGGAGCGCTGTTGTCGGCGCTCTACGGCATATTACAGCATACCGGAGGCGTGGGAATCGTGCTGGTGCCGAAATTTGAACGAGTAATGTCAACTTTCGGCAACCCGATATTTTTCGCCGCTCATCTGGTCGCGGCGCTCCCCGTTGCGCTTGCCCTTATGTTGTCGTCCAAAAAATCATATATTAAACTTATTGTCAGCTTAGGCATTGTCTGCGGCCTTATTGCTTTATACCAGACCCAGACTCGCGCCGCCTTTATCGCCTTTGGAATTTCCGTTTTAATATTCGCCTGGCTTAACATAACTTCAAAAAAAATCAAAATCATCTCTTTTGTTTCTCTCATGGTCTTTTCGGCGCTTTTCGCTTTTAACACAAAAAATTTGTGGTCCCGCCAGCAGGCTCACGGTCTTATCTGGCGCGATACGCTGGTCATGTGGTCTCAAAATCCCTGGCTTGGCACCGGCCCGGGGACCTTTCATATATATTTCCCGAAATTTGCTTCCGAGGAACTTAAAAATATCTGGCCGCAGGGCGAATTTATAGTAAATGACGCGCACAACGAATACATTCAGCTCTTAAGCGAGACGGGAATCGCGGGTTTTGGAATATTTTTGTGGCTCATCGCGGCTTTTATCGTCAAGTCGCTCGCGAAAATAAAACGCGCCCGCGCTCCTGACAAATTAATGCTTTCCGGTCATTTTTCTTCCGCGGCGGGAATTCTTGTCATGAATATTTTCTCCGTGGATATGCGTTTTATCATATCGGCGGTGTTTTTGTTTATATTAATGGGGCTTATGGATTCATTTGGCGAAGAGCCCGCGCCCGCGCTTAACCTCGCGCCTGCCGCGCGGTTTGCCGGCATGTCGGCTGTGGCGCTCGCGGGGTTTTTTGTCTTTCCCGCGGTATTGAAACCGTATATCGCCCAGAAAAATGTTGCCGCGACGCCGGACTTCTTTGACGAAAGAGTGCTTGAGCCGGCAAAAACTATTAACGATTTGGAAAAAATAGCGCAAAAATATCCCGGGCAGGCTCTTGTTTACGAAAAAATCGCCTGGGTATATTCAAAGGAAAAAAACTGGCAGAAAGCCGTAGAAAATTACACAAAAGCCTTTGAGCTGAACCCGAAGTCCGCCGGGCCGCTGAATAATATCGGAAATATATATTTTCTGACGGGAAACAGGCCCCAGGCCATAGAATTCTGGCGCCGCTCGCTTAAGGTCGCGCCGGGCCAGCTGGACTCAAGGCTAAACCTCGCGACGGCATATTATTATAACGGCCAGCTCAAAGAAGCTGTGGACGAGTTAAAGGAAGTCTTAAAAGCGGATCCGAAAAACGAGAAGGCAATTGTGATGTTGAAGCAGATGACGGAATAGGTCGCAAAGATTGTTCCTCAAAAAGACGCTCGGCGTCGCAGCCTCGCTTCGCTTTGCTCCTCATAGAAGCGTAAATCGTCGCAAAAAGGCTTTTTTCCGGAACAATCTTTGCTGTCCGGTTTTTCGGCATCGCGCGGGGATGGGGTGTGGGGGCAAAAGGTTAGAAGAGAATTATATTTTTTGTCAATTCCTTACATTTTTTACCTCTTAATATTTTATGAAAATTATTGATACTAACAATGCCTTGCCAGATAAGACGAAACTGTTGAATATATTAAAAAATCATCCGCTATCAAATAGACTCGAAGAATCCATTGATAATCTTTCTATTATTGACATAAATGTATTGGAAAAGAAAAAACCAACCGAGGCAATCGATTATAATTTGAAAACAAAAAATGCCGATTTGTTTGTTTTTGGAACCGGAAGCGTGCAACAAACAATAAAGAAGCCAAATTTTGAATATATTATGTATCATGAATTTGCCCACATTGCCGATAAGCTCAATCCTCAATTTGAGTACTCTGAAAAAAAAGATGATTCACTATCGAAAAAAGAAAAAGAAGCTGTAATGTCAATATGGAATGCATTTATAGATTCTCGTTTAAAGGCGGAAAAAAATTCGCTGTTGGCAACATGAAGTTTATGGAAGGGAATTCGCTGGTTCCAGATAGTGAAGAGCGCAGATTAAAAGAATTTATTAGTACATTAATTGGAAGCGGTTTAAGAGATGCAGAAAAAATTATTTATAAAGTATGGGAGAGTCCGAAAGAATTTATTAATTACGACCGAATGATTAGATGGGCAAAGCGTAAAGAACCAAAAGGAGTTTTATGTGATCCGCAGATGCGTTTTAAAAGACCATAAAACAATATTATCAATCATCAACGATGCCGCCATGGCGTATAAAGGCGTTATACCCCCTGACTGTTGGCACGAGCCTTACATGTCGCCCGAAGACCTTCAAAGAGATATAAATTACGGTGTTTTGTTTCACGGCTATGAACAGGACGGCGAGCTTGTCGGCGTAATGGGGCTCCAGGAATTTACTGATGTCACCCTTATCCGCCACGCTTACATTAAAACCGCATATCGCGGCAAGGGGATAGGCAGTCAGCTCCTTAAGTATCTGCTCGGCCTTACCATGAAGCCGGTTTTAATCGGCACCTGGCGCGATACCGACTGGTCCATAATATTTTACGAAAAACACGGTTTTACAGTCGTAGACCGTGATGTTGCCGATAGCCTGCTCAAAAAATACTGGAATGTTTCCGACAGGCACCGGGAAAGCTCGGTAGTGCTTGCCGACCCGAAGTGGATGGAAGCGCGGGGGAAGTAAGTTAATGAAAAAGCTGTTGCTGTCGTTGTTTTCAATGACAAACGCCGTTTTCTTCTCGGCCGAAGTGTCCGGGGGCGGCGCCGTTGCCGATAAATACGCAGAGGCGCGCGCGGAAATGGTTGAAAGCCAGGTAAAAACCCGCGGCGTGCTGAACGCGAAGGTATTAAAGGCAATGAACGAAGTTCCGCGCCATGAGTTTATACCGGCAAGATTCTTAAGCGGTTCCTCAAAGAGCGCCTACGGCGACTACCCCGTTCCCATAGGCGAAGGCCAGACAATTTCCCAGCCCTACATTGTGGCTCTGATGACGGAACTGCTGGACATAAAAACCTCCGACAAAGTGCTTGAAATAGGAACCGGCTCGGGTTACCAGGCGGCTGTGCTTTCAAAACTCGCCAAAGAGGTTTACACCGTAGAGATAGTTGAAAATCTCGCCTTATGGGCTAAAGAAAAACTCGCCGATTACAAAAATGTTTCCGCGAAACACGGCGACGGTTACCTCGGGTGGCCGGAGCATGCGCCCTTTAATAAAATTATCGTCACCTGCGCTCCCGACAATATCCCCAAACCGCTTTTAGAACAGCTGGCCCCGGGCGGCAAAATGGTTATACCCGTGGGCGAGTTCCCGCGCCAGGATCTTAAAGTCGTGGAAAAAGATAAGGCCGGCCTAATTTTGGAGCGGGACATAATCCCGGTGCTTTTTGTGCCGATGACGCGGGACAAATAGTTTGAGTTTGCGCTGCGCCGCTGACGGGCGCGGTTGTAAGAGCGCTCGTTTTTATGTATAAAGTGTGTGCGAAACGCCTGTCTGCCGTTTGCTCCGGCAGGGCGAACAAGAGAAGGGTTGAACCGGCAGAACGATAAATCCCGGTCAAAAGAGGAAAAATGCAAAAAATTAAGTTCAGCGAACTTCCGCTTTCAGTGGAAGTTTCAAAAGCCGTGCAGGAAATGGGTTTTGAGGAAGCTACCCCTATTCAGACGCTTGCCATCCCAGAAATGCTTAAAGGCAAGGATGTGGTGGGCCAGGCCCAGACCGGCACGGGAAAGACGGCCGCGTTCGGTATCCCCATAATTGAAAAAATAAACCAGAAAGACAAATTCCCGCAGGCGATAATTCTCTGCCCTACAAGAGAGCTCGCCATACAGGTTTCGGAAGAGCTCAAAAAGCTCGCGAAATTCAAAAGAGACATTAACACTCTGCCGGTTTACGGCGGACAGCCCATAGACAGGCAGATTCACGCTCTGCGCCGCGGCGTCCAGGTAATTATCGGCACGCCGGGCAGGGTTATGGACCATCTTGAGAGGGGAACCCTCAAGCTTGACAGGGTAAGAATGGTCGTGCTGGATGAAGCCGACGAGATGCTTGACATGGGTTTCTACGAGGATATTGAGCTTATTTTAAAGAGCGTTCCAAAAGAAAGGCAGACGGTGTTTTTCTCGGCAACCATGCCCAAGCGTTTTCTGGAGCTCTCTAACAGGTTTTTGAAAAGCCCGTCGCATATTAAAGTTGTCCACGACAAGCTCACGGTTCCGCTCGTTGACCAGATTTATTACGAAGTCAAAGAAACCGTAAAGCCCGAAATGCTTACCCGCATAATTGATATTTACGACCTTAACCTCGCGCTGGTTTTCTGCAACACGAAAAGAAAGGTGGACGAGGTCGTGGGCCACCTGCAGGGGCGCGGTTATTTCGCCGACGCTATTCACGGCGACATGAGCCAGGCCCAGAGAGACAGGGTAATGTCCAAGTTCCGCAAAGGCGCCGTGGAAATTCTTGTCGCCACCGATGTGGCGGCGCGCGGCATAGATGTGGAAAATGTGGATGCCGTTATAAATTACGATATCCCGCAGGACGAAGAATATTATGTGCACCGCATAGGACGCACGGGCCGCGCCGGCAAATCGGGCAAAGCGTTTTCTTTCGTCTCCGGCAGAGACATTTATAAGTTAAAAGACATTCAGCGCTACGCGAAAATAGAAATAAAGAGAAAAGTCGTCCCCACGCTCAAAGAGGTTGAGAATGTTAAATCGGCGCAGCTTCTGGAAAAAGTCAAAACCGGGCTGGGCGCTTCCGATCTCGGCAAGTACGCCCAGATGATAGAAAGCCTTATCGGCGAAGAGGTTTCCTCGCTGGATGTGGCGGCGGCTCTTCTGAAAATGATAGTCAACGCGCAGAGCGGCGCGGACAAAAAAGACGCGCCCGAACATGATTTCGCGGAAAACAGCGCCGAGCCGGGAATGGTCAAGCTTCAGCTTAACCTCGGCAAAGCGCACAATGTCAGGCCGGGCGATATAGTGGGCGCCATAGCCGGCGAAACGGGCCTGCCCGGGAAAATGATAGGCCACATAGATATTTATGAGCGGCACACTTTCATTGATATCCCAAAAGAAGAAGCTAACAATGTGATAAACATAATGAAAACGAAATATATTAAGAACCAGAAGGCGATAATGCAGCCCGCGGGAAGTACCGCTCCCGCGCAAGGCGGCGGAGCGCGCCGGGATCATCACCATGGAAAATTTAAAAGATAAATTAATAGCCGTAATAGGCGTTTCCGGAGACGATACAAAATACGGCCACAAAATATTCAGGGATCTGCTCAACGCCGGCTATAAGGTGGAAGGCGTGAGCGTCCGGGGCGGAACGGTGCTCGGCAGGCAGATTCATAAAAGCCTGGCGACTGTCAGCCCGAAACCCGATCTTGTGATAACGGTAGTTCCTCCGAGCGTCACGGAAAAAATCGTGGCCGAATGCATAGCTCTTGGCATTCGCGAGCTCTGGATGCAGCCCGGTTCGTCTTCGGACGCCGCGGTGAAAGATGCCGAGGCGGCAGGCATAAGCGTTGTCCGCGATTCGTGCATAATGATCCGCTCCGGAGTATGGTAGGCCAGGTATAACGGCAACCATCTGATTCCGACAGTCTTTCCTCCGCTGGCTCACAGGCTGGCCTGCCCGCCGCCTGTCATTCCCGCGGAAGCGGGAATCCAGAAAAATGTTCCGATATTTTACAAACATGATATTTAACCCAAATTTTGCATTAGGGCACGGAATTCGTCGAACCATGCGGGACTTTTTCATCCTAAAAAAGCTCAACCGTAGTCACCACTACGCTTTCTCTTTTTTAGTCAAAAAAGCCTCCGCCTTGCTCGCCTCAGTTCTCGCGCCTAATGCAAATCTCGGGTTTAAAGGAAATAGTATGAAAAAAATATTTATAATTTCAGCTATTGCGGTCGCGCTTCTTGCCCCGCAGATAAGTCACGCCAAAGAAAAAAACATCATAAAGTTCGGAAGAGATATTAAAATAGGCGCCAACAGGGTTGTGAGAGGCGTCGCGGCCGTGGCCGGCGATGTCACGGTGGACGGCACGGTTGAAGACGATGTCGTCGCCGTCGGCGGCTCGGTGAAAATCGGGCCTGCCGCCGTAATAGGCGGCAATGTGGTTTCAGTCGGCGGAATTATAGATAAAAATACCAAAGCGCAGGTTACCGGCAACATTGTTGAAGTAAATATTCCCGGCTTTTCCTCTCTCACGCTGACAAAATACAAAACAAGAAAATTTCATTTCCTAATAAAAGCGGTTTCATTCGTCGGCCTGGCCGCGCTCTCGCTTTTTGTAATCGCCATCGTGCCCGAGCCTGTAAGAAAAATATCCCATATTATAGAGTTTAAAACTATAGTCGCGATATCCTGGAGCATAAGGGCGCTTTTAACCATTGTGCCGCTGGCGGTAATACTCACGATGTCGGTCGCGGGTATTTTTCTTATACCTCTTGAAGTGATACTTGTCGTAGGAGCGATGCTGTTCGGTTATATCATTACGGCAAAAATAATAGGAAAAGCAGCTATAAACGCCATTTTTAAACGGGGAGATTTAAAAGAATGGAACGCGGTGCTCGGCATAACTCTGCTTGAGCTCTTCGGGTTTGTCCCGGTAATAGGCTGGCTGGTCAGAGCGGTGGTGGCATTGATAGGATTTGGCGGGGTAATAGCCGCGCTTTTCCCGGACAAAAAAAGAAAACAGGAGCACGCTGAACCATAAAATCCGAGCTTTGGTTTTACATTGACAATAGAGCGGGACTTTGATAGAATTTCAATATAATGGCAAACGATAAAACACCCACGATTTTAATAGCGGACGACGACCATCAGGCGCTTAGCATTCTTAAGCAGATAATGATGGGCCAGGGCCTGAATGTCATTACCGCATCCGACGGAAATTCCACGCGCGAAATGGTCAGCGAGCAAAAACCCGACCTTGTGATATTAGACAACTATATGCCCGGAGTTTCCGGAAGCGAAATATGCCGTGAAATAAAGGACGACCCAAAAACAAGGCTTATCCCGGTGGTAATGCTCACCGGCTATACCGAAACACCCGACAAACTTGAGGCCATAGAGGCCGGAGCCGACGATTTTATCAATAAGCCTTATAAGGCCGTTGAGCTGATCACAAGAATTAAATCGCTTTTAAAAGTTAAATTCTTGAATGACGAGCTGGATTCCGCCGAAGAGGTTATATTTTCTCTCGCCAAGGCCATTGAGGCCAAGGACGAATACACCAAAGACCACACCGCTCGCGTAAGCCAGCTCGCTCTGGCCATGGGCCATCAGCTGAAGCTTTCCGCCGAAGAGCAGGACGCTCTTTACAAGGGCGGGATTCTGCACGATGTGGGCAAGATCGGAATTCCCGACGGCATTTTAAATAAGCCCGGCAGGCTGACCGACGAAGAGTTCGCGGCCATCCGCACCCATCCCGCCGTCGGCGAAGGTATCTGCAAACCCCTTAAATCCATGCGCATAGCATCCAAAATAGTCCGGCATCACCACGAAAAGCTTGACGGCTCCGGTTACCCGGACAAAATATCAGGCGACCAGATACCCGTTGTCGCAAGAATAATGGCGATAGTGGATGTTTATGACGCCTTGACCAGCGTCCGTTCTTACAGAACGGCTCTACCGCAGGACAAGGCTTTCGGCATACTTGAGGAAGAAAGCAATAAAGGCTGGTGGGATAAAGAACTGCTGGCAACCTTCAAAAGTATAGTTACCGTTTAAAACCAATGAAAATCAAAAAAATAGCAGTCGTTACCCCGGGCGGCGACGCGCCGGGCATGAATCCCGCTGTCAGGGCCGTTGTCAGGGAAGCCATCCTGAAGGGTTATGAGGTTATGGGCATAAGGCGCGGTTTCAGCGGCCTTATTGAAGACGACCTTCTTGAGATGCATATGCGCACCGTTTCGGGAATAATTAACCGCGGCGGAACAATTCTGAAAACAAAACGCTGCGCCGAGATAAGAACAAAGCCCGGCCTTGATAAGGCCATAAGGACATTAAAAAAACACGGTATTCAGGCTCTTGTGATTATCGGCGGCGACGGTTCGCTCGCGGCCGGCCAGAAAATAAGCTCTTACGGAATTCCGGTAATAAATATACCGGCCTCCATAGACAATGATATTTTCGGAACCGAAGAAACCATAGGTTACGATACCGCCTTAAATACCGCTGTTGACGCCATAGACAAGATCCGCGACACGGCCACAAGCCACGAAAGAATATTTATCGTTGAGATTATGGGCCGCGAACACGGATTCCTTTCTCTTTCCGTGGGCCTGGCAGCCGGCGCAGAGTTCGTAATAGTGCCCGAAAAGAATATTTCAATATCCACCCTTGTCAGACAGCTCAAAGACGAAAAAAGAAAAGGCAAAACATCCCTTATAATAGTGTACGCCGAGGGCTGCGGAAAGATCGCTGAGTTCGCGGCTGAAGTGCAGAAGCGCTGTGTCACCGAAGTCCGCGTAAGTTCGCTGGGCTATATTCAAAGGGGCGGCGTTCCTTCGGCGAGGTCGCGTTATCTGGCCGGCCTTTTCGGTTCGCACGCGGTCAGGCTGTTAAGCGACGGAAAATACAACAGGCTGGTGGCTTTTTCCGGCGGGAAAATATGCGATTTGAAATTTTCTGAAGTCGCCGGCAGGGAAAAAGCTTTCAACGAGGAACTATATAAAACGGCGAGACGGCTTTCATCATAAGGCCAGGAGGGCGCGATGCAGTTAACAGAACAGGATTTAAAGTGGGCAAAAGACAATATCTCAAAAATAGAGCTGTTTAAAACATGCACGCAAGACGAGATGGCTAAGCTCCTTGACGGACTAGAGAAAGAGCGTTATAAACTGGGCGCGACAATTTTATTCCAGGGCGAGATTTCCTGCAAGCTCTGCCTTGTTGAAAGCGGAACAGTCTCGGTCTGGGCGCGCAAGGGCAAAGACAGGGCGAAAGTCGCCGAGCTCGGCCCCAACAGTTTTTTCGGCGAGATATCGCTTTTGACTCCCAGCGCCGCCAACGCCACCATAAAAGCCGAGACCGACGCGGAAATAGTTTTTCTGCCCGGCGAGGTTTTGCAGGCTATAGTAAAGGAAAATCCTTCGCTTGCCGACGACATCAAGAAAAAAATCGCGGAACGCCTGGAAATGCGCAAACAGGTATTAGAAAAGAAAGACTGATTAATTTAGTTTACAATCATTGCGCCCAGTTTACGGCCGCGGTGATATTTTTATTTAAAGAGAAAGGGTATCGCGGATGAAAAATGCCATTGAAAAAATAAAACGCGGCGTTGTGGAAATAATAGGCGAAAAAGAGCTTGAGGCAAAACTTGCCAAAGGCAAACCTTTGCGGATAAAGCTTGGTGTTGACCCGACGGCGCCGGATATGCACCTCGGCCACACGGTTCTTTTAAACAAACTCCGCACCTTTCAGGAGCTCGGGCATACCGTTGTGTTTCTTATAGGCGATTTTACCGCGCGCATAGGCGACCCCTCGGGGCGTTCCGAGACAAGGCCTGTCATGAGCGAACAGGCCATAATGGAAAACGCCAAAACATACCAGGAGCAGGTTTTTAAAATTTTGGATAAGTCCAGGACAGAGGTGGTTTTTAACAGTCACTGGCTGTATCCCTTTGGTATAGAGGGTTTGCTGGGCCTTGCGAGCAAGTATACCGTTGCCCAGATGCTTCAGCGCGACGACTTTGAAAAGCGATACAAAAGCGACAGCCCAATCAGCATCATAGAGTTTCTCTACCCGCTTTTGCAGGGCTACGACTCCGTCGCGGTGCACGCCGATGTTGAGCTCGGAGGCAACGACCAGAAATTTAATCTTCTGGTCGGAAGGGAGCTCCAGCGGGATTTCAAGCAGGAACCGCAGGTTATTATTACAATGCCTCTCCTGGAAGGCACGGATGGCGTTAAAAAAATGTCCAAGTCCTACGGGAACTATATAGCCTTAAACGACTCGCCGGCGGATATGTTCGGGAAGATAATGTCCATACCCGACGATCTTATGTATAAATACTACGAGCTTTTGACGGACGCGGATTTAAAGCAGGTAAAGTCCCTGCACCCCCGCGAGGCAAAGGCAAACCTAGGCGAGATAATAACGGCAAAATACCACGGCCTTGAACCCGCCAAAAACGCACGCGCGGAATTTGACAAATTATTCAGCAAAAAAGAAATTCCTCAGGATATGGAAATTTACCAGTGCGCCGCTAAAGAAATAAAGCTCGCCGATCTGCTTGTCAGCTCAGGCCTGGTGGAGAGCAAGAATGAGGCACGCCGGCTGATAGAACAGGGCGGGGTAAAGTTAAACAACGAGAAAATAACGGAAGACAAAATTATATCTGTTCAGCAGGAATGCACGCTCCAGGCCGGAAAAAGAAAGTTTAAGAAAATAGTTTATAAATAGCATTCAAGAAAATGAATACTGCTAATGAGTATAAACATGAAAAAAATGATTGATTCGTTATTTAAAGACGATTTTAAAGATTTTATAGAACTTCTAAACAAACACAGGGTTGATTACTGCATAACAGGCGCATATGCCGTTTCTTTTTATTCCAGGCCGAGAGCAACCGAAGACATTGATTTTTATATAGCCCACACAAAAGATAATTCAAAACGAGTCGCCGCGGCAATAAAAGAGTTTGCCGGTTTGGATATGGAAGAGGGATTTTTTGATACGGATAAAACTGTAATAATTCGCCTGGGCCTTAAGCCAAATCAGATAGAATTATCAAATGGGTTAACGGGTCTTACTGAAACCGAAATAATGAATCACCGTGTAAAAGATAAATACGGCGAAATAGCCGCTTATTACATCGGCGTGGATGAGTTGATTAAGAATAAGGGAATTGTCAAAAATCTGCCTCACAGAAAACTGCGAAAAGGCCAGGACGAAACAGATTTTGAGGTATTAAAAGCTTTTAAGACCAGAAAAATGAGGTGACAAATGAGAAAGGCGCAAATTAGATATTATAATTCCTACGAAGCGGCCGATAAAGATATGTTTAATGAGGACTTATCAAGGCCGGGAAAAGAAAAAGTCGCGGCAGTTAATGAAATAAGAAGAAAAATATTCAGGTTAAAGGGTCTTGCCGCAGATAACATCGTAAAAAAAGTTATCTCGTTTGATAAAAGATAAATCACGCAGCCGCTCCGGCCCGGCGAAGGGGAATGGTTTGATTTATCACCTGAAGACATTGGGGCGTTCAAGCGGTGGAGAAAAATTATATAATTGCATAGACAGCGCTTAAAGTTCTTTGAAGCCTTGCACAATTGTTTTGCGCTATTGACAAAAAATGCAAGAATGTGGTAGATTTAATAGCCGCTTCACACAGCGCGCTTATAAATGAAGCACGGCAAAAGAAAATCGGGGGGCGATTTTTTCCATCAGAAAGTCCACTTCCGAGATCTACCATTCAAAACAAAATATTATGATGTTGCCGTTTCCCCTTTCAGGCTGAAAATGAAAGAGGTATTTTTAAGGGTTTTTCAACAGACTCAATTTGAGTCAATTGAAAAAGCCTGTTTCAGGCCGTCTTTGCGAGGAGTGTAACGACGAAGCAATCTCGTCGTTACCGACGGAAAGGCGAGATTGCTTCTCTCCCTTCGGGAGATCGCAATGACAGGACATTTTTGAGGGTTATTCAACAGACTCAGGTTACATTCATGAGGCTTTATAAGTGGATTTTGAATCGGTTTTTAGATTAATTCTAACTAAATTTAACCAGGAAAATGTAACCTTTGCGCTAATCGGAGGGTTTGCGGTTCATTCAGCCGGTTATACCAGAGCGACAACCGATATTGATTTTCTTGTGAAAAAAGAAGACATGCAAAAGGTCAAAAAGATTATGCTTGACTACGGGTATGAATTATTAAGCGAGGACGAAGAAATCTCAAACTATCTGGGTAAAATGGAAGAGCTTGGGAAGGTTGATTTTCTGCATGCGCATAGAAAGTATTCAATGGCAATGCTTATGAGGGCCGTTGATAAAGATGTTCTTGGCGGAAGTTTTAAGGCTAAAATAGTTATTCCCGAGGATATAATAGGGCTCAAGCTGCAGTCAAGTGTTAATGACCCCGGCCGGCGCGCAAAAGATATGTTAGACATAGAAACACTTATTAAAATAAACAGAAAATCCCTGAATTTTGGTTTGGTAAAAGAGTATTTTGATTTGTTTGAAAAATCCGCAGAGTTTGACAGGATTTTGAAGGCGGTAGATTGATGTTAAGCAATGAAGAAAAAAAAGAAATGCTGTTTGACGCGCATAATCCTGCCCGAAAAGAAATGTTTGCGAAAGCAAGGCGCGCAGGTGTTAATAGTTTGCATTCGCCGGACGAGTACATAAAGTTTCTGCGCGGCATTCAAAAGGTATTCGGCCCGTTCAAGTATGGCAGGGGAAAATCAACAACAGGCAAAAACCTGATATAAGGCTCATTGAATAATATGGCAGCTGCCGTTTCCCCTTTCAGGGGAACTTAATAATACTTAAATGAATAGCCGGCCGGGGCACAGGGTTAAAAAAGCCCCGCGATTTTGAAAAGTATTTGACTTAAATTGAGTCAATTGAAAAAGTGTTTCAGGCCGTCTTTGCGAGGAGTGCAACGACGCGGCAATCTCGTAGTTCCCGACAGAAAAGCGAGATTGCTTCTCTCCCTTCGGGAGATCGCAATGACAGGGTCTTATTAAGGGTTTTTCAATTGACTTAAATTACAAAAGGAGGTTTCAATGTTTTCGCTTCGTGGTCTTTTTGCCGCACTCGTAGGGTTGTCTCTGGTGCTTGGTTTGTCTTCGTGCGCGAGCACGCCAAAGGTTTCAAGGGTTGCTTCGGATGATGTAGTAGATCTCAGCGGTGACTGGAACGATACCGATTCACAGCAGGTCTCAAAGGAAATGATAGGGGATTCGCTTTCCCGTCCGTGGCTTCCTGATTTTGTTTCCGCCAAAGGGCAGAAGCCCAGAGTTATTGTTGGTACCATATTAAACAAGAGCCATGAGCATATAAGCACTGAAACTTTCGTCAAAGACCTTGAGCGAGAGCTTACAAACTCAGGCCGGTTAAAATTCGTCGCTTCAAAAGAACAGAGGCAGGAGATCCGCGACGAGAGAATGGATCAGGCGCAGAACGCCACCATGGAGTCAGCTAAAGCCGCTGGGCAGGAGATTGGCGCGGACTTTATGCTAAAGGGCCAGATCAATTCCATAATGGACGAAGCCGGCAAAACCGCTCTTAAATATTATCAGGTTGAGCTTGAGCTTCTGGATATGTCCAATAACGAGAAGGTCTGGATAGGCCAGAAAAAAATCAAGAAGATCGTAGAGCGTAAAAAAGTTAAATTCTGAATTATATGTCTCAAATTGGGCGGTGTGTCGCGGCAAAAACCACAAATTGAGATTTGAAATCGCAAACCTATGTTGTCATACCCGACAGCGGCACTCGGGCATGGCGTCTAATTTGGACAGTTGTAAAATTACTAAATATCAGGCCCTTTCATTGCGGAACTGAAATATCGGTTCCGCAATGGACGCGGCCTGAGGTCAGCGGTTAAATATATTGCGGGGTAAACCATGCGTTCAGCGATTAAAAAATCCGTATTCTTCGTTTTAACTTCCGTTTTGCTTGCCTCCTGCGCCACCCAGACAGCTTACTACAACAGCCTTAATTCCCTGGTTTCCGAAAAAAGGTATGCCGAGGCCGCGGCTTTCGCCGAATCCTCAAAGCAAAAGGAATACGGCGAGAAAAACGCTCTCCTGTTTTACCTTGATAAAGGTTTCCTTCTGCACCTAAGCGGCCAGTACGAGGAAAGCCTTAAGTATTTTGAAAAAGCGAAAAAACTGGCGGAGGAACATTTTACCAAGAGCGTCACTAAGGAAGCGGGAACTTTTCTAATAAGCGACAATGTGCGCCCCTATTACGGCGAAGATTTTGAAAGGGCGCTTATTAATATATTCGCGTCTCTTAACTACATTTTCCTCGGCAAAGAGAACGACGCGCTCGTTGAAGCCCGGCAGGTGGACCATCTGCTTAAAACTCTCCAGACAAACTATGGCCAAAAGAGCGTCTACAAAGAAGACGCTTTTGCCAGATACCTCATGGGCATGCTCTACGAAAACCAGGGCCAGCTTAATGACGCCTACATATCATATTATAACGCGCTTGAAGCTTACCGCGACGGTTACAAATATTTCAACTGCGCCGCTCCGCAGGAACTCGTTGACGACTGCTTAAGGCTTGGCCAGCAGCTCGGTTTTAACGACGACCTGGCAAAAATAAAGGCTGACTTTACGCCCGCCAACAGAAATATCCCGCAGGGTTACGGCGAGCTTGTCGTGCTTGATTACAACGGTTACTCCCCGGAAAAAATTGATAATTTTTTTGAAATAGCATTCGGCAGGGCCTGGGCCTATGTGGAAAGCGCCGATGTGCAGGGCGAAGAAGAGCAGAAAAAAGAAGACGCGCGCGCCATAGCCCGCTCGGTTTTAGCGTCCGACCAGATAAGAATGGCATTTCCGAAATATGTGGATGTCCCGTATTCAGTTGCCAGCATTGAAGTTAAATCCGCGGACGGCACCCTCGCCGCGAGGGGCAAGGTCGCAGACGACATCGGTTCTATAGCAAAGGTCAATCTTGAAGACAGGATTAACCGCATAAGAATTAAAACTATTGTCAGGGCCACGATAAAATTCCTGCTGGCACAGAAAGTTTCACAGAAGGTTGAGGAAGGAAACGGCCAGCTCGCCGGCTGGCTGGCAAAAAAGGCTCTTACTGTGGCCGCTACCGCTACGGAGAAAGCTGATAAGCGTTCCTGGCGCTCACTGCCGGACAAAATAGTCATGGCTCGCCTCGCTCTGCCTAAGGGAACACAGAGCGTCAAAGTGGTTTTTAAAGACAGAAACGGCAGCTCGCTCAGCGAGCAGACGCTTGATAATATTGTAATAAGGCCCGGCAAAAAAACATTTGTAGCTGTGCGCAGCGCGCAGTAACGCTTTCTCAGGGGGTAAAATGAACAAAATACTTCTCTCGGCATTATTGGTTGTTTTGTGCTCCACGGCCTACGCCGTGAATAAGCCCGACTGGGTATCGGGCAAAAGCAGGCAATACCCCGCGGAAAAATTTTTAATTGGCGTGGGTATAGGAGATTCTATTGATTCCGCCCGTTCCGCCGCGCGAGCCGAGATAGCAAAGGTATTTAAGGCCCGCGTCGCCCAGGCTTCGCAGGACACCGCGAGCGAGGCGAGCTCCAAAAAAGGAGTTGAGAGCAGTTTTGCCACACAGACCAGGACAAGCGTTTCAACCGACGAGGTTTTAGAAGGCGTTGAGATAGCCGATACATATATAGATGATAAAAAGAAAACTAACTACGCGCTCGCGGTGCTTGATAAGGTAAAGCTTAGAAATTCTCTTTCGCAGAAAATATTGGATCAGGAAGAAATAGTAAAATCGCAGACCGATATATCGTCCGCTTCGTCAAATCCCGTTGAGATAGCAAAAGCTTCTTCAAAAGCGCTTAACGCGCTTGCCGAAATAGAGCGCATAGCGGAAAAGAAGAAAATAGTTGACCCCGCGGTCGCGCCCTCGCTTTATTCTTCCCAGAAAACCGAAATAGAAAACAGGCTACAATCGGCTAAAAAATCAATCATATTCATTGTTGAGCCGTATGGCGACACAACCTTAAACGAGTCGGTCAGTTCCAGAATATCCAAGCTTGGTTTCAGCGCTGTTTCGTTAATGCCCGAAAAAACCGGTTCCGCAACCTATATTATAGCAAGGTGCAAAACCGCTCTTTCTCCGATTGAGCGGAACAATCCCCAGTGGAAATTTTATTCCTGGAGGGCAACTGTTGAATTGGTTGATAACGCAAACAATAATGTAATCCTGGCCTCCGGCACCAAAGAAGGCCAGGCTTCCCAGCTCAATGATGACGGCGCGCGCGCTAAGGCTCTTCAAGCCGCGCTTCAGGGAGCCGCCTCCTGCGCCGAAGAAAAGATCCGAGAATATATTCTTGGCGAGTAATCGTTGCTTGTATGCGCGAGCCAAGCGTTAAATTCAAAGCTTGCGAATTGTTTTGTCAGGCGCCGCAGAGCCTGCTCTGCTGATTTAATTCATTTTTCTAAGAAAATATGCCCGTGAGGGCAGACCCTGGTTACAGGTTGCGGGGGAATATCAAAATGGCCGTCACCTGCCTCCGGGCAGAAAACTGGCGGCCTGCCGAAAAGGCGGGAGGTTGTATGAAGAAATTGTCATTGTTGTCGGTATTGCTTGGCATAGTTATGCTTGTCGGTTGCGCGAGCGGCCCGAAAAAGCCGGACTGGGTTCTTAAGGGAAGCGGAGCGTTTAAAGGCGAGAAAAAGACTCTTTACGGAGTCGGCCTGGTTGAAAATATTAAGTCAGAGGCTCTCAGGAGAACCACGGCGGACAACAGGGCGATAGCCGAAGTATCGCGCCAGCTCTCAACGGTTTCAACATCCCTTATGCGCGATTATATGAGCTCGGCAAGCGCCATGGAATCCGAGAAATCAAGCGGCGAGCAGTATGTGGAAAACACAGCCAAAACATTTACTTCAAACACCATGTCGGGTGTTAAGATTATTGACCGCTATGATGATGGGAAGGTGATGTACGCGCTCGCGGCTCTTGATCTGGACGATTTAAAAACAATGGCCGACAAGGTTCAGGAATTATCCCAGCAGATGCGCGATTACATAAAAGCAAACGCCGAAAACGCTTTTGATAAATTGTCAGCGGAAGAAGAAAAACACGCGAAATAATTTCTAAAAACTTTTTCTAAAAAATCTCGCGCGGTTATTTTTCCGTCGTAAAATGCCGCGCGGATTTTTAGAAAAAATATTTTCAATTAGCTATTGACAAAAATATTTTCGTTTGCTATATTATACCCGTAGCAAACAACTATGCTTTCCTGATGAAGCACGCAGCCCTGCAGTTTACACAGCGGCAGGGAGCGTGATTAGTTTTCTCAAAAAATATTTTCATCAGGGTATTGACAAATGTTTTGCGGTTTGTTACAATTACTGCAACAACAATAAACAAGAAAGGAGGGAGGCAAACATCCTCTGTCGCACACAAACGACGGAGTAGCCTACCTGAGACCGAGTCTGCCACGGCGGATTCCGCTGAAAAGCGTAAAAGCTCCTTGTACCTCCTCAGTTTTACCTGAAACAAGTTCTGTAAAAACATTTTAATTCACCTATTGACAAAATTTTAGCACTTTGCTAAGATAGCGCTCCGTTGTCTTTTGAATGCGAGCAAAAGTGCATATAGATATTGTTGTCTAAAAAATTTAGTAGCGAAGTTCTTTGAAATGTCTTTTATAATATACGCGCGCAGATAAACGCCCCTAAACGGGGCTAATCAAAGGCCAAAGTAATTCGTAGTACAATTCTAATAAAGTAATAGAGCTTTTCTATTCTCTATAGATTGAGCATGTATATGGGCAACTATATATATGTATAAAATATTTATGGAGAGTTTGATCCTGGCTCAGAGTGAACGCTGGCGGCGTGCTTAACACATGCAAGTCGAGCGAGATTCTACAGCACACCGTAGAGTCTAGCGGCAGACGGGTGAGTAACACGTAGGAAACTTTCCCTGAAATGGAGGATACCCCCGAGAAATCGGGGCTAATACTGCATAAGACCACATTCCGGCATCGGAAAGAGGTCAAAGGCCCGCAAGGGTCGTTTCGGGATGGTCCTGCGTCCTATCAGCTAGTTGGTGAGGTAACGGCTCACCAAGGCTATGACGGGTAGCCGGCCTGAAAGGGCGATCGGCCACACTGGAACTGAGACACGGTCCAGACTCCTACGGGAGGCAGCAGTGGGGAATTTTGGACAATGGGCG
>MGVE01000014.1 GCA_001800315.1 Elusimicrobia bacterium RIFOXYA2_FULL_47_53 | reverse complement strand
ACTGGGAAAAGGCCGTAGCGCTCGCTCCTGACGATAAGGATATGCCGCAGATCAGAGAGCTGATGAAGAAAATTCAAAACAGGTAGAAGACAAGTTAAACTAAATAAACAATACTGCCGTGCCGCTCTCGCGGGAAACCGCCTTAGCGGTTTTTTCTTTGTATTTTGTTTCTGCCGTCTGGTTCGGAATTGCTTTTGATTTTTTAATAACTTCAAGCAGCTCGGGTTCAGGCACGGCATCCAACAGGTGCTTTCCTTTCAGAGATTCGCCGTCAATAATCCCGAGCAAATCGCCGGCCGTTTCGTTGATATACACTACTTTGTTCTGCGAATCCACCGCTAAAATTCCGATATTCCAGGCATTCAGGCCAAAACCGATAATCTCAGACGCGTCGGCGCCCCCGGCGGAACGGCCTGAAGATTTCTCAACAGCAAAAGCCTTTATTTTCTCAAAAATACTGTCGTACTCGCCTTTATAATCCGCGGCGCCACCTGAAATAAGCGAAGCTGCCGCCTGCTCAAATTTCTGAACCGGAATTTTCACGAACCTGTTTACTATAACTATCATAAGAAGAGTATAAACAACAATTACTATCGCTGCCGTGTAAAGGGCCTTTTTTGACTCCGAACTATTAAAATCCTTCATTCTCTGAGAAGAAACCTCAATGCACAATGTCGCGGATGAAGCTACGCGGCTTGAGTACAGGTATTTATTCGCTGAGGGGAGTTTCTGTATAATTGTTTTGGGGGACGCGACGGCTTTTTTGGAATACTCGTCCGAAAGCTCGCTGCCCCACTGAGCAGTATTGTTGTGGATAGTGACTCTGGCCGAATTATCCAGCATATAAGCGGAGGAAATATCCTCCACTTTTGATATTTTTTCAATTTCTGAAAAGAGGGCGATATCGTCCTTGGAGGAAACCGCTTTTGCCACGGCCGGTTCGGAAAGCAGGGTCACGGCCTTGAGTTTTTCGTTCAGCGCGGCCAGGGATTTTGAGGAAAGCGAAGGCAGGTGATATAAAAAAAGAAGCCCGATAACCAAAATCGCGCCCACGGCCGAAAGTACGGCAGTTAAATTAACGGATAATTTGTTTTTCAGAAGAGCCCCCCGGAAGACTTAATTATGACTAATTCACATCCAAATCGCACAGCAAAAGTGCCGATATAGACGGCAACAGACTGGAATATTATAGCAATATCATGCCTGGAAAGTCAAAAACTCAAAATCTCCGGTTCACGGGTCCTCAGATAGTCCCCATGGACTGACGGATGAAATCTTCACCGTCAGGCAAAGTCACCCTGAACGAAGTGAAGAATCGTTATTCACCCAACGACGAGATTCTTCTCTCCCTGCGGGAGATCAGAATGAGCGCGCCGCCTTACTTGAGGATTTGGGGTAATCATCTATCGCCTGCGGCTGACAGGCGGCAATAAATATTTGATAATTATTTGAACTTTCTATTGACACCCGCCGGATTTTGGGTTATACTTGAAGCGTGAAAACACAATATTTGTTCGTCAATAATAACTCTACCGGGGTAGCGGTTCTTCTGGCCCGCACAACGCTTCAGCGACTCAGGGGCTGGATGTGGACCCAAACTCCGCCGGACACCGGCCTTCTTATTTTTCCATGCAACGGGATACATACTTTTTTCGTAAAGTTCCCTATTGACGCGGTTTTTTTAGACTCCAGGCACACCGTTGTAAAAATAGCAAGAAACCTTAATCCCTGGAGAATGATACCTATAGTGCCTCTCGCAAACAGCGTGCTTGAACTGCCGGCGGGATGGGCCGACAAACTATCAATCAACGCGGGGGACAACCTCAGTTTTGCCTCTGAACAGGCCGTAAATGCCGGGCAGATTCCCGGTTTATACGGTAATGCCGCTTCAAATAATACTGTCAGCCTCTCATAATCCGATGCTTTACAAAACATTCCATAAAATGTAGAATTTCAGCGCGGGCAATAAAGCCTGCGTTATTTTTTTGTGAAGAAAACCTGATGAAAATAAAAATCAAACAAACGGAATGCGATATATGCGTTATTGGCGGCGGGCCTGCCGGCTACAGCGCCGCGCTCAGGGCCTCTCAGCTGGGAGCCAGGGTGATTTTAGCCGAAAGGCGGGACCTCGGCGGCACCTGCCTTAACCGCGGCTGTATACCGACCAAATTCCTGTGGCAGTCCCTGAATTTTCAGAAAAAAATTAAGAGAGCCTCTGATTTCGGCATCACGGCCCCGGCCGTAAACCTCAGCTTCGCCTCCGTTATAGAAAAAAAGACAAAAACCGTTGACCTGCTTGTAAAAAATCTCCGCGGCCATATTGAAAAAAGCGCCATCAAGATATTGCATGTCACTGCTTCTCTGGCCGGCTGCGGCATTGTTGAATATATTGAGCCCGGCACCGGCGAAAAAATACACATAAAAGCCGCCGGAATCATAATCGCAGCGGGTTCATCTCCGAACTCAATTCCCGGCTTAACAGTTGACCACGAAACAATTATTGATTCCGACGATTTTTTTCTTCTGAAAGAACTGCCGAAATCGCTGCTGGTGATAGGCGGAGGAGCCATTGGAGTGGAGCTTGCCGCGATTGCCTCCGGATTCGGATGCGAAGTAACTCTCGCGGAAAAACAGCCGCATATTCTGCCCGCTGAAGACGCGGAGCTTGCCGGCGAAGTCAAAAAAACGCTTCTGCGCCAGGGAGTCAAGGTTCTTGAAGGCGAGCAAGGCGTATCCTCAATTGCCAAATCATTTGAAAAGGTTTTGGTCGCAACCGGCAGAAAACCCAATACCGACGCGCTGACTCTGGAAAATGCCGGTGTGAAATATTCAAAACAGGGCATTGAGGTTAACGATTTTATTGAAACCTCGGCCAAAGGCATTTACGCCGCGGGTGATGTTAACGGCAGGTCTTATCTGGCGTACACCGCGCAGGGCGAGGGAATAACCGCCGCCGAAAACGCTCTCGGACAGAAAAACTCTTTTGGCATTAAGCACATTCCTAAGGCCGTGTTCTCATTTCCGCCCTCCGCAAGCGCGGGAGCAAAGGAACAAGACTGCGCCGCCTCAGACATTTCAATCGGCAGGTCGCTGGTCTCTGCAAACTCAAAGGCCTTTATTGAGGGCGAACGAAGCGGCTTTGTCAAAGTCATCTGCGACAAACAATCAGGCAGGCTGCTGGGCGTTCAGATGGCCGGGCCGGACGCAGAAAACCTGATCACCACCGCGGCTCTTGCCATCAAAAACGGCCTTTCAGCCGCTGATCTGAGCAGAGAGCTGTTTTTTCACCCGGCCACCGCGGAAACCTTGTACGAGGCCTGCCAGGACGCGCTTGGAAAATCCATAGAAAGGGTAAAATAATATGCTTCAAACCGTGCTGTACGATGAACACAAAAAATTAAACGCGAGGTTTACCGAGTTTGGAGGATGGGAGATGCCGGTATTCTACTCATCCATAATTGATGAGCATAACGCCGTCAGAAACAAAGCCGGTATTTTTGACACCTCTCACATGGGCGAAATACTCATTTCCGGGCCCGGTGCCGTAAATTTCTTAGAAAAGCTGGTGCCGGCCAGGGTCGCGGCGCTTGCGCCGGGCCAGGCCAGATACTCCATGCTCTTAAATGAAAACGGCGGCATAATAGATGACATAATAATTTACCGCAGGGAGAAAGACATCCTGCTGATTGTCAACGCCTCAAACGCCGGAAAAGATTTTGAGTGGCTTAAAAAAAATATCACGCAGAGCGTAAGTTTAGAGAACTTAAGCGCCGGGCTTTGTCTTCTGGCCCTGCAGGGCCCGGAGGCGGAGAAACTGCTGCAGCCCTTCGTGAAACAGGATTTGTCTAAAATAAAATACTTTAACTTTATAACGCCGGATTTTGTCCCGTTTAAGCCTGAATTCGCTTTCCTCGCGCGCACCGGATACACCGGAGAGGACGGCTTTGAACTGCTGTTTTCAAAAGAGTGCGCGGTTCAGGTATGGCAGGCGCTTCTTAAAGCCGGGGCAAAACCCTGCGGCCTCGGCTGCAGGGATACTCTGCGCCTGGAGGCCTGCATGCCTCTCCACGGCCATGAGATTGACGAGGCGACCACTCCGCTTGAAGCGGGGCTCTCCTGGGCGGTCTCTTTTGACAAGGATTTTATCGGCAAACCTGCTCTGGTAAAAGAAAAAAATGAGGGTTTGAAAAAATATCTGGCCGCTTTTTCAATGTCGGGTGGAATTCCAAGGGGCAATTGTGATATAATCTATCGCGGCGAAAAAACCGGCAGCGTTGTAAGCGGAACCTTTTCTCCGACGCTCAAAAAAGGCATTGGCATGGGCTTCTCCGCCAAAAGGCTTGAACCGGGCGAGAAGATAGAAATTCTTATCCACGGCCAGAAAAAACCGGCTGAAGTCGTCAAAAAACCATTTTACAAAAGAATAAAAAACTAAGGTTGTATTATTTTGTAAGTGTTCTTTCCTACCCCATTTATGGCTGACAATGAGCGAATGGTTTTTGGATAATAATCTTTGCCTGTTTGACCTACCCACGGGTAGGGAGTTTGCAAAGATTCCAAAAACCATAAGCGAGTAGCCATTGGGTGCGAATGTCCGCACGAATAAGTGCGGATTGCCATGAGGACGCTGAGATAGTGAAGCGGCGTTTCTTTGTTAAGGTTTCTTTGAGCACACAAAGAAACCTTAAGAACGGCTTCCGGCCTTTTGTCGGAAATTTGTTGTAATATATTAATCAATATATCAAGAAGCTAATACAATATTATCCGGAGGATCAGTATGAATGTCCCGAAAGAGCTGCGCTATATGAAAAGCCACGAGTGGGCCAAACAAGAGGGCGGCAAAGTGCGCGTAGGAATAAGCGACCACGCCCAGCACGAAATAACCGATGTAGTGCATGTGGAACTGCCGGCGGTCGGCAAAAAAGTTGAGCAGGGCCAGCCGTGCGCCGTCGTAGAATCCGTCAAATCCGCTTTTGATATCTACGCGCCGGTTTCGGGAACCGTTGTTGAAGTTAACGACGCGCTATCCTCAAGCCCGGAGCTTGTAAACCAGTCTCCCTACGAGAAGGGCTTTTTCCTTGTGATAGAAGCTTCAAACCAGGCCGAGTGGGAAAAGCTCCTTCCGGCGCAGGATTATGAAAAATTAATAGGCTGATCTCAAATTTTTTTACCGGACTAATAAATGAACTACATACCATTAACAGAAAAAGAAAACAAAGAAATGCTCAAAAGCATCGGAATAAAAGACGCTTCCGAGCTTTTCTCGGTTATACCCTCATCGTCAAGGATACCGGCGCTGAAACTTCCCAAGGGGATGTCGGAGCAGAGGCTCGTGAGCACCCTGGAAGCTATGGCGAAGAAAAACGCTTCGCTGAAAGATTACGCCTGTTTCCGCGGCGCCGGGATATACGACCATTTTATTCCGGCTCTCGTGGAAGAAATTGTAAACCGCTCGGAGTTCTCTACCGCCTATACGCCTTATCAGCCGGAGGCGAGCCAGGGAACACTGCAGGCCATATTTGAATATCAGAGCCTGATCTGCGAGCTGACCGGAATGGATGTTTCCAACGCCTCGCTGTATGACGGTTCAAGCGCCATGGCGGAAGCCGCGCTTCTGGCGGTCAGGGCCACTAGCAGAAAAAAAATTCTTGTTTCATCGGCATCCCATCCGGAATACCGGCAGGTCTTAAGAACATACCTGCAGGGCACGGACATAGAAGTTGTGGAAATATCCTCCAAAAACGGCTTTACTTCTCTTGACGACGCAAGGCATAAATTAGGCAATGATACCGCTGCCGTCATATTACAATCTCCGAACTTTTTCGGAACCATAGAGGAGCTTTCCAGCTTCAGGGCGCTTTCCCGAGAGTATGGCGCGCTTCTGGCGCTAAGCGTCAACCCGATCTCTCTGGGCGCGCTAAAATCGCCCGGCGAAATAGGCGCCGACATTGCTTTTGGCGAAGGACAGCCGCTGGGCAACCATACGGGCGCCGGCGGGGTGACCTTCGGCTTTCTGTCGGTCAAAAAAGAGCTTTCCTGGAAAATACCGGGCAGAATCGTAGGACAGACCGTGGATTCAAACGGCAGGCGCGGTTTTGTGCTGACGCTCCAGTCAAGGGAACAGCACATAAGGCGCGAGAGAGCCACTTCAAACATCTGCACCAACGCCGCTCTTAACGCCCTGGCCGGATGCGTTTATCTCGCGGGCTGGGGGAAAAACGGAATAAAAAATCTCGCTCTGGCCAATTTCGCCAAAAGCCGCTACGCCTATGAGAGGATAATCAGGATACCGGGCTTCTCTCCGGCCTTTGAGGGACAGCAGTTCTTCAACGAGTTCGCCGTTAAAACCACCAAAGACATTTCGCACCTTAATAAAAAACTATTCGCCGAAAAAATAATCGGGCCCCTGGCTCTTTCCGGATTTTATCCGGAAATGGCGGACTGCGCGCTTTTCTGCGTGACGGAAAACCGCACCAAATCCGAAATAGACAAAATGGCTGAAATTCTGGAGCGGGCATAAATATATGGAAAAACTACTTAACGAAATTTCACACGAAGGCCTTTCCGGGTATTCAGTGCCCGAGATTGATGTGCCACACGAAAATATTGAGAAATACATACATAAAGAAGCTCTCCGCTCGTCTGAGCCGGAGCTTCCGCAGGTAAGTGAGCCGGAATTGCGAAGGCACTTCACCAGGCTTTCTCACAGAAACTACTCCCTGACGACGCATTTTTATCCGCTCGGCTCCTGTACCATGAAATATAATCCGCCGGTCAACGACAAATTAAGCCAGCTGCCGGGTTTTGCCGACCTGCATCCTTATCAGGACGAAGAATCTCTCCAGGGCCTTTTGGAACTGCTTTACGGACTGGAAAGATCGCTCTGCGAAATTACCGGTATGGATGCCTTCACGCTTCAACCGGCCGCGGGAGCCCACGGCGAGTTTACTGGGCTGTTGATCATCCACGCTTATTTTAAAGCAAAAGGCGAAGCGCGCACTAAAATAATCGTCCCGGACTCGGCTCACGGCACCAACCCCGCGTCAGCCGCTTTGGCGGGGTTTGAGATAATACCCGTCAAATCAAAGGCTGATGGCTGCCTGGACCTTGAGCTTATAGAGAAAACCTTAAATAAAGATATCGCCGCTATCATGCTTACGGTGCCCAATACACTGGGGGTGTTTGAAAAGGAAATTCTTAAAATTTCCGAGATCGCACACAAAAACGGATCCCTTCTTTATTATGACGGCGCCAACCTAAACGCTATTTTGGGCAACGCCAGGCCCGGCGATTTCGGCTTTGACATAATGCATGTCAACCCTCACAAAACCTTTTCAACGCCTCACGGCGGCGGCGGCCCGGGCTCGGGCCCGGTGGGGGTAAAAAAACACCTTGAGGAATTCCTCCCGGTGCCTAAAATAGAGAAAAAAGAATTCGGCTATAAACTGCACTATAATATCCCCAAATCCATAGGCAGGGTTCGTTCCTTCTTCGGGAATGTTCCCGTTCTGATAAAAGCCTACGCTTATATTCTCGCTCTCGGAGCCGAGGGCCTGAGAAATGTCAGCGAGCAGGCTGTGCTTAACGCCAACTATCTTCTTTCCATATTAAAAAAAGAGCTTCCCGCACCGGCGGGCGACAGGTGTATGCACGAGTTTGTTCTCTCGGCCAAACCCTGCGCCGAAAAGGGCGTCAGGGCCCTTGATATAGCCAAAAGGCTGCTGGATTACGGCTACTACGCTCCGACCATATATTTTCCGCTCATTGTGGAAGAAGCCATGATGGTAGAGCCGACCGAGACGGAAAGCAAGGACGAACTGGATAAATTCGCCTCCGTTTTTGCTAAAATACTCAAGGAAGCGGCTGATAACCCGGCCACGGTAAAGAACACGCCGACAACAACACCAGTTTCAAGGCTCAATGAAGTTGAAGCTGCCAGAAAACCCATATTAAAATGGGCCGACGCTCCAAAATAAAATGAGAAAAAGTTTTTTTGCCTTAACAGCAGCAGCTCTTATTCAGGCCGCGACAGCGGGAGCGGCCGCGATAGTCGTTGAAAATTTTGACGGCGCTCTCTCCGTTACTCCAACCGCCATAAGCAATGTATCGGGCGCCCTCGCATCCACCGAGCCCCACGGCAATACGGGAAAATCCTACGCTATAACAAATACTTCCGGCGGCTGGCTTCAGTTTAATTTCGCGTCCACAAAAGATTTCTCCGCTTACAAATCGCTTTCTTTCTGGGTCAGGGGCGCTTCCGGCGGAGAATTTTTTTGCGTCAATCTCAGGACCGAAGACAACACCGAACCCACCATAAGGCCTAATGTCCGCGATTTTCTTCCCGGCGGAGTAACAACCTCCTGGAAGAAGGTCGTAATACCCCTGTCCGCCATTTCCCAGGCTCCGCTGACCTCAACCGCGACGGCAAAAACCGGCGGCATAGTGCTGGATTTTTCCACCGACTCTCCGGGCGCCGAAACTGTCTATATTGACGATATTGTACTAAGCGATAAGCTTCAGACGATATGGATAGACAACTTTGATCAGGGCTTCAGCGAAAACGCCTATAAAAGAGGGATAGGAACATACTATGACCTCGGAACCGGAAGCATAATCAAAAATATCGTCTATGTTACCAGCGAAACTTACTCGGGTTCAAAAGCTCTGGAAATCAATTACATATCCGGCCCTGCCGGGTGGGTCGCTTTGGGTGAACTTTTTACCGACTTGTCTAATCCTCTGCCAATGGATATCTCGTCTTGCGACACACTTAAAATAGCGGTAAAAAAAGGCCCTACGGAAGGCTCAACTACAGAATTTAAGTTTGAGATTGACGACACCGCCTCTGCCAGAGCCACCTCCAGCGCCATAACTTATTCAGCCGCATGGACGGAATACAGCCTTAACTTAAACTCTTTCACGAACTTCAGCGCAATAATGTCATCAAGCATCGCTAAGATAAATATTGTGTATTTTAATGCTAATTCCACTGCCACCTGCTATATTGACGAGTTCAGGCTCGTCTCAAGCACAGCGCCCTCCGCTCCCAGCGCAGCCACCGCCAATTCTTATGCGCTTGCCGACGGAGCCATATTTGATTCAACAACTACAACAATTATCAATTTAACCGCCACGGCACAGTCTTCCGCTTCAAACTCTTTTGTTGAACATGTGCGCTTTGAGCATGACGGGCTCTCCGGCGGGTCCAAATGGTACACCATCGGGAAAGATACCGATACGGCTGATACAACTTATAACACAACATGGAACACCGACGGCCTTGCCCCGGGAACGACCTATCAATTGCGCGTCGTGGAAGAGGATTACGCTGGAAATACGGCCGTCCTCGGCCCCTATACCGGCATAAAAATCTCAGCCACTATTCCGGCTTTTTCAGCCGTGGCCGCCCCAAGCGCGGTCTACTCGCTTTCGGAAGACATACCTGTTAAAATCGTAGCCTACGGGACAAGGAACATAGCCTCCGCCAGCCTTTACTACAAGGTAAATACCGGCGAGTGGACAACTCTTGCAATGGCATCAAGCGAGGCTATTTCCACATCACGGTATTTCGGCGTTTCAATACCTTCGGCCGGGCTGGCTGTGGGAAAAATATACTTTTATGCTTCAGCAACGGACGATTTAGGCAATATCGGTTACTACAAATCCTCCGCTAACCCCGCGGAAATAAGCGTTTCGGCTTCCGCGGCTGTTGTCATTACAAGCGGAACGCTCTCGCTTCAGGACCTTAACCCCGACGACGGCCAGACATCGGTTGAACTGCCGGCAGGCGCTTTAAGGAACGGCGAAGCCATTACAATAACAAAACTTTCAGTTGATTCGCTCCCCGCCGCGCCCGCCCTGTCCAACAGCGCCAAAGCCGTCGCGGCCTACGAGTTTGGGCCGTCAGGGCTTACTTTCAGAAAACCCGTAACGCTGACTCTGCTTTATACGGATTTAAACCCGAAAGACGGGAGGGAAGACACCACCGGCGCTGCAGTCGGCGACTTAAAGGTTTTCTGGTGGGACGGCATAGGCTGGAGGCTGCTCGGGGGAACGGTAAAAGATTTCAATTCAACGGAAGCGGAGAAAAAAAATACTGTCTCCTGCCAGACGCTTCATTTCACAAAGTACGCTCTGTTCCCTTCAAAAGCCGTAGACTCGTCCACCTATAAGCCTAAAGAAAATATCATAACCCCCTACACTAAAGACAACATTAACGATTTCGCGAGCTTTGACGGCCTCTCCGGGCAGGACCTTAAGGTGAATATTTTTGATGTGACCGGGAACAAAGTAAGAACCGTTGAAATACTTTCCGCGGGCAATCTCTGGAACGGAAAAAACGACATAGGCGAACTGGTTGAAACCGGCGTGTATATCTACCAGTTTAATTTAGACGGCAAAACATATTCCGGAACCATAACCGTGGCAAGATAAATATTATGAGATCAAGAACCGTAAAAATTCTAATGCTGATTAATTTAAGCGCCCTATTCGCGTTAAGCGATAGTTACGCCGTTTTTAAAGACCCCGGCTTTGGCGCCAGGCCCATGGCCATGGGCGGAGCCTTTACGGCTGTGGCAGACGACTCAAACGCGCCGCTGTACAATCCCGCCGGAATCACCCAGGCCGGGAATCCGCAGATCGGGCTTTCCTACGCCAAACTTTTTTCAGGCCTTGAAAATGTGGATCTGAGCCTGCAGTATTTCTCGGCCCTATATCCGTATGGCGAGATAGGCAGTTTCGGGATAAGCTGGACGGATTTCAGCGCGAATTACCACAGGGAAAATACTGTAAATATAACCTACGCGCGCAGTATTGAAAGGCTTTTCAGGTTTAAGGGAAACTGGCCGGAAATATCGTTCGGCGCGAACGCCAAATATCTGTCCCATTCCTATATTTTAGACGATTATTCAAGGAACGACCCGGTTTTCGCATCCGGCAGTTCAAAATCCAATTTCACGGCCGATTTAGGCTTATGGGCAAAACTCAAAGCCAACAAATTCGGAGTGGCGTCTGCCGGCATTGCCGTTAAAAACATCACCCAACCCGATATGGGCATATTAACGGAAGACAACGCCGCGGCCGAGACAAGGGTAGGCGCCGCGTATAAAATAAGAAAACTTGGCTCAATGAAAAACCTGATTATCGCCTCGGACCTGGTTTACAGAAACATTGTTACTGAACAGAGGGAGAAAAACATCAGCCTCAGCCTCGGCGCCGAAGCCTGGTTCCTAAACGAAATGCTCGCGGCAAGGCTCGGCGGTAACTCAGGCGGTCTTACCTGCGGTTTTGGAGTTAAGAAAAACTTCGGCGATTACGATATTATTTTTGATTACGCGCTTCTCTGGCCGCTTCAGCTCATTTCTACCACCGGCTCGCACAGAGTATCACTCTCCTGCGGTTTCTGATAATAAGGCCCTGTCATTCCCGCCATACGCTGTCATTCCGGAAATGTTCAGTCCCGCGGCGAAAAATCACCCGTCTTTGGACGGATGAAGAATGCTTCGCATTCGCCTGGGAGGCCAGCTGATTTTATTCAAAGCATTGGGCCGCCACTCCGGAATCCATCAAAAAACCAAAAGACTGGATCCCAGACTGCTACCTCTGGGATGACGACACCAAAAAAAGTCTGTCATTGCGAACGAAGGTACGCGTCAGCACGCCAAAGGTTCAGTGGCGGGCAACAGTCCGCCAACGACACAGTGGCGGGCAACAGTCCGCCAACGACACAGTGGCGAAAAGCAATCTCGTAGTTAAATGGTTTTGTAGCTGCGCAGCTTGCTGCGCGTTCCGTAAAATCCGTCATCCCGGAACCGTTCAGTCTGGGATCCAGAAAAACCACTGGATACCAGCTTCCGCTGGTATGACGACACAAAGAAAGCGGTCGTTCACTTACAACTTACAACTTAAAACTTATAACTAAACGGGGAATATTTCTGAGCTTATTTCCTTGACCGAACATATTGAATTTACTATACTTAAGTGTCTTTAGCGCCGTCAATAATGGATATTTACCTGAGACCTATTTCGCGATGAAAAAAAAATTAATTTCATTGATAAACAGTGAGACATTTATAGGTTATTGCTTCATACTCCCGAATTTAATCGGTTTTCTTCTCTTTATTTCAATCCCCGTGGTCGCCTCCCTGCTTTTGAGCTTTACAACCTGGGACCTTTTCAGCCCGCCGAAATTTGTCTGGTTTAAAAACTTTATTGATGTATTCGGATTTCACATACTTCCCGATTTCAGGTTTTCAACCCTTTCGGATTACATCATTTTCTGGAATTATCTAAGGCCCAACGATTTTGAGTTCTGGTATTACCTCTACAACACCCTGTTTTTCATGGTTGGCATACCGCTGGGCATGATAGGCTCCCTTTTCATGGCGATAGTTATGAATAGAAGCCTCCGGGGGATAATGTTCTTCAGGACCATATACTTCCTTCCGTCAATTTCGTCTATCGTTGCCGTCGCGCTCCTCTGGCGGTGGATCTATAACCCTGACTACGGCCTGTTGAACACGATGCTTGCCTATGTCGGCATTCAGGGCCCTGCCTGGCTTAATCATCCGGTCTGGGCAAAAATAAGTCTTGTGCTTATGGGACTCTGGTCGGGAGTAGGCGGCTACAATATGCTCTTATACCTCGCGGCTCTGCAGGGAATACCTTTGCATCTATACGAAGCGGCCGAGATTGACGGCGCCAACCCCTGGCAAAAATTTGTTCATATCACGATTCCGATGCTTTCTCCGACGACTTTTTTCATATTCATCATGAGCGTCATCGGCGCCTTTCAGGGCGGATTCCAGAGCGCCTACCTTATGACAAGGGGCGGGCCCGGCGGAGCGACCACAACCATTGAGTACTATATTTACAACAACGCCTTTGTATGGTTTTACATGGGCAAGGCCTCGGCGTTAGCCTGGTTTTTATTCTTAATCATTCTGCTTGTCACGATGTTTAACTGGAAGTACGGCGGCAAAAAAGTTCAGTATCAGTACATTTGAAAAAATACAGTGCTAAGTGGTAAGTGTTAAGTTAAGGCCAAACCTAAATGATTTGCCCTGTTGTTAACTTACCCCGTACCCCTTATCTCTTACCACTTTAGAGGTTTACATGACACTGCACCAGATAAAATTGATTCGGGACATGATTAATAAATTTTTTGTCTACCTGGTATTGTCGCTATTCGGCATATCAATGATTTTTCCGTTCCTGTGGATGCTTTCCACATCCTTAAAGGAGCCGTCCCAGATCTTCACTTCCACGCTCCAGCTATGGCCCACCCCGATAATGTGGTCCAACTACATTGAGGCCTGGCACGCGATCCCTTTCGGCAAGTTTTATTTAAACAGTATCTTTGTGGCGGTTGCCGTCACCTTTGGACAGATTCTGACAAGCTCCATGGCCGCCTACGCCTTCGCGAGGCTCAAATTTCCCGGCAGAGACAAGCTGTTTTTTGCCTACCTCGCCACCATGATGATACCCGGCATGGTAACCCTTATTCCCGTGTTTATTCTTCTTAAAATGTTCGGCTGGCTTGACACTTACAAGGCCCTGATACTTCCCGGTATATTCTCGGCGTACGGAACATTCATGCTGAGGCAGTTTTTCATGACTCTGCCGACCGACCTTGAGGACGCCGCGAGAATTGACGGCTGCAGTTCGTGGAGGATTTACTGGCAGATAATCCTGCCGCTTTCAAAGCCTGCCATAGCGACACTCGCCACTTTTACATTTCTCGGAAACTGGCAGAGTTTCTTCTGGCCTCTTATTGTGACATCGTCGGAACACATGAAAACACTGCCTATCGGGCTTTCATACTTCCAGGACATCTATTCCACCAACTGGACGCTTCTTATGGCGGCCTCCGTCATCGTTCTCGCGCCGGCCCTGATTGTGTTCATTCTCAACCAGCGCTTTATAACACAGGGCATAGCGTTGACCGGCCTTAAAGGTTAGTAAAAATTATTTTTCAGGGAGACGACTTAATGTCAAAGAACTTAAAAATCTGTTTTGCGGCCGCGCTTATGCTTTCGGCTATATTTTCAACGGGCTGTTCCTCCAAAAAGGAAAACAGCGCCGGCGCGGGAAAACAAACCGAAATCCGCGTCGCGTACTGGGGAGCGCCTTCCGAGAAGGAAATAATAAACAAAACCATTTCAAACTGGGGGAAAAACAACCCCGGGATTAAAGTCGTTCTGGAACACATCCCTTCGGGCACCTATACCGACAAAGTGCTCACGGAGATCGCGGGAGGCAATCCGCCGGACATTATTTTCTGCGAAGTTAATATTTTCGTGACCTTTTTTTACAAAAACGCGCTTCTGGACCTGACGCCGTTTTTAAGCGGGGATAAGGGATTCAGCATAAATAATTTCTTTCCGGAGGTCGTTTCCAGGTTCACGCGAAACGGCAAATTATTCTGCATACCCCGAGACACCGCTCCTTTCGCCTGCATTTACTACAACAAAGACCTTTTTGAAAAAAGCAATGTGCCCTTCCCGAAAGACAACTGGGACATGAACGAATTCCTCGCCACGGCTAAAAAACTTACCATTGACGACAAAGGAAGGCATCCCGGCGACCCGGAGTTTAACGAAAAGAAAATCAGCTGCTACGGTTACTGGGGTTGGACCTGGCACAACTTTGTCTATTCCTATGGCGGGAAACTCGTGGATGATATTGATGACCCCAAGACCTGCCTTCTTGACAGAAAAGAGGCCGTTGACGGCGTGCAGGCGTTTGTGGACCTCTCTTACAGGCATTTCGTCTCTCCGAAACCAGACGCGCTCACAAACTCCGGTATGAGCATAAACCAGCTCTTTATAATGGGCAGGCTCGCCATGTTCCAGTCCGGGATTTGGGAAACTCCCAATTTAAGACAGCTTGTCGGTGACAAGTTCAAGTGGGATGTCGCCATGTTTCCTAAGGGCCCGAAAGGCAAAAGAGGCTTTGGTACCGGCGGCTCCGGGTACGCTATACTGAAAACCTGCAAAAATCCCAAAGAGGCGTGGGAAGTTGTAAAATGCCTTGCCGGCGACGAGGGACAGGAGATGCTTGCCGATACGGGCCTTGCCCAGCCCGCCAACAGGAAGATCGCGGGCGGCAAACACTGGGCGGGGGATCTTAATCCGCCGCAGAACAAGAAAATGCTTAACGAGGCTGTAAAATATGTGTACTACGAACCTTTCCATCCTCTCTGGAGAGAGGCATCGGACAAATATATCGGGCCGGAGATGGATCTGATCGTCCACAATACGGTACCGGTTAAAGAAGGCCTCGCTAAAGTGGCAGTTAAAGTAAATAAAATACTGAAACAAAAGTGAAGCCTGCCGAGAACCTTTTACGGAATGTAAAATTTATGACCAAAAAAATAAGCTTTTTTAGAATCCTTTTATCAGCCGCGATCCTGCTGCTTTCCTTTAACGCCCATAGCTACGCCGTAAAACCAGGCGCGAAGATCGGCAAAAAGATTACTTTTATCACAAATGACGGTGTTATTATTTCGGCCCTCTACTATCCTCCCGCAAGCAAAAGCATGAAGACTTTTATACTTTTGCACGGCCTTGCAAGCAATCAGGAAGAGTGGCAGCCGTTCGCGCACAATCTCGCGCGCCTCGGCTACGGATTCCTTTCCTACGACGCGCGGGGCCACGGTGAAAGCACCAGGGATATTAAAGGCAAAAAGATAAGTTATGCAAATTTTTCTCCTCCGGGGCCTGCCTCGGAATGGGAGAGAATGGTCTCCGATCTGGAGAAAGCCGTTAAAACTCTTGAAACCACATACGGCACACCCGCTAAAAAAATAGCGCTTGCCGGCGCGAGCCTCGGCGCCAATGTCTGTCTGATTTACGGATCCATGGACAAATCCATTCCTGCCGTGGTTTTGCTCTCTCCGGGCCTCAATTACGCGGGTTTTGCCGCGTCCGGTCCGGTATTAGAATATTCAAAGAGAGCTGTGCTCATAGCGGCTTCGCCCGGCGATACTTACGCTTACCAGAGCTCCTCTCTTCTCTACGCCAAAATTAAATCAAATAAACGCTCCGAGATGCTTTCCGCCGCGGGCGGCAGGCACGGTGTCCAGATGTTTGAGGATAAGGTTTTCACAAACAAATTATTATCCTGGATCAGCAGGAATTAGCTGCTGTTCAGAGGAATGAAAGTGAAAAGTAAAACGGAAGTTCTAATTTTTGATATCGGCAATGTTCTTCTGGATTTTGACCTGGCCCCGATAGCAAACGGTTTCGCAGAATGCTCCGGACGGGAAAGAGACGAAATATTCAGTTATATTTTTCGTTCCGGTCTCAGCGAATCTTTTGACAGGGGTGAGATCTCCGAACAGGAGTTCTACTCGTCGGTGACAGCCAGGTTTCCCATGAACCTGAGTTATGAAAATTTCAGGCGCATCGCCTGCGATATATTCACCGAAAAACCCGCGATTAACTCCATTATAAAAAGCTTAAAAGATCATTTTGAGCTTGGTATTCTCTCAAACACCAACAAGATGCACTTTGAGCATATTCAGAGCGCCTACCCTCTCATGAGGCATTTTAAAGATTACCACCTTTCCTACCGCCTTAAACTTCTTAAGCCGGATTCTGAGATTTACAAACAATTGATAAATTTTTACGGCACCGCTCCGGAAAGAATTTTCTACACAGACGACATACTTGAGAATGTGCTCTCTGCCAGAGAGCAGGGCATAAACGCATTTCACTTCAAATCGGCCGAACAGCTGGTGACAGACCTTAAAAGCGCGGGCATTGTGTTTTTTGAAAGAAGCTTGTTAAATACGAGGACTTCTTAATGGATTTTGGCGTAAATCCCGCGAAACAGAGCGAGCTTGAAGAAAGGATGCGCAGGCTGGGCATTTCGGAGGGCGACCTGCTGGAAAATTTTATTAGGTCGGGCGGCAAGGGCGGGCAGAATGTCAACAAAACCTCTACCTGTGTTTATTTAAAACACCTGCCTACCGGAACGGATGTCAAGTGCCAGAGCGAGCGCCAGCAGTCCCTCAACAGGTTCCTCGCGAGAAGGATCCTCTGCGATAAAGTTGAATCCGCGGTATTAGGAAGGCTTAGCCGCGAACAGCAGAGAATTGAAAAGATAAGAAGGCAGAAACGCAAACGCTCCAAAAGAGCCAAAGAGAAAATGCTCGCGCAAAAAAAACATATTTCGGAAAAAAAACAGCTCAGGGCGCAGGTTCACTGGTAAATCTGTGCCTGAAATGAGCCGATGACTTACGCTGTTGTTTGGGGGGATGATTTGAAAAAGAGTTTCCACGGCCACAGGAGCCGCTTAAAACAACGCTATATTGAAACCGGAATAAAAGGCTGGCAGGATTATGAAGTTCTTGAGCTGGCGTTGTTTTATGCGGTTTCGCGCAGGGACACGAAAAATACAGCCAAAAAACTCCTGGAAAAGTTCAAGAGCCTGGACATGATTTTAAAAGCGTCTGATACCGAACTCAGATCGGGCGGCGCTTCGGAACACATCGCTGTTTTCCTAAGGCTTGTAGGCGACCTAGCAGAACTTCGCGCTGAAAGGGGAATGAGAAAGAAGGACCTGCTTTCCAGCCCCGCCGCCGTAATAAATTATTTAAACCTTTACTTAAAAGACAAAAGCAAAGAGGAATTTGTTGGAATTTTTCTTGATAACGGCAATCGGCTCATAAAAACCGAAACCGTCTTTGAGGGAACCATAAACCGCTCCGCGGTTTATCCAAGAGAGATCGCCGCAAAAGCGATTGAAGCGAAGGCCTCCGGAATAATAGTGGCGCACAACCATCCCGGAGGCTCACTGGAACCGTCCCAGGACGACATCTCCGCCACGAAAGCGTTAAAAAAAGCCCTTGATACCGTTGAAATAGCGCTTTTGGACCATATAATCGTTTCCGATTCCGGATATTTCAGTTTCAGGGAAAAAGGCATAACCTACTAAACATGATTCAAAAAATAAAAGGTCTAAGTTTTTTTCAAAGCCTCCTTCTAATCCTTACGGGGAGCACGCTTTTTATGACGGCCGCCGTCTCCCTGTCTTATTATTTTTTCAGCAGGCAATCCTATATTAATCACGCGACCGGACATTTGGTGTACGAATTCAGGTCCATAACCGATAATTTCAATTTCCATTTCAATGAAGACCTTAAAAATACGCTCAGGCTTTTATCCACAAACGACATCTTCAGGCAGGTGAATCTGGATGCTCCTCGGAATAACAAAATATCCTATCCACCCTTGGAAAAGCTTCTTACAAGATATCTGCTCAGCAAAAAAACCTTTCTAAGCCTTTACTGCGTTGACGGTCGCGGCAGGGAAATAGCCAGAGTTGACCGAAGCGGTGTTCTAAAGAATTACAGAGATTTCTCAAAATCGGAGCTGTTTAACAAGTTAAACGCGGATTCTGACGGTTTCGCCGTAGCCGGCCCGTTTAAGAATAAAAATACGACCTATTTTACAATAGCGGCGCACAAGTCGGGCGGCAGAGACACCGGCGGGTTCATCGCTATTGATTATGATCTAAAATACTTTTTTGAATATCTTTCCGGAATCAAGATATACCAGGAGCAGCTGGTTTGGGCTTACGGGCCGGATAATGCCAACTTTTACGCGCCGCGGGGGTCAAGCGCCTCTGCTGAAATTTCATCCGCCTTTTCAAAAGAATTTCAGAAGTCTTTGATTTTCAAAACATTAGACAACTCCATTATAGCCTACTCCGACTACTCGCTTGTTCCCGACAAACCATTTCTGCGCGTTGCGGCAAAAGTCCCGTTTGCGGTCATTTTTAAAGATACCCGGAGCATGGGGCATTTTTACCTTCTTATTTTTACAGCTTCCGCGGTGATTTCAATACTCATTGCCTTCGCGCTGTCCAGAAAATTCTCAAGGCCGATAATTAAACTTGCCGCCGCCTCAAAAAACCTCGCGTCCGGAAACCTGGCCGCGACGGTTGATTCAAGTACCGGCGGCGAAATAGGAATGCTTGTTGAGAATTTCAACAAAATGTCCGCTGAGCTTAAAAATACAACGGTTTCCCGAGATTATGTTGACAATATCCTGCATTCTATCGCGGACATGATATTCGTAATTGACATTAATTCCGTGATTAAAACCACCAACTACGCGGCCATGGCAGCGCTTGAATACTCGGAATCCGAACTAACGGGCCTGAGTATTAACACAATTTTTGAAGACGGCGAGAAAACAAGGAAAGAGTTTTTCACCAGGCTTTCAACCGACGGTTTCTTAAGTGACATGGAGCTTAACTTTAGAACCAAAACCGGGAAGCTGCTGCCGGTAATGCTTTCAAGCTCCCTTTTGAAAAGAAAAGAGGGCAATGTAGACTTAGACAGCATTATCCTTATAGCCAAAGATATCACCGCGAGAAAAGCCATGCTGGCGGCCTTTCTTGCGGAAAAAGAACATCTTGCCGTGACCTTAAGATCCATCGCTGACGGCGTCATTTCGGTTGACTCAGCCGGACGCATTTCGCTTATGAACAAGGTTGCCGAGGACTTAACCGGCTGGTCCTTCGCTTCCTCTATAGGACGGCATATCGCCGAGGTTTTACACATAATCTGTAAAGATTCGCGGGAACCCTGCGAAAACCTGTATGTTCGGGTATTAAATTCCGGCACTGTGACCGATATGCCGGGTGAAACGATTTTAATTGCCCGGGACGGCGCTGAAAGAAATATTACCTACAGCGGCGCACCGATAAAAGACAATGAAGGCAGGATTACCGGCGTCGTTATAGTCTTTCGGGACATAACAGAGAAACTAAAAATGGAAGAAAATATAACCAAAGCCCATAAAATAGAGGCTGTCGGCATTCTTGCCGGCGGTATAGCTCACGATTTCAACAATCTTCTGACCGCCATACTGGGTAATATCGGCCTCGCGAAATTTCACGCGGCTCCCGACAGCGTGCTCTTTGACCTGCTCAGCGAGAGCGAAAAAGCGTCGTTTGAGGCCAGGGGGCTTACGCAACAGCTTATGACATTTTCAAAAGGAGGCGTGCCAGTAAAGCAAAAAGCCTCCATTGTGAGCATTTTGCGCGATTCGGCGACTTTCATGCTAAGGGGCTCAAAATCCAGATGCGATTATTTTATAGAAGATTCGCTGTGGGACGCCGATATGGATGTCGGCCAGATGGCCCAGGTAATTAACAATATTATCATAAATGCCGACCAGTCCATGCCGGACGGCGGCGCGATTGAGATTTCAGCCAGGAACATTAGAATATATTCCGCGGAAAACAGCATGGCGCTGGCTCCCGGGAATTACATTCATATTGCCATACGGGACCACGGGAACGGCATAGAGAAAAGCATAATTTCAAAAATATTCTATCCGTATTTCACCACCAAGGAAACAGGCAGCGGTCTGGGGCTTGCGGTTTCATTTTCCATAATAAATAAGCACGGCGGATTTATCGGCGCCGAATCCGAGGTTGGCGTCGGAACAACCATAAACATTTATCTTCCTGCCGTCACCGCGAAAACGGCTAAAACGCAGGAATACCCAGCCGCCACCGAACAGCGGGAGATAAAGGGCCACGGAAAAGTCCTTATTATGGACGACGAGGACCTGATAAGAAACACCATGGGAAGGATTCTCAATCACCTCGGCTACTCCGCGGGCTTTGCTAGGAACGGCGAGGAAGCTATCTCCGTATTTTCGGAAGCCAGAAATTCCGGGCAGCCCTTTGACGCCGTAATTTTAGACCTGACCATCCCCGGAGGTTTCGGAGGAAAAGATGTGCTGGCCAAAATGCTCAAAATGGACCCGTCCGTAAAGGCCCTGGTGTTCAGCGGCTATTCCAACGACCCTATTGTGGCGAATTTTAAAGAGTACGGATTCTCGGGCGTATTGCCAAAACCGTGCAAAATAGAGGACATGAGCAAAGCCCTGTTCAATATACTGGGAGCGACAAGCCTGTGAGAAAGATACTGACGGCCACAATATCGCCCAGCTGGCCTATGAAAAGCAGAAAAGAGTTTAATGCCTGCCTGAAAAATTTTGAAAAGCTGGGCTTCCCGGTCTTAAACAGAAAGTTCAAAACCCGCCTGCTTTCTCCAAAGGAAAAAGCCGCCGAAATACACGCCGCCTTCAGAAACAGTAAAGCGGAGCTGATCATCGCGAGGCGCGGCGGCTACAGTTCCATGAAAGCTCTGCCGTATATTGACTATAAACTCATCGGGCGCAATCCCAAGATTTTCGCGGGTTTCAGCGATATATCTACTTTACTAAACACCCTGTACGAAAGATGCAACCTTGTGACCCTGCATTCCCCGATGATTATTAATTTTGAAAAACCTTCGCGTTTCACGGTAAAATCCTTTCTCAACGCCTTAAGCGGCTTTCCGGATAGAAATTTGTTCGCCGGCTCCCGTATAGAGGTTTTTAAGCATGGCAAAACCAGCGGGACACTCAAAGGCGGGAATCTTATTACGCTCAGCGCGCTTTTAGGCACTCAATGGGAAACCGAAACCTCCGGCGCCGTTGTTTTTTTTGAGGATGTGGACGAGAAACTCCACGAAATAGACCGCTGCCTGACTCACTGGATTATCGCGGGCAAATTCAAAAACATCAGAGGGCTTATTCTCGGAGATTTCAGGGGCTCTAAACCCCGCGATGTTTACAAAGTCATAACAGAACAGATGAAAGTTAAATTTCCGGTTGTTTTCTGCGAAAACATCGGGCATGTCAGAAACAAGATTACTCTTCCGGTGGGAGCTAAAGTTGAGCTGGACACCCGCGGGAAAACTCTTCTCATAAAGAAAATATGAATATTATCTGGTTTTTACTGATCGCCGTCAGCGTGGCCTTTTCCGTTATAAACGGCAGGTTTGACGATTTCACAAAGGCCATGTTTGAGGCGAGCAAGTCGGCCGTTGAAGTAAGCATTTACCTGTTGGGCATCGTATCGCTCTGGCTCGGATTGACTAAGATACTGGAGGATTCGGGCCTCATCTATAAGCTCTCGCATTTTTTCAAGCCCCTGATATCCAGGCTTTTTAAAAATATCCCTGACGACCACCCGTCCATAACATCCATAACCCTGAACCTGCTGGCAAATATTTTCGGGCTCGGCAACGCCGCTACTCCTCTTGGAATAAGAGCCATGAAAGACCTGCAGAGTCTAAATCCTCCGGAAGAAAAAGACAACATATCCTTTGAGATGATGTTGTTTATCGTAATTAACACTTCAAGCATACAGCTGATCCCTTTTACCGTTATAGGGCTTCTGGCGAATTACGGCTCGCAGGCTCCCAGCGCCATTGTTCTGCCGACCATAGTTGCCACGCTTATTTCAACCGCGGTTGCCATAACCGTACTTTTTGCTTTCAGGAAAATATCTAAATGGACCTCTTAAATTATTTCTCTCAGGCCCTTATACCGGTATTTATTCTTTTCACCGTTGCCTACGGGCTGTTCAAGAAAGTCCGACTCTACGACTCTTTTGTCTCGGGAGCCAAGGACGGCATAGATGTAATTATTAAAATTTTTCCTTATATCCTGGCAATTTTTCTTGCCATAAAGACCTTCCAGGCTTCCGGCGCCTATGACTCCATGAAAGCGATGCTCGCGTGGCTTTCTCCGATTTTCAACATACCCGTTGATGTATTCTCTATCGCCATAATAAAGCCTCTCTCGGGCAGCGCCGCATTGGGAATATTTACCGATATCGTCAAAACTACCGGCCCGGATTCCATGGCTTCCAGAATCTCGGCTGTAATAATCGGCAGCGCCGAAACCACTTTCTATGTGCTGGCGGTTTACCTCGGCGCGGTGGGAATAAAGAAAACAAAGTATCTGGTGCCCGTCTGCCTCATCGCGGACATTTTCGGCATAATCACCGCTATCGCAGTTGTTAAACTTATTTTTTAAAGGAAACCATGTGCAGACTGCTGGGCATAAAGAATTTTAATTACCTGAAAAACAGCGATCTGCTGGAAGCCTTCTGGGAGCTTGCGGTAGAAGGGAATGTGCCGCCCGGAAACTCAAAGGGCCACTATGACGGCTGGGGAATAGGCTGGTATGAAAACGGCTCGGCGAGGGTTTTAAAAAGCGGCGGTTCGGCGGCGCAGGAAAAAACCAGTATTCTAAGCAAGCTCAGAGAAATAGGAGAATCTAAAGTTCTTGTCTGCCACCTCAGAAAATCCGCCTGGCACGACACATCCACGACACGCCACGCCCACCCTTTTGAGTTTAAAAATATGATTTTCGCTCACAACGGCACAATCTCAAAAAATGACTTCAGCGAAATGCTCAAACACATTAAATCCGAATATCTGCCCGAAAGCGACCCTTACGACACTGAAGTGTTTTTCAGATACATTGCCCAGTACGGCTCAATGGGGTTAAAAGCCGCGTTTAACAGGGCTCTCGGGGAAATAAAAAAAATGGAATATTCCGCGCTGAACTCTCTGCTGACCGACGGCGAAACCCTGCTGGCCTTCCGGGATTACACCAGAAACGGCGATTATTATTCTCTTTTCAGGGCCGAGGACAGCGGCTCGCCGGTGATTTGCTCCGAAGCGGTTATTCCGCGGCTCCAATGGTCGCCTCTCTCCAACGCAGAAGTGGCGGAGCTGTAATAGTTTTTATGACGGAAGTATTGACACAAATTGTAATATTTTATAAACTTATGCAAAATTAAAACCGCAAGGAGATGATAATTTAACTCAAGAAGCATCCTGTAAATACATAAAATCACTTCAATGAAAATCTTTTGTTCTCACTCATATCCTTCCTCAAAAACACTTAATATCAATATATTATTAACATCCATATTTTTGACGGGCAATATTTTTTAATCGGTTGCTCCGTAAATTGAGTCAATTGAAAAGCCTGTTTCAGGAGCGAAATTTTGGGCTTTGCGCCGAGGCAAGACGGCCGAAGCGAGCATATGCTCCACGGAGTATCTGTAAGCTGAGGCCAACGAAGCCGCAGGCCAAAGACCGAAATTGCAGCCCGAAAGAGGTTTTTCAACTGACTCAAATTATAATCATGCGGCTAACTACGCCCTATTACCTTATTGATGAAAGGAAGCTTCTTTCAAACCTGAAAAAAATCAGGTATGTCCGGGAACACTCCGGCGCTAAGTCGGTGCTTGCCCTGAAATGTTTTTCAACCTGGTCTGTTTTTCCGTTGATGCGCCGCTATATGGACGGAACCACCAGCAGTTCGCTCTACGAGGCGAAGCTGGGCTTTGAAAAATTCGGCAAAGAGACTCACGCCTACTGCGTGGCCTTCTCCGAAAACGACATCCGGGAAACGGCAAAATTCTCCGATAAAGTCATTTTCAATTCGGTCTCGCAGTTAAAGGCCTTCGCCAAGCACTGCAGGGGCGTTAAAACAGGCCTTAGAATAAATCCCGGAATAAGCTATTCGCATTTTGACCTCGCCGACCCGGCCAGAAAGCACTCCAGGCTGGGCGTCAGTGACAAAAAAGCTGTGCTTAAGGTTATAGACAAGATCAGCGGCGCGATGTTTCACTTCAACTGCGAAAACGACGATTTTCCTAATTTCTCAAAATCGCTTGACTACATAGCCTCGGAATACGGCGAAATACTGCGCAGGCTCAGCTGGGTGAGCCTCGGAGGCGGCCTTTACTTCACTAAAGAGGGCTATCCTCTGGATAAGTTTTGCGCGAAACTAAAGTCGTTTGGCGCGAAATTCAACCTGCAGGTTTACCTTGAACCCGGCGAGTCCAGCATAACAAAGGGCGGAGAGCTTGTTACGAAAGTTCTTGATGTAGTTCATAACAAAGTTGACATAGCCATTGTGGACGCCTCAACCGAAGCCCATATGCTGGACCTTCTTATATACAGAACACCGGCAAAAATGGAAGGCGTTGAAAACGGAAAATATAAATATACCGTGGCAGGGCGCTCCTGCCTCGCCGGCGATATTTTCGGAACTTACAAATTCAAAGCGCGCTTAAAACCCGGCTCCATCGTGCGTATCGCCGACGCGGCCGGATATTCAATGGTTAAAAAGAACTGGTTTAACGGCCTGCAGATGCCCGCGATTGTCCTCAGGCAGTTAAACGGGAAAATTAAAGTTGTCCGCGAATTTACATATAAGGATTTTACCGGCAGTTTATCGTAACCAGGGAGAAAAACAATGAAAAGAAATGTGCTTATCGTAGGAGCCGGGGGAGTTGCTCATGTGGCGGCGCACAAGTTCGCGCAGAACAACGACATATTCGGCAATATTTATATCGCTTCCCGTTCGCCGAAACACTGCGAAGACATTCTTGCGAGCGTGAAAAACAAAAACAGCTACAAAGACCCCAAGAACACGATTACGGCCAAGCAGATTGACGCGAAGGATGTAAAAGCGACAGTAAAACTAATCAAGGAAAACGATATTTCAATCGTCGTCAACCTTGCTTCCGCTTTCGTCAACATGTCGGTGCTTGAAGCCTGCATAGAAACCGGCGCGGCCTACATAGACACCGCCATACACGAGGAACCCGACAAGGTATGCGAGGATCCGCCCTGGTACGGAAATTATGAGTGGAAAAGGAAAGACCGCTGCAAGGAAAAAGGCGTAACCGCGATACTCGGAGCCGGCTTTGATCCGGGCGTGGTCAATGCCTACTGCGCGCTCGCGTTGAAACACTACTTTGATAAAATAGACACGATTGATATCATGGATGTTAACGCCGGGTCGCACGGCAAGTATTTTGCCACGAATTTTGACCCCGAGATAAACTTCAGGGAATTCGTAAAGGTCTGGACCTGGATAGACCGCAAATGGGTCTGCCTTCCCACGCACACCGAAAAGCTCGTTTACAGCTTCCCGGTGGTAGGGAAACAGCCTGTTTACCTGACCGGGCACGACGAACTGCATTCGCTCTCCAAAAACATTGACGCCAACAGCATACGCTTCTGGATGGGATTTTCCGACCACTACATCAACTGCTTCACGGTTTTAAAAAATATCGGGCTCCTGTCCGAAAAACCCGTAAAAACCGCGGAAGGGCTTGAAGTGGTGCCTCTTAAAGCAGTAAAGGCCTGCCTGCCGGATCCGAAAACCCTGGCTCCTAACTATACCGGAAAAACCTGCATAGGCTGTCTTGTAAAAGGCAAAAAGGGGGAGAAGGAAAAAGAACTCTTCATCTACAATGTCTGCGACCATAAAGAATGCTACAACGAGGTTGAGTCCCAGGCCATAAGCTACACCGCCGGCGTTCCGCCGGTTGCCGCGGCCATCCTTATCGCTAAAGGCCAATGGGATGTAAAAACCATGGTAAATGTGGAAGAGCTTGACCCGGATCCTTTTATAGAGCTTTTAAACGGAATGGGCCTCCCGACCGAAGTAAAGAAAATATCCAGCTATAAGCTGAAAAAACTCAACACCAAGACTTCTTAACAAAGAGCACAATATTAAATGTAAAAAGCCGCCTTTAACCGGGCGGTTTTTTATTTTAGGCCATTATTAATGGCTTTTTGTAATGGATCCCAGACTACTGCCTCTGGGATGACAACACTAAAAAAGTCTATCGTTGCGAGCGAAGGGACGCGTCAGCACGCCAAAGGTTCAGTGGCGGGCGACAGTCCGCCGAAGGTTCAGTGGTGGGCGACAGTCCGCCGAAGGTTCAGTGGCGGGCGACAGTCCGCCGAAGGTTCAGTGGCGGGCGACAGTCCGCCGAAGGTTCAGTGGCGGGCGACAGTCCGCCGAAGGTTCAGTGGTGGGGCAATCTCGCAGTTAAATGGTTTTGTAGCGGCGCAGCTTGCTGCGCGTTCCGTAAAGTCCGTCATTCCGGAAATGTTCTGTCCCGCGGCGAAAAATCACCCGTCTTTGGACGGGTGAAGAATGCTTCGCATTCGCCTGGGAGGCCGGCTGATTTTATTCAAAGCATTGGGCCGCCACTCCGTAATCCAGAAAAACCTCTGGATACCAGCTTCCGCTGGCATGACGACACAAAAGAGCTGCCTCGCTTGACGACCGGAAGCTATGATTTTCCTTGATAAAATGGTAAAATTTGAGCCAGTTTACGAGCGGCATAAAACATAACAAGGCGAGGTGTCATGGACTTATTTTCATTACTTATACCGATTATCGGTTTATCCCTTTTTGAAACAATATCCAGCATTGACAATGCCATTATAAACGCCGAGGTGCTTTCCGGAATGAGCGCCAGGGCGCGCCGGTGGTTTTTGTTCTGGGGAATAATATTCGCCGTTTTTGTCGTGCGAGGGCTACTGCCGTGGGTTATCGTGTGGATGACTACGCCGTCCCTTAGCTTTATAGGCGCGCTGACAGCCACTTTCTCAAGCGACCCGAAGGTCGCCGAAGCCATTGAAAGCTCGGCCCCCATACTTATGATGGGCGGCGGAATTTTCCTGCTTTTCCTGTTCCTGCACTGGCTTTTCCTTGAATCCAAGAACTTCGGACTGCCTGTCGTTGAAAAATTCTTTTATGCCAACGGCCTGTGGTTCTACTCCGTGGTATCCGTGCTCCTGACTGTCATAGTCTGGATTTCGCTTAAAAAACACCCCATGATGGCTTTCAGCGCCGTAATCGGTTCCAGCGCTTTTTTTATAACTCACGGGTTTAAGAGCAGCGCCGAGAAGTCGGAGAAAGAGCTTTTGAGTTCCGGTGCCTCGGACCTGAGCAAGATACTCTATCTTGAAGTCATAGACGCGACCTTCTCCATAGACGGCGTACTCGGCGCCTTCGCTTTTACGATGTCGGTCCCGATAATTCTACTCGGCAACGGCCTGGGAGCGGTGGTAGTCAGACAGCTGACGATAGGCAACATTGAGCGCGTAAAAAAATACATTTACCTTAAAAACGGGGCCATGTACTCCATACTTTTCCTCGGCTCTTTTATGATACTCAAAAGCTTCGGGGTTCACATTCCGGAGTGGGCATCCACGGTGGTAACCTGCGGCGTCGTCTTATTCTTCTTCCTGAAATCAAAAAAAGCAAACGGCAAAAAGAAATAGCCCTATGGCACTCCCGTTTAGCCGGCAAACGGACTGGATAAATTAAAATGGAATTAACAGAGCTGGGTTGGAATAATCAATTTAACGACAGTTTTAACGCGGTAAAAAGCGAGAATGTCTTTCCCGCGAGAGTCGCAACAGCTCAGAGAGAAATATACTCCATTTTAAGCGAGACGGGTGAATATCGTGCGGAAATAACGGGCAAAATACGCTTTAATGCCGCGTCAATAAGCGATTTGCCTGTGGTTGGCGACTGGGTAATGGCCCGGTTATCGCCTGAAGGCAATCTGGCGGTAATTGAGGCTATCCTGCCGAGGAAAACAAAATTCTCCAGAAAATCACCCGGAGAAATAACGGAAGAGCAGGTTTTAGTGTCAAACATTGATATAGTATTTCTGGTAAACGGGCTTGATACCGACTTTAACTTAAGGCGCATAGAAAGATACCTGATACTTGCGGTCAACAGCGGCATAAAACCTGTTATTTTGCTGAACAAAACAGATCTCTGCGACAATTTGCAGGAAAGAGTGGAAGAGGTAAAATCTATTGCTACCGGACATCCAATCCACACTTTGAGCGCGGCGAATAATATGGGGATTGAATTCCTTGATGAATACATCACAAAAGGCGTTACCGTATCTTTCATTGGTTCTTCCGGAGTGGGGAAATCAACAATAATTAACCGCCTGCTGGGGGAAGAAAGATTAAAAGTCGGCACAGTCCGGGAAAGTGACGGTAAAGGTAAACATATAACAACTCACAGGGAGCTTATTCTACTTCCCGGCGGAGGGATCGTCATTGACAATCCAGGGCTTCGCGAACTCCGCCTGTGGGCAGAAGAAGATAGCCTTGACACTACCTTCAACGATATTAAGGACATAGCGGCTAATTGCAGGTTCAAGGACTGCAAACATGCCGATGAACCGGGCTGCGCCGTCAGGGCGGCGATGGAAAACGGCGCGTTAGACCCCAAACGGTTTAATAACTACACAAAGGTCAAAAAGGAACTCCGATATTTAGCGACCCGCAAGGAAAAAATAAAATCCCGCAATGCGAAAGTCGTCTGGGAAAAGAATATAAGTAAACTAACCAAACAGATGCAAGAGCATAAAAGAAAATACGAACATTAAAAAATCCCCGCCAGCGTTTTTTGCGGGAGGATTTTTTTGTTTTTATAACCTCAGAGCAGGGCTTAACAAACCCGAAACGGCGCGTCAGTTCGCCAAAGGTTAAGTGGCGGGGCAATCTCGCAGTTAAATGGTTTATCCGTATTACACCCCCGGGGTGTAATTCTGGTTTCAGAAAAACCACTGGAACCCGCTTCCGCGGGTATGACGACACAGAAAAGTCCGTCTTTGCGAGGAGTGCAACGACGAAGCAATCTCGGCGTAAACTGCGAGATCGCCACGCTCCGCTCGCGAAGACAACGAAAAAGCCGTCATCCTGATCTCCCGAAGGGAGAGAAGGATCTCTGTTGTCAGGAAAAGATATGACGACCCAGAAGTTCGCCGTTCACTTATAACTTACAACTTAAAACTTATAACTTAAAAGCGCGGTTGCACCTTCCGCCAAAAGGCCAAAATTGATTCCAATAAAAAAAGCTGTGCTTCTCTCCATAGCGATAATAGCAATTGTCGGCGCGTTCTCCTATTTGCCGTCTCTGCGCAACAATTTTCTGGAAATTGACGACACGGTTCTGGTAACCGAGAATCCCTTTGTTGTGAAAGCTTCGCCGAACAAAATAGGGGATTTATTTCTCAAACCTTACATGGGGCTCTACCACCCGCTTGTCACTCTCTCGTACATGATAGAATACCGAGCCTTCGGAATGAACCCTTCGGCATTTCACGCGACAAACCTGGCTTTGCATATTTTCATTAGTATTCTTGTGTATTTGCTGTTTTTAAAAACTGCTTTCCCGCTCCGGGTATCGCTTTTTGCCGCCCTGGTGTTTGCCGCGCACCCTGTCCATGTTGAGTCTGTCGCGTGGATATCGGAGAGAAAAGATCTCTTGAGCGCTTTTTTCTACTTAATCAGCCTTCTTGCCTATCTTAACTACCTGGACCGGCGCGACAAAAAATACCTTTACGCATCCGCATTTATTTTTGCGCTGTCTCTTTTATCAAAACCTATGGCGGTAACACTGCCCGCGGCGCTTATACTTCTGGATTATCTGCGCGAAAGAAAAGATGTTTCTAAAATACTGTTGGAAAAATTGCCGTTTTTCGCTCTCTCCGCGCTATTTACATTTATTGCTCTGCGCGCCCAATACTCCACAGAATTCTATTCCGGCCCGCTGTTCGCGGGCGGCATCGCCTCTCAGGCGCTTTTCGCGGCTTTCGGACTGCTATTTTATGCCGGGAAATTCGTGGCGCCTGTTGGCCTTTCATTCGTTTATCCGTTTAAAGCGGGAAACATCTCCGCGGCGGCGGGCATAGTTTCGCTTGCGGCGCTCTGTCTAATCGCCGCGGTAATGCTGACTAAATACAGAAATAACCGGAGGGCAGTATTTGGCGCCTTGTTTTTTGTAATTACCTTAGCGCCTGTTCTGCAGTTGATACCGTTTGGCATAGGAACGCACGCCGACAGGTATTTGTATTTGCCTTCCGTCGGATTACTCTTCATTCTATCGGCCGCGCTGTCAACCATTGACTCCGCGGGCGCAAAAAGACTGCTCACTACCGCGGGCGTTGTGTGCGTATTATTGCTCTCCGCGGCTACCTGGAAAACGGCATCCTTGTGGCACGACAGTATAACTCTGCTTAATAACGCCATAACAAAATATCCGCTTTCAGAAATCGCGCTCTGCATGCGCGGAGACATTTACAACAGGCGCGGAGATAATGTATCCGCGCTTCGCGACTACGAGCTTGCTCTTACGGCTAACCCGAAATACGCTCCGGCTCATAACAGTATGGGCGGCCTGTTTCATTCCTCGGGAGAAAACGAAAAAGCGTTTCAGGCTTACACAGAGGCTCTTCGCGCCAATCCGTTTTTTACCAAAGCTTATGCCCGCCGCGCCGCCTTGCTCTCGGAACAGGGAAATTACAAAGCCGCGCTTCGGGATTACAGCGCGTTTCTTGAGTTGAATCCGCGCTCGTGGCAGGAATGGGTAACCCGCGGGGTATTGTACGGAAAACTCGGGGATTTCAGGCAGGCAACGGCGGATTTCACAAAGGCGCTGGAAATAAAACCCTACTCAACAGAAGCGCTTCAGAACAGGGCTTACGCATTTTTCTACGCGGGGGAGTATCAAAAATCCTGGGATGATGTGCTGACCCTGCGGCAAATATCAGGAAGCGTTAATCCGGAGTTTCAAAAAGCGCTGGAAAATAAATTAAAACCGCGATAACCCTGTAAAAGCAAGGATACTTTTAGAAGGTGTTATGAATTAATTGAAGTCATATTTATCTTGACATCAAGTTACCATACAATATATAATACTCCTATGTTTGTATGGTAATTGGGAGAATGGATATGGTTATAAAAGATGTTTTAAAAGAAGAGCTAAATAATTCAAAAAAAATGAAAACCAGCTACAAAAGGGAACTTAAAAAACTTCCCAAAGGTAGCCTTATCCGAAAGAAAATTAAGGGTAGTGACTATTACTACATAATTACACGAAATAATGGAAAGGTTCATTTCTCTTACAAGGGAAAGAAAGTATCAGATAAATTAATAGAAAAATACAAAAATGCGAAAGAATACAGAGCGAAGTACCGTAACCTATTGTCAAAAGTAAAGAAACAGATTAAATTCCTTAAAGGAACACTTCGTGGAAGAGAACCAATATAAACTGTGTGCTGAAATACTAAAACGGCTGAATACTGCCGGCATATTAAATAAAATAATACTGATCGGCAGTTGGTGCATACCGCTGTATAAGCAGTACTTTTCAATCTCAGACTTCACGGCACCCTTGAGAACCAGAGATATTGACTTCCTTATCCCTTTTCCGAACAAAATTAAGGAAAATGTTGATATTCCTGCTTTGCTTAAGGATCTTGGGTATGTAGTTGGGTTTAAAGGCACCTATGGATTTATTCAATTAGAACATCCCACTTTGATGGTAGAGTTTTTAGTCCCTGAAAAAGGCAAAGGGACAGATAAACCATTTTCATTGCCGCAATTAGGATTAAACGCGCAAACCCTGCGATTTCTTGATTTACTCAGTTCCAAAACAATAACTGTCCGACTTGAAGATATTCCCGTAATTTTACCTCATCCCGCTCCTTATGCCTTGCATAAACTACTCATTGCCCAGAGAAGAGGATATAAAGAAAAAGCTCTGAAAGACAAAAGGGATGCCATTTCTGTTATAAGAAATATTTTTGAGAATAAAGAAGATCAAGCATTACTAGAAGTATTCAAACCTTTACCGAAAAAATGGCAAAAGATGATATTGAAATCTTTGGAGGAAGAAACAGAAGTGGAGATTTTGAATTTCATGAAAAGTGCAACTGTTTCCAAAATGGAAAACTCAAAAAAGGGACAATATAAATAGAACCGTCCCCATTAGTCCAAAGTGCAACCGCTTTCAAACGAAAAAATAAACAGAACCGTCCCTGATAGTCCGGAGACTTACTCTTAAAGACAATTTCAAAGATCAAAACAAAGGCGAACAGCAACATCAAACGGCACTAATGACTCTACCTAACACTGGTACATAACACGGGGGAAGGTCATCTACATTTTGATTAAGTTTATTTAGATATTTAAAGGAGGCAAATTATGATTTCTTTTCCTAGTTTTATAGTAGAAAATAATTGGTTTTGGATTATAGCACTTATTGTTGTTCTTTACTTTACTATTCGTGGCTATCTATGGCAAACGATATATGAAGATAGAAATGTCACTTTAGATGAAAACACAAAAGAAGCTATCAGTAAATTCAAAAGAATTTATGTTTTTAGAATACAAGATGCTTTATATAACGGTATTTGCTCATTTAGCGGTTTTGTTGCATTATATACTGAGGCTAAAATTATTATAAAGATAATTGATTATTCCAGAATTAGTTTGGGAACGACGACTTTCCTTATTTTTTTAACTTTGATTTCAATTTGTGGTATATCCGGAGTTATTCCAAGATTGCTTCATTTGGGTAAATTGCCGGGACAAAAATAAGAATCAGCACAGGGAGGAATCTTGATAAATGGTTTTGCAGCAAGACGAACAATGGGGTCAGGTCTTTACATTTAGCATTTAGTTTTATAGCATAACAATATTATGGCACGCCCTTTAAGAATAGAATATGCAGGAGCACTATATCATATAACTTCGCGCGGCAATGCTCGAGGGAGAATCTTTTTGTCTGATGAAGACAAGAATATGTTCCTGCGCACAGTTAGACTTGTAGTTGAGCGTTATAAATGGAAATGCTACGCATATTGTTTAATGAATAATCACTATCATCTTCTGATAGAAACCACTATGCCCAATCTTAGTCTTGGTATGCGCCAGCTGAACGGTGTGTATACTCAATTTTTTAATCGTAAACACAAGAAAACCGGGCATGTGTTTCAGGGGCGCTACAAAGCATTTATTGTTGAAAAACAGAATTATTTGATGGCCCTAAGCGCATATATTGTTCTTAATCCTGTGCGGGCAAAGATGGTGTGCCAGCCAGATGATTGGCAGTGGAGCAGTTATCGCGCCACAATCGGAAGAGAACTTCCACCTAAATGGCTGGATACCGGTTACATTGCTGAGCAATTTGGCGCATCTCTGAGAGAATCAATAAAGCGGTATCAAATCTTTGTGGCAGAACAAATGGGTCAAAAAGCTCCTTGGGGAGATGTGGTGGGTCAAGTCTTTATGGGTGGAGAAGCGTTCATGGAAGATATGGGCGTAAAAGTTGCCGAGAAATACAATCAGATTGAGATCCCAAGGGAACAGCGGCACGCAAACCGACAGAAACTTAAGGAACTATTTGCTGATGTTAAATCTATAAAAGAACGAAACATAAAGATTATTGAGGCGCACATTAAGTTTGGATACAAGCAGGCAGATATAGCAAAACATTTAGGTTTACATTATGTAACCGTGAGCAGGATTGTCAATGTCAATAATCCCTAATGTTAAATCTAAAGACCTGACCCCAATAGCCATGGAATTTATTGACAGTGGCAAGGATACTTTCACAATCACTCTGTCAACTAAGGAGCTAGTAAATGGAAGATAACATGGTTGTAAAGAATGTTATTGTTGAAGATAATACTATAAAACCTATCCCTTGGAGCGAGTTTAAAAAACTAGTTGGCGTGCTATCTAAAAATAATGCAGGGTTAATTTATAGAGGACAACCAAATGCAAATTGGCCAATAAAAACATCTTTTCAAAGATATTCAGAGATTACAGGTGTAACATTGGAAAAGTATCTAGAATTTTTAGGAAATGATTTGTGTTATTATTTTTCTTCTAGATTAAATAAAAAGATTAATGTTGCGGATGAATTAGAATATGGTTCTTTCTTGGCGTTGTTACAGAATCATGGTATACCAACACCGCTTTTGGATTGGACAGAATCACCTTATGTTGCCACATATTTTGCTTTGCGTAATTGCGATGTTTCAAAATGCGCTGAAGTTAGTGTTTATGGATTTGATCTTCAATTGTGGAAAAAGAATTACGATCAGCCAAATAAACTTATTAATAATTATCCATATATAAGCATAGTTCGGCCTTTTGCATGGGACAACGCGAGACAAATTGCACAAAGTTCATTGTATACGGCTACAAATATTCCAGACATTGAAAAACACTTTGCTGAAATATTCAAAACAAAAAACGAAAGATATGTATATGTGTCTAAAATTTTAACTTCCGAGAAAGATGAAATACTTAAAGAATTGGATCTAATGAATATAAATGAAATGACTTTATTCCCAGATATCGATGGATTAAGTAGAAGTTTGAAAAACAAATATAAATTAAATTTCTAAAATTAGAATGTTTTGGTCATAATCTAGAGGTCACTATGTGATCCATGAGTACAGATCGCATACACTCAACTGCTGTTGAATTGCATAAATTTACAACAATTAACCTAAAATACAATGAAAACTTACTATATTAAAACATTCGGCTGCCAGATGAATGTGGCTGATTCAAACCTTATGCAGGCGCATTTTGAAAGCCTCGGCATGGTTCAGGCAAAAGATCTTTCGGATGCCGACACCGTCGTCGTAAATACCTGCACGGTGCGCGACCACGCGGAACATACCGCCATGTCTTATGTCGGCAGGCTCAAGCCGTTTAAAAACGATAACCCGAATTTAAAAGTTATTTTGGCCGGCTGCGCTGCCCAGCGAGTGGGAGAGAATATTAAAAAACGCTTCCCGATAATTGACCTGGTGGTGGGGGCTAAAAATATTGAGAATTTCAAAAAAGAGTTTAACAAAATATGTGAGCTGGATTCCTGCTTTCGCGGGAATGACAACAAAAGGGCCGGGGATGACAGCAGACATGGCAAGAATGAAGGCAAAAACCGAGGCAAAGGCAATGTCTGCGATTTTGTGACCATTATGCGCGGCTGCGAGAATTTCTGCTCTTACTGTATTGTGCCCTCGGTGAGAGGCCCCGAGCTATCGCGCCCCTTTGACGAAATATTATCGGAGATTGAAACAAGGGTAAAGCTTGGCGCGAAAGATATTACGCTTCTCGGGCAGAATGTAAATTCATACCGCGGAGCAGACAAACACGGCAAAAAACAGGATTTCGCTTCGCTATTAACCAAGGTAAACTCGGTCAAAGGTTTGGATCGGATCCGCTTTATGACCAGCCACCCGAAAGATCTGGGACAAAAGCTTATTAAAACCATAGCGGGCCTTGAAAAAGTCTGCGAGCACATACATCTGCCGCTTCAGTCCGGCTCCGACAGGATACTAAAAGCCATGAACCGCAATTACAAAACTTCCGATTACCTGAAAATTATTGATACAATAAGAAAAGAGATGCCCGCGGCGGCCATTACCACGGACATCATGGTAGGGTTCCCGGGCGAAACAAAAAAGGATTTTGAGAAAACGCTCGCCGTCACCGACAGGGCCTCGTACGATTTTATTTTTGCTTTTAAGTATTCGCCGAGGCCGGGCACTAAGGCCGCGGAACTAAAAGACAGCGTTTCGCTTAAAACCAAGGAAGGCAGGCACGCTATTCTGCTTGAAAAATTAAATAAGGCCGCCGAGAACCTTAACAGAAAGCTCATAGGCTCCGCGCAGGAGGTTCTGGTGGAAGGCGCGGCGGACGGAAAATATTTCGGCAAGACAAGAACCAATAAAAAAGTATATTTCAGCTCCGGCCGGATAAAACCCGGTTCGCTCGTAAAAGTAAAAATACTTCAGGCCAAGTTCAACTCTCTTATCGGTGAAAAAAATGCATAAAATAATTATAGCGTCCCTGATATTTATTGCGGCTGTTTTTGCCCTTTTTTACTTTGAACTTCCGTTTAACCTTCTTAAACCGGTATTTCACAAAGACACCGTGGACACTTATTCAAGACAGTACGGCATGGACCCTCTGCTGATAAGCGCCATGATAAAGGTGGAATCCAACTTTGCCAGGCTTGCCCGCTCGCACAGCGGAGCCGTGGGGCTTATGCAGCTCATGCCATCAACCGCCAAAGAGCTGGCCGAAGAACTGGAGATAAAAGGTTTTGACATAAAAGACCTTGAGAACCCGGACACAAATATCCGTCTCGGAGCTTATTACATCTCGCAGCTTCAGAAGGAATTCAGGGGCAGTTTGCCGCTGGCCCTCGCGGCCTACAACGCGGGAAAGGGAAAAGTTCAGAGCTGGTATCTGCAAAACCCGCTTATTGAAATTGAGATTTCCGATATTCCGTACAAAGAAACAAGAAATTATGTGGACGCCGTTACAAAGACTTACCGCTGGCTCAAGCTGTTGAAGGAATTCAAAAATCTCATACGGGGACGCGTTTAATCAGTCTCCTTGAACATGGCTGTCCAAATTAGCTCTTTAGAAGTCATACCCGAGTATGTTCGTCGGGGATCCCAACAGCTGATTTAACTTTCTTTGGGCGCGCAAGAAAGTTAATAAAGAAACGCGACGCCCGATAGCCATTCGTAAAAGTATTTTAGGCAGTCTTGCAAACTCCCTGCCTGTCGGCAGGTCAAACAGGCAAGACTGAAGACCTCCCAAAATACTTTTACTCATAACCGGCTCTAAGGGGTGTTAAAACAAAAAGACCCGAGGGGCTTAAAATCTCATAATGCGGTTTTCGTCTAAGCGTGCCGGACAAATTGGAAGTGTATGATAATGGAAGACAACTCAAAGAACAGCGATAAAAAACCAAAAGACGGCTCTGCCGCCCAGCAGCTGACGCCTCTCATGCAGCAGTACATGGATATAAAATCCAGGTATCCCGGCATGATTTTATTTTTCAGGCTGGGGGACTTCTACGAAATGTTCGGGGAAGACGCGAAGGTTGCCTCCCGAATTCTGGATGTCGTGCTGACAAAAAGACAAGAAGTTCCCATGTGCGGCATACCGCACCACGCGGTAAATTCTTACTTAAGAAAACTCATCAAAGCCGGGCTCAAGGTGGCCGTCGCGGAGCAGATGGAGGAAGCCGGCGCGGGTAAAAAAATAGTCAGGCGCGATGTCGTAAGGATAATCACCCCCGGCACGATTCTTGAAGACAACCTGCTGGACTCAAAAAAGAACAACTTCCTGATGGCGCTGCTGCCCGACGCGGAATTCAAATCGTTCGGCATAGCGTTTTGCGATATTTCAACGGGCCATTTCACGGCGGCTGTGATAGCTAAAGACAGCCTGCAGAGCGAAACTTTCAGAATAAAACCGGGCGAAATTATAGTGCCCGCCAATTACGCGCAGGACGATTTTTTTAAAACCGTTTCCGGGCGGCTGGGCGTTTCTATCTCGCCGCTTGATGAATGGCTTTTTCTGCCCGCCGAGGCCCAGAATAAAATTAAGACGTTTTACAAGCTCGTTTCTCTTAAGCCCTTCGGCCTTGAAAATTACCCTCTGGCTCAGGGCGCCTGCGGAGCCCTGCTCGGCTACATTGAAAAAACGCAGAAAGAAAATATGCCGGCGCTCTGCCCGATAAAATTCCAGCCTTTCAACAACTATATGCATCTGGATGAAACCGCCGTAAACAACCTGGAGCTTGTGGAAGGGCTGACTTCGCGCGGGCCGCAGAATTCACTGCTTGAGGCTATTGACTCAACCCAGACGCCCATGGGAGCGAGGCTTTTAAGAAGCTGGCTGCTTAAACCTCTTCTAAACCACGGGGAGATTATTGAAAGGCAGAAGGCGGTCTCTTTCTTCCTGGAAGAGGGCCTCGCGCGGCGCAAATTAAGAACAATTATAACTGGCATCTCCGACATAGAAAGAATTTTAGGCAGGCTTTCGTCGGGCACGGCGGGCCCGAGAGAATTAATCGGCCTTAAAAACTCCATGAGGGCTCTGCCGGAAGTTATCTCCTGCCTGAAAGCCGAGGAAACTATTCTGCCTCTGCCGGACACCATTGAGGATTTAAAGCGCAGGCTTGACTGCCCGCCGGAAATAGCCGGAGCTATTGAAGAAGCGCTGACGCCGGAGCCGCCAGCCACCCTAAAAGACGGCGGGGTTATTAAAGACGGTTTTGACAAAAACCTTGACGAGCTCAGAGTTTTGAGCAGGGACTCAAAAAAACTCATTTCTGAAATTGAAAGCAGCGAGCGCGCTAAAACCGGAATTTCTTCGCTTAAAATCGGCTACACATCGGTCTTCGGCTACTACATAGAAATAACGAAATCAAACCTTCACCTGGCGCCGGCGTCCTATATCAGGAAACAGACCGTGGCAGGCGGCGAGCGCTTCATAACCGAAGAGCTTAAAAACCTGGAAGGAAAAATACTGACTGCACAGGAAAGAATACTTAAGCTTGAGGACGAGCTTTTCAAACGCCTGCGCCAGAAACTTCTTTCCTACTGCGCCGATATTCAGAGAGCCGCCGCAGCCGTCTCGGAACTGGATGTCTTTATAGCTTTCGCGGAAAACGCGGCCTTGAACCGCTACTGCATTCCTAAAATCAGCGACGGGCGCGATTTCAAAATTAAAGACGGCAGGCACCCCGTAATAGAGAAGAATTTAAAAAGCGGCTCCTTCGTGCCTAACGACATCTCCCTGGACGGGGATTCCGAGCAGATTGTTATACTGACCGGCCCGAACATGGCGGGCAAATCCACCTACCTCAGACAGGCGGCCCTGATAGCGGTAATGGCCCAGATAGGCTCCTTCGTGCCGGCCGCGGAAGCCGAGGTCGGAATTATTGACAGGATATTCACGCGTATCGGAGCCTCCGACAACCTGGCCGGGGGCGAATCCACTTTTATGGTGGAAATGCACGAAACCGCCAGCATCTTAAACCAGTTCACGGACAGAAGCCTGATAATACTTGACGAGATCGGCAGGGGAACTTCCACCTACGACGGAATTTCCATTGCGCGTTCGGTGGTTGAATTTTTCGCGCGCGGCAGAAAAAACGGGGCGGGAGCCAAAGTATTGTTTGCGACACATTATTTTGAGCTCACGGACCTAAGCGAAAAATACGCGGGAATAAAGAATTTTAATGTCTCCGTGCGCGAGTGGCAGGGCGCCGTGCTTTTTCTGCATAAAATAGCGCCGGGCGCCGCGGACCGCTCCTACGGCATTCATGTGGCCGAACTGGCCGGATTGCCGAAGGAAGTTATAAAAAGAGCCAACCAGATTCTCGCGGGTCTTGAAGAGAGATCCGTAAGCGAACTGCCGGGCGCGGCCGAAAGCCAGCCTGATTTATTTTCAGTTCCATCTCCAAAAATCTTGATTGAATTAGAAAAAATTGATATAAACAATCTAACTCCGCTGGAAGCTTTGAAGCTTCTTTCGGAATGGAAAGAGAAAATTAAGAAAAACGAAGGCTGATAAGCTCCCGGGAGCGTTATCGGGAAAATAAAAATTACTTCCGCCAACCGGCTGCCCGAGGGGCGGCCAAGGAGAGAAAATGGACGAAAAGCGCAGATACAAACGCTATCCGGTTCTGCACGAAATAGACAAAACCATTCAAATCGCCTTAAATGAAAAGGTGCTCCCCGGAGTGTTAGTTGAGCTTTCCGCGGGCGGAATGGCAATTCTGACCTTCGCTTCTATCTCGGTCGGAACCGAAGTAAATCTTTCCCTGGACCTGCCGGGCTTAAAAACTAAACCGTTGTCCGGAAAAATCGTATGGGCGCTCGCGAAAGGCGAGATGTGGCGCCTGGGCATTTCCTTTACGACCATTGACCCCGTTGATTTCCGCCATATTAACCGCATGGGATTTGACTACGCGGACTGCAACACAAAACTTTCTCTTGGCGTAACCGATGTCTGCAGCGAGAAATGCTCGTATTTTGAGCTCTGCCAGAAATCCGCGAGGCTAGCGAAAACAACCAAAACCCGCTAACCCGATTTCAGGCGGCTTACGCGCGAGCTCAATTTATTTACCCCGGTCATCGCACCGGGGTTTTCTCAAACTCAAACTACAAATGGCGATTAAAATACTCACCAGCGAAACAATCAATAAAATAGCGGCCGGCGAAGTGATAGAAAGGCCCTCAAACGCCTTAAAAGAGCTTGTAGAAAACTCTATTGACGCAGGAAGCAAAACAATTGACATAACCGTGGAAGGCGCGGGGAAAACACTTATGCGCGTGCGCGACGACGGCACGGGGATGTCCAGAGAAGACCTCGCGCTTTCCGTGACCAGGCACGCGACCAGCAAAATATCGGGTTTTGACGATATCTATAACTTATCCACCATGGGTTTCCGCGGAGAAGCGCTTCCTTCCATAGCCGCGGTGTCCAACCTGACCATTCAAACCCAGGAAAGAGGCGCGGCCAACGGCTGGGAGATAAAACTCTCCGGCGGAAAATTAATTGAAAGCAAAGCCTGGGCCGGCTCGCCGGGCACCGTAGTTGAGACCGCCAACCTTTTTTTCAACACTCCCGCGAGGGCAAAATTTCTTAAAAGCGACGCCACGGAACGGTCCCGCATAATTTCAACCGTTGAGGAGCTCGCCGCCTCACACCACGCTATTTCCTTTAAGCTTACCGTGGACGGCAAAATACTGTTAAACGCTCCGTCGGCGAAAAGCGGCTTTGAACGCCTTGTTGATGTTTTCGGCAATGATTTTACCTCCTCGCTTACCGCGGTAAGCGCTTCCAATCCGATGATATCCTTAAGTGGTTTTGTGACAAAAACCGAGCACAGCCTGCCCACAAAAAATTATCAGTATCTTTTTGTAAATAAAAGGCCCGTAAACCTCGGGAAAAACATAGGCCACGCGCTCTACGAAGCTTTTCGCGAAAACCTTCCTTCCGGCAGGCACCCCGGAGCCGTGTTATTTATTGAGGTCAACCCCGCCGAGATTGACGCGAATATCCATCCCACGAAAAGAGAAGTTAAGTTCTCCAAAGAAAGAGAGCTTCACGATTTCATTTATAGAGCCGTAAAAAACGCTCTTACCGCGGCGCCTGTTTCCATGGGAATGCCGGGAAATGTTCCGTCTGATGGCATAGCGGCGCGGAGGAGCGATTTTGTTTCTGAAACCGCCCTGCGCTACGATGAATTCAATAGCGCAAAACTCAATCAAAGCGATATATTCGCCGTTTCCTCCGAAGCCGCCCGGGTAGGCGCCGATGACAATACCGCCAGCGACACGAAAGTTATCGGCCAGTTCTTCAACTCTTTTATCGCCGCCTCCATAAAGGGAGAATTCGTAATTATTGACCAGCATGCCGCCGCCGAGAGGATACGGTATGAACGCTATATAAGCGAGTTTAAAGACAAAAAAATCGCGGTTCAGGGGCTCCTGATGCCGCAGACGCTTGATTTTAATCCCGGGGCCGCCTCTCTTTTGAAAGGCATTCTGCCGGACTTAAGACAAACGGGCTGGGAAATTGAAGAATTCGGCTCTAACACTTTCAGGATATCAGCGGTGCCGTCGGTGCTGGGTAATTTAAGAGACATTAAAGACATTCTCGGCGCCATAATAGAATCTCTCTCTGAAGAAAGGAATATTCCTTCCGCGCGAAAGCTTGAACTGATTATCCGCTCAGCCTGCCGCGGCAGTATCAAGGCGGGGGAACATATGTCCTGCGAGGAAATGAGCAGGCTTATTTCCGATCTTCTCAAATGCCAGGCTCCCTTCACCTGCCCTCACGGACGCCCGACCGTCTTGAAAATAACGCTCAGCGAATTAAGAAAGCATTTCGGAAGAACCTGAGAATTCACCCAGAATTTTTTTCCTGATCCTCCGGTTAGGCGGCGCCTCGCCATCTCGGCCCAGCCCTGTCATTCCGGAATTGTTTTGTCCCGCGGCGAAAAATCACCCGTCTTTGGACGGGTGAAGAATGCTTCGCATTCGCCTGGGAGGCCGGCTGATTTTATTCAAAGCATTGGGCCGCCACTCCGGAATCCAGAAAAACCTCTGGATACCAGCTTCCGCTGGTATGACGGCACCGAAGTCCGCCGTTCACTTATAACTTACAACTTAAAACTTATAACTTAAAAAAAGGGGTGTAAAAAACTTGACTTAGTTTTGAGTTTCTTTGTATAATCGGCGGATTAAAAAATAGTGCTGGCTCAAAAGTAATAAAAGAAAGAGAGGTGAACAAAATGAAAAAGATAGCTCTTCTTGCAATTCTTGCCGCCGCGATTTTCGCAGGCTGCAAAAAAGCCGAACAGGCTCCTGTCGCAGAACAGGCTGCCCCCGCGGCTGAAGCGCCGGCCGTTCCGGCAACACCCGCCGCTGATCAGGCGAAATAAGTTTTTAGAAAAAAAGCAGGGAATTTTTTCCCTGCTTTTTTTTTATTTCCTAATAAGCTAAAATAACGCGCATGGTAAATATCATATTAACGGGGGCCACGGCATCCGGAAAAACAGCTGTCGGCGCGGAACTCGCAAAAATACTAAAAGGGGAAATAATTTCCGCCGATTCAAGGCAGGTTTACAGATATTTAGATATCGGGACCAATAAAGCCGGGCAATGGGACGCGGAAAAATCTCTGCGTGTTTATAAAGGAATACCTCAGCACCTCACCGATATAATAGAGCCGGACGGCTATTTCAGCGCCGGCGATTTCCGGAAAGCCGCCGTTTCCGCCATTAAAAAAATTGAAAAAAAATCGCGGCTCCCTATTATTGCCGGCGGCACGGGGCTCTACATAAAGGCGTTAAGCGAAGGCTTAAACGAACTCCCGGAAAAAGACGACGCCATAAGAAACGAGCTAAAAGAAATGTTTGAGAAGCACGGCGCGAAATACCTCTACGACAAGCTTTCGGCCGTTGACGCCGAGTCGGCAGAGAAAAACAAGTCTAACCCCCAGAGGCTTATCAGAGCACTTGAAGTCTACAGAATAAGCGGAGTTCCCATTTCGGAGTGGCACAAGAAACCAAAAAAACCCGCGGGGGAGTTTCTGCAGTTCGGCCTGCTCTGGGATAAAGAGGAACTCTACTCAAATATTGAGAAAAGAAGCGCGGAAATGCTGAAAAACGGCATGATAGACGAGGCAAAAAAAGTTTTATCCCTCGGATTTAAGAAGGACTGCCCCGGCTTAAGCGGTATCGGCTATTCGCGCGTTATAGATTTTCTTGAGGAGAAAATATCTCTTGATGAAACCGCGGCGCTGATCAGCCTGGACACCCGCCATTACGCCAAAAGACAGATGACATGGTTTAGAAAAAATCCGAATATCCGCTGGATCAAAGTTTCTGGCCGGAGTTTTGACCCTGTCTCAACCGCGTCTAAAATTGCAAAAAGTATTTAAAATATAGTATAATTTGAGTCGGTTGAAAAACCTCTTTCGGGCTACAATTTCAAAGTGTCCGCCGACTGAACCGCGCGGATTTTTTAGTCTATATAAATGGAAAAAGCATTGCTCGCGGGCGTTTGCCTGCCCGGACAAAAACTAAGAGACATAAACGACTCTCTGGACGAACTCTCCAGGCTCGCGGAAACCGCCGGAGCCCGGGTTGAAAAAAGAATAGTCCAGAACAGAGCCTCTATAGATTCGGCCTGTTTTATCGGGCGCGGGAAAGCCGCGGAGATAGCGGCCCTGGCCAGAGAACTCGGAATTGTTTCAATAATATTTGACGACGAACTCAAACCCGTTCAGCAGAAAAACCTTGAAGAGATAACGGGCCTGAAAATTATAGACAGAACAAGGCTGATCCTTGACATATTCGCCCGCAGGGCGCGTTCAAAAGAGGGAATCCTGCAGGTGGAAAGGGCCCAGCTTGAGTATTACCTTCCCAGGCTTTCTAAAAGAGGCCTTTCGCTGGACAGCCAGGCCGGCGGAATCGGCACCAGGCGCGGCCCCGGCGAGAAGAAGCTTGAGATTGACCAGAGAAAGATTCGCGACCGCATGGCCTTCCTTGACCGCGAGATAGAGCTTATTTCCGAACACCGCAAGGTGCTCAGGCAAAAAAGAGCTCAGAACTCTCAGGCATTGATTTCAATCGTCGGCTATACAAACGCCGGCAAGTCCACCCTGCTGAACCTGCTTTGCGAACGCGGCGAGATTTACGCCGACGATAAACTCTTCGCGACGCTGGACCCTACGACGCGGCAGGTGAAACTTGAAAACGGCAGGACGGTTCTTTTCACCGACACGGTGGGCTTTATAAATAAACTGCCTCACATGCTCGTGGCTTCCTTTAAGGCCACTCTTGAGGAAATCAGCGGCGCAAACTGCCTTATTCACCTTATAGACGCGTCAAACCCCGCCTGTTCGGCGCAGGAAGAAACCGTTATAAATGTCTTAAAGGAACTGGGCGCTCAAAACATCCCCATGATAACCGTGTTTAACAAAGCTGACCTGCTTGCCAAAAACAGGCTGGAGAGGCTTAGAGGAAACAAGGCCATAGCGATTTCGGCTAAAACCGGCGAAGGCGTCGGCGCGCTGCTTAAGGCCGTTGAAAAAATAGTGACACCGAAACTTTTCGCGCACACGCTGTCTTTGGATCACAGCGAGAGCGCGCTGGTAAATAAAATTCATTCCATTTCAGTGGTAAAAAAGCAGGAATACGATAAAAACAGGATCAGGCTTAAAATAGAGTGCAGCTCCGAACAGTGGAGCATAATTCAATCTATCCTCGGAAGGCCAAAAAAATGACTCTCGCAAACAAAATTACGCTGGTCAGGATTTTCTTAATTCCGGTTTTTATTGTATTGCTTTTGCAGGGCCTTGCCCCGTGGCCGGCAATAATTTTCACTTTCACCATTTTATCCGACGCTCTTGACGGCTTTGTGGCGCGCTACAAAAAGCAGAAGACCCAGCTCGGTTCGTTTTTAGACCCGCTGGCCGACAAACTGCTTATGCTCTCATCCTATCTCACGCTTGCCTTCCTGGGGAAATTGTCGCTCTGGATTTTCGTGGTAATCTTAAGCCGCGATATCATAATCGTCCTGGGCTGGACAGTAATTTACATTCTTAAAGGCTCCACGGAAATTAAACCGCGGGTCTTAAGCAAGATAACAACCGTGTTTCAAATGTTTACCGTATGGATAATTATCCTGGGAATCCCGCAGTCTGTAACGGAGCCGCTGCTTCTGGCGACCGTAGGCTTTACGGTTATCTCGGGGCTTGATTATTTCATCAGCGGAAGCAAAAGGCTATAACTATGGAAAATGTCGTCGTAATCGGCCGGCCCAATGTCGGAAAATCCACCCTCTTTAACAGGATCTGCGGGAAGAAAAGGGCGTTAGTTCACCATGAACCCGGAACCACCAGGGACCGCAATGAAATGCCGGTTGAATGGAACGGCAAAAAGTTCCAGCTCATTGACACCGGCGGCTGGGAAGATAATACGAATTATATTTCCGCCCAGATACGCCGCCAGATGGAGGAGGGGCTGAAAAAAGCCGGTCTTGTGCTTTTCGCGGTAGACGGAAAAAACGGGTACCACCCGCTGGACGGCGACATCGCGGCGATCCTGCGGAAGTACGCGAAAAAAGTCATACTGCTGATCAATAAAATAGACACCGAAAAAGAAGAGGTAAAAGCCAGCGATTTTTTCAGGCTCGGCTTTGACGACTATATAACCGTTTCCGGCACTCACGGACTGAATATCAACACGCTGCTTGACAAAATAAGCGCAAGCGTTAAAAATACCAAGAGCGAACTGCTTGACATAAAGGGCCGGCCTATATCAATAGTTCTCGTCGGAAAACCTAATGTCGGCAAGTCGTCTCTTTTAAACAAGCTCATGAAAGAGGACCGGGTGATAGTAAACGATCAACCCGGCACGACGCGGGAGGCCGTAGACATAACCATAGAAAGAGACGGCCAGCAGTATGTTATCATTGACACCCCAGGGCTTCACAGAAAACATAAATTTAAAAATGACATGGAGTACCTCTCAACTCTGAGCGCGAACTGGGCGCTGGAAAGAGCGGATGTCGCGATACTTGTTATAGACGCGACCATAGGCGTGGGCGAAACCGAAGCCAGAATAGCCGAACTGATTTTGAAAAATCACAGGGGCTGCATTATTGCCCTGAACAAGTGGGATTTGGTTGAGGAGAGAGAAGACGCGGTTAAAGATATAAAACGGCAGCTTGAACAAAAGCTTCAGTTTCTCTGGTGGTCGGAGATGATATTTATTTCGGCAAAAACCGGCCAGCGCACGGAAAGAATTTTAACCGAGGTAAACAAGGTTTACAACCAGTACACCAGAATCGTGCCAGAACAGGAGCTTAAGGACACTATTGACTCGGCCCTGAGAAACAGGCCGCTCTCCAGAAAAGGGAAAATTCTGCGCGTTCACAAAGTCGTTCAGCACGGAGCGATGGCGCCGTGTTTTGTCTTTACGGTAAACTCGGTGGAACTTGTGCATTTCTCTTACCGCAGGTACCTGGAGAACGCCATCAGGGACCGTTTCGGCTTTCAGGGAACTCCGCTTGTGCTTAAGTTTAAGAGCCTATAAATGAACATACTGCTGCTCGCTGTCCTTTCGTATCTATCCGGATCCATTCCGACTGGCTACATCGCGGTCAGGCTTCTCAAGGGAGCCGACATAAGGACGCTTGGCTCCGGCAACCCGGGAGCCACCAATGTTTTAAGGGTCGCGGGCAGGGTCCCGGGCATCATAACGCTTTTAATTGACGCCTTAAAAGGTTTTGTCCCTGTAATGCTTGCCGCAAAAATATTTTTTCCGGACCGCCCCGCTCTGTGGCTGCTCGCGGGGCTTTGCGCCATTTCAGGGCATATCTGGACAGTTTTTTTAAATTTCAGAGGGGGCAAAGGCGTGGCGACCGCGGCCGGAGTTTTCCTGGCGCTGCTGCCCGTTCCGACGCTAACAAGCGTGATAATTTTCGCGCTTATACTGGCGGTTACAAAATATGTTTCTCTGGGGTCAATAATTTCGGCTTTATGCCTGCCCGCGGCCTCCGCGGTTTTTAAGGCACCCTGGGAATTCACGGCCTTCGCGGCCCTGGCTGCCGCCGCCATAGTCTATAAGCATAAAAGCAACATAAAAAGGCTTTTGAACGGCACTGAAAATAAAATCAATTTTTCTTCAAAGGGCGGCTCAAAATGACTTTAAAGATCGGAGTTCTCGGCGCGGGATCATGGGGAACCACTATCGCGAACCTGCTTTTTGAAAAAGGCTGTTCCGTGACGCTGTGGGAATTTGACGAAAAAAAAGCCCGCGAACTCGCCATGTTCCGCTCGCTTTCTTTCTTCCCTTATATAACGCTATCCAAGGAATTAATTATAACCAGCGATATTTCCTCCGCGGTAAAAAATATGGATTTCGTGGTTTTCGTAGTCCCGTCGCACACGCTTCGGGCCACGGCAAAAAAAGTATCGGCCTGCGGCGCTGATCTAAAAAACACCGTTATCGTATCAGCCACAAAAGGGATAGAGAATACAACGCTTAAAAGAATGTCCGAGATCCTGGAAGAGGAACTCGGCTCGGGGACAAAAGGGGTCGCGGTATTGTCCGGCCCCACCCACGCCGAGGAAGTGGCAAAAAAAATTCCTACGGCGGCAACCGCGGCCTCAAAAAACGAGGCGGCAGCCAGGGCCGCGCAGGAGCTTTTTCTCTGCGACTATTTCAGGGTATATTCAAGCCCGGATATAGCCGGCGTGGAAACCGGCGCCGCTCTTAAAAATGTTCTTGCCATAGCCGCCGGCATCTGCGACGGACTTGCCCTCGGAGACAACACCAAGGCCGCGCTCGTGACCCGGGGCCTCAGGGAAATAGCCGCGCTTGGAATTAAAATGGGCGGGAATCCTTCAACCTTTTTCGGGCTGAGCGGGCTCGGGGACCTCATTGTCACGGCCTTTTCAAAACACTCGCGCAACCGCGGCCTCGGCGAAAAAATAGGAGCCGGCAAAACTCTTTCCGAATCCGAGAAAGAAATCATTATGGTCGCCGAGGGAGTGAAAACCTCCAAAAGCGCGGTGGAACTCGCCAAAAAATACTCTATTCAGCTGCCGATAATTGAGCAGGTTTACAGGATTCTTTATGAGAATAAATCGCCGCGGGAAGCCCTTATGGAACTTATGTCAAGAGAGGCAAAATCCGAAACGGTGTTAGAGATTGGAAGGCTTTGTATATGAACAGGAACGATTTAATAGAATCACTTCTTAAGGTGCTAAGCACGAAAAAAGAGGCCAGAGATGCCGTGGAAGGCGTTTTCTCTCTGCTCGCCAAATCGCTTTCGCAGGGGGAAAAAGTTGTCATCTCCGGATTCGGAACATTCACCCCTTACATTTCCCGTGCGAAAAAAGCCAGAAATCCAAAAACCGGGCAGACGGTTCATATTTCTCCGAGGAAAAAGGTGCGTTTCAAGCAGTCCAAGGAGCTTTTTTAAGCCGGCGCCTGAGAATTTTCATTGACGCGTAGTTTTTGCTTCGCGCCGGAGCGCTTATTTTTGTTATCGTCGGAAACTTGACTTTTATTTCGCTCTTTGGTTTAATGGTCTAAAGTTTTACTTTAACTATAATGGAACTTACACCAATTTTCCCTGACAAGGAATTTTTTTCTATAGGAGAAGCAAGCAGGCTTTCGCAGCTCCCGGCTTATGTTTTACGCTACTGGGAGAGCGAGTTTAAGCAGCTGCGCCCCGCCAGAAGGAATTCGGGCCAGAGAAAATACACAAAGAAAGACCTTGAACTTATTTTCCAGATCAAGGGGCTTTTGTACGAAAGAAAATTTACTATCGCCGGAGCCCGCAAGGCGCTGTTTGGCAGGAAGAAAACATCGCCCGAAGAAGGCGTACAGCTCAACATGGAAGTTAAACCGCAGGATAATTCCGGCTACGGTGAAACGATAGCGGAAGCAAAAAAAGAACTTGAAGAGCTGCTTGAATTGTTGAAATAATTATATCCACCAAAACTCTGTTGTTTTTTTGCCTTAATTCCTGGTTTTTCCGGTATTTTGGCAAAGGGGATCGGTTTTGTAGCGGATCTCAAGTTTTTCGGTTTTCGGTTATTTTGGCAAGGCCATATGTTTTCGCAGTGAAGTTTCTGGTTTTTCCGGTATTTTGGCAAAGGGGATCGGTTTTGCAGCGGATCTCAAGTTTTAGGTTTTCGGTTATTTTGGCAAGGCCATATGTTTTCGTAGTGAAGTTTCTGGTTTTCCGATATTTTGGCAAAGGGGATCGGTTTTGTAGCGAGGAGTCAAGATTTGAAGTGAAACGAGGAATTCAAGACGCGGCGTAGCAACGCTACGCAAGGCGAGAATGACGAAGTTGAAACTCAAATATTGACTCCGCAGTAAAAACAAGATCCCCTTTGCCAAAATAGTCGGGGCGTAGCGTAGCTGGCTAGCGCACTCCCTTGGGGTGGGAGAGGTCGCCAGTTCAAATCTGGCCGCCCCGAATTTTTTCGGGCAAATAATTATGAGATGGTTTTTACGGTCAAAAATTCATAAAGCAATTGTAACTGAAGCCGATGTAAATTATATCGGAAGCATTACTATTGACGAGGACTTAATCCAGCGAGCCGGCTTTATGCCCGGGGAAAAAGTGCTCGTTGTAAGCAATACCACCGGCCAGCGGCTTGAAACCTATGTAATGACAGGCAAACGCGATTCAGGGATAATCTGCATGAACGGCGCGGCCGCCCATCTGATTAAAAAGGGCGAGGAAATAATTGTCATGGGGTTTGAGCTTTCCGACAAGCAGGTAAAACCGCAGAATGTCCATGTGGACAAAAACAACAAATTTACAAAATTCCTCTAAACACCCCCGGCTGCCCATCAATGAGAACGATAATCCTTCTGACTATTTCAAATATTTTTATGACCGTCGCCTGGTACGGCCATTTAAAATATAAAAGCTCTCCGCTTTTAAACCCGGGTTTTGCAATAGAAGCGAGTACCGAGGCGAGTGAGGCCGAGGCTTTTGTGACGTAAAAAGCGAAAGCGATGCAGGGACATCGGTTGAGCTATTTGCGGACACAAAAATCCGGCATCGCTTGAAGAATACCGCTCTCTATTGCAAAATCCGGGTTAAAAGTTGTGCTCATCAGCTGGGGGATAGCGTTTGTGGAATATTGCTTTCAGGTGCCGGCAAACCGCATCGGCCATTATCAGTTTTCCGCCGCGCAGTTAAAAACGATTCAGGAAATAATAACTTTAGTGATTTTTGCCGTATTTTCTTTTTTCTATTTGAAGGAAGATTTCAGATGGAACTATCTTGTAAGTTTTTTAATGATAATTGGCGCCACATTCTTCATGTTCAAAAAATGGTAGCTTGGGGCCTCTCACTTTATTTGTGGATCCCAGACTACTACCTTCTGGTTATAATGACATAAAGAAAGTCTGTCATTCCTGCGAACAGACTGTGTGGCAATGTCATCCTGAGCGTAAGCGAAGGATCTCGAAGTTATTTTTACCGTAGAGATGCTTCACTGCGTTCAGCATGACAACAGTTCAAAGCCCTCGTTAATGACAGTTACGACACAGTCTGGAAAGCAGGAATCCAGAAAAGCTGTCATCCCAAAAATCTTCAGTCTGGGATCAGAAAAACCTCTGGATACCAGCTTCCGCTGGTATGACGACACGACGAAGTTCGCCGTTCACTTAAAGCTTACAACTTAAAATATTCTGTCCCGAATCCACAAACGCCGTCGTTCCGATCTCCCGCAGGGAGAGAAGAATCTCGTCGTTGGATGAAAAACGAGACCCTTCACTTCGTTCAGGGTGACTTTACATGCCTGGTGAAATCTCCACCGTCAGACCTTGGGCACATTGAACTCGCTGGATTCAATTTAGATTGACCTTGCAGTGAATATTTAGTAGAATCCTTTCCTGCTCATTGAAGTATCGGCTAATTCGCGAATCAGGCAAAACCGGATTCCGTAGTTGCCGTCTATTTTTGGCAAGGCCATATGTTTTCGTAGTGAAGTTTCTGGTTTTCCGGTATTTTGGCAAAGGGGATCGGTTTTGCAGCGGATCTCAAGTTTTTCGGTTTTCGGTTATTTTGGCAAAGCCATATGTTTTCGTAGCGAAGTTTCTGGTTTTCCGGTATTTTGGCAAGGCCATATGTTTTCGTAGTGAAGAAACAAGATTTGTGGCGAGGCGAGGATTGCGAAGCGAAACATAGCATCGCTATGTTAGCTGAGAAAGACGAAGCCGTAGCCCAAATGTTGTTTCTGCAACAGAAAAAAATATGGCCTTGCCAAAATAGTCGGGGTGTAGCTCAGTTGGCTAGAGCGCACGGTTCGGGACCGTGAGGCCGCTGGTTCAAATCCAGTCACCCCGATATTCTTATAAAATGCCTGAAACAAAGAGATATAAAATTACCTGCGTGGGATTGGTTCAGGGAATAGGCTACCGCTGGTTTGTTCAGGAAGCCGCGCAAAGCGCCGGCATTTCCGGATCCGTCAGAAACCTGTCAAACGGCGCCGTGGAAGTTGAGGCTCAGGGAAGCGCAAAGGAAATTGATACTTTCATTTTGCAGTTGAAAACCGGGCATCCGCGGGCAAGGGTGGAGAAAATAGAACTGCTGGAATTGCCCCCGCAAAACGCTACGGCGGGATTTGAGATTATATTTTAATTATTATGGAAAAGTTTGATTCCGTACAACTTTACTTCAAAGAAATAAAAAGAATGGGCATCCTCTCAAAAGAGGAAACTGCGGCGCTTTGGAAAAAAGCAAGCAAGGGCGACAAGAAATCCCAGAAACGCCTGGTAGAAGCAAATCTGCGCCTTGTAATACCGACCGCGAAAAAATACTTCAGGGCCGGCCTTGATTTCCTTGATCTGATTGAAGAGGGGAATATGGGTCTGATAAGGGCCGTGGAAAAATTTGACCCGAGAAAGAATATTCACTTTTCAACCTACGCGACTTATTGGATTGATCAGGCTGTCAGAAGGGCCGTGGAAGAGCAGGGGAAAACCATTAGAATCCCTCCGCATGTCTGGGACGCCCTGAGCCGCTGGATAAAAAACTGGAAGAGAATGCAGGAAAAGCTCGGACGCAACCCGACCCTGGCTGAAATGGCGAAGCGCCTGCACCTTTCGCTTAAACAGATTGAAAGCCTTATGAGAGCGTCCAAAGTTTCACAGGGCGCGAGCTCAATAGAAACTCCCATTGACGAAGAGGGGAGCATATTTATTAAAGACATTATCACCGACAAGGGCACGGCAACGCCGGAATTTGCCTCGGAAACATCCCGCCAGAACGCGGATATTTCCCAAGCCCTTGAAAAGCTCCCTCCGAGAGAAAAAGAAATAATACAGCTTCGTTTCGGCCTGGACGGTAAAACACAGTTTTCTCTTGAACAGCTCGGCAAAAAAATGAAGCTTTCCCGCGAGCGGGTCAGACAGCTTGAGGAAAGAGCTCTGCGCCGCCTTAAAGCCACCGCTTTACGGCTAAAAATGATGTAGGAGGCCGGTTATGGACAATAATCTTCAGGAATTAAAAAATTCAATAAGAGATGTGCCGGATTTCCCGAAAAAAGGCATTTTATTTAAAGATATAACAACTCTTTTAAAAAATCCGAAACACCTGAAAAGCACGGTGAATATGCTCGCCGCGAAATTTAAGGACAAGGGCATAACAAAAGTGGTCGGAATGGAATCCAGGGGGTTTATTTTCGGAACTCCCGTAGCTTACGCCATGAACGCCGGTTTTGTACCGGTCAGAAAAAAAGGCAAGCTCCCCTCAAAAACAGTTTCAGCCACATATCAGCTGGAATACGGCACGGACACCCTTGAGATACACGAAGACGCCATTTCAAAAGGCGAGAAGGTGCTGATTGTTGATGATCTGCTCGCGACAGGCGGAACCGCCAAGGCTACAGCCGAACTTGTGAACAAGCTCGGAGGGAAAATTGAGGGCGTAGCCTTTGTTATTGAACTGAACTTCCTTGAAGGCCGAAAAAACCTTAAAGAATACGAAGTATATTCTTTGATACAATATTAGTGAGACAGTTGACAGTTATAAGTTATAAGTTGTAAGTTGTAAGTTGTAAGTCAAAACCCGGTGAGCTTAAAACTTGCTCATATGCCCTGGTAGCGAAATTAGCCGCTGCGCGAGGAATAACGAGCGCAAGTCAGCGGCAGGCGCGAGTTGGTGAGCGCCAAAATATTCTGATGCAGGTTATTTGAAAGATTGCGTATGCCCTGGTAGCTCAACTGGATAGAGCAGATCCGTCCTAAGGATAAGGTTGGAGGTTCAAGTCCTCTCTGGGGCGCATACTTTTGAAAAGCAGTTTTTGATATCTTTTGGGCATCCTCGCTCCGCTGTGGTGCCCGCTCGTGGCTCGTTGCTCCTGTTCGTCGCAACACTCGCTGTCCTAAGGATGAGGTTCCGAAGGTGAGGTTTCCGCCACCGTTAACTGTTTTGCCAATATTCAAGCCTGTTCGGCTTATCGGCAAAACAACTTCGGCGGACCCGCCAAAGCTTTAATGGCGGGCAAGTCCTCTCTGGGGCGCATACTTTTTGAAAAGCAGTTTTTGATATCTTTGGGGCATCCTCGCTCCGCTGCGGTGCCCGCTCGTGGCTCGTTGCTCCTGTTCGTCGCAACACTCGCTGTCCTAAGGATAAGGTTCCGAAGGTGAGGTTTCCGCCGCCGTTAACTGTTTTGCCAATATTCAAGCCTGTTCGGCTTATCGGCAAAACAACTCCGGCGGACCCGCCAATGCTTTAATGGCGGGCAAGTCCTCTCTGGGGCGCATACTTTGAAAAGCAGTTTTTGTAATTTCAAAACACTCAAATGATAGATTTACACACCCACTCATTCTTCTCTGACGGCGTCCTTATCCCTTCCGAGCTTGTCTACCGCGCGAAAGTCAAGGGCTATTCCTGCCTGGCTCTTACGGACCACGGGGATTTCTCAAATTTTGATTTTATTATCCCGAGGATCAGGCGCGTGGCCGCCGAACTTTCCAAAAACTATAACATAATCGTTCTGCCCGGCATAGAAATCACCTATGTTCCTCCGAAACTTATTAAAAAAGCCGTCGCCAGATGCCGCGCGCTTGGCGCGAAAGTCGTAGTAGTCCACGGTGAAACCACGGCTGAAACCGTCCCTCCGGGCACAAACCGCAGCGCGGCCCTGTCCGGAGCCGATATACTGGCTCACCCGGGGCTTATTTCCGCTCAGGACGCCCTGCTGGCCAAGAAAAATAATGTCTGCCTTGAAATAACCACCAGGCGCGGGCACAACAAAACAAACAAACATGTCGCGGCGCGGGCAAAAGAATGCGGCGCAAAACTTGTGCTGAATACCGATTCGCATTCGCCTGACGATCTGCTTGATGCCGGGAAAATAAAAAAGATTCTTTCTGTGTCCGGCCTTAAGTCCGCCGATTTTTCAGAGATGCGGCGCAATTCGGAAAACATAATAAGAAAAGCAACAAGGAGAAAATAATAATGTCAGAGTTTTCTAAACAGATCAGGAAAGACGCTCTTACAGACTTCGCGCTTAACTCAGCGGAGTGGATTAAAGCCAACAGGACGCTTTTCTTAAGCATCGCCGGCTCTGCCGCCGGAATTATAATTTTTGTTATTTTTTTCTTCACGCGGTTTTACACGCTTAACGCGAGGGCCGGCGAAAAGCTTGCTTTCGGCCAGAGCCTTTTGTATCAGGGGCAGGCGGAACAGGGGGACAAACTTATCAGCGAAGTTATTAACCAGTACCAGAGAACTCCGTCCTCGGTACAGGCCAGGCTGATAAAATCCGAATATCTTTCCTCCCAGAAAAAATTTGAAGAAGCCGAACAGATTCTGCTGCCTGTGGCGGAAAGGGAAAAACCGAAAGAGCTGATGCCCATGGTCATCTCGGCTTTAGGTTCGGCTCAGGAAGATGCCGGCAAATACCAGCAGGCCATAGCGACTTACAATTCTTTTATCGCGAGATTCCCGGACAATTTCATCGCGCCAAAAATAATTGAGTCCCTTGCGCGGGTCTATGAACTCACCAACTCGCCCGACGAGGCCAGGGCCTCCTACGAAAAAATAGCCTCGCTCTACCCCGCCACCCAGTGGGCCGTAAGAGCCCAGGAAAGGCTTATTATCCTTTCAAAATCAGCCGGTTCTTCCGATAAGTAAACTCATTGTTTTTTAACGGTACTTTATTTTTTTTCAAGTGTTGACAACAAAAATTTAATTTCATAGAATTAACCCATAAGTCGTCAGCAATTTTACTCTTTAGAGAAAGGAGGGATGCATCAGCAGGCAGCATTGCTCAAAAAAAGACTAGTTTGCAGCATCAATTCTAACAGGAGGAAGATACATGAGGAAACTAATAGCTCTGTTCACGCTTCTCGCGTTTGTAGCCGGAAACTCATATGCCTATGTTCCGCTCTCAAGCGCGCAAAACAACCTGGGTTCCTACCAGAACAATGCAACCGGTGGCATGTTCTACAACGAACTTGACATCCTTAGCATTTATCCCGTTGAATTAATTGATTTCGCAGGCAACAACCTTTACACAAACTGGTCAAACGCAAGAAACTATGCTGCTTCAAATGCAACCTATCCCACAGCTCTTAAATGGGGTTCCAATGTGGGCAACGCGAACTTAAGCCCGCTGCTCATCGGCGTCACAGGCGACCTTCTCGGCAATTTCGGGATTGAAGGTTCCAAAGTCGGAGTTGTTTTCCAGAATTACGGCGGAAAATCAACCACCTACAACCTTGACGGCGTAGCCGGAAATGATTCAGAAGGCAAAATACTAAGTGAAACCTTTACCGCCTTCGTAGCGACTGAAACCGCTAAAAAAGATGTTAAGACAGAGAACACCGATGTTAAATACTGGACCAACACCACAAACACTCAGTGGAACGCCGGAATAGCCAAAAAAGACCTTATAGTTAGGGGGCTTGACCTCGGCTTCGGGCTTTCACGCATAACAAACTCCAGTATCCTTACCACCGGCGGCACAAAGACCTACACCGACCGTTACCTTATGGATCAGGGAGCGACAGACGCAGGTATGCCCGGAAGCGCCCGTGAAGGCGACACGGTCAACATTGCGTATGACGACAACAGCGTTGATTTAGCTTCAACAGCTACCACGGATCTTAAAATTCAGGGCAGATACCCCGTGATGGACGAACTCCTGGTCACCGTAGGCCTTGGCGCCAGATACCGGACTTCAATCAACCCCGGCGGCCTTGTTGACATCACCGGAGCTGCTCAGGGAACACTTGAGAAAAATGCTATAACAGTTGCCGCAAAAGACGACCAGGGATACAACAACGCGGCTGCAGTTCTCACTCAGTATTATGATTACGCCACATCCATAGTAAACAGAAGCAAATTTGACTATGCTACCGCTCCTTCAGCCGCCAATATTGCTGCTGCCGCGAACGGCGTATACAATTTGCTTGCCGCCAGCAAAGCCACAACAGACTTCAAGGACACCCGTTCGGGCATGGGCCCCATGGTTGACCTTGAAGGCGCCTACAAGCTGGAAAAAGTTAATGTCACCGGTGTCGTTCACTACGACTCAGTGAACCAGCCGCTTGATGCCAGCCAGACCAGCCGTCATTATGTCAATACAAGAACGGTTAATCCGGCCGTGACTACTGAAGTCAGAACCTGGACAAAAGAATACAACGAAACAATAACAACTGAAGGCAATGTCACCAATACAAACCTTGACCTCGGCGCGAAGATTGAGTTCAAAGCGCTTGAAAATGTCAAGCTTGCTCTTGGCGGTTTTATTCAGACAAACACTGCCCTGACTGATGCCACAAAAATGAAATTCAACACATCCACCAGCTATGTCTATGATGACGGCAACGCGGCAAACAACGCCGGCACAGTGGGCATTGGCAACAAACCCGGCCCCGTCGGCGGAGATGGATTCGGAACTGATGTAGGCTTCGGCGAAGGTTCATGGTCCCAGACTATGGAAGGCGAAATTGCTTCCAAAACTGAGACTCAGACCGTCACCTACACAGTGCCTGTTGGCGTGGAAATACCTCTCTACAAAGATAAATGGCTTTTCAGAGCCGGCACATCTTACTCAATGGCAAAAACAAAGACAGTCACGAAGAATGTGACCAAATCCGCCAGAACGATAACAAGCGTTTCTCCGGCCGGAGCGGCTGTCGTAACTCCTTCAACTTATGCCGACACACAGCCGAGCTCAAATGATTCAGTGACTTACGCTGAAACACACACAACGCTTTATACCTATGGTATACAGTGGAATGTGTCCAAGAGCCTTTCGGTGGCGGCAAATGCCGTTCTTGACACACCGGCGAATGTGGGCGCGGCTACCAGAGAGCAGACCATATTTGACCTTGATACATACAGAAGCCTTTCGCTACAGGCTGTATTCCACTTCTAAGCGGAATACTTAAAAGATTAAGAAAAAGCCCGTGTGCCGATGAGGTACACGGGCTTTTTTCTTTTATTAAGAACCCCGCATGTCCCACCTAAAAACGCTCTGTCATTGCGATCTCCCGCAGGGAGAGAAGCAATCTTGCTGTTCCGTCAGAAATGACGAGATTGCTTCCCACCACTGAATCTTCGGCGGGCAGGCAAAGACGGTCCCGTCATCCCAGAGGCAGTAGTCTGGGATCCACTACTTTGAGTCATAAACAAAATGCCATTGTCCTGTATTCCGGAGTGGCGGCCCAATGCTTTGAATAAAATCAGCCGGCCTCCCAGGCGAATGCGAAGCATTTTTCACCCGTCCAAAGACGGGTGATTTTTTGCCGCGGGACTGAACAATTCCGGAATGACAGCGTGCGGCGAATAAGCCGCACAAGCTTGCAACGGGGCGAGATGTGAGCACACACAGGGATCCAGAAAAACCGCTGGATACCAGCTTCCCAGACTGTGTGGCAACTGCCATAAACGAGGGCTTTGAGCTGTTGTCATGCTGAACGCAGTGAAGCATCTCGACGGTAACAATAACTTCGCGATCCTTCGCTAACGCTCAGGATGACATTACGACACAGTCTGTCCGCTGGTATGACGACACAAAGAAGTCCTCCGTTCACTTATAACTTAATCGGTGAAATATTCACCGTCAGGCATCGGGCGCTGCCTGAGAATTAGGGAGCTGATCTTTGATTGATTTTTGCATTCAATTCTGTTATAATCACTTAAAATTGCACGAATCAATTTAGGATGGAGGATACCGTGAGAAAGCTGATACTAATAACCGTTACAACCGCCTTATTGGCCGGCGTTTCTTTCGCCGCTAACGCACCCAAAAGACAACCATATCAACCCAAGTCACCCGCAAGAATCGGCATAGGTTTTGATTCTCAGCTTTCAAACGCGGGGATGCAGTCGCTGGCGCTTCGCTACTGGCTTTCGGAAGACATGGCCGCTGAAGGCTTTCTTGGTTTCGCTTTTGGCGACAACAAAATTTTTGACTTGGGCGGCAAATTCATTTCGGTAATAAAGAAAGAACAAAACCTCAATTTCTACGCCTTGGGCCTTATCGGGATGGAAAACACTACGACGAAGGTAACCAGCACCGCCGTTACAGCTTCGGGCATTACCACAACAACGGAAGACAAAAGCGAAACGGCCTTGACTGTCGGCGGAGGCCTAGGCATTGAATTTTTCTTAAGCGGCCTGCCCAACCTCGGGTTTGGCGCCGAATTCGGCGTCGGCTACAACAGCTCCACGAAATTGTTCGGCACAATCGGCCACTGGCTCTCAAGCGTCGGCATAAGATATTATTACCAGTAAAAACAACGGCCAAAAAACTATGCGGATAAAAAATACTCTTCTTGCACTATTTATGCTGATCTCAGCCGGCGCGCCCTTGGTGGCCGCTTCGCTCAGTATAGACACGGAATACCGCTTGAGGGGAATCAGCTTTGCCAACAACGATTTTGACGCCACAACATCTACGGACGCGGTCAATTACTATTCCCAGAACTTAAAGCTTTCCGTTAAGGGTAATTTCGCTCCCGGCGTGGAGATTGCCGCGAGCCTTTCGGCTCTTGGCGTCGCGGGCTCAACATACACTATTCTGGATGTCCCGGCTTACCCCGCCACAAATTTCACGCCTTTTGTTGACAGTGCCTATTTGAAAATTTCCAATCTCGGGGACGCTCCTATTGATATTTACGCCGGCAAGCAGAACCTGCAATACGGCGACGGTTTTATCATAGGAAACAACGGCAATGGTTTTATGGCCTTAAGGCTCCTTGGAAGGCTTGAAAAACCCATCCCATGGGAGGCCGAAGTATTTACCGCTAAAATAAGCGAGGCTTATAAACCAGACTCTGACCATGACATTTACGGAGCTGTTGCGGGCCTTACCTGGAGCAAACTGCTGTGGGAAGCGGGCTATTTTGAGGACCGGGATTTTTCCGGGTCTAAATACAGGCAGGGCCTTCTTGAGGCCGACACAAGAGATATTGTAAAACAATACTATGACTTCAGGGTGGGAAGGCGGGAAAAGTTCGCCAATTACCATGTTGAAATAGCCAAACAGCAGGGTTATATTTTAAAACCCGACAGGACAAAGGTTGCGCTGGACGGCCTCGGTTATATCCTGCAGGGTGAACTTGTCGGCGAAAACACAAAACTCGGCAAGGTTGTGGCGCGCGCCCTCTTTCAATGCTCAACTGGAGATGACAACACGCTTTCTCTGGATGACACGGATGAATCTTTCACACCGACTCTTATGCGGCGCAGCGACGGCCTGGAAAAATTCGGGTACGGCGAGCTCTGCGCCGCGACGCCGATGGGAATGTTTTTTGAGGTTCCCGAAAACTACTCCGGCATAAACACGCTTAGTGTCGGAGCCGCTTTTTCTCCGCTCTACGCGTGGACCTTTGATGTGACATACTACCTTTATTCCGCTTCCCAGGGGCCGCGCGGAGCGCCTACAGCCTCCGGGTTTGAACGCATTTTCGGCGCGGAATATGCCATGGGTGTTGAAATGGACTTGAGCGCTAAATATATCCATTCAAAGTTTGCCGAATTTAAATTTTCTTATGCCCGCTATACCCCGCCGAATTTCGCCATCTTCTGGCCTAAAAGCAACCCCGCGAGCAGATATCAGCTGGAAGTATCCACAAAATTTTAATATGAAAAAAATACACCTGGCTTTTCTGTGGCACCAGCACCAGCCGATGTACAAAAACCCTTCAACAGGCGTTTACGAACTGCCCTGGGTGCGCCTGCACGCCACAAAAGATTATTACGATACCGTCGCCATCCTTGAAGAATTCCCTGCCATAAAAGCAAATTTTAACCTTGTGCCTTCGCTTCTGGCCCAGCTTTCAGAATATTCCCAGGGCATCGCCCGGGACAGATATTTAGACCTTACTTTAAAGGTTGCCGAAACGCTAACGGAAGAAGAACGGGTTTTTATACTGCGAAACTTTTTCATGGCCAACTGGGAAACTATGGTTGAACCGTATCCGAGGTACGCCCAGCTCCTTGAAAAAAGAGGCAGGCACGCCTCCGTTGACGAGCTCAGAAGGATTCAAACATACTTCAAGCCTGCCGACATAAGAGACCTGCAGGTCTGGTTTAACCTGTCCTGGATGGACCCTTACTGGCGCGAGAAAGACAGCCTCGTTAAATCCCTCTACGCAAAAGGGCGCGATTTCACGGAAGAGGAAAAAACAGCTCTTATAAACAAACAGCTTGAAATTTGCGGCCTTATCGCGGGCAAATACAAGCAGATGCAGGATTCGGGGCAGATAGAGGTTTCCACAACGCCTTTTTACCATCCGATTCTCCCGCTTTTATGCGATACAAATAACGCCGCCGGCGCCATGCCTCACGCCAAACTGCCCCGTAAACGCTTCCAGCATAAAGAAGACGCCAAGGCCCAGATTCAAAAAGCGGTTGAATATTATAACCGCTGTTTCGGCCGCTCCCCTAATGGGATGTGGCCCTCGGAGGGCTCTGTTTCCGATGAAGTGGTGACGCTGATGTCTGATGCCGGCGTAAAATGGATAGCCACGGATGAATCTATTCTCTTTTTAAGCCATAAAGAAATAAACGGCCAGCGCCACAAGTTATATCACGCTTACAACGCCGAAATTCAGGGTTCCAATGTCGCCATGATATTCAGAGACCACGCGCTCTCGGATGCCATAGGTTTTATTTATCAAAAATGGGACCCAGCGGCCGCGGCTGCCGATTTTATTAAAAAACTGCACCACATACGCGACATCATGCCGGAGAACACGCAAGATGCCCTGGTTTCTGTTATTTTAGACGGCGAGAACTGCTGGGAGTATTACTCAAACGACGGCTGGGATTTCTTAAGGAAGCTTTACCATGCCCTGAGCAATGACCCGGGCATTGAAACCGTCAGAGTAAGCGATTTCATTGAAAAACACGCGCCGCAGACAACTCTTAAAAAGATATGGCCCGGCTCCTGGATAAACGCCAACTATGCCATATGGATAGGCCACGCCGAGGACAATACCGCCTGGGACTATCTCAGGGAAACAAGGCATTATCTTTCCAATTACTGCCAGAACCATCCGGATAAGGCCGAAGCTCCGGAGGTCAAAGCGGCCTGGGAAAGAATTTACATAGCCGAAGGCTCAGACTGGAACTGGTGGTACGGAGACGACCACGGTTCAGATAACGATGAAACCTTTGATTTTCTGTTCAGGCAAAACCTGATAAGCGTATACGAGCTGCTCCGCGAAAAAACACCCGACTACCTGCATAAGTCAATAAAAGGAATTATCCATAAATCTCCGACTCTTGAACCGATAGATTTCATAACCCCGGTAATTGACGGCAAGGTTACCAACTACTTTGAATGGCAGGCAGCCGGCTCCTACAAAGTCGGGCACAGCGGCGGCTCAATGCACCAGGTTGACACGCTTCTTGACATGTTCTACTACGGTTTTGACCTGGAAAACCTTTACCTCAGATTTGATCCTAAAAATGAAACAAAGGACGGCCAGGAGGCCGGTATCAGCATAAAGGTTGTCTTCTTAAACCCTGAAAATACCTCAGCCGAAGTAGTTTTGGGTAAAAAATGGGATATTCCGCGGCTTCATCTCTCCGCTAACGGAGCCTCCGAAAAGCTTGAAAAGGTGGCTTACGGCAGGGTATTGGAACTTGCCATCCCCATTGAAAAACTTAAACTAACTGATGACAGCAAAACTCTTGAGTTTGTTATCATTGTTGAGCGCGACGGGATGGAACTGGAACGCTGGCCCTATGAAAGCTCTGTAATACTACCAAAACCTACCAAAGAATTCACTCTCAAAAACTGGTCTGTTTGACCAAATCTCACGCATTTCTTTAAACAATTAAAGCGTACATTTTTACAGTGGATAGTATGTTCCGGAAAAATGCATGCCGGAAAGAAGCATATTAAAAATGCGCTGTATTTTCATATATATTTAAGAATAATACACATCCGCAAATTTATGTGGAAAACTCATCAAATTTTGTGGACAAGTAAACCCAACCTCAAGTACAATATAAACTCGCAATACAACGCATTTTTGCTCTCTCACCAGGCAAATTTCAGCCAAAAACCTCTAACTAAAAGTAATTTACCTGACTTTATTAATTGCAAAATAACATTAAACTGAACTGGATCGCGATATTTACTGCCGCGAACCGTCATTTTACCCTATACATTATGGTTCCGATAAGCTATATTATGTTAAGTTAATCATATATGAATACCTCCGTAACCTTAATATAAAATACTTTAAATTGCGCTGCTTTTACGCTATTTTATATATGAAATACAAATCAACTTAAAGCATTACTTTAATAAATATAAATTAGCGGATGGTTAATTTTGATTTTTGGCGCGGATTTTTTTCGGAAAGAAATATGTTCAACTTTTTTTGGCAAATTGTTGGCAAAAAATTGATTTTACTGCGAAAATTAAGCCGGGATCCTGTCAAAAATTTGGCATAAAAAAAGACCATCTGGGGCCCTTTTGGGGCCTGATGGTCTTTTCATAAAACCAAAACAGACTAACAGCGATAACATCGTTTAACTGATTTCAAACCAGGAACACTAAGACCAAATATCACTAAAACGGAGATTCCTCAAAAAAACCATGAAATACCCCCGCACCTAACCCCCTAAAAAGATAAAATAGGGGCCTAAAATCAAAAATTCATTGATTTATCGTCGATAAATGTAATAAAACATGCCAATTTGCCCTAAAAGCGGCACAAATGAGGATAGAATTACCCCAAAAACAGCCAAACCCAAAAAGACCACGAAAGGAGCAGAGGCCGGAAGGCGGGAGGAATCAGAGAAAATGCCCTAAATTCAGCGCTTGCCAAAAAAACCATGAGAGGAATTGGAGCCCGGACAGGGCAGGGGATGCCACAGTCACAGGGAATTTGAGTACTGCCAAAAAGACCATCAAGGCAACTTATCCACAGAAAACCACCATCGTAAAATACGGGCATTGGAACCGGCATAGCAGGAAAGAAATTGCGATTTTGGAGGGCTTGCTAAAAAAACCATGAGGAGGCAATTAATACTTGCAAAATACTCAAAAAAACACCAAAAAACAGGGGGTATACGATTACCAAAACGCAAAAATAGGGGCCTAAAATCGCAAATATGCGCGTTTATCGACGATAAAATCGGCAATTTTAGTTAAAATTGCGTCAAATAAAACCATAAGCCCTGAAAAAATCCGGACTTTTGCGGTATCCGCATTAAAAAAAGGCCATCAAGTGAATTTTTATTATTTTTTGAATCAGGAAAAACCACGGGGAAATTACTGCTGCTGGGAAGAAGTGGTTTGTTTTTCAGGAATGGCAATGCCGATACCGATTAAAGCGTAACCGCCGAGGATAAGAAAGGGTGAAACATTGGAAGCGAGGTTTTGTCCGGCCGGATCAGTTTTCGTGAGGACAAAAAAACCAAGAGAGAGCACGCAAATACCGGCAAAAATGACCTTTTTACCGACGGAGGATATACCGGATACCGTCGGTTTATTCTGTGCCTGCTGACTCTTAGCCTGATTGTGCTTATTCTTTTTATTTTTCATATTTAAGCGAAATTTCCCTTATAAAAAGCCCTTTTGCCGGAGCTGTCGCTCCCGCTCTGGACCTGTTCCTGCTTCTTAGTATTCCCCCCAGGCTTTCGGGTTTTGTTTTCCCCAACCCCACATCAACCAGGGTGCCTGTTATATTTCTAACCATTTTATATAGAAATCTGTCGGCTTTAAACAAGAGAACTATTAAACCTTTACGACGATAAATCTTTATTTCTTTTAGATTTACAGTTTTGCCGGGCTGCCCCGAACCGGAGGCCTCAAATGCCGTAAAATCATGCCTTCCTCTAAGAAAGCTTGCCGCTTTTCTCATCAGCTTTATATCCAGAGGCTGCGGCAGGTGCCAGCTGTGCCTGTTCCAGACGGTTCGGTATGTGTGGTTCCAGATTCGGTACTCGTACACCTTTCCAATAGCGTTATATCTCGCGCTGAATCCGCCAGGCGCCTTCTTTACGGCTGATACGGCTATGTCTTTAGGCAGTACGGCATTTAGCGAGAGCCTGAAAGCCGAAGGTTTAAGGGTTTGCTTTGTGCTGAAGCTTACAACCTGGCAAAGCGCGTGCACTCCGGCGTCAGTCCTGCCCGAAGCGGTAAAGGAAATATCTTCCTTTAATATCTTCGCGGCAGCTCTCTGAAGCTCCTCCTGCACGGTTCTGCGGCCCGGCTGTTTCTGCCAACCCGAAAATTTTGAACCGTCATATTCAATGAACAGGATATAATTATTTGGTTTCACTTTGATGAGACAATATCGGAAAAACGAAGAACATCTATCTGCTGGTCAACAAGATATTGTTTTAGCTGAGGCTGACAGCAGTTGGCAAGCTCCGCCTCGCGCCACAGCTCGCCGTACCCGGGATGCGTCATGAGTTCCGCGAAATTGTACGACTCGTCAAGATTTCCCCAGTACCAGCCTTCAATGAAATGGTCAATAATAACAAGGCCGTTTCCGCGAACCGATTTTTTCATTTCATCGGCTTTGGCCTGGTCAAAGGCGAGTTTCTCGGAAAAACGCACTACGGGTATTTTATATTCTTTTGTCACTTCGCAGAATACGGGGAAGATGTCGTGATGAAGGTGAGCGTGGTGATGGCTGTCTATATGGTCAGCGGCCAGGCCGAAGGAAAAATATTTATCCATCTGGCGCCGAATTTCACCTTTTACTTTTTCAAAATCGGGCTTCTGTCCGGCCCAGCCTACTATTGCTCCGATGTGGTGGTCAACCTCAAAAAACTGGTCCAAATCTATGTGAGGGCCAAGGCCGAGAGTCGGGTTTTCTTTCGCGAGGCGCACAGCCTCCTCGCTCCCCTCTCTTTCCACAAACAGAGAGGCGCTCGTGACAACGCCGTTTTGATGGGCGTAAACTATTGCCTTATTGATCCCTTCGCGATAGCCGAAATCGTCGGCGTTGACAACAAGCTTTTTCATCTGTTAGATTATCTTCCTCTCAATAAGAGCCTCGGCTATCTCAACTGCGTTAAGCGCCGCTCCCTTCAACAGGTTGTCCGAGACAACCCAGAACGCGAGGCCATTGTCGGTTGATATATCTTCCCTTATCCTGCCCACGAAAGTGACCTGCTGGTTTGCGGCATCCAGGGGCATAGGATAAATCTTATTTGAAGGATCGTCCTGAACTTTTACGCCCTTTGCTTTCAGCAGGGCTTCTCTTGCTTTCTCGGGGGAGATTTTATTTTCAGTCTCAATCCACACCGCTTCCGAATGCGCTCTGAATACCGGAACCCGGACGCAGGTGGCGCTGACTCTTATAGAATCGTCGCCCATTATTTTTTTGGTCTCGTTGACCATCTTAATTTCCTCTTTAGTATAACTATTTTCAAGGAAAATATCAATCTGCGGAATAAGATTAAAAGCTATCTGGTAAGGGAACTTGGCCGGCTTGGGCATGGGCTCGTTTTTGGCCCAGGCGACAGCCTCGGCATTCAACTCTTCCATGGCTCTGCCGCCCGCTCCCGATACCGCCTGATATGTGGCTACCACCACTCTTTTTATCTTTGAGATATCGTGCAGTGGCTTTAACACCACGACCATCTGAATAGTGGAACAGTTGGGATTGGCAATTATCTTTTTGTCTTTTGAGAGAGCTGATGAGTTTACCTCGGGCACTACGAGAGGAATATCCGGCTCCATCCTCCAGGCGCTTGAATTATCAATAACGAAACAATTATTTTTCGCGAAAACAGGAGCATACTCCTTTGAAATCGCCGCTCCGGCGCTGAAAAGCGCTATTTCATGGCCTTTTGCTGTTTCGGCCGATAAAACCTCAACGGGAATTTCTTTGCCCTTAAAAACCATCTTTTTGCCGCTTGAGCGCTCTGAAGCAAGGAGCCTCAGAGACTCAACGGGAAAATTTCTGCTTTCAAGCATCTTTAACATTTCCTGGCCAACGGCGCCCGTGGCGCCCACTACCGCTACTTTGTACTTTTTCATGACACCATCCTATATATTATTCGCGATCAAATCGCCGACTTCCGTCGTTGAAAGCCCCATCTTGCCGGCCGCGAGGCCCTTTATTTTGCCGCTGTTAAGAGATTTAACTATGGAGGCCTCTATTTTCTCAGCCGAGTCTTTCTCGCCGAGCGCGTCTAACATCATGGCTCCCGCGCCTATGGCGGCAAGAGGGTTTATCTGATTTTTTCCGGTCCACTGCGGAGCCGTGCCGCCGATGGGTTCAAACATGGAAACGCCCCGCGGATTAATATTGCCGCCCGCGGCTATCCCGAGCCCACCCTGCGTCATGGCGGCAAGGTCGGTTATAATGTCGCCGAACATATTTTCCGTGACAATAACATCAAACATTTCGGGGCATGTGACCATATAAAGGCAGGTGGCGTCAACATGATAATATTCTCTTTTTACATCGGGATATTCCGCCCCGAGTTCGGCGAAAACCCTGTTCCATAGTTCGTACATGTAGGTCAGGACATTGGATTTTCCCACAAGAGCCAGAGTGTTCTCTTTTCCGATTCCGCGCGCCTTCCTTCCGTTTTTGCGGGCGTACTCAAAGGCGTACTTAAGACAACGGTGAACCTGGTCGTAGGTGTAGAGCATATTCTGCTGGGCGACTTCGTCCGTCGTTCCCTGGCGCGAAATACCGCCTATGCCGGAGTAAAGGCCGCCGGAATTCTCACGGATAACACAGTAGTCAATTTCTTTGGGGCCCTTTTCTTTTATGGGGCAGTCCTGCTCGCGGTAAAGTTTTACAGGACGCAGATTTATATATTGGTCAAGTTCAAAACGGAGCTTAAGCAAAAGGCCTTTTTCAAGTATGCCCGGTTTTACATCCGGATGGCCGACAGCGCCGAGATATATTGAATCAACTTTGCGTAATTCGGCAAGCGCGCTCTCCGGCAGGACATCGCCCGTTCTCATGTAGCGTTCGCCGCCCAGGTCATAATTTACCCACTCAATCTTGAACCCGGAACTTTTTGAAACCGCGTCTACAACCTTAATGCCTTCCCGGACAACCTCGGGGCCCGTACCGTCGCCGCCAAGTACCGCTATCTTGTAGTTCTTATTTGACATTAAATGGATCCTCCTTAAGATCATTGAAAGGGTCTTCTTTCATTTTCTTGTCTATGTACTGTTTCAAATTATCAGCGTGCATAAGGTCCACGGTTTTAAAAATAACTCCGTAATATCTTTTACTCGCCCGATTTGTGATCCTTACGACTTTGGCCTTCGCGTCAATTAGAAATTTTCTCTCAAGCAGAAACCTTAAATGGAATACATGCTCTTTATTCATGACCACATTGGTCTCAATGCCGGCGCAGTTCTCGCCGATATCGTAAAGCTTTCCGATGCCCAGCAAAACAAGCCCGTCGCCGTCGTAAACCTCTATGGGTATGACGGACTTTACTCTTGGCGCAGTGCGATTTTCTCTTCTGCCCTCACCGGGATTTAATATACTCAAGCAAGCCGCCTTTCTTGATAATGTCCTGCATGAACTGCGGGAAAGCCTGCGCCTGGTAAACCTCCGAACGGGTAATATTTTTAATTACTCCGCTGGCGAGGTTTACCTCAAGCTCGTCGCCGGCCTTAATTGCGTTGACCGCCTCTTCCGACTCAAGTATCGGAAGCCCGATATTAATTGAATTGCGGAAAAATATTCTCGCGAAAGATTTTGCAATTACGGCCGAAATGCCCGCGACTTTAATGGATATCGGCGCGTGCTCTCTTGACGAACCGCAGCCGAAGTTTGTTTCAGCCACGATAAAATCGCCGGGTTTCGCCTTTTTCATAAAATCCTGATCCAGGTCCTCCATGCAGTGTTTGGCCAGCTCGGCAGGATCGGAAGTGTTAAGATACCTGGCCGGGATTATCTCGTCGGTATTGATGTTTGAGCCGTATTTATGCGCTTTGCCTTTAAGTATCAGGTTGTCTTTCATTTTATTTTCCTTTCAAAAGTTTTATTTTGAGTTTATTTCAGCTGTTCCGGTTCCGCGACATAGCCCTTTATGGCCGAAGCGGCCGCTACCACGGGGCTCGCGAGATAGACCTCGGATTTAACATGTCCCATTCTGCCCACAAAGTTCCTGTTGGTTGTTGCCACGCATCTTTCGCCCGAGGCGAGTATCCCCATGTGGCCGCCGAGGCACGGGCCGCAGGTCGGAGGCGAAATAATTCCGCCGGCCGCGAGGAATATGCTTATCAGCCCCTCGTCAAGAATCTGTTTATACACTTCCGGAGTGGCGGGAATTATCAGGAGCCTGACTCTTGAATTTATCTTTTTGCCTTTTAAAATTTTAGCGGCCAATCTAAAATCTTCAATGCGGCCGTTGGTGCAGGATCCTATTACCACCTGGTCAATTTCAATTCTTCCGACCTCGCCGACCGCCTTGGAATTGGACGGAAGAAACGGAAGAGAAACCTGAGGCTTTATTTTTGAACAGTCTATCTCAATGACATCGGCGTATTTGGCGTCGGCGTCGCTCGCGTAAAGCCTGGGCTTTTTCTTTGAGCGTTTTTTAGCGTACTCAAGAGTGAATTTGTCCGGATGGAAAATACCGTTTTTTCCGCCGGCCTCAATTGCCATGTTGGCCATGGTGAAGCGCTCGTGCATGGGAAGCTTGTCAATAACCGGCCCGACGAATTCCATGGACTGATACAGCGCTCCGTCAACTCCGATTTTTCCTATGGTGTGCAGTATGAGGTCCTTGCCGCTGACCCATTTATTAAGTTTCCCGGTATAAATGAACTTTATCGTGGACGGAACCTTCATCCAGAGCTTTCCGGTTATCATCGCGGCCGCGAGATCAGTTGAACCGACTCCGGTGGAAAACGCGCTTAAGGCTCCGTAAGTGCAGGTGTGGGAATCCGCGCCTATTACGAGGTCGCCCGGCACGACAAGCCCCTTCTCGGGGAGCAGGGCGTGTTCCACTCCTACATTGGTTCCTTCAAAGTAATTTATTATCTTCTGCTCTTTGGCGAATTCCCTTATAAATTTGACCTGCTCGGCGCTGTTAATGTCCTTATTCGGCGTGAAATGATCCATGACGAATACGACTTTTGAGCGGTCAAACACTTTTTTCGCTCCGACTTTTCTGAACTCTTTGATCGCGAGCGGGGTTGTAACATCGTTGCCGAGGGCTATGTCCACTTTCGGCTCAATGAATTCTCCGGCTTTTACGCTTTTTACTCCGGCATGCGCCGCGAGTATTTTTTCCGATATTGTCTGAGGCATTTTATATCTCCTATATTTTAGTTTGTTTTTACAGGCTTTCTTTCGCGCCCAAAGGCCTGCCCGAGGCTATTTTATTAAGCGCCTGCAGATAGGCCTTTACGCTCGCTTCAATGATATCCGTAGAGGCGCCTCTGCCCGAGAACTTTAAACCCTTGTATTCAACCTTGACATTTACCTCGCCCTGGGCGTCTTTACCGACCGACAAGGCCCTTAAAGCGTAGTCGGTAAGCTTGGCCTTGACTCCGGCTATTTTGTCCACGGCTTTATAGGCCGCGTCAACGGGCCCGTCGCCGCAGGCGGCTTCCTGCAGTATAACTTTATTTTTACCTTTGCCGCCGTCTTTTTTTGAAAGCCGCACCGTCGCGGTGGGTATAATGCCGGTCCCCGAAGAAGTATTGAGGTATTCAAGGACATAGGTTTCGCTTTCCGTGCTTATACCCTCTTCCACAAGCGCCAGAATATCTTCGTCAAAAACGCATTTCTTTTTATCGGCAAGATCCTTGAACGCGCTGTAGACTTTTTCTATCTGCTCGGCCTTAATGGAATAACCGAGGTCTTTTAATCTTTTTACCAGCGCGTGCCTGCCGGAATGTTTTCCCAATACAAGCTGGTTAGAGGGTATGCCCACATCCTGAGGCCGCATGATTTCATAAGTCAGGCTGTCTTTGAGCACGCCGTCCTGATGAATGCCGGCTTCGTGCGCGAAGGCATTGGCTCCGACGATGGCTTTGTTGGGCTGAACAACGATACCGGTAAGCGTGGACACCATGCGGCTGGTTTTATATATTTCTTTAGTGTTGACACCGCAGGTGATGCCGAAATATTTTTTCCTGGTACGCAAGGCCATAACGACTTCTTCAAGGGACGCGTTTCCCGCGCGCTCGCCTATGCCGTTGACGGTACATTCCACCTGGCGCGCTCCATTTGAAATAGCAGCCAGCGTGTTTGCCACGGCCAAACCTAAATCGTTGTGGCAATGAACGCTGATAACCGCCTTGTCTATGTTTTTAACTCTCTCGCGGAGAGTTCTGATAATTTTGCCATAATCCTCAACAACCGCGTAGCCGACGGTATCGGGAATATTTACCGTTGTCGCGCCTGCGTCTATTACAGCCTCTATCACCTGGCAGAGATAATCAAAATCGGAGCGCACGGCGTCTTCGGCGGCGAACTCAACATCGTCGCAGAATTTTTTCGCGAAGCGCACGCCGTTGGCGGCGATATCCAATACTTCAGAGCGTGTCTTGCGCAGTTTACGCTCAATGTGTATGTCGGAGGTCGCTATGAATGTATGTATACGGGGTTTTTTTGAATACTTAACGGCATTCCAGCAGGCCAATATATCTTTTTCGCCGGCGCGGCAAAACCCGGCGATTGACGGCCCTTTTACCTCTTTAGCGATCAATTTTACGGATTCAAAATCACCGACACTGGAAATCGGGAACCCCGCCTCAATAACATCAACACCCAGGCGGGCCAATTGATGCGCTATTTCCAGTTTTTCGGATATATTCAGGCTCGCGCCGGGAGACTGTTCGCCGTCTCTCAGGGTTGTGTCAAATATTATCACTCTGTCTTTATTTTTCATTATATTTTCCTTTTATATTTTCAGTTTTCAAATTTTAAGCGTTTCCGTTTCTGCCGTCCTTGCAATTGTTTTCCTGAAGCGGCCTTCCTGAGCGACGGAGTCGGAAATACCGCCAGATGTACTCCGTTATTCCTGTCAGCAGGTATAACAGAAAAATAATAAATATCGTGTTCTGCGGGTACGCCATAATGAGCAGGAAACACAAAATAATGAATATCAGCAGCTGCAGGGACTTAGGCCGGGACAATTTCATTTTTTTGAAGCTGTTATATGGCACATTGGAAATCATCAGAATGGATATTAGCACCATTGTCGGCGGAATGGATTTAAAAAAGAACGGCATCTTCTTCATAAGGATCGGTATCGTTTTTGCCGTAATTTCGCCGCCGGTTTCAAACAGCTGGTAGCTCAGCACGAATGACGCGAGCATGCCCGCGGCAGCCGGTATCGGAAGACCTACAAAATGCTGCACGGAAACATCGTCAAGCGTCTTGACATTAAACCTAGCAAGGCGCAGGGCGCCGGCCAGCACGAAAAACAGAGCTATCACCATACCCGGAGTATTTAAAGAATGCAGCACCACCTGGAAAATTAAAATCGCGGGGGCGACGCCGAAGCTGACGAGGTCTGCCAGAGAATCAATCTCCACTCCGAAGCGGCTGGTGGTTTTTGTCCAGCGCGCGACGCGCCCGTCCACCATATCCAGGCCTATACAGACTATTATGGCCCAGGCCGCGGGAGAAAAATTGTATTGTATTGACCAGATAATGGAAATAAAACCGGCGGAAAGGTTCGCCAGAGTGAAAAGGCTCGGCAGTATATAAATGCCTCTTCTTATGGGTGATTGAGATTTAGTTATCATTTGCCCGACCTTGCCAGAACCGTTATGCCCGAAACGACTTTGTCGCCCTTCGCGACTACTATTTCCGCGGGCGAACCTTTCGGGAAATACACATCAACCTGTGAACCGAATTTTATAAGACCGATTTTCTGGCCTTTTGAAACCTTGTCGCCGCGCCTTACCCAGGAGACAACGCGCCTGGCGAGAATGCCGGCTATCTGTTTTACCTTATATTCCCCGTCCTTTGTTTCTATCGTTATGATATTCTGCTCGTTTAAAATATGGGCTTCCTGCCTCATGGCCGGCAGAAACTTCCCGGGCCTGTACTCAACGCTTTTTACGACACCTTCCACCGGAGAACGCTGGAGATGGACATTAAAAACCGAAAGAAATATTTTTACGCATTTCGCGCCGTCCTCTTCTGATATTTCCATGACCGTGCCGTCGGCCGGCGACAAGATAAGGCCCGCGTCGTCGCGGATGCTCCTGACGGGGTCGCGGAAAAAAAACGCGCTAAACGACCCGAAAACTATAAGCAGAACGCCCAGCGCGTATGGCGTTGAACCCCTGAATACCGATAAAATTAAAATCCCCAAAACTAAGGGGATGAAAATGAACGGCCAGCCTTCTTTAACAAAAAACATATTTTAAATAACCTCCGGCTAATAAAAATGACGGTATTAAACCGTCATCACAAGGCCAACTATTTATTACATATCTACTGGGGTAAATATAACAAAATTTACATGATTTGTCAATGCAATAATGCCCGTAAAATCCTCCGATAGCGCCTTGGGGTTAACGGTGAAGATTTCACCTGGCAAGTAAAGGAACACTGAATATTTTGAGTTATAAGTTTTAAGTTGTAAGTTCTAAGTGAACGGCGGACTTCTTAGTGTCGTCATACCAGCGGAAGCTGGTATCCAGAGGTTTTTCTGGATTCCAAACAGAGCATTTCCGGAATGACGGCTTTTTTTCTCTGTCGTCATCCCAGAGGCAGTAGTCTGGGATCCACTTCTTTGAGTCATAGACAAAATGCCATTGTTCTGGATTCCGGAGTGGCGGCCCAATGCTTTGAATAAAATCAGCCGGCCTCCCAGGCGAATGCGAAGCATTCTTCACCCGTCCAAAGACGGGTGATTTTTCGCCGCGGGACAGAACATTTCCGGAATGACGACAAAGCAAGATCCTTCGCTTCGCTCCAGGATGACGGCGCCTTACAGAACGCAGAGCAAGCTCTGCGACTACAACACCACTCAAACTGCGAGATTGCTTCGTTCCTCGCAAAGACGGCCTTTTTCTCTGTCGTCATCCCAGAGGTAGTAGTCTGGGATCCATTTCTTTGAGTCATTGACAAAATGCCATTGTTATGGATTCCAGGCAGAACCACTCTGGAATGACGGCTTTTGTGACTTTAAGTTTTTAAGAAGCTTTTTGTTTTTATACCCCCTTCGTAGCCGATTATGAGCAAAAGTATTTTTGGAAGCCTTCAGTCTTGCCTGTTTGACCTGCCGACAAGGCAGGGAGTTTGCAAGACTGCCTAAAATACTTTTGCGAATGGCTCGCGGGTGGCGAGTTTCTTTATTAACTTTCTTTGCTCGCCCAAAGAAAGTTAGAACGGGGTGCAGGGGCAGCAGCCCCGCGACTTTGTTTCTTTTTGAAAGAACTTTTAATTCTGGATTCCTGCGTGTGCTCACATCTCGCACCCGTTGCAAGCTTGTGCGGCTTATTCGCCGCACTGCAACTGCAGGAATGACAGGCCCTGATGGATTCCAGGCAGAACCACTCTGGAATGACGGCAAAGCGAGATTCTTCTCTCCCTTCGGGAGATCAGAACGACGGCATGTTTGCCGCAGCGGGCGCAGCCATGGGTGTTATTTCATTTTCTCAAGGAATTTTTTCAGATAAGTGTTATTAGGAGAGAGGGCGAGAGCTTTTTTCCACTCTTCAATGGCTTTCTGCTTCATACCGATTTTAAGGTAAATAGTGCCGAGCCTTTCGTGGGCGAGGCTGTTATTCGGATCCATTTCAACGGCATCCATGCACTCTTTTACCGCGAGGTCATATTTCTTCTCAACGAAATAATTTAGCGCTCTCTGCAGGCGGACAGCGATGAGAGCGTCGCCGGTCATCTCGTCGGCAACTTCATCGTATCCTTCCTTTTTAAGTATCGCCTTCATGCTGATAAGCATTTTGTTCTCGGGAAAAAGTTCAAGTCCCTTCTTGGCCTGCCTCAGCGAATGAGAGAAATTTCCCTTAACAAAACTTGATATTGAGGAAATAAGGTATTCGCGTTCCCTCTTTTTAAGTTTTCCGTCGTCTTTAATGTCCGCGAAACCGCCCGCCCTCATCAGGTATTTGAACCTTCCGAGGTCATACGACTTCTGCGTATCATTATAAATGCTCAAACCCCGGTTATACATTGACATTGACGCCGCCAGCTCGCCGCTTGCAAGCAGCTGCTGGGCCTTATCAAAAAGGGTTTCTGCCTTATCCTGGCGCCTCTTCTCAACATCCTGGCCGAAACGCAGAGCTACCGAGACGCGGTGCGACAGGCCGAGAGCATGCTGAGAAAGAGCGTAATCAAGCTGATAACCGCTGAACAAAAGCCCTATGCCAACGGTTATTTCGTCGGAATTTATTCCAGCCCTTAACGCCAGCGGGCTGAAAACGGCCTCGGCTCCGGCAAACCATTTTCCCGGTTCATAATCGGCCGACAGGGTAAACCTGTCCCCAAACATTTTGTGAGCAACGCCGACTCGCGTGAGCAGAGGCAATACATCGTCGGTGGACGCGTCGGCGAAAGCCGCGACATTTTCAGCCCGCGCGGCCACGCGAGTTTTTTCCAAAACCTGATACAACAAACTCGCGTCAAGGCCGTAAAGCGCGTTTGAATAGGTGTCAACAGACCTCGTGAGATATTTCACGCCGGCGCCAATCATTAATTTTCTGCCCAGAGTCTGCGCGTAGGAGATACTCGCGCCCATTTCCGAAACATCAAAAGTGCCGAGATTCTCGTTATATAAACTACGCCTCACGAAACCCGTGCTTCCCATGCGGACCAGGTTAAGCCCCAGGGCCCGGCGGCTTGTCATAGGATACACATAGCCCAGGAAATTATAGTTTGTTTCTTCCCACAGAATTGAATGGAGCAGGGTTAATTCCTGGCGGTTGAGCATTGTCATGGCGGCATGGTTCCAGTAGCTCGCCGAAGAATCGTCACAGGCGGCCAGAAACGCCCTTCCCATTCCAAGAGAACGGGCTCCCGCTCCCCAGGAAAATATTTCGCCCGGTTCGCCCGCGGCATTAGCGGCCGGCAGAGCCGAGAAACCAAGCAATAGAGATAATATAAGAATCTTTTTCATAATGTTTCCTGAATTACTGACACTACGGCGCATCCGCAACTTCTGCTGGACAACACTTCTGGATTCCGGACAGAACATTTTAAGTTGTAAGTTCTAAGTGAACAACGAACCTCTTCATGTCGTCATGCCAGCGGAAGCTGGTATCCAGAGGTTTTTCTGGATTCCTGCTTTCGCAGGAATGACATATTTTCACTACGAGATTCTTCTCTCCCTACGGGAGATCAGAACGACGGCGTTTGTGGATTCCGGACAGAATATTTCCGGAATGACAGACTTGATGAAATATAGCATTTCTACTGATTCGCAGACCCTGACGCTTTTCGCAACAAAGCAAATAATTCAAGTATTTGTCCTTCTGCTCCCCTTTAAGGCTGTCCATGAGTGAGAAATATTTCGGGGATTTCAGCGAGGACTGTCTGAGTCCGCCGGTCTTTTGGCGGGCGAGTTCCGCAGGTGCCGAAATATTTCAAACGAATAGCCTTAGGGGTGCGTTTCTTTATTAACTTTCTTTGCGCACCCAAAGAAAGTTAGAACGGGGTGCAGGGGCAGCAGCCCCGCGACTTTGTTTCTTTTTGAAAGAACTTTTAATTCTGGATTCCTGCTTTTGCAGGAATGACAGACCAAATAATCAATGTATCACGGCTATCTTGTGCCTTACAATATTATTATTGCCTTTGTTCTTGGCAGTAATCAGCGCGATATAACCGCCGTGGCTTACGAAACTGCCGTTGTCGTCTTTTCCGTCCCATTTAATTTCGTTACTGCCGGCCCAGCCGCCTTCAGCGCCGGAAGCAAAATGCATGGAGCGCACAAGCGAGCCGAACAAACTATAAATTTTTAAATCCACATCAGTATCCTGATTAAGATTGTAGAGTATTACCGAGGTTTCCTTTCGCGAATCAAACGGATTTGGATAATTTGAGACTTCGCTTATAACATTGTCCGATAAAAGCCCGAAGACCACGCGCGCGGCCTCGCTGAACTCGGACCATTTGCCCGCGCCGTTTAAAGCCCTCACGCGGTAGAAGTAGGTGCTTGGTGCCTTGTTCGTGAAAGTCACGCTCAGGTCCTGGCTCGCCGCGAAAATTCCGAGCGCCTTTTTTCTTGCCGTAGAAGCAGGCGAATCAAAGGTTTTTGTTGATACCGTTATCCACCTCGGATACACTCCCTGCCGTTCCTGCAACTCATAGCATGTTATGCTAGAAGTACCAACCGTCACGGCCGGAAAATTAATCACAAGCGTATCCCTGCCTTTTATAATTTCCGGCTTTGAATTTACTCTCGGCTCCACCAGGTCAACCGTTATGCCGTCGCTGACGCCGACCTCACTCCATAAACCATAGTTGCTCTTGGCTTTAACCAGAACGAAATATGTTTTCTCATTTTTAAGGCCCAGCCCGTTTACGCTGATGTTTGCCTCGGTGCCGTTTGTAGTCCAGGCGACGACATCGGTTGTGTTTGAAGTTGTGCCGACGGCAAACCGGCTGTCTGTAATAGTTCCCGAGATAACCGAAGAGGTCCAGGAGGCCCTTATATGCTCAAAGTCATAAGTATAATCGCCCTCGTCAAAAACCTCCGGGGTTAAGGGGGTGCGAATATCGCGAACTGTGGAAAGGTTTGACTCAAGCGGGAAGTTAGACGCCGACATCGTATCAGGGCTTGTAATGGTAATATAAGAACTGCTTAAAAGCCTGACACCGACCGTAGCGCCGACCGTGGCGTTGGCATCAATGTCAAGAGCAACGAAGTACCCCTTTGAAGCCGCGCCGATAAGCTGGGCTGTCAGCGCCAGGACGCACTGGCTTGAGCCAAAAACATCGCTTCCGCTTGATACAAGAGAATCCTTCGCGGTATCCAGGGTACTATTCCCGTCGGCGTCATAATATATTTTGACGGCTTTAATCAGGGCATCGCTTAAAGTTCCGGTTTTATAAATCCTGATGCTTGTCATTGGGGCGCTGTCGTGATCGGTTGCCATATTAAGTTTCAGGAAGGGAGCGTTCTGTTTGTCCTGGTCAACCGTAGAACCGGCAAGGTTCACCCTTGAGGCCGTTACAGTGTCAGGTTGTTCTATCACAGTTGCCGGGGTGGAGTTAAAGCCGACGGGCGCCACAAGGTCCGGCGAGATTACCGTAAAATATGTGCCGGAGCTGACTATGCCGACGGTAGCTCCCGCCGAGGCCGTCTGGCTGATGTCGGCGGCAATGAAATATGTTTTTGAGACTGTAGAGAGAGTCTCGGGGCTTGCAAGCGTAATATCTGCAAACCCGCCGGCAAACCCGAAGGACGGGCTCAGCAGTGTATCCGAACTTACTATAAGCGTATTATCAGCGTCGGCGTCAAGGTATATTTTAACGCCGGCGATATCGCCGTCCGAGCAGGTTCCGCCGAGTTTAACTCTAAGAGCGGTCCAGACTACCTGGCGGTTGTCGGTGACAAGGCTCATGCGGATAAGCGGCTTATTAGTATCGGCCTGGATAACCGACGGGGGAGCGGCGTCAACGGGCGTAACAGCCAGCGTGTCAACTGTGGCATTTATCGTGGCAAGCGAAGAATTTATCGGGAAGTTAGCGGAACCTGCCGCGTCGGGGCTGTCAAAGGTAAAATATCCCTCGCTTGAAAGCGTCGCTCCGACGGTTGAATTGGACGCGGTTTCGCTTATATCGTAAACCGCGAAATACGCGCAGGAACTGGTTGTCACCGTCTGCGACGGCGTAAGTGTGACGGTCACAATCTTTGTGGCGTCAAAGCTGTCCGAGCCTCCCGAAATAAGCAGGTCCGAGGCCGGGTCAAACGAAAAGTTCGCGTTATTATCCTTATAAATCTTTACATGGCTTATATCGCTGTAAGCGCCGGTGCCGGAAAGATTAAGCCTTATGCTCCTGAGCGTAGCGTTATACTGGTTAGCCTGGAGCACCATTTTTAGTACCGGCACAAGAGTATCGCCCTGCGAAACCGCCGCCGGCATAAGGTTTTCCGGTATGACCGTCACAACCGAGGGCGGCTCGGCTATAGTCACAAGCGAAGATGTGTGCGGGAACCCTGAGGTGGAAACAACATTGGGCGCGTTAACCGTAACATAGTCTTTTGAAATCAGCCTTACGCCAAGTGTTGAAGCCGGAGGAACGCTTGAGCTCAGGACAACAACCACAAAATAGGTCTGCGTGCTTGTGTTAATTGTCTGCTGGGTAGTAAGAGCTATGTTAACCGTGTTGTCCGAGAAAACATCGTTGCCGGAGCTTATGGTCTGGTCGCCGACATCGTTGACGCCGTTGCCGTTCAGGTCGCGCCTTATGGAAACGGATTTAACATCGCTGTCGGAAGCTGAGCTGAAACGGTCAATTCTAATATTTGTCAGCGTAGCGTTGGAATACGAGGTTGACATCTTAAGCCACAGCATGGAAAGCGTTTCGCTCTGGTTTGCACCGGCTGGAGCGGCGTTGCTTGATACCACGACAACAGTGTCGGCGTACTCGGTTATGTTTGTCGGAGTCACATTAGCTATAGGGAAATTGGTTGAGGCGGTGTAGTCGGGCGCGGAAAGCACGAAATAGTTTGAAGTCGCGAGGCTTAAACCCACGGTGTTTGACAGCGTGGCGCCCGCCGCGATATTAAGCGCGACAAAGTATGTTTTATTGGCTCCGGACAATATTGTCTGGGGCGAGGCAAGTATAAGGTTGGCGGAACCCGAAATAAATAAATCGTTTCCGTTGCTGACCAAAGTGTCGGTGGACTGGAAAATGCCGTCGGCGTTGGAATCGTAGAACACTTTAATAGCTGAAATATCGCTGTCTGTTGCCGTGCCGGTGCGGTCCAGCTTCAAGCCCGTCCAGATAACGCCGTTGGCGTTTACGCTAAGCGTTAGTTTTAGCATCTCCACATTTGTTGTGCCCTGTATGGAGTCCGTGGGCGCTTTGTCCTGGGCCGTTACGGTCAGAATATCGGTTGTAGGTTTTATGGTGCTGGTGCTTGAGGTTATAGGGAATGTAGCGTTGGAAACCAGGTGCGGCGAGTTTACCGTAAAGTAGCTGTTCTGGGTGCATTCAAGGCCAAACGAAACCTCGGTGCCCGCGCTCGGCGATATATCAGCGACAAAGAAATATGTTTTCGTGCTGATTTCAATGGAATCGTTGACCGCCAGATATACCGAGCCCGCGCTGAGCGCGCCCGAAGAGAGGAATGTGTCAAAGTTGTTCTGGAACAGCCCGTCGCTGTTATTGTCGCGCCACAGACCTATGCGGCTTATATCGGCGTCGGCGCAGGTTCCTTTCTTGTTTACGCGCGCCTGCTGCCAGGTCACGGCGCCAAGGTCGGTAAACATTTCAAGACGCAGAATGCTTACATTGTTCTGCCCCTGAATTACCTCGTTGCCCGCCGGCGGCGTATCGGTGGGATTTACTGTCACAACACGGGGGGTGCCGATAATCGCCGCTGTTGACGACAACACGGGTATGTAGTTTATGCCCATAGGCAGGCCGCTTGTGAAAGTAAAATACGATATCGTGTTAATCCGCGCGCCTATCGTAGAGTCAACCGTCGCGCCGCTGGCCAGGTCGTAGGCCACATAATATATTTTAAGCGACGAGTTAAGCGTCTCGGTGGAAACATTCACTGTTGTCGTGCCGCCCGAGAAGGTGTTTGAGCCGATAAGCACATCCTCTGCCGGCACAAAGTTCCCGTTGCCGTTATCGCGGTAAATGTTCACTCGGGCAACATCGGCGCTTACCGCGCTGCCGGTAAGGTCTAACTTTATCCTGGTCAGCGCCGAGGTCCCGCTTGAGGCTTTCAGGTCAAACCTCAAAATCGGCGCGTCAACCTGGCTCTGTGAAACCTCTGAGGCTATTATCTGATACACACCGGAAACATAGGTTCCGTTAAACCAGAGCGCGGAACTGGTTCCTGTTATGGAAGGCGTCGCGCGGTCCGTGGACTTTACCTGCACGCTTTCAACGCGGTTATCATAGACCGAAACCGTGTAAATCCCCAGGTCGCCGGAGGTAAAGGTATGCGAGGAAGGCGTTATAGTGGCGCTGCCGGTAACACAGACAAAATCCGCTGTGCCGGTATAATCCCTGGCTATGTTGTTGTACTGGTCGTAGGCGGTCACGATAAACGATTTTGAGGCCAGCACCTGTACATCGCCCGAATAGGTGACCGTAAAATGGTTTGCCGAGTCGTTTGTTATCGTAACGCTCTGGGTTGCCGGCGTCCAGGTTTCGCCCGACGGCGTTGCGGTAAGAAGCGGATACCCTGTTACGGTATCCTTGTAATAGAAATTTACGCTGTTTGAGCCGGTAGGTATAGTAAGCGATGCCACGCCCCAGACCGCTCCGTCAGAAGAAAAATCAGCTCCGCCGGAGGTTGAACCGAGGTTTATCTGCGTGTCATTCTTGGCGTTTACAGCGTTGTTGTACTGATCCCGCAGCTGTAGAGTCATTACCGCGGACTGAAGGCCCGCTACAACCGTCTGCGAGCTGGTCGCAAAAGCCACTAAACTTATTGATCCCGCGGAAATGGCATAAGCGTCGCTGTTAGACAGAACCGAGAGGTTTCCCTTCGCGTCCTGCGTTTTAACGCTGAAATAGTAGGTCCCCTCGTTAAGGCCGGTTAGGGCCTGCGACTCGTAGAGGCCCTGGGTTATCGGTGTCCAGGTGCTTACATATAACGATGCGTTTGTAAACTTCGTTTCGTCGTCTATGGCGCCCGAGGTTGTGTATTTAACGGTGTATTTCCCGCCGGCATTGCTATTGTAGGGGCCGTCGTTACCGGGCGCGGTCCATTTCAGCGTTATGCTTCCGTTTCCGGCAAGGGCTGTCAGGTTGGTTATGCCAACCGGCGGAATATCAAAATAACACACCTGTTCCGCCGACCAGGTGCTTTTTCGCAGTCCCGTATCAATTGTCTGTACCGACCAGTAATACGAGGTTTCGCCGGTAAGCGATACTTTTACGCCAAGCTGGCTTCCGTTTACTTTAGGGCGCAGATAGTTGCCCATAAGCGGCGAGCTGTCTTTGCCGGACACTTCGCCGTTTAAGCCGGAAGCTGTGCCTACCCTGACATTGTAGTATAGCGAAGCCGCGGAACTTTCGGTGTCGCTTGCCGCGTTCCATGTAAACAAATGCATATAACTGCTTGTGGACGCGGTAAGCCCGCCGGGCGCCACCGGCGTGGAATTTACTGTATTATACTCGGCGTACATGTTGCGGTAAACTCGGCTGACCTGGCCATAATTACCCGCAATGAGGTCTATGTCACCGTCATTGTCGTAATCGCCCCAGGCAAAACTTGTGGAAGTATCTGTCTCAGGACTGTTCCAGATTGAGCTAAATGTTTCATTCCCATTGTTTCTGTAAATACGATTGGTCTGATTTCCAGCGTTTGCGCAAGCCAAGTCCAGATCACCGTCATTGTCATAGTCACCCCAAGACACCCTAATGGTACCTTCATTAAGTTGGCTGACCCAGACTGAAACAAAGTTATCGCCATCATCGTTGCGGTAAACCCGGTTATAACCATTATTCCCGCAGGCGAGATCCAGATCCCCGTCGTTGTCGTAATCCCCCCATACCATGCTCTTTGTATCAAATGACGATGCATCCCAAATTACAGAAAATGTGTTATCGTGATTATTTCTATAAATCGGATTGCCGCCGAATTGTGTCCCGCAAACAAAATCCAAATATCCATCGTTGTCATAATCTCCCAACGCAATCTCATAGGATGGTTCAACAACAGAAGCCTGCCAAACGGATTCAAATGTTGCATTACCGTTGTTGCGATAAACACGGTTGCCATGACCAAGATTCCCGCAGAACAGATCCAAATCGCCGTCGTTGTCACAGTCGCCCCAGGCTATGCTTGTGGTGCTCTCAATCTCAGTGCTGTTCCAAATTGAGCTAAATGTGTCGCCGCCATTGTTGCGATAAACACGCTTTGCCTGGTTGTAATTAGCACAAGCCAAATCAAGGTCGCCGTCGTTGTCACAGTCGCCCCAGGCTAAATAATATATCTGTTCGCTCTCCGCGCTGCTCCAGACAAGAGGAAATGTCGCGTTGCTGTCATTGCGATACACTTGTTTTGGCTGGCCCCAATTTCCAACCGCAAAATCAAGGTCGCCATCGTTATCGTAGTCACCCCAAACAATTGATTCCGTGTTTTTAATAGCTTCTGTATTCCACAACAGATAAAACGCGCCGGCAGTTGCAGTTGATATGTTTGATATGCCGTAGTTGCCGTTGGCATCAAAGGTGCGTATGGCGAAATAGTAGCTTGTCTCGGGTTTTAAGCCGGTTATCATCTCACTCTCTTGTTTGCCGCATAGGCCCGTCACCGAGCGGTTGACTGCCCACACGGTGTTTCGCGAATCGCCCCACACAAACGGCGTATATGTGGAATATTGTATTTGGTAGTAGCTTGCCGTTCCGGTGTTTACATTGTATCCGTTAGCGGCCGGCGCTATCCAGGAAAGCCTTATCTGCCCGGACTTGGCCGCTGTAAGCGTTGTTATATCACCCGGCGCGTCCTGTATGAAGAAATCAGCTGTTGTTGTCCAACTGCTCTTGCGTAAGCCGGTATCTATTGTTCTTACGCTCCAATAATAGGTGACACCGTCGCGTAAACGGGCTGTGTTTAAGCTATATCCAAGTTGTGAGGCTCCGGTCTTGGGCCTTATGTGGTTCCCCATAAGCGGCGAGCCGTACTCGCCGCTGACTATGCCGTTTGGCACGGCAAGAGCTGAACCGACACGCACCTCGTAATACAGGCCGTCGGCAACCGTAGTCTCGGCGTCGCTGCCGGCATCCCAGCGCAGTTCTACTGTATGGTTCGCGGAACTGTACACCTCGGTAAGGTTTGCGGGCGCCACCGGCGTGGAATTTACTGTATTATACTCGGCGTACATGTTTCGATAAATGCTATTTGATTTACCCAAGTTACCGCAAGCCATATCCAAATCGCCGTCATTGTCATAGTCGCCCCAGGCAACACTATTACTCACTTCTGATTGAGGGCTGCTCCAAATTGTCGTAAATGTTCCATTTCCATTATTACGATACACAAGATTTGGCTTGCTTAGATAAGACCCAACACCACATGCTAAATCAAGGTCACCGTCATTATCATAGTCTCCGAAAGATAAACAAAAATTATCATGCCCTACGGGACTGCTCCACACAGAGACAAAAGTGTCGTTGCCATCGTTTCTATAAATTCTGTTAGGTTGTCCGCTAGTCCCACCTGACGATGATAAATCCAGATCTCCGTCATTATCATAATCTCCCCAGGCAACGCTTTTCGTACCTTCAGTCTCTACGCTGTTCCATATTGAACTGAATGTGTCATTACCATTGTTTCGGTAAACCCGGTTAGTTTGATCAGCATTTCCACAGGCAAGATCAAGGTCACCATCGTTGTCGTAGTCACCCCAAGCCATACTCTTGGTGTTTTCAAGTTCAGCGCTACCCCATATTGAGCTAAATGTGTTGTCACCATTGTTCCGGTAAACGCGATTAGTCTGATTACTATTACCACAGGCGAGGTCCAGGTCGCCGTCGTTGTCGTAGTCGCCCCACGCTATACTATATGTTTGTTCGGTCTCGGGGCTGTTCCAAATTGAACTGAATGTGTCATTACCATTGTTTCGGTAAACCCTGTTTGTCTGACCATTATTTCCGCAGGCAAGGTCAAGGTCTCCATCGTTGTCGTAGTCACCCCAGGCGACACTGGTAGTAGATTCAAGCTCGGCACTGTTCCATATTGATGTAAAAGTTGAGTCCCCGTTGTTTCTGTACACACGATTTGTTTGACCAGAATTCCCGCAGGCTAAATCCTGGTCGCCGTCGTTGTCATAATCGCCCCAGGCCATTGAATATGTCTGCTCAAGCTCAGCACTGTTCCACGCCGAATAAAATGCTCCTGCCGTGGCCGTGGATATATTTGAAATGCCGTAATTGCCGTTAGCGTCAAAGGTTCTTATGGCGAAATAATAGCTTGTTTCGGGTTTAAGCCCTGTTATCATCTCGGTCTCTGCCTTGCCGCACAAGCCCGTCACCGATCTGTTTACCGCCCAAACGGTATTTCGCGAATCGCCCCAGGCAAACGGCGATACCGTGGAATACTGAATTTGATAGTAGCTTGCCGTTCCGGTGTTTACATTGTAGCCATTGGCGGCAGGCGCGGTCCAGGAAAGCCTTATCTGTCCGGACTTCGCCGCTGTAAGTGTTGTTATATCGCCCGGTGCATCCTGGATAAAGAAATCAGCTGTTGTTGTCCAACTGCTCTTGCGTAAGCCGGTATCTATTGTTCTTACACTCCAGTAATAGGTGACGCCGTCGCGCAGTCGGGCTGTGTTCAGACTATACCCCAACTGGGAGGCTCCGGTCTTTGGCCTTATGTGGTTACCCATAAGCGGCGAGCCGTATTCGCCGCTGACTATACCGTTTGGCACGGCTATGTCCGAACCTACACGAACTTCGTAATACAAACCATCGGCAACAGCCGTCTCGGCGTCGCTTCCGGCATCCCAGCGCAGTTCTATGGTATGGTTCGCGGAACTATAAACTTCAGTAAGGTTTGCGGGAGCCACGGGCGTGGAATTTACAGTATTATACTCGGCGTACATGTTGCGATAAACGCGGTTGGTACCGTTTGCAATACACGCTAAATCAAGGTCACCATCATTGTCGTAATCTCCATAGACAATGCAATTTGTGGGTTCTGTTTTGGAACCACCCCAAATAGCTGTAAATGTTTCATTGCCGTTATTTCTGTAAACGCGATCCATCTGATTTCCAGAATTTCCGGCAGCCAAATCAAGATAGCCGTCGTTGTCGTAATCTCCCCAAACTACACTTCGCGTGTCTTCAAGCTCGGCACTATTCCATATTGAGCTGAATGTGCCGTCACCATTGTTTCGGTACACGCGATTCGTCTGTCCATCGTTCCCGCAGGCAAGGTCCAGGTCGCCATCGTTGTCGTAGTCGCCCCAGGTCATACTACTCGTATCTTCAGTCTCTGCGCTATTCCATATTGCACTGAATGTGTTGTCGCCATTGTTTCGGTAAACACGATTGGGCTGCCAGCCATTCCCACAGGCAAGGTCCAAGTCGCCGTCGTTGTCGTAATCTCCCCAGGCAATACACATAGTGTTATCAGTTTCAACACTATTCCAAACTGAGGTAAATGTGTCGTTACCATTGTTTCGGTAAACGCGATTCGTCTGATAGCTATTGCCGCAGGCTATATCAAGGTCACCGTCGTTGTCGTAATCTCCCCAGTCAACGCTTCTCGTTTCTTCTGTTTCAGCAGTGTTCCACACAGATGTGAATGTACCATCACCATTGTTTCTGTACAGATAGTTGGCGTCGGAACTATAGTTGCCAAGTAACAAATCCAAATCGCCATCATTGTCATAGTCACCCCAAGCTATGCTGGCTGTTATTTTTGACTGTGGGGTATTCCATATAGAGATAAATGTGCCATTCCCGTTATTTCTGTATATACGACTTACATATCCGCTATCCCCCGAGGTTATATCCAGATCACCGTCATTGTCATAATCACCCCAGGCTGCGCTTAGCGAGTTTACCGTTTCAGTGCTGCTCCATACCGAATAAAACGCGCCGGCCGTTGCCGTGGATATGTTTGAAATACCGTAATTTCCGTTAGCGTCAAAGGTTCTTATGGCGAAATAGTAGCTTGTTTCGGGTTTAAGCCCCGTTATCATCTCGGTTTCGGGTTTGCCGCATAAGCCCGTCACCGAGCGGTTGACAGCCCATACGGTATTTCGCGAATCGCCCCAGGCAAACGGCGATACCGTTGAATACTGTATCTGGTAGTAGCTTGCCGTTCCGGTGTTTACATTGTATCCGTTTGCGGCAGGCGCTATCCAGGAAAGCCTTATCTGCCCGGACTTCGCCGCTGTCAACGATGTTATATCACCCGGTGCGTCCTGGATAAAGAAATCCGCTGTTGTTGTCCAACTGCTCTTGCGTAAGCCGGTATCAATTGTTCTTACGCTCCAATAATAGGTGACACCGTCACGCAGGCGAGCTGTGTTTAAACTAAACCCTAACTGGGAGGCTCCGGTCTTGGGCCTTATGTGGTTCCCCATAAGCGGCGAACCGTATTCGCCGCTGACTATACCGTTTGGCACTGCAATGTCCGAGCCTACACGAACCTCATAATACAGACCATCGGCAACAGCCGTCTCGGCATCGCTTCCGGCTGTCCAGCGCAATTCAACTGTATGGTTCGCGGAACTATAAACTTCAGTAAGGTTTGCAGGAGCCACGGGCGTGGAATTTATGGTACTGAACTCGGCATACATGTTGCGATAGAGGCGGTTTGCGCCGTTATTCGCACAAGCGAAATCAAGATCGCCGTCATTGTCGTAGTCGCCCCAAACAGCAAACACATTGCTGTCAAGTTCAGGCGAAACCCACATTGAGCTAAATGTCCCGTCGCCATTGCCGCGATAAACGCGTTTGCCGTAATTACTACTGTTCGCATAAAGCAGGTCAAGATAACCGTCATTATTGTAGTCGCCCCAGGCCGCAGAGCCTGTAAAATCAGTATCAGGGCTTATCCAAACCTGATTAAATGTTGAGCCACCATCATTTCGGTAAACTCTCTTTGCGCTGTTATGACCAATTGCAATGTCAAGATCGCCGTCATTATCAAAATCTCCCCATGAAAAAGTCCATGAACCGCCCGTTCCTGACCAAACCGGAGAAAATATGTTATCGCCGTCATTTCTATAAACCCTCGGTATCTCACTTGTGCTGGCACTCGCCAGGTCAAGATCGCCGTCATTGTCGTAGTCGCCCCAGAATAAAGATTCGTGATTAGAAACATCCGCGCTGTCCCAGACAGCAGAAAATGTGCCGTCACCGTTGTTGCGGTAAACCCTATTTGAAAGATTATATCTCGCACAGGCAATGTCAAGGTCACCGTCATTATCGTAGTCTCCCCAGGCGGTCTCACGAATACTTTCATTAGAACCGCTCCAGATATTGGTAAAGGTGGAATTGCCGTTATTTTTATAAACTTTCAGCGGTTGACTTCCGGAATAATGGCCTAAAGCTAAATCAAGGTATCCGTCATTATTATAATCCCCCCATGAACAGCCAAAGGTGGCCAACATATCCGGTGTGTTCCAAACCGAGGTAAATGTTCCGTTGCCGTTGTTTTGATAAACGCGGTCATACTGATTTACATTAGCACAGACCATATCCAAGTCACCGTCGTTATCGTAGTCACCCCAGGCAATATTTGAAGTATTCTCTGTTTCGGTACTTATCCACGCCGAATAAAAGGCTCCGGCCGTTGCCGTGGATATGTTTGAAATTCCGTAATTGCCGTTAGCGTCAAAGGTGCGAATAGCAAAATAATAGCTTGTCTCGGGTTTTAATCCCGTTATCATCTCGGTTTCCGGTTTGCCACACAAGCCCGTCACCGAGCGATTGACTGCCCACACGGTGTTTCTTGAATCACCCCAGGCAAACGGCGATACCGTTGAATATTGCAGCTGGTAGTAGCTTGCCGTGCCGGTGTTTACATTGTATCCGTTTGCGGCAGGCGCTGTCCAGGAAAGACTTATCTGCCCGGACTTGACCGCTGTAAGTGTTGTTATATCGCCCGGTGCGTCCTGGATAAAGAAATCAGCTGTTGTTGTCCAACTGCTCTTGCGCAAGCCGGTATCTATTGTTCTTACGCTCCAGTAATAGGTGACGCCGTCGCGTAAACGGGCTGTGTTTAAACTATACCCAAGCTGGGAGGCTCCGGTCTTGGGCCTTATATGGTTCCCCATAAGCGGCGAACCGTACTCGCCGCTGACTATACCGTTTGGCACGGCTATGTCCGAACCTACACGGACTTCGTAATAAAGGCCGTCAGCCACGGCCGTTTCGGCGTCGCTTCCGGCATCCCAGCGCAGTTCAACGGTATGGTTTGCGGAACTATAAACTTCAGTAAGGTTTGCGGGAGCCACGGGCGTGGAATTTACTGTATTATACTCGGCGTACATGTTGCGATAAAGGCGCAGGCGTTTATCGTTGCTGTCATTACTACCATTGATGATATCCAGGTCACCGTCGTTGTCAGCATCAATCCAGAACAGGCTTCCTGAGGATTCTATTTCGGGACTGCTCCAAATAGAGCTAAATGTTGCGTCACCATTATTTCTATAAACACGCCTGGCGTGATAGGCGTTGCCGCAGGCAAGATCCAGATCGCCGTCGTTGTCGTAGTCGCCCCAGGTAAAGTTGCCTGAATTTTCCGTCTCGGGGCTGTTCCATATAGAGGTAAAGGTGTTGTCGCCATTGTTGCGGTATACGCGATTCGTCTGTCCGTCATTCGCGCAGGAGAGATCCAAATCGCCGTCGTTGTCGTAATCTCCCCAGAACATGGTGTAGGTTTCCTCGGCATCCGGACTATTCCAAATTGGGGAGAATGAGCCGTCACCATTGTTGCGGTATACGCGATTGGTCTGTAAATCGTTCGCGCAGGCAAGATCCAAATCGCCGTCGTTGTCGTAATCTCCCCATATGAGACTGCGTGTATTTTCTGTTTCAGCGCTTGTCCACACAGAAACAAAAGTATTATTGCCATTATTTCTATAAATACGGTTTACCTGGGCATAGTTGCCTGCCGCAAGATCAAGCAGTCCGTCGTTGTCATAATCACCCCAGGCCAGACTACGCGTGTCTTCGGACTCACTGCTGGTCCAGATCAAGGCAAACGCTCCGCCGCCATTATTTCGGTAAACACGGTTTACCTGGTTAATTATATTACCACAGGCAAGGTCCAGGTCGCCGTCGTTATCGTAGTCTCCCCAGAAAACGCTTCCGGATGTTTCGCTTTCGGCGCTGTTCCATACTACCACAAAAGCACCGTTACCCATATTTTTGTAAATTCGGTCTGCTCCTGCATTCCCGCTCGCTACATCGGCCAAACCGTCATTATCGTAATCTCCAACTGAAATACAGCGAACTGTACCGGTCTCGGTAGCTGTCCAAAGCGAATAGAATGCCGATGCGGTAGCGGTAGATAAGTTGGAGCTTCCAAAATTCCCTGTAGAATCAAATGCTCGTATTGCAAAATAGTAGCTTGTTTCGGGGCGAAGGCTTGTTATCATCTCGGTTTCCGGCGCGCCGGCAAAACCCGTCACGGATCGGTTTACTGCCCAAACGGTGTTTCGCGAATCGCCCCAGACAAACGGCGTGAACGAGGAATACTGTATCTGGTAGTAACTGGCTTTATCAGCGGTATCGTAACCGTCTGCGCCGGGAGCAGCCCATGTCAGCGATATCTGTCCTGATTTTGCAGCGGCAAGGGAAGTTATGTCGCCCGGAGGAGTCACGGTATCGGCGGCAGATATCGGCATTGTCCGGAAGATTGAAAGAGACAGAAGAATAGCTAAGGAAAGCAGAGATTTTAGAGGGAAATACGAATTAATTGACGAACCCGTGTTGTGGGGGAAATGACTGTTTGGGGATGTTTCGCGGAAAAAGAAAAAGAAGGCGTTAGACAAAAGCCTTTTGACAGTTGAAAATACGCGGTTGAACTGTGTCAACTTGGCCACTCCGCTCCCCCAATATTGACTGTTTGGCAGTTAGGAAAGGTTATTGCCCCACGGCACATATTGTAAATCATTTATTAATAAAATTCAATGATTTTTTGAATTAACAAAAATATTAATCACAAAACAATATGTCAATACAAAGTCAAATGACGAGATTGCTTCTCTCCCTTCGGGAGATCGCAATGACGGCGACGGCACAAAGAGACCCTTCTCTCCCTTCGGGAGATCGCAATGACAGCGTTCTATGGTGTCATCCCAGAGTCAGTAGTCTGGGATCCACTTCTTTGAGTCATTTACAAAATGCCACTGTTCTGGATTCCGGACAGAACATTTCCGGAATGACGGACTTTTTACGGCGAGATCCAGGATGACGGCGCCTTACAGAACGCAGAGCAAGCTCTGCGACTACAACACCACTCAAACTGCGAGATTGCTTCGTTCCTCGCAAAGACGTCCTTTTTCTCTGTCGTCATCCCAGAGGCAGTAGTCTGGGATCCACTTCTTTGAGTCATTTACAAAATGCCACTGTTATGGATTCCTGCTTTTGCAGGAATGACAGCTTCTTTAACACTGCGATTGCCGCGCTGCGCTCGCAAGGACGGCGCTTTTTCTCTGTCGTCATCCCAGAGGCAGTAGTCTGGGATCCATTTCTTTAAGTCATTAACAAAGAGGCGTTGTTCTGGATTCCTGTTTGCACAGGAATGACGGATTTTTTGACAACGAGATCCTTCGCTAACGCTCAGGATGACGACGCTTAACAGAACGCTGAGCAAGCTCGGCAGCTACGGAACCATTTTGACGACGAGATTGCTTTCCGCCACTTTGTCGTTGGCGGACTGTTGCGTCGCTACGCTCCTCGCCCGCCACTGAACCTTTTGCGGGCAGGCAAGGACGGCGTTTTACAGAACGCAGAGCAAGCTCTGCAACTACAAAACCATTTATTGTGGATTGATAGAACCTTCTGGGAAGGGCGGGACAACGCGGAGAGGGTCTTATCCGGCGGTGAGAATGGAACGGAAAGCCTGCATGGAGCCGGTATTTATGGCCTTATTGACAGATTTTTGTTTCTTCAGTTCGTCCATGACAATAGACTCAATAATCAGGGGAACCGCGACAGCTATCTCTTTTTGTTCCCTCGCCTCTTTTGTCAGAAGGGCAGGAGCGGCGGCATTATATACCAGCAGATTATTCTGATTCACGCTTATTTCATTTTCCAGCTGGCTCGCGGTAAAAGCCGGGTCATGGCTTCTCAGGGCGCGGTAGGCCGCGAAATTTTTCTGACTGTACCCGCTGCCCACCAGGGCGTAAAGCGAGTTATAGCCGCCTGCCTTGAAAGCGTCCCGGAGAAAATCTCCGCTTACCTCTTTTCCAAGATTAATGGATAACAATATTGACGCTAACTCCGCTCTATTTTCGGAAGAGGCTATCTTCGCGGAAAGCTTGTCATACAAATTTGTCAAATCCCTTTCCGGATAGATTATGGCCATGGAATTTACATAGTACATAAACCTATAAATATCGCTTTCGTTGGTTTCGTTAAAAGCCCTCGTGAGGCTCAAAAACTCATTGTTCAGCAGTTTCAACAAATTCCGGTCGCCGCAGGCCTTTACGGCTTCAATAAGCTTAAACTGCGCCAGACTGTCCCCCTTAACAGCTTCCAAAATATCAAGAGCGAGAGCTTCCCGCTCGCCCGGAGCGAACAAATAAATAATGGCAGGAAATATTTCAAGCGTTTTATCAATGCCGAGTTCGGGATCAATCGTGAGCCTGCCGTCCTCAAAAGTAAGATTGCGGCTGAGTTCTTCAAAATAGTTTTCCAGAGCCGCCGCCTCCGAGGCTTTTTCGGGAGGAATAGACAGCGCGCTTCTTTTCATAAAACCGGAAACCGCAATGCCGGAAAGGATTCCTCCGACTTTCGCCAGCAGCGCCTTCCGCGCGTTGAGATCTTTCGTCTCGGTGATTTCGGCAAACAACCCTTCTAACCTGCCGCTCAGAGAGCTTTCAAGCCCGGCTTTTTTTACCGCTTCCCGGACTTTTTCGGCGTAATCGCCCGTATCAGTATTTCCGTCAAGACTTAAAGCCTGTTTTATTATATCGGCCGCCACCTTAAGGAACTGGCCGCTGTACTCCCTGCCGCCGACACTAACGCTGACGGATTTAAACATTCTGTTGAAAGCGGCCTCGCTAAGCTCAATGCCCCTGCCGGTGTTTTTTCCTTCGGCATACAACCCTTCCACAGTCATAACCCTGCTTAAGGGCGCCCAGTCGCGCAGCAAATCCAAAATCCTGGCGAGCCCAACGCCGCTTTCCGTGTCGGCATAGCTGATGTCTCCGCCTAATTTAATCGCGGCATTCTCAAGCTTGCTTCTGAGCATTTCTTTGGCGACCTTAAGTGTATTTTCGCCGTATATGTTTTTGTCTACAATTGGGCTCACTCCGGAATCTCTGAGTGTTTTGAATATCATTTGCAGTTGTTCTTCGCTGAGCTCTTTAACTTTGGATGCGTAAATCATATTCTTAACATCCAGGTAAGGCTCAAAACCGTGGTGGCGGTATTTTTTTACGATTTCAAGCGTTTTTTCGGAACCTTCAACCATCACGACAACTTTGTTCTTTTTTATTCTGCCCTCAGAAATGGCCTTTTGTATCATGTCCTTAACCTGCGCCAAAAATTCTTCGGCCTGCCCTTCATCCATCCGCGTTATGTTAAGATACACTCCGGAGGCGAACTCAAGGCTTTGCGCGATATTTTCAAGCGTCATGTTCTCGGGGCTTAATCTTTCCACATACTCCCCGCCGCTGTTTATTATAGAAGAAATGACTTTGCGCTGCTGGTAGGATAGAGCCGCGTTAATTCTTTGTTCCCTCTGGATATTCCTCTGAGCATTTTCAGAAAATCCCCCAAACTCCATGATTTCCTCTGCGCGATACATAAGCGCCCTAATTTTGTTTTTCGCGGCTTCATCTTTCACGGGAAGGCTCTCGGCCTCGGCAATTTCATTTTTAACGCGTGTCAGCAGGTCTTTCAGGGCGGCATCTTTAATATCTTTCAAAAATCCGTTTATGAGCGAGTCAAAATCAAGGCTCAGCGGATCAACATTCTTTCCGTCAAGAAGGGAAGCGGCGACAATTCTCATCCGCACCCCGTCCTGAGCCGTCTTGTCCGCCATCCTGGCGGCGAAAGGAAGCTTTACCGTGTCAAAAACAGCCGACACTTTCGTCTGCTCTCCGGCCGGCCGGCCTTCTTTTTTTACCTTTTCCAATTCAACGAACGCGTCCAGGTTACGCTTGTATTCTAATTTAAGGCCTTCAATATAGTCTCCAATTTTGTCTCCCGCCGCTTCCCAGGGCCTGTAAACAATGTTGCGGTCCCGCCTGCGCTCCAGGTCTGCCATAACCGGCGCTATTTCTTTCATTACAAGGGCATTAGACTCCACCGACCACACTTCTCCCCCAAAACCAAGTTCATTAAATTTTCGTTCAAAGATACCCCGGGCATGGTTTTTTTCCGAAACCAGCTCTCTGACAACTCCTGCCAGCAGAATATTTTTATTTATCGCGCCCAGGGGCTTCGTATCCTGCCCCCCATACCTTGCCGGATCCTGCGCCAAATCAGCGAAAAGCACAAGGCCGCGCCCCTTTTCGGTTTCAATTACCCTGTAATACAGGTCAACCAGCGCCGCGACCTGCCGGCCGTCAATATTCAGCGACAAAGGAATTGTATTTGAAGCATTTTCATTTTCAAGCCGGTCTCCGCCGAAATCCTTATCGTAAATTGTCACGCCTAACGGGCGCGCGTTTATTCCCGTCCGCGCCGCGACAACCTTTTCCAGCTCGGTGACATCGGTTGAGGCAAGAACCGCCGCCTTATCGGCCGTAATATCTTCCCTGCTTTCCGAAGCAGCCGAGTCAAGCGCTAATTTTGCCGCGGACTTTTTAAAACCTCCTGCCGCCGCGCTAAGAGCCTCGCTTGCCACGGACGAAATATCAACCGGCTTCTTTTCATACGCGCGGAGCGCGTCGCTGGCCGTTATCTTTCCGTCGGAAACAGAAATCAGTTCGGCTCCGTCGCTGTCCCTGCTGATCCTGACAACAAAACCGTCGTTTTCCGACAATATTTTTTCTTTGACTCCCACCGACGCGAAAAGCTGGCGCAGGGCCTCGCGGGCATCCATGCCGAGCGATGATTTATGCGCCGATATATCGTTCCCGTTGCTCTCAAGGACTTGCTTTATCAGCGCCATATACCCCGCTCCGGCATTTATAACTTCAATCGCGGTTCCGGCAACCGTAACAGTTCTTCCGTTCTGACGCGATGCCGATATTCTCTCCGCCGCATTAGCTTCAAGAGCTTTTTTTATTTCCCGCAGTTCGCTTATAACGCCTTCCATTGCCACGGGCCTGCGGTCGGACGGCTGCGTCCTGGTCATGTTCTCAATAAGCGAGTCAAGCCGCGGCTGAAGGCGTTTGTCCTTTAGAAGATCCCTATACCCGAGAAGCGAATAAATAGTCCGCCCCAGGCTGTATATATCAAAAAGAAGTGTGGCATTGTCGTCCTGGGGGGTGTGGAAAGTATCTCTCTGAGAAACATATGAGCCCTTTTTCTGAGTAAGGCCCAAATCAATTATATTTACCGCAAGCTCTCCGTTAATTATTGAAAACACCATATTATCAGGCTTGACATCGCAATGAATGTAGCCGGCCTTGTTGTGCATATCTCTTAAAATGGCCGCCGCCTTTATCATCGCTTCCAGCTTCTGAGCATCAGTAAGGTCCGCCCATAATGTATTGCGCTCTAACGACGACGCCCGGGGAATATTTTTCATCCTGAACCAGAATTTACCGTCTCTGCTGACGCCTGCCGCGGTAGGAATCGGGATACCGGCAACCTTCATCTGGTCAAGCAGAAGCAATATGGAAAGATCCCATGAAATAGCCATATTTTTTTCTATTTCAAGGCTTATCTTGGTGCTTCTCTCTCCTTCCGGATCAATCGTGACCGTACCGAATTTTCCGCTCTTTGAATGCATACCGATAAAAACCGGCTCCATAAGGCTTTGTGCCAGTTCTTCGGCAGCATCCTCCGAGAGAGCTCCCGATTCCGAAAGAATAGAAGCATAGCGCCTGACAAGGTCGGACTCATCAAGGAACATCCTGCTGAGCCTCTCTCTTAATACATTGTCTTCCTCACTGCTTTTTTCGTGAATCAAATCTTTTGAAACCTGTTTGAAAAGCAGTTCCTGCAGCCGCATACGGGATTCTTTGCTGTTCTCCCTTATCAGCCCTTTTATCTTTGCATTTCTATTCATCAGCGCGTTTATGCCGTACAATTCCTTAATAAGGCCCCTCATATTTGACGGTATTCTTCCTTCAACGACCTTTACCGTGAGAGAATCAATCAAAGATTCTATCCTGGACTGAGCTGATTTATCTTTCAGCCTTATCCGTTCGCCCAGCAATGTTTTTAACAATTTGCCTACGCTGTAAAGGTCAAACCGCTCGCTCGCCGTTTCGTCTCCGGGAGCATACTTCAAATCCCTCACCCCTACATTCCCGCCTTTGGCCTTTGAAAGGCCCAAACCGATAAGCATCAGTTCACCCCTGTCGCCTATCACGATTTTTTCTGGTTTCAGATCGCAATGCGTCACCCCGGAGTCGTGCATATTGCGAAGAATCGCCACCAGACTGATGAGGGTTTTTATCTTTGCCTTGTCGGAGAGAGCGGCCCATGTGGAATTTTCATCAAGAATGCTTGAACGGCGCACCCCGCTGTACCTGAACCAGAACCTTCCGTTAAAGTCAAAACCGGCGGCCCTGACAAACGGGAAACCCTTCACGCTCTGTTCGGAAAGTTTAATGAGATTTATAACCTCATTGATATTTACTTTATTTTTTCCGTCATCAAGGCTTATTTTTGTCGTTCTTTTTCCGCTCTGGTCAACAAAAACCTCGCCAAAACTTCCGCCGGCGTATTCACTGCCGACGCGTTCGGGCACCAGCATCTGCCTGGCGAGTTTATCGGCTTCGTCTTTTGTGACTACACCGGTTTTTTCAAGGAGGGCCGTGTAACCGGAAAGAATATTATCCCGGCTGAAATCAACGGGTTTAAGTTCATTATTCTCGGACCGGAGCTGATTAAGGAGTTGATAGAACAGCACCTCCTGGAGCTCCATTCTTGATTCCTTATTCTTTTTTATAAGGTATAAATTTAACATCGTCCGGACATCGGCGCCCGCGAAAGAGTACGCGCCGTTGACATTCTCGCTCCATTTCTTTTCCTCATAAGTCAGAGGAGCCGAGCCTTCAATAACCTGTCCGGATTCTTCCGTATCGTTAGCCCTGAACCAGAACTTTCCGTTTGAATAACCGACGGACTGAATCCTGGGAATGCCCTTGGATTTTTCCTGAGACAGCTTAGCGTAGAGGCAGGCCTCGGTAATCAACGGGGTATTATTTTCCGAGGCTATGCTGAGCTTGAGCGCGCCGGTTGAATCATAGTACTGACGCGTGCCTCCGGCCGTGAAAGCCTCGGATTCGGGCCCGAGATACACCGGCTTAACAAGCTCCTCAGCCATAACGAGCGCTTCGCTCCTGATTATTTTTCTTCCGTTTAAAGACATTATTATATTCGCGAAGGCGCTTATGAGGCTCTCCCTGTCTTCCAGAAGCACCTGCAACTCGTCAATGTCAGATACATTTTCAACCAGCGCGTTAAAAACCACTTCCTGAAAAATAATCCGTTTGACGGGAGTGGCCATCATCGCCACGGGGGACAGTCCGTAGTCCGCGTTGAATATACGGTGCAAAATGGCCGCGGCGGTTGCCGCCGAAGCCATAAGCCACGGTAATATATTGGCCGACAGAATGTTTCCCACCCCCCCTGCGGCGGCCTCCGGTATTGACGAGGCGGCCTGAGCGAGTTCCGTAAATCCAAATACCGTAAGCAAGGCTGCGGCCGCGATTGAAAGCGGCTTTAATCCGGCCCAGGACCTGACAGCGGCTTCAGATCTGGAAATTTCATCTTTCAGATCCCCCGCAGGTTCCTGTTTTTCATCCTTAACTGGCCTAAGGCCTATTTCGGGCTTTCGCGCAAGATCCTCATAAATGTAATTGTAGTATTGCTTCAGCTTAGCCCTGTATTCGTCCGTCTTATAATCCGCCGTTTTCATTATAAGGAGCGCGCCGTAGACCTCGCGGAGTTTAGCCCCTTCTTCTGATGACATAACACCGCGGCTCTCCAGTTCCGCTATAACATCGTAAGTATTAATGATGTCCGCTATTGAGTGCTTAAGCCTAAGATAATGAATCATGGTGTTAACCACTCTTGTGAGCTTCTTGGCGTCAGGCCCGCCGTCCAAATTCCGGAAATTCCAGTCATCCGACCCAAATCTTATTTTCATTGTTTCCGCTGACATGGGTTCATCAAATAGAGACTCTTTCATCCGGCGAAACTTTTCAAGCGATTTATCATCTCCGGCAACGACGGCGGCATCAAGGAGGATTGAAACGGCAAGCCAGGGTAAGTCGCCGTATTTAAGTTCGCGTTCTACATCAATATTCGCGACACTTACCTTAATGCCGATGGAATCAAAAATGCTTGTTATTTTATCGCTGAGTTTATGAGCGAAGTCGTCGCCGATAACAATCAGGTCAAGATCGGACTTCCGGCCTGCTTCTTCCCTGGCCACACTGCCGAAAGACAAAATAAGAAAAGTCGGATTAACAGGAAGCGAACCGAACTGTTTAAAAATCATATTCTCGGCGGTTCTGAAGCTGTTATTCAGTTTGTCTTTAAGGGTCCGGCTTCTCAGTCTGGCGACTTCCATGCGTTTGTTAATTTCTTCTTCCGTTATGGCGCCGGGCTGGAGCAGAGGCTCCGCGGCCTTAACTTTAAACCAGAAATTTCCATATTCATCATAACCCGCGGAAAGCAGGCCCTCGGAGCTTCCGGCACCGTCAATGCTCGCTTCCGCGGCTTTTCCAGCCTCATCAATCACAGAAGCGTTAGTCTCAACTGAGGCGCTGATTTTCAGCATATCGCGGGCGTCAATATACTCATAGCCCTCGGCGAGTTCATTAACCTTCCGCGCCCCCTGAAAAACCGGACTCAAGAGTTTCTCTGCTATCCGCGTAGCGCCGGTTTTATCGGCCGCCGCGCCGTCAAATTTTTGCACTTCTTCAGCATAGGCCTTTGTCAGCAATTTCCGGTCCGCGAAAAGTTTTTTCAAATCATCGGCACTCTTATATTTTTTTGCTAAATTCGCGAACACCAGTTCCTGAAATTTTGACCTCATAGCCGGCATTCCGATTATTCCTTCAACATTTATGCTTAATATGTGCCTGTCTGCCGCCGCGAAAATCCCGGCAACAACCGCGCCCGCCGCTGCCAGCCAGGGCAGAATATTTGACGACAGCGCATATCCAAGACTACTGATAATTTGTCCGGAGACCGTCAGCGCCGCGGGATCGGCGGCCGCCATCGCGGCCTGGGCAGCGTCCGTCAACCCAAAAACCGACAGCAGGCCTGCAGCGACAGAAGTAAATGTAACCCATTTTCTTAACTTAAAGCTACCCGACTCGGCGTAAAGGCCGATTTCGGGTTTTTGGGAAAGCTCACTTATAATCGCGTAAAAATCTTCAACTTCATCCTTCGCTTCAAGTGAAAGAGAGGGCCTGTTTTTCATAACCAGCAGCGCCCCATGAATTCGTCTAAGCATACCGGCTTCAGCGTCATTAAAGATACCGCGCTTTGAAAGCTTCGCTATTGCGTCATAAGTGTTATTAGTATTCACTATCCCGTGTTTTAGCCTTAGCGCCAGCATCATGCTCTGAACCATCCGGGAAACCTTTGAGGCTTTGACCGCTCCCGAAAACTGAGGCGCCCGGGTTCTTTCAAAGTTAAACTGATTAAGCATTGTCTTAACCGCGAAAGGCTCTGCCTTGATTCTTTCTTTCAAGGCTTGCATACTGCCGGACAACTCGGCGTCGCCCGAAATCCTAATTCCGTCGGAAAGCATAGTAACTAAGAGCCAGTGGTCTTCGTTTTTCAGCTCGCTTTTGAAATCCTCAAAAGCGTAACAGGGAACCATTTCCTCGGAAGCTTTGAAGTTGTTTGCCTTAAGAATCCTTGCTAAATTGTCAGCTAACAGGCCGGCATATTCGTACGCTTCATCGTTTTTTGCTATGACAAAAATATCAGCATCCGAGGCATAGGCCCGTTCACTGTTTTCTTTAAGGCCGTTATCGTTAAGGAAGGCCTCGCGCTTCGCCGCGCTGCCGTAAAGGCCTAAGTAGTAAGGATTATTTTCAGGCAGTAAACCGTAATCGGCAAAAACCTTTTCCTCGGCCAGCTTTACCAGTCCTTTGAGCTTGTCCATAATAAAAGCGCTGTCCTGACTGGCGGCATCCATCCTCTCCGCGATTTCCTTATCCGTGACGGCGTCGGAATCCGTTCTGCCGTCTAAAACAGCCTCAACTTCAGAAACCATGGACTCAAGAGTTTCGCGGATTTTTGCTGTTTCGGCGGGGTGGTTTTTGCGCCAGGTCACGAGCGACTGCCAGGTTTTTGCGTCTGTGATGTCAAATTCTTTATCACCCGCCTTAATAGAACCCAAAAGCTCATTTTCCACGAAAGTGTTGAAAGGCTCAAAATTTTCAGAGTATAGCTTTTCAAGGGCGGCGCTGCCGGCAAAGTTTGTAATCAGAAAATGTAAATACTGAAGCGCGGGGAGTATTTTTTCAATATTGTATATATCGGCGAAACCGTATTCAATTCTGAACTTAAATTTATGATATTCCGGAACTCCGTTTATAACTGTCCTTATGTTCTGTGTCTTATTATCTCCTTTTACGCGAACTACTTTCTCAACTTTTTTATTCATTATCCTTCTGTCACTGGCATAAGAAAGGGTTGTGGCAAGCATCAGGTTATGCATTTGTTTTAATTGCCCGGATAGGCCCGGGGCCATCTCCGGAACTCCGAGGTTGACCTGAACCGAATCAATGTCTTGCGCGCTGATGCCGTTCATAAAAATCTTATTGAGCAAAGCAAGCTGCGCGTCAGAGCTCCAGGAAGGATCCAGAACTATCTCCCTGTAATCTCCCAGCGCGGTGTTGAAATCTTTTTTTGCCCTGATTTCATCCAGAAATTTTATGGCCCGCGGCATAAGGCCGTCAAGAACCACTTCAACCTCAAGAGCGGCGGGAGGTAAAATCATTCTCCTTTTCTCACTTTTTATAAGCTGCGCCGGAGGCTGCCCAAAATGCCTGATATACTGTTCCATTCCCGTAGACAATATATCTCTCCGCCCATTCGGCCTGCCGTCAGAGCCTTGGCCGATACCGGTTATGGATTGAATATATGCCGCGGCGGCCGCTCCGGCCGCGATAAGCCAGGGCAGGCTGTTTGCGGAAAATAATTTCGTCAAGCCTTGCGAAATATGGCCGGCTGCCTCTGAGAAATTGGATGCTGCCTGCGCAGAAACAGCGGCATCGGCAAATTCCGCGAAACCAAAGAGAACCAGCAGCCCGGCCGCGATTGAAACAATTTTAATCCCGCCTTTGACACGCTTCCAACCCCTGCCTTCCTCAAGAGATTTTGCCTCATCAATGAATACCCCAATACCAGGTTTCTCCAGCATATTCTTCAGGTAAAAATAATATTGATTCAATTCAGCGAGGCCCGCGCCGTCAAGTGAAGTTTTTTTGCTTACAACCAGCAGATTGGCGTAAATTTCGCGCAGTCTTTCCGACTCAGGATTTGAGAAGATACCCATATTTTTCATTTTATCTATAACATCAAAAGCGCTGCTTTTTTCCAGGACACCATATTTAAGCCGCAGAAAACCGGTCACAGCCTGGGCCATCCTGAGGAGCTTTGCCGCTTTGGAATTATTGTCAGCGTAACGGAATTCGCCTGCCGTGAAATGCAGGCGCGTTTCCATTGATTGGAGATAATTGTCTCCCGCGAAATACTTTTGTTTTAGGGCCTCAAACGCCCGCATTGTTTTCTCGTCGCCGCTTATAACAACTCCGTCCATTACAATAGTCTGATACAACCATGCAAGGTCTTTGCTAATGCCATTTTCCAAATCCTGAATAGTTTTTGCGAATTGCATGTAGTCCGAAGGAACACCGTTGGCATTAAGATATTTACTTATTTTTACACCTAGTTTTTCGGCAAATTTCTGCGAAGAATTCGCGTCTCCCAACACCACTACATCTGCGTCAGAAAGTCGGCCCGCCTCGCCCCGCGCTCCACTGCCAAAATACAAAACAAGATATTTTGAATTTTCTTCTTTCAGGCCTTCTTCAAGAAGCGCCGCCTTAGCCATTTTAACCGCGCCATCAAGTTTCATTTTTATGGAGGCGCTGTGCATGCCGATATTCCGAATCGCTTCTTCGGCATCTTCTCCGTGAAGTGAAACCAGCGGAGCCATAAATCCGAATACCGCGTTATAGGCCATGTGAGAAATAATATTTAAGCCAAGGCCCGCGAAAACCGAGATATAAAGCCCCGAAAGCGTTTTTGACGCGAGCAGCGGCATGCCAATGGCCGGAAATGTTGGAGCCAGTGGAGTAAATGCGAGAACAAATCCAGCTGCAAAAGCCGCTATTGTCGCGTAAAGAACCGTTTTCGCGGCTCTCTCCAACGCCGGAGTCTGATATTCATGGCTTTGCATGAATTCAACAAAAGCGGGCAGGTTGCCTACAGCTTTCCATGAGTAAGTTCCGCCGCGCGCCATCTGAACTATTATTTTCGCGAACGCGGGAACCTCGTATACCGGCGCGTTGATGATCCGCGCCCTGAATAAGAGGAAATACCTCGCGAGGTTCTTTTTAAAAGAGAGTTTCTGGCCTGATTTCCACCATCCGCGGCCGTTCTCGTCGCCGAGGCCGAAAAATTTCGCTTCGCCGTCAAATTTGCCGTAAATACCTTTTGCTGTTAAAACGCTGCGGCGCTGCGCGTTGTCCATGCGCGCTTCAATTTCTTCTTCCGACAACGCAGCCGCGCTGTTTCTGGACTCAATTATCGCCTCCACTTCTTTTATCATGTTTTCAAGCATTCCGCGGATTTTATCGGTTTCAGCGGCATGAGTTTTGCGCCAGTCAATTATTGATACCCAGGTTCTTGCGTTATCCAACGAAAACTCAATGTCATAATGAAGCAAAGGATTTATCAGCGTATCTTCAATATATTTGCCCAAAGCCTTGAATTTTCCGGAAAATATTTCTTTTAGCCGAGGATCGTTTTCAGAATTAACAATCAAAAAATGCAGATATTGTATCGCGGGGACTATTTTGTCAATATTTTCAATATCGGCAAAACCGTATTCAATACGCATGTCAAACTTCTCATCCAACTGCTTTCCATTAATCCGCCTGATTATACTCTGCGTTTTATCATCAACCACTGTCGCCGCTGTTTTTTCGGTTTTTTTATTTATAATTCTATGCTCGTTTACAAACGCGATTGTTAGCGCAAGCATAAGCTTTTGCATCTCGCTCAACTGTTCATCTGAAGGGAATTGGCTTCCCTTCATTCCGATATTTACCTGCACGGAATCCACATTCTCAGGAGCTATGCCATTATCTAACAGTATGTTAACCAGTTCAAGTTGAGTTGCCGAGCTCCAGCTCGGATCGGTGCGCGCCTCAAGAAACATTCCCAACTCATCTGAATATTCCTCTATAACTCTTAATTCTCTATTTAGAATACCTTCTTCAAGAATTTGAAGCACGCTGGGCTTCAAACCTTTAGGCAATATTTCCACCTCAAGTCCTACCGGCAGAACAATATTTTCGTCCCTAATTTCCATGGATTTTGTTTTTTCATCAGGTTCTTTCAAAACACTCAGCCTCTGCATGCCAGGCGAATTAATTATATTGCTGCCGGGAACCGTTCCGGCGGTCAAGGCTCCGTCTTTTCGCGCGACTCCTTTCGTAAGTGAATTGTTAAATGATTGCTCTTGGTCTTTCGGCGCGGCCGCATTTTTTGAATGGCCGCGCTGCAAAAGCATTAATTCATATTTCCCGGACTCGCCGTCAATTTTCCATAAATCCCGCCCTGTCCTGATAGTTTCTTTTACGGTGTCTACCTCAAAGAGTCCTTTGAAGTTTTCGTTTTTATCCTCTATCCGCCTTACCCACTCTTTCAGCACCGCGAAAACTTCGTCTTTGCTGAGCTCTCTGCTGCTGTTTGCCGCGGCTATTATCGCGGGAAGCAACTCACTCTCAACAATGCGTTCCGCGTCCTCCACAGCCGTGCCAACTCCTACCAGGGCTCCTATAAGGGCCGGGGCAAAGGCCGAAGCTGCTATATCCCCGGGGGTTATGCTAAATGTAAGAACTTTCCTGTAAAGGTCCTCGTTGAAATCCCTGGTAACATTTGGGGTTATGGCCAGATATGAAATATTCTTACTGTTTAAGCTTTTAACAATATCAGAATGGAAACCGCCGGTTACGACAATATTGACTTCTTTGAACCTGCCGATGTTTTCAAGCACCGCCCTGTAACCTGACGGCCGCGCCTCAGCACCTTCCGCGGGTATGCCGGCCCCGGACGGAAGCCCGCTCCGCGCTATATTGCCCACAAAGACATCGTTGCGGGTAATATTTGTTTCATAAAATTCCAGCAGGTCCTTATCGTTTATCAGGACTGTGATACCCTTAATTTCCTCATATGGAAAGTACTTCTGAAGCAGCAGCTGATAGCTTTGCGCGTTTTGCCTGAAATAACCGTATTCCTCCGCCGTGACGCTAAGGCCCGCGTAATTTTTTACTATCCGCGACATCTTTGAAAGGAACAGAATGTCTTTGTCTATAGGCGATTCGGCTCCGCGGGCAAGTATCCTTTCGCCGAATGCCTTTTCTTCATTTACCAGATTTATTGGGTTTATGGCGAAGTTTAACCTGACATACTCAAGAAACGAGGCGACATTCGGATATCGCGCGGCGTATTGAGGCGTGTATTCCTTTGCTATCTCGTAAAGCGCGAGAGAATATTCTTCCTGGTTCCCGCCTTCGCCCAGTTTCCCGATCAAGGTCCTGTAAATTCCGAAAGGAAGCGCCTTTTTAAGTTCGTTGATATATTCAGCGAGTTCAGCCGGAAGTTTTTTAAATTTAATCTCTTTGTTGAGTTTGAGCATCCTTACATACTGCGCGAGGCTTGGATAATCCGTAATATCCTCTCCGGCCTTTTTGCCCAGCCTTTCAAGCGAGAGGTAACGCCTGCCGGATTCTTTATCCTTTTTTTCGGGCGCCCTAAGAATAAGGTCAAGTTTTTTCAGAGAGCCGGACAGGTGCCTGGCTTTGAGTTCATTAACCCTGAATTCAACATCCTCCGATATTGCCGCGTTTTCTTCTTTTTTCGCGAACAGTTTTTGAATGCGGGAAAGGTTTTGGCGGTACATATCCCACTGCTCAAGGCCGTAGAGCTTGTCTTTATTTTCAACAACCGAGTAATACTCCGCCCCGCTAATAAGCCCCTTATCCAGAAGAGTGGAAAGCGTGTTCGTCCTTAACTTCTCGCCGGGAATAGACGAGAGGATCCCTGTGTCAACCCTGCCTGAAGGAGCGCCCTCCACAAGTACGCGGTTTATGCCAAAACGGCTGTCAAAAAGCCTTATTATCTCATAAATGTTTTTCTGGACTTCCGGATGGCAGTGCAGGTCCTGGATAAATATGACCAGTTTATCGCCTTCGGAATATTCGCCGCCCATAAAACGGCCGTATTTATACGGGAGCACAAAACCATCAAGCTTGTTCCGCAGGCTCTCCGTTTTAGCCTGTTCCCGGGCCAGCGACGCTATGGCAAACAGCGGCTCGTGAACGACAAACGAGTAAATGAAAGATGCCAGGACAAGCCATGTGATTGATTTAAACAACCGTATTTTAGACATAGCGCGCCTCTGCAAAAGAAAAATCCCCGATGGCCTTAAGCCAAAGGGGATTTAAAATGCGTATTTTTATGTTGAAAATCGCGTCATCAATGCTTCCGCGGGGCAAAAGGAAAAAAAACTTGCCGAATTTTAGCCGTCGCACGGACAGGTAGATGATCATCACCATCAGTATCGCCGCAACTGGCGCCCCGGAAACCATTACGCGGCCGCCTTCAAAGGCCGTTCCGGACTCCGTCTGCCTGTTTTCGCCGGCGGAATTAACAGGGAGGATGCTCGCCGAGGCGCAGCTGTTTTGCGTTTCATTGTCTTTTTGTTTAGGGAGCGCTTTGCCGGCGAGGCCGGAGGAAAAATCAATGAGGCCGAAAATCAGGTCAACCTGTTTGGAGAGATTTTTATTGACAACCGCGAATACCGCCGACATATCGCTTTCCACATCGGCCTGTGAAAGCAAAAGCTCATCAGCGGAGCCGCTGCCTGACAACGGGGATTGCGCGTAGCCGGCAAGGAAATTACCGGCAAGGTTTATAGAAATTATCAGGGTTGCAATAAGCTTCATCTTCACGGTATTCACCTATAGCTCTGACGTGAAAACGGGACTAAACCATTTCAGTAAAATTATTGCAGATAAACCGTATATTTTCAAGGATAACTTAAATAATAAATTTGATGATTTTTTGAGGATTTTCGGAAATTTTCGGGTCATTCTGACTTTTTAGCGAGCCTAATTTTAAATCCGTGGGCCGCTGATTTGTCGGCTTTTTTAATAAGAAGCCACTGCTTGTCCGAATTTTTGAGCTTGAAAAGCGAAAACAGCCCCTTTAAGAGCTTGCCTTTGAGATAAATCGTCATCTTGCCGGTTTCAAAGGAGCCGTCATATATTTCAAAACTACCGTTGTCCCATATATACACTTCGCCCGCGCCGTAATTCCCCTCCGGTATGGCGCCTTGAAAATGAGCGTACTCAAGCGGATGGTCCTCCACGAGTATGGCAAGCCTTTTGTCGGAAGGGTCCAGGGAAGGGCCCTTGGGTACGGCCCAGGACTTAAGCACTCCTCCCATTTCAAGGCGGAAATCAAAATGCAGGTTTCTTGAGTGGTGCTCGTGCACGACAAATATCGCCATATTATTGTTTTATGCCGAAAATACTCAACAATTTGCCCGCAAGTGTCTTCGCGAATACCTTTGTTTTTAACCGCCTCATTTCCTTCGCGGCGGATTCTTCGCCTCTCTCAACTATAAAATCAATTTTGTCAAAATCCGTCCAGTGAAGGTGCCTGATATCGGGAGAGATCACGAAATCTGATTTCTTTAAAAGCATCTCGTTTAAAAGTATGCCCGTTATGTAATTTGACCTTCTGAAAATTTCTCCGGCCGTTGGTTTGGCGTCCCAGGGAACCAATTTGCTCTTCACATTGGAGGCGACAATAAAATCGCCACCAAGCAGCTGAGCCCCGTCAACGGGCGTAACATTAACCGCCCCGCCGTCGCAGTAAAAACTGCCGGCAATCTCCACCGGAGGAAAAATACCGGGTATGGAGGCCGAAGCGAGCACTGCTGTCCTTAAAGAGCCTTCCGTGAATATTTTCATGCGGCCGTCAGAAAGATCGGTGGAGACGCAGTTAAATTTAATTTTTGTATGCTTAATCTCAATGTCGGGAACCAGGGCGCCTATCAGTTCCTCAAGTTTTTTGAGTTCTACCACGGAATATTTTGTGCGTTCCGCCAGAACCAGGTATCCGTTTTTTATAAAGGTTCTGGCTTTTTTTAAAATTGATTTTTTGCTTTCCTTTTCTCCGTCACTGAACATATGAAGCTTAATGGCGGCGAAAAGCGGGCTTAAGAGGGCGGCTTTTACTTTTTTCTCAACCAGAGAAATATCGGGATTTACGGCATAGCAGGCTCCGACTATCGCGCCCATGGAGGTTCCGGAAATGCCGTATATCGGCCGCCCGGCTTTTTCAAAAGCTTTTAAAACACCTATGTGGGCCAGGCCCCTTGCTCCGCCGCCGCCGAGGGCCAAAACTATTTTACTCATATTTGTCAAACCCCGAGCTGGCCGCAGGCCGCCTCAATATCTATGCCTTTGGCGGCCCTTACTATTGAAAGTATATTGCTCTTTTTGAGGACTTTCATGAAACTGTCCGTGGCCTTCATGTCGGAAGTTTTAAAGGAGCTTCTTGTATTGCTGTTGTAGGGAATAAGGTTAACCTGAATATCGTCTTTTTCCCCGGTTTCTTCTTCTATAAGCTCGGTAAGCTTTACGGCGCACTCCTTTGTGTCGTTGACCCCGCTGGCCAGAATGTACTCTATGGTGAGCCGGGCGTTATTGCGCCGGCTGTATTCAAGTCCCGCGTTAAAGACATCTTTTACCGGGAAAGCGAATTTTGTGGGTATGAATTTGCTTCTGATCTCGTCATCGGGCGCGTGCAGAGACAGCGCGAGCCGAACGCCGAGCTCCTCGCGGGAAAACTCAAATATCTTTGGCACTATCCCGACCGTTGAGACCGTAATATGTTTCCTGCCGATGCCGAAAGCCTTGGGGTCAAGAAAGACCTTTATGGAGCTGACTAAATTTTTAATGTTCAGCAGGGGTTCGCCCATACCCATAAAAAGCACGCCGGTTATCTTTTCATTCCTGTCGTTCTGCACCGCGAGCGCCTGCTCAATTATCTCGCCTCTTGAGAGGTTGCGCTTGAATTTTACTTTTCCGGAAGCGCAGAAATAGCAGCCCGCCGGACAGCCTACCTGGGTGGAAAGGCAGACCGAGGCGCCTCTTTCGCTGGGAAGATAAACCGTGGAAAAATAATAACCGTCCCTTGTTTTAAAGTTATACCGGACGGTGCCGTCTATTCTTGATTCTTTTTTTGAGGCGACGGCAAGCGCCCTCAGGTCAAAAGCTCCGGCAAGTTTCTCGCGGGCCTGCTGAGGCAGGTTCGCGAAAAGAGCGAAATCGCCGGCGCCCTTTTCGTAAATCCACGAAAAAACCTGCTTGAAACGGTAGGGTTCAAGCCCGAGGCCTTTAAGTTTCTCAATGAGGGCGGCGGGTTCAATATCCAGAATATATTCTTTTGTCATAAAATTAATACACTATCTTCGGGACTTTGTAGGGGTTCTGGCTTTTTTCTGAAGCGATTTTCTCAAGGCGGGAAATCCTTTCTTCAAGGGGCGGATGAGTGGAGAACAGGCTGAGCATGGATTTTCCGCTCAAAGGGTTGACTATAAACATGTGCGCGGTGGTCGGGTTTGCCTCAACCGGCCTTCGCTGAGCGCTGGAGACAAGCTTCCTAAGAGCTCCGGCGAGCGCCAGCGGGTTGCCGGAAATTTCCGCGCCGGTGGAATCGGCAAGGTATTCCCTTGAGCGAGAAATGGCAAGCTGAATTATCATGGCGGCTATGGGGGCAAGAATGGCGATAGCCAGAAGGCCTATCGCGTTATTATTATTGTTGTTGCCGTCACGGTTGGAACCGCCGCCAAACATCGCTCCCCACTGGGCCATTCTGGCAAGCATGAATATCGCTCCGGCAATGGTGGCCGCCATGGTGGAAACAAGAATGTCGCGGTTCTTAACATGAGAAAGTTCGTGCGCTATTACTCCGGAGAGCTCGTTCTCGTCAAGCAGGTCTAAAATGCCGCGCGTAACGGCGACGGCGGCGTGTTTCGGGTCGCGCCCGGTCGCGAAAGCATTTGCCATGGGCGTTTCCATAATATAGAGCCTGGGCATAGGAAGGTTCGCCGGGCCGGTGAGTTTTCTTACCATCGCGTAAAGCTGAGGCATTTCCGTTTCCTTGACCTCTTTAGCGCGGTACATCAGCAGAACTATTTTATCCGAAAACCAGTACGAGACAAAATTGGTCAAACCGGCAAAAATAAGCGCGTAAAGCATTCCGTTGGAACCGCCCATCATCTGGCCTATAAGAATCAGTAAAAGCGTAAGCCCTGCCATAAGTGAAAATGTTTTAAATGAATTCATTCTGCCCTCCTGTTCATGCCTGCATTATATCAAATTTGTCGCCGACTTTTAAGCGGCTCCCCTGCCAGTAGGCCCACGCGGGCATCGGCTTTTTTCCTTCGGCAACTACTTCTTCAACCGCAAGAAAACCGCTTCCGCAGGCAACCACAAAACTGTCATTTTTTATAAGCCCGCATATTGTGCCCGGTTCTTTTACGGGAATAAGCTCCCCCGGACAGCTGTCAAGAGCGCGGGCCTTTAATATTTTAATTGTTTTGCCGGATTGGCTGCCGGTGAAAAATTTTGTCCAGGCCCCCGGCCATTTTCTCGTGCCCCGCGCGAGATTCACGATTTCCCGGGCGCTTTTTTCCCACGCAATTTTCCCGCTTTCTTTTGTCAGGCTCGGCGCGAAACTCGGGGTTCCCTTTTGAGCGGTTCCGGCGCAGGCGCCAGAGGCGATTTTTGAAAATGTCTCAAAAAGCGCCTCAAAACCAAGCGTCACAAGCTTGTCTTCAAGAGTTATCGCGTCATCCTGGGGATTTATGGGCGCGTGTTTTTCAACAATAACCGGGCCCGTGTCAAGAGTTTCTTCCAGCCAGAAGGTTGAAACACCGGTCTCCGGCTCGCCATTTATAAGAGCGGTCTGAATGGGGGCGGCGCCGCGGTATTTCGGCAGAAGCGAAAAATGAATGTTAAAGCACCCCAAAGCGGGCAGGGTAAATACCTGTTTTGGAATGAGCTTGCCGTAGGAAATAACCACTCCCACATCGGCTTTTAAGTCCGAGAGAGAGTTTATCACGCCGGCGTCAAATTTGGCCGGCTGGAACACGGGAATATTATTTTCAACGGCGACTGATTTTACCTTTGTGAACAAAACCTGCCTGCCGCGGCCCGCGGGCTTATCGGGCTGAGTGACGACGGCGGCAACATTTTCCGTCTTGATAATTTCGCGGAGAAACTGCGCCGCGATCTCGGGGGTCCCGAAAAAAATAATTTTCATCTATTTCCACTCGCCGGATTTTTTAAGCCTTCTTATCTCGGCTTTAATTTTGGGTTTTAACCAGAACGGCAGGTAATCTATAAAGACCTTGCCGTCCAGATGGTCTAATTCGTGCTGAAGCGCCCTGCTTAACAAATCCCCTCTGCCGTGCACCACTATCGGCATGCCGTTCTCATTGACGGCCTCCACCTTTACCTCGGCATACCTCTTGACCTTGGCCTGCAGGCCGGGAAATGAAAGACAACCCTCTTCCTCGTTGAGCCTGCCGCTTTTAGCGGAAATTTTCGGGTTAATAAGAACTATCGGCTGGCGTTTGCCTTCCGGCCGGACATCTATCACGCAGATACGGGCCGTTGAGCCAACCTGGTTTGCCGCAAGCCCCACGCCGGGGGCGGCATACATTGTTTCAAACATATTATTGATGAGACTTATCGTGTCTGCATCAATATTTGCCACCGGTTTGCATTTTCGTTTCAGCAAAGGGTCGGGATATTTAATTATCTTTAATTGCGGCATTTTCTCCTCCGTGTATATTTTACCAAATTTATTCGTTTTTCAAACGCTCTATCAGCAAGCTGATTTCGCGCTTTTCTGCCTCATCCCGAGTGTTCTGAAAGTATATCTCAAAATATCTTACGGCTTCCGATTTTTCACCCAGCTTTGAAAGCGCCAGCCCCATATTGTAGTAAGCCGGCAGATAACCGCTCTGCGACGCTATTATGGAGCTGAAAATACCTCTGGCTTTTAACAAATCTCCGGAATTTAGGTACATCAGGCCCAGTTCGTTTCCGGCGTCGGGGTATCTGAATTTATCCCAGGCGGTATTCAAATGCGCTTTTGCCTCGTCAAATTTTTTCTGCGCCTTCAAAGAAAGCGCCTTATTAAAATACGCTGAAGCGTTTGAGGGTTCAAGCCTGACCACTCTTGAAAACCATTTATCAGCCTCGGAATAATTGCCCGAAATGTACTCAAGAATGCCCAAGTTATTATTGGCTGCCGCGAGAAAAGAGTCTGCCGCCAGAGCCGCAAGGTAGTTAAAGCGCGCGAGCGCAAAATCCCGCTTTGAAGAAAATGCCAGGCCCAGGTTGCTCCGAGCCGAAGCATAATAGGAAACTATCTGCCCTGTAAAAAAATCTCGGCTCGCGCCGGAACCGGCGTTTCTGAAAACATAAAGCTCAAACGGCAGGGCTGAAGGCAGAATCTCGCTTTGCGCCGAAAGCCGGTATACAAGCCCGTAAGGGTAGGACTGATATCCGGCCGGGTATTTAGACGGCAGTTCGCTTACAACCTGGCGTTTATTTCTGTTATAGTCCAGAATAACTTTTTCAAGCTCCTGTCCGGAACCGATTGCATAGCCGGGTAAAATATCGGGGTAATTTTTTTTAAGCCTCTCGTAGCCCCAGCGGGTTTTCAGAAATGCCGCGATTTTGATGTCCGGCCTCTTTCCGCAGACGGTTTGCAAATAGCCCGAAATAAACGCTGTCGGATCGTCCGGATTATAAATCACCGCCCCTTTGCCGGCGGTCAGAAAAAGGTTTTTGCCGTAGTCGTAAGCGAAATAATGGTTTCTGTAGCCGCAGGAACCGTAATTCAAAGCGATGGTTGAGACAAACACCAGCGGCAACACGAAAACTGCCCCACGGAATTTTAATGCCCGCGCCGCGCCGGCCGCGATGAAGAAAAAGAATATTACTCCGGGCAGAACCAGGTGAGGCTCAAGTATGGGGAGGGTGGTTTTCTCCGACGGAGGCAGGTTTGAGAGAATGACAAACCCCGGCCCTGAAATTAAAAGCGAAATCAGCAAAAACCTGAAATACTTCTGACGGTATGTTGCGGCGATGCCCATAAAACCCAAAAATACCGCCGCAAGGCCGAAATGAGCGGCAAGAGATTTTACATAAACCCATAGGTGCATAGCCGCCGCGGCCAGGGTCCAGTGAAACTGGCTCTGCTCGGGATGAAGGCGCAGGCCTCCGTAGTCGGCTCTCGTGATAACTCTTAAGAATGCCTGCAGAGTGTCCGGGCTGCCCCAGTTTGAAACGGGCTCCAACAAGGAACGGAGAGGCAGAAAAAGATAAACAGAAAAGCCTGCCGCGAAAAACAAGGCTCCGGCAAAATACGCGCGCGAGGGGAGTTTTTTTGCGGAATACGCGAGGTAAACCGCGCCCGGCAAAAGAAATATTATCGTCTGGTGGTTGCCGGTTGAAAAACCGAGCGTGAAAAGCAGCAAATAAATGTATTTTAAGGCCTCCCCCTCGGAGGCTTTCTCAAACTTAAGCGCCAGATACGCGATAAGCGAGGCAAACAGAGCGTTAAGCGAATACATCTCGGAGACCTGCGAAAGCCTCCAGTAGGCTGTGGAAAACGCGAGCAGAAGAAGGCTCAGTATCAGATACCTGCGGTTTTCAAAAAGCAGGCCGAGGGCCAGTCCGGCGAAAAATATTCCGGCGGCTCCAAAAAGAGCGGATGCGGCGTTCATCCTGTAGGCCTTGTTGGCAAACGGCAGCGCCTGTGACAAGCTTTTACATAGCAGAACATAGGCCGGGTAGCCTGGCGGGTGGGCTATACCGACGGTCTGGGCTGAAACTATCAGGTCTCCTGAATCGCGGTAAGGGGATATGGTCGGATGCATTGTAAACAGATAAACCGCCAGAACCGCGAGAGAAACAATCATACTGATTAATACATTTTTATTTATCATCTGAAAATATTTATTATCCTCACTCTCTAAATTACCCGAATAACGGTTCCGGAATGACAGACTTTTTACGACGAGATTCTTCGCCCGCAACAGCGGTCTCAGAACGACGGCCTGGCTTGTGACCTTAAGGCTCTTTGTGGCTTTTTGTTTCATACCCCTTCCGAGCCGATTATGAGCAAAAGTATTTTTGGAGGCCTTCAGTCTTGCCTGTTTGACCTGCCGACGAGGCAGGGAGTTTGCAAGACTGCCTAAAATACTTTGCGAATGGCTTGCGGGTCGCGTTTCTTTATTAACTTTCTTTGCGCGCCCAAAGAAAG
>MGVE01000013.1 GCA_001800315.1 Elusimicrobia bacterium RIFOXYA2_FULL_47_53 | reverse complement strand
CCCGCGGCGCGAAGCGGCGCAGGGTCGCGACCGAGCGGTATGGCTTGCCGGAAGGTGTGAAGAGGCAAGCCAGCGAGGGAGTCCCTTGAGGGGAATTCAGCTAAAGTTGTAGGCGTAGGTCCTTGCTGTCCAGATTTGCCCTTTCGGTCTCATGCTTGAGTGCCTATGCTGAGTATTTGTTGCCTGATTTGGGTCAAAGAATTAACTCGGAAGACTTAACCTGATTTTTTTGGAATCAGGTTTTTTTATTTAGTAGAATTATAATCAATGAACAATCCAAAGCCAAAAGTGTCAAAAAATGTCATTGTGCTGGGGCTGGTCAGTTTTTTTAACGACTTTGCCTCCGAGATGATCTATCCCATAATACCTCTCTTCCTGACAGGCGTGCTCGGGGCTCCGGTTTCCATAGTGGGGCTGGTGGAGGGTATAGCCGAGTCCACGGCGAGTTTGCTTAAAGCTGTTTCGGGATGGTATTCCGACAGGATACGCAGGCGAAAAGAGTTTGCCGTATTCGGCTACACATTCTCAACTTTTGCAAAGCTTATGATGGCACTGGCGCAAACCTGGCCGATAGTGTTGTTCGCCCGGTTTATTGACAGGTTCGGCAAAGGCATAAGAACCTCGGCCAGAGACGCGCTTATTGCCGAAAGCTCAACCGCCGAGAATCGCGGATTTTCTTTTGGCCTGCACAGGGCCATGGATACGGCTGGCGCCGTGATAGGCCCGTTGTCGGCCATGTGGCTGCTTATATTATTCAATAATGACATCAGGAAAATATTCTTTTTCTCTTTTTTTCCGGGTTTTGCGGGGGTACTGCTTCTGCTTCTTTTTGTCAGGGAGGCAAAAAAAGACAATGCCGGCAAGCAAGCCGTAAAGATCGCGTGGAGAGAGCTTGATCCGTCGTTTAAGATATTTCTTTTGGTTACCGTTGTATTTTCTTTAGGCAACAGCTCGGACGCGTTCCTTATTTTAAGAGCGAAAGGGTTGGGGCTTTCCATATTCTATACCATATTCGCCTATGTGGTTTTTAACCTCTCGTATTCATTGTTTTCCCTGCCGGCGGGAATGATAAGCGACAGGGTCGGGCCAAGAAAAGTGTTGTTCATCGGATTTTTGGTTTTTTCTGCCATATATATGATGTTTGGCCTTGTAAATAATGGGGCCTTTGTCTGGATTCTTTTTCCGCTTTACGGAGTATACATGGCCATGACCGAAGGCGTGGGAAAGGCCTATATAGCTAATCTTGTCCCGCAGGAGAGGTCCGCCACGGCCTTTGGGGTTTATCAGACAGCGGTCGGTATAGCAACATTTTTCGCCTCGCTTATTGCGGGCCTGCTGTGGACTCATGTTTCGGTAAGAGCGCCTTTCGTGTTTGGCGGAGCTATGGCGTTGCTTTCGGCGGTTTTGTTCGCGGGACTGCATGGAAAGATGGCTCGCAGGCCTTAAGGATTGATTTTAGGTTTAGAAGTTTGTATAATCAGCCTTCCAGCTCACCCGAAGTCTAATCAAAATCTGGGTTTAAGGGCGCATTTAGTTTAGTGTATATAGTATAACTTCTGTTATGGGCCGGTAGTTTCCGCCACTGAAGCATCGGCGGACCCGCCAAAGATTCTAAGGCGGGCCAGCCCGCCAAAGATTCTAAGGCGGGCCAGCCCGCCAAAGAAGTAGTGGCGGGCAGCTGGGACTGATTGATGGTTTCACAGTTAACTTTTCTAAGAGTATTTAGTATAGCTTCTGTTATGGGCCGGTAGTTCAGCTGGGAGAACGCATCGTTCGCAACGATGAGGTCGAGGGTTCGAATCCCTTCCGGTCCATTTTTTCGAAGAAAAAATGGGATGGAGCACGCCAATAGTTTGGCGTGCGTATGGGATTCGAAGACCGCAGCGATGTGCGAGTTTTCTGCCGCAGGCGGAAAGGCGAGCACCGCGAGGGGCGGGTCGCGAAAATTCGCCGTCAGGCGAATTATTTGTGACAGAATCCATTTTCATAAACGGGTCCTTGTTTCTGCTACAAAATCCAATCTTCGGCTGCAAATATAAAATGTTTTCCTCAAGTAGCCTTGCTACTCATCGTCAAAAATTTTTTATTTTCGCTCGAACCTTGTGTTTTTTGCTACGAAACCGGGCCCGTTTGTGAAAATGAAATAAACTGATAACAGGTAAAGGAAGTGGATGAAAAGTGAGATGCTTGCCAAAACCATTGAGAAGTTTTTGCAAGGTTGTGAATCAGACTTCAATAAACTGTTTTTTTGTCTTATAACTTAAAGCTTACAACTTGTAAACTTTAAGCTCACAATTCAATACTTGCCATCGGAGCCAGCATGTCATATGTAGTCTTAGCCAGAAAATACAGGCCCAAAAACTTTGACCAGATTGTCGGCCAGGAACATGTATCCAAAACCCTGAAAAACGCCATTTCTGAAAATCGTGTCGCGCACGCGTATCTTTTTTCCGGGCCCAGGGGAGTCGGCAAGACCACTACGGCAAGGATACTTGCCAAATCCTTAAACTGCAAGCAAGGCCCTACTCACGATCCCTGCGGCCATTGCCCGAACTGCGTTGAGATAGCCGCTGGAACAAGTGTGGATGTTCAGGAGATAGACGGAGCCTCAAACCGCGGCATTGACGAGATAAGGGCTTTGCGTGATAATGTCAAATTCGCGCCGGCCTCTTCAAAATACAAAATATATATAATAGACGAGGCCCACCAGATAACCGACGCGGCTTTTAACGCCCTGCTTAAGACGCTTGAAGAACCTCCGGAGCATGTTGTTTTCATTCTGGCCACGACCGAATCGCAGAAAATTCCTCTTACCATACTTTCCCGCTGCCAGCGGTACCGTTTCAGGCTCCTGTCTTCCAAAGAGATAATGGATTCGCTTCAGCGGCTCGTAGAGGCCGAGAGTTTCCGCATTGAGCCCGCGGCCCTGCAGACCATCACCACTTCGGCCGGCGGTTCTTTAAGAGACGCTTTGAGCATGCTTGACCAGGCGGTTTCATTCGTGTCGGGCGAAGTAAAGCTCGGAGACATGCAAAGCCTGCTCGGTTTCCTTCCTAAAGAAATAATTTATTCCACCATAGACGCGCTTTCAAAAAACGACAGTGCGAAACTGCTTTCAATCATTAAGGAGATAAGCGAACAGGGTTACAGCCTTCTGCAGTACGCCAGAGACCTGCGCGAACACTTAAGATACCTGATGATCCTAAGCCTCAACTCTTCGGTCCTTGAAGTGACCCCTGACGAGTTAAAAGAGCTTGAGAAGAGAAAAACAATTTTTTCGGTTCCCTGGCTTATTCGTTCGGGGCACATGCTTTCCCGCGCGCTTGACGAACTGCGCTGGAGCGAACAGCCGAGGCTTGTTTTGGAACTTCATATGCTAAGGCTTGCCCAGCCGTTTGAGTCGGTTAAGGAATTAATTGAGAGAATTGAATCTCTTGAAAAGAATGTTTCGGCGGGCGGCTACAGCGTTTCCGAACCCGCCCCTGAAGAGAAATACGAGGCCGCGGCTCCCGCGCCGTCCGCGGGTTCCGAGCCCAAACCTTCCCAACCGCCCGCGCGGGCCACTCAGTCGGCCGCGCCGTCCGATATAGCCAGGATGTGGCAGGATATAGTGCGCGAGCTTAAAGCGGAGAGGCCCAGGATAGGCAACATGCTTGACGGCAGTTTGGCTAAAAGCATCACTGGAAACAATTTTATTATCGGCGCGGTCAGCAATTTTCAGCAGGACGGCATTAAGAATAATCAGGCTGTCATTGAAGACGCTGTTGAGAAAAAGGCAGGGCGCAGGCTCGGCCTCCAAATCCAGATAGTCAGTGTCAAACCTCAGGAAACCGTGGTTGAAGAAGAAGTCATTGTTGAAGATGAGGCGGTTGAGGCCCCTATTAAAGAAGTTTTTCAGGTTGAAGCCGATTTGACCGACACCAAAGGCGAGCTCCCTAAGGGAATAAATAAGGTTTTAAACAAGTTTCCGGGCAAGGTAGTTAAAAAAAGCAGCGAAAAACCGGCATAAAATATGAACAGGCCGCAGGCAATTGAAAGATTAATAGAGTCGCTCCGCAGGCTCCCGGGCGTTGGCCCCAAAATGGCCGAGCGCCTGAGTTATTTTCTCCTGAAATCACCGCAGATTGAAGTCAACGAGTTGATTGAAGCTATAAGGCAGGCAAAAGATTCTCTCCGCGTCTGCGCCCGTTGCTACAATTTAAGCGAGAAAGACCCCTGCGCTATATGCACGGACCCTAACAGGGCTCAGGACATTCTTTGTATAGTAGAGACCCCGCAGGACCTTCTGGCTCTCTCGCAGGTTAAAAACTATAACGGGCTTTATTTCGTGCTTGGCGGCGCCCTTTCGCCTCTTGACGGGGTCGGTCCCGGCGAGATACGGGTCCGGGAGTTGATTAATAGATTAAAAAAAGATAAAATACAGGAACTCATTATTGCAACGGACACGGACTCAAAAGGCGAAACCACGGCTTTATACCTGGCAGAACAGATTAAACCACTTGGAATAAGAGTTACCCGCCTTGGTTACGGCCTTCCTGTCGGAGGGGATTTGGAGTACGCAGACGAGATTACCCTCTCCCGGGCTTTGGAAGGCCGCCGCGAAATGCTGTAAATCAAATTTGAATGCCTTCAGAGGTTACCTTTGAGCAGAATAATTTTTGTTTGCTTGATTTTTGCCGCTATTATTACGCTTCAAACTGAAATTTACGGCGCTGAGCAGGGCGAACAGCAGCAGCCGCCTGCCGACGCTAACGCCGAGATTCAGGAATACATTAAGAAGTACGGCTATACGGACAAATCCAGTTCAACGGTTGCCGCGCAGCCCATTCCGATGATTCAGTCAGACCAGCCCCAGCCGGCCGGCGGAGCGCCCAAGGACCTCGCGGGCAGGGTAAAGCTTTATGTCAACAAGCTCGGGTCAACAGCTCAGATATCTGATCAGACTTTCGGAAAAAACCAGCTTGTAAAGCTCGGCTCAAAAGCGGTGCCGCACCTGAACGACTATCTGCTGAAAGATAAAAGAACCTATGTGAGAATTCAGATAGCTAGAGTTCTTGGAATAATAAAAGACGAGCTCGCGATTCCTTCGCTGGAAGCCGCCGCGGCCAGCCAGTACCCGGCGCTCAATAAAACCTGCGTTGAGGCGATAGCTGGCATAGGCGGCAGGTTTTCGGAAGAATCGCTCTCGCGGATAGAGTCTTCAACAAAGGACGAAGCGATTTTAGCCGCCATCAAAGAAGCAAAAGAAAAACAAAAAAAACAAATTAAATAAAAGGAGCGGCCACATGGCAGAGAAAAAGATGATTGAAATCCGCTGGCACGGACGCGGCGGACAGGGCGCCAAGACAGCGGCGTTGTTGTTTGCGGAGACAGTGCTTGCGACTGGTAAGTATGTGCAGGCTTTCCCGGAGTACGGACCGGAAAGAATGGGAGCGCCGGTGCAGTCTTTTGACCGCATAAGCGACAGCCCCATTACGGTTCATTGCGCGGTTACGGAGCCGGATTTTGTTGTTATTCTGGATCCAAGCCTCATGGATTCCGTGCCGGTAACAGACGGGATCGGCGGAAAGGGGAAAGTTATTGTCAATACATCTTTCTCCGTTGAAGATACCGCCAAACATCTGGGCATTCCTTCCAGCCAGGTTTATGTGGTCAACGCCTCCCAGATAGCGGTTGAAACTATCGGCATGAACATACCCAACACCCCGATGTTCGGAGCGCTTGTCAAAGTAGTCGGAGATTTAAACCTTGAGAGCGTTTTAGACGACACTAAGAAAAAACTTGAGCTGAAGTTCCGCCACAAACCCCAGGTTATAGAGGGCAACCTTCAGTCTATCCGCAGGGCGTTCAACGAAGTGCAGGGCGCCTAATAATATACAAGCGCGCTCCGGCCTTTTAAAAGCCGGGGAAGGCGATGCCAAATTAATACAGGAGAATGAAAAGTGAAAACCAGGGAAAAAGAAAAGAAACTATCATGGAAAGAATTACCGGATGGCGATCTTCTTGAAGCCGGTACGGCCGCGAAGTTTATCACGGGCGACTGGCGCACCGAGAAACCGGTGTGGGACGGCGGCAAGTGCATAAACTGCATGTTCTGCTGGATCGCCTGCCCCGACTCGTCAATCATAGTCAAAGACGGCAAAATGACAGGTATAGATTTTGAACACTGCAAGGGCTGCGGAATCTGCGCGAAAGAATGCCCGGTAAAACCCGTAAAAGCGATTATTATGGAAGCAGAAAAGAAATAAGGAGAAATTAAATGGTTCTTACAACTAATCCAAAAGGAAAAATAGTAGCCAAGACCGGCAATGAAGCCATGGCCGAAGCTATGCGCCAGATCGCTCCCGATGTCGTCGCGGCTTACCCGATTACACCGGCAACGGAAATAGTTCAGATTTTTTCGCAGTTTGTGGCAGACGGCGTGGTTCCTACGGAGTATGTGGCCGTGGAAAGCGAGCATTCGGCGATGTCGGCCTGTATAGGCTCGTCAGCCGCCGGCGCACGCACCATGACCGGCACCTCCTCGCAGGGCCTTGCGCTTATGTGGGAGATGCTTTACATAGCCGCCGGCCTGAGGCTCCCGATAGTGATGGCCGTTGTTAACCGCGCGCTTTCAAGCCCTATAAACATTCACGGCGACCAGTCGGACACCATGGGCGCTCGCGACGCGGGATGGATTCAGATATATTCCGAAAACTCGCAGGAAGCTTATGATAATATGATTCAGGGCATGAAAATAGCCGAGCAGGCAAAGCTTCCCACGATGGTCACGACTGACGGATTTATCATCAGCCATTGCATGGAAGTCGTTGAAACCATGCCGGATGATATGGTAAAGAAATTCGTGGGTGAATACAAGCCCGAGAGAGCGCTTCTTGATGTTAAAAAGCCCTATACGCTCGGAGCACTTGACCTTCAGGACTACTACTTTGAACACCGCTACCAGCTGGCGGACGCGATGAACAAATCAAAACAGATAATACTTGATGTCGCCAAAGATTTTGAAAAGGAATTCGGCAGAAAATACGACTTGTACGAAAAATACCGCATGGACGACGCCGAGGTCGCGCTTGTCATTATCGGTTCCGCGGCAGGCACCTCCAAAGTCGTAGTAGACGAGCTCAGAGAGAAAGGCGTTAAAGCCGGCTTGATAAAGATAAGGGTTTTCCGCCCGTTCCCGCATCAGGAGCTTGCGAAAGACCTTGCCAATGTTAAAGCCGTCGCTGTTTTAGACCGTTCGGATTCCTGCGCGGCAAGCACCGCCCCTCTTTACGCCGAGGTTACATCGGCGCTCTTCACCCATTCAGGCGGCAAGGCTCCCAAGGTTGTAAACTATGTTTACGGCCTCGGCGGCAGAGACATAACGCTTGAGCATGTCGGCGAAGTCTTTGACAGGCTTGTAGAGATAAAAGACGGAGCTAAGGTCGGCGAAATTCTGAAATATATTAATCTGCGATAAAACTTAATCGTCAAGCCCGTCTTTTCGGCGGGCAAGGAGAAGAAAGATGGCTAATTTAAAAGAATTATGTAAAAAAGAAGATTTGCTGACCGGCGGACACCGCCTCTGCTCAGGCTGCGGAGCCGGCGCCATTGCCCGTCAGGTGCTGCTTGCCGCCGATACGCCCGTAGTTATCGGAAGCGCGACAGGCTGCCTTGAGGTTTCCACCACAATATTCCCTTACAGCGCGTGGAAAGTCCCTTTCATTCACTCGGCGTTTGAAAACGCCGGCGCGACCATGAGCGGAGTGGAATCGGCCTACAGAAGCCTGCTCAAACAGGGCAAGCTTAAAGGCGACATAAAGTTCATAACCTTCGGCGGTGACGGCGGAACCTACGATATCGGCCTCCAGTCCCTTTCCGGAGCCATGGAACGCGGACACAAGATGCTTTATATCTGCTACAACAACGAAGCCTACATGAACACCGGTATTCAGAGAAGCGGCGCAACGCCTCTGGGAGCCCACACAACGACCGCTCCGGCCGGAAAAGTTAAACAGGGCAAGGAACAGAACCGCAAAGACCTGACCGCGATAATGGTTGCCCACGAGATACCTTATGTCGCGCAGTCTGTCGTCGGGCACTGGAATGATTTTATTTCTAAAGTTCAGAAAGCTCTCGCTACCGACGGCCCTTCATTTATAAATGTGCTTCAGCCCTGCCGCCTGGGCTGGGCCTACAAACCCGAAGATACCATGGTGCTCGGCAGAATGGCAGTTGAGACATGCATGTGGCCGGTTTATGAAGTCGTTAACGGCGAATACAAGCTCAGCATGAAGCCGAAAGAGAAAAAGCCCATCGTTGAATTCCTTAAACCCCAGGGCAGATTTAAGCATTTGTTCAAACCCGAGAATAAGGGAATCCTTGACGCAATGCAGATAGAGGTTGACCGCAAGTGGGAAAAATTGCTAAAATTGTGCGGCCAGGCGTCATAAGCGGTAAGTTTAAATTAGATTGAAATTTGACTGCTTCCCTGGAAACGCAGTTATGCTGTCTTGAAAACTTTTATGAGCCCAACCGTGTTCCGAAAAGGTGAATATCGTTTCTTTTTCTTTTCGCGTGAAGAGAAAAGGCTGCATGTTCATGTGCAGTCCTCAAAAGGCGAGGCGAAATTTTGGATTGATCCGATCGTTTCCCTGGCCGAGAATTACGGGCTGTCTGCGCGGGAGCTTTTGAAAATTCAGGAAATAGTCAAGGAGCATGAAAGTGAAATCAGGAGTAGCTGGAAAAAACATTTCAGGCGCTGAAGTCCTGGATATTACTCCGCGGGGGTTGTGGCTTTTATGCGCCGGCCATGAGTATTTTTTGAGATACGAGGATTTCCCGTGGTTTAAAGATGCAAGGGTAAGCGATATAGCTGAAGTTAAGGTTGTTCATTCACAGCATTTGTACTGGCCTAAATTAGATATTGATTTGAGTATCAAGTCACTTTCAAATTTAGAGAATTATCCTCTGATTTTCAGGTAATTCCGTGCCGGTTAAAATAAATATCGTTGCAAACATTCTGGTAGCCGCAGCGCGAGGGATAACGAGCGCGAGACAGCGGCGGGCGCGAGAAGTGAGCGCCCGGCTCAACGGCAGGTGGAGTTTACTCCACCGTTGAGCGGTTAAAATAAATATCGTTGCAAACATTCTGGTGTAGCTCAACGGTGGAGCATCCCGCTGTTAACGGGAGGGTTGTAGGTTCGAATCCTACCACCAGAGTATATCCCAAGTTAACTCCTAATCGGAGTGAACTTGGGATATTTATTTCTCTGGTGGAGCAAGCCAACTGCTTGGGCGCATGCCGAGAGTTAAATGCCTGAATGGCATTTGGGAACTGGAGGCGAGATAATGCGCGGGTTCGAGTTCGTGAGAACCCGGGCTTTCAATTGCTAACTAAAATAATGCAATTGAAAGGCGGTAGGATTCGAAAGGCGGAGCGATGTTTGAGTTTGAGCGAAGCGAAAGGCTCAAACCGCGAGAAGTGGGTAGGGGAAACCGCGGAGCGGTGTCCCGCTGGGATATGTGATGGAAGGGGTGCCCGCGAGAAATTTGCGTCAGCAAATTTACTTGTGACCGAGTCCCCGCCAACGGCGGGCATCCTACCACCAGAGTTTTGGTTTCGGGGATTATTCTCTACTGCGAGATTAATCTTTCAGCTGCAACTTTAAGAAACTTTGCCTTTCGTAGCGTTGCTACGCCGCGGCAAAGTTTCTTTTTGTTTCGCTTGAAATCTTAATCTCTCGTTACGCGAATAACCCCCGAAACCAAAACTCAAGTGACAAGATTTGACTACAACCCGCAGGGTTGCAGGGCTGCTGAGCGAGGAATAACGAGCTCGTGATAGCAGTGGGGCGCCTATCCTGACGAATAGGTCAGGATAAGACAGGCGCGGGAGAGTGTCGGCACGAGCCCTGGACCGAAGGGGAGTCGGTGAGCGCCCCGCCCCGAAGCCCCCAAGAGGATGGGTGAGGGGAGAAACTCCTACCACCAGAGTTTTGACTTTTAAGTCCGTCGATAAAACGATTGAATATGTGTGGTTTTCTTTTTTTTGTATTTATTGGGAAATTTATATGTGGATATAGTAATATTTATTGAACTTGATTTCGTGCTATTTTACTGATACAATTCTCGAACAGAACGAGCTGGTAATAAGATATAGCAAAAAAAGGGTTTGCAATGAGATTTGGAATAGGAAAGAATGTCGTTTTTGTAATATTATTGTCTATATTGATGTATGTGAACGCTGGCGCTGAAGTCAATCAATTTGATCCCACTCAATTTACTGATAAATTCAAGAAAGAAATTGATTTGGATGGGGATGGTAGGAATGAAAAAATAAGAGTCAGTTATGAGCAGGAGGAAAACCGGAATGTTACATTTCTATATATAAATGACAAAAAAGCTGCAAAAATCGTATGGAACCCTTACAGTTTCTACAAAATAATAGATATTGATAAAAATGACAAATTTGTGGAAATAGAGACATATTGTTATGGTAAAAGCTATGATAATACAGTAAAATTGTTGTCATTCGATAGAAATATAATAGTCGATATGGGGGCTATTGAAAAATCGTATAAGATTGTGGCTGATGGTACAGGGATAGTAAAGGGAGCTATTAGGGCGAATTTATTATCTGGCGAGATGTTTACTCCGATGTATAGGCTTACAAAAGAACACTTACTTGAAGAAATTACGACAAATAGTAACCAATATGATGTTGACATTGATGTGGTGTTGAAAAAACCGATTCAGCTTCAAGTTTCGCCTATAGATGCTCGCATAGCTTGTACTTTTAAGACAGGAGATAAAGCAAAAATTATTAAAACGGATAAGATTGAATGGTGTATGATAGAAAACACGGATGGCTTGAAGGGATGGTTTGCAATCGATAAGTTTCATATTATTCGGGGTATAGGAATGAGCACTGCAGAAGTATTTGATGGCTTATATAAAATGAAGAGTGTAGATTTAAATGGTGATGGAAAAGAAGAAAATGTTTATATTATCGAGGCTAAGGGTGACATCCTTGTTGTTAATAATGCCTATCTCCCGGTGGTTGGGACTGGTTCCACTTGGGGCTTTGTTGATATAGATAAAAGTGATAAATATATAGAAGTAGCAATGGATGATGAGGGGCCCAGTGATGATTACAGCACAAGTTTCTATTATTACAATGATAGTGAATTTGTTCCCATGGGCACAGTTGGTGGTTTACTCAGATACGGAGTAGTTATTGATGGTTCGGGTACTTTTGATTCCCATGAAAGAGGAAATATACTGCATACATGGTTCTATAAACAAAGAAATAGGCTAAATCAAGATCATAAGGTTGAACCAATTCAGCAAGGTGTTATTGAGATGAATACAAAGGTCGCTATATTAAAAGAGCTTAAGCTTCAAAAAACGCCATATGACTCTCGAATTAGTTTGGTGCTAATGCCTGGAGACAAGGCTACAATTACTATGACAGATGATAAAGAATGGTGCCTTGTTGAAAATATTAATGGTGAAAAAGGCTGGTTTAGTATAAACTATTTAAGGGAATATCCCGGGGACTATTTTGAAGGTTTATGTTTTGCAGATTAGAGTATTTATGGGTAGGAATGTATGAATAAAAAAAACATTGTGCTGTGGTATCTTTTCGCTGCAAGTTTATTCGTCTTGCAAGGACTATATGCTGAGGATTGGCTTGCGAAATATGACAACATTGGAGAAAAAAGTATCGAAGAACTTCGTCTTTTGAAAAACGAAATTTATGCAAGGCATGGAAAGATGTTTGATAATAGTGATTTAAATCAGTATTTTTCTAGCCAGGTTTGGTATAAACCTGACAAGAACTTTAGTGATAGTAGGTTGTCGGGTCGGGAAAAGGATATCATTGTAAATATTGTCACTCTTGAAGATAAGCAGGAGCAATCTCAATCCGCATCGAGAATCAGGGTATTGGAAGACAAGGTGTCAGAATTAGAAAAACAATTATATGGTCTTGAAATTCACCAAGCCGAAATCGAAAAACCAAATAGAGAAAAGGATGATCGAAGGAAGAGGCTGAAGGAAAATTACAAGCCAACCCAGACTTCAGTCATAATATGGGTTGATAAAGACAACACTATTCATATGGGTGATATCAAAAATGATACAGGAAGTAATGCCATGTTGGTTATTATCTACAATGGGAATACCGTTTACGAATCCGGTGGAGTAGCGAAATCATTTAAGTACAAAAATGATAAAAAAGGTGTTTACACTGTATATTTGGAACAGTTTATCGATGGTGGTTATAAAGTAATTAGTAATGTTGTGAGTTATAAGATTAAATAGGTTCTCTATGAAGAAGACATTCTTGGTTATTGCTGTTATAATATTGAGCCAATTATCTGTCAAATGCTATGAGGGTAATAAACCATTTGATACTCAAATACAGAAGCTTGAAAATAGAGTGACGGAAATAGAGATAAAAGTTAAATGGCAAAAAGTTAAGCAAGTTGGCATAGAAAGGAAAATACTTGAAAAGTTGCATGATCCAGCGCCATTTATTCGTCTTTGGGTAGATGATGAAGGAACCCTGAATAGAGATGTCTTAGATGAGGATATAATAAATCATAGTATTAGCTGGGTTATTGTTGATGCAAAAACTGACGCTCATAGACTCACTAGGAATGCTGCAACTAGTACTCAGTTTAGGTTTCCAAGCCCTGGTAAGTATAAAGCATATATGAGTTGTTATTTTGGTGATGGATATAAGAGAATAAGCGATATCGTGACATTTAAAATACCTTAGGTTAAAGCATTTAGTAGTTAAGGATTCAAAATATTCAATGTAGAATTTCGCTTGCCATTGTAATTACGGTAAGCCTTTTTTTTGATTCATGTGTCAGATATATTCAATGGCAAGATCTCAAAAATAATGACATAACTGATGAGGATAGAATTTCAGATGAAATAATGGGTAAGTTGGATAAACTTAAAAAGCTTAAATAAATAATATTTTATCAAAGAGAAACGGATTTTTATGAAAATTATTATCAAACATATCGTCCAAAGTATTTTCTGGCTCATTATATTTTCAATAGCATGTATCCTTATTGTATTCATGCTAAGGAAAATAGAGCATAATTCAAATACAAAATATAGAGACTATGCTAACGAAATTGTGCAAAATCTTGCCGCAGTAAGAACGGGCACTACAATTACGATACCAAATAGATTTAATATTCAATATTTGATTTTGACAGAAGGTTATTCATTAAGTGAACAATTTCTGATGCAAACAGGCAAGGTAGATCAGGGTTTGGCAAAATCAATTGCTAAATATAACCAGGAAAACGATGGTGTATTCCTTCTGTTGGTTAAAAATAGAAAAGTTGTTGCCTTAAAACAGTTCCCTGGAAAATTTAACCTTCATAATAAAGCCTATGTAGTGCAAAGTCAAAATCAGTTTAGTTTTAAGGTGGAACAGGATAAAAATAATCTCAATAAAACAACTATATTTGAAATTCAATAGCTTTGAAAGATCTTCATTATTATTTTCCGGTTGTGTGAAATATATATTCAAACATTGCAGATACATTGTATTATTAAGGTGTTTTATCGTATAGTATTCTTAAAATAGGTTCGAACATCGTTTTATAATGGGAGTATAGTCCGAAGAAACCCCCTAAAGGGGTTCTTTCGGACTATTTTGTTGTTAGGGTGCGAGACTACAACCCGCAGGGTTGCTGAGCGAGGAATAACGAGCTCGTGGTAGCAGTGGGGCGCCTATCCTGACGAATAGGTCAGGATAAGACAGGCGCGGGAGAGTGTCGGCACGAGCCCTCGCCCGAAGGGGAGTCGGTGAGCGCCCCGCCCCGAAGCCCCCAAGAGGATGGGCGAGAGGGAATCCTGCTACCAGGGTTTTGATGATATTATAGGGATATTTCATTTGGAATACTCTTGACATATGTATAAAGGTATGGTAATATACCCATATGAATAAGACGGTATTCGATTGGGATCCAAAGAAAGACGAAGTAAATCTTAGCAAGCATGGTATATCTTTCTTTGACGCGCAATTTGCGTTTGCCGATCCTCATCGCGTTATTCTTGAGGACTTAGAGCATAGTAAAGATGAAAAGAGATACTATTGCATTGGGAAGGTAGACAAAGGCATCATAACGGTCCGTTTCACTTATAGGGGCAATATAATAAGGATAATTGGAGCCGGTTATTGGAGAAAAGGGAGGTCATATTATGAAGAAAAAAATAAGCTACACAAATGAGCCAATGAACTTTAAAGAAGTGAAGGACTTTTTGCCGGCTCCGGAGCATTTTGCGTTCAAGGAAAAGAATGTTAAGGTAACGATTACACTTAGCCAAAACAGCGTTGATTTTTTCAAGAAATATGCCAAAAAATCACATGGGCATTATCAGACAATGATAAGGAAAATAATTGATTATTATGTCATGCATCATGCCGCTTGATGTGCAACTCAGATAATTGCTGATTAGGAATACTTCTTATTAATTGCAAATTCAATGTGTTGTCTGCAAATGATTGTCTTGAAATAAGTTCGAACATCGTCCCATGATGGGAGTTTTGGTTTCGGGGATTATTCTCTACTGCGAGATTAATCTTTCAGCTGCAACTTTAAGAAACTTTGCCTTTCGTAGCGTTGCCGGCACCCCCCTCTACTACCATCCCAGTGGGGGAGCATTCAAATGCTCCCCCCTATGCCATGCGGCAAAGTTTCTTTTTGTTTCGCATGAAATGCTACGCGAATAACCCCCGAAACCAAAACTCAAGTGACAAGCCTTGACTACAACCCGCAGGGTTCAAGCCCCCTAAATTCATTTGGATTATTTGCTTCGGCGCGATAAAATAAATATAATGCTCTCTGACAAAGCAAATCCACTGGCACATCAGGAGCTTGAAATGGCGGAAACTAAAAAACGCGAGAAGTGGGGATCCAAGTTAGGTATCATTTTAGCAGTGGCTGGCAGTGCGGTTGGGCTGGGCAACTTCTTAAGGTTTCCGGTGCAGGCGGCCAATAACGGCGGCGGCGCATTCATGATTCCGTATTTCGTAGCTCTGCTTCTAATGGGTTTGCCGCTTATGTGGATAGAATGGACTTTGGGGAGGTTTGGAGGCGGTTTCGGGCATGGGACCGCGCCGGGCATTTTTCATTCCATGTGGAGCAAGAACCGTTTTATTAAATACTTCGGCATTGTGGGAATATTCGGGCCGATAGTCATACTGATTTACTATACATATATAGAGTCATGGCTGCTCGGCTACGCGTTTTTCTCGCTGACCGGCGCCCTGGGAAAGGTAGCCGGAACCGACGGGATGCAGGCGTTCCTGAGGGGGTACCAGGGTATAGAATCAAACAGCCATTTCTCAGGAATAGGCACTGCATATTTTTTCTTCATAATAACCTTTATTTTAAACATAACCGTCATTTACAAGGGGTTGAAGGGAGGCATTGAGAAATTCTGCACAAAAGCGCTTCCGGTGTTGTTTCTGCTCGGTATAATCATTGCCGCCAGGGTATTGACGCTCGGCACGCCTGATTTGGAAAAACCTGAATGGAACCTTTTAAACGGGCTTGGGTTTTTATGGAACCCTGATTTCGGCAGGCTTCTTGACGCCAGGGTGTGGCTGGCCGCGGCCGGCCAGATTTTCTTCACCTTAAGCGTCGGCATTGGCGTAATCCTCACCTACGCCAGTTACCTTGATAAATCGGACGATGTCGTGCTTTCAGGGGTTGCTTCATCGGCCACCAATGAGTTTGCCGAAGTGATACTCGGCGGGAGCATAATCATCCCCGCGGCCTTCGTTTTTTTTGGCCCGGGTGAAATAATGAATATAGCCAAAAGCGGTTCTTTTAATCTTGGCTTTGTCACTATGCCGCTGATTTTTGAAAAGCTCTGGCTGGGCCAGTTTTTTTCCTTCCTGTGGTTCGCGCTGCTTTTCCTCGCGGGAATAACTTCGTCCATTTCCCTCGCTCAGCCGGCGGTTTCGTTTCTTGAAGACGAGTTCAGTGTGTCTAAAAGAGACGCGGTTCTGCTGTTTGGAACCATTACTTTCATCCTCTGTCAGCCGGCTGTCTTCCTGCTGGCAAACGGGGTTGTGGATGAACTGGATTTCTGGGGCGGAACCTTTTGCCTGGTGCTTTTCGCGACGATAGAAACCGTGCTTTTCTCGTGGGTCTTCGGCATAGACAAGGCCTGGGAGGAGATACATCACGGCGCCGCCATGAAGATACCAAAGATATATAAATTCATTGTCAAATATGTCACTCCGGTTTTCCTCATTGTTATTCTTGCAAGCTGGTTCTATCAGGACGGCATCTCCACCATACTGATGAAGAATGTTCCTGCCGCGAATAAGCCGTATGTCCTGATGACGCGGTTTATGCTGTTCGGCATGATAGCGCTTCTTGGGGTTTTCGTGAATGTGGCGTGGAGGAACAGAAACAAGGGCCTTCCCGCCGAGGGGGTAAAGCCATGACACTCGCGGGCTGGATTTTCTTCGCCGTTTCATGGACACTGATACTTGGCGCCGCGGTTTATTGTTTCTTCAGGATTTTGAAAGACGATAAGAGTTCGCCTGAAAACAAGTGACCGAACACTGGGGCCAGCCAGGAGATCCTGAAATATCGTACCGGTGTCAGGCAGTCTGACACCGCTGCGGGGTTGTCCAATCAAAGACTGAAAAGGATGTCTGATGAGCGATAAATACGCTGATATTTTCGGCAGTAATTTTGAAAGAATATTCGTGTCGCTGATTTCGGTCGCGGCTGGGGTAACTCTCGTCTATCTGGCGGCAAACGGCCCATTGTTTTTTGGCCTTATCAAATACAAAACAGCTGAAATCATTAATAATCAGCTGATCGGGCAGGATGCCGTGAACATGTTTCTGATAAGCCCCATTTTAATATTTGGCGGGATTACGCTTTACCTGAAAAAACCGATTTCAAGATATCTCCTGATTTCAACCCCGTTGTTCCTTATTTACTACGCGTTAAGCTATACAATAGGATGGGAATGGAGTTCGCCGCAATATTTGGGGAATAGTGAAGCATTTACTTTTCACTTCCTCTTCGTATTGATATCTTCGCTCATAATCCTTCTATACTCTTTATCAATTTTTCCCAAAAACGCGGAAACATGTTTTAAGAAAAACAGCCTGATAGTATACTCCGCCCTGTTTACGGTTTTTCTTCTTATATTTGCTTCAATGTGGCTGAAGGAAGTTAATGAGGTAATTACAACCGGAACCGCGCGCGGATACGGGCTTGCGCCGGCAGCTTTCTGGCTTGTCAGGATCTTTGATCTCGGTTTTTCAATTCCCCTGGGATTGATAAGCGTATATTTGCTCTGGACAAGGCCAAAGACAACCTACTCGGTGCAGTTTTTGTTTTATGGTTTCTTTCTTACTATGATAATCGCGGTCAATGCAATGGGGATTGTTATGTATATAAATCATGACCCGACCTTCCTGTTGCGGGACCTTGTGGTATTTCTTGCCCTTGCCGCGATAATTGCGGCCGGTTTTGTATATGTTGTCAGAAATTATAAAGAACAGATAAATTAACACATCTATCATATTGTAATGCTATGCATTGAAAAGGGATATATCCTTGAAATGATAGAACATCCGAACCAAGAAAAGTATAAAGGCCAAAAAATGTCAATTATTAGAGAAAATGAACATGCCTATTTGGTGCCATTGTTTAAAATGAAAAAGAAGTATTTTTGAAAACCATAATACTAAGCCGAAAGGTTATAAAGATTTACATTAAAGTACCGCTGAATAAACGGTGTCGCCTTGACTTTTTCTTTCGCAGGTGACGCTGGGCTTATTGTGTAAAAGGATAGGTCATGAAAAAGATAGTCGCAATAATGGGAAGTCCCAGAAAAAGTGAAACATTTAAGGTTCTTGAAAGGACACAGAAGAAACTTGATGAATTTGAAAAAACTGAATTTGAATACATAATTTTAAAGGAAAAAAACTTGCATGCATGTGTCGGGTGTTTTAACTGCCTTACAAAAGGCGAGGAATATTGCCCGCATAAGGATGATAGGGATTTGCTGATCGCTTTATTGGATAACGCGGATGGAGTTATTTTTGCAGTCCCAAATTATGCTCTGCAGGTGCCTGCGCTAATGAAGAATTTCCTTGATAGGCTGGCATTTGTATTTCATCGTCCCAGATTTTTCAATAAGTCATTCCTTGCAATAATAACTCAGGCAGTTTACGGAGGAGATAATATAGCCAAATATCTTAAGGAAGTCGCAAGTTTTTGGGGTTTTACAAATGCGCAGGCACTGGTTCTTACATTTTTGCCGGAGACAAATGATAGAACCTTGTCGGAAGAGCAGAAAATTGAAAACAACATTTCAAAGGCCGTAAAAAGATTTCATGGAGTTTTGAATCATTCAAAAAATATGGTTCCCTCGTTTGGTAAGTTGTTCTTGTTCAGGCTTGTCCGTACATCAATCAAAAAAAATATTAAAAATACATTGAAAGATTATAAATATTTTAATGAAAATGGCTGGTTTGAAAGCTCGTATTATTATCCAGTCAAGTTGGGTTTATCAAAGCGGGCTGTAGGTTTTATGGCGGAAATAATCGGAAATTACATATCAGATAAAAAGAAAAAAGAGTTAGCTAAAAAAGAATAAGACGGAAGGTTATTCGTTAAGTGAACAATTCCTGATGCAAGCAGGCAAGCAAGATAGATCAGGGTTTGGCAGAAAAAATTGCTAAATATAACCAGGAAAACGATGGCGTATTCCTTCTGCTGGTTAAAAATAGAAAAGTTGTTGCCTTAAAACAGTTTCCTGAAAAATTTAACCTTCAAAATAAAGCCTACATAGTGCGGCGCATTTCAGTTTAGTTTTAAAATGGAGCAGGATAAAAATATTCTCAACAAAACAACAATATTTGAAATTCAATAGCTTTGAATGATGTTCAGTAATATTTTCAGGATGCGTCCGCGTGTCATTAAGTCAATCCTGACACCGGACGGAATTTAATAAAGGGAGCGTAATTATGAAGAAGCTGGTGCCAGTATTAGTGGTTGGTGCGTTAGTGTTTTTGGGCGGCTGCGGCAGTATACTTATCAGGCCCGCGGTTGATAAAGTTAAGAAGGTCGCACTGATAAGCGTTTATATGAATAGGGAGTTTTATGATGTTAAAGCTCCAAAGGCGTCTGAGGGCGCGGCAGCGCTAAAAACATTGGGCCGGGCCACCGCAAAGGCAACGGGTGTGATGGATATGCTGGACAATGCTTTCGCGGAAAAACAAAAGATGATTGTATCTTACGCGGTTAAGGCCTATTCCGAACAGCTTAACGATGTTGGTGATTGGGAATGGCTTCCGGTTTCAAGTGTTCTGCAGAGCAGCGTCTATAAAAATTTTGTCAACCTCACGGCAAGAGAAAATCCGGCCGGAGCTTTGGTAAAAGTTGGTTCGGTTTTGGCGTCAGCAAACTACTTTGTCGCCCCCAATATGATACATATCCCCATTGAAAGCGTGGCTCAAAGCGGAACCCATGTTTACGCGGGCGATGCAAAAGATCCTAAAGAAAATATGCGCAAGGCGCTCATTAAGCTATGCAAGGATCTCAAGGTTGACGCGGTTGCGATAGTGGAATTAGATATGGGGTACAAGAAACCCATGATGTCGCTTAAGTTGATCGGCGATGATCCGGCTATACCTAATATCAGCTCGGCTTTGGTTGTGGTAAATAAGGACGGTGAGCTTGCGGTTAAAACCGCGCTTATTTCCAAAGGACAGGGCACACGCTTTGAAGGCGACAAGGTCGGCCTTTTGCGGAAAAACGCGATTCATCTTACTGATAAAGGCGTGAACGCCTACTGTCAGGCAATAGATAGATCTGCCGTTGATATGAAGAAAAAAATCGCGGAAGCTTTTAAAAAGATCGGGCCCAGACAATAGTTTAAATATTTATTGGATTTTGATTTCAGTTTGCTTTTGCTGATGCTTGTTTAATGGTTTTGCAGCTATAAAATGAAGCTCAGGTGAAATTTATCCACAGCAGGTTTTGGTATAGTTGAGATTTGAAGGGCGGAGCCATTTCTGAGTTTCCTGAAAGGAAGGCGAAGACGGCGAGTCAGGTTCTCGGTACGCTGAAAAAGACTGAATTAGTGTTGCATTATTCCGCATAAAGAGATAGCATGTAGTTGGGGAGGAAACGCGAAAGTATTGAGCCGGTTTTATTGGAAAAATCGTTGCCTGTAAGGAGGATTTTATGAGTAATAAAACTGTTTTATGGATAGACCACAGGGAGGCGATAATAGTATCATTGAGAAATAACAATATTGAAACAATGACTGTTAAATCGGGTATTGAAAAAGTTACGGATTCAGATAACAGTCTGCCTTTGGGCAACCCCAATGGGCACAGAGGCGCCGTTTCTGATGATGTTAAGGAGAGAATTAATACGGAACACCTGAAAACCTACTTTGGCGATGTTTTGTCAAGCATTAGCGAAGCAGGCTCGCTATATGTTCTTGGTCCCGGAGAGGCAAAAGGTGAGTTTGTAAAACAAATGGAAAAGAATAGGCCGGCGACGCGCATCTCTGCTGTTGAGACTGCCGGAATGATGACAATGCCTCAATTGGTGGCAAAAGCAAAAGAGTATTTTGCTAAAAAGGAGACCACGGCGGTATAGGGGTTGCTGTAGAATTTTGCATTATTTGTATTTATTATAACCGGCGATTTTCCGTGACTATTAGAGCGGATGATAGCCGGTTATTGTTTTGGGAATTGCTAATAGCAAAAAAAAGTTGTAGAATTAAATACCATAACGCAGTTGCCCGCAAGAATCTCGCCGTACTTCCTGATGACCGCAGGCAATAACCGCTGAAACCCCAATTTTTCTTATCATGTAACGGGAATTCTGTTAAAACGGTTTTTAAAATATTACGCCCTTTCATGCGTTGTAATATTTGTCCGTGGGAAATATTCTCTAACAGGGTGTAAATATATAAGCAGGAGTTAAAAATGTTCAGACCCAAAATAGTAGAAACACTTAAAAAATATTCCTTAAGAGCTTTTTCAAAAGACGCGATGGCCGGTGTGATTGTCGGCATAGTCGCTTTGCCCCTTGCGATAGCTTTTGCTATCGCGTCCGGGGCCGCCCCCGAAAACGGGATAATTACGGCAGTTGTCGCGGGATTGATTGTTTCTGTGATGGGCGGAAGCCGTGTGCAGATTGGCGGCCCAACGGGAGCCTTTGTAATTATTGTTTACGGTATAATCCACCAATACGGATATAACGGCCTGCTCATTGCCACGGTCATGTCCGGCATAATACTTGTTATTTTCGGCCTGGCAAAGTTTGGCGCCATAATTAAATATGTGCCGCACTCCGTCGTGGTCGGTTTTACCTTCGGTATCGCGGTGCTGATATTTACAGGGCAGATCAGCGAATTTCTGGGTATCGGGCTGACTAACCTGCCGCCGGATTTTGTTGACAGATTAAATGCGATTTCGCAGCATCTTTACGCGATAAATCCATATTCCGTAGTGATAACAGCCGGCACAATCGCGCTTGTCTGGGTTTTGACAAAAATAAACCGCCTTATCCCGGGTTCGCTTATAGCATTGCTTTTGGCCTCGGCGGCCGTATATTTTTTCAAGCTCCCGGTTGAAACTATCGGCGTCCGGTTCGGTGATATTCCCAATTCGTTTCCCGCTCCGGGGTTGCCGTCGTTTGATTACAAAACCGTCAGAGCCCTGATCGGCCCTGCATTTACAATCGCGATATTAGGCGCGATAGAGTCGCTTTTGTCGGCGGTTGTTGCGGACGGAATGATAGGCGGCAAGCACAGGTCCAACACCGAGCTTATAGCCCAGGGCCTTGCCAATGTTGCCTCCCCGTTATTCGGCGGTATGCCTGCCACGGGTGCCATCGCGCGTACGGCCACCAATGTTAAGAGCGGCGGGCGCACTCCGGTCGCAGGAATAATTCATGCCGTTGTTCTGCTTCTAATTATGCTGTTTTTCGGCAAACTCGCAGCCTACATCCCGCTCGCCTGCCTTGCCGGCATTTTAATGCTGGTCGCGTATCATATGAGCGAGTGGAGAACGCTGGTCTCTCTTTTAAAGATTTCCAGAGGCAGCGCTGTTACGGCGCTAGTAACCGTCGCGCTTACCATATTTGTTGACCTTACGGTGGCCATTAAAGTCGGTCTTATCGTCGCGGTTATGCTGTTTGTCAGGCGCATGAGTATAAAAACAAATATTTCTTTTGTAAAAGCATTGGAGATGGAAGATTTTAGAGAGGATTCTTTGTCGGACGAAGAAGGCTTCGTTAAAGAGCAGGAGTTCCGCAAAGATCTCCCCAAAGGTTCCGTTATGTATAAAATTGACGGGCCTCTATTTTTCGGCGCCGTTTATAAGTTCAGGGAAGCGATGGCGGAGATAGGTAAGCCGCCCAAAGTGCTGATTATTGAGATGCAGAATGTCCCTGTTGTGGACGACTCCGGAATACATGCGCTTAGAGAGTCGTTTAAGCGGCTGAGAAAATACGGAACAAATTTTATTATTACCGGGATTCACGCTCAAAGGCAGCATAAACTTGAAAGGGGCGGGCTGCTTGAATATGTTCCGAAGGAAAACTTTTGTAAAACCACTCAGGAAGGTATTGAACTGGCGCGCAGGCTGGTTTCTTTGTAATCGCGGAATCGGCGAAGCGGAACATATGCCGGTTTTGCCTCGCCTGTACCGTTGAAAAACGCATACCCCGAAGAAATCCTGTGAAGGATTCTTTCGGGGTATTGTTTTGCTTCCACAATAAGCCGCCTGCTCTTTATTGCAAAATTTGGGTTAAATCCTCTTCCGGAGTTGTTATGGGTTTTATCGCGAACTTCTCAACAAGAATGTTAAGCACATTGGGGGAAATAAACGCCGGAAGCGTCGGCCCGAGGCGTATGTTTTTTATCCCGAGCGAAAGCAGTGTGAGGAGAATTACAACGGCTTTCTGTTCGTACCACGACAGTATCAGCGAGAGCGGCAGTTCGTTTAGCCCGCAGTTGAAAGCCTTGGCCAAAGCGGCCGCGACTTTTATCGCCGAGTATGCGTCGTTGCACTGGCCTATGTCAAGAAGCCTCGGAAATTCTCCCACAGTGCCGAAGTCCAGGTCGTTGAAGCGGAATTTTCCGCAGGCCAGCGTCAGTATTATGCTGTCGGCGGGCACCTTTTGAGCGAACTCGGTGTAATAGTTGCGGCCGGGCCTTGCTCCGTCGCAGCCTCCTATGAGGAAAAAATGCCTGATGGTTTTGTTTTTTACCGCCGCTATTATTTTGTCGGCCAAGCTTAATATGGTGTTGTGCCCGAATCCCACCAGAAGCTCTTTGCCCGTAGTGCTGTTTGAGAACCCTCCGAGGGCTACGGCTTTTTTGATTACGGCGCTGAAATCTTTCTTGCCGTTGGATTCTTCAATATGTTCAATTTCCGGCCACGCCACCAGGCCGGTAGTAAACAGCCTGTCTTTATAGGAATGCATGGGGCGCTGTATGCAGTTGGTTGAGAAAAGTATCGCGGCCGGCACTCCGTCAAACTCTTTCTGCTGGTTCTGCCACGCCGTTCCGAAATGCCCCGCGAGGTGAGGGTATTTATTCAGTTCGGGATATCCGTGCGCGGGAAGCATCTCGCCGTGCGTGTAGATATTTACCCCGGTTCCCTTTGTCTGCTCAAGGAGCTGTTTAAGGTCGTGAAGATCGTGCCCCGAAATTATTATGGCGGGGCCCTTTTTGACTCCGGTCGTCACTTTTGTTGGGGTCGGGTTTCCGAAAGTTGATGTATGGGCGTTGTCAAGAAGTTCCATACATTTCAGGTTCGCCTGTCCCAGCTCCATCGCGAGCGCGACAAGGGCATCTGCTGAAAGCGTCTTGTCCTGCATGGCCGCGAGGCCTTTGTAGAGCGCTCCCATTACCGTTTCGTCGGTTTTACCTAAGATAAAAGCGTGGTCGGCGTAGGCCGCCATGCCTTTGAGCCCGTAGAGTATTATCTCAAGAAGGCTGCGGATATCCTCGTTGTCGCTGAAAAATAGCTCCGTTTCGCTTTTCTGCTCCAGTAAGCCGTCAATGGTGCTCGCCGGCTGCCAGTCCGCGACGGGGCTGAGTTTCGCGGTGAAAGCCTTTTTATTTTTCCGCTGATATTCCTCAAGGAATGCTTTCTTGACATTCTCTCTTGCCGCTACTATCGCGTGAATTATCGTTGAGAGGCGTTCCTCGTCAAAATTGACATTCGTAACCGTGGTAAAAAGGCCTTCAACGATCAATTTATCCGCTGCCTTGTCCTTTATGCCGAGTTCGCGCGCCATCTTGCCGTAGCTCGCCAGGCCTATGAGGGCCTGCACCGTAAGGTCCTGCAAAGTAGATACCGCGGGGCTTTTTCCGCAAACCCCGTGCTGTACGCATTTTCCGCCTTTTGCTGTTTGTTCGCACTGCCTGCAAAACATATCCATTAATCTTCTCCTGTTCCCTGAAGCTTCAGGGCATTTTAAAGTTCATTTGAATAATACCAAAATAGTATTATTATGTCAAGGTGCAGTAAAAATATTTATGCAGGGAATATTTTTGTAAAATATTATGCATTGACAAAATAGTACCCAAGTTGTATTATAACAGACGGGAATGTTATGAAATTAATCACCAGAGAAACCGATTACGCTATAAGAATATTGAAGGCGATAGCCGAAAAGCCAGGCAGGTCCGCGGCTTCTATTGAGCTTTCAAAAGAGCTGGGCATACCGGTGGCTTTTGTAAGAAAGATCCTCCAGGTGCTTGCCAGGAAGGGCCCCTTGACATCTACCAAAGGCAAGGGGGGAGGTTTTGTTTTAACTACTCCCTTGGACAAGATACTGCTGGTTGATATTATGATTATGTTTCAGGGGCCAGTGAGCCTGGGCGATTGCCTGTTCGGAAAGAAATTGTGCGGTAACCGCGCTTCTTGTTCTCTGCGGTGTATAATTCTTGAGCTGGAAGGCACCATTAGAGAGCGCATTAAAAATGTCACGATAGCGTCGTTATGATGATCCCCGCCGTCCAGTATGTTTTTTATCCCATCCGCCTGGGCACTTTCCGAGAAGTCAATTGCTAAATACAGGGCAAAAAGATACAATATATTTTCTGTGCGAGGCCGCTGTCGGGCCTTTCCGTAAATATATTTAACGAGGCCTATACACTATGCTGTCAGAGCGAAAGAAATTCTTTTTATGTTATTTTGAGACTACCCGTGAGTGCAATCTCAACTGCCCCTACTGTATGACCAGGACAACCAATAAGCCGCGCGGCGCCGAGCTTACCACGGAGGAGATTAAGCGCCTGGTCATTGACCAGCTTAAGGATTACTGCTCGCATCCGGCGATGGCGTTCTCGGGCGGCGAGTTTCTGCTCAGGCCCGACGCTCTTGAAATTCTCGGTTATACCGCGCGGAAAGGGATGTGGTCGTTTATCAACACTAACGCCACCAAACTTGACAAGGGGCTGCTTCTAAAAATTAAAGAGGCCACGGACAATAAAGTTATTTTTGTGTTTTCGCTCAATTCGCTTGAGTCCAAAATACATGAATGGAGCCGCGACGACAGCCTTAATACCGTTGTTAAGGCCGCCAAACTCTGCGCCGGCGAAAAAATAAATTTTTTCTTCATTTCAACCATTAGCAAGAGCAACCTGCATACCTTTAAAGAGACCATAGGGTTTCTTAAGAGCAAAGGCATACCGGTGCTCAGGTCGCCTTTCGTGCTTCGCGGTTCCGGAAAAGACTATTCCGAACTCCTGTTCTCGTCGCAGGACATGAAAGATGTCATCCATCCGGTTTTGCGGGACTATCATCTTTCCTATGTAAGCTACGCTCCCTTCTTCGCCGGCCCTGAATTTCTTGAAGCCAAACAAAAACAGCTCAATGTAAGCATAGGGCAGTTCGGCTGTCAGGCCGCGAAAGGTTTTGTCGGCATTAACGCCGAGGGAGATGTCGCGCCCTGCGTGCAGCTGCTTGACAGCGAAGTCAAATGCGGCAATGTGCGCGAAACGCCGCTTCTTTCCATATTAAACACCAACGCCGTGCTTTTAAGCCTTCGGGAAAGAAACTCTCTGAAGGGCAAGTGCGGCAAATGCAGGTATAAGTCCACCTGCGGCGGCTGCCGCGCCGTGGCATATTACAAGACCGGCGATTACCTTGAATCCGACCCGAACTGCTTCTTTGAACCCGAGGACGAGAATACCAGGTCGGAACACGAGGAAATGCAGAACAAAAACGCCGACAGGTTCATTAATTTTATTTCAAGGCGCGAGCCGTGGAGCTCTTTGTTTAATACTGAGAAAACTGCTCAAAGCCTGCCGGAGCGAGGCCGCGTCATAAATAAAATGAAAGATTATTTTAAAAGCGCGGTGGGAGCCCTGACGGGAAAATGAATATTCTTCTTGTCAAGCCTAAATGGTTTATAAAGGGCGGGATATACCGGATGCTTGACAACATCAGGTTTACCCCGATACATCTGGGCATTATCGCGGCTTTGTCCGAGGGCCACAAGGTAACCGTTATTGATAACGACTGGGATGAGATACCTTTTAAGGATAAGTTTGACCTTGTCGGCATAACCGTAACTACCTTTACCTCCCAGCAGGCCTATAAGATAGCAGATGCTTTCAGAAAGACGGGCGCGAAAGTTGTTTTCGGCGGCGTTCACCCGACTCTGCTTCCGGAAGAATGCCTTGAGCATTGCGATGCAGTTGTCGCGGGCGAGGTTGAATATGTGTGGAAAGGTCTTTTAGAGGATGCGCGAGCGGGAACGCTGAAAAGAATATATAGAAGCGACAAAATAGTGGATATGAACGATGTACCCTTTCCCAAGAGAGAGCTTTTAAACGAAAAATCCTGGGTCGCCTGCGTTCAGGCGACGCGCGGCTGTCCTAACATATGCAAATACTGCTACCTGCCGAGCGTGCCCTGGAGCGCCTACCGGAAAAGGGATATAAACCTGGTCTATGAGGAAATCAAAAATATTAAGCAGAAAACGATTTTTTTTGTTGACGATAACCTTTTCGCGGACCAGAGCTACGCCATGGAGCTGTTTGACAGAATAGCGCCTTTAAAGAAGGACTGGTCCATTCAGGCCCCGACAACCATCGCCGACAACGAAGTTTTGCTGAAAAAAATGGCGGACGCGGGCTGTTTTAATGTTCAGATAGGTTTTCAGACCGTCAATCCAAAATCGCTTGAGTGGGCAGATATTCGGCAGAACAGCATAGAAAAATATAAAGGCATTATAGCCAAACTGCACAGACACAAGATTCTTGTGACGGGCTTTTTTATGTTCGGTTTTGACACCGACGATAAAGATATATTCAGCCGCACCGTTGAGGTGATAAAAGAAATTGATATTGACGATGTGCATATGTATATTCTCACGCTCTATCCGGGAACAAAGCTTTTTGAACAATTTAAGGCCGAAGGCCGCCTGCTTGAAAGCAAAGACCGGACTCATTACGGCTGGTCTAACGCCATGTTTGTCCCGAAAAACATGACGCCCGCCGAGCTGGAAGAGGGCGTGCGCGGCTCATACGAAGCGCTTTCCGGATATTTCAAAAGAAGGCTTCCCGGAAAACTTTTTGAGCGTACCGTTTGGCTGCTCAGTCGGCCGCATCTTTTGCGCAATCTGGTTACGGGCGGCCTCGGGAAAAGAGATATTTCCAGGCAGGTCAGCGCTTAACCGGCCGGCCTGAGCGCGGCGTTCAATAACCCTAATCCTCCGGCAGGGCGGCACGGTCCTTCTGAGTCCGCCGCGGCGGACGAAGAATCTCGTCGTGGGATGAAAAGCGAGACCCATTCACTTCATTCAGGGTGACTTTGCCTGTCCGGTGAAATCTTCACCGTTAACCCCTGGGCGCTATCTGAGGATCTGGGAATAATGAGTCTGTTATTCGTGAATTACCCGTATACTTTCGCAACCGCGCCGTGATGATTAATATATTGATTCAGTTGAAAAAGTGTTTCAGCCCGTCTTTGCGAGGAGTGCAACGACGCGACAGTCCGCCGAAGGTTCAGTGGCGGGAAGCAATCTCGTCTTAACATCGCGATTGCTTCTTTCCCTTTGGGAGATCGCAACGACAGGGCATTTTTAAGGGTTTTTCAATTGAATCAAATTTTGGATTGCCAATGAAAAAGTCAACAATATATGTTTCGTCAAACAAATGGCTGACAGAGCATCCTCTCCTCTCAATAGTATTGTATTCTCTTGCCGCTTACCTGTCTTTTATAGCCAAACTTTTCCATATTGACGATGTCTCCTTTCTAAGCGCGGCGCGCGCTATTAACTCCTCTCCGCTCCACCCCTTCAGCGTTCCGGTATTTTACGACTTTTGGAAGGAAATAAATGCTTAAAACAACTTTGCTGGTAAACAAGATGGACTGCCCCTCCGAAGAGGTTCAGATCCGCGGAGTTTTGTCGGGAATCGCCGGCATAAAGCTTCTGGAGTTTGATATTCCCGCCAAATCGCTCACGGTATATCATGAAATAGAAGCCGAAACCGTAATCAACAAGATTAATGAGCTGTCTTTGGACGCGCAACTGGTGTCAAGCGCGCAGTATACCGGAGCAGTTGTTGTTCCCGGGACCGATGAGGCCCAGCGCCGCACCCTGATAATTCTGCTCGCGATAAACGCGGCAATGTTTTTTGCTGAGGTGGCAGCCGGTATAATTTTTGACTCTATGGGTTTGTTCGGGGACGGCCTGGACATGCTGGCCGACGCGAGCGTTTATTCGCTCGCTCTCTACGCCGTAGGCAGGGCTCAAAGCGCGAAAAACCGCGTGACTCTATTCAGCGGGCTTGCCCAGCTGACGCTGGCTGTTGTCCTTTTTGCTCAGGTCATAGGTAAATTCATATACGGCAGCGACCCTGTATCCGTTGCCATGATTACCGTTTCATGCGCGGCCCTTCTTGCCAACGCGTACTGCCTTTACCTGATAACCCCGCACCGACACGGAGAGACGCATATGAAAGCAAGCTGGATATTTTCCGCTAACGATGTGCTGGTAAATGCCGGCATTATAATGGCGGGTATACTTGTGTATTTGCTGAAATCCAACCTGCCGGATTTGATTATTGGTTTTTTTATCGCAGTTGCCGTGACGCTCGGCTCTGTCAGAATAATTCGTCTCGCCCGTAATTGATTCGGTGTTTCGTAATCTCCCGCCAATGAAAGTTAAGGCATTCCAGCCTCACTAAACTCCAGAAACATACTGAAGCCGCTGAAATCCATGCGGGAAAAGAACAACAGTTCTGTTCCCGAATTCCACCCCGGGGGTGTAATACTCGCAATTGACTCAAGTTGTAAGCTTTAAGTGAACGGCGCTTCTGTGTCGTCATACCAGCGGAAGCTGGTATCCAGAGATTTTTCTGGATCCCAGACTGAACGGTTCTGGGATGATAGGCCTTGATGGATTCCATGCAGAAACATTCGGATGACGGCAGGCTTCGTTTTTTCGGGTTTGTGATGTCCCTAAATGCAGTAAGTTGTTGAGCATTTCACAACTATTTCACAATTAGTTTTACTGTTTTACCATGGGAATTGCCATAACCATAATACACAATGGAGGTAATCCCCGTGAAGCATTTGCGCGAGGTGCTTGATGAGAAAAACTATAAAAAACTGATTGCCGAGTTTGGGGGAAAGAGAATCTGGATACCCAAAAGGGGCAATTATGGTTTCAGGGATAAACAATTTCTTGTCCATAGAAACGCCGCGATTAAAAAGTTCAGCAAACAGGGCAAAACCGCTCAGGAATTAGCCGAACTGTTCAATATTTCGCTCAAGAGAGTCTACGCTGTGATAAAAACGGACAATGGTTCGCGCCCCAGCCGCGTCAGCTATTCCGCTGAAAGCGATAGCAAACCCGTAAGGTACTATTTCAGATAAAAAACACCTCAGACGATAAAAAATTCTTATCAGTGGCATAAACAAGAAACCCGGTTTGTTGACAACCTGGTTTCTTGTTTTGTAATATTATTTATCAAATTGTACGCAGTCTGGCAGGGCGTTGACAAATTTGGATTAATTAAGTAACATTTGGCCGCAGCTTTAAGCGGCCCTTTCCTTTCGGGGGAGTCTGTTCGTTTTTTGTTTTTGCTGTGTCCGCTGTAAATCATGGGTTGTCATCTTGTGGAATATGTGTCTAAAAGGGGAAGTTTAATGAAGAGAATCTTTTTGTTTTTGGTTGCGGCAGCGGCATTATTTTTGACGGTTCCGGTAAACGCTACTCCTTCGCTGGGTGTAGCCGCGGGTACTTACGCGTATGCTGACGCGGATGCCGTCAACTGGACTTATATACAGTATTTCGCCGATACCATAGTTCCCGCCGCGAACCCCGATTACCATGGTTTTGTTATCGGGCCTTCCGGCTCAAACCTTACCGTATTCACTTCTTATGTGCCATGGCTGAACGACATATACTTTATTTCAAACACGGGCGGCGACAATTTTCCTCTCTACTTTAACAACCAGCAGCTTGCGCTTACCCAGAATGTGGATCATCAGATAGATGGATACAACAATCCCTCTTGCATTTATTACAATACTCTGCTTCCTAAAACCCAGTCCCTCTGGCAGACCACAAACGACTTGGACAATAAAACCTATTATATGTTCACGGCTCCTATTTCATACACCGGCATCATGACCGAGGGAGACCATTTCTTCGCTCTTGCCGATACAAACAAAAATGGAATGATTGACTGGAAAGACGATTTCTCGCCCAAGACCAGCAGCGCCGGCGGTTTTCCCAGGCCTATCCCTGAACCGGCAACCCTGTTCCTTCTTGGAACCGGATTGTTCGGCATCGCGGCACTAAAAATAAAGAAATAATCTAAGAGTATCTCGGACAGATTGTTGCGCGGTCTGTTGTTGTTTATTTCTCATTTTTAAAAGCAGTGTGTAAATAATAAAAAAGTCTCAGGTCTGAGCACATCATACACAGGGTGCTGTTTTCCCTTTCACAAACAAAGGAGGTGAAAAACAATGAAAAAAGCGTTAGTAAAAGTGTTGTTAATCTCGGCTGTCATGGCCGTGCTCACAGGAGTATCTCAGTCGGCTATTTATACTTATCAGCCAACCCCGTATGATTTAGGGGATTTGAATCATTCTTATTTCTACACATGGGGTCTTAAGCTTAACCTTGCTCCCACTGAGTACATTGAGGAAGCGGTTCTTACTTATAAGAATATTTATGACTGGGCTGTTGAAGATGGGGACATGCTCTACACTCATTTGCTTGACTCAGCAGTGTTAGGTACGCTTAGCGGGACAGATGGGGTTTGGGACGGAGACACTAATGATATGTTTGCCGGACAAGGTGTCCTTGTCGGCACATGGAGTGACCCTCTTGGCGGAGTAGCGCGTAATTTTGACTTGGTCTATTCATTCAGTTCTCTCGGATTGATTGATGACCTTCAGAATTACATTGCCACTAATGATGATTTTGGGTTTGGTGTTGATCCTGATTGCCATTATCGCAATAGTGGGGTTACATTTAAGGTGACTACCGCAACAGCTGTTCCTGAACCGGCGACATTAATGTTGCTTGGAACAGGTTTATTAGGCCTTGTGGCTTCAAGGAAGAAGCTGCTGTTGTAAAAAATGAATCGTAAGGTTTGTTCAGGCCTGAGCAAATTTTTATGGAGAATTGTATGCGTTTAAACATTAAGTTAATCTTATGCTGCGCTTTATTGCTTCCTTCCGCGGCCCATTCCTACATTATTGATGGGCTGGTGGACGATTGGGGCGTAAATCTTCTGCAGGCCGGGTCCAGGTTCGCCCTGGATTCCGACACACCCGCGGGCGGCTCGGACATAGATTACATTACTGAAGACAACGCGGATAACACCAGAAATCCGGCCTACAGCCACGGAGCCTGGTTTGTCGGCCCCCAGTACAGTTTTGGCAATATGTGCGATGCCGAGGCTTTTTATTTTGATAATGACGGCGAGAACCTCTACATGGCCGTTGTGCAGGGCCTTCCGGTAAACGGCGCCGCCTCGCCGCAGGGTTTCTCTCCGTCATATATATGGCCCGGCGACATAGCCATCAATACTGACGGCGACAATATTTACGAATACGGCATTGAGGTGCTCGGCTCGGAGAGCGCGGTTCTAAAGAAGAACTGCGTGTGGCAGAACGGGTTGTATTCTTCCACTCCCTACAATATACTCTCCGGTTGCGCAGTGGATGCTCCCGTTGACTTTGCTTTCAGCGAGGCTATCAACAGCCACTATGTGCTTGAGGCAAGCGTTCCGCTCTCCGCGTTTGGTTTTAACAGGCATACCAGCAGGGATATCAAACTGCACTGGACAATGAGCTGCGGCAACGATTACCTGACGCTGAGGGCCGATATCAATCCCACTCCGGTTCCGGAACCTTCCACGATGGTTCTGATAATGCTCGGCCTGGCGGGATCGCTGGCATCATTCGCGAGAAGCAGGTACAGCGAGTTCAGAAAGTTTTTAGATATTCTTCTTGCTTCCATCGGAATAGTGCTCGCGGCTCCCATAGTCGCGGTCGCGGCCATACTTGTTAAATTAGACTCCACGGGCCCGGCGTTTTATAAACAGGAACGGGTAGGCGAAAATAGAAGAAGATCCAGGGCTCCGCGCGGCAATCCCGCTCAGGGCGAAATGCGCAGCGACGATGTTCTCGGTAAACCTTTCACAATATACAAACTGCGCACCATGACCATGGGCGCTGAAAAAGGCACCGGCCCGGTTTGGGCCGCGAAAAACGATTCAAGGATAACGCACATTGGTAAATTTCTCAGAATGACGAGAATTGACGAACTGCCCCAGCTTATTAATGTGCTCAAGGGCGATATGAGCATAATAGGCCCCAGGCCCGAGAGGCCGGTTTTTGTAAAACAACTTGACAACGATATAGAGAATTACAACACGCGTTTTTATGTAAAACCCGGAATAACGGGCCTTGCCCAGGTTATGAACGGCTACACCGATACCGTAGAGGGAACCAGAAAAAAACTGAGGTATGACCTGCTTTACGCCAGGAAAAGGGGCCTGCTGATGGATATACAGATACTTTTCAAGACTATCGGCACGGTCATTCTTTCCAAGGGCGCAAGATAGTACATTCGGCGCCCTGCCGCGCGAAATACATAAATATGTGAATGCCTGGGTTGGTTTACAAAGCCCAGGCTTAGTTTTTGTTGAAAAACGCAATGAAAATATAGTATAATTACCAAAACGCCGCAGCTAAAAAGGGTTATCTATGAGTGGCAATTCGGGCAATAAACTTAGCGTTCTCTCCGTTTGGAAAGAATCATATGAGTTGCTTAAAAAAAAGCCGGTTATAGCGGCGCCATTTTTGTTTACCGCTTTGTTTTATATCGCCGGCATGTGTGTAGTCTATCTTTCCCCGCGGTATCCTCTTTCCACGGTGTTTTCTCCTATAGTAAAAGCTTTCTGGGGCGATCGTTTCCTGCACTATCCGTTTAACCTGATTCTGTTCCCGACGCTGTTTAATTATTCAAAAAATGCCATAGATTTCACTTTCGGCCTGATAATGTCCGGCATAACTATTTCCATGACGGCCCAGCTGTTCCAGTCGGGCGAGCCAAGCTGGTTTTTCGGGTTCGGCAAATCTGTTAAAAGATATTTCCGTATGCTCGGCCTGTGGGTTGCCGTATTTGTGCTCATCTACGCTTTTTCCAGGACTTCATACCTTCTGCTTGAGTATGTGACCACTTCCGTAAAGGCCGTCGTGCTTCTTATGTTTTTGTTCGGGGTTCTTATTCAGGCCCTGTTCGCTTTCGGAATCCCCGCCGTAATAGTTGAAAACAGGAAGCTCCCCCAGTCTTTTAAACGCGCGGTCGCGCTGTTTAAGAATTATCCCGTAAAGCTTCTGTTAGTTGTTCTGGGACCCAATCTGATTGTTCTGCCGTTTTTGTTTGTTAACATGCGCGGCATGATGGAAAAATCGTTTCCTGAGATATCCATCCTGTTTGTCGCGGCTAAAATATTTTTTATTTTATTAGCAGATATTTTTTACACGGTTTCAGTAACTGTATTCTTTATGAAAAACAAGGAAATAGAGGGCAGGTTATGAGGAAAACGCATCTTCTGTTATTAACAGCCGTATTATTTCTTTCATCCTGCGGCGGTGATTATGACGCCGAGAGAATGCTTTATAATGTTACCAGGCTGCACAGCCAGACACTGCGGTCTCCTGTCCGGGCCGCCGAGAAGGATTTTGACGGCGCCCTAAAAGATTTAAAAGGTGTAATTGATAAATATCCCGCCTGGAGCAATGCCGCCGACCTTCAGCTCATGCTTGGTGAATTGAACTCAGCCAGGGGAAGAGTCTCCGCGGCCGCCGGTGAGTTTGAAAAAGTAATTGTAGACTACCCGGACAGGCATGATGTTACGGTTCGCGCCTGGTACGCTCTCGGACAGCTTAAGGAGAACGCCGGGAAAATAAAAGAGGCTGTGGCTGAGTACGAAAAAATCATGGACCGTTACCCTACTTCCGAGTTCGGCCTTCAGATGCCGGTGTATGTGGCGGACTTGTATTCCCGCTCAGGCATGAAAGACAAGTCTAAGGAAGCCTACGAAAATGCTTTCGCTGGCTATAAAAGCATAGTTGAAACGAATCCCTACAGCAAAATAGTGTCCGCCGTGCACCCGCTTATGGTCATAACCGGCAGTAAACTGGGGCGGGCTTCCCAGACCGCCGAATATCTTCTCTCCTTTGCCGCTAAATATCCCAAGGCTTTCGCCGCTCCTCAGTCCCTGCTGGAGGCGGCTAAAATATATTCCGAAGCTCTGAAAAATAACGCCAGGGCTCTTGAAATTTTTTCAAGAACGGTTAAGGAATACGGAAAGTCAAAATACGCCGGCGAGGCCCAGCTGGCTATCGGCAATATTTACGCGCTTAAGGGCGACTATGCCGGCGCGGCCGCCGAGAGAGACAAAGTCAACAAGCTTTTTCCAAAAGACGGTTCCCTGCGCGCCGCGGCTCAATTTGCCGTGGCTGTTAGTTATGATAAAGCCGGCAGGTGGCAGGAAGCCCTGCCTGAATACGATAAACTGCGCTCCGAATTTCCGGACAAGCCGGTCGCCATGCAGGTGCCTCTGATAATCGCCGGCCACTATGTTAAAAAGAACGATAAGGCCGGCGCCAACCGTTCGTTTGAGGAAGCCGTTAAATACTACAAGTCGCTTACAGACGATAAAAGCGCTGACCTTGTTTCGCTGGAAGCTTTTGAGCTCTTGGCCGCGACATACATAATGAAGGAAGAATACGCGGCGGCCGTGGAAACACTGAAGGCCATCAGGAGCAAGTTCCCCGCGGACAAAAAGTCCGAGTTCGCATTGTTTAAAATCGCCATGATTTACGAGAACAACCTGAAAAATAAAGCGCTTGCCGCTGAAACATACAAAGAGTTCGTTAAGCAATATCCCGCGGGCAGCCTCTCGTTGTCTGCCGTCGGCAGAATAAGGGCGCTTGAAAAAAGGAAATAATGTCCCAGGCGGTAATTAAGAAAAGTTACGGCGGATTCATACCCTTTTTTCTGCTTCCCGCGGCGGTCGCGGCGACATTTTTTGACACTTTTCAGTGGATGTATGCCAGGTTTGTTGAGCCGGATTCTTATTACTCGCACGGTTTTTTGATACCGTTTTTCTCGGCGTATATTATATATTCAAGTTTGCCGCGCCTCAAAAATATGCGGCAGGAAACATCGTATTTCGGGATAGCTCTTTTGATAGCGGCGCTCGCCGGGCATGTGCTTGTCGGGCTTGTGCTGGGGATAAAGTTTTTCTCCGGTTTCGCGCTGATTTTCGCGCTGATAGGCGCGTCTTTGTACCTGTTCGGACGGCAGATTACCAGAGCCCTGCTTTTTCCGTTGTCTTTTCTCATTTTCATGGTGCCGGTTCCGAAGGTCATGCTTATATGGCTGACCTTTAACCTTAAGCTACTGGCCTCGCAGGCCGCGGTCTGGGTCGTGGGGTTGATGAACCTGAATATACTGCGCGAAGGGAGCGTGATTTACCTTCCCAACGGTATGTTGACGGTTGAAAATGAGTGCAGCGGCATAAACTCGCTCATATCGCTGTTTACCTTAAGCGTGGTATTCGCGTATTTCCTGAAAGGCAGTATGTTAAGGAAGTCGGCGGTAGTTGCGTTTTCCCTGCCGATCGCGGTTCTGGCGAATACGGCCCGGATAGTTTTTCTTATCATCGCGGCCTATATTTACGGAACCGAGGCCGCTACCGGCGGCATTCTTCACGACGGCGCAGGTATAGTCCTTTGGGTAATCGCGTTCGGTTTGTTTATGATGGTTTATAATATATTTAAACAGCAGGGACGCGGCGCTTGAAAAAAAGCATTGTTCTTTTATTAATTTTTATTTTTTTCGCAGGGTTGTCGCTGTTTGTTTTATACGGCGGCAGGTCGCGGGTCAGCTCGGTTGATATTAAGACGCTTCCCGCTAAAATAGGTTCCTGGCAGCTGGCGGAAGATATCAAGTTCCAGGAAAGAGTCATTGATATTCTCGGTACCGATGCCGTCATCGGCAGGATATACCGGGACAAAGCCGGCAGAACCGTGGAGCTTATAATCGTCAAGGCAGTCAACAACAGGTCGGCTTTTCATCCGCCCGAGTATTGCATGACGGGCGCCGGCTCAGAGCTTGCCGGCCGGGGCGCCGTTTCAATTGCCATTCCGGAAATTAAAGGCGGGCTTGTGGAAGTCAATGAGATGGTTTTCTCAACGGACCACGGCAACGACATACTTGTCCATAATTTTTACGCGGCGGGCCGCGACTACTACAGCAATTTTTATCTCCAGCAGACGCGAATTGTAACGGACAGGATGTTCAAGGGGTTCTCCAGAGGTATGGCGGTGAATGTTTATACCGAGATAAAATTTGACGATAAGGAAAGCGCGAGAAGCGCCAGCGAGGACTTTATTAAGGCGCTTTTGCCCGTGCTTACTCAATATTCCGAATGAGAGAGTTATGAATTCAATCAAGATGATTCTTGTTATTATCGCTTCAGCCGCCCTTGCTTCCTGCGCCTCCTTTAAAGCAGGCGGCGCCGCGCCGGTTGTCCCTGCGGCCTCGCCGTCCTCGGGGTACATGCTGGGCCCCGATGATATTATACGGATTATCGCGGAGCAGCATCCCGAGTGGAGCGGAGAGTTTACCATAAGGCCTGACGGTAAAATATTCATACAGAGCATAGGCGAGATTAAGCTTGAGGGCCTGCTTAAAGACGGGGCCGAGGTCGCCATTGCCTCGGTGCTTGAGAAATATGTCAAAGACCCGAAAGTGACGATTGATATAGTAAGGTACGCCAGCCAGGTGATATATGTTATGGGCGAGGTCTCAAGGCCTGGCAGGTATTCAACCGAAGGAAAGAACATCACGCTTCGGGACGCCGTAATTCTCGCCGGTTTGCCGGGCAGGTTCGCGGCCGACAGGAGGGTTTATATTATTTCTCCGCGCCCTCAGAGGCCTTCAACGAAGGTCGTCAATCTTTACAGGATACTCTACAGGGGCGAGCTTGAAAACAACGCGAAGCTTCAACCCGGAGATATCGTTTATGTGCCAAAAAATTTCCTGGGCATGATTTCTGATCTGATTTCCACGCTTTTAAGCCCGATTTCTAATACAGTACCGGCCGCGAGAGCCGCGGTAATGCCTATCCCCTGAAATTTATGACAAAAGAAACTCAGCAGCAACTTAATCTGTCCGATATGCTGGAGCTGTTAATCAGGAAAAGGAATGTTTTTCTTGTTCTTTTTTCCGTGGTATTTTTTTCCTCGGTTCTGGCCGGGCTGTTCATGCCGAGAGTTTACGAAGCTTCATCTCTTATTAAGGTGCGCGGCAAAAAAATAATTGACCCGCTGGTAAGCGAAATAGCCGTAGCTCCCCAGATAGCGGAAGAAATAAACACGCTCTCCAAACAGATTATGGCCTGGCCCAAGCTTGAACAGCTTGTCCTGCAGCTCAACCTTGTGAGCGTTGACGCCTCCCAGAAACAGATGGAAGATTACATAACGAATTTGAGGAAGCGCGTGAATGTCCGCTTTGTTAACAGGGAGATCATACAGGTCGTTTATCAGGACGGAAATCCAAGGCGCGCGCAGATGGTCGCCAACACGCTTACCCAGAACTTCATTGAGGAAAGCTCTCAGGGGAAGCGGGAAGAGGCTAAAAACGCCATTGATTTCATAAACGAACAGCTGAAGATTTACCGGGCTAAGCTGGAAAACTCCGAACAGAATTTTACGGTCAGTAAAATAGATTCCGACCTGAGGGTGGCGCAAAACCGCAGGACACTGCTCAAGGACCGCCTGGCCAATCTTCAGAAGATAATACCCTCTCAGGTTACGACTGAACAGAATCCGGTTGTTTCTCAGCTTCAGGCGAGGGCCGGTCAGATTGAGTCCGAGCTTGCCCGCCTTTTGATAGACGCCAAGGAGGGGAACCCGAAAGTTCAGGAGTTGCAGACGGAGTTAACCGGGCTTAAGGCAAGGATAAGCAGTGAGCTGGAGAAAACAACTGTAAAAGAAAGCATATCAACTTTTAATCCCATGTATCTGCAGACCGAGCAGGAGCTAAAGCAGATGGATATGGAAATAAGCTATCTTGAGAAAAGAAGGGAATCCCTTTTGACCCGGAGTGTCAGGGGCGCTAAGAAATTGGGCGAGGAAGGCCTGGCAAATCTGGAGAGGAATAAGAGGGTTGACGAGGATATCTACCAGATGCTTTTAAGACAGCTGGAGTCGGCCTATGTTTCCGAGCGGCTTCAGGATTCCGAAAAGGGAAACCAATTCACGGTGCTTGAGTACGCGAGGCTGCCGTTAAAGCCGGTTAAACCCAACTTCATGAAAATACTGCTGTTTGGTTTCTTCGGAGGGCTGATGCTTGGCGGCGGAGGCGTTTTCCTGCTGGAGAATATTTTTAAGACATTCCATACCCCCGAGCAGGCGCAGGCGGTTCTCGGATTTACGGGCCTGGGCAGTGTCGGAACTATAGCCATGGAAACTCAGAATAAGGATAAAAAGGAGTTCCGGGCCGCCGTCAGGGATTTCCTGCGAAATAATAAACTTTTCTCAAAAATAAGGATCGCCGTGCCGCACATCGCGCTTAAGCGCCTGGATCCCTCGGTGGCCGCCGAGCTGGTGGTTTACCACGATCCCCGTTCCCGTATAGCCGATGACTACAGGATGTTAAAGACAAATATTTTCCACGGGCTCAACGATTCCGGAAAAATAAAAAAACTTCTCATTACAAGCGCCATTCACGGCGAGGGCAAAAGCACGACCTCGGCCAACCTGGCCGCGGCCATAGCGGCTGGCGGCTCCAAGGTTCTGCTTGTGGACTGCGACCTGAGAAAGGGCCTTCTGCACGCTTTTTTCTCCGCGCCCGTTAATCCCGGGGTATCGGACATACTGCTCAATTCCATAGATCCGCAGAAAGCGTGCAGGCAGACTCCCGTAAATAACCTCTGGTTCCTGCCGTGCGGCGCGGCCAAGGGAAATCCTACGGAGTTGATGGGTTCGCCTTCTTTTAAAGAACTGATAAATTCACTTTCGTCCCAGTTTGAGATAATTGTGATGGATTCTCCGCCTGTGCTTAATATGCCGGACGCCATGATGCTTTCAAAGTTTTCCGACGCGGTCGTTGTGGCAATTGAATCCGGGAAAACTCACCAGAAAGATGTAATCAATATCAAGTCGTCGCTCAGGCAGGTCGGGGCTAAGGTTCTCGGGTTTGTTATGACGAGGCAGGATCACTATATGCCTCGTTATATGCACGATTATTACTACAGTTAAAGTTACACAAACACGAAACGGCGCGTCAGCCCGCCAACGGTTCAGTGGCGGGACAGCCCGCCAAAGACTCAGTGGCGTAAAGCCTCTCCGGGTTTGATGGTGGCCCCGAAACGGCGCGTCAGTTAAATGGTTTTGTAGCTGCGCAGCTTGCTGCGCGTTCCGTGAAAGCGCCGTCATTCCGGAAAGCCTCTGTCCCGCGGCGAAAAATCTCCCGTCTTTGGACGGGTGAAGAATGCTTCGCATTCGCCTGGGAGGTCGGCTGGTTTTATTCAAAGCATTGGGCCGCCACTCCGGAATCCAGAAGTAAGACTAAAGACTGGATCCCCGACTGAGTCCTCGGGGATGACACCAAAAAACAAAGCGCGCCGTCATTGCGATCTCCCGCAGGGAGAGAAGGATCTCTGTTGCTAAGAAATGACGACAAAGAAGTTGGCCGTTCACTTATAACTTACAGCTTAAAACTTGCAACTTACAGCTTATAACTTAAAATTCCATAATCGGCCCAATCAGGGGAAAACAGGCGGTGAATAATGAAAAGAATATATAGTTTGTTTTTAGCGGCGGTTCTCTTGGCTTCCGCGCGTCCGGTTTTTTCAGAAACGCCCTCGGCGCGCGCCCTTGAAGTATTGCCGAGCGCCAGAATAGCCTCAATGGGAACGCGCTGCGCCGCCATGTCGGAAGGGATTGATTCTATTTTTTCAAATCCCGCGGGCCTGTCCGTTATCACGAGAGATGAATTTTCATTTTCCAGTTTCAGGCCTTACGAGGGAGCCTCGTTTCAGCACGCGGCCTATGCTTATGATTTTGAGGATGTCCGGGTTGGCAATGTCTATGACCTCGGAGCGGTGGCTGTATCAATGTCTGCCCTGGACTGGGGCCTTCAGTCAGCCGCGGGAGCCGCGCCTTCGCATCCCGTGGACAGGATAACCCAGCTCACTTACGCTAAGCCGGTTTTCTCGGACAGCGTTTTGGGCAGCGTTTTCGTGGGCCTTTCGGCTAAAAGCGTCTCCGAAGAGTTCAGAAGTTCTTCGGGTGATAATTTTTCTTTTGATTCAGGTATTCTTATCAGACATCCCTGGCACAAGCTTTCCGCCGGCATTTCACTTTTAAATTATGCCGACTATTTCTCGTATAAAGACGGAAGTTACGATTTGCCCAGGACTTTAAACGCGGGCCTCGCCTCTGTGCTGTTAAAAGACAGCCTGGTTGTCGGAGCCGATTATACTACCAACAGCAAGTCACAGGGCGGCTACGGCATCGGCGCGGAATATTTCCCGGGCGAAAGAAGAATATTCGCGCTAAGAGCCGGATATAATTCGCTCGGAGGGGATTATTCGGGGCTGTCGTACGGGGCCGGCCTGATTCTTAAGAATGTTGATGTCTTCTTCTTCTACGCTTACGAAATGAATTTAGACTACGCGTATATTCCCCGGGACACCCTCAGCGGCCTTCACAAATTATCATTGACTATAAAGCTCGGAGCCGATTAGAATGTTCCGGCTTCCTGCCGTATCCGCGAAGCTCAGGCTGTTGTTGTTTCTGCTGTATTTGGCGACTATTGTTGCAGTTTCCCTGCTTCCGCTGGGAACGGATTCGGCAAAACTCAGGCTGTTTAACAATATTATGCACGCGCCGGTTTATGCCGTATTCGTGCTGATGTTATCCGGTATTTTAAAGTCTGTTGCCGGGTTGAATGCCGGCCGCCGGTTTTTTATCAGCGCTTTCAGCGCCCTGGCTGTGGGCGCGGCGGTGGAACTGGCTCAGTTCGCCGTGGCCAACAGGAGCAGTTCACTTAGCGATTTAGCCCTTAACGCGGCAGGTGTGGCGGCAGGATTGTCCATCATGTATTTCAGGGAAAGGCGAAAATGAATAAAGAAGAAATTAAAACCAGTGTCGTGGAATTTATCAGGAATAATTTTCTGCTCGGAGCCGAAGCGGTGAAGTTTGGCAACTCCGACTCTTTCCTTGAGAAAGGGATTATTGACTCAACCGGAGTGCTTGAGCTGGTAGCGTTTCTTGAAGAGAATTTCAAGGTTAAGGTCACGGATACCGAAATGACCCCCGAGAACCTGGACTCCGTGGATAAGCTGGCGGATTATATTACAAAAAAGACAGCCTGAGCAAAAAAATCAAATGTGCGGAATTTGCGGACAGATAAGCCTTATGGCGGGCCTTACCCCCGACGCAACAGTCACCGGGAATATGGTCATGTCCCTGTCGCACAGGGGCCCGGACGAAGCGGGCATCCACACCTCGCAAAATGCTTCTCTCGGGCACTGCCGGCTCAGCATAATAGATCTTGAAGGGGGACTTCAACCCCTTCATAACGAAAACAAGTCCGTCTGGATAACCTACAACGGGGAAATTTTCAACTATCCGGAACTCCGCGAGCGCCTGGCCCGCCAGGGCCACCGTTTTTACACCAAAACCGACACGGAAGTTATAGTCCACCTCTACGAAGAAAAAGGCGAGGCTCTTTTAGAAGAGCTAAACGGCCAGTTCGCGTTTGTTATCTGGGATAAGAAAAAGAACAAATTCCTGATGGCGCGCGACAGGACGGGCATACGGCCGCTTTACTACTCAGTTTCAGCGGGATCTCTGCTGTTCGCGTCGGAAATAAAGGCGTTGTTTTCTTCCGGAAAAATAAAGCGCGAGCTTGATTACGGGGGCCTCGGCCAGCTCTTTACCTTCTGGACGCCCCTGCCTCCTAAAACGGTTTTTAAGAATGTTTTTGAGCTTCCTCCGGCACATTTTATGACAGTCAGCGGTGGCAGGATGGAAATAAACCGCTACTGGGATGTGGAGCCGGGCGGGCTGAGCCACTCTCCGGAAAAGAAGGATGATGATTACGCCGAAGAGCTGATGGCGCTTCTGGACGATGCCGCCAGGATACGCCTCCGGGCCGATGTGCCGGTGGCTTCCTACTTAAGCGGCGGTCTTGATTCATCATTTATTTCGTCTCTGGTAAAACAGAAATATAATCCCGGCATACAGACATATTCCGTTGCCTTTCGCGATAAATATTACGACGAAAGCGCCCATCAGAAAACAGTTTCAGATTTTATCGGCAGCGCTCACAGCCGGATAGACTGTTCTTACGCCGATATCGGCAAAGCCATGCCCGATGTCATCTGGCATACCGAAAAGCCCCTTGTCAGGACGGCGCCGGCGCCGATGTTCATGCTTTCCCGCCTTGTGCGCGAATCCGGCATCAAGGTGGTGCTGACGGGCGAGGGCGCCGACGAGATGCTGGGCGGTTACGATCTTTTTAAGGAAATGAAGATACGCAGGTTCTGGGCGCGCCAGCCGGATTCAAAATGCAGGCCCGCCCTGCTTAATATTCTTCATGCCGGTATTTCCGGAGGGGCCTCAACGGCGCCGGCGTTTATTGAGGCATTTTACAGGACTCATCTTTCGGGCGCCGATAAAAACTGGTATTCGCATATTCCAAGATGGGATACGACTTCCTACATAAAATCATTTTTCGCGGACGATCTTAAAGGCGCCGTTTCCTCCGAGAGCGTCTATGAAACAATTGAAAGCCTTCTGCCGGACGGGTTCTCGTCCTGGGACAGCCTGTTGAAAGCCCAGTACATAGAAATTTTCACCCTGCTTTCCGGCAACCTGCTGTCTTCGCAGGGCGACCGGGTCGCGATGGCTCACTCGGTTGAAGGTAGATATCCTTTTCTGGATTACAGAGTTGTGCGCTACGCGCTTTCACTGCCTCCCCGCTGCAAGATCCGGGGCCTGCGCGAAAAATATTTATTAAAAAAGGCGGCCGCGGCTTATCTGCCGGCGGATATCATCGCCAGAAAAAAACAGGCCTACAGGGCTCCGGAAAGCCAGAGTTTTCTAAACGCCGGAAAGCTGGAGTATGTGGAAGAGTTGTTGTCTGAATCAAATTTAAAAAACACCGGGATATTTAATCCCTCCGCGGTGGCAGGCCTGATGGCGAAATGCAGGAACTCGGCGCCGGGGCTTGTCAGCAACAAAAATCATATGGCTGTAACGGCCATAATAACGACGCTTCTTACGGAGAAGCATTTTATCAGCGGTTTTGAGCCTTTGCTCCGAGAAAAGCTTGATAAATTTCAGGGCCGCATAACGACAGTCAATTGACGGAGTGGTATGCGTTTATTTGATTTTCTGAAAGAAAGCTCGGCCAGATACCCGTCAAAAGAGGCTGTGGTCTGCCTGTCTCAGAGGATGGACTACGCCGCGCTTGACAGGTATTCCGACTGCTTTGCCTCAGGCTTGGCCGCGCGCGGCCTGGGCAAAGGCGACAGAGTAGCTCTTTTTCTGGATAATTCCTGCGAATATGCCGTATCGTATTTTGCGGCGCTCAAGGCTGGCGCCTGTGTCGCGGCTTTGAACACTCAAATGGTTCCCCGTGAGCTTGAATTTGTGCTCTCGGATTGCGCGCCTAAGGCGATAATTACCGAGCCCCGGCTTAAAAATATTGTGGATGCCGCGCGGGAAAATATAGCAGGCGGTTTACCGGAGCCGATAGTTGTTTCACAGGGCGAAGATTTTGAAAAGAACTTTGGGTTAAACGGTGAGGCTCTTGAGGCCGCGCGGAGTTCAGTCTCCGAAAATGACCTCGCGGTTATGATTTACACCTCCGGCACGACAGGCAGGCCCAAGGGTGTAATGCTTTCTCACCGGAATATGTGCTCTAACGCGGAATCCATAGTTTCATATTTGAAGCTGTCCCATGACGACAGCGCGGCCGTGGTTCTCCCGTTCTTTTATTCTTACGGCACATCGCTTTTGACTACTCATATTAAAGCCGGCGGAAAGCTGGTGATTGACAACAGGTTCCTCTATCCTAATACGGTGCTTGACACCATGGAAAGGGAGGGGGTTACCGGGTTTTCCGGAGTGCCGTCTCATTTCGCGATACTTTTAAGAAAGTCAGCGCTCAGAAATTATAAACTGCCGAAGCTGAGATATGTGACGCAGGCCGGCGGCGCCATGAGCCCGTCGCACATCAGAGAGTTCAGGGAAATACTTCCCAAGGTTGAATTTTTTGTAATGTATGGCCAGACGGAAGCCGCGGCAAGGCTCAGTTATCTGCCGCCGCGGTTTTTGGAAAGCAAGCTGGGGTCGGTGGGAAAAGCTATTCCCGGCGTGGAACTCTCAGTTGTGGGCGAAAACGGAAAAGCCGCGGTTCCCGGGGAAATCGGCGAGATAGTGGCGCGCGGCGACAATATTATGCTCGGTTACTGGAAATCGCCCGAAGAAACCGCCAAGGTGCTAAAAGACGGATTCCTTTATACCGGAGATCTGGCCAGAACGGACGACGATGGGTTTATTTACATAGCCAGCCGAAAAAGCGATATGATAAAGTCCGGGGCAAACCGTATAAGCCCGCTGGAGATAGAAGACGCGGTTTGCATGATGAAAGAAGTTCTGGAGTGCGCGGCCGTGGGCGTTCCGGACGAAATATTCGGAGAAAGCATTAAGCTGGTGGTTGTGCTGAGAGAGGGCGCGTCCGTCTCTGAAAAGGATATATTGATTTTCTGCAAGAAAAACCTTGCCGCGTACAAGGTTCCTAAAACAATAGTGTTGGCGCCGGCACTGCCTAAGACGGCTTCCGGCAAAGTCAAAAGAGCCGAACTCAGATAGTTTTCAGTTCATGGTTCTGCACTGTCAGAGTTTTGTAGCTGCGCAGCTTGCTGCGCGTCCGTAAAGCGCCGTCATTCCAGAGTGCTTCTGTCTGGAATCCATCAAGGCCTGTCATCCCAGAAATGTTTTGTCTGGGATCCAGGATTTTAAAGTTCTTTCAGAAAGAAACAAAGTCGCGGGGCTGCTGCCCCTGCACCCCTTTCTAACTTTCTTTGAGCGCTCAAAGAAAGTTAATAAAGAAACGCGACCCCGCGAGCCATTCGCAAAAGTATTTTAGGCAGTCTTGCAAACTCCCTGCCTTGTAGGCAGGTCAAACAGGCAAGACTGAAGGCATCCAAAAATACTTTTGCTCATAACCGGCTCGGAAGGGTATGACGACCAAAAAAGGTTGTCATTGCGATCTCCCGCAGGGAGAGAAGCAATCTCGCAGTTAGTTGGTTTTGTAGCTGCGCAGCTTGCTGCGCGTTCCGTAAAGCGCCGTCATCCTGGAGCGAAGCGTGCTGTCATTCCGGAATTGTTCAGTCCCGCGGCGAAAAATCTCCCGTCTTTGGACGGGTGAAGAATGCTTCGCATTCGCCTGGGAGGCCGGCTGATTTTATTCAAAGCATTGGGCCGCCACTCCGGAATCCAGAAGTAAGACTAAAGACTGGATCCCAGACTACTACCTCTGGGATGACGCAAAATAAAAAAAGGCCGTCATTGCGATCTCCCGAAGGGAGAGAAGGATCTCAGTTGTTGGGAAAAGGTGTATGACGACCAAAAAAGGCCGTCATTGCGATCTCCCGAAGGGAGAGAAGCAATCTCGCAGTTAAATGGTTTTGTAGCTGCTGAGCTTGCTCAGCGTTCCGTAAAGCGCTGTCATCCCAGAACTGCTTTCTGAAGTTTACCGACACAAATGGAGTTCATTTATGAAAATATGTTCAAGGTGCGTTCTGCCGGAAACTTTCCCGGGTATTAGTTTTGATAAATACGGCGTGTGTAACTACTGCTCCGATTCAAAAGCGGTTGAGGATTACTCCGCCCAAAAAAAGGAAATATATGGCAAGTTCACGGAACTGCTTGATAATATCAGGGGAAAGTACTCCTACGACTGCACTGTGGCGTATTCCGGCGGCAAAGACAGCACTTTCGCCCTTTACCTGGCTAAGACACACTTTAAGCTAAATCCGCTCGCGCTTACTTTTGACAATGGTTTTATATCCGAAGAGGCATTCAGGAATATCAGGACTGTCACGGAGGCTCTTGGTGTTGACAGCCTGATAATTAAGGCTGATTTCGGCGTAATGAGAAATGTGATAAAAAGAAGCCTTAAAGAACCCATATTCCCGCTAAAGGCCCTGGAGCGGGCGAGCACTATATGCACTTCCTGCATAGGGCTGGCAAAATTCATATTTTTAAAGACCGCCCTGGAAAAGAAAATTCCGCTCATGGTCTGGGGCTGGACTCCGGGGCAGGCGCCTGTCAGGTCTTCGCTTATGAAAATTAACGCCTCCCTGTTTAAATCAACCCAGAGTATTTTTAGAAAACAGCTTGAAGAGGCCTCCGGCTCCGATCTCTCAAGGTATTTTATTGAAGATTCAGTTTTTGACTCCCCGGAAGCCTTTCCGTACACCGTCAGCCCTTTCGCTTTCACGGATTATAATGAAAAAAGCATAATCTCTAAAATAAAAAAACTTGGCTGGAGAGAGCCGGGCGAGATGGACGCCAATTCCACGAACTGTCTGCTCAATTCCTTTGCCAACAAGGTTCATCTGGACCGCCATGGTTTTCATCCATATGCCTTTGAGATAGCCGGCATGGTCCGTCTTGGAATTATGTCAAGGAAAGAGGGGCTAAGCAAACTCGGCAAATTCGAGAACAAAAAGGCGATGGCGATAGTAAAAAAGAAGCTTGCGTCCCGCTGAGACTGCTGCTTCGCAGAATCTCGCAGTTAGTTGGTTTTGTAGCTGCTGAGCTTGCTCAGCGTCCGTAAAGCGTTGTCATCCCAGAAATGTTTTGTCTGGGATCCAGAAAAACCACTGGATACCAGCTTCCGCTGGTATGACGACCCCAAAAAAGCCGTCATCCTGATCTCCCGAAGGGAGAGAAGGATCTCAGTTGTTGGGAAAAGGTATGACGACCCAGAAGTTCGCCGTTCACTTATGACTTACAACTTAAAACTTATAACTTAAACAAATATGAATAACTATCAAAAGCCGTGGTTGTTTCTTCTGGTGTTATCAGGCATTTTATTGTTTCAGTCATGCGGGAGGCAGGGTATGGCCGCCAATGAAGGGGTGCAGGTGAATTTAGACAGGCAAATAGAATTAATCTCCTCAAAAAAAGTATTTTTTGGCCACCAGTCTGTAGGTTACAATATAGTCGTTGGGATTAATGAACTTCTCGGGGGGGCGGACAGCGGAATAATCAGGATTGTCGAAACTTCAAGCGTGAAGGATTTCGGCGCTCCGGTATTTGCGCATTCCGCTATTGGCAGGAACAAGGAGCCGCTGACAAAGATGGACGGATTCAAGAAGACCATGGATTCCGGGGTGGGTAACAGGGTTGAGATTGCTTTCTTTAAATTATGCTATATTGATATTTCGGCTGAAACCGATACAAAAGCGCTTTTTGCCCATTACGCCAAGGTAATGGCGTATCTGGAATCAAAGTTCCCTAAAGTAAGATTTATTCACTTTACTGTCCCGCTGAGGGAAGTGATCGGAGGTCCAAAAGCAGGATTCAAAAGAATACTGGGTTTGAATGTCTGGGGCGACGAAGACAACATTAAGAGAACGGAATACAACGAAATGATGAGAAATAAATTTGCTTCCACCGGTAGATTGTTCGATCTCGCGCGTTACGAGGCAGAGTATGCGGGTGGAAAGTCATCCGGTTTCAAGCTGCGCGGAAAAATATATCCGTCGCTGGCGCATATATATACCGATGACGGCGGACACCTGAATAAAACCGGTAGAGAGGTCGTAGCGAGGCGGTTGTTGGAATTCATAGGCGCAGAGGCTGGCAGATAAGGCTAACATGAACTGATGGCGCAAAGGGCAATATGAGCGGTTATGAGATAAAGGATATTCAGACGTGCAGGGTCATTGCGGATTGCGAAACCGCTCTTGTGGCGCTATGGTCAAGGAACCTTTCAAGTATGGCCCCGCAGAGATTCATCTGGCTTTACGGGAAGAATCCTGAGGGAGCTCCAAAAACATGCGTCGCGGTACTTCCCGAGAATAACGAGATGATCGGAAGCGGTTCGATATATCCCAGAATGTTCGATGTAGGCGGCGTAAAGGTAAAGGGTGGGATTGCCGTTAACTTTGCTATCGATAAGAAATATCGTGTGTTCGGGCCGGCGTTAAGCCTGCAGCGGTCGGTGGTGGAAGGGATCGCCGAAGTTGGCTACAGCTTCGTGTTCGCGTATCCGAACAAGGCGTCAAGGGGTGTATTTACGCGCGCTGGATACCGCGTTGTAGGTGAGGCAGGGAACTGGGTAAAACTGCTAGATTCTGAAGGTAAGCTATCGGGATATGTAAAGAACAAAACACTGGTAAAGCTGATAGCTGCGGTTGTAAACAGAATTCTTGAAATACAGGACAGGAGCCGCGCGGCTTTTGTCTCGAACAATGAGATCTGTGAAACCCTGGACAGAGCCGATGAGCGTTTCGACGCGCTGTGGGAGAACACAGAAAAGAATTGCAGGGTATTGGGAACCAAGAGTTCCTCATACCTGAACTGGCGCTATTCCGACTATCCCACCGGAGAGTTTAGGTATTTTTGTCTTTTTGACGGCGAAAAGAGGGATATTAAGGCTTTTGTCGTATTTACCATACGGGATAATATTGCTACTGTCATGGAAATGAATGCGGTTGAACCTAAGACGACACGCCGGATACTTTTAAATTTCTCTCTTGCCATGAGAATGATGAAAGCCTCTTCAATATCGATATCCTATCTTGGCAATAAACAGTTTGTAAAAGAAATAGAGCATATTAACTTTATCAGACGCCCTTACGCGAGGACCTGCATGATTTTCATTGACAAGGCAGTTCCGGCTGAGACTGCGCTGTTATTGTCAGATGAAAAAAGCTGGTTCTTGTTTGACGCAGAAATGGACCTGTAATTCAGGTAATATAAGGTAAAATATGGCAAACAGAAAATACAAAGTATGTCATGTCCTCAGTAAGTTTGATGTCGGGGGGATGGAAAACGGAGTTGTTAACATTTGCAATGATCTGAATAGGTCATTGTTCGTGCCATCAATTCTCTGCGTAAAAGATACCGGGCCCATGATATCCAGGATAAAACCAGATATTAAGGTTCATAATATGGGTTATAGCGAAGGAAGGTATTTGTCTCGCTTTTTGTTTGTGGCAAAGTATTTCATGAAGGAAAAGCCGGATGTTGTGCATACGCATGGTTGGGGCGCATGTTCTTTTGACGGGATAATGGGGGCGAAATTGGCTGGTGTTCCAGTAGTTGTCAACGGGGAACACGGGGCGACATTCAATAGGCCTTATCAAATATTCATCCAAAGGATGCTGTCCTATTTGTGCGACGCTACACTTTCTGTGTCGGAATCGTTGAAGAAAAGGATAGTTACCGAGATAGGTATGGATCCCGGCAAGGTCACGGTAATAGACAACGGCGTAAATACCAACCTTTTTAACGGGGAAGCCGATACCGGGCCTTTGAAGAAGGAATTAAGAGAGAAAAACCGGATTTCATTTTCCGATACAACAATGTTTATAAGCAGTATAGGCAGCCTGAAACCCCTGAAAAACCAGATATTCCTGCTGAAAGCTGTAAAGAGGTTATATGAAAAGTACGCCGACGCGGAAGTTGATGTTGTCTTTGTCGGTGAAGGTCCTGATCGGGAAATGCTGGAAAGATATAGCGCGGAAGCGGGAATAAAGGAATATGTCGCCTTCCTTGGCCGCCGCGATGACATACCGGCGATATTATCCTTTGCGGATGCGCTGGTTCTTACCAGTATACCGGATAAGGAAGGCATGTCAAATGTTATACTTGAAGCTATGTCGTCCGGAGTTCCCGTAATATCGACCCCTTCAATAGGCACATCGGAACTTATAGCGGACGGCAAGAATGGATATATAGTTGATTATAATGACACGGACGATTTATGCGACAGAATATACGCTATGTTCAAGGATAAAAGTGCCAGGAACGAGATGTCCCGAGAAGCAAGAAGCCTTATTAAAAGGAAATATTCACTAGATAAGATGGTGTGGACATACGAAAAAATGTACTTACGATTTTTTGAGAAATAGGGCTAAGGCGGTCATGTGGCATTCTTTCTGTTGTGTCTAACCATATTCATAATGTTTTTTCAGCCTGCGGAAGTATGGCCGATTTTGGAAAAGTATCAGCCTTTGAGAAACTCCGCGATATTCGCGCTTTTGGGATATATATTTTCAAGAAAGCATAATAAGGAACCGTTTTTCGCGGAGAAAGTGAATTGGTATTTTCTTCTGTTTGTCGTTATGCAGGTACTCAGTGCTTCCTTGCTTTGGCTCGGGGGTGGGATAGAGGCGTTTAACTTATGGCTGCGGCTGGGCATAGTATACTTTCTTATTACTCAATCGGTTGTTGATGAAAACAAGGTAAGAAGCATTGCCGCTGTTATAGTGTTTGCGGTTGCATATTTGTCGTATTATTCCATATCCAAATATGTGGTTGTTTACATGCCTGGCATCAGGGCGGGAGGATTCGGGTGGTATTCAAACCCCAACGATATCGCAATCATACTGGTTTCGGTAATACCGCTCGCGCTTCTTCTCGCTAATACGGCCGGGTCGTTCGTCTCAAAAACTATTTATTTGGGTTTGGCAGGGATGTTCGCGTTCAATATTTTGTTTACGGGTTCGCGAAACGGTTTGCTGGGATTGCTTGCTGTCGGGGTGTTAAGTTTGTATTTTTCTGAACGCATGCCAAAACTGTTTAGGGCCATATTATTTGCCGGGTTGCTGGCAGGGGTGTTTGCTGTTGGTATAACGAATGTCCTTAGCCGAAGCGATCTCAATGCCCTCAGTGGCGACAGTTCTTCTGAAAACCGCATTGAGCAATGGAAGGTCGGATTAAGTATGCTGAAGGATCATCCGGTATTCGGAGTCGGCCCAGGGGAGTTCACAACCTATGTGAGGCAATACGGAGGTATCCCTGGAATGCAGCCGCATAACACACTGCTGCAGGTATTTGCCGAATCGGGAATATTCGGCGGCGTATTCTTTCTCCTTCTGGTGTCCTATCCTTTAGTGTATTTGATAAGAATGAAGAATATATCAGGGAAAAGTAATAACAGTATTGCCGCGATGCTCTATAAATTCATCTGCTCTTCGCTGGCCGGTTTCTGCGTCTGCGCCTTTTTTTCAAACAGGTACCAATTCTATATCCTGTATGTGCTGATAGCGCTGGCTGTAGCGGTAAAGCAAAATCTGTTAAACCCGGCAGGATGGACAGAGTTAGACGCAAATATTAGTTGAGCTTTTCAGTATTTAGTCGGTAACTTATCAAAAGAAAATCAAAAATCATGTCAAAAAAAGCTAAAAGTCTTATCAGCGGTTCGTTTTTAAGAAGCACCGAGTTTATCGCGAACGCCGTGATTGGTATCGTGATGATGCCGTTTATCATACATTCTCTCGGCGATCACATGTACGGCCTTTGGATATTTGTCGGTTCATTTCTGGGTTATTACGGGTTGATGGATTTCGGCCTCAACTCCGCGGTTCAACGCTTCATTTCAAAGGCAGTCGGAACGAATGATATAGAAGAAGAGAACAGGATATGCAACACGGCATTGGGCGTCTTCACCGTTATCGGCGGATTCGCGCTGATCATGTCGTTTGTAGTTGCTTTTATTGTGCCGTTGCTGGTTGTTAACATTACAGAAGTAAGCCTGTTCAGGAAACTGATCCTGATTTTGGGCATAAATTTCTCGATAGGGTTTCCGCTTCGGGTGTTCGCGGGCATCCTTGCTGCCAATATCCGTTTTGAGTTGAGCAGTATGGTGGACCTGAGCAAGCTTGCGATAAGAACCTTGCTGATATACATATTCCTGCTTGATGGTTACGGAGTGATTGCCCTTGCTGTTATTACGGCAACCCTTGACATCTACGCGTACTCCGTAAAGTATTTCATCGTTAGAAAGCTATATAAGCATATTGTCCTGTCAAGTAGATATTTTGACAAGAGCAGGATTCGCACGCTTTTCGGCTACAGCGTATATACCTTTGTGGCTCAAGTCGCCGATCAGCTGCGTTTCAATATAGACAATCTTGTTATTACCGTATTTATCGGACTCAGTAGTGTCACGCCCTATTCTATAGGGGCGCGGTTTATTGCTTATTTTTCGGAATTCATATCCGCTGCTACCGGCATGCTGGCTCCGGTATTCAGCCAGTATCACGCGGCCGAACAGTATGATCTTTTGAAAGAGAAGTATCTCTTCATGACTAAGATCAACGGATACCTTTCATTTCTGGTAGGCGGGCTGCTGGCGATATTCTCAAGAGAATTCATAATACGCTGGGCCGGGCCTGAATATCTTGTGTCGTATTCGGTCATTCTTGTACTGCTGATACCGAGGATATTCGCGCTGATGCAGGTCCCATCCATACAAATGCTGTTCGGTATTTCGAAGCATAAGTTTTTCACTGTCTCTAATTCGATAGAGGGGATATTAAATCTTATTGCGAGCGTAGTGCTTGTCAAATATTACGGGATATTGGGGGTTGCCTTAGGGACTGCTATCCCCATGATAACGGTTAAACTATTCATACAGCCAATATATACATGTAAAGCGATCCGGTTGAAAGTGAGTTATTACTATTTGAATGTGCTTTTGCCGGTTATGATAAAGTCAATGTTAATAATAACGGTCTTGTGGATTGTTTTAAGACGCTTCGTCACCCCAGATTACACAAGGATCATGGTACTTGCGGTTTCGGCGTTAGCGGTGTTTGTCATCACGGCATTTTTTATTGGGTTCAATAAAAACGAGCGCGATTATTTCAGGTCTGTGGCGAGGATGTATTTTATATTTACGCGTCACGGGAACTGAACGCTGCGGAAAAGGTAGTATATAGGAAGAGAATATGTCAAAGATTACGATAACATCAGGACTCGGGCACGGTAATTTAGGCGATGATGCTATTTTGATATCCAATAAGCGGACATTTTTGGATAACGGCATAACCGACATTGCCGTACTGTCCCCGGATCCCGATAAGGCGAGAAAGTTGTATGACGGGAATATTTTGCCTAATCTGGGCAGGTTGTTCAAGGAGATCAATAAAGGTCAATTTGCGTGGAGTTGGAGGCTATCTCAGGCATTTTATGTTTTATTTATAATTAAAATGATTATTAACGCTCTAAGAATGTCAAAGAATAAAAGTCCTGTTTGGGTTTCAGAAAGCGAAAGGGAATTCCTCATTAATATTCACAGCTCTGATGCGTTTGTTGTGTGTGGTGGCGGCACCTTCACGGATCATTATTACTATTATCATATTGCATCAGAATTGCTAATTGCCAAGGCGTTGGGAAAGAAATGTTTCCTTGGGGCACAGAGTATAGGCCCCTTAAGAGGCGGCTGGTCGTTCATGATGCTGAGAAGAGTTTTCCGTGACACATTCATTACCGTAAGGGACAACCTGTTCTCCAGGGAATATCTCACCGGCAAGGTCAGGGTAAGAAACGCCCAGATAAAGGATTGTGTTGATGACGCGTTCCTTTTGGAATCGGCCGAGAAAGGAACTGTACGCGAGATATTGAAAGGCGAAGGTATATGCCCGGATAATATTGCAAAATACGGAAAGATCGTTGCTTTTAACGCCAGGGCGTGGTGGAAGGAAAAAGGGCAGAACCAGCATTTAAAAGAAATGCTGATAAAGCTGTTAAAGGAGCTGAACGCCAAAAAATGTTACATACTTTTTATTTCAATGGCTAAAGCTGGGGATAATGTTTCCCAAGACGCGGATAATGGTTTGGAGTTGATAAGCGAAGCGGGTATGAGTAATAACAACAATATAGGGATTTTAAGGAAGTTACACAGCCCTCAGGAAATAAAGGCTCTTATAGGAATGGCTGACCTGGCTATCGGGGTCTCTTACCACTTTAATCTGTTCGCGATCACTCAGTGCATTCCGACCATCGGAATTTACCAGGACGAGTACTACAAATTGAAGACACTGGGGCTACACAATGTTTTCAACAATGACAAATACGCGTTTGACGCAGGGGAAAGCTACGATAAGTTGATAAGGCTTGTGAACGAGGCAGACGAACAGAAGGAGTACATAACCCCGGATAGAATTAAAGCTCTGTCGGTTAATTGTTGCGTCGCCGCAAAGATGGCGGCGCGCTATGCGAAAGAGGGGGGATAGATGCCGCCTCTGGTCACAGCCGTGATACCTACCTATAATCATGGAAAGTGCGTTTGCGACGCCATTGAGAGCGTATTGCGACAGAGTTACGGGAATGTCGAGGTAATAGTCGTTGATGACGGTTCCGCAGACGGTACTAAAGAGGCACTTGGTAAGTACGGTGGAAAGATCAAATATATATATCAGAATAACCGGGGGCTGTCCGCCGCCAGGAATATGGGAATAAGGGAATCTAAGGCTGAGTATGTGGCTTTTCTGGACGCGGATGATATGTGGCTGCCTGAAAAGCTGGAACGGCAGATGAAGTATTTCGATGACTTGAATATTGGGTTGGTGGGCTGCGGGTACATAAACTTTGATGACGACGGTAATATCATAAGGACTGCCAGGGGCAACCAATTTAAGAATAGTAAGGACCTGGCTGAACGCCTGATAATCCGGAATGTGATCAGCGGAAGCGGTAGCGGAGTTGTCGCGAGAAGGGAATGCTTCAAGAAAGCGGGTATGTTTGACGAGAGCCTTACGGCTTCCGAAGACTGGGATATGTGGTTGAGGATTTCAATGGAATATGGAGTTGCCATAATCGAAGAGCCGCTGACAAAAATAAGAATAACAGGGAATAGCATGTCTTCGGAAGGCAATGCCGAAAGAATGCTGCGCAACGCTTTGGCTGTGCTGGGAAAGGTATTCAAAGACAACAAAAATGACTATGGGTGGTTCCTCAGAAAAAAAGCATACAGCGACAGGTATTTTTTCGCGGCGAATGCGTCTCTGACATCCGGCAATAAAGCCGCGGCTCTCAGATATTTGTTCATTTCCGCAGTGATGAATCCGTTGTATTTTATTTCAAGGATAGAGACATTGATCCTTCTTCCTATAATCATTGCAAGAATCATCGGCTCAGGCGCGAAGAGCGCCGGCAAGCCCGGACAATAAGGAAAATGTAAATGAGTTCCAAGGGTTACGGTAAATGGCTGGTCCCATACGCATTGCAGCGATTATTTCGCGGCGGACGGACGAGAGCGTCCGGAACATCCCATATCATTATCTGCGTGGTGGACCATTTTGAGCCGGGGCACGGCAAGGCCGATCCCGGTACAGCTGCGTCAAGGGTGGATTCATGGGCGAGGAATTATCCGTCAATGGCGGATAAACATAAAGACGCGGACGGCGTCAAGCCGCAACACACCTGGTTTTACCCGCCTCATCATGATATGCGGTTTTTAAACGATCTGACGGTTCTTTGCAGGGGTGAGTACGGCGAGATAGAAATGCATATGCATCATAACCGGATGGATCCGTTCCCGGACATGTCAGAAACGCTCAGGGCAAAGATACTGAAATGCATTGAAGATTATTCAAAACACGGGATATTCTGTCAGCCGGACGGGAGCAGAACATTCGGTTTCATCCACGGCGACTGGTCGCTTGACAATTCCCGGGGTCCGGAAATATGCGGAGTTAACGATGAGATCAAGATACTTAAGGAATGCGGTTGTTACGCCGATTTCACATTCCCGTCGTTAGGAGAAGCACAGCCAGCGATGATAAACAAGGTTTACTACTGTAAAGACGATCCGGTTAAACCGAAGTCCTATAATAAAGGGAAAGAAGTGCGCGCAGTGGGTGGTTCGTGGGGCGATTTGATGATGATACCGGGGATAATCGGATTTCGCTGGAGATCAAGGACTCACCGGTTCAAACCGTCAATTGAATCATCAAACCTGGGAAAAAGTGATCTTCCGGCTCACGGAAGGATAGATTACTGGATAAACAACGCGATCGCCGTAAAAGGCCTCCCTGAATGGAAATTGATAAAACTCCACACGCACGGCGCTCCGGAAGAGTCATGGGAGGCGAATTTCGGGGCAGTTGCCGATGAGATGTATTCATATCTTGAGAAGAATTACAATGACGGGAAGATTTACTCTCTTCACTATGTGACGGCGCGCGAAATGTACAATATTATCAAAGCTGCGGAGTCGGGAAAGAGCGGGAATCCGGGTGAGTTCCGGGATTTTATCATAAAACCATACGCTTATAAATAACTATGTGCGGCATATTAGGAATTTATCATTCTGACGCCTCTAAGAAGGTCAATCCGGAGACGGTTAAACGGGCTACGGATCTTATGGTCCATCGCGGGCCTGATGACAGCGGTATGTTCGTGTCGGATAATATAGGTTTGGGGCATCGCCGTTTAAGTATTATTGACCTTTCGCTTGGGCATCAGCCGATGTTTAACGAAGACGGGCAGATAGCGGTGGTTTTTAACGGCGAGATATATAATTACAAGGATATTCAGGCGGAACTGGTCTCAAAAGGACATACTTTTAAGACGAATTGCGATACAGAGGTCATTGTACACGCCTATGAAGAGTGGGGTACTGAGAGTGTTAAGAAGTTCATCGGGATGTTCGGAATAGCGCTCTGGGATAACCGCAGGAAAATAATGTGGATTGTCAGGGACAGGCTCGGCATCAAGCCGGTATATTACTATTGGAACAGAAATACCTTCATCTGCGCTTCGGAGATAAAGCCGCTGTTCAGCGCGGGCCAGGTAAAACCTGAGATAAATCCGAAGGTAATGGACGCGTACTGCACTCTTGGATACGTTCCGGGCCCGGAAACCATGTTCAAGGGTATCATGAAATTAAAGCCCGGCCATCACATGGTGGTTTCCGGGAAAGAAATAAAGGAAACAGAATACTGGGATTTCGCTGACATAACGCCTTCGGAAATAAGCTTTGAGAACGCAAAAAGACAGGTAGACGAACTGCTGCATGACAGCGTGAAGAAACGTCTTATGAGCGATGTGCCTCTCGGCGTATTCCTAAGTGGCGGGCTGGATTCAAGCGCGATCACGGCCGTCATGCATGAGATCGTCAGCGGCCCGGTAAATACTTTTACGGTTGGTTATGACGAGAAATACAAGGTTGGGGAGGAATATTACGCTGATATTGTCGCCAAGCGCTTCAATACGAAGCATAACGTATTCCGGCTTGAACCCGAAAATTTCCTTGAATCCATAAAAACGCTGGTTAAGTACGCCGAAGAGCCTATAGTCGAGCCGGCGGCCATAGCGCTGTACCATATTTCAAAACTCGCGAGGGAAAAATCGATAGTGCTGTTATCGGGAGAGGGCAGCGACGAAGTCTTCGGCGGCTACTATCTTTATCAGTTCATGAGCAAAATAGAGAACATGCGTAGATTCATTCCGGGCCCGCTTCTCAATATGGCGGGTATGTTCAAGCCGGTTTTGCGAAAGATGAAATACCGCAAATACGCCGACTGGCTTTCTCTGCCGCTTGAAAAGCGCTACATGGGCACATCGAATTACCTGACGCCGTCGCTGAAGGATGAATTTTACGCGGACGGTTTCCGCGGCGAAAGAGGAGACTATCTGGAAGAGACATTTGAGTCGTATTTCTCGAAAGTCAGGCATAACAAGGATGTCGTCAACAAAATGCTTTACGTCGATACTAAAACATGGCTTGTTGATGACCTGCTGGTAAAGGCCGACAAGATGACGATGGCGGCCTCGATAGAACTGCGCGTGCCTTTTCTTGACCACCGGCTCGTGGAACTGGCGGCGTCGCTTCCCTCGTCTTACAAGATACGGAACGGAGAGGGAAAGTATTTGGTCAAAGCTATGATGGAAAGCCGCTTGCCGAAGGAAATAATTTACAGGAAGAAAATGGGTTTTCCGGTGCCGACAAAGAACTGGTTCGGCGGAGAATTGTTCGGATCGGTCAAAGAGATACTGGCCTCGGGGCATCTGCCATGGGTGAACGGCAAGGTCGTCAATAAGATGCTGTCGCAGCACGAAGCCGGACGGGAAGACCACAGCAAACTACTTATGATGCTTCTTGTCCAGTCATTCTGGCAGGATGAGTATTTGGGGCGCCCCGCGTGAGAACAGAAACCTTGAAAGTGCTGGTTATTACGAATCTGTTCCCGAACAATATCGAAAAGAACCGCGGTATATTCATTAAACAGTCTTTACAGCGGATAAACGGGCCATGCGATATACGGGTTGTCGCTCCGGTGCCATGGTTCCCACTGAATATTAAATTCCTTTCAAATTGGTCCGTGAATTCCCTGGTCAGCGCGGAAGAAGAGATAGCCGGAATTAAAACGTACCATCCCAGATGGCTTGTCATACCGAAGATGATGCGTTCCATGTACGGTTTTCTGATGTTCGCGTGTATTCTTCCGGGAATCCTGAAAGTCAGAAAGTCGTTTGACTTTGACGTCATATACGGCCACTGGATATATCCTGACGGTTTCGCTTCGGCGCTTCTGGCTAAAATTTTGAAAGTGCCTGTCGTGCTTCATGCCAGGGGATGCGACATCAACCAGTACACCAGGTTCTATCTCCGCAGAAAAATGATAACCTGGGCGGTCAAAAATGCGCGCAGTATCATCACGGTAAGCAGGCAGTTGAAGGAAAATGTAGTGAAACTGGGTATTGAACCGGAAAAGATCATAGTCGTGCAGAACGGGGTGGATACCGGCATTTTTAAACCCATGGACAGGAACGAATGCAGGTCGAAACTGGGGCTGAATAAGGAAGAAAAGATTATACTGTTCATAGGCACTGTCGAAGAGGTGAAGGGAGTAGAATATTTAATTGAAGCGTTCAAGAAAATTAGAGACCGTGGCGTCGGGAAGATACGGTTGATTGTAATAGGCAAAGGCGCGCTGGAGAACAAAATAAAGGAAAAAACCGCCGGATATGGATTAAGCGATATCGTTGATTTTGTACGGGAGATACCCCACGCGGAGGTCCCGTTATGGATCAACAGCTGCGATGTGTTCTGTCTGCCGAGCATAAGGGAGGGCATGCCGAACGTCATACTGGAAACCCTATCATGCCGGAGGCCCGTCGTTGCCACGGATGTGGGAGGGATACCGGACATCATGAATTCAGCCGAATACGGTTTGCTTGTACCTCCGCGCGACCCGGAAGCGCTTGCCGGGGCGTTGATAAGGCTATTGTCCGAAGGGCGGAAAGAAATATACAACCCTGAAACGGTTTTGAGCTGGGGCGAACACGCCGAAAAGATTATAAAAGAACTGAATGCGGCAGCGGGGAACAGGGAATGAATATTATATACCATCACAGAACGCAGGGCAGGGGGGCGGAAGGAGTCCATATCCGCGAGGTTGTTAAAGCCCTGAGAAACGCCGGACACGCGGTTTTTGTTGCGTCGCCGCCGGGGGTGGATCCGGTCGGTAATGAAAGTTCCGCGGGCCCGGAAAGGCAGATGTCGCTCGTTTCTTCGGCGTTGTCCTGGCTCAGCAGGTATATCCCTCAATTCGGATTCGAGTTGATGGAGATGGCGTACAATTTGGCGGCATACCGAAAAATAGGCGGGATACTTGAAAAGGAAAAAATAGCTTTTATATATGAGAGATATGCATTCTTCTGTTGCGCCGCGGCGTATTTGAAAAAGAGGAAAAAGGTTCCGCTGATATTGGAAGTCAATGAGATAAGCGGCATTAAAAGAGCGCGCGGCCAGTCATTCCGCCGGCTTGCCAAAAGCGCGGAGAAATGGATATTCAGGAACGCCGACGCGATAATCGTGGTCTCTCCTTTTCTGAAAGAGCAGATATCCGCAATGGGAATTGAAAGCGCGAAGATACATGTTCTGCCGAACGCTGTAAATGACAAAGAATTTGATGTCAGCGTGGAAAATAAATGTTTTTCCGCTGAGCACAACCTCGCGGGCAAGGTTGTGCTGGGGTTTGTGGGAAGTTTTATCAAATGGCATAATTTTGGTTTCCTGCTCAACGCGTTCAATGAACTGCGCGGGACGGCAACCGCTGATATGGCGCTGATGCTTGTAGGCGACGGGCCGCTGAGAGGTGAGGTGGAAAAGCAGGTAAAGGCGATGGGCATAAGCGGGAGCGTAATCTTTACCGGGGCAGTGCCGCACAAAACCATACCGTCCGTCATCAAGTCAATGGATATATGCATAATACCGCAATCCAACGATTTCCGGTCTCCTATAAAGATGTTCGAGTATATGGCCATGGCGAAACCGGTCGTGGCTCCCGGCACCGGGCCTATTAAGGATGTGATAACCGATCAGGTTACCGGAGTATTGTTTGACGCCGGGAACAAGGAGATGTTCGTAAGGACGCTGAAAGCCCTTGTAACGGACGCGCACGGGAGGGCGGTTATCGGTGGCAACGCGCGGAAAGAAATAATGGAAAAATATCTGTGGAAGCATAATGCCGTTAAAGTGCTGGAAATTTACGGGAATATAATAAATGCTTGAAAGCGTGTTCTGGATATTGTTTTTTCTGATATTTTATACCTACCTGGGTTACCTTCCGATTCTTTACGCCGCGGCTCTGCTTTGGGGGGCGAAACCTCCGTCACCGGGCAAGGTGTTTAAGATAAGCGTCGTCATTTCTGCCTACAACGAAGAAAAAGTCATTGCCTCCCGCGTTGAAAACCTGCTTGGTATGGATTATCCTGCCGGCCTCTGCGAAATAATTATAGGTTCGGACGGGTCCTCAGACGCTACCGCAGAGATAGCCGCGGGTTTCCGCGACCCGAGAGTAAGGGTTATAAAGTTTGAAGAGCGCAGGGGAAAGATAAGTGTTTTAAACGATCTCGTAAAGCTCGCTTCCGGCGACATACTGGTATTCTCGGACGCGAATACGCTTTTTGAAAAAGACGCCCTGAAATTCCTTGTGTCTGATTTTGTTGATGAGAAAACCGGCTGCGTCTGCGGCCGTCTCGTGCTTAAAGATCACGAAAAGGGCGTTGGCGGAGAATACGAAGGGGTTTACTGGGCCTACGAATCATTGCTAAAGAAACTGGAAGGAAGGCTGGGTGTTACGCTCGGGGCTAACGGGGCCATCTACGCCGTGCGCAGACACCTCTACGGCGGACTGCCCGGCGGGCTGATAGTGGAAGACTTTGTCCTGCCCATGACAATTCTTGAAAAAGGTTTTAAGGTCACCTATGACGAACGGGCGCTTGCTTACGAGGAAACCTCGGCAAGCATTAAAGACGAATCCACGAGAAAAACGCGCATAGGCGCCGGCAACTTCCAGTCTTTATTTTTTCTGCTGGGAATGCTGAGTCCGCTAAGGGGACTGGCTTTCTGGGCTTACTTTTCGCATAAAGTTATAAGATGGCTGGTTCCGTTTATGCTGATGGCGGTTTTAATTTTAAATTTCGTGCTTTACAATTCAGGGCCGATTTATAAAGCTTTGTTCGCGCTTCAATGCGTATTTTACTCCCTGGCGCTTATAAGAATGGCGGTCGGTAACTCTTTAAAACTGTTTAATCCGGTTTACTATTTTTGCGCCATGAACTTTAGCCTTTTGGCGGGTTTTGTCAGGTTTATCTCGGGCGGCCAAAAAGTTACATGGCAGAGGGTTGAGAGATGATTTTAATTATTTTAACCGTAGCTTTTCTTTTAATTATCCTGGCGGTGGTGTCGCGCGAGCTGGGCAAAAAAAATGTTGCCATCTGGATATTGCCCTATATTCACAGCGTTCTCGGCGGCAGGGAAAAACCCCGCGCCGGCAAAACTGTTCATGTGTATTTTTGTTTTGTGGATCATTTTGAGCCTATGTGGAATAAGGCTGATATCGCGGCTGAACGCTCGCGGGTGGAAAAATGGACCCGTGACTATCCGCTTCTCGCGGCAAGGCACCGCGACAGCGATGGAAAACCTCCCCAGCACACATTTTTCTTCCCGCAGGAAGAGTACCGCGCGGAGCATTTAACCGCCTTAAAGGAGTTGTGCTCCAAGGGTTTTGGCGATGTTGAGGTTCATCTGCACCACGACAACGATACTTCTGACGGACTGAGAAAAAAACTGCTTGATTTCTGCGCCGTTCTTGATTCGCACGGGTTCCTGAAAAATGAAAACGGCAAGATATCCTACGCTTTTATTCACGGCAACTGGGCGCTTGACAATTCAAGGCCCGACGGCCGCTGGTGCGGGGTAAACGACGAGCTCAAAATTCTTAAAGAAACCGGCTGTTACGCGGATTTCACTTTGCCCTCCGCGCCCAGCGATACTCAGACAAGCAAGATAAACAGCATTTACTACGCTGTCGACGATATAAGAAAGCCGAAATCCCATGACAGCGGCGTTGATGTGCAGGCCGGCAGGGCGCCTTCAGGCGATTTGATGATAATTCAGGGGCCGCTTGCTCTGAATTGGAAAAACAGAAAGTGGGGTATTCTGCCCAGAATAGAGAACGGCGAGATAACTCACGATAATCCACCCTCGCCTGACAGGATAGACCTTTGGATACGGCAGCACATTCATGTGAAGGGCAGATCAGATGTTGTTTTTGTAAAAGTGCATACACATGGTTGCCAAGAGAATGATTTTGAGACGCTTCTTGGAGATCCTGCCGATAAAATGTATTCGTATCTTGAGAAGAGATACAATGACGGCAGGCATTACCAATTGCATTATGTCACGGCAAGGCAGATGTTTGAAAAAATAAAAGAGCTGGAAGGAAATACTAATGGCTGAAAAAGTAATTGGGACAATTCTGCACGGGGCGCTGGGGGATTATTACGAACAGTTGCTCGCGATAAGGATAGAGCGCGAATCTCGGAATGGAGAGAAATGGATCGGGTTTTATAAGGAAGAGAGGGAATTTCGCATCATAAGCCATTTCAATATTGATATGCTTGAAGAGTGTTATCCTGTTGAGCGCTTACAGGAAATACAGGTTGATGAATATTTTCAATTCCAGGTTAAAGACTCGGAGCTTCGTGCGGATATATTTGATAAACTGCCAAGAGACAAAAGGGCGATGTTTGATCTTAAGACTAACAATAAACCTTGGGCCTGGATAAGAAAACACGATTTTGCGTCGTCCGGCCTGGAACTTTCCCTGAGTGCTCTTGGAAAAGAATTCCTTCCGGTGAGCATGCAGCTGAACGGCATTGATGAAAGTATTTTTGGCAGGAAGTTTACCGTGGGATACCTTTGGCGTTATAGGAGTGAATCCGGCGCGGTGAAGAATTACTTCCAAAAGAGTGCAGATTGGATAATTAAATCTAAAAGTGAACTGTTCCGGCGCTTGATAAACGAAAACGGTGCGCATATTTTCGTCGCCGGGATGCATAGACAGGTTCATAGCCCCGAAGTACTGGCAACATTGACTAAATATGGTTTTCATGCCGGAAGTTACAAAGGTAAATACACGGACATGGTTCTTGACCTGCCGCCCTCTAATGTGACCTATCTAAAAGGTGTCGGCTTTGCTGCCGAAATGGAGCTGATGAGCCGCTGTGACCTGCTTGTCATGATGCCGTCTGGTTTTTCCGAGGCTCTCTGGATGAAAAGAAAAGTCCCCGTTCTGCTTACGGATCCGCCTCCTGTTTATCTCGCGAAAATGGTGTGGAATAGAATGCCATTATTTGATAATCTATCTTTAGATTACGCATATAATAATATGTTTGTTAGCCATACCGCTGATAATATGATGAAATTTTTGGAAAAGAAAGCGCTTTTGTCAAAGAAGAGGCGAAGGTAGAAATGATACACACGCCGTAGTTAGTTGTAGTGCGGGAGGAATTGAATGAAACGCGTGAAATTATTCGTCATGTCAACCATGCTGGCTCTGATTATGTCCGGGCTGATATCCATGCCGGCGCTTTTCGCAGCTACATATTATGTGTCGCCGACAGGAAGCGACGGATCCGGCAGCGGCTCATCGTCAAATCCGTGGGCTACGCTGAACAAGGGTTTCAGTTCGATGTCGGCTAACGATACGCTTGTGATGATGAATGGAATGTATACAGGCGCATCTAATATGTTTAATTCTTCCGTTGCGGGACAATACCCTCCGGGTGGTACAGGTGGGAATTACACTACAATAAAAGCGGAAACTCCCGGTGGTGTAATTATTGATGGGGAAATGACGCGCATGCCTTTTTCTGGCGGCAGCTCAAGTTATATAGCCATTGACGGTATAATATTTCGGAATTCAAGCGAGGATGTATTCCGTCTGATAGGTGCATCCGGAAGCAAATGCACTTATTGGAAGATTACGAGATGTGGTTTTAGCGAAGCAAACAGTACTTTTGTAAATCCCAGATTTAATAATTTTTTAGTGCGCTGGGGCGATTACATACTTATTGAGGATTGCTATACCTGGGGCAACGGCAAATATCGTTTTTACATCCTTGATTCAGAACATGTCATTTTGCGGCGTTGTGTTGATCGCTTTGATAGAGGGTACGGGGATGGTTCTCTTATGGCTTCTTTCAGATTGTACGGCGCAAATTACTGTATTTTGCAGAATTGTATATCCGTTGATTGTGACCAGAAAGAGTATATTTTGGATGCTGATTCCCCTAAGTCCTATGCCCAGCCAAAGCTGATATGGTTTGGGTCAAATTTCTTCTCAACGGGGAATAATTGTGACAACAATATTGTTGATGGTTGTATCGTTCTGAATTGTACGGCTAACTCATTTGCCGGTTTCATCGGTTCAGATAGCCATGTTTCAAGCAATACTATTTCTAACTCTGTTTTTTGGAAAACTGCGAAGAGTTTTTGGACAAGGGTTCCCAGTACAAGCGGACTGATTAAATTTTCAAAATGCGTCTTTGGTGGCACGAGTTCTGACAGTCATGATTATGGCATTGAGGCTGATATTGCCAATTGTGCTGAAGCTAAGAATTCAATTCTTTATAGTTTAGAATACTATGCGTTGAAATATGTTGATTCTGATTATAACTGCCTGTATGCAAACAACACTGGCAATTACACTGGTGGAAGCGCCGGCGCAAACGACTACTGTTCCCAGAACGCGAATGCTTTTGACCCCCTATATTTCAGCACGAACACTTCGGGGGGGCTGAAATACCTTGTCAGAGTAGAGTCGGGTTCCAACCTTTCCGGCAAGGCAAGTGACGGCGGAGCCATAGGGGCGACTATTGTTAAGAAAATCGGCGTCTCGGGTTCTCTCTATGGCGAGGCGGGATATAACGATGTGACCGCGGACGATCTCTGGCCTTTCCCTTATGAGAGCACTATCCGGAGGCACATGAGAGAGTATTCATACGACAGCGGCAATCTAACCGGCAAACGCGGTTTCTGCGCCGACGGCACGACTCTGACAAAATATATATGGGAATACCTCGGCAACGCTATGCCGGCGGGTATGTACTCGCTGGTGGCCCCGTCGGGCCTCGCCGCTTCGGCGGCATCGGCTACGGCGGCAACTCTCACCTGGACGGACAGCTCGGTAATTGAAACAGGGTACAAGGTTGAAAGAAAAACCGGCGCTGACGGAACCTACGCCGAGATAGGCCAGACGGGGGCTTTTGATGAAACCGGCACTTATACCGATTCGGGGCTGACAGCTTCGGCTACATATTGGTACAGGGTGAGGGCTTTTGATGATTCGTCTAATTCAGCATACAGCAATGAAGCATCATTCAGTCTTTCAAACCTTGCCCCTTCGGGATTAACCGCCGCCGCGGCATCGGCTTCATCGGTCAATCTTGCCTGGACTGACAACTCGGCCGTGGAAACGGGCTATAAAATAGAAAGAAAAACCGGCTCCGGCGGAACTTACGCGGAAGTCGCACAGACAACGGCATTCACCGGAAGGGGTTCCTATTCAGATACCGGACTGACACAGGCGACAACCTACTGGTACAGGGTCAGGGCCTATGACGCCTCCGGCGACTCGGCGTACAGCAATGAAATTTCGGTTTTTACCTCATTTAGTTTGTCCGATGTGCCGGCTCTGTTAGCCGCCGGCGAGCTTAAAATAGTGGGTTCGGCGGAAGGCCGCGGCACGGTAAACCCGGATAAAGGCGACACGGCAAAAATATTCTTTAAGGGTTCGGGAACGGGTTTGTACGAGTGCCGAGTATTTGCGGTAAGCGGCGAGATGGTCTGGAGCGACTCCAAAGACGGTATAAGCGAAGGCTATTTTGAGTGGCTTCCAAGAAATATGGCTTCAGGAGTTTATGTGGCCTATGTAAAGGGCCCCGGCATCAGCGCTAAGAAAAAAATAGTGGTAATAAGATGAATGTGAGTTTGGCTGTAAGCAACAAACTGTTTTTAATGGCGCTGACGGTAATTTTGCTGGCGGCATCGGCGCGCTCGGAATTCGGCGAGACCGGCTGGGTGGTTTATAAAAAAATTCAGCCGGCGCGGTTCAGGGGCGCGGCTGTGACGGCAACCGGAAATTCGGAAGTTGCCTCCGCTTTGTTTAATCCCGCCATGCTCATGGACATTGAGGCCAGCGCGGTAAACATTAATTCCGAACTGGGCGTGGTGCAGGATAATTTTAATTCTGTTCTCTGCGCCCTGAAATATCCCAAATTCGCCCTCGCGGCCGGCGCGGCCGCGTATAACGCCGGGAAGGAAGAATTAAACTGGATTGAAAACGGCGCTCTGGTGACCAGAGAGGTTTTTGTCCAGAGGGACCTTATGGGTTTGCTGGCAGGAGCTTTTAGCATATCGCGAAACCTTAATGTGGGCGCGGCTTTCAAATACGCCACAAGCGAACTCGCGGAGACCAGCACAGCTGTTTCCATGGCGGCCGATGCCGGCGCTGTCTATACGCCGCTTAATAATCTTTCCGTGTCCGTCTCGGCTTTGAATATCGGGCAGTCAACTAAATTTATAGAAAAGGCGGACCAGCTTCCGCTGACGGGATATGTTTCGGCGGGCTACAGGCTAAAACAGGGCGAAAATTATCTTCTGCCCAGCGCCGGCGCGGCGTATTATGTCAACGAAAAACAATATGTTCCCGAGGCCGGGCTGGAATACGGACATGGGAATTATTCAGTTAACGCCGGATACAGAATGGGTATTGAGGAATTAAATATCCAAGCAGGGTTCAGGGCCAGAATCAAACAGTTTGACATAGGCTATTCCTACCTTCCCGGGGTTTTCCTCGGGCCCACACACAGGTTATCGCTTTCCTTCGCGTTCGGCCGTAGCTATAAAAAGAACACGCGGAAAGATACCGAGATCCTTTACAACCACAAACCTCTTTTTTCTCCAACCAAACGGAATTATAAATACAAATAGAGTCACGGTATCGTTCGGGAGCTTTCTGCCGTCATACCAGCGGACAGACTGTGTCATAACTGCCATTAACGAGGGCTTTGAGCTGTTGTCATGCTGAACGCAGTGAAGCATCTCGACGGTAAAAATAACTTCGCGATCCTTCGCTTCGCTCCAGGATGACGGCGCTCTATGGAACGCGCAGCTTTTTCGCTGTCTTCGCGAGCGGAGCGCGGCGATCTCGCAGTTTACACCGAGATTGCTTCTCTCCCTTCGGGAAATCGCAAAGACGGCCTTTTTTTGAGTCGTCATACCAGCGGAAGCTGGTATCCAGACAGACTGAACATTTTAAGTTATAAGTTTTAAGCTGTAAGTTGTAAGTGAACGGCGGATTTTTTGGTGTCATCCCAGAGGTAGTAGTCTGGGATCCAGCCTTTAGTCTTACTTCTGGATTCCGGAGTGACGGCCCAATGCTTTGAATAAAACCAGCCGACCTCCCAGGCGAATGCGAAGCATTCTTCACCCGTCCAAAGACGGGAGATTTTTCGCCGCGGGACA
>MGVE01000012.1 GCA_001800315.1 Elusimicrobia bacterium RIFOXYA2_FULL_47_53 | reverse complement strand
TCGGCTTAACCGCAAGGTTTTAACTAATTAGTGCGAATGCGAGGTAAGCTGCGCGGCTGCGAACATCTTGTTTGACTGTCCTGAATTATCTTTTCCAGCTGCTTCGCCTTCCATAAAACTACCCCATCTCTTTAAAATTTGACAAAAGTATTTACATTTGTTAATATTAGTCGGCTTTGAAAACAAGTTCTTTATAAAGCAAACCTGCAAAACTAATTTTTCCGCACATGGGCCCGTAGCTCAGCTGGCAGAGCACCTCACTTTTAATGAGGGTGTCGAGTGTTCAAATCACTCCGGGCTCATATTTAATGTCAAGTTAAAGCTGTTTTGAATTATATTTTGACGATGCCCTCATCGTCTAGGAGTTAGGACACCGCCCTTTCAAGGCGGCGACAGGGGTGCGAATCCCCTTGGGGGCGTATAGATTTTCAAAACCGTTTAAACTATTATGGGTTTAAACGGTTCTTTTACGGATAGAGTACCGGAGGCATTGTGTCAAGCACGGATAAAGATTCGCTCCAATATAAGTTTACAAACTGCGTCAGGCTGCTCTCCGCGGAAGCTATTGAAAAAGCCAAATCAGGGCACCCCGGCCTTCCCATGGGCGCCGCCGACATTATCTATACCCTCTGGCAGAAATACCTCAAATTTAACCCCCGGGATACGAACTGGATCAACCGTGACCGTTTTATTCTTTCGGCGGGACATGGTTCCATGCTGCTTTATTCCATGCTTCATATTTACGGCTACGACCTCTCACTGGAAGACATAAAGAAATTCAGGCAGTTCAAAAGCAGGACGCCCGGCCATCCGGAATACGGTGTCACTCCCGGTGTGGAAACATCCACCGGCCCGCTCGGCCAGGGAATAGCCAACGCGGTCGGCATGGCCATCGGTTACGAGATGCTCAGGAGCCGGCTTTCAAAGAACGGAATTTCACCGCTTAACCATAAGATATATGTATTCTGCGGCGACGGCGATATGATGGAAGGCATTTCCTACGAAGCCGCTTCGCTTGCCGGGCATCTTAACTTAAATAATATCGTGGCGATTTACGACGATAACAAGATTACCATAGAAGGCAGCACCGAGCTTGCTTTCAGCGAGGATGTTGAAGGCCGTTTCCGCTCCTTCGGCTGGGATGTCGTTAAAATTGACGGCCACGATTACGCCCAGATAGACGGCGCTCTAAAAAAAGCAAGCGGCAACAACGATAAACCGCTGCTTGTCATGGCAAGGACGACTATCGCCAAGGGCAGCGTAAATTTTGAGGGTTCTCATAAATCCCACGGCGCCCCGCTGGGCGGCGATGAAATAGGAAAAATCAAAGACAAGATGGGTGTCACGGGCAGTGAGTCTTTCTGCGTTTCCGATGAAGTCAGGGAGCATGCCGCGCTGCGCGTCGCGCAGCTTAAAAAAGAATACGACTCCTGGACCTTGGATTTCGCCAAATTCTTAAAGGACAATCCCGATATAGATGCCTTTTACCGCGATTTCAGCAAAAAACGGGAAATTGATATTAAGGATTTATTGAACACTGATTTTGGAACTGGCAAGATAGCCACCAGAAGCGCCTCGGGGCTGGTTATGCAGAAAATAGCTAAGCTTAACCCGTCGCTTGTCGGAGGCTCCGCTGATCTCGGCCCGTCAAACAACACTTACCTGAAGGATTTTAAATCGTTTTCAAGGGCTGAGCGAACCGGAAGAAACCTGCATTTTGGTGTCCGTGAGCACGCCATGGGCGCTGTCGCCAACGGGTTGGCATTATACTCGGAATTTACTCCCTACGGAGCTACATTTTTAATATTTTCCGATTACATGAAACCGGCCATAAGGCTTGCCGCCTTAATGAAACTTCATGTAATTTACATTCTTACCCATGACAGTTTTTATGTGGGTGAAGACGGTCCGACTCATCAGCCGATAGAGCAGATTTGGGGGCTTCGCTCGGTTCCGGGACTGGATGTCATTCGTCCCGCTGATGCCGCTGAAACGGCCGCGGCCTGGGCGCAGGCTATGAATAACGGAGCTAACCCTGCGGCCTTGATACTTACAAGGCAGAATGTGTCCCAGATTGACCGTTCTAAATACGCGAGCGCCGACGGCCTTTTAAAAGGCGCCTACATTATATCCCCGGAAAGCGGCAAGGCTTTGGAGCTGATCATCATAGCCACGGGTTCCGAGGTTTCCGCGGCGCTTGAGGTTCAGTCCAGGCTGAAAGGCGAGGGCGTTTCAGCAAGGGTGGTCAGCGCGCCGTCGCTTGAAATATTTGAAAGACAGGACGAAAAATATAAAGAATCGGTAATTCCGAAAAACTGTATTAAGCGCGTTTCAATTGAAGCGGGAAGCTCCGGCGGATGGCACAAGTATGTCGGCTGCGACGGGCTTGTGATAGGCATTGACCATTTCGGCGCCTCGGCTCCCGCGGAAGAACTTTGCGATGTGTACGGTTTCACTCCGGAGAAGCTTTATCAGTCCGTTAATAATTGGTTAAAAAAATAACCGGTTGGCTGTTTTTGACAACTTGAGCATATTTTGTTAGAATACGACGAATTTGGGTGACGAATCGACTTCAGCCGCGTTTAAGGGCTGATGATACAAGCAGGCTAAAAATGACAACATTGGTAACAGTAGGCACGCAGTGGGGAGACGAGGGAAAGGGAAAAGTAGTTCATTTCCTGTCACAGAACGCGGACCTTATAGTCCGCTACCAGGGCGGAAATAACGCCGGCCACACGATAATATTCGAAGATAAACCTTTTGTTCTGCATCTAATACCTTCCGGAATACTTTTTCCCAAAAAGAAATGTTTAATCACCAACGGCGTTGTAATAGACCCGGAAAACCTCTATAAAGAGGCTATGCTGTTAAAAAGCAAGAACCTGGATGTTAAGGGCAGGCTTTTTATAAGCGAATCAGCCCATGTAATTCTGCCTTACCACCGCTACCTGGACATCCTGAGGGAAGAGGGACGGATAAGGATAGGCACCACCAGGCGCGGCATAGGCCCCGCCTACGCCGACAAAGTAACCAGGCTCGGCATTCGGGTGGTGGATTATATTGAAGAAGAAGTTTTCATGGACCTGCTTGAAAAGAACCTCAGGGAAAAAGCCCCGCTCCTTAAAAAAATAATTCCGATTGCCAAACTCCGCGCCAATATTCTTAAAGATTACCGCAAGTATAAAAACTTCATCAAGCCCTTTGTGACAAACACTTCTCTTGTGCTTGACAAGGCGCTTAAAGAGAACAAAAATATCCTTTTTGAAAGCGCCCAGGGCACTCTTTTAGACCTTGATTTCGGCACTTATCCGTTTGTCACCTCTTCTAACCCCATAGCCGGTGGAGTATGCGCCGGAGCGGGGCTCGGGCCGACAAAAATTAACAGCGTGCTTGGGGTGGTAAAAGCCTACACCACAAGAGTGGGAGAAGGGCCTTTTACCGCCGAACTTAGAGATAAAACAGGGGACTATTTGAGGGAAAAAGGCCAGGAATACGGCGCCACAACGGGCCGCCCGCGCCGCTGCGGCTGGTTTGACGCGGTTCTTCTTCGCCACAGCATAAGGCTCAACGGCATAGACAGCCTTGTCCTTACGAAGCTGGACTGCCTTGAGGGCATGGAAAAACTTAAAATATGCACCGCGTATAAATATAAAGGCAAACTGCTCAAAGATTTTCCCGCTTCAAGGCTGGTACAGCAGAAATGCACGCCTGTCTATGAAGAACTGCCCGGTTTTACGGGTTCGGTGAAAGGCGCGAAAAAATTCTCTGATCTGCCTGTTAACGCCCAGCGCTATGTTAAGCGCATGGAAGAGCTTATGGGCGCGAAAATCAACCTTATCTCCCTGGGAAGAAAACGGGAAGAAATAATTGTTCTGGAGAAGAGCAAGATATGGTATTAAAAAAATGTTTTCTCGCTCTTGAGTCCGGCCGGGTCTTTGAAGGCGTTTCCTTCGGGGCTGACGGTGAATCTTTCGGCGAGATGGTGTTTAACACCTCGCTGAGCGGCTATCAGGAGATAATTACCGACCCCTCTTATTTCGGCCAGATCATATGCATGACAAATCCGCATATAGGCAATTACGGCGTGAATCCGGAGGATATGGAATCCTCACTGCCTTATGCAGCCGGCTTTGCGGTCAAAGAGGCGAGCGCAGTGGTATCAAACTGGAGAGCTAAGCAGTCGCTTCAGGATTTCCTCATTGAGCACAAAATCGTGGCCATTGAGGGGATTGACACAAGAGCCCTGACAAAACATTTAAGAGACCGCGGCGCCATGAAGGCCGTTATCAGCACCGTTGAGTCAAATCCAAAAAAGCTTGTTGAGAAGGCAAAAAAATCAAAAAGCATAATCGGCGTTGATATGGTCAGTGAAGTGACCTGCGCGAGAAAATATATTTATAACCCGAAAGCAAGGTACAAGACCAGGTGCAGAATAGCTTTGCTGGACTGCGGCTCCAAGGACAATATTGCCAACGAACTTTCTAAAAGGGGCGCCGAGGTTCATGTTTTTCCTGCCTCTTCTACCAGCGATGAAATTCTGGAGATAAATCCCGACGGTATTATGCTCTCAAACGGGCCGGGAGACCCGGAAGCGGTATCATATGTGGTGGACACGGTTAAGAAACTCATTCACCATGTTTCCAAAAACGACAACACGCTTCCTATTTTCGGAATCTGCCTGGGGCACCAGATGCTTGGCCTGGCTCTTGGCGGCCATACATATAAACTCAAATTCGGACACAGGGGAGCCAATCATCCGGTAAAGGATGTTACTACCGGCAAAATTGAGATTACTTCCCAGAACCACGGATTCTGCGTAAAGCCGGAATCGCTTAAAGATAAGAATATTGAGTTCACCCATTACAATCTTTACGACGGGACGCTGGAAGGTTTTAAACACAGGACTCTGCCGATATTCTCGGTGCAGTACCATCCTGAAGCCAGTCCGGGGCCTCACGAGTCGCATTACCTGTTTGACAGATTCTTTGAACTGATTGAAAACAGGATTAAGAAATCTAACTGATTTAACTAAGGAATATTATGCCAAAAAGAACAGATATCAAGAAAATACTCATAATCGGATCCGGCCCGATAGTTATCGGCCAGGCCTGCGAGTTTGACTATTCCGGCACCCAGGCCATAAAGGCGCTGAGAAAAGAAGGCTATAAAATCGTTCTGGTAAATTCAAATCCGGCCACGATTATGACCGATCCCGAGTTTGCCGACGCCACCTATATTGAGCCTCTTGCTCCCGATGTGATAGAAAAGATAATAGAAAAAGAAAGGCCCGAGGCGCTGCTTCCGACCCTGGGTGGACAGACCGCGTTAAATCTTGCTGTCGCTCTTTCGGAGAGCGGCGTTTTAAAGAAATATAATGTTGAGCTTATAGGCGCCAAACTGCCCGCGATACAGAAAGCCGAAGACAGAAGGCTTTTCAGAAGGACTATGCAGGACATAGGCCTTGACCTGCCTCAGAGCGGATACGCGTATTCACTTGAAGAGGCCCTTAAGATCGCAGAAAAAATAGGGTTCCCGTTAATAATCAGGCCCTCTTTTACGCTGGGCGGAATAGGTTCTGGCACGGTATACACCAGAGAGGAACTGCTGGACGCTGTTTCCATAGGCCTTGACGCCAGCCCCATCGGGGAAATACTGGTGGAAGAATCGGTGCTCGGCTGGAAAGAGTTTGAGCTTGAAGTCATGCGCGACTGTGCCGACAACTGCGTGGTAATCTGCTCCATTGAAAATTTTGATCCCATGGGCGTTCATACGGGGGACTCAATCACCGTGGCTCCGGCCCAAACACTGACGGATAAAGAATATCAGAAAATGAGGGACTGGGCCTTTAAGGTCATAAGGGCCATTGGGGTTGATACAGGCGGTTCCAATATACAGTTTGCCGTAAACCCGAAAGACGGAAGGATAGTCGTAATAGAGATGAACCCGAGGGTAAGCCGCTCCTCGGCGCTTGCCTCAAAAGCCACCGGATTCCCAATAGCTAAGATAGCCAGCCTGCTTGCCGTGGGCTACAGGCTTGATGAAGTCCCCAACGATATAACAAAGAAAACCCCGGCGTCTTTTGAGCCGACCATAGATTATTGTGTGGTTAAAATACCCAGGTTCGCCTTTGAAAAATTCACCGGAGCCGACCAGACCCTCAACACCGCCATGAAGTCGGTGGGCGAGGTTATGTCTCTGGGCAGGACATTCAAAGAAGCCGTCCAGAAAGCCGTAAGAGGCCTTGAAGTCGGAAGGAACGGGCTCAGTTTTGACGGCAAGGGCAGCGATAAACGGGTTGAAGCGGCCATAAAAGAGGGCGGCAAGCTCAAAGAGGAAGTGCTTAATGAAGTAAGGATGAAGCTCAATACTCCTAACTGCGAGAGAATATTCAATATTATGCACGCTTTCCAGCTGGGCCTGAGCCAGGAAGATGTAATAAGCCTCAGCAAAATAGATCCCTGGTTTATTCAGCAGATTTACGAGATATTCCAGTGGGCTTTGCGGATACCGCAGCTCAGCAAAATGCCGCCCGCGCAGAAAAAAGATTTTCTGTACCGCACAAAGCAGTTCGGTTTTTCCGACCAGCAGATAGCTTACCTTACCAAACAGAGCCACGAGAAGGTTAGGGCTTTAAGAAACCGGCTGAAGGTAAAACCTTCTTATAAGCTTGTTGACACCTGCGCCGCGGAGTTTGAGGCTTATACGCCTTATTATTACTCAACCTATGAACAGGAAGATGAGGTTGTGACCGACAAAAAGAAAAAGGTGATGATTTTGGGCGCTGGGCCCAACCGCATAGGCCAGGGCATTGAGTTTGACTATTGCTGCGTTCACGCGGTGATGTCTTTGAAAGACGAGGGTTATGAAACCATAATGGTGAACTGTAACCCCGAGACTGTGTCCACGGATTACGATATTTCAGACAGGCTGTATTTTGAGCCGCTAACCGCGGAAGATGTATTAAATATCATAGAAAAAGAAAAGCCGATGGGTGTTGTTGTGCAGTTCGGGGGGCAGACGCCGCTTAACCTCACGCCCGCGCTGGATAAAGCCGGTGTGAAAATCCTCGGAACCTCGCCTAAGTCCATTGATACCGCTGAGGATAGAAAATTATTCAGCAAAATTCTTGATAAAATTAAAATACCCCAGGCCGCTTCCGGGACGGCGTTCTCCTTCGCTCAGGCGAGGGATATAGCTCATAAACTTACTTATCCTGTCATGGTCAGGCCTTCCTATGTGCTTGGCGGCCGAGGCATGAAAGTTGTTTATGACGATAACATGCTCTCGGAATATATCAATCAGGCAGCCCAGGTTTCTCCCGATAAGCCCATTCTGATTGATAAGTTCCTGGATAACGCCATTGAAGTTGATGTGGACGCCTTAAGCGACGGCAAGGATGTTTACATAGCCGGTATAATGGAACATATTGAAGAGGCCGGCATTCATTCCGGAGATTCGGCCTGCGTTATCCCGCCGAACACCCTGAGCCCCGAAATAATAGCCACAATTAAGCAATACACTACCAAACTGGCTGTTATGCTGCAGGTCAAGGGCCTTATGAATATCCAGTTCGCCGTAAAAGACGGCAAGGTGTATATCCTTGAGGCAAATCCCCGCGCGTCCAGAACCATTCCATATGTTTCCAAGGCAACGGGGCTTGCCCTTGCCAAGCTGGCCGCGAAAGTCATGGTGGGGAAGAAATTAAAAAATATTATGAAGGCTTCCAGTCTTAAGGACTCGCCTCCCAAATTAAAATATGTAGCGGTCAAGGAAGTTGTGCTTCCGTGGACAAGATTTTCAAATGTGGATGTGGTTTTAGGACCTGAAATGAAGAGTACCGGCGAGGTTATGGGTATAGATTCCGATTTCGGCAGGGCTTTTGCCAAAGCCGAAATAGCGGCCGGTTCTGTGCTTCCTCGCAGCGGCGCGGTTCTTGTCAGCCTTGGTCCCGTCAATAAGGCGGAGGCGCTCCCTGTGGTAAAAGAACTGCTGAACCTGGGTTTTGAGGTAATGGCCACGACGCATACCGCGGAATTCTTTGCCCAGCACCAGCTTCCCGTCACTGTTGTAAATAAAATTTCCGAGGGCAGGCCTAATGTAGTGGACATAATTAAAAACAAAAAGGTCAGCCTTATTATTAATACGCCGTCCGGCAAGGTCAGCAGGGCCGACGGTTACCACATAAGAAGAAGCGCGGTTATTTATAATATCCCAATACTCACGACGCTTGCCGCGGCCCGGGCCACGGTAGAGGGCATTAAATCGCAGAAAAACAGGGAAATATCGGTTCATTCGCTGCAGGAATATTATAAGAAATAATTGGCAAGGGGTAAGCTGTAAGGGGTAGGGGGTAAGTGACGGGTGTTGTTTTTGCTTTTCACTTAATGCTTGCCGCATATCACTGGAAACCATGCTGGTAAAACTCCTGAAACATACCACTGACCCGGAAAAAACCTGCGCCCTCGCGGCAAGGCTTTGTTACTCCGGCGTATCTATTGAAGAACTTTCAGAAAAACTCACTCCCTCTGTCGTAAAAGACCTGCTTTCAAGAATAATTTCCTCAGGCCATCTTTCCGTTCTGGAGCATGCCTCATTTACATTCGCTGTTGAGGGCGTTTCCAGGGCCCTGCTCGCCCAGCTGACCAGGCACAGAATAGCTTCGTTTTCAGTGCAGAGCCAGCGCTATGTAAAGTTCAAGGGCTCTCTGGAGTTTATTGTGCCTCCTGAAATCAAAAAGCACGGCGATTTGTTCTCCGAATACTGCAACGCTCTGGACTATTCAAAAAAACTCTACGACAAAATGCTCTCCCGCGGCATACTTGCCGAAGACGCCAGATACATTCTCCCTCAGTCCGCCTCCACCAAAATAATACTAACTATGAACACAAGGGAGCTCCGGCATTTCTTTTCTCTTCGGTGCTGCAACAGGGCCCAGTGGGAGATCCGCGGCCTTGCCTGCCGCATGCTCTCCCTGGCCAAGAAAGCCGCTCCTCTGCTTTTCGCCGGAGCAGGCCCAGACTGTGTCAGCGACTCCTGCCGCGAAGAAAAGCCCTGCGGCACGCCCTGGAAAAAAAGCTGACATATTTTCTCCTTTCAGAAAAAAAACCTTGAATATTCGCGTGAATTAATGCGATAATATGGGCACACCAATGTTTTAAAGGCAATTCTTGTGGAACCTATACCCGAACAACTGAACGGTTATAAAAATCTTCGCCCCATCGGTTTCTGGGGGGAATGCGAAGAATATCGCGCCGAGCGGGAAGCCGGCGGCGCCGTGCTGCTGCGCGCCTATAATTTAAATGAGTTAAGCTCCTCTGATATTTCCCGGATAAAATCCGCCTGTACTTTATTGTCTGCCCCGGATCTAAAAGGCCTGATTCGCGTTGAAAGCGTCTATGAGTCCGGCGGCCGGTTGTTTATTGTTGAAGACTTAGGCCAAATGAGGCAGCTGAGCGAAATTGTAAACGGGCCTCAGGATCTGGGCCTTTTTTTTGACGCCGGTTCTCAGGTCTGTCTTGGGCTTGAATTTCTTCATTCAAAGGGCATAGTACACGGAGGCGTCAGCTCTCACAATATTTATGCCGGCCCGCACGGGGATGTCCGTCTCGGCGGTATCGGCATGCTTGAAATATCCCAGTGGCGGCTTTCGGACGGATCCCCTAATCCAAGGCTTTTGTCTGTATCGCCTGAACAGACAGGCCGCCTTAACAGGCAGATTGACTGCCGCAGCGACCTGTACTCTCTTGGAATTGTGCTGTTTCACACCGCCAGCGGAAAATACCCTTTTGAATCCTCCGACGCTACGGAACTTGTCTATAAGCATATCGCCACGGAAGCCGAAGAATTGTATAAAGCCGTTCCCGGTTTTCATACCTGCCTCTCAAAAATAGTTTCCAAACTTTTAATTAAGGATCCGGACACCAGGTATTACAGCGCCTCCGGGGTAAGGGAAGACCTGCGGGAGTGCCGGGCTTTCGGATCCGACCGAGCGGATTTTTCTGCCGGACAGAGGGATGCCGGTTCGGTGCTGAGAATGCCGCTTCGCCTTTTCGGAAGAAAAGAGGAGATAAAACAGTTAAGAGAGCTTCTAAATAAAACAATTGAAGAGGGGGCCGTCTGTGTCGCCGCGGTAAGCGGCCCCGCGGGTATAGGAAAGAGCGCTTTGGTAGGCGAACTTCAGACCGCGGTAGCTCAAACGCGCGGCTATTTTATTAAGGGTAAATACGATCAATACCGCCGCTTCGTGCCTTATGCCGGAATTTTAGAGGCTTTCAGAGAACTCATAAGGCAGCTGCTTATGGACAGCGACCAGGAGGTCGGTGAATGGAAGCGGAGAATAACCGATGAACTCGGCAAAAACGCGGTGGTAGTCTCGGATATGATAAGCGAGCTCTCGCACATAGTCGGCCACATTGAACCCGCGGAAGAGTTCGGCCCCACTGAAACTCAGAACAGGTTTATGATGGTTTTCAAAGATTTTATCCGCGTATTCTGCAGGAAAGAAAAACCTCTTGTGCTTTTTCTTGACGATATGCAGTGGGCCGATCTGGCAAGCATAAATCTCATGGAAGCGGTGCTTAGCGATGACCGTTTTTCAAATTTAATGATAATTTTCTCCTACCGCGACAATGAAACAGGGAAACTCCATCCGTTCACCAAGATGATGGAGCATGTTCGGGAATCCGGCGTCAGAATTGAGAATATAACCCTCGCCATGCTTACGGAAAGGAATGTGAGCGAACTTATAGCCGATACCCCGGGTTTTGACTGGCTGAAAGCCGAGGGCCTCGCGCGTATCGTATACCAGCGGGCCGGAGGAAATCCGTTTTTTGTCAAAAACCTTATGCTTAAGATGCATTCTGAGGGTAAACTCAGGAGCATAAACGGTTACTGGAAGTGGGACGAAAATGACATAAAGGATATGGATGCCACGGAAGATGTGGTGCGCCTGATGATTGGAAGAATTCACACGCTGAAAACCGAGACGCAGGGTATCCTGCGCTTTGCTTCAACTATCGGCGGGCGCTTCGGGATAGGAATCCTTGCCGCCCTGTCGGGAAAATCTCCCGAGGCCGTATTTTTGGAACTTAACGAGGCGATCTCCGAGGGCATGATTTACAGCCGGCGCGATGAATACATTTTCGCTCATGACCGCATCCGGGAAGCCGCCTACAGCCTGGTGGACGAAAGGGAAAGGCCACAGCTTCATTACAATATCGGCAGGCTGATGCTTGAAAAAATCACGGATCCTGACAATGAGGAACGAATTTTTGAGGTGTGCGACCACATCAATTTCGGGAAGTCAATTGAGGGTAATGCCGCGACAAGGCTTAAATTCGCAAGGCTTAATTTCTCTGCCGGTAAGCGGGCCAGGAGGGGCGCTTCATATGAACTGGCAGCCCGCTACCTTGAGTCTGCCCGCGAATATACAGGCGGCCAGGCTGGATGGAGGGCAGATTACGAATTGGCTTATAATGTAAATCTGGCTTTGTATGAGTCTCTATTTCTCTCAGGTTCCGAGAAAGAGGCCGAGCTCATATTCTGGGAACTTATGAAAAATGTCCGTACCGCCGCGGAAAAAGCAAAGGCACACTGGAGCGCGATGGTTATAAATACTCATTTGTCGCGCTTTTGGGAAGCCGTGCTTGCCGGTATTGACGGACTGAGATCACTCGGAGTATTCATACCGCAGAAAGCCAATAAACTTTTGGTGTTAATGGAATTTTTAAGGGTCCGCTTTATTATTGGAAGGCGCACTCCGGAAGATCTTTTTCTCCAGCCAGAACTGACCGATCCGGAAAAAAAGCTTGCCGCAACCCTATGTTATGATATGGGCGGGCCCACTTATTTTATTTCTCAGGATTTGTTTTCCGTGAGCATGCTTAAAGGCGCCGGAATATCCGTCAAGTACGGCAATGACGATCGTTCATCAAACGGCTATATGCTCTATGCCGCGGTCTTATGCGGAGCTTTCGGGATGTATAAAACAGGTTATGAATATGGTGTGATGGCCCTAAGGCTTGGTGAAAAATACAAAAATCAGTATAACATCGCTTATGATAATTTCATTTTCGGGATGTTTGTGATTCACTGGAAACAGCCTCTCAAAGACGCCATAGACTGCCATATAAGAGGCCATGAATTCGCTCTCAGACAGGGGAATTTTGTACTGAGCAGCTGGTGCCTTGCTGCTCAGGTGGGCCTTAAGTATTTCTCGGGCGAGAATCTTGAACAGCTTCTAAGCCGCTGCGGTTCGGCGATGGAAGAGTTTACCCGTCAGAAACGGCCCGACATGGTTTTAAGCATTACCAGTTCGCTGTACTCGGCTCTTTGCCTGGCGGGCAGGACAGCCAGCCCTATTTCTTTTGACGACGGAACCTTCAGCGAGTCAAAACATGTAAGCATGATAGAGGAAGAAAAAGCCGGCCTGATGAGGGGCCTGCATTATATACTCAAGCTTTCGGTGTTGTTTGCATACGGTGAATATGAGGCGGCCGGCAGGATTTGTGACCTGCTCAGCGGCAAACTTGTGGTTTTAGCGGGTATGTATTACGCCGCTGTATTTGAATTTTATAAAGGTGTGGTTTCGGCCAGGCTTTTGAGCGATAAACGCCTCGGCGCGATGGAGCGCGTTCGTCATCTGGGCCGCCTGCTTCAAAGCCTGAATAAATACAGGAAGTGGAGTAAAACGAGCCCTGAAAATTATTCCAATAAGTATTACCTGCTGAGAGCCGAGTTGGCCGGGATCTCGGGGAATGGCCTTAAGGCGTTGCGCTATTATTCCAAGTCGGTTGAAGAGTCAAGAAAATACGGTTTTATTCAGGAAGAAGGGGCTGGCAACGAGTTGGCGGCATTATATTGCATTTCTCAGGGCATGGAGTATATGGCTGGGGTATACCTGCGCCAGGCCCGTGGCTGTTTCCAGCAGTGGGGTGCCGCGGGAAAAGTAAAAAGCTTTAATGAAAAATACGCTGAAATCTTAATAAAGACTATTCCTGCGGCCGAAGCTTCCGGAAAAGAACCGGTGTTGAGCGGGGATTTAGATTCCATCGCGGTGTTGAGAAGTTCGCAGGCCATATCGGAAGAGATATCGTTTGATAAACTCCTCAAGCGCCTCGTTGAGATCCTGATAAAAAATGCCGGTGCTCAGAAAGGGTTCCTTATAGCCGAGCGCGACGGCAGGCTGTTCGTTGAGGCGGGTTCGGGGGAAGATGTATCGGGAACGGTTGTGCCGGGGCCGCTGAGCGAAAGTTCCGGCATTTCAATTTCAATAGTGAACTATGTCTGGAGAACGCATGAAAGCGTAAATCTTAAGGACGCTTCAATTGACGATAAATACCTTAACGATGACTATATAGCACGCAACCGGCCGAAGTCGCTTCTTTGCATGCCAATAAGGCAGCAGAACAAGCTTTCCGGGATACTTTACTGCGAAAACAATATAGTGGCGGGCGCGTTCACGGATGAACATCTGGAAGTGCTTCAAATGCTTTCGGCCCAGGCGGCGATTTCCATTGAAAATGCCAAGCTGTATTCCGAGATGGAAAGCAGGGTTAAGGCCAGGACCGCCGAGCTTGTGGCCGCCAATGACCGGCTCCAGAAGGAAATTGAGCAGAGGCAGTCCGTTGAACAGCAGCTTTTGCAGTCTCAGAAAATGGAAGCCATAGGAAAACTTGCCGGCGGCATAGCTCACGACTTTAATAATTTAATGACAGCGGTGCTCGGCAACTGCGCTGTTCTGCTTGCCGAGATGGATAACGGCGACCCTAAGCGTCAGGAAATTGAAGAAATAAAAATGGCGGGCGAGCGGGCTGCCGCTCTGACAAGCCAGCTTCTGGCTTTCGGCAGAAAACAGATGCTGCGCAGGGAGAATGTTGACCTGAATTCCGTCATTCGTGACACCACGCAGATGCTCAGAAGGACTATCGGGGAGAATGTTTCAGTTGAGCTTCAGCTCGGGGGCGAAATAGATCATGTTTTTGCCGACAGGGTCCAGCTTGAACATATTATTATCAATTTGGTCTTAAATGGCAGGGACGCGATTGCCGATAGCGGAAAGATCACGCTTGGCACCGCGGTTGTGGATATTGACGGCGGTTATTGCGAGAAACACCCGGACGCGCGCGAGGGAAGATTTGTGAGGTTTTCTGTTGAGGACAACGGTTCCGGAATGACAAGCGATGTATTGCAGAAATTGTTTGAGCCTTTTTTTACCACTAAGGGGTTGGGAAAAGGCACGGGCCTGGGGCTTTCCACCTCCTACGGCATTATTAAACAGCATGAAGGGTGGATAACGGTTGAAAGCACACCCGGCAAAGGCACCGGCTTCTTCATTTATCTTCCTGTATCGGCGGGAGCGGGTTTGCCGCCGCGCGAGGCGACTGGCGGTTCAAAAATATCCGCGGGATCAAATATCAAGGAACCGAATAACAGAAAGGTGCTTGTCATTGAGGATGAGGATGGCGTTCGCCGTTTCGCTGTCAGAGTCCTTTCCATGGCCGGTTTTGCCGTTTACAGCGCTGAAAACGCAAAGAAGGCTATGGATTTGTACAATCAGGAAAACGGGAAATTTGACCTGATATTCAGCGATGTTATCCTGCCGGATAAAAACGGCTTTCAGGTGGTAACCGAGCTCCGTTCCATGAATCCCGCTCTGCCGGTTATTCTGTGCAGCGGTTACACTGATGAAAAAGTAAGCGAAAAAAATATCAGGGACGGCGGTTTTGATTTTCTGCAGAAACCATATTCTATGGAACAGCTGATTTCTGCCGTCGGTAAAATATTTAATTGATCCCCGAATATTTTATTTTTTTTACTATTGACACATTAATTTGTCTATGTTATAATCAGTTCGCAACAGAAAAAATTTGAAAAGAAGTTTTATAAATGAAGACAGCCGATCCGCGATAATAGTTGGATTAAATGACAGGCAAACGGCGCAGCATTCAACCGTAGGGCCTAATTTTATTTTCCGGGGAAACTATATGTATGGGCTTGGCTGCCTAAAACACTATATCTTGTGTATACTGTGCATATTGGGGATAAGTAATGCGCTGTCCGTTTTGCAATAGTTTTGAAGACCAGGTTATTGATTCCCGGCCCATGGATCAGGCTTCTGTGATACGCAGGCGCAGAGAGTGCCTTGAGTGCCATAAGCGCTATACCACTTATGAGAGGCTTGAGGAGATGTCGCTTATGGTTGTGAAATCCGACCAGCGTCGCGAGCCCTTCAACAGGCAGAAAGTCAGAGAGGGGATTATAAGGGCCTGCGAGAAGCGCCCCATTTCTTCCGATGCCGTTGAAAAAATCGTAAATGAGGTTGAATATGAGCTTCAGGACTATGTTATGGAGGTCCCGAGCCGTATTATCGGGGAAAAGGTTTTAAAAAAGCTGTGGGATCTGGATCTTATCGCGTATATCAGGTTTGCTTCGGTTTATCAGCAGTTTGACGATATTGACCGTTTCATGGACGAACTCAAGAAACTGAAAAAAGTTGCCATGAAAAACGGAAAGAACAGTTTACAGGAGGTCATGGCCGGCAGGAAAGAAGTAAAATCCGAAAAAAACACCTAAATTGAATCAGGAGGATAGGATGGTTATGAGTCTGAATCGCGAAGAGTTGTTTGAAAAAGTTAAGCCGGCGTTGGCGCCGAATTCACTGACGGTGCTGGAAAAGAGGTATCTCCAGAAAGATAACGACGGCAAGGTGGCGGAAAAGCCGGAAGAACTTTTCTGGCGTGTCGCCGAAAACATAGCGAAAGCCGATAAGGCTCATGATCCCCAGGCCGATGTGGAAACAACGGCTCAGGAATTCTATGTTATGATGTCAACTCTTGATTTCCTTCCTAACTCTCCTACCCTTATGAACGCCGGCCGCGCTCTTCAGCAGCTTTCGGCCTGCTTTGTCCTCCCGATAGACGATTCAATGGATTCCATATTTGAGACTCTCAAAAATACCGCCCTTATCCATAAGTCCGGCGGCGGAACGGGTTTCTCGTTCTCAAGGCTTCGCCCGTCCAGGGATGTCGTTAAAACCACTCACGGCGTTTCCTCCGGCCCGGTTTCTTTCATGCAGGTTTTCAACTCGGCGACGGAAGCAATAAAGCAGGGCGGCACCAGGCGCGGCGCCAATATGGGTATTTTAAGAGTTGACCATCCGGATATAATGGATTTCATTACCTGTAAAGATAAAAACGACAGCCTCAACAACTTCAATATTTCGGTCGCGCTCACGCAGGAGTTTATGGACGCGGTTGAGGAAGACGGGGAGTATAACCTCTACAACCCCAGAACCAAGGAAAAGGCCGGCCAGCTTAAAGCCAAAGAAGTTTTTGAAAAGATAGTTGACCAGGCCTGGAAAAACGGCGAGCCCGGCATTGTTTTCATAGACAGAATGAACGAGGCCAATCCGACGCCGGCGGTGGGAATGATAGAATCAACCAATCCCTGCGGCGAACAGCCCCTGCTTCCATACGAGTCCTGCAATCTCGGCTCAATTAACCTCTCGCATTTTGTTTCAGACGGCCAGATAGACTGGGCCAGGCTTGAAAAAGTTACCAAGTCCTCGGTTCACTTCCTGGACAATGTGATAGATATGAACAACTTCCCTATCCCCATGATAGAGAAGACAACCCGCTCAAACCGAAAAATCGGCCTTGGCGTTATGGGCTGGGCTGATATGCTGATCCAGCTTTCAATCCCGTATAACTCCCACGAAGCCTTCAAGCTGGGCGAAAAGGTCATGTCATTTATCCAGTCCAAGGCCCAGGACGCTTCTCACGACATCGCTGTTAAGAGAGGCTGTTTTCCGAACTACGAAAAGAGCGTGTTTGTGGATAAGGGCCCCAGAAGAAACGCTACCCTTACTACGATTGCCCCGACAGGAACCATCGGCATAATCGCCAGCGCATCGGGCGGAATTGAGCCCATATTCGGGCTGGTTTACAAAAGAGCCAACTGTCTGGACAACAACGAGATGCTTGAGGTTAACCCGTTTTTTGAGAAGACTGCCAAAGAAATGGGTTTCTATACGCCTGAACTTATGGCCAAGATCGCCGAAAAGGGAAGCATAAAAGAGTTTAAGGAAATTCCCGAGAAAGTCCGCAAGGTTTTCGTAACGGCTCATGATATTACGCCGGAAGACCATGTCCGCATGCAGGCGGCTTTCCAGAGATATACTGATAACGCCGTCTCAAAGACCGTAAACTTCCATCACGATTCAACGAAAGAAGAAGTCGCCAAGGTTTACACGCTTGCCTATAAGCTTGGCTGCAAAGGCGTTACGGTTTACCGCGACGGCAGCAGAGATACCCAGGTGCTGAACATCGGCACTAAGGACGCGAAGCAGCCCACCGTATTAAAGGAAAGGCGCCCGCGCCAGAGGCCGAGAGTTACGCACGGAGTAACGCTGCTCATGCACACGGGTTGCGGAAAGATGTATGTAACCATAAATGAAGATGAACACGGCGCCTGCGAAGTGTTCACCCAGCTGGGCAAATCCGGCGGATGCACCGCTTCCCAGTCCGAGGCGGTCAGCCGCATGATATCTCTGGCTCTTCGCTCGGGCATAAGCCACGAGGAAATAGTGTATCAGCTTAAGGGAATCAGGTGCCCGTCTCCGACGCTCGCCGAGGGCGGAGCCATACTTTCCTGCGCCGATGCCATAGCAAAAGCGCTTTTAAACTACAAGAAAGATAAAATGATACCGGACCTTTTCGTGAAAGATCTTCCCGAGGGCGGCGCTCACGCGGAAGTTCAGCCGGTTAAGACCGATTCCGGCAGCTCGCTTAACATGAATAAACGCGATTTCATCGGTTCGTGCCCTCAGTGCCCGGATTGCGGCGAGATGCTTGAGTTCGGAGAAGGCTGCGTCGTCTGCAGGAGCTGCGGTTATTCAAAATGCTGGTGAGGTTGGCTTGCCAACCTCACTAACTACTGCGGAAGCAGTAGTTTTGGCTGCACCGTCGTCATCTTCAACTCGCGTAGCGTTGCTACGCATCGTTTCAGATTCCTTGGTTCGCTCAAAACTCTGCTTCCTCGCTAAGTTATTGAGGTTGCCAAGACAACCTCTGTTGATTAATGTAGGCGTTGTTGATGAGATAGAAAAATTATAAGGCTGAATAAATGATAAAACCGGACAGCTGGATAAAGAAGATGTGTGTAGAGCATGGAATGATAGAGCCGTTTGAGCCCGGGCAGGTCCGCGACGGGAATATTTCTTACGGAACTTCATCTTACGGTTATGATATGCGGGTCGCCAATGAGTTTAGAGTCTTTAAAAAGGATATTGAGATAGCTCAGGGCGCTGTTGTGGATCCCAAAAATTTTGATGAGAGCGCTTTTGATATTATCAAAACCGACGGATCCGTCAATATCCCAGCCAACTCGTTTGTGATAGCCAGGAGCGTTGAGTATTTCAGGATACCGAGAAATGTGGTAACGGTTTGTTTCGGTAAATCAACCTACGCGCGCTGCGGGGTGATCGTTAATGTGACCCCGTTTGAGCCCGAGTGGGAAGGTTATGTTACAATGAGCATAATAAATGCCGCGCCGGTGCCCGCGAAGATCTACGCCAACGAGGGCATAGCGCAGGTTTTATTTTTTGAGAGCGACGAGGTCTGCGCCGTTTCTTACGCCGACAAAAAAGGCAAGTACCAGGCTCAGAAAACAATAACTCTGCCAAAAATATAATTTGAGTTAATACAGTGGTAAGTGATAAGGGGTAAGGGTTAGGTGACAGTCAAAGATATTGATTTTCACTTTTCACTTACCGCGTACCCCTTACCGCTGGTTTAAAAATAACGGAGGTTTTAAAATGGCGTTTTTTATCGGTAAAGACAGAGAGGCAAGAAGGGCCTACGGTTTTGACGAGGTTGCTATAGTTCCGGGAGGGGTAACCATTAATCCCGACGAAGTGGATATAGCCACAAAAATCGGTTCGCTTAAACTTGACCTGCCGTTTCTGGCGAGCGCCATGGACGGAGTAGTGGATGTAAAGTTCGCTATCGCCATGGGCAAAATCGGCGGGCTCGCGGTTTTAAACCTTGACGGTGTCCAGACCCGATACGAGAACCCCGAAGAGATACTTCAAAAAATCGCCAACGCCTCTCCCGAGGAAGCCACGGCCCTTGTTCAGGATATGTATAAAGAGCCCATTAAAGAAAAGCTTGTGGCTGAAAGAGTCTCCCAGATAAAGAAAGGCAAGGTTCCCGCGGCGGTATCGTGCATACCGGCAAACGCCGCGAAGTTCGGTAAGCTTGCTCAGGAAGCCGGCGCGGACCTGTTCGTGGTTCAGTCCACGGTTACAACCGCAAGGCATATAGCGACATCCTACAAAGCGCTGGATTTCTCAATGTTCTGTTCCGACATGAAAATACCGGTAGTCATCGGCAATGTGGTCACTTATAACGCTTCCCTTGAGCTTATGGAAAGCGGGTGCGCCGGCCTTCTTGTGGGCGTAGGGCCCGGAGCCGCCTGCACCTCGCGCGGAGTGCTCGGTATTGGTGTTCCCCAGGTTACCGCGACCATAGACTGCGCCGCGGCAAGAGATTTCTACTTTAAAAAATCCGGAAAATATGTCGCGATTATCACCGACGGCGGTATGTCCACCGGCGGAGATATATGCAAAGCTTTCGCCTCCGGCGCCGATTCGGTCATGGTCGGTTCGGCTTTCGCGAGAACAAAGGAAGCTCCCGGCAAAGGTTTCCACTGGGGTATGGCCACTCCTCACCACAATTTGCCGCGCGGAACAAGGATAAGAGTAGGCGTCACCGGAAGCCTTGAAGAGATTATGCTCGGGCCGGCCCGCCTTGACGATGGAACGCAGAACCTTGTCGGCGCGGTGCGCACCTGCATGGGTACCGTGGGCGCGAAAAACCTTAAAGAACTTCAGCTTTCCGAGCTCATCATAGCTCCCGATATTAAACACGAAGGGAAGATATTCCAGAAGGCGCAGAAAATCGGCATGGGGAAGTAGCTCGTAATAATTTTCTGCAGGACGCCGATGTCCACACGCCATCGGCTCCGTGAACGCCCTCCCGGAAGTGTAAGTCGGGCGTTCAAGGCCTGCATGAAAAATTATTACTCGCAGTGGTGTGGGATGATAGAGTCGTTTGTTGAATCCACCCTCGCTATGGGTGAAGGCCTGTATGAAATTATGCTCGCTACTGAAGGTTGTAGGGGATACTGGAAGCTGGTTATGTTGACATTAGTATGAAACTGAATAAAATATTCAATAATGGATGGTTCCAGGGAGCTATATTTTTAGTTTTAGGTATAGTTTTCAATGGGAGTCATGATTCTGGCGAAGCCGTGACATTTTTATCTATAATTGCGAAATATCTGTTGAGTTTTCATACTGCATATTTGTTGATAATATTTATTTTGATGAGGTTTATAGCTAAACAGAAAGAAGAGTTGTCAGTTTTTAAGGTCAAGCCTTGTTATGATGAATATTTGGAGTTAAAGAAAATACCAAAAGTTTATAACTATTTTAAAAGTTTGGTGGAGGTATGTAATACCCATGGGGATACGAGAAACAGAGTTAATGTAGATGCAGTGGAATATTACTTATCTCATGGAATAATTAATTGTTATAAAAACTATCGTGGTTCATATTACGCTTTTACCGACAAAGGTCAACACTTTCGTAGATATTTTAACGATGATTTGTATAAGCCAGTATAACAATGAAAAGGAATAAATATGATTCTTATTCTTGATTTTGGAAGTCAGTACACTCAGCTTATAGCCCGCAGGATCCGTGAGGCGAAAGTCTATTGCGAGATTTATCCGGGGAACAGGCCGATATCTGACATGCAGTCGCTGGAAGGCGTTAAGGGAATAATACTTTCCGGCGGGCCGTCCAGCGTTTATGAGAAGAACGCGCCCTGGCCTGACGACAAGATTTGGGATCTAGGATTACCCATATTCGGCGTTTGTTACGGCATGCAGCTTATCGCTGAAAAGCTCGGCGGCAAGGTGAAGAAATCCGCGAAAAGAGAATACGGCCTTGCTCAGCTCGCCATTACGGAAAAAAATATGCTTTTCAGCGGTGTCCCGAACAATACTCCCGTCTGGATGAGCCACGGTGACAGCCTTTCAAGACTTCCGACGGGATTTAAGCGCGCGGCGCATTCCAAAAACTGCCCCATGGCTTCAATATCCGATACTGTCCGCAACATTTATGGAGTTCAATTTCATCCCGAGGTCAGGCACACTCCTCTTGGCAGACGGATAATAGAAAACTTTATTTTTAAAGTGTGCGGCGAGAAACGCTCATGGAACATGCACTCGTTTATAGATGAGGAAATCAAAAGGATTCGCCAGCAGGTCGGAAAAAGAAAGGTCCTCTGCGCTCTTTCAGGCGGAGTTGACTCATCAGTGGCGGCTGTCCTTGTCCATAAAGCCATAGGTAAACAGCTTACCTGTATTTTTGTTGATAACGGCGTGCTCAGGCTCGGTGAAAAAGAAAGAGTAAAAAAAGTGTTCGGCCCGAAGTTCGGCAGGAACCTGATAATTGCGGATGCCTCAAAACGGTTTTTGGATAAACTTGCCGGTGTGGTTGACCCGGAGAGAAAAAGAAAGATAATAGGCCACGAGTTCATAGCGGTATTTGACGACCACGCGCAAAGGCTCAAAGACATTGATTTTCTCGTCCAGGGAACTCTTTATCCCGATGTCATTGAAAGCATTTCGGTCAAGGGGCCCTCGGCGGTCATAAAGTCGCATCATAATGTGGGTGGTCTTCCCGAGAAAATGAGGATGAAGCTTGTTGAGCCTTTAAGGTTCCTGTTTAAAGACGAAGTAAGACTCCTCGGAAAAGAGCTTAAAATACCGTCCGAGATATTAACCCGTCACCCGTTCCCGGGCCCTGGAATGGCGATAAGAGTGCTGGGCGAGGTCACAAAAGAGCGGCTTGATATTTTAAGAGAAGCCGACTGGATAGTTGAAGAGGAAATCCGCGCGGCCGGCATTTACGAGAAGCTCTGGCAGGCGTTTGCTGTTATACTTCCTGTTAAAACCGTTGGTGTTATGGGCGATTCAAGGACTTATGAAAATGTAGTTGCTTTAAGAATAGTTGAATCCGGCGATGCCATGACGGCCGACTGGGCCAAGATACCCTACGAAGTGCTTGGAAAGATATCCAATAGGATAATTAACGAAGTCCGCGGAGTCAACCGCGTGGTTTACGATATATCGCAAAAACCGCCTGCCACGATAGAATGGGAATAGTTTCGCTCGTAATAATTTTCTGCAGGACGCCGATGTCCACACGCCATCGGCTCCGTGAACGCCCTCCCAGAAGTGTAAGTCGGGCGTTCAAGGCCTGCATGTAAAATTATTACTCGCTGGTGTGGAAGAGTGGTTTGTTGAATCAACCCTCGCTCCGTGTGTAAGTCGGGCGTTCAAGGCCTGCATGAAGTGTGATGTTTGCTTTTTATGATGTTGACTTATAGCTTATAACTTGAGTCAGTTAAAAAAGTGTTTCGTGCCGTCTTTGCGAGGAGTGCAACGACGCGGCAATCTCGTCGTTCCCGACGGAAAAGCGAGATTGCTTCACCCTGCGGGTTCGCAATGACAGGGTCTTATTAAGGGTTTTTCAATAGACTTTATCTTATAACTTAAAACTTACAACTTATAACTTAAAAAGGCTTGCGCAAATAAACAGGGGGAAGGAAGAATGGCTCAGACAATGGAAAAAGAACTTATTGATTTACCGCTTCTGCACAGAGGCAAAGTAAGAGATGTTTACGATTTAGATCAGCAGCTGCTGATAGTGGCAACAGACCGCATATCGGCCTTTGACCATGTAATTCCTACAATAATACCGGATAAGGGCAAGGTATTGCATAAGCTGTCCATGTTCTGGTTTGATTTTGTCCAGGGAATTGTGCCAAACCACTTGATTACGGGCGAGTACGAGAACTTTCCTCAGAAACTCAAACAATACGCATTTCTCAAAGACCGCTCCATGCTTGTCAAGAAAGCCAAGAGAATTGATATTGAGTGCATAGTAAGAGGCTATCTTGCCGGTTCCGGCTGGAAGGAATACCAGAAGTCCAGAACTGTTTGCGGTATTCCGCTCCCTGAAGGTTTGCAGGAATCTTCAAAACTGCCCGAAGCTATTTTTACTCCTTCCAGCAAAGAGGACGGAGGCCTGCACGACGAGAATATTTCTTTTGAGGAAACCGTCAGGCGCGTCGGGCAGAAGCTGGCCGACGAACTAAAGGAATATTCTTTAAAAGTATACAGTAAGGCCAGGGATTTTGCCGAAACAAAAGGGATAATTCTTGCCGATACTAAGTTTGAGTTCGGTATTTTTGACGGCAAAGTTATTCTGATTGACGAGATACTTACTCCGGATTCTTCGCGTTTCTGGGAAAAAGATATTTACGCCGAAGGCAGGCCCCAGGACAGCCTGGACAAACAATATGTCCGCGACTATCTTGAGAAAATTAAATGGAATAAACAGCCTCCGGTTCCGACTCTGCCGGAAGATGTCGTTAAGGGAACAAGGGCCAAGTACATGGATGCCTATGTGAAAATAACAGGAAGAAAACCTTTTTAGAGGATGACCAATGATTTCAAAAGTGCAGATTAATTTAAAGCCCAGTTTTCGGGACAGGCACGGCGAGCATATCAGCCATGAAATAGCTGAGATGAATCTGAAGTCCCGCCCTCATGTCAAATATCACCCCGTGTACAGAATTGAGGGCGAACTCGGCAAAAGCGAGCTTAACGATATCGCGGCGAAACTTCTCATTGACCCGGTTACGGAAAATTACTCTCTTGCCCCCTTAAAGAAGGCCGGTACGGTTGAAGTTGAAGTGTGGCTTAAAAAAGGCGTTACGGATACCGTTTCCGACAGTGTCGTTAAGGCCGTGAGGGATCTGGGCATTGTAAAACCAGTAAAAGTGAACACGGGTCATAAATACATTCTGGCCGGCAAGGTTGATAAGAAATCCGCCGCCGAGATAGCGCAAAAGCTTCTCGCAAATCCTATTATTCAGGAATACTCCATTGATTGAAAAAAATTATGTTAACATTCTGGATTTAAATGACAATGAACTTCTCGCGTTAAGCAGGGAGAATGTCCTGTCGCTTTCGCTTGAGGAAATGAAAAGGATTAAGTCTTACTTCCATAAGAAGGGGAGAAATCCCACCGATATGGAACTGGAAACCATGGCCCAGACCTGGAGCGAGCACTGCAAGCATAAGACGCTTACGGGCATAGTGGAATATTCTTTTACCGACGAAAAAGGCAAAACCCATAAGCGGATATTTAATAATCTTTTGAAAGAGACGGTTTTCAGGGCCACGCAGGAACTCAATAAGAAGTGGTGTATTTCGGTTTTCAAGGATAACGCCGGCGTAATTGAGTTTGATAAGGAATACGGTATAGCCTTTAAGGTTGAAACCCATAACCACCCGTCAGCGCTAGAGCCGTACGGAGGCGCCGCGACGGGCATAGGCGGAGTGATAAGAGATGTTTTAGGCGTTGGGCTTGGCGCAAAACCTCTGGCCAATACCGATGTTTTTTGTTTCGGCGAGCCGGAACTTGAATGGTCCCGCCTGCCCGAGGGCGTGCTGCATCCCAAGCGAATAGCAAAAGGCGTGGTTTCCGGCGTGCGCGATTACGGCAACAGGATGGGTATACCGACAGTAAACGGCGCGGTATATTTTGACGAAGGTTACACTTCAAATCCGCTTGTTTACTGCGGAACCATGGGGATAATTCCTAAAAATAAATGTTTCAAGAAAGTTTTGCCCGGCGACCTGGTGCTTGTTGTCGGAGGAAGAACCGGGCGCGACGGCATTCACGGCGCGACTTTTTCATCTGTTCAGCTGGACCAGGAAAGCGATGTTACCGCTGTGCAGATAGGTAACGCGATAGTTGAAAAGAAAGTCCTGGATACGGTGCTTAAAGCCAGAGACCTAGGCCTGTTCAGGGCGATAACCGATTGCGGCGCCGGCGGCCTTTCAAGCGCGGTGGGCGAGCTCGGCGAGGAATGCGGAGTGCGGGTGAGCTTGGAGCAGGTGCCCCTTAAATACCCCGGTTTAAAACCCTGGGAGATTTGGATCTCCGAGGCGCAGGAACGAATGGTTCTGGCGGTGCCAAAAAAGAACAAAAATAAAATACTGAAAGTGTTTGAAGATGAAAATGTGGAAGCAACCTTTATCGGAGAATTCACCAACGACGGGATTTTAACGGTAATGTATGAAAACGAGGCCTTGGCCGAACTGGATATGGAATTTATGCACAAGGGAGTGCCCCGCCCGACTCGCAAAGCTTCCTGGACGCAGAAACATGAAAAGGCGGGCAAGCTGCCCGCAAAATCCTCAGCCGGCAAAGATTTGAAAACACTGCTTAGCTCTTTGAATATAGCCTCTAAGGAATGGATAATCCGCCAGTACGACCATGAAGTTCAGGGCCAGACCGTCATAAAGCCTTTGCAGGGAAGCGATATATCAAAACAGGGGCCCGGCGATGCCGCTGTGGTGTGGCCCTACACGATAGTTAAAAACAGTTATAAGGGCATAGTGCTTTCAAACGGGCTTAATCCTGAATTCGGAAAGATTGACCCTTACTGGATGGCCGCTTCCGCGATTGACGAGGCTTTAAGGAACGCCGTCTGCGTAGGAGCCGATCCCTCAAAGATAGCCATACTGGATAACTTCTGCTGGGGCAACCCAAACAGGCCCGATCAGCTGGGCGGTTTGGTCAGAGCCTCTCTGGCGTGCTATGATATGGCAAAGGTTTTCGGAACCCCGTTTATTTCCGGCAAGGACAGCCTGCATAACGAATATGCCGTTAAGGGGAAGCTTTACTCTATACCGCCGGCCCTGCTTATTTCCGCGATGGGGTTGATTGAAGATATCAGAAAAACAATCACGATGGATTTTAAGAGTCCCGGAAGCCTCATTTATGTGGTTGGCGAGACAAAGAACGAACTGGGCGGCTCGCATTACAATAAGATAAAAAATATTAAGGGTGGCATCCTGCCTAAGGTTGAGGCTTCGGTTTCAAAGCGTGTAATGTCCTCTCTTCATAAGGCTATCGTCAAAGGTTTTGTCGCTTCCTGTCACGATTGTTCGGAAGGCGGGCTTGCCGTGGCGCTTGCCGAGATGGCCTTTGCCGGCAATAAAGGCGTTGAGTGTTCGCTCTTTAACATGCCTGCCAATAAAATGGGAAACGCCGAGCTTATGTTCTCTGAATCAAATTCCCGCTTTGTGGTTGAGATTGAGGCCGATAAAGCCGCGAAATTTGAGAGAGAGCTCGCGGGACTTAATTTCGTCATGATCGGCAGAGTCGCAAACGGCGGCCGTTTCACAGTAAAAGGAATTAAAAACGAAAAGCTCATTGACGAGGCGCTTGCTGATCTGCACGGCGCCTGGAGCGCCAGACTCGCCTGGTAATTTACCGCAGCAAACGGAATAATTATGAAAAAACCCAGAGCTATAATATTAAGAACCGCGGGCACTAACTGCGATTACGAGACAAAAGCCGCTTTTGAAATGGCCGGGGCCTTGGCCGACCGCGTGCATATTAACAGCATAATCCGCGGGGAGGTAAAGCTCTCTGATTTTCAAATACTGGCGCTTCCCGGAGGTTTTTCTTACGGCGATGATATTGCTTCGGGAAAGATTCTGGCTAACGAGCTGAAATACAGGCTCGGCGACGAAATAAGGAAATTTGATTTCGCGTCCAAGCCGATTATAGGAATATGCAACGGCTTCCAGGTGCTTGTCAAAATGGGTATTTTGCCCGGTGAGAAGGATTACGCTCAGACCGCGACCCTGACTTTCAACGATTCCGACAAATTTGAGAGCCGCTGGGTGTATCTAAAGCGCCAGGGAGCAGGCGTGAGAGGTAAGGGGCCGAAAAAGGCCGTAAATAATTTCTGGATTGACGGAATGCCGGAGGTAATCCGCCTGCCCGTCGCCCATGGCGAGGGGAAATTTGTGACAATAGAATCCTCCGCGTTAAATAAAATTGAGGACAACGGCCAGGTGGCTTTCAGGTACTGCGCTCCCGGCGGAGTTAAACCTGAATATCCTTTCAATCCCAACGGTTCCACTAACGATATAGCCGGAATATGCAATCAAAGAGGCAATGTGTTTGGGCTCATGCCTCACCCGGAACGCTTCGTCCATGCCTGGCAGAGCCCGTCAAAGGATGAGGCTGATATTATTTCCGGCGATTCCGCGTGGGGGCTTAAGATATTTATAAATGCCGTTAAAGCCGCCGAATAGCGCTTTGGATAAAAATAAATATGCCGGGAACATGCAGAAACTGCTTATATCTGATAAAAAAAGATAAGAATGAAGTGGCTGCGGAATTTTGCATGTTCAAAAGAGACTGGCAGGTCGGCCTCGCCAGATGCAGAAGTTTTATAGAATATGTGCCTAAAGTTGAGATATACACGGTGGCAAGAGCCACTATTTCCGCGAGAAGGGCTATCCCCGGGCCTCATGTAGACCCAAAAAAGAGGGTCATTGAGGTAAGGCGTTTTTCGGACGATATATATTTGAGCATAATCCTGGCTACTGTTTTCGCGGCGCTGTTTCTGGGAATGATTTTTTGGTTAATTTGATTCATCGGGAGATTTTATGTGCGGAGTATTCGGAATATTTAACGGGCCGGAAGCTTCAAAGCTGACTTATCTTGGTCTTTATTCCCTTCAGCATAGGGGGCAGGAGAGCGCCGGTATCGCTTCTTCTGACGGTAAGCAGATTCACTCTTTCGTGCAGATGGGGCTTGTCGCCGATATATTCAACCAGGACAACCTGCAGAAACTTTCTGGGAACTCTGCTATCGGACATGTCAGATATTCCACTACCGGTATCAGCTCGGTAAAGAACGCTCAGCCTCTGGTTATTAATTACGCGAGAGGCCAGATGGCGCTCGCCCATAACGGCAACCTGACAAACGCGGCAGAATGGCGTGAAAGGCTTGAAAAAGACGGTTCAATTTTTCAAACCTCTTCCGACAGCGAGGTTATTCTGCACCTTGTGGCAAAAGCGAACGGGCACGGCACCATTGAGCAGACTGTGGAATACGCGCTTTCAAAGGTAAAAGGGGCCTATTCCGTCGTTGTCCTGACGCCGGAAAAACTTATCGCCGCGCGCGACCCTTGGGGAGTAAGGCCGCTTTGCCTCGGCAAAATCGGAACAGGCTGGGTTGTAGCTTCGGAGTCCTGCGCTTTTGACATCATCAACGCAAAGTATGTAAGAGAAGTGGAACCGGGCGAGATGATTGTAATATCAAAAAGCGGGGTCAAGTCAGTCAAACTGGCAAAGCCCAAGCCCGATTTAGCGCTCTGCATTTTTGAATTTATTTATTTTTCCAGGCCGGACAGCATGATTTTTGATAAGAGCGTTTATTCGGTGCGCAGGGAGCTTGGAGCCAGGCTCGCTCAGGAAACAAAAGACATAGCCGCCGGAGCGGATATCGTGATCTCGGTTCCCGATTCGGCAAACACCGCCGCGATAGGATACAGCCAGGCATCGGGGCTTCCCTATGAGACTGGGCTTATCAGAAACCACTATATAGGAAGAACTTTTATAGAACCCAGCCAGCATATCCGCGATTTTGGGGCCAAGATAAAATACAACCCCGTAAAGGATGTGCTCAAGGGTAAGAGCGTTGTGGTGGTGGATGATTCTATCGTGCGCGGCACCACGAGCAGAAAACTCGTCAAGATGATCAGAAACGCGGGCGCAAAGCAGGTGCATCTCGCGATAAGCTCTCCTCCGATAATATCGTCCTGTTTCTACGGCATAGACACTCCCACGAAAAAAGAGCTGATCGCTTCAAAAAACACGATAAATGAAATAAAGAAATATCTTGAGGTGGACAGCTTAAGTTACCTGAGCCTGGAGGGAATGAAAGCTTCCACCGGGTGCCAGGGCCGCCAGTTTTGCGACGCCTGCTTTACGGGAAAATATAAAATAGGCTGCGGGGGATGTTAAGGTGAAGAAAACCAATGTGCTTGTTATTGGCAGCGGCGGCCGCGAACACGCGATAGCCTGGAAATTGAGGCAAAGCCCGGGTGTTGATAAGATTTTCTGCGCGCCAGGAAACGCCGGCATGGCTTCTCTTGCTGAACTGCTTCCCATTCGCGCCGACGATTTTGAGGCGCTTTCAGGTTTTGTGGAGGATCACGGCGTGGGGCTTACGGTTGTGGGCCCCGAGGCTCCGCTTGCGGCTGGGATAGCCGACTATTTTATGAAAAAGAACCTTAAAATATTCGGCCCAAACCAGAAATCCGCCCGGCTGGAGTCAAGCAAAGTATTCTCCAAAGACCTGATGAAGAAGTACCGCATACCCACGGCCTCTTACGACACCTTCACTGATTATAAAACCGCCTCGGAATTTATTGAAAAATGGCCTGTTGATAAACCGGTTGTGGTGAAAGCCGACGGTCTTGCCGCCGGCAAGGGCGTTTATGTATGCAAGGGCCGCGCTGAGGCTCAAAACGCGGTAAAAGAAATAATGTCGGATAAGTTGTTCGGCGGGGCAGGCGCCGTCGCGGTAGTTGAAGAGTTTTTGGACGGCGAGGAAGCATCCATACACATCTTTCTTGACGGCACAAATTATAAGATAATGGTTTCATCCCAGGATCATAAGAGGGTCAACGACGGCGACCTGGGGCCCAATACAGGCGGCATGGGGGCCTACGCTCCGGCTCCGGTTTTTGACGATAGTATCCGCGCTAAACTTGAAGCCTTGATCATTAAGCCGCTGATCGCGGGTTTTAAGAATGAGGGGATTGATTATAAAGGGGTTCTTTATATAGGGCTAATGATTTGCGCCGGCGAACCGTATGTTCTGGAATTTAACTGCAGGTTTGGCGATCCTGAGACCCAGGTTGTACTGCCGCTTCTAAAAACCGACCTGCTGGAAATTATGGAAAAAACAGTTGAAGGCAGGTTAGACAATGTCCAAATAGAATGGTATAATAAATCCGCGGTTTGTATCGTTATGGCTTCGGGCGGTTATCCGGGTTCTTTCAAAAAAGGCGCCGGGATAAAAGGCCTTGATAAGGCCGCGGCGATACAGAATTCCGCGGTTTTTCACGCAGGCACGAACTTTGAGAATCCTATTTCTGATGACAAAATATTTCTTACGGCCGGCGGCAGGGTTCTTGGCGCCGCGGGTTGGGGGGATAACATCAAGGACGCTGTCAATACTGCATACAAAGTCGTTTCGGAAATATCATTTGACGGCATGCACTTTAGAAAAGACATTGCTAAAAGAGCGTTGGAGCGTGTAAAATAATGCCCAGAATACAGGTAGCGATAATAGTCGGCTCGGATTCAGACCTTCCGATAATAAGTTCAACGGTCAAAACCCTGGATAATTTAGGAATCAAGTCAAGCGTAAATGTCGCTTCCGCTCACCGTACTCCCCAGAAAGTTAAACAATGCGTCAGGTCAGCCCAGTCTAACGGAGCCGAAGTTTTCATCGCGGCCGCGGGTATGGCCGCCGCGCTGCCCGGAGTGGTCGCTTCGGAAACTACTCAGCCGGTAATAGGCATACCCATTGAAGGCAAGTCCCTAACCGGGCTTGACTCTCTTTTTTCAATAGTTCAGATGCCTCCGGGCATACCCGTGGCGACCGTTGCTATAGGTAAGGCCGGCGCTGTAAATGCCGCGGTTTTAGCGGCAGAGATACTTTCTGTTAAATATAGACCGATAAAAGCAAAACTCACAGCTTACAGAAAGAAGATGGCTCTCGGCATTGAAAAAAAGGACGCCGCGCTTCAGAAAATGGGCGTGGAAAAATATATAGAATCTGTTAAAAAATAACCGGGTTATCATGGCAAAAACTGACAAAGATATTGAAAAAAAAGTAATAATGAATAAAGTTGAGATCAGCCGAACCATAAAGCGGCTGGCCCACGAGATAGTTGAAAAGAACTTTGGAGTAAAGGATCTTTGTATAGTAGGCATTCAGAGCAGAGGCGTCCCGGTAGCCAGAAGAATTCATAATGAGATTATTTCCGGCGGGCTTTCGGAGGGCAACAAGAATATCCCGTTCGGCATGATTGATATTAACCTTTACCGCGACGATGTCGGCTCCATGGATCTGCCGCCGCAGGTAAGAGAAACCGATATCTCCTTTGATATTGTGGGCAAGAAAATAGTTTTAGTTGACGATGTCATATTTACCGGAAGAAGCATAAGGGCGGCGCTTGACGAAATAATGGATTTCGGCAGGCCGCAAACGATAGAACTGGCAGTGCTTGTTGACAGAGGCCACAGGGAACTGCCGATAGAGCCAAATTTCGTCGGAAAAAAATTTCTAACCTCAAAAGACGAGTCCATAGCCGTGGAGCTGGAGGAAGTTGACGGCCAGGACAGGGTTGTTTTAAGAGAGAAGAAGTAATCAGTCTTAAGTTATAAGCTATAAGTTTTAAGTAGATTCAGTTGGATACTGTTTTAGTCCGTCTTTGCGAGGAGTGTAACGACGCGGCAGTCCGCCGAAGGTTTAGTGGCGGGAAGCAATATCGACGTTTGCACAGGAATCAGAAATAAGGGATTTTGTAGTCGCGCAGCTTGCTGCGCATTCATCAGAGTCCGTCATTCCCGAAATACTTAGTCGGGAATCCATATAAGACGGCCATAGAAAGAAGTTGTGGTTGGGTACGGGAACGGTTTCGTCGTGAGTTCAAGGTGTGTGGCAATCCTGGTTTTCGGCGCGAACAGTGAATTCATTTAAATTCTAAAGAGGTGAAAATGCAGCTCCAGCGTAAAGATTTGCTCGGGATAGAGCAATTGGACCGCAAAGAAATTGAGTTGATACTTGAGGCAGCCCGCCCCTTTAAAAGCCTTTTTACCAGAAGCATTAAAAAGGTTCCCACCCTCAGGGGCAAAACCGTAGTAAATCTTTTTTACGAACCCTCCACCAGAACCAGGCTTTCTTTTGAAATCGCGGCCAAAAGGCTTTCCGCCGATGTCGTTAACATCGCTACGAGTTCTTCAAGCGTTGTAAAAGGTGAAAATCTTATTGATACCGGCAAGACGCTTGAGGCGATGAAGGCCGATATAATAATAATTCGCCATAACCTCGCGGGCGCTCCCGCTGTCCTTGGTAGAAACCTCCACTCTTCAATTATTAACGCGGGTGACGGCTTCCATGAGCATCCCACTCAGGGGCTGCTGGATCTCTACACAATACTTGATAAGAAGAAAAAAATAGAGGGTCTAAAGGTTCTTTTAGTCGGAGACATTCTGCACAGCAGAGTCGCCAAGTCAAACATCTGGGGGCTTATAAAGATGGGCGCCCAGGTGAGAGTCGCCGGCCCACCGACCCTTATTCCTGCGGGCATAGAGAATATGGGCGTAAAAGTGTTTTACGATTTAAACGAGGCTCTTAAAGGGGTTGATGTGGTTAACATCCTGCGGATTCAGATGGAGCGCCAGCAGGACAACCTTTTTCCGTCAATGCATGAATATATTGAACTTTACCAGATGACCGGCGACCGCCTGAAGTACGCCAAGCCTGATGTGCTGGTGATGCATCCCGGCCCCATGAACCGCGGCATTGAAATATCTTCCGAGGTCGCTGACAGCCCTGCGGCCGTGATAAACGAGCAGGTTACAAACGGAATAGCCGTGAGAATGGCAGTTTTGTATCTCCTCTCCGCCAAAGCGGGCGGCGAGCATAAACAAAAAATCGCGAGGAACAGCTGATGAAAATATTGATTTCCGGCGGAAGAGTAATTGACCCGGCCTTTAAATCAGATAAAAAAATGGATCTGCTAATCTCTGACGGAGTTATTGAAAGGGTCGCCGATAAGATAACCGACAAAGCCGATACGAAAATAGACGCCCGGGGAAAGATAGTGGCTCCGGGGCTTATAGATATTCATACGCACTTAAGGGAACCGGGCCACGAGGAAGAGGAAACTATAGCCAGCGGCACGCGGGCCGCGGCCAAGGGCGGATATACTTCAATTTTTTGCATGCCTAACACGCACCCGCCGCTTGACAACGCGCCGGCGGTGGAATTTGTGCTCATGAAAGCCCAGAAAGAAGGGCTTATAAATGTCTTCCCCATAGGCTGCATCACGAAAGAATCGGCCGGAGTTGAGCTGGCCGAGATAGGCGTCTTGAAAAGCGCCGGCGTTATAGCGATTTCTGACGATGGCAACCCCGTTATGGACTCTCAGGTTATGCGCCATGCCCTTGAATACACGAAAATGTTTTCTCTGCCGGTTATATCGCACGCTGAAGATAAAAACCTTTCTAAAAACGGCGTTATGAACGAGGGCGGCGTTTCAACAGTTCTTGGTTTAAGAGGTATACCGAATCAGAGCGAAGACATTATGGTCAGCCGCGATATAATGCTTGCCGAACTTACAGGCGGACATCTGCATGTGGCGCATGTTTCAACGGAAGGCTCCGTTGACCTGATAAGGCGAGCCAAGAAAAATAAAATAAAAGTTACCGCCGAAACCTGCCCTCATTACTTTACTCTTACGGACGAAGCGGTTAAAAATTACGATACGAACACGAAAATGAAGCCGCCGCTTCGCGCTCAGAGAGATGTTGAGGCCATAATAAAAGGTTTAAGCGACGGCACAATAGACTGCATAGCCTCCGATCACGCTCCGCATACGGAAGAAGAAAAAAATAAGGAGTACGACCTGGCCCCATTCGGGATTATCGGCCTTGAAAGCACTCTAAGCCTCGTGATAATGGACCTGATTGATAAAAAAATATTATCCTGGCCGCAGGCTATATGCCTTATGTCCGGCAACCCGGCGTCCATATTTGGCTTAAACGGCAGGGGAAAGATAAAATCAGGCTGCGTCGCCGACATAGTCGTTATTGACCCGCTGAAAGAATTTGTGCTGACAAAGAACAGCATTCTCTCAAAGAGTAAGAACTCGCCCTATATAGGCAAAAAGATGAAGGGCGCCGCTGAATACACCATAGCCGGAGGTAAAATCGTCTGGTCGGAAAAAGAAGGTATCAATCAGTAATAATAAGCCGCAATAAATCGGCAGGCCCGGGCTATTATATTTTAAGTTTTAAATCTGAAAATCTAGCCCGGTTTTCTATTCCGGGGCAGTTTTATATGCTTAATGTGCCCGGAGTATTCCTGCGCCGGCCCTTAAGCGTTTACTCGGTAAAGAAGGGAGAGGTAAGTTTTCTTTACAGAGTAATCGGAAAAGGAACTAAAAACCTCTCTCAATTAAAAAAGGGCGAGGTTCTTAAAGTATTCGGCCCGCTCGGCAACGGCTACGACCTGAGCTCTGCCCGTAAGAAATGCGTTGTCCTTCTTGCCGGCGGCACCGGCCTGGCTTCGCTTAATTGCGCCGCCGAAAAGCTTTCCGTTCCCGGGATTGTGCTCTACGGGGCAAAAACTAAAAATGACCTGGCTTCCACCGATAACCTTAAAAAGCTCGGCTGGGATGTAAGAATATATACCGACAACGGTTCTAAAGGCAAAAAAGGGTATGTAACCGAAGGAATAGAGGCCGCAGTAAAAAAGCACGGCAGCAATTGCGTCATTTACGCCTGCGGCCCGCACTTAATGCTTAAAACAGCGGCCACTATCGCGATAAAGGCCGGTGTGGAGGGCTACGCTTCCCTTGAAGAGATGATGGCCTGCGGCATGGGCAATTGCCAGGGCTGTGCCGTTGAGATATCAGGCGAGTATAAAATGGTCTGTTCGGATGGTCCGGTTTTTGATATAAGGCAGATAGAATGGTGAAAAAAAATATCAGTGTAAAAATCTTCGGCATTGAACTTAAAACGCCTCTTGTCACGGCCTCCGGAACTTTCGGCTACGGATACGAAAGCCGGGATCTGGCTGATTACGACAGCATTGGCGCTGTTGTGACAAAAACCATAACGCTAAAGCAAAAATCGGGCAACCCGCCTCCGAGGCTGGCTGAAGTTGAGGCCGGAATGCTCAATACCATCGGCTTGCAGAATGTGGGGCTTGACAGATTCCTTGACGAAAAATGGCCTAAACTCGCGAACCTGAGCGCCCCGGTTTTTGTAAGCGTGGCCGGTGAAACTCCGGAGGATTACATTAAGATGGCGCGCGCGGTTTCGGATAAATGTTCGGCTGCGGCAATTGAACTCAACCTATCCTGCCCAAACCTGCGCAAGCAGATAATCTGTCAGAACAACGAACTTGTCAGCCAGATAGTAAAGGGTGTAAGAGAGGCCACAAAACTACCTGTTATAGCCAAGATATCGCCTATGGTCAGCGACATCGCGGCTTTGGCGGTTTTATGCGAAGAAAGCGGGGCCGGGGCGGTATCACTGGTCAACACATTCCCCGGGATGGCGATAAATATCAATACGCGCAAGCCTAAGCTCTCAACGATTACCGGCGGAATGTCGGGCCCCGCGATAAAACCCCTGGCTTTGCGCTGTGTCTATGCCGCGTCAAAGGCGGTAAAGATACCTGTCATAGGCGGCGGAGGCGTGGTTACGGGAGACGACGCGGTTGAGTTTATACTCGCCGGAGCTACTCTGGTTTCCGTGGGGACTGCGCTTTTTAAGGATGTTAACGCGATTAAAGATATAGCTTCGGGTATTGAGGCTTATGTGAAGAAAAATAATATTGCCTCTCTTTCGGCAATAACCGGGAATCTTAGCCAATGAAAAAAATTATAGTTGCCCTGGATGTAAAAACTGAGAAGCAGGCTCTTGACCTGACAAGCGACCTTTCACCGTGGGTTGATATTTTTAAGGTCGGCCCCATACTCTTCATCAAATCCGGACAGACGCTGGTAAAAGAGATAAAAAAAATGGGTAAAGAGGTTTTTCTTGATTTAAAGTTTCACGATATTCCCGCGACAGTGCAAAGAGCCGTTGAGTCTGCCGCCGAACTGGGCGTATACAGCCTTACAATTCATTCATCCGGCGGACGGGAAATGATAGAAGCCGCCGCGAGCGTGAATAACCGGCCCAAAATATGGGCCGTTACGGTGCTGACCAGCCAGCTGACTGATCCTCAGGAAGTAATTAAGAGGGCAAAACTCGCGCGGGAATCCGGAGCTGACGGAGTTATAGCTTCTCCTCTGGAAATTAAAGCGATTAAGGAAGCCTGTGGTTATGATTTTACCGTGGTGACGCCCGGCATAAGGCCTGCGGCAGGAAATGACGATCAGAAAAGAATCGCCAGCGCCTCCGTTGCGGTAGGAGACGGCGCTGATTATATAGTTGTAGGCAGGCCTATTATTGAGGCCAAAGACCCTCGCGCCGTCGCGAAGCAAATGAGCGAAGAAATAGCGGCCGCTTCGGGGACGATATAAAGAGCCGTCGTTTTAATATGTTCTGTCAGTATGACACCAAAGTGGTTGATTTGAATTAGTTGAAAGAGTCTTTCATGCCGTCTTTGCGAGGAGTGTAACGACGCGGCAGTCCTCCGAATGTTTAGTGGCGGGAAGCAATCTCGCCGTTAAAATGGTTTTGTAGTCGCAGAGCTTGCTCTGCTAAAAAAGTCATTCAACGGAAAGGTGAGTTATGTCAAACGATTTAAGAAAATTATTTGAAGAGAAAAAAGCTCTGCTTAACGGACATTTTCTTCTTTCAAGCGGCCTTCATTCAGACACATATTTTCAGTCGGCGCTGATTCTGCAGTATCCCGATACCGCCGAGAAGCTGGCGCAGGAACTCAGAAAGCTGATTTCCGGCAAGTTGGGCGCTGACGCGATTGATCTTGTTATTTCTCCCGCCATGGGAGGAATTGTAATAGGCCAGGAGGTAGGACGGGCGCTCGGCCGCAGAGCGATATTTTGCGAAAGAGTAGAGGGGAAGCTTGTCCTAAGGCGTGGTTTTAAAATAGAAAAGGGCGAGAAGTGCGTTGTGGTTGAAGATGTGATAACAACGGGCCTTTCAACCGGCGAGGTGGTTGAGGTTGTTAAGTCTCTTGGCGGAGATGTTGTCGCCGTGGCTTCGCTGGTTGATAGAAGCGGCGGAAAAGTGGATTTCGGCGTGCCGCGTTTCTCTTTGTTATCGCTTGAGGTGAAAAGTTACAAGCCGGAAGAGTGTCCGCTGTGTAAGGCCGGACAACCCGTTATAAAACCGGGTTCAAGGACAAAAACGAAATAGTTTATTACAAGTGTAAGAGATAAGGGCAGGCGGTAAGTGAGCCCCTTGGTTAAAAATAACATACTACTGAATCAGGAGCCAAATAATGATTACTTACAAAAAGTCCGGTGTTGACATTGACGCGGGCAACGAGCTGGTCAGAAGAATTAAGAAAAAACTTCCCAAAATAGGCGGTTTCGGAGGTTTGTTTCCGCTGCCGGACACAAAGTATAACCTTGTCAGCTCTACCGACGGAGTCGGCACAAAGCTAAAACTCGCTTTTATGCTTGACAAGCATGACACTGTCGGCATAGATCTTGTCGCCATGAGCGTGAACGATATTATCTGCTGCGGCGCGAAGCCTCTTTTCTTTCTGGATTATTTCGCCTGCGGTAAACTTGATGTGGATACTGCCCAGAGCGTGATATCCGGAATTGTTAAAGGCTGCGAGATATCCGGCTGCGCGCTTGTCGGCGGAGAAACTGCCGAGATGCCCGGTTTTTACCCTCCGGGTGAATATGATGTGGCCGGTTTCGCGGTGGGCGCGCTGGAAAAGGGCCGGGAAATTACAGGAAGAAAAATAAAGCCGGGTGATGTGGTAATTGGCCTTCCTTCTTCAGGCCCGCATTCAAACGGATACTCACTTATTAGAAAAGTCTTTTCAAAACCGGAACTAAAGAAATATTCCAAGGAACTACTGGCTCCTACGAGGATTTATGTAAAGGAAGTTCTAAAACTATTAAACGCTTTCCGTACCCCTGTTGTTCACGGTATCGCGCATATTACAGGCGGCAGTTTTTATGACAAGATAGAGCGAATTTTGCCGGCAAATATAAGAGTTGTTATTAATAAGAACAGCTGGAAGGTCCCTGAAATATTTAAATTTATCCAGAAAAAAGGAAAAGTTGCGGATAAAGAGATTTACAGAGTGTTGAATATGGGTATCGGTATGGTTCTGATAGTTGAAAAATCTTCAGCCTTGAAAGTCCTGAAACTTGTCAAGGGTTCAATGGTAATAGGAAAAGTTGTCAGCGGCGTCCGAGGGGTGGAAATAGTATAATCTCAGTCGTATTATGGTATGTGTTTTCTGGTTTGAAAAGAGTTTCTGTACCCGTCAGTCCGTGAGTCCGCCTCGTAGAAGCTGGTGTCGTTGCGATCTCCCGAAGGGAGAGAAGCAATCTCGTGGTTTGTTGTCAGTCTGTGAGTCCGCCGAGGAGTAAGAGTCCTGTTTAGGAAAAATATGAAAAATATCGGAGTTCTGATTTCAGGAGGTGGGAGTAACCTTCAGGCTATTATAGACGCCTGTGAGTCCGGAATACTAAAAGGCCTCGCGCGGGTAGCTGTCGTTGTTTCAAACCGGGCCGATGCCTACGGGCTTGAACGAGCCGAGAAACATAAAATACCGGCGTTTTTTTTCAATCCCAGGGATTTTAACGCGAACTCCGCCTACTGCTCTATGATTTCAGGCGAGCTTAGAAAGCATAAAGTTGATATTGTCTGCCTTGCCGGCTATATGAGCCTTATAGATCCCTGTTTGCTGAATGATTTTAAGAATAAAATAATAAATATTCATCCCGCGCTTCTGCCTAAATACGGAGGCAAGGGAATGTACGGGCATCATGTGCATAAGGCGGTAATAGCCGCCGGTGAGTCGGAATCGGGGGTGACGGTCCACTGGGTAAACGAAGTATATGACAGCGGTGAAATAATTCTTCAGCGGAAAGTTCCGGTTTTAATAAATGATACCCCCGAGGAACTTGCGGCCCGCGTGCTTGCCGTTGAGCATATAGCCTATCCGGAAGCGATCCTTAAAATACTAAAGCAGGGGTAAACGGTAAGGGATAAGGGGTAGGTGGGGGGATGAAGAGTTTTAAAGAATTGCTTGTTTGGCAGAAATCTCACGAACTGGTACTGAGTATTTATAGAATAACAAAATGTTTTCCTGTTGAGGAGAGGTATGGTTTAGTGTCTCAACTACGCCGTTCGTCCGCTTCCATACCAGCAAATATCGCGGAAGGTTTTAAAAGAAGTAGTACCAGGGAATATCTACATTTCTTAAATATCGCCGATTCTTCATTGGAAGAAACTAAATACCATTTAATACTCAGCCGCGATCTCAGCTATATCGTTTGTGAAGATTTTGAATTTTTAAATGCCAAATGTGAGGAAATTGGGAAGATGCTGGGTGGATTACAAAAAAAGCTATTGCTTAGAGTGTAGTTCACTTATCGCTTAGCCCTTACCGCTAATCGCTGTTGTCAAAGGAGACTTTAAATGATACCGCGCTACACCAGGCCTGAAATGGCCGCAATATGGTCGGACGAAAACAGGTTCCGGAAAATGCTTGAAGTGGAAATTCTTTCCGCTGAAGCCATGTCTAAAATGGGGCTCGTGCCTAAATCGGCCGTAGCAAAGATAAGAAAACGGGCAAAAATCAACCCCAAAAGAATTTTAGAGATAGAGGCGACCGTTAAACATGATGTCATAGCTTTCCTGACTCAGGTGAACGAAACGATTGGACCGGAGTCAAGATATCTGCACAAAGGAATGACTTCATCGGATGTTTTGGACACCGCTCTGGGCGCTCAACTGAAAGAATCGTGCAAGATGCTGGAAGCCGGCATAGATAATCTGCTAAAGACTATAAGAGCGTTGGTGATAAAATATAAAAAGACCCCTATGATGGGTAGGACTCACGGCGTGCACGCCGAACCTATGACTTTCGGGCTTAAAGCCGCTTCCTGGTACAGTGAAATTAAAAGGGCCAGCGCGCTCATAAAGGCTACGGAAGAAGTTGTCTCTTTCGGCAAGGTTTCGGGAGCCGTAGGCAGTTTCGCGCATCTTGACCCTAAAGTAGAGGAATATATTTGCAAGCACATGGGTTTAAAACCCGAGCCGGTTTCTACCCAAGTGGTGCCGCGCGACAGACACGCGACATACCTGTGCCGCCTTGCTATAGTCGGCGCTTCCCTTGAGAGAATAGCCACGGAAATAAGGCACCTTCAGAAAACAGAGGTGCTTGAGGCCGAGGAGCCGTTTACCAAGGGACAGAAAGGTTCTTCCGCTATGCCTCACAAACGCAATCCTATTCTTTCCGAGAATATCTGCGGTATGGCAAGGCTGCTTAGAAGCTACGCGATGGCAGGGCTTGAAAATATCGCCCTCTGGCACGAGCGCGATATAAGCCATTCCTCGGTTGAGAGGGTGGTTCTGCCGGACGCGTCCATTATATTAGACTTTATGCTGGTAAGGATTAATTATCTTCTTTCCGGGCTTCAAGTCTATCCTGAAAATATGATGAAAAATCTTAAAAAATCGCAGGATATTATTTTCTCGGGCACGGTGCTTCTGGCGCTTGTTGAAAAGGGCCTGACCAGGGAGGCCGGTTACGCGCTTGTTCAGAAAGCTGCCTTTTCTGCCAGGGAAAAAAATGTCAGTCTGGAAGATTACATGAAATCAGACAGCGAGATTTTAAAGCTGTTAAACCGCGCCGAAATAACAAAGTGTTTTGACTTAAGCGGACATTTTAAGAACATTGACAAGATTTACAAAAGAGTCCTCTGGTTGTAATTCCGGTTGCGCTTTCTTCGCGTAATCGCGCCGATATTGGGGCTAACCCTAATACTCCGGTAAGGCGGCGCAGTCGTTCTGATCTCCCGAAGGGAGAGAAGAATCTTGCTTTTCCGTCCTTCCGGAGAGTTTCTGTTCGGAATCCACAAAACACCGTCGTTCACTTATAACTTGAAATGTTCAGGGTGACTTTAGATGTCTGGTGAAGACTTGGGCCCTATCTGAGGATTAGGGGTCTTAACAGGATCTTGTGAATAATATTTAATTATTGTAAACTTGAACCAAGTGAAAAACCTGCGGCAGGAGTGAAATTTTGGTTTTGAGCGAAGCAGGGAGGCCAGAGCTTTGAGTCTCTGGTGGGGTGTTTGCAGGCTCAAGGCCATTAAGCTGCGGGCGAAAACCGAAACTGCCGTCTGAAGGATATTTTTAGCTGACTCAACATACAAATAACAAAGGGTTCGGGAGCTGTTTCCCGGAGGATTAGATGGTCGGGCCGCCATCTGGATTATTCCAGATGATGCCTTGTCAGATTTTTGAGCTGATAACTGGATTAGTCCGGTTGTCAGCTTATTTTTTGCTGTGAGTTGCGGTGATACGGGTATTCCTGTTCATAGTGCCGCTTTTCGGTGAGATTGGTTTTGAGACAAGATGAAATATTTTGGTTAAATGGAGGCATGAAATGAGGATTTTTTTTAACTTTTCACAGGATTGGCTGGCGCTTGTTGTAATGATATTGTTTGTTGGCGGAATAATGTATTTGGCCATTAATGGCAAAAAGAATGAAACACAGCAAAAGAAAAATGAAAAGGATAAGAAATAGGAGTATTTAAATGATGAACGATTTGTTGGGCAGAAACTATTTTGGCAATTCAATATACGATTATCTGGTTGTGTCTGTCACATTTCTGGTTCTGGTGTCCGTGGTAATATTCATAAAAGTGTTTGTGGTCGGCCGTTTGAGAAATTTGGCGCGCAAAACAGAAACAACCTTTGACGACTTTTTGGTTGGGCATATCTATCAAACGCTGCTGCCGTTCGTATTGTTCTTTGCGTTTTATTTGAGTGTCAAAACTCTCGTGCTTCCAGGTTTCGCGGGCAGGGTAATTTACATATTTGGTTTGATACTGGTTGCCGCGTTAGTTGTCAGATTTGTTTTGTCGCTTTTAGATTATGCGCTGAAATCTTACGCGCTTAAAAATCCAAACGCGGATGTTCGTAATTTAAGCCTGAAAACTGTAATGCTTGCGGCTAAGATTTTTGTTGTTGTTGTAGCGGCTATAATTTTGCTTGATAATATGGGCGTGAAAATATCGGCTCTCGTGGCAGGGCTTGGAATAGGGGGGCTCGCGGTCGCCTTCGCTTCCCAGGCTATACTTGGAGACCTGTTCAGTTTTTTTGTTATCATATTTGACCGTCCTTTTGACACGGGCGACTTTATAGTTATAGGCGAGTTTATGGGCACAGTTGAACACATTGGAATTAAAACAACGCGCATACGCAGCTTAGGCGGAGAGCAGCTGGTCTTTTCAAATACTGATTTGACAAATTCCCGTGTTAGGAACTTCAAACGCATGGAAAGGCGCCGGGTTGTGTTTAAATTCGGGGTAACTTATCAGACAACTTCCGCACAGGCGGCGAAAATACCCGCGATAGTAAAGGAAATAATCTCCGGTTTAGCGGATACGGTTTTTGATAGAGCCCACTTTTTCTCCTATGGGGATTTTGCTCTCATTTATGAAGTTGTATTTTTTGTATTAGGAAGTGATTACAATAAGTATATGGATATTCAACAGGATATTAATCTTAGAATTAAGGAAGAGTTTGAAAGGCACAAAATAGATTTTGCGTATCCCACGCAGACAATTGTCATGTCCAGTAAATAAGTCCGATAAAATCTGTTGTTATGGGGAAGGCTAATGAATTCTCAAATTGATGTTTTATGGCACAATGTTGATATTAACGAAGCGCTTCGTTTACTGAACTCTGATCCGCGGAAAGGATTATCCGCGGGAGAAGTTGAGCAGAGGCGCCTGCGGTACGGCGCGAATGTTTTAACTAAAAAGAAGGGAACAGGCGCTTTTGTTCGGTTTCTTATGCAGTTTAGCCAGCCCCTGGTATATATTCTGCTCGCCGCGGCCATAGTTACTTTTCTGCTCAGAGAGTATGTTGATTCTTTAGTAATTTTCCTTGTGGTTTTAGTTAATGCTGTCGTTGGTTTTATTCAGGAAGCAAAGGCCCTGAAATCTCTGGACGCTCTTTCTAAAACCATGACAACTCTTGCTGTCGTCGTGCGTGATGGGAAAGAGGTGCGAGTTTCTTCTGAGGACCTGGTCCCGGGAGATATTGTTATTTTAGTTTCCGGTGACAAAGTTTCGGCCGATTTAAGGCTTGTCGGCAGCAAAGATATTCAGATAAATGAATCAGCTCTAACCGGAGAGTCCTTGCCGGTTCAAAAGCATATTGAGGTTTTAGCCGCAACAGAATCTTTGGCTGACAGAAAAAATATGGCGTATGCCTCTACGCTTGTGACTTATGGTAAGGCCAAAGGCGTGGTTGTTGCTACCGGTGACGATACCGAGATAGGCCGCATTTCACAACTCATACAGAGCGCCGATAGCCTGCAAACGCCTCTGACAATAAAGATTGGCCGGTTTAGTCATTTGCTTTTGTGGGTTATTATGGCGGTTTCGTTTGTGACATTTTTAGTCGGCGTTCTTCGCGGGCAGGGTGTGGTTGAGATGTTCATGGCGGCCGTAGCTTTGGCTGTCGGCGCGATACCTGAAGGTTTGCCTGCCGCGCTTACGGTAACGCTCGCGATAGGCGTATCCAGAATGGCAAAACGCAGGGCCATTGTGCGCAAGCTTCCTGCCGTTGAAACATTAGGCAGTACTACCGTAATATGTTCTGACAAAACAGGCACGCTTACAAAAAATGAGATGACCGTGCAGTTTGCTTATACTTTGTCCGGCGCTTACGAATTTAAGGGCGCCGGCTATTTGCCGGAAGGAGGGGTATTTTTTAACAATTCTCCGCTCGCCGTTACAAAGGAAAGCGTTTTGCGTGAATGCCTTTTGGCCGGGCTTTTATGTAACGATTCAAGGCTTGAGTCCGGAGAAAATGGATTTTTTGTTGAAGGAGACCCGACCGAAGGCGCCCTGATAGTTTCTGCTCTTAAGGCCGGGATCAATCATAATGAGGCCTTGGAGTCCTTCCCTCGGTTAGATGCCGTGCCGTTTGAGTCTGAACACCAGTATATGGTGACGCTTAATAAAAGCGATGGTGAAAATATAGTTTATTTGAAAGGCTCGGTTGAACAGATTCTTGAACGCTGCTCGTTTATGGCTGATGAGGGCGGCGTTGAGCCTTTGGATAGCGCGAAAGTTAATGAATGGGTAAGTAAAATGGCTGCATCGGGATTGAGGGTGCTGGCTTTGGCAAAAAAAACGGTACCGGTGGAGCAGGCTACAGTCACGCATGAGGATGCGGCGGGCGGCTTTATTTTTCTTGGGCTTCAGGGTATGATAGATCCGCCCAGGCCGGAAGCCATTGCGGCCATAAAAAACTGCCATACGGCCGGCATAAGGGTTAAGATGATAACCGGTGACCATCCGGACACGGCGGCTGCAATAGCGCTTATGATGGGATTCCAGCGCGGCCCGGGGAATGTTACGGGAACTATAAAAACGCTTACAGGTAAACTGCTTGAAAATAAAACTGATGAGGAATTGTTGGTTTTAGCTGAAGAAACAGATGTCTTCGCCCGTGTCACTCCGGAACAAAAGCTCAGGCTTGTAAGGGCGCTCCAGCATAAGGGCAATATAGTTGCCATGACGGGTGACGGTGTAAATGACGCTCCGGCCTTAAAACAGTCAAATATTGGCGTCGCGATGGGGAAGAACGGCACCGAAGTGGCAAAGGAGTCCGCCGATATGGTATTAACGGATGACAATTTTGCTACGATTGAGGCCGCGGTGGAAGAGGGGCGTTGTGTTTTTGACAATCTGCGAAAGTTCTTTGCCTGGACGCTGCCGACGAATCTGGGCGAGGGTTTGGCGATAATCGTTGCTATTTTCGCGGGCGTTGTTTTGCCAATACTTCCGGTGCAGATCCTCTGGATTAATATGACTACAGCTGTGCTGTTAGGCATGATGCTTGCGTTTGAGCCGAAAGAAGCCGGTATAATGAAGCGCCCGCCATTCAAGCCTGATATGCCCATTATGACCGGAGGCATTGTTATCAGAACCATATATGTGGGCTCTCTTATGGTGGCGGGTGTGTTTATATTGTTCAACTATGAAATGCGAAATGGCGCTTCTCTCGCGGCCGCGCGCACGGCGGCTGTCAGCGTGGTTGTCTTTACGGAGTTGTTTTATCTTTTTAACTGCAGGTCTTTTGAAAAATCATTTTTGAGCGTGGGCCTGTTTTCTAATCTCTGGATATGGCTCGGTGTATTCGTGATGACGGTTTCTCAGATAATATTTGCTCATTCAAAAGCTATGAATGTTTTTTTTCATAGCGCCCCGTTGTCCCCCGATGCCTGGCTGCGTATAATCGCGGTGGGGCTTGCCATATCAATAATTGTCGGCCTTGAAAAACTTATTTCATCACGGGCAGGAAAAGATGTAAAAAATATTGTTTAAAGCGGTTTCGTCAGGAGAGCGCCAATTTTTGTATGTGTTCTGAATTGTCACGATATTTAAAGCAGTATTTTGAGCCGATAGAAAACAGACACAGTCGTGAGTATGTCCGCGAGAATCTTGACATAATGGGGTGTGCGCGTCGCTTGTCAAATTATTTGAAATTTGCTAATATCCCTATGTGGTTTTAAGTAAGGATGACCGCTTAAGCGGTATTTAATACTGCTTAAGTTGTTTTATTATTGGGTTCTTGACAGATTCTATGCATATACAATCCGTAAATTTGGCTAAAAGATGCTGTTTCCAGTTTTTCAGAAGTTGTCAGAAATTAAGAAATACGCATAAAACTCTGACGATAAATTAGATTTTAGGCGTTTAAAACGGGAAATTGGGCAATTAGCTCAGCGGAAGAGCACTTCCCTTACAAGGAAGGGGTCGCAGGTTCGAGCCCTGCATTGCCCATTTTAGCAAGAGCACTCTTATTTCTACTGCGCTGCAAATATTCGGGTTGCAGCTTTGAAATTTTTGACTCATGTAGCTGTGCTACACCTTGTCAAAAATTTCTTCGCTTCACTCCAAATCTTTGCAGCTCGCTACGAAACCAAGCGCTCTTGCTAAAATGTCAAAAAAAGTGAAATAGCTAAACCTCGCTACAATCCCTGAGTGTGTTTATCAAAATGAACTTGTAACATCTTGAAGTGTCAAAAGCACTACGAAACCAAGCGCTCTTGCTAAAATGTCCAATAAAGTGAAATGACGAGACATTGATAAAGTTATTTTAAACAGGCCTCATTTGACAATTATCTGCATTCGTAGTATAATACGCCTCTGTTAGTTATAAGTTTTAAGTTGTAAGTTATTAGATTACTTAAAACTGCTAACTTATAGCTTAGAACTGGTTTTCTGGGGATGTGGTGTAGCCCGGTTTTGACCCTTCGGGTCATCACCCGTAGGGTGAAACACGAATCTAATGTATTATGTATACCTGCTAAAGAGTAAGAAGTTAGATAGAACATATATTGGTTATACTAGTGATTTAAGAAAGCGTTACCGTGAGCACAATGCAGGTAAAGTATCTTCAACGAAAGCATATGTCCCATATGTACTTGTTTATTACGAGGCATATCTGAGCAGTGCTGATGCCAGAAAACGAGAGATTGAATTAAAAAAACATAGTCAAAGAAAAGAATTGTTGTTCGCTTCTCTTGAGAGATCTTTAAATGTTGGGGATGTGGTGTAGCCCGGTTTTGACCCTTCGGGTCATCACCCGTAGGGTGAAACACGCTGCCCTGTCAAGGCAGAGACCGCGGGGCGCAAGTCCAAAGTCATCCGCAGAATGCGGATGGGAACTTTGGACGAGAATTTGCGCGGGCACGAGTTCGTGAGTGCCCGGGCCTGTAGCGACAACAAATTTGAAATATGGAGCGGAAGGGAATCCCAGGATTTGAACCCGCTCCTGTAAGATAATGTAATGTTGGGGATGTGGTGTAGCCCGGTTTAACACGCTGCCCTGTCAAGGCAGAGACCGCGGGTTCGAATCCCGTCATCCCCGCCACTTTAAGAGATAAGATGCATGTTGTAAGTTGAAGGCTCAGTTCATTCACGATATTCCCTTAACACTGGAATTAAATCCCTCCCAAAATGAAACCCAACCAATACACGAAATCAGCCGTAATCGCGGCGACTGCCGCGGGAAAAGTGCTTCTTAAATATTTCAATAAGCCAATTGAAATAAACTATAAGGGCAAAATAGATCCCGTTACGGTTGCTGACCGTTCCTCCCAGGATACCATAATCAGAATATTGAAACGCAAATTCCCCGCGCACTCGTTTATGGGCGAAGAAGGCGAACAGAAAGAAATCAAGGGGGATTACTGCTGGATAATAGACCCGCTTGACGGCACGGTGAATTATATACACGGGCTTCCGATTTTTTCTGTCTCCATAGGTTTGCGGTATAAAAACGAGATGGTTTCCGCGGTTGTTTACGCGCCGGCCCTGAAAGAATTGTTCGTGGCTCAAAAGGGAGCCGGAGCGTTTTTAAACGGAAAAAAGATACGGGTTTCCGCTAAGTCCGAACTTATAAAGTCTCTCGCGGTAACAGGTTTCCCGTATTATGTTCATTCCGATAACAAAAGGCCCCTGAAAATATTTTCTAATGTTTTGACAAAAGTGCAGGGCATGAGAAGGCTCGGGTCTGCGGCAATAGACCTGTGTTATGTTGCCTGCGGAAGGCTGGATTTTTTCTGGGAAGAAGGACTCAAAGCCTGGGATATAGCGGCCGGTTCGCTTATTTTAAAAGAAGCCGGCGGAAAAATATCCAGCTACGGCAATACACCCGATTTTCTTTTCGGACAGACGATGGCCGCTTCAAACGGAAGGCTTCATAAAGCCATTATTAAGTTGATTAATTGATTCAAGGCAAGGATAAACATGAAAGTTTCGGTGGACAGCGCTGTTTGTATAGGATGCGGATTGTGCGCTTCATCCTGTCCGGATGTGTTTGAGATGGACGGCTTAATCGCCGTGGTCTTGGCCGGCGATATATCGCCTGAAAATGAAAAATGCGCGGCTCAAATGGTTAAGGATTGTCCGGTAAACGCGATTAAGGCGGGTTAAATGGCTGACGCGAAAGAAATCGTTAAAAGGCTGAAAAAACATTACCCTGAAGCGGGTACAAAGCTTGAATTTTCCAATCCGCTTGAAATACTGGTCGCGACTATTTTGTCGGCGCAGTGCACCGATGAAAGAGTAAACAAGGTCACCAAAACGCTCTTTAAAAAGTACAGGTCGGCCGCAGCATTCGCTAAGGCAGATATTAAGGAATTTGAGAGAGATATTCATTCAACGGGGTTTTACAGGAATAAGGCAAAAAACATTATAGCATCCGCGAAAATGATCGTTGATCAGTTCGGCGGCCGGGTGCCATCCGAAATGGAAGACCTTTTGAAACTGCCGGGAGTCGCTCGGAAGACTGCAAATGTCGTGATGGGAAACGCTTTCAATAAGTTTGAGGGGATTGTTGTTGATACTCATGTCATAAGAATCTCGCAGAGGCTCGGCCTGACCAAAAACAGTGCTCCCGAGAAGATAGAGCTTGACCTGATGAAGCAGGTGCATAAGAAGGATTGGTTTGTATTTTCTCATCTTCTGCAGGCTTTCGGGCGCGATATTTGCAGGGCCAGAAATCCTGCCCATGCTTCCTGCCCGTTGGAAGATATCTGCCCTTCATCCTCAATTCAGGCGTGAAATAATTAATATTTGACAACCGGTATTTGTTTTGGTAAAATACACTGAAAATGGATAACAAAAAGGTTCTGGTCGTTGACGATGACCCTCTAATAGTAGAAATACTTAAAAAGGGTTTGGAAATGGCGGGGTTTTTAGTGTCAACGGCCACCAGTTACGCGCAGGTCAAGGATGTTCTTTCTAAGATTATACCTGATGCAATTTTGATGGACATAAATATTCCGGGTGTTGACGGCATCAGCTTGTGCAGAGAAATACGCTTCGCGCCCGAGACGAGCGAAGTCCCGATAATAATGCTGACGGCGTTTTCCGATGACAAAACTTACCACGACGCGATGCTTTTTGGCGCGACCGATTATATAACCAAGCCGTTTGAGATGCGGGATGTGGTTTCTAAAGTGACTTCTTCAATATCCAAACTAAAGCAGAAAAAGGACGCGAAAAAATGATTGCTTTAATTGTGGTGCATTCGGTCATCGCGGTTGCTTTTATTGTGGTTTCGGTTTTTTTGATCCGCGCTCTCATTCAGATCAGGCGCACGGCAGGCGAAGCGGAAAAGCTTTTAATTCAGCTGAATCAGGATGCCGCGCTGGTGGGAAAAATAGCTTCAAATGTCGCGGGTTTTGCGCAGAGTTTGAGTTCTCCGTGGCTTAAGGTCGGTTCAATAGTAAGCGGCATTGCTTCGGCTTTTTTTATGAGACACAGGAAGTCCAGAGACGAGAAGCAGGTCTAAGGAGGGAATATGTCTGATTCAAATTCGGGAGATGTTTTGCTTGCGTTTTTGCTGGGTGGAATAGTTGGCGCGGCTATAGGAATACTTTACGCCCCCAGGTCCGGCAAGGAAACCAGAGAGAGGCTTCACGGCCTTGGCGATGATTTGACGGATAAGCTAAAAGACATGGGCGGAGATGTAATAGAAAAAGCCGAACATGTTGTTCACGATGTAAAAGATAAGATAATGTCGCAGAAAGATAAAATTGAGTCTGCTTTTGAAGCCGGCAAAAAGGCTTACGAGCACAAATAAGATATAAAATGCTGGGGTAGCTCAGTCGGTAGAGCACAGGTCTGAAAAACCTGGTGTCGTCAGTTCGATTCTGACCCCCAGCATTTTTAAGTTTTAATTGGAATTGCCTGAGTTTGCCGGGGTAGCTCAGTGGTAGAGCAACGGTTTCGTAAACCGTAGGCCGTGGGTTCAAATCCCATCCCCGGCTTTTAAAAAAACCGGATTTGAAGCCAACCCGAGCGCTGCCAGAGGCAGAAGAAGCGAGGGGGGCGGGCTTCGGATGAGCCGCGACAGCGGCGAGGGAGAAGAAATCCCATCCGGGTCGCTCACCACTCGCTCCCGTTGCAGTCATGCGCGACTTATTCGTCGCGCTGCAACTGGCTTTTAAAAAAACCGGATTTGAAGTATGATTCGTCGGCAGTCAAGTTATCCTGGGCGCGGCTATTTACACAGGAACTCGGTTTATGCAGTATTTCGGATGTTTCTAAATGAGGACAAAGAGAGCAATAGTAATAGTTTTTTCCTACCTTACAGCCGCGGCTTTAAACGCGGCTTCCCCTGGCACAAGCATTTTCAGCTTTTTAAAAATCAATCCCGGAGCAAGAAGCGCGGCTATCGGCGATGTCATTGGCATGGTAACATCCCAAAATCTATTTTCTAATCCGGCGGTCGCGGCGTTTGACGGCCGGAGCGAGCTCTCCATAGAACACCTTCAGTATCTTTCAGAAATTAATTACAGCGCGGTTCATTATGTCCGAAATATGGGCAATAACGCGGCCGTCATGGGATCACTAGGCTATCTTGGAGCGGGTGGAATGACCAAGACAGTATACGACAGTTCCAAAGCGGACGGTTTTTCGGAGTCCGGCTCTCTTGCCTACAGCGATATTGTCGCGGCTTTCGGCTATTCTGAGAAGTTATCTAGGTCATTTTCGTGGGGAGCCTCTCTTAAAGCTCTGACCGAAACAATAGATTCAAACAGCGCTTCAGGACTGGCCCTATCTATCGGCGGATATTACTTTCACAAGGAGCTTCGCTACAGAGGCCCCAGGCAGGCGGATTATGTGGGCGACTGGCAGCTGGGGTTCGGAATATTTGATGCCGGTTTCCCGGTGAAAGGTTACAGCCTGCCTACCGGCGGATTTTTAAATTACGGCTACTGGTTTACCAAAAATGCGTTCTGGACCGCTGAAATTGTAAGTTATATAGATCAAGTGAGCGAATTGAGGACCGGTTTTGAATTTGATATTTACAATACTGTGGCCTTCAGGTGCGGATACAGGTATCCGCTAAGCACGCGCGGCATAGGTTCTGAGTCCAATGTGAATATTACCGGCGGGATAGGTTTTAATCTGAAACGCTTTTCTATTGATTACGCGTGGGTGCCATACGGAGATTTTGGCCAGTCTCACAGGTTGACGGTGGTTTCGCGTATCGGCAATAACATTAAATAAGGATGGCGAATGTCTAAAATTGCGGCTGAAATAAAAAATAGCGTCGTTGAATTTTCCGAGAAAGTGATATTTCTGGGAATGCCGGTTCTGTATTTCCTTATTTCAGTCGCCTTTTATCTGAGAACCTACGATTCTGCGCAGATCAAAATAACCCTTATTCAGATGGGCGGCACGGCCCTGCTGGCCACCTGGTTGATAAAGATAGTGGAAGAAGACGGCTGGGATTTCTTTAAGAAAAACGCCATAATCGTCCTGCCGCTTTTCGCTTTTCTTGTTTCAGGCGTCATTTCGTATTTTCGCAGCCCCTTTCCTTACGCGAGCGGCAATGAGCTTGTCAGGCGCGTAATATATATAGGCATTGCCCTGCTTGTGGTTAAAGAGTTTGACAGCGAGGAAAAACTAAAAAAACTGTTCAACTGGCTTTTTGCCGCGGCCTTCGTAGCGACGATTTACGGGGTCATACAGTTTTTGGATTACAGGTTCTTTCCGTCTCCTCCGGAGCCGGGGCTGGATCCTTTTATATGGAGACAGGCGTTCGGCTCGCGCATATTCTCCACTTTCGGCAACCCGAATTTCTTCGGCGATTTTCTTGTGGTAATGAGCCCTATAACGCTCGCGATGTACATGAAAACCCGGAAGTTTCATTTCATTCTTCTGTGGCTTCTTATAGCCTTTAACACAATTTATACTTATTCAAAGGGCGCGTGGCTCGGGTTTGCCGCGGGCCTTTTAATTTTTGTGTTCTTGATGGTCGGCTTCTTTATTCACGCCCAGAAAGCCAAGGTTCAGAGGATTCTTTTTGCGATGCTTCTGGGCACAATTCTGCTGGTCGGCGGCGGCATGTTCCACCAGATGAAAGGCAGGCCCGACAGCTCCTCATTCCGTATATTCACATGGCTTTCAACGATAGAAATGATTAAAACAAACCCGGTGCTCGGCACGGGCATAGGCTCCTTTTATGTGACTTACCCGGCCTGGAGAAGGCCGCAGATATTTTTTATTGAGGGAAGGCATAACACTGAAACGGACCATCCGGAAGATGAATACCTGGAAGTCGCTTATGATGAAGGGTTGGTTGGCCTTGGTATTTTCCTGTGGCTTTTGGCGGTGTTTCTTATGGTTGGTTTTAAAAACCTTCAGGTATTCAGCAAACAGACAACCGATAAAACCAAGGCGGACCTGAGGCCCTATTATCAACTGGGTATTTTTACGGCGATTTCGGCTCAGCTTATACATAACTTTGTCTGTGTCTCGCTCCGTTTTGTTTCTTCGGGTGTATTCCTATGGCTGCTCATTGGGCTTATCGGGGCCCTGAATATTCATTACAGGCAGGGAGCAAGGGAGAATTCGGAGCCGTCCAAACCGTTGCTCCCTTCCGGTTTCAAGAAACTGCTGCAGGGTGGCGTGGCCGCGCTGGCGCTTTATCTGATGTGGGTTTTTTACGGATATTTTAACGCCGATGTGAAACATAACCTGGCGATATTTTACTCCAAGCAGGGCCAGTGGATCCCGGCTCTTGAATCCTATTCAAATGTCGCGAAACAGAATCCGTCATTTATTATGGCGCACTATTTCATGGGGAATGTCTATAATGACCGCTGGGCAAGCGGCGACGCGGAGCGCTCCATAGAAAAATATAAAGATGTCTGGAAGCTCGCGCCGAACTATGTCCAGTCCCATCATCAGGCCGGGTTGATATATCTGAAGTGGGGCGAAGACGAGAAGCGGTTCGCGGATCAGGCCAGGGCCCAGGGAAATGCTAACGCTGCCCGCGAGCATGAGAAGAAAAAGCTTGAGCTCTGGGATAAGGCTATGAAAGAGTTTGAAAAATACCGCACTATTGACCCTATATTTCCGCTAAATTATTACAGGATGGCCTGGATATTTATGCAGCTCGGCAGACAGGACAAAGCCGAGCAGATGTACAAGGATCATCTTGAGTTTCCGGAGAAGCTAAAAAGTTATCCGCATAACGCCTGGGTTGAGGATTGGGCTGTCCGCCGTGCCGGCGAATACTCTGAAACCTGCGTTAATCTCGGCAATATGAAATTTATGGCCGGCAATATGGATGAGGCAAAGAAATACTACGAGAAGGCGGTAGCTTTATCGCCTGATTCTCTTAACGCGATTAAAAACCTTGCGGTGTTGCTCGGCAGGCAGGGACAGATTCAGCAGGCTACTGAGCTTTGGCAGAAAGCAAGGAAACTGTCGCCAAACGACCCGGATGTCCAGCGGGTATTTCAGGGACGGTAGAAATTAAAGCGATGAAAAAATATATTAATTTTATCCTTTATATTGTTTTATTCGTTCCTCCGTTAATATTCTTCACGGACCTGACAAGAAATCCGTATTACTTTCAGATAGTGCTGGTTAACGCGCTGACCCTGCTTCTTTTCTCGTACTGGTTTTACGGCGAGGGGGTAAAAAATAAAAGACTGCTCGTGTACCGCACCCCCCTGGACCTGCCGATGTGGTCCTTTTTTGCCGCCGCGACTTTATCCTGGCTTGTTTCTATCGCTTTTAACTACTCGCATCCTTACCTGGTCTACGGAGTTTACAGCGAGGGTTTGAAAAGATGGCTTTTCCTTTTAGTAAACTGCATAATGGTTTATTATGCCGCCGTTATATTTGTTGACGACGAAAACAGGCCGAGGTTTTATAATACCATAATCCTGGCCGGTTTTGTCGCGTCGGTTTACGCTATACTTCAGTATTTTGGCATTGAATTAATATGGCCCAAAGTTTTAAACCCGTTTGGCGGCAGAAGCGTTTCTACTTTTGGCAATCCCAACTTTCTTTCTTCGTACCTGATTATGGTTATGCCCCTTATTTATACGGGGTACCTGCAGGCGCAGAAGCCCTCCGGAAGGTTTTTTTACATTTCCCTGCTGATGACCTATTTTGCCGCGCTGCTGTGCACCCTGACCCGTTCGTCATGGCTCGGGCTGGCTGTCGCGATGACATTCGTGGTTTTTGCCGTTTGGAAATACGAGCCCTTGTCCTTTAAAGAGAAAAAGAAAGTCTTGTTTCTGCCCTTTATATTTTTTCTGGCGCTTATGGTGTTCTGGCCGAAAAGCCGGGTTTCCGGGTACGGACCCTCGGTTGTGGAGAGGTTGACCGAGAGCGCCAAGGTAGAAACCACTTATTACGCCCCCTGGCACCAGAGACGCCTTATATGGTCCTGCGCCTGGTTCATGGTCAAGGAAAACCCTGTACTCGGTAAAGGCTGGGGATGTTTTGAATTATTTTATCCTTCCTATCAGGGCAGGCACCTCTTTCTGCCTGTCTATCGTGATTTCAGGACGCACGCTAACAATACTCATAACGAAATACTTGAAATATGGTCCCAGTCAGGCACCATTGGTTTCGCGATTTATATCTGGATGCTTGCCGCTTTGTCGGTCAGCGCTTTTAGCCTGATGAAGAATCTCAAAGGCCAGAAGCGGTATCTCGCCATAGGGCTGTTCGCGTCTCTCGCTGGCATGTGGACAGACAATCTTCTGAATGTCTCTCTTCATTTTGCCATACCGGCTTTTCTTTTCTGGTGGAATATGGGCATACTCTCCGGGCTTGAGAAAAACCGTTTGAGCGTTTATGAATTTAAAAACCGATATACTTCGGCGTTATCCTGGGCGCTGATAATACTTGCCGCGGCGGCCGCTTACCGGTATTCAAATAATTTTCTCGGAGAGATGAATTATTTTAAGGGTTTTAAGGCTTCAAAGACCGCGAGCGTTCAGGCCGCCATTCCTTACCTTGAGCGCGCTCATTCCTTGCAGCGGTTTGAAGTTAACAATAATTACGAGCTTGCCAATGCCTATGCCCGCACAAATCAAAGAGACAAGGCTTTGTTCGCATATAAAGAGGCGTTGAGGGCCAATGCAGGATATGACGAGATATATTTCAACATGGCCACGGTGCTGGCGCAGAAAGGAGATATAAAAGACGCTATAGAGGAGTACACCAGATCCTTATACATAAATCCGCTTTCCGCGGAGAGCTACAACGCTTTGGGAAGCATTTTTCTGCAAACACCCGAGAAGTACGCAAAGGCCGGCATAGAACTTTTTAAACAGTGCGTCAGGATTTTTCCCAGAAACAAAGATATCTGGAATAACCTGGGATTTTTTTATACCAGGACAAACGACAATCAGGGGGCGGTGGACGCCTATAAGAAGGCTCTTGAAATAGATCCTGATTTTGATTTGGCAAAAAGAAATGTTAAAGTATCCCTGGGCAGGCTTGGGAAGCGTGACAATTTTCTTGAACAGTCCGATGAGCTTTTTTCCAGAGTTGAAAAATATATAACTGAAAAGGACTGGAAACGCGCTCTTTCAACATGCGAACAGCTTGTAAAAATGTTTCCGGGAAGTTTTAAAGCCAGGTTTTATCTCGCCAATGTCAGGTTTACGATAGGCGATCTTGCCGAGGCGGAACTTCAGTACAACGAAGCTCTTAAAATAGAGCCTCAGAACCCGGCTGTCTGGGGTAACCTGGGCCTGCTGTACAGCGAATCAAAGCAATATGCTCAGGCCAGAAAGGCTTTTTTGAAGGTGCTTGAAATTAATCCAAACAATGAGTTGGCGAAAGAGAAGCTTCAGCAGCTTAACTCAATGTCAAAATAAGGGTGGCTTGTCTGCCGTTATAAAAGGCAATAATGGATAATAGAAGAAACTTGACAAGAAAGCAGACCGTGGCGCCCGTCAGTATTTACTCGGCAGAAAGGAAGAAACTTATCGGCGAGGGTTTTGTCACAAATATCAACGAAGACGGCGTTCTGCTTCTGACTCAGGAAAAGCTGAAGCTCGGAGCCGAACTCGTGGTTGATTTCAGGCTGCCTAACGGCTGGCGCCTTGATTTCGCGGGCAAGATAGTGCATATTGATGAAGCCTCTATTTCATCAAAGGCCTACGGTATGAAGTTTCTGCCGGACCAGGCGACTTTTATTCTTAAACTTGTTTAATAATACTATATTCGGAGGAGAGCAATTATGTCAGGACATTCCAAGTGGGCCGGAATTAAGCACAAAAAGGCCATTATTGACGCGAAAAGGGGAAAGGTTTTCACCAAGCTAATCAGGGAAATCGTGGTGGCCGCGAAAACCGGCGGCAACCCGGAGAATAACGCGCGTTTGCGTAAGGCGGTTGAAATGGCGCGCGAGGCTAATATGCCTGCTGACAACATTAAAAAGGCTGTTCAAAGAGGAACCGGCGAGCTGCCGGGAGTGATGTACGAAGAAATTAATTATGAGGGTTACGGCCCGGCCGGCGTAGCCATTCTTGTTGAGGCGACAACGGACAATAAAAACAGGACGGCATCAGAAATAAGGAAAATATTTTCTTCAAACGGCGGAAACTTAGGTGAGAACGGCTGTGTCTCCTGGATGTTTTCCCAGAAAGGTTATATAACGGTGGAAAAAGGCAAATTTGACGAAGAGAAATTAATGACTCTGGCCCTTGACCTGGGAGCCGATGATTTTAAATCCGAAGACGAGGATGTTTATGAGGTCATGACTAAGCCGGGAGACTACGAGAAAATTAAGGGCGAACTGGAAAAGGCGGGAGTGCCGATATCAAGCGCCGAGCTTTCCATGCTGCCTCAAACCTACATAAATTTGACAGGCAAAGACGCCGAGCACATGCTTAACCTAATGGATGACCTTGAAGGGCACGACGATGTTAAGAATATTTTCTCTAACTTTGATATTTCCAAAGCCGATATGGAAAAAATAGAGGCGGAACGGAATAAATGATAACGCTAGGGGTTGATCCCGGGCTGTCGCTTACGGGCTGGGGAGTGGTTAACCGCGCGGCGAACGGTTCTTTGGCTCTTATTGAGTACGGCTGCATAAAAACAAAACCGGACAGGCCGCTGGCTGACCGGCTTGAAATAATAAATTCGTCGTTATGTGAAATAATCGCGAAGCACGCTCCTCAGGAGATGGCCATTGAGGAATTGTTTTTCTCCAAAGAGGCAAGAACCGTAGCGGCGGTATGCCAGGCAAGAGGGGTAATACTGCTTGCGGCGGCAAAGGCGAAAATACCCGTTATTGAGTATAATCCGAGGCATGTCAAAATATCAATGACCGGCTACGGTTCCGCTGATAAAAATCAGATACAGCAGATGGTTAAGGCTTTTCTGAAGCTTAAAGAGATCCCCAAACCAGATGATGCCGCCGATGCCGTCGCGATAGCCATATGCCACCTTACCACGGTTAAGATTTCACCGGCTTTAAGGCGGATGTAACTATGATCACTCATTTAAGAGGCACATTAGACAGCAAGTCGCAGGGCTCGGTCGTCATAGACGCGGGCGGCGTTGGTTATGAGGTCCAGACTGCGGTTTCCGCATATGACAAATTGCCCGGGATAGGGGCTGAGATTAAGTTGTATATTGTTGAGTCCGTGCCTATGTACGGCGGAGGAGTCTCTCTTTACGGTTTTCTGACCGATGAGGAGAGAGGAATTTTCCTGCTTCTTAAAGAAGTCCCGGGTACCGGCGCGAAAAAGGCAATGGACTATCTGGATAAAATATCCAAATCGCCTGCGGATTTTAAGCGGTTCGTGGGCAATAAAGACGCGGCCGGCATATCCGGTATATTCGGTTTTACAAAGAAAACTTCCGATAAGCTTGTGGCGGCATTAAAAGATAAAATCGGCGCGTTCGCGGTTTCCGGACAGGAAAAGTGGAAGGCGGCCTCCGAATCAACGCCGTCCGCTGACGCGATTTCAGGCCTTGTTTCGCTTGGGTACAGAGAGTCGCATGCCCGCGAGGCAGTTGAAAAGGCGCTTAATGCCGCGGATAAATTAAACAAAGTCGCGGATATTATCAAGGCCGCTCTGAGGCATTTATAAATGGAAAACAACGAAATTGAAAGAGTGGCTCAGCCAGAGACTTTGCCGGAGGAACAGAAGCTGGAGAATACTTTAAGGCCCCAGGCGCTTGACGAGTTCGTCGGCCAGGATAAACTAAAGGAAAACCTTAAAATATTTATGCAGGCTGCCAGGGAAAGAGGTGAGGCCTTGGACCATTGCCTTTTTTATTCGCCTCCGGGCCTCGGCAAAACCACCCTGGCTCATATTATTTCCCGAGAGATGGGCAGCAGCATGAGGACTACATCGGGCCCCGTGCTGGAGCGGGTCGGTGACCTGGCGGCGATTTTGACAAATCTGGCCCAGGGCGATATACTTTTTATAGATGAAATTCACAGAATGAACCATCTTGTGGAAGAGGCTCTCTATCCGGCTATGGAAGATTTTGAGCTGGACATCATTATCGGGCAGGGGCCGTCTGCAAAGACGATAAAACTTCCTCTGCCAAAGTTCACGCTTGTCGGCGCGACGACCAGGGCGGGGCTTCTTTCCAGCCCGTTGCGCGACAGATTCGGCATAGTCAATCATTTGAATTATTACACGCTCGGCGAATTAAAGAAAATTGTGTTTCGCTCCAGCGGCATTCTCGGCGTTAATATTGACGACAAGGCCGCGGAGGAAGTCGCGCGCCGTTCCCGCGGAACCCCGAGGATAGCCAACAGGCTGCTCAGAAGAGTCAGGGATTTCAGCCAGGTAATTTCAAAGGGTGAACTGAATGTTGATATCGCCCGCAAGTCCCTGGAGGCCCTGGAGGTTGACGAGGCAGGCCTGGATAAAATGGACAGGCGTATTCTCATGGCTATTATTGAAAAGTTTTCCGGCGGGCCGGTTGGGCTTGATACGCTCGCGGTAGCGGTGTCGGAGGAAGTTGATACTATAACCGATGTTTACGAACCGTTTCTCATACAATCAGGATTTATGGCAAGAACCCCGCGCGGCAGGGTCGTGACCGTTCACGCCTACAAGCATCTTGGCCTTAAGCCTCCGGCTTCGGTTCAGGAAAATGGCGATCTTTTCAGCTAAAACACCCGTTAACCGATGGAAACAATCCACTATCTAAAATCCAGCGCAGCTCTTCATATCCTTGAAAATCGTCATTATCTTCTCAGGATAGATGCTTCCTTGAATCCTTACGCCGGATGTTCGTGTTCCTGTGTTTACTGCAACGATAAATGCAGCGGTAAGGTAATGGTTAAGACGGATTTTCTGCACCTGCTGTCCAGGGAGCTTGATAGACTGAAAAGTGTTTTGCATGTGGGGCTCGGGACCGCCTGTGAACCGTACTGCGGCGCCGAAGAAAGATTTAACCTTACCAGGCACACCCTTGAGCTGCTTGCGCGTAGAAAGCTCCCGGTTCAGATTTTCACGAGGTCTAACCTTGTGCTCCGGGATATGGACCTGTTGCGAAATCATTCCCGGCAGGGCCTTCTTGCGGTAAGCGTTTCTATCTCAACGCTTAATTCGGGCAAAGCCCGAATTATAGAGCGCGGTTCGCCTCTTCCCTCCGAGCGAGCCAAGCTTTTAGCTGAACTCAAAAAAAGCGGTATATTCGCCGGAGTCTTGCTCTCGCCGGTAATACCTTATGTAACCGATTCTAAAAAGGATCTGGAGAAAATTTTCAGGCTTGCCGCCTCGTGCGGCGCGGACTATATTATCCCGGCCGTTCTTTCATTTAACAATAAAAAGCTTAAAGGCGGTTGCACTGATGAGCTTTTAAAAAGTTTCCCGCGGGAGGCTTCAAAAATCTCAAGGCTTTACGGCGAATCCGCCCTGCCGTCGGAAGAGTACCTGTGCGAGTTAAATGCTCTTTTAATGGAACTCTCGGTGAAACACAAGCTTGGCCTCTCGCTTCCGGTAGAGGATGAAATACCCTGGCCTGTGGATCTTCATTCCTCTTTCCCGGTGAACTGATGAAAAAACTTCTGCTTCACCATTGCTGCGCTCCGTGCTCGCCCAAAGTGGTTGAGCGTTTAAAAAAAGACCACGAAATAACGGGTTTTTGGTTTAATCCAAACATTCAGCCCGAACAGGAATATAAAAGCAGAAAAAAATCCCTTGAGGGGTACGCGGGTGTCGCCGTGATCCCCCTGGTCGTAAATGAAGAGTCGGGTTCTCAGGAGTGGTTTGATAAAATAAGAGGTTTGTCAGGCGATAAAAGGTGCGAAGCGTGCTATCAGATAAGGCTTAGGAAAACCGCCGAGCAGGCGGATATCTTAGGGTGTGAATTCTTCTCAACGACGCTCCTTTCCAGCCCGTATCAAAAACACGAAAAAGTTAAAAGGTCCGGAGAACTGGCTCAGGCCGGCTCCAGGGCCAGGTTTCTTTACATTGATTTCAGAGACACCTATTATGAAGGCAAGGATATTGCGTACAAGTCGGGGTCTTATATGCAGAAGTACTGCGGATGTATTTTTTCTATAGAGGAGAAAAAGAAAAGAAAGAATACAGATTAGGCGTGTCAGAAATACGAGGTGAATTTTCTGATAATGACATCCGAGGTTTTAAGTGTTATAATTAGCTGAGTCGGTTGAAAAACCTCTTTAATTTTGCTCCTGAAACAGGCTTTTTCAATTGACTCAAGTTTGCTTTTTTTGATGACATGTCGGAATTTGTTTGCCGGGTATCAATTTCAAAAAGTCATTAATAACACAATTCCGGCATGACAAACCGGTTTTGTAATTTCTAAAAAAAAAGTTTTTGCCGCACTATGCGTGATTAGGTATAAATAATGAAAAAAACTCTTATTATCATAACTTTATTGTCTATCCCTGTTGTTTTCGCTTTTCCCAAAAGGCTGCCCGAAAGCATTGTGAGGGTCGGCATAATTCTAAACGCGAATTCAATTAATGTTTCCTGCGAGGGAAAGTATTACATTTACGAGATCAATACCGGCAGGAAAACCTATATTGAGCCTCTTGACGACCATCTGATGAAATTATCCGGGGGGAGGATATATTTTGATTCCAAGCCTTTTAACCCGTCCATAAGGCTTGTCTCCGAGAATGCTGCCAGCAGTATCAGGGTTAACGGCCGGCGTTACAAGGATAACCTGCTGGTTACGGTAAAGAACTCAAAGTTCAATGTCATAAATGAGCTCGGTATTCAGGATTATCTCTGCGGCATTCTTCCCAGGGAGGTTAATCCGGAATGGGGAATGGAAGCTCTGAAGGCCCAAGCGGTGATCAGCAGGACCTATGCTCTGCGCAATATGAGGCGCCATGACAGGGATAATTTTGACTTATGCACTGAGACACATTGCCAGGTTTACGGCGGGATAGAGTCGGAAAAGGAGAGGACAAATCTTGCCGTTGAAAAGACAAGGGGCGAGGTGCTTACTTTTGAAGGCCAACTGGCGCAATCTCTTTTTCATGCCGCCTGCGGAGGGTATACGGAAAACCCGAACTATGTCTGGATCTGGGACAGCAAACCGCCCAAGTATCTGGAGGGCAGGAGGGACAAGTATTGTTCGCAATCTCCTCACAATTACTGGAAAGGCAGAATAGAAGGCGCTAAAATAAAAAACAGGCTTATCAAGGCCGGTTATAAACTCGGAGATATTAAGAAAATATCAGTAGACGGCAGGAACAGGTCTGGAAGGGCGAAATATCTGAAAATTGTCAGCTCTGCCGGCACATTAAATATTAATGCCGCTAAGTTCAGGCTGGCGGTTGATCCCTGGCTGATAAAGAGCGTTCTTTTCACGGATATATTGAGCTATGGGGATTCTTTTGAGTTCAGGGGCAGGGGATGGGGGCACGGAGTCGGCATGTGTCAATGGGGAGCTAAGTTTATGGCGGACAAAAACTATAACTACGAAGAAATACTGCATTTTTATTATCCGGGCGCTACGGTTGAAAGATGGGACGAGTAATGGCGCGTTCTGAAGACCTGCTTCTTTCGTCGTACGAGTATACCCTTCCTAAAGAATTGATCGCACAGGCCCCGCGTCCTGAAAGAGAAGAATCAAGGCTGTTGGTTCTTGTTAAGGACAGCGGCGAGTTTTTTCATAGGAAATTTTCAGATATACATGAATTTTTAAATGCCGGAGACTGCCTGGTAATAAATTCAACGAGAGTGATACCGGTTAGAATTTTCGCCCGAAAGCCCACGGGCGGCAGGGTGGAAGTTCTGTTTATGGGCCCATTTTCGGGGAGTAAGAGTCGTGTTTTTAGAGTCCTGCTGAAACCTTTTCAGAGGCCCGGTTCTAAAATAATTCTTCCGGGAGCGATTGAGGCTGCTGTTGTCGGGAGAGATGAGAAAGGCGGAATTGAGATCTCCGCCGATATCTCAGATGTAATAGCATACCTGGATAAATACGGGGTAATGCCACTGCCGCCCTACATCAAAAGGCCGAAAGATGGTTCTCTGGAAGATAATTCTGAGGCCGCCTCTTCCGCCGCCGCGCTTCATCAAACAGAAATAAATGCGGACAAACTCCGATATCAGACTGTTTACGCAAAAGAGGCCGGTTCAATCGCAGCTCCAACGGCAGGCCTTCATTTTACTGAGGCTTTGCTTGAAAAGATAAGGGCAAAGGGAGTGAAAGTGGTCAAAATCACTTTGCATGTCGGGTGGGGAACCTTTAAGCCGGTAGAATCTGATAACATATCCGCGCACACTATGCTTCCCGAGTATTTTGAGGTTAATACTGCCGCAATAAATGAGATAAAATCGGCAAGACACAGTGGAAACAGGGTTGTTGCCGTAGGAACCACTTCGGTTAGAACTCTTGAATCATTGAATTTGCTTTACCCGTCGCTCAATCTGCCCGATGGTTTTTCTTCGGAGTCTGTAAATTCCGAGACCTCAATATTTATCTATCCGGGATTTAGTTTTGGTGTCGTGGATGCCATGATAACTAATTTTCATCTTCCTCATTCATCTCCTCTGATAATGACAAGCGCTTTCGCCGGACGAGATACTATTCTTCGCGCCTACGCCGATGCTATAAAAGAAGGTTATAGGTTTTATTCATACGGCGACGCAATGCTTATATTTTAGCCAGAATTCGTTGTTTCTATAAGTATGTCTCTGTATAATAAAATCTTGTGTTTTTTTATTTCTATGGTATAATTGTATTGAAATATGTGTTAGTTTTGAGGTTTGTGAAAGTGCGGAGCGTTATGGAACGCAGGGTTTTGGCGATAATAATGATGGTAGTGTGCGCAGCCGGCTGGG
>MGVE01000011.1 GCA_001800315.1 Elusimicrobia bacterium RIFOXYA2_FULL_47_53 | reverse complement strand
TCCGCCTATACAGCTGGCTGTAAGTGAAATACCGGAATTAACCGACATAGGCATATCACATGTCCCCGAGTTAAGCCCGCCGCCGCTCGCCTGCTGGCCCCACGCTGTCACAGGATAGCTCGCGCCGGCATACGAACTGTCGCCGTAGGTCCTTGACGATGATACACCGCCGCCGCGCAGCCTGACATAAATCGGCTTCCTGCTTTCTATCTCGGCATCAATGGCGTCGTCAACGCCGTTGTTATTGCTGTCGTTAACGCTCCAGGCAAACGGGTCTTTCTCATCAGGTATGCCGTCATTGTCGTCATCTGCGTCCGAATAGTCGGGATCACCGTCATCATCAGTGTCTTTGGTGGCAATGATAAATTTATGCATTGTGTTTGGCCCAGGGGTGTACTCAGTCAAGTTACAATCTATATCCGTCATACTATGATCATTCCCTTTAGCAACAATTTTAATTACATTTTCACCATCGTACTCAGAATACATATTTTTTGGAATGTCATATTTGGCGCTCAAAGTAAAAGCATCTTCCCACACTATATCAGAAAATCGATGAACAATTTCTGAATCATTGATGCTAAAACAAATATCGGACTCGCCAATATTTGTTTCCATCTGGCAATCAAATTTTATTATTATTGTGATTTCTCCAACATTAACCGGTTCACAAACTTCTGTAATAAGTGTATTGTCAGAAGACTTTAGGTAACCGTGATATTTTATCCGTTCTACTTGAGATATTAGTACTTGTTTGACTACCGGTGAATCATAAATATGGAGAAAAGCCAGCTGAGCTCCAACAGGAAGAAAATTGTAAGGGTTGTCCCCAGAAAGGTTTAACCCATTTCTGTCATTATCGTGCGAAGCGGTGGCAACCTGTTCAGCCACTCGAGTACGAACTTCCATTGTATGATCAGCGTCAGGCAAAGAATCATGATTCGTCCAAAAAATGATATCGCTCTCGGATATTTCAGAAAAAATATTTGGCGATTCAATGCTTTGGTATTTACTTTTCAAATAATTTCTTAGATTTTCTGCTAAAGTAATTGTCCCCCCTGCCCCACTGCCTTCAGTTCCAAATTTCAATCCGCCAGCAATTAGTACCTGAGATCCAAAATTAGCACAATCACCACCAGAATCATAGTATTGACCGTACGGGTAATTTATATTCTCGTGAATACCATCATTATCAAGGTCAGAGTTCCACCATAGATCGATATATTGAACTGCTTTTACCCTATCAAAGGCATTAACTTGAAAGCTTATAAATAATGCAAATAGTGCTATACTTAATTTTTTCATTACCATATCACTTGAGGTATTTTTTTTGCATTTTATTAGCCTTATCTTTACCAATTAGATGATTTTGATTCAGTTTTTCTAATGATTTTTCTGCGCTACCCGTAAGTAATTCTGAATTTTCTCTGCTCATAATTATAATTAGAGTGTCTATTGAATCTTGACTCGCATCCTTTTCCAGTACAGGAATAACATAACTTAACGCATAAATTCTTTCATTACCCTCAAGTTTTGTGTTATTACCAATATCCAACGCTGTCTTTATAGATTTATTCACCTCATTAAAATCTTCTGACAAAAACAATGCAGCCTTCGCACGAATATAGTCATTGTCTCCATCAATGAGTTTTAATAGAATTTTTCTCCCTGTTTCGCGATCGAAATAAATGCGTTTTTGAGATTTATCATTATAGAACAGCACCTCTGGATGCCCATTTTCAGCATATTGAATTAAGAATTGAAAACTCGCTCCCCTTTGCCCAATTCTACTCAAGTTATACGCAGAAACAACTTTTAAATTTTCATTCTGATATGCCTTCAATAACACAGGGACTACCTTCTTAGGATCTCCTGTTCTTGAAAGTGATTCTATAGCAATCCGCCTTGTTGGGATATCTTCAGCATCATCCACAATAATTTCTGACAATGTGCTTATCGCTTCAGGTTCGGTATTTTTGCCCAGTTCTTTTATCAGAAATTTCCTTTGTTCCGCATTGCTGCTTTTAAGTCTTTTTTTTATTCCTAAGATCCATTCCTTGTTTTGTTGACCCTGATTTGTGTTTTCGCCGCCCGCTATGCCGCCGAACATCAAAGTCATAATTAAGGCCGTAATCAATGTTTTCCCTTTCATGTTTATCCCTCGCTCGTAATGAAAATGTTACTCAATTGCGTCTAACAGAATCTGGTTTATTGATTCCCCGATTTAAACACGAAAAAACACAGTTTCAGTTTAAACCGAAACGACAATCTATCAAAGCCGTGATTCTTTCCTTTTTAGATTATTCTCTGCCCCCAGGCAAGTAATATTTCCTTATGTGTAAAATACTAAATATTCAAAACTAAATCAACAGGCATATCCTTGCCCATCCATTTTCCCTTCCCGTTGCCAAATGACGCTGAAACCGAACCGGTATATCCGCCTATACAGCTGACTGTAAGTGAAATACCGGAATTAACCGACATAGGCATATCACATGTTCCCGAATTAAGCCCGCCGCCGCTCGCCTGCTGGCCCCACGCTATCACAGGATAGCTCGCGCCGGCATACGAACCGTCGCCATAGGTTCTGGCAGCTGGATGTATAGGTTTCGCCGACAGGTATGATAAGATAGTTTGTGGTATCAGTAATTACAGAGAAGCCGCTTTGCGGGAAAACCACCTGAAAGAATATAACCGTGAAAAATAAAAAAAACCCGTAAAGCTTTTTCGCGCGCTTTACAGGATAAATCATTGCTTTGAGTTTCTTAAGGGAACTTGCCAACGCCTTGCACCCCACGCTTTTATCCCCCATTTGCTGTGCCCTCTTTATATAACAAATTACACCCCAATGTCAAATAAAGAAGTATCAATATCCGATTTGCCGCAGCGAGTTTTATCCTCTGGGATGAAACTTTTTGTGCAGCTCTTTGAGGCGCTCTTTATCCACATGGGTGTATATCTGGGTCGTGGATATGGAGCTGTGGCCCAGCATCTCCTGAACAAAACGCAGGTCTGCCCCGCCGGAAAGCAGGTGCGAAGCGAAAGAATGCCTAAGCACATGGGGAGTAATATCTCTTTTTATCCCGGCTTTGACGGCGTAGTTTTTAAGCTGGCGCCAGAACTCTACGCGGGACATTTTTCTTCCGAGTTTGGTAAGAAACAGCGAGTTTTCGCCCGGGAGCGCTCTTTTGTTTGAATTCCTCAGCGGCAGATATTTTTGTATGTAGCGCCTGCAGTTCTTATTTATCGGGACAATCCTTTCCTTGTTGCCCTTGCCTACCACCCTGACAAGCCCCAGATTTAAATCCACATTGTCAATTTTGATGCCAACCAGCTCGGACACCCGCAGCCCGGACGAATACAGCAGTTCAAGCATAGCCCTGTTGCGCGCTTCTCTTTCACTGCTTCCGCCGGCGGCGGCCATCAGGCTCTCTATCTCGCGTATTGAAAGCATGTTCGGCAGTTTAGCTGAAACCCTGGGCGGAATAAGGTTAACGGCGGGGTCTCTGGAGACAATATTCTCGGAAACCAGGAACCTGTAAAACTGCCTTAAGGTTTCTATCATTCTGTAAAGGCTTCTGGGCTTATGGCCCGACTGTTTCTGCTGCCAGAGAAACTCGGTCAATTCCTGATGGGCGGCTTTAGAAAAATCCAGTTTGTTTTTCGCGAGGTATTCGGAATAAATCTTAAGGTCGGATCTATAGGCAAGAATGGTGTTTTTGGCAAGTCCTTTTTCAGCAGAAAGGTAGCTGGTAAAACTCTCAACATGAGTCTTCATTGGTTAAAATCCGCTTTCAGGAAAGGGTTATGGTTTCTGTCTATGGAGAGAACGCATTTATTTTCATGCCCCGGCAGAATTATTGTCTCGCCCGGGAATGAGTCAAATATTTTCAGGCTTTTCTTAAGCTTTTCCCCGTCGCCACCGGGCAGGTCGCATCTGCCTACGGTTCCGCAAAAAAGAGTGTCTCCCGTGAAAAGCAGGCCGTCAATTTTAAGGCAGACTCCGCCCGGCGTATGGCCCGGGGTATGAAACACCGAAAACCTCATACCGTCTATATCCAGCACCTCGCCGTCTTTTAGAAAATGGTCCGCTTTAGGCGAAGTGAACGGATTGCCTATTAGTATTGAGCCGTTCAGATCCGGGTTGTCCAAGAAATCGCTGTCATCTTTATGAATATAAATGGGGCAGTTGTATTTTTGCTTCAGGGTTTTATTTTCCTTGATATGGTCGCCGTGCCCGTGGGTATTGATTATCGCCTTTAACTTAAGCTTGTTCTCCTCAAGAGCGGCTATAATTCTTTCGGCTTCGGCTCCCGGGTCTATTACAACGGCTGAATCACGGGAATTGTCATAGACTATATAGCAGTTGGTCGCAATAGGGCCCACAATCAGGGTTTTATAGTTCACAGCCACGCTATCACCCCGAAACTTACCGCCATTACGCCCGCGGTGTATATTCCGGCAAGCAGATCGTCCGCCGTGACGCCGAGCCCTCCGGGCAGCTCCTGAATATCTCTTATATACAGCGGTTTAACCACATCAAAAAACCTGAATATCGCCAGCGCGGCCGCGTAGGCCAAAATGGTATGAGGAGTAAATATCAGCGCCGCGGCCAATCCCGCAATCTCATCAATGACTATGCGCTGGTCGTCGTGGCTGTCATATAATTTCTCCGCAGCGCCGCCTGTGTAAATTGAGAGCGCGGTTAAAAAAACTGTTATAGCGATATTTACATATATGTTCTCGCTGAAAAGAAACCAGCAAAGAACAGCGCCGACGAGGGAACCCGCGGTGCCCGGAGCCCTGGGCGAAAGCCCCGCGCCGAAACCGCTGGATATTATCCTGACAAACAGATTTTTCATTTATTTTAGGATTTCCCTGTGTTTATACAGGTAAGAGAGGCCGGAATAGAGAGTAAGCGCCGTCGTAAAAAGCATCAGCCAGAAAGGAAGTTTAATTAATACCCATCCGGCATAATGAGCCATACCGTCTCTAAGATAGAGCGCAGGAGCTTGAAAGCCGTAGTAGCGCCAGAGAGCGGAATCAACTATAAGTATCAGCATAAGGATAATAATTGAAACTATCTGGGATGTGGTTTTTAGTTTTCCGGATTTGTCGGCGGGTATAATCACATTTTTTGAAGCCGCCAGCGAGCGCAGGCCGGTGATGATAAATTCCCTGGAAGTAATAAGAATTACCATCCAAGCGGGTATGGAAAGCTCTTTTAAACCCACAAAAGATATCAAAGCCGCGGAAATTATGAGCTTATCGGCGAGCGGGTCTAAAAATATGCCGAGAGTCGTTATAGTGTTGTATTTTCTGGCTATCATCCCGTCATAGATGTCGGTTATCGCCGCGGCTATAAAAATAATGAGCGCGAATATTCTTGTGTAAAAATTGTCCAGATACATAAACAGTATCAGAAAAGGAAGCAGGCCTATTCTCGCGAGGGTAAGTTTATTGGCAAAATTCATTTAATTAGTTTTCCCGTCAGGTCGTAGCCTTTGTCACCGTCAATTTTAACTTTAACGAAGCTTCCGATTTTCGGCCTGCCTGCAATTAATACGCCCGAATCAATCTCCGGCGCCTGGTGCGCGGCCCTGCCGAAATATGTGTCCTTTGAGATCATTCTCTCAACCAGTACTTCAAGGACCGCGCCCTTTCGCGCTTTGTTTTTCTTTTTTACTATATCCTGCTGAAGAAGCATCAGGGCTTTTCTTCTTTCGGCCTTGATGTTCTCGGGAACTTTTGGCCCCAGGGACTCTGATGCCAGCCCCTCTTGCCCCGAGTACTCAAATACTCCCATATGATCAAAATATCCGTGAGCCGCGAAATTATATAGCTCCATGAACTGAGCTTCGGTTTCCCCGGGGAATCCAACTATAAAAGTCGTCCTGACAGCTATACCGGGAACTCCGTTGATTAACCTTTCCACGGTTTTCCTTGTATCTCCGCTTCTTCTCATGGCAGCGAGAACCGACTTATTTACATGCTGAAGCGGAATATCAATATAGCGGCAGAGCTTTTCATAGCCGCGGTATGATTCTATCAAATCCTTCGTGACAGAGGAAGGATATGCGTAAAGAATTCTAAGCCACTTAAGGGCGTGAATACTGTCCAGCCCGGCTATAAGCGAGGACAATGCGGGTTTGCCGTACAGGTCAGAACCGTAAACGCTTGTATCCTGGCCTATGAGCGATATTTCCTTTATGCCTTTTAAAACAAGCTCTTTCGCCTCGCGAAGCAGTTCAGGAAGCGGCCGCGAAGTGTGCCTGCCGCGAAGCTTCGGTATTATGCAGAAACTGCACCTGTGGTTGCAGCCCTCCGAAACCCGGATATAGGCGCTCGGCAGAGATGAAGACAACAGCCTCTGGCGCTCAGGTTTAATAAGCCCGCCGGCCGGCCGGTCAGCCAGAAGCCCTCGCGGGCGCGCGACAGCCGAGCTTATTTTGTCCAGCTCGCCGGTTCCGATGAAAGAATCGGCCTCGGGAAACATGGCAAACATAGCTTCTTTTTCCTGCTGTACCATGCAGCCCGTGACGATAATATTGTTTATTACGCCGCGTTGTTTTAATTCGGATATTTTTTTGATGGTTTCGGCTGATTCATCGCGGGCGTCTTTTATAAAAGAGCAGGTATGAATAATTACCGAGCCGGCTTTGGATAAGTCTGTGGTGAGCTGATGGCCCTTTTTTACAAGCAGGCCTGCCATAGTCTCGCCCTCAACAATGTTTTTGGGGCAACCGAGAGTTATCAGGCATACTTTATCAGGCATAAAATAATGTTATCCCCAAGGAGCTTCATTTTAGCGAGTCCCAGTTAAGGACCAGCGAGTTGACATCCTGCTGAGCGCCCTTGGTTATGTCAACGGTTTTGCCGTTTAGTTTTACTTCAAGAGCCGGCACATAGCCGACTTTAAGCTGGAACTCTTTTGCCGTCTCCCATTCTTTTTCAATGCCGGGAGACATGATCCCCTCAAACACTATTTTGTCTTCCGCGTAAACCTTAACCCAGGAAGACTGCTTGCTTTTAACATATAATTTCAGAAGGTTCTGCGCCGGCGTTTCAACCACGGTGACGGCCTGGACGGGCACCGGGGCCTCGGCAACCTTAGTTTCGGTCCTGTTGGAAATTTTGTAAATGGATATCACTATCGCGGCCACGAAAAGCGAGACAGCCAGGAAAGCGAACATTTTAGACATGTCCTGCTCGCGCTCTTTTTGCGGTTTCGGCTCTTCTTTTGGCTTGGTTTCCTTGGTTTTGGAGTAATACTGCCCTAAAATTTTGTCGGCATCCAGTTCAAGATAGCCGGCGTACCTTCTCAATGTTCCCAGAAGATAAACCTCGGCGGGCAGATGAGTAAAATCTCCGTTCTCAATGGAATGAATGAACCGCGCGGAAATATGAGTGTCAAGATGAACTCGTTCCACCGAATAGTTCATTTCTTCCCTTTTTTCCTTAAATATCCTGCCGATCTCTTTGGCTTCGGCAGACTGGATATTTACCTTGGCGTCCAAATTAATTCCGCTGTAAGTTTTTGTCTTCATGGGGCTTTATTAACTCTCCTTTATGGCATTTCAAGGGACTGCACGCCCTGGGGCGGCTTGAAATTAAATATTGAGTCATCGGCCGCGGGATTGATTTTATAGTTAGAGGCCGTTGTGTTAACGGTAATATTTTCACCGGTAAGGACGGTTTTGCTGATATTAAAATCCCTGGATATCCAGAGTTTCAGCTTCCAGGCGTTGTCTTTAAGAGGGCTTAAGAGCAGAACCGTGTCTTCCCCGTCTTGCTCCAGGTAGCTTATCTCGTAATTCTTTTTAAGGTCGTCCACGCTGTTGCCAAAATTCATAAGCGAGGCCGGGACCATGCTGTTCTTTGTCCATTTGGCCCAGGAATCAACTATAACCTGCCTGTAGGCCGGGTTATAGATCCAGACCTTTTTACCGTTAGAGATTATATACTGTTCATCCGGAAGAACCTGGCTGAATTTCATGGAAGAAGGTTTTTTAAACAGTATTTTACCCGAGACCGTCTGTTTTTCCCTGGTCAGGGTAAAAACAATATCCTGCTTGAATTCAAACTCAAGCGCCGTTATTTTCTTTTCGTTGTCATTCATCCGTTCAAGAAAATCTTCCAGAGAAAACCCGGCCGCGAAGAGATTAGCCGAAAAACACACCGTCAAAAAAACTATAGCCGGAATTTTTTTCATACGCCGTCCTGATGTCCGCCGTGGGGTATTGATGCTATATACTCCTCAATTTTATCAAAATATATAGTCCAGCGGTTGGTTCCCTCGGGTTTATGGATAAAACCTTTTGTTTCAAGCAGGCTCAATATGTTGGTTGCCCTTGCAGATGATCCGAAATGCGCTTTAAGAAGATCCTGCGAGACTCTTTTCCTTTCCTGCACAAGTTTAAGGGCGTCGGCGAGTTCCTGGGCTGTTTCATCGCTGTCGGCCTGTTTTTCGGGCGAGACGCTGTGAGCCTGAAAATCAGAATAAGCAGGCTGAATGTTCTGAGATTTTATAAAATCCACTACTTTCTCGGCTTCTTTCACGGAGACGAAAGCTCCCTGAAGCCTCGTGGGGCGGGAATCGCCCGGAGGAATAAAAAGCATATCCCCTCTTCCGAGCAGGTCTTCGGCGCCGTTTGAGTCTATAATAACCCTTGAGTCAACTTTGGAGGTGGTCTGGAAAGCTATGCGCGCCGGGAAATTTGCTTTAATTACACCGGTTATGACATCCACCGAGGGGCGCTGAGTGGCAAGGATAAGATGAATCCCTACGGCTCTTGCCATCTGCGCGAGCCTTTGAATTGAATCTTCCACATCCTTTGTGGCTATAAGCATAAGGTCGGCTAATTCGTCAATGATTACAACAATATAAAACTCTCTCTGTCCGCCTGTTTCGGCCATTTTCTCGTTGTAGCCCTCAATGTTTCTGACGGCTACCTGGGCGAATTTCTCGTAACGCCTTTCCATAACCTTCACGAGTTTCTTAAGGGAATCGGAGGCTTCCTTGGGCTGGGTAATAACGCTGACTTTTTCGGGCGGAACTTTCGGATCGTAGAGGTGCGGCAGGCCCTTGTAAATCGGCATCTCAAGCCTTTTGGGGTCAATAAGCATGAACTTGACTTCATCGGGCCTTGCCTTAAAAAGAATAGACAGTATAACGCTGTGAATACCCACGCTCTTTCCGGAACCGGTCGCGCCCGCTATCAGAAGATGGGGCATGGGCATGAGGTCGGCGACATATGCCTGTCCGTCCGTGGTTCTTCCCAAAGCCAGGGCCAGCAGTGATTTGTTATCGGTAAAATCGGGAACTGATACTATGCCTTTAAGGCCTACCATCTCGCTTTTGGCGTTTGGCACTTCCACGCCCACCGCTGATTTCTCAGGTATGGGCACAACTCTGACTGACGGAGCCTTCATTGAAAGGGCAATATTTTCGCCCAGCGCCGAAACCGCCTGGACTTTTATGCCGGGAGCCAGCTCCAGGTCGTATCTTGTCACGACCGGGCCGGGTATTATCTCTATTACCTTTGAAGTGATATTAAAATCAGCAAGGGTTTTTGTCAGCATCTCGGCGTTTGCCAGATGATCTTCCTTTGACTGTTCCCTCTGCCCGCTTTTTATATCGGCAAGCAGTTCAATAGGCGGAAGATTATAATTATATTTTACTGCGGCGGGCTCAGCGCCGGCAGGCACAGGGCTTTTCTGAGCGGGCTGCTGCGGCGGTTTTACAGTCTTGCTAGCCGGCGGGGCCGCGACTTTGGGAGCGGTCACTATTTTAGGCTCAATTTTGGGTTCAGTTTTGGCGGGCTGCTCCTGTTTAAGAGGCTTCTGCTGAACGTTTTTAATTTTTACCGGCGCGTTTTTGCGTAACTCTTCTTTCGCCTTCTGCCACTGGGAATAATCATCCGCGAGCTTTCCCCAGCCATCGGACAAAACTTTGCGCAGTGATACTCTTAACAGTATTGCCGAAAGATAAGCGAACAGGCCCGTCAGAAGCGCCAAGGAAATGTAGCTGCCGAATAACCTTCTGAAAAATGGGTTTAATTTCAATCCGAGCCAGCCGCCAAAATTAATTTTATAAAACAGGAAGCCGGAAATAGAAAAGAAAGACGCGGTAACGCAGACCAGAAGGATAGAGACTATAATTTCCAGACGCCACCTGGGTTCGTCGGGATGCTTGAAATGAAGAATGCCGAACCAAAGTGTCAGAAGCGGCAGAAGATAGGACGCCTTGCCGAAAAACAGGAATGCCAGCTTATGAACCGCCTGACCGAGAGCGCCCGCCTGGGCGGGAATTACAAAGCAGTATCCGAGAAGAAAAGAAACCACCAAAAGCAGCAGGCCCTTGAGCTCATGATGGTTCTGTTTTTTTTGTTTCGCCTTAACCCTGAAATACATAAAGCTCCTATAACTGATAAATCCCAAACAATGCTTATTTGGGATTTATTATTCACTCTTCAGAGATATATTGAAGGAATGGCCGGATTCGGTTATTACTATTTTATTTTCTCTTGACAACCAGCCGAGCGCCATGAACATGGCTGTATTGGAAATTCCAAGCTCTGATTTAAGCTTAATTGTCTTTACCGGGCCGTTCTGATTAAGGTAGTTCCAGATCGTACCGGCAGTTTTTCCAATATCTTCTTCCATCTAAGCTACCCTATATTTTTTCAATCAGGAAAAGATCCTGATCGGAAGTAATCGGCTTGCCGTTTTCAACAAGTATCTTTAATACCTTTAATGAGAACTCGGCTTTTATTTCGTTCATAACCTTCATCGCTTCAACAATGCAGAGCGTTTTTCCGGCGCTCACGGTGTCGCCCTCTTTGACAAAAACGGGAGAAGACGGCGAGGGAGCCTGGTAGAAGACGCCCATGATAGGCGATTTAACGGTAAGGCCGGCGGGTGCCGGTTCGGTTTTGACAGGTTCCGGCGCGGCCGCGGCCCTGGCGACAGGCGCCGGCCCGTGCAGAACCTGAGTGACAACCTGCCTGTGATCGTCGGCGGTCTTTCTTCTGATAAAGAGATAGAAATCCTCTTCCTTGATCTCTAATTCGTCAAGATTCTCGGATTTCATCATTTCGTAAAGCGAGCCAACCTGCTTGTTCAACGCTTCTTCGGAATGCTTGCCGTTCGTTTCCTTCATTTTAACGCGGACCTCTCTGTTTATTTTTGAGTTAAGACTGCTTTGCGGCTCAGGTTAACTCTTCCCTGGCTGTCAATTTCAGTCACTTTTACGGTTATTTCGTCGCCTTCTTTTACCACATCCTCAACTTTCTTGACATGGGTTTCGGCGAGCTGGGAAATATGGACAAGGCCCTCTTTGCCTGGCAGAACCTCAACAAAAGCGCCGAAGTTCAGTATCCTGGTCACTTTACCGGTATATGTTTTTCCCACTTCAACATCGGCGGCAATATATTCCACCATCTGTTTGGCGAGGTCTACGGATTCTTTCTTTGTGCTGGAAATGAAGACGCGTCCGTCGTCTTCTATGCTTATCTCAGCGCCGCTCTCTTCCTGGATCTTGCGGATATTCTTGCCTCCCGGGCCTATCAGTTCGCCGATCTTAGAAGGCGGAATATGAAGCGTAACCATTCTCGGCGCGAATGCCGAAAGATCAGCCTTGGGAGCGGAAAGGGACGATTCCATAATATCAAGGATCTTCAGTCTTCCGACTCTCGCCTGTTCAAGCGCTTTAGCCATTATTTCGGTGGTAAGGCCGGAAATCTTAATATCCATCTGAAGGGCCGTTATTCCTTTTCTTGTGCCGGCAACCTTAAAGTCCATGTCGCCGAGATGGTCTTCCATGCCCATTATGTCTGTTAATATAGCGTAGTTTGAGCCTTCCATGACAAGGCCCATGGCTACTCCCGCGCAGCTTGCCTTGATGGGAACGCCGGCGTCAAACAAAGCCAGCGATCCGCCGCAGACTGAGGCCATGGATGACGAGCCGTTTGACTCAAGTATGTCGGAAACCAGCCTTAGCGTATAAGGAAATTCATCGGTTGTGGGTATCAGGGGATAAAGAGCTCTTTTCGCGAGCGCTCCGTGCCCCATTTCTCTGCGGCTTGTGCCTCTGTCGGGCTTGGCCTCTCCGGTCGCGAACCCCGGAAAATTGTAGTGAAGCATGAATCTTTCTTTGTATTCTCCGTTAAGCTCATCCATGATCTGCATGTCGTCGGGGCTTCCAAGAGTAAGCGTCGCGAGAGCCTGTGTCTGGCCTCTGGTGAAAAGAGCCGAACCGTGAGTTCTCGGGAGAAGGCCTGTCTGGCACTCAATATGCCTTATCTCGTCATATTTTCTGCCGTCGGAACGGACTTTATTTTCAAGGATAAGCTTCCTGGCTTTTTTGTAGAATATATCTTCCATAAGCAGGTTTATTACGCCTGTTTTCTCGGGATATTTCTCCGCGAGGGCGGCCTGCGTTTCCTTTTTAAGCGAAGACCAGGCGGATTCCCTGGAAGCCTTGTCGGCAATCTTTACAATGTCCCATGCTTTTGAATCCACAAGAGCCGTAACTTCGTTCCTGAGTTCATCGGATATCTCGGGTTCGGGCGCGGGCAGTTTTGCTTTCTGCTTCAGAATTTTCTGAGCCTGGCATATTTTTTTAATTTCAGCGTGCGCGGTATTTAAAGCGTCAATTATCTCGGACTCTGAAAGTTCTTTTGCACCGGATTCAACCATTAGAATCGCGTCGGCGGTACCGCTGACCACGAGGTCAAGGTCGCACTGCGCCTGCTCGGCCGGCGAAGGGTTGACGATTATGCTTCCGTTAAGCCTTCCCACTCTGACCGAACCGACCGGAGTGGTAAAAGGTATCTCTGAAGCGTAGAGGGCGCAGGAAGCGCCTATAATGCTGATGATATCCGCGTCATGAACTCCGTCGGAAGACAAGACAAGAGAAACCACCTGAGTGTCGTTTCTCCAGGTCTCGGGGAAAAGGGGCCTTATGGTCCTGTCTATAAGGCGGCTGACGAGAATTTCTCTTTCGCGCGGGCGCCCCTCTCTCTTAAAAAAACCGCCGGGAATCTTCCCTGCGGCGTAAGTTCTCTCTTTATAATCAACTGTCAGGGGCATAAAATCTATGCCGACTTTAGGCTCTTTGGCCGTAACGGTGCTGACCAATACCACCGTGTCGCCCATTCTTACTCTCGCGGCTCCGCTGGCCTGTTTCGCCAGTGTGCCCATGTCCACTTCAATTGTCTTTCCGCCAACTTCAATCTTAAACGATTGCTTTTCCAATTTTGTCTCCTTTGTACCGCCTGAAGCTCAGCAAATACAAAAGATTCAGAAAACAGCCTTTGGGGCTGCTCTCTGCATCCTTTGTATGCTTTACCGGGCGATATATGCTCTTAACGGCTTTTATTTTCTTAAATCTAATTTTGCAATGATTTTCTTGTACTCGTCCACGCTGTGTTTTTTTAAATAATCAAGAAGCCTGCGCCTCTGGCTTATCATTTTCAAAAAGCCGGACCTTGAGGTAAAATCCTTGGGAAATTTTTTGAAATGGTCGCCAAGATGGTTTATCTTTGTAGTTAAAAGCGCTACTTGAACTTCCGGTGAACCGGTGTCCGTAGGATGAGTCTTGTACTTTTCAATAATCTCTTTCTTCTGTGTCACCATCTGTTGATTCCTCCTGGTTATATATGAATTGCCTGAGCATATTTACATCATGGGATTATATCAAAAATATAACAGAAAGTAAAACACTTTTATCAAAATGCCGTTATTTGACGGCAAAATAATTCCCGGCTTTTTTCACATCGTCGGCTATTTGGGCGGCCAGCTCTCTGCTGTTTGAAAACCGCGCCTCTTCCCGCAGCTTGTTGCAGAGATAAATTGATGTCTCCTTTGACTTCCACGCGCCTTTGTAACCGAGCAGGTGTATTTCAACCGTAACAACCGCGTCGGAAAAAAAAGTGGGCCTTGAACCGATATTGACCACGGACGGAAAAGTCTTATTCTGCGAACTGCACCAGGCGCAGAAAACGCCCTGCGGCAGAAGTTTATTCTTTTCAGGGACGAGGTTTATAGTTGGAAAACCTATCCTGGTTCCCAGGCCGCGGCCCCTGACCGGTTTTGAGCTTATAAGGTAAAAACTTCCGAGGAGCTGATTGGCAGTCTTGATGTCCCCCTCCAGGACCAGCTTTCTTATCTGCGAGGAGGATATTACCTCGTCTTTAAAATATATCGGTTTTATCACTTCCACGGTGATGTTATTATTTTCGGACTGGGCTTTCAGCCAGTTTATATCACCTTTCCTGCCTTTACCGAAGGCAAAGTCCTGGCCTATAACGAATTCCCTGGCTTTTAACCTGTCAATAAGAAATTCATTGAGAAACTGATCGGCCGGCTGGCTGGTGATATCGGAAGTGTTCGGCAGGATAACAACATCGTCAATCGGGAACTGCGCGAGAAGCTTTTCTTTTTCCCTGACCGTGCTGAGCACCCCGGGCACCTGGCGGACCGGCGCCGAAAGGGCGACAACCACGCTTTTTAATTTTTTTGTCTCCGAGATTTTCAGCAGCCTGTTAATAAGGTACTGATGCCCCCTGTGAAGGCCGTCAAAGGTCCCGACGGCAACTGCCGAATACGGCTTCATGCCCGCGCCTCGTCCGCGAAAGCGTTCGCGTCAATGGAATGTTTAAGCAGTTCTTCTCTGTCCATTTTACCGATCATCGCGCCCTCAAGCGAATCTTGAATTTTAAAAGGCGCGATCTCTTCTCTGACAAGAGAGTCAAGCGCCGCGACGGTGCCGAGCCTTCCCCCAATATCTTCCGCCAGAGTCCTTATATAAGTGCCACTGGAACAAGTTACCCTGACTTCAACCCTGGGCATTTCAATCTTAAGCACATCAATATCGTAGATTGTGATTTTTCTGGATTTTCTCGCGACTTCACCGCCCTCGCGGGCGATTTCGTAGAGCCTTCGGCCCTCATGCTTGAGCGCTGAAAACATCGGAGGAATCTGTTCAATCTCGCCGACAAAGGCAAGTACCGCCTCTTTTATTTTATCCGGCGATATATCAAGAGCTTCCTCTTTTCTCAAAATCTTTCCGGTAATATCCCCGGAATCGGTCGCAACCCCGAAAAGCACGCCGGCTCTGTAAACCTTTTTCGCAGCCATGAATCTGGCCTGCAGTTTTGTGGCTTTCCCGAACAAAACAAGCAAAACACCGGTCGCCATCGGATCCAGAGTCCCGCAGTGGCCCACTTTCTTGATTTTCAGGACTTTCTTAACCTGGTTTACTACCCAGTAGGAACTTACGCCGGAAGGTTTATTTATGTTTAAAAGCCCGGATATCTGAGGAATAGCTGGCGCGGTCATTTTTCCACGGCTTTTGAAAGTTTGGCGATTATTTTTTCTTCAACTGAAGCTATATTGCCTTTGAGGCTGAACCCCGAGGCGTTTCTGTGGCCGCCTCCGCCGTAATGCCTGGCGAACTCGCTGACATCAAAGCCGCGCGAACGAAGGCTGATTTTAATATCATTCCTCGCGCCGCCCGGGTTTTCCCTGGAAAGGACGCCTATTTTAATTTCCGGCATCATCATGCAGTAATTGATTATTTCTTCGGTATCGTTTACGCTCGCGCCGGCGTTTTTAAACATCTGCCTGGTAATTCTCATGCAGGCTATTTGCCCGCCTTTGGAAATTTTAAGCGAGTTCAGAGCCAGGCCGAGCAGGCGCAGCGAGCAGGGCGTCTTGTTGGCGTAGATCCTGTCATAGAGCCTGAAGGGTTTAACACCGGCCTTTATAAGCTCGGAGGCCATTGCCAGCGCGCTGGGAGAAGCGTTTGAGTGCTGAAACTTGCCAGTATCGGTAACCAGCCCGGCGTAGAGGCATTCGGCTTCGGCGGCGGTGGGTTTCTTATTAAGCTGCTTAAAAATTATATAGAGCTGTTCGGCGCTTGATGAAGCCGTTGAATCAATGTAATTGACATGGCCGAAGTTTGTGAAAGTGGCGTGATGGTCAATATTAATTACTTTATCGGCCTGAGAAAGCTCAATAAGGCTCCCCATTCTTTCAAGACTGACGCTCTCAAGTATAATCGCGCAGTCAAAAACGCCTGTTACTTTATCGCGAATTTTTATATCGCGGGCGCCTGGCAGAAAAAGCATATTGGAAGGAACCGGCTCTTTTGAAAAAACATGAGGCTCTTTTCCCATCCTGGCAAGCAGGGATTTCAGAGCAAGCGCGGTGCCGATAGTATCGCCGTCTGGTTTAAGGTGCCCGGCTATAAAGAATTTTTGGCTGGATTTAATTATTCCGGCGATTTCCTGGAGGGACTTTTTGTGCTTATTCATGTTCTTCCCGCGGTTTATTTTGACTTGCGTTTTTTAGGTTTTACGGCTTTGCGGCGGGTTTTTTTGGGGGCAGGGGCCGGAGTTTCGGGTTCCGCGTCCTGTTCCTTGATGTGTTCTAAAAGCTCAAATATCTTTGTGGCTTTCTCCGCCGTATCGTCGTAATCAAAGCGCAAAGAGGGAGTTCTTCTTAAATTGACTTCCATTGCCAGCCTGTGCCTGATCTCGGGGATTAACTCCGTTATTTTTTCTCTGGCGTTTTTAACATTCTCTTCGGAGCCAAGCACGGAGTAAAAGACCCTCGCTTCAAGCAAGTCGTCGGTCAGTTTTATGCCGGTTATAGTGATAAGCCCCATGTCCGGCCCGGCGATATCCTGCAGTATCTTTGAAATATTATGCTGTATAAGTTCTCCGACCCTGACCGAGCGTTTATAAGCTAACATATTATCACCTGTGCCGAAAGGCGTCGTTAAGCGAGTTTCCTCGCGATTTTTTCCTGGCTGAAAACTTCCATGATATCGCCGCTTTTTATATCCGAGAAATTGTCAAGCCCTATTCCGCACTCAAAACCTTTATCAACTTCCTTGACATCGTCTTTGAACCTTTTGAGGGTTGAGACCGTGCCTTCGTAAACTATGGCGTTGTCGCGGACAAGCCGGACTTTAGCCCCGCGCTGAATTTTGCCTTCTGTTACGGAACAGCCCGCTATGATTCCGGCCTTGGTGATTTTAAACACCTGCCTCACGGAAGCTTTGCCGAGCGGAGTTTCCTTTACTTCAGGCTCCAGCAGGCCTTCCATGGCGGCCCGCACATCGGCTATAACTTCATAGATTATCCTGTAAACCCTGATACTGACGCCTTCTTTCTCGGCGAGCCTGGCGACAATCGGGTCCGGGCGCATATTAAAGCCTATAATGAGCGCGTCGGAAGCCGCGGCAAGCATTACATCGGATTCGGTAATCGCGCCGACTCCTCCGTGAATAGTCCTTAAGTTTATCTCGGTGGTTGAAAGCCTTTCAAGAGAATCTTTCAAGGCGCCGTAGGAGCCCTGCACATCAGCCTTTAAGATAAGCCGAAGCTCTTTAACCATGCCGGTGCTGATATCTTCAAGAGAAAGGTGATGCCTCGGGCGCAGAGAATCCTCTCTCAGGCGCTGCTGCCTCGCAAGGGAAATCTCTCTTGCCTGTCTTTCATCGGCTACAACCACGAACTGATCTCCTGCCTGAGGAGTCTCGGTCGCGCCGAGTATTTCAACGGGCGTGCTGGGAGGCGCCTCAATATGCCTCTGTCCGTGTTCGTCTATCATTGCCCTTACCTTGCCGGAAGTCCTGCCGACAATAAAGTTATCGCCGATCTTAAGGGTCCCGGACTGCACAAGGACAGTGCCGACGGGGCCTCTTTTTGTGTCAAGCTTGCCTTCAATTACCACTCCGCGGGCAAGCTTATGCGGATTGGCTTTAAGCTCCATCATTTCGGCCTTAAGAAGTATCATCTCAAGCAGCTGGTCAATATTCTGGTTTCTTTTAGCGGAGACTTCAACGGTTATCGTGTCTCCTCCCCAGTCTTCCGATACGAGATTATATTTTGAAAGTTCCTGCTTGACCTGAGCCGGATTGGCGGTAGGCAGGTCAATTTTGTTAATCGCCACTATTATAGGCACGGAGGCGGCTCTCGCGTGGTCAATAGCCTCAACCGTCTGAGGCATTATGCCGTCAGTCGCGGAAACCACAAGCACAACTATATCCGTGGCCTTGGCTCCTCTTGAACGCATTGCGGTAAAAGCCTCATGGCCCGGAGTGTCCAGAAAAGCGATGTCGCCTTTTGGCGTTTTTACTTTATAAGCGCCTATATGCTGGGTAATACCGCCGGCTTCTCCCTCGGCAACTTTGCTTTTTCTGATAGCGTCCAGCAGCGATGTCTTGCCGTGGTCCACATGCCCCATTATCGTAACGACCGGAGGCCGCTGAACCAGTTTCGCCGGGTCTTCCTTTTCCTCCTCAAGCTCTACTTCAGCGTAAAGAGGCACATGCTTGATATTGTAGCCGAACTCGTGGGCGAGTATTGTCGCGGTATCCAGATCCAGCCTCTGATTGATAGTCGCGAGGCTTCCCATTCCGAGCAGTTTTTTAAGAATGTCGCCGGGCTTAAGATTCATTTTATCGGCGAGGTCTCTCACCGTTGATGTTTCATTTACGGTAATTTCGCCTTTAAACGCGACTACCGGGGCAGGGGGCGGAGCCGCCGGGGCGGGAGGAGCGGCAGGCTGAGAAACGGCTGGTGCCTGCTTCGGAGTTTCTTTTGGCAATACGACAGGAGCAGGCGCGGCTTTTACTTCCGGCTTGCTTATTTCATGCTTGATTTTATGTTCAGGAGCGGGTTTTATTTCTTTAGGGGCCTTAGGTTCGTGCGTGACAGCCGGTTTAACCGGATGCGGCCTGACTGCGTCAGCGGCCGGGGCTGTTTTTTCCGTCTCAACAACCTCTGCTTTTTTGGCTTTAGCCGTAGTTTTTTTTGGGGTTTTTGTTTTTCTGGGTTCAGCGGCTTTTGTTTCTTCGGCGGACGCGGCGGTTTCAGGAGCTTTTTCCTTTTTAGCCGCCTTTGCCTTCGGTTTTTTTTCAGCCGCGGTTTTAACGGTTTTAGCCTTAGCGGTTTTTTTTGCGGGGGCAGCCGAAGAATCGGCGGCCTTCTTTTTAGCCGGTTTGTCTTTCGGCATAGTTTCATCACCAGCGGTTTTGGCTTTTGTTGGCATAGTTATTCCTTATCGTTCTCTTCTTCTTTTTCGGCTTTTTCTTTCTTCGCCTGTTTTTTAATCATTTTTTTCGCGGCTTCAATTATCTTTTCAGCCGTTTTAGGGCCGATGCCCTGCAGAGTGGTAAGATCGTCAACCTGGCTTTCCGCCAGCCTGTCAATCTGGGTGAATCCGGCTTTGGTTAAGACCTCGGCGGTCTTGGCGCCTATACCTTCAAGTTTTGTAAGGTTCTCGGTGGAAGCGGCAGTTTTTTCCTGAGTCTCCTGTTTTTTCTGGCCTTCGGATTTTATATCAATATGCCAGCCGGAGAGTTTTGCCGCGAGCCTGACATTGTGCCCGTTTTTGCCGATCGCCAGCGACAGCATGTCGTCGGCGACAAGCACTTCTACGCGCTTGCCCGGTTCGTCAACCACGGTTACCCTGAGCACCTTGGCCGGCGAAAGAGCCGAAGCGATATATTTCTCGGTATCATTGGTGTAAGGAATAAGGTCAATTCTTTCCCCGTGAAGCTCTTCAATTATCGGCCTTACTCTGGCTCCCTTAACTCCGACGCAGGCGCCTACCGGGTCAACTTTCGGGTTGCGCGAAATCACGGCCACCTTTGAACGCATGCCCGGCTCGCGCACCACATTGACTATCTCAACAATCTTTTCATAAATCTCGGGAACCTCAACCTCAAAAAGCCTGCGCACAAGGTCCGAATGGCTTCTGGAAAGAACTATTGAAGGGCCGCGGGCGCTTTTTTCAGCTTTGATTATCACGGCTCTGACATGCTGTCCTAAGTTAAATCTTTCTCTTGAAACCTGCTCGGAAACCGGAAGAATGGCTTCGGTTTTTCCGAGATCAACTATCAAATTGCGGTTTGCGAAACGCCATACTACGCCGCTCACCATCTGGCCTATCTTGGCTTTATATTCTTCAAGCAGAGTTTCCCTCTCGGACTCCCTGATTTTCTGCACAATAACCTGTTTAGCAGTCTGCGCCGCTATTCTTGAGAAGTCCTGAGTATCAAGCGGCAGCCTGATGTCTTCGTCAATTTTAGCTTCGGCGGAAATCGCCTTGGCGTCGTGAAGGCTTATCTCAACATTTGAGTTCTTAACATCCGCGACGACTTTTTTAACGACCCGCGCCGCCATTTCCCCCGTATTGGGATCAACCGTCGCTTCAACATTCACATTCTTGCCGACATGTTTCTTATACGCTGAAACAAGCGCGTTCTCTATGACTGCGAGGATTTCTTCTTTTTTTATTCCTTTGTCCTTCTCAATCTGTTCCAGTGCCGATAATAATTCGCTTTTCTCTGACATCTATCCTCCAATTAGGTTATGGTTATTTATTTTATCCAAGTTCAGGCTCAAGCCTGGCTCTGGAAATATTTGAGAGTTCAATCTCAATAATATTTTTTGCGGCGTCTTCTATTACAACCTTATTGCTTCCATAGGAAACAAGTTTTCCTATAAAATTCCTCTGTCCGCTGACGGGCGCGAAAGTGTTTATTTTAACCTTTCTGCCGTTAAACCTAACGAAATCTTTTTCTTTCTTTATTACCCTGTCTATACCGGGAGAAGAGACCTCAAGGACATAATCCTGCGGCAGAAATCCGCAGTTGTCAAGGATATCGCCGAGTTTAGAGCTCATTTCTTCGCAGTCCGAGAGTTTTATCCCGCCCTCTTTGTCAAGAAACAGGCGTAAAACCATTTTTCCGGATTCTTTAGTGTAGCTTAAGTCCACCAGCTCCAGCTGCGAAGACTCCAGCGTCGGATTAATCAGTTCTTCAATTTGCTTGATTATGCTCATAGTCATCCCTAAAAACAAAAAGTGGCTCATGGCCACTTTTGCTGTTGAATTATAACATATTAAATATTTATTGGCAAGTTATTGCGGCTTCTCATTATCTGTCTCGCCTTATCTGGAATTCGCTAAAACGCTTTGAACTTCATTAATGATTTTATCAAACGGAACCAGCGAGGCCTCGGTATTTTTATCCTTCCTGAGCTTAAACTCCACCTTGCCGTCTTTTAGGTTGCGGTCACCGATAGTAATTCTGACGGGTATGCCGGTTAAATCCGCGTCTTTGAACTTTATGCCGGCGCGCTCCGGCCTGTCATCAAGCAGAGTTTCAATTCCAAGCGCCGTAAGCTTATCGTGAATGTCAACCGCGGTCTTTCTGATATTCTCGTCGTCCCAGTTAACGGCTACGATATACACCTTGAAAGGCGCGATCTGAACGGGCCAGATAATGCCATTTTCGTCGTGAGACTGCTCTATGGCCGCGGCCACGATTCTTGAAACTCCTATGCCGTAACAGCCCATCACCATGAGGTTTTCTTTTCCCTGGGCGTCTAAATACTGCGCCTTCATGGCTTTTGAATATTTTAAGCCCAGCTTAAATGTATGGCCTATTTCAATTCCCCTGCAGAACTCCAGCTTTCCGCCGCAGCGGGGGCAGAGGTCGTTAACAGTAACTTTTCTGATGTCGGCGACCAGCGAGGGCTTAAAATCCCTTTCAATGTTCACATTGACAAGGTGGTAATCATTTTTATTGGCGCCGGTGACGGCGTTTATTATACACTCCACGGAAAAATCAGCTATAATCCTGATCTCCTTCTTTAAGCCGAGGGGCCCCGCGAAACCGGTATCAGCGCCGGTAATATCTTTTACGGTCTGCGCGTCGGCAAGAAAAACCGTCTGCGCGCCAAGCGCCTGCTGCAGCTTGGCTTCGTTTATCTCGTAATCGCCGCGCACCAGCGCAACCAACGGAGCGCCATCGGCCATATAGACCAGGGTTTTAATGAATTTGTCGGATTTTTCTTTCAGAAAAGCGCTTACCTCGTCAACACTTTTAAGCCCGGGCGTATGGACTTCGCTGACGGCAAGCTCCTCACCGTTTCTCTCGGTGTCGGCGCGCGGGCATTCGGCTTTTTCAATATTTGAGCCGTAACCGCAGCCGCACCAGACTATTTCTTCTTCGCCGGTATCGGCCAAAACCATAAACTCATGCGAAAAGGATCCGCCGATATTTCCGGTGGTCGCTTCCACGGGCCTGAAATTTAAGCCGCAGTTGCCGCATATATTTTTGTAAGCCTCAAACGCCTTTTGATAATAATTCCCCGCGTCCTGCTCGTCAGCGTGAAAGGAATAAGCGTCCTTCATCAGAAATTCCCTCGCGCGCATTATGCCGAACCTGGGCCTTATTTCGTCTCTGAATTTTACTCCGAACTGATAGAGCATAACCGGAAGCTGCCTGTAAGAACGCACCTCGCGGCGGACGATGTCGGTGATAACTTCCTCGGCGGTCGGGCCGAGGCAGAAATCAGACTCTTTCCTGTCTTTAATTCGGAACAGCTCTTTTCCGTAAACCACCCATCTGCCGGTTTCCTCCCAAAGCTCTTTAGGCTGCATTATGGGAAGCCAGACCTCCTGGCCGTCTATCCTGTTCATTTCGGTTCTTATGATATTTTCCACATTACGAAGCACTCTTAAGCCCAGGGGAAGCCATTCGTACAAACCCGAGGCAAGTTTTCGTATCATGCCGGCGCGCAGCATTAGTTTTGCCGAAACAATATCAGCGTCCGACGGTGCCTCTCTGAGCGTTGGAATAAAGAATTTTGTAAAGTACATAGCGCCTCTCTATCTGGAGATTTTAAGAATTTTAAACTTCATGTCGCCCGCGGGCAGGGAAACGGTCACCTGTTCGCCTTCTTTGTGCCCGAGCAGACCCTGCGACATGGGAGACTGCACGGAAATTTTATTTTCCGCCAAATTAGCCTCTTCCACATCCACTATAGTGTAATTATACTCGTCGCCGTCCTCGTCTTTCATCTTTACGGTTACGCCGATGTAAATGGTACCCTTTTCCATGTTCTGGTCTTCAATAATCTTCACTCTTGAAAGCTTTGTTTCCAGTTCGGCAATGCGCTGCTGCAGATTGGTCAGGGTTTCTTTCGCGGCATGGTACTCCGCGTTCTCCCTCAGATCCCCGTGCTCGCGGGCCCGGGCTATCTCTTCCTGAATGAGAGGCTTCCTGTTTTTAAGCCTTTCAAGCTCGTCTATCATCTTATTTCTGCCGTCTTTAGTTAAATATATGCTGCTCATACTGCCGCCTCCGGTTCTTTGGTTATTTATTGGATTTAATTTTACGGTTTATTCTGCCCATTAAGGTTTTTACCCATCTATCGGGCGCAACTTTTGAGACGGGTTTTCCGTTCTCAAAAAGAAGGCCAGTGTTTTTCCCTCCGGCTATGCCTATGTCGGCCTCTCTTGCCTCGCCGGGGCCGTTTACAACACAGCCCATAACCGCCACTTTGATATCTTTCCCTTTTTTACCCGGGCGCAAAGAGGAAATTTTATCCTCCAGCTCGCCGGTTATTTTGATAAGATCCACCTCGCAGCGCGAACAGGTCGGGCAGGAAACAAGCTCAACACCGGAGGCACGAAGCGCGAGCGACTGCAGAATCTGCCTGGCCACCTTTATTTCCTCAACAGGGTCGGCTGTCAGAGAAACCCTTATCGTGTCTCCCAGGCCCATATAAAGGATAATGCCAAGGCCGGCCGATGACTTTACCGTTCCCCTGAAAAGCGTTCCAGCCTCCGTAATGCCCAGGTGCAGAGGGTAGTTTCTTTTTTGCGCCATCAGCCTGTAAGCTTCAACTGTTGTGGCGATATCGGAGGCCTTCAGCGAGACGGCTATATCCTTAAAATCAAAAGACTCCAGGATTTTGACATGTTCAAGCGCGGAATCCACCAGGCTTTTTGCCCGAGCCAAAGGCCCGGACTTTCCATGAACGGCCTTAAGGGAGCCTGCGTTTACGCCGATCCTTATGGGCACGCACGCCTTTTTTGCCGCGCTGACTACTTTTTCAACATTTTCGCGGCTGCCAATATTGCCGGGATTCAACCTTAATTTATCAACGCCCTGGCTCGCGGCTTCAACAGCAAGTCTGTAATCAAAATGAATATCCGCCACTAAGGGAATGGAAATCCTTTTCTTTATCGCGCCAAGCTTAAGCGCGGCTTTCATATCGGGGACGGCCACGCGGACAATCTCGCAACCGGCGTCTTCAAGGCGTTTAATCTGGTCTACCGTGGCGGAAACATCCTCAGTCTTTGTGTTTGTCATTGACTGAATAGTGACAGGAGCTCCGCCGCCTACCGCGACTTTGCCGACCCTGATTTTTCTTGTCTCCGTTCTTGTGAACATTTTTATTGCGCCTTCGCCGCGAAACTAAAAGCGACCCTAACTATGTCGCTGTAGGTGGCAAAAAGAAATATCGCCAATATTACCGCAAGGCCGGCATAATTCGCGGCTATTATCATTTTTTTATTCAGAGGTCTGCGCGTGACCGCCTGAATGAGCGCCATAAAAATATGCCCGCCGTCTAACAATGGAATAGGCAGAAGATTAAACAGTCCCAGCGCCGTGGAAATGACCCCGAGTATGTACAAAAGGTTGTCCCACCCGGTTTTAGCGGCTGTCGCGAGGATCTGGATAACGCCAACTGGCCCGGCTATCTCGGGTTTTTCCCATTTTATAAGCTTCTCACCAAGGTATTTTAAGGTAAACACTGACTGATAGACTGTTATCTTCGCCCCGTAAATAAGAGAATCGGCCATGCCGGCTTTCTGCACCGTAAGTTTTGGAGATATCCCGATAAGCCCCTTTCCAGAGACAGGATCTTTTAGAGGCGAAATCTTCAATATGATTTTAGAGCTTCCCCTCAAAACTTCAAAGACGGCCGGTTTGCCGGGATTACTGTGCACTATTTCGGACATCTGCAGCCAGGAACTGACACCGGCGCCGTTAATAGAAACAATAATATCGCCCTTAAGCACTCCTGCTTTCTGCGCCGGATAGCCCTCAACTACAGCTCCAATCTCCGGAGTATCGGACGGTTTTGAAAAACCCCAGAAGTAGATCACGGAGGCAAACAGCACGACAGCCAGCAGGTAGTTCATTACCGGGCCCATGAGCGCGAGAAACAGGCGCCTGTGCCAGGCCTGCGAGAGAAACTCGTCCGGCGAGCCGGAAGCAGAATCGGCGTCCTCGCCGGGCATCTTGACCATGCCTCCGAGAGGTATGGCACAGATGGAATACCGGGTTTCGCCGTAGGTAAAACCAATTAGCTCCGGGCCGAAGCCGAAAGCAAATTTTTCTACTCGTATGCCGTATAGTTTAGCCATAATAAAATGGCCCAGCTCGTGAATGAACACCAGGAGCCCGATGCCAAGCACGGTGGCCGCTATCTGAAAATAAGTAATATTAAAACCGAAAATATTCAGCATTTTAACCTCTTTAACCCTCTTAATCCTTCAACAACCGAGGCCCTCGCGGCCCTGTCACTTTCAAATATATCGTCCAGCGCGGGATTCCTTAAGGGCTTGTGCGCCTTCATGGCCCGCTCAATAAGTTTTGGTATATCGGTAAATGAGACGGCGCCGTCAAGAAAAAGGCGCACTGACTCCTCGTTGGCGGCGTTCATAACGGCAGGCATGGTGCCGCCGATTGAAGATGCCGCGAGCGCAAGCTCAAGGCACCTGAATTTCCTGAAATCTGGTTTGCCGAATTCCAGCTTCGCCACGCTGAACAGGTCCAGAGGCCTGACATCGGAGGGCCTTCTTTCAGGATAAGTCAAAGCGTATTGTATGGGCAGTTTCATGTCGGGATAGGACATCTGCGCTATTACGGAACTGTCGGCAAATTCAACCATAGAGTGAATGATAGACTGCGGGTGGATAACTATCTGTATCTTTTCAATGGGGGTACCGAAAAGGTGATGCGCTTCTATGGCCTCAAGGCCCTTATTCATAAGCGTGGCGGAATCAATAGTGATTTTTCTGCCCATCTTCCAGGTGGGATGCTCAAGCGCGTGTTTAGCCGTAATTTCCGAGAGCGGTTTTTTGCTTCTGTAAAACGGGCCGCCGGAAGCCGTGAGCAGAATCCTTCTTATATTTCCCCCGTTTTCATTCTTAAGGCACTGAAAAATAGCCGAGTGCTCGCTGTCAACCGGAATTATTTCGCTTTTACGGGACTTCGCCTTCTTTATTATTATATCGCCCGCCACAACAAGAGCTTCCTTATTGGCAAGGGCGATAGTCCTTCCCTTGTTAATTGCCGCCAGCAGAGGCTTTAAACCGGCGAATCCCACGACCGCGGACAGGACAATATCGCAGTTAACTTCGGCGGCCTCAACAAGCCCATCGTCGCCGGAGACAACCCTGGTTTTGACCCCTTTTGACCGGCACCAGCCTTTAAGTTCGGCAGAGAGCGTTTCGCTCTGTATGGAAACAACCTCAGGCCGGAACTCAAGGATCTGTTTTTTCAACTCTTCAATATTTGAGCTGCTGGCGAGCGCGCGAACGGAAAAATCATTCCTGTATTTTCTTACCACAGCGGCGGCCTGCAAACCTATTGAACCGGTAGAACCAAGTATAGATATTTTTTTCATAGAAAACCCGTCGGGCAATTAGAGTCGCTTTGTCCGTCGCGGGGCGGGTTCCCGTAACGGAGGCAAATTTAAATGTTTTTAAATACAACCAGATAATAATAGAAAAGCGGAGCCGTGAAAAGGAAAGAATCAAAGCGGTCAAGCATGCCGCCATGCCCCGGCAGGAGGTCTGACGAGTCTTTCAAGCCGGCATCCCTTTTTATAAGAGATTCCGCAAGGTCGGAAAATTGAGACACAATTGAAATCGCGACAGATATTATTATGGTCTCCGGAATGGAAAATATGTGCTTTAAGAATATCAGCCTGCATATAAGCCCGACAACAACGGCGGTTATCACTCCCCCTATGGCGCCTTCTACCGTCTTTTTTGGGCTTATGGATTCAGAAAGCCTGTTTCGCCCGAATTTCCTGCCGACAAAATAAGCCCCCGTGTCCAAAGTCCAGATAAGAAGGACAAGAAACAAAGAAAACAGCAGGCCGTCCGGCCTTAAATTTCTGATAAGAACCAGGTGTCCGAGGGTCCAGGAAATAAAAAAAGCCCCGAAAAATGTCAGTCCCATTCTTTCAATGGCTTTCTGCGGTTGTTTCTTAATTATTTCCATGGCGAAAAGCGGGATAATCAGAAGAGTTATAAGCGCGGCCGTGCCCTGGTTGTCGCTCAAAGGCCCTATTTTCGTGGCGTTTAAATATACCGAGATAAAAATGAGCATCCCGGTTACTATTCCGGTCACGGGCCTTACGCTGTAGTTGCCCTTTTCGGCGATGTAAAAAAACTCCTGAAGAGCGAGGAAAACAACGCCCATCATTACTATTAAAAACGGCAATCCCCCCCAATAAATACTCAACAGCATGAGAGGTATGCCCACAACGGCCGTAATTAGTCTGGGAAGCAGCATTATTTAGCCCCGCCGAAACGACGATCTCTTCTCTGGTATTCCGCGATCGCTTCTATCAGATGTTTTTCAGAAAAATCCGGCCACAAGACCGGAGTAATGTAGAGTTCCGAGTACGCTATCTGCCACAGCAGAAAGTTTGATATGCGCAGCTCTCCCGAGGTCCGTATTAAAAGGTCGGGGTCAGGCATGCCCGCGGTATAAAGAAAATCGCTTATATCGCTCTCTTCAATTTTTCGCATCCCGCGCTCAGCCATCAGATTAAACGCCCGGACAATTTCCTGCCGTGAACCGTAATTAAGAGCGAGATTCAGCCCAAGCCCTGTGTTTCCGGAAGTCTCGTTAATGCCTTTCTGCAGTTCAGCCCTGGCGCCGGAGGGAAGCTTTGAAATATCTCCTATCGCCGAGAGCCGGACATTGTTTTTCTGAAGATCTTTCAATTCCTTCCTGACATAAATCTTTAACAGGTTCATAAGGCCGTTTACTTCCGAATGGGGCCTTATCCAGTTTTCCGTTGAAAACGCGTAAAGAGTGAGGTGTTCAATTTTCAGTTTTACGCAGGCCTCAACAATTTTCCTTACGGTTCCCAGTCCGGCTTTGTGCCCGAAAATCCTGGGCAGGCCTCTTTTCTTGGCCCACCTGCCGTTTCCATCCATTATGACGGCGATATGCCTGGGAAGGTTCTTTTGGTCCGGCAAGACGGAATTAGGCACTTATTTTTTTGTGCCGCTGATGCAGCTGACCGGGCAGACATCGGCGCAATCGCCGCAATCCGTGCACTTCTCGGCTATTATCTTGAATTTATCGTTATCCGCCACTATGGCAGTCTGTTTGCATGTTCCCTCGCATACTCCGCATCCGATACACTGTTCCTGATCAATTTTAAAAGCCATTTTGTTCTCCTTTTCTTTGCCGCGTCTGACGGCTGTATTTTAAAATATTGGCGTTTGACTACACTTCCATTATATCTTTTTCTTTCGCCTTAAGCATCTCGTCAATCTTTTTAACATATATATCGGTGATTTTCTGAAGCTCGCCTTCGCCTTTTTTTCTGTCGTCTTCGGTTATCTTTTTGTCTTTCTCGGCTTTTTTCAGCGCTTCCACCATTACCCTGCGCTCGTTTCGTATGGAAACACGGAAATCCTCGGTCATTTTGTTGACTACCTTAATAAGTTCTTTGCGCCTTTCCTCATTAAGCTGAGGAACCGAGAGCCTTATAATCTTTCCGTCGTTTACGGGAGTCAGCCCGAGGTCGGATTTCTGAATGGCTTTTTCAATGCTTTGCAGCTGAGATATGTCCCAGGGCCTTACCTCTATCGTGCGCGCGTCGGAAACCGAAAGATTAGCCAGCTGTTTTATCGGCAGAAGCGAACCATAGCTGTCAACCCTTAATCCGTCAATAAGAGCGACACTGGCTCGGCCGGTCCTTATAGCCGACAAATCGTTTTTCATTTTCTCCAGCGTTTTTTTCATCGGCTCTTCGCCGTTAGCGATAATCTGGCTCAAAACCATTTTAACCTCCGGTATTAACCGACAATTGTTCCTATATTGCCGCCCGAAAGAGCCTTAGCGAGGTTTCCGGGCTTATGAAAATCAAAAACAACGATTGGGATGTTATTATCTTTGCAGAGCGCGAAAGCGGAAGTGTCCATAATCTTCAGTTTTTTCTGTATAGCTTCCTCATAGGAGATTCTGTCGTACTTCGTTGCTTTCGGGTTAAGCTTCGGGTCCTCGGAATAGACGCCGTCCACCTGCGTGGCTTTAAGGAGCAGGTCGGCGTTTATCTCGGCGGCTCTCAGAGCTGAGGTGGTATCGGTTGTAAAATACGGGTTGCCGGTTCCTCCCGCGAAAACGACAACAGTTCCCTTTTTAAGCGACGAAAGGGTAGCGTCCCTGGTGTAGGCCTCCGCTATTTTTGATACGGGAATTGCCGACTGGACCCTGGCCTTGATTCCGTTGCGCTCAAAAGCGTCTTTGAGAGCCAGAGCGTTGATGGTTGTCGCGAGCATACCCATATAGTCGGCGGTCACTCTTTCAATGCCTTTGCCGGCGCCTCTCCAGATATTTCCGCCGCCCACCACGATGGCAAGCTCTATGTTTTTCTTAAGCGCTTTTTTTATTTCCGCGACAACCTTCTGAATTGAGGGCAGATTGATGCCAAAACCGCCCTGGCCGCCCAGCGCCTCACCCGAAAGTTTAAGCAGAACTCTTTTTTTTGCCATTATTTTTATTCTTCGCCTACGCCGAATCTCGCGAACCTGCGAATAACCATATTTTCGCCGATTTTGCCTATGGCCGCGTTAAGAACATCCTTGACCTTTTCTTTGCCCGATGTGTCCCTTATATACGGCTGTTCCATAAGGCATACCTGGGAAAAGAATTTTTCAAGCTTGCCGATAACTATTTTATCAACCACATTGGCGGGTTTCCCCTCCTGCGCGAGCTGGGCTTTGTAAATTTCCTTCTCTTTTTCAATAACCGCCTCAGGCACATCCTCGCGTTTGACATAGGAAGGATTGGCCGCCGCGATCTGCATGGCTATTTCCTTTACAAGGTTCTGAAAATCATCGGTCCTGGCAACAAAGTCAGTCTCGCAGTTTAATTCCACGAGAACGCCGAGCTTTCCGCCGGCGTGTATATAAGAGGAAACCAGCCCCTGGTTCGCCTTTCTTTCGGCCTTTTTCACGGCAGAGGCGATACCTTTCTCTCTGAGCCATTTAACGGCATTTTCAAGGTCGTCCTTGGATTCATTCAGGGCGTTCCTGCAGTCCATCATTCCCGCGCCTGTCATTGAGCGCAGTTTCTGTATAAGTTCTGTTGAAGGCATTTTATTTAACCTCGCTTTGTTCTGAAATTACGACTGCTTCATTTATTCTATCGCCCACGGTCGCGCCGGGGATTTCTTTTGATTCTGTTTCCGTCTTTTCGTCCTGCTTGGCGAGAAGCCCTTTTCCCTCAAGCACGGCGTCGGCCATGATTGAACAGAAAAGTTTTACCGCTCTTATGGCGTCGTCGTTGCCCGGGATCGGATAGTCAACGGAATCGGGATCGCAGTTAGTGTCGCAGATAGCCACAACCGGGATGTGAAGTTTTCTGGCCTCGGCAACCGCGGTCGCTTCCTCTGTGGGATCAACGACAAACATGAGGTCCGGAAGCTTCTTCATATCTTTAATGCCTTCAAGGGATTTATCCATTTTGATTCTTTCTTTTTCAAGCCTTGAGGCTTCTTTTTTTGACAATATTCCCATAACTCCGTCAGATTTCATTTTATCAAGCTCTTTGAGCCTGGCTATGGATCTCTTTATGGTTTCAAAGTTGGTAAGTGTTCCGCCAAGCCATCTCTGGCTTATAAAAAAAGCCCCTGCCCGTATGGATTCTTCCTTGACGGGTGTCTGGGCTTGTTTTTTGGTTCCGACAAAAAGAATACTTTTGTTTTCGGCTACGGAGTCCCTGACGAACTTGTAGGCTTTTTTAAGCTCTTTAACGGTTTTCTGCAGGTCTACTATGTGAATCTTGTTTCTGTTCCCGAAAATATACTTCGCCATTTTCGGATTCCACCGTCTGGTCTGATGGCCGAAATGCACCCCTGCTTCAAGCAGAGCCTTCATTGAAATGTTTGACATGTACTGCCTCCTGTAAGTTTTTTTGCCGCTCCGAAGAGACGGCCCTCCACCTCGTTCAGCTCTCATTCAGCCCAATCCGCGCCAGCGGACAGGGACCCTGAAAGAAATCCCGGGGTGTGCGTATTTTTTACGAACCCAGATTATACCAAAAAATATTTTTTGTTTCAAGGGTGTATCGGAAAGTTACCGGAAGGTGACCGCTGCCCCCCGGGCAAAGGCCAAAGCCTTTGCCCGGAGCCGCGCGGAATTCATTAAATGTCTTCTGAACCCAATGTTTTTTTGTCTCCGGCAAGCTTAGCCTTTTCTATGGAAGCCTTAACCGTTTCCTCAATTTTACCGGAAAGGGAAGCTATATAGTCGGCGCCGGTGCGGAATCCTGCCTCTTTCACCATTTTCTTTACTTTGCTTACAACCACAAGAATCTCTGCCATTGCGTAATTCACCTCCTCTTTTTATTAATTCCCTGAATTACTCTCTTGAAATCATAAACGAAAGCCTTTCTATCTCCACCGTCATGTCAATATGACGCACCTTGACATTTTCCGGAAGTTTAAGGTGAACCGGTGCGAAGTTCATAATGGACTTTATACCGGAGTTTACGGCATTCTCGGCGGCCTGCTGGGCGACCCTGCCGGGCACGGTTAAAAGCCCTATCTGAATGTTTTTTTCGCGCACGACTTTGGCCATCTCGCTGATTGACAAAATCTTAATGCCGTTTACGGTCTTCCCGATTTTCTCAGGATCGGAATCAAAGGCCGCCACGACTTCAAACCCCTGATCCTTGAAACCGTTATACCCGAGCAACGCCATACCGAGGTTTCCGGTGCCGATGACGCAGACATTCCAGGCTCTGTCAAGGCCCAGAATATTTTTAATGGTTTTTTTAAGCTCCTCCACATTATAGCCTCTGCCGGGAGAACCGAACTGCCCGAAATAAGCAAGGTCGCGTCTTATCTGGGCGGCGGTAAAACCGGTGTGCTCGGATAATACCTTTGAGGAAATAAGCGGGCTGGAGTCAAGCTCAAAGAGTATCCTGTAATACCTGGAGAGCCTCGGAACGACTATAGATGGTATTTTATCTGCTTTTTTGATGTTCATTTAGTAGCCGAGATCCTCGTTGATAAGAATTATATCGTATTTGGTATGTTTGGGCTTTTTTCTTAGAACCATCTCAATATTGCATATCCTCTGTTCGCTGGAGCAGTCGGCGCAGATGCCGGTTTTAGCGCAGGGAGTAGACAGATTGAGCCTTTTAGCGTTTACAGGGGCCGAATGAAAGCGAATCCTCTCCCATCCGCTCTCAACGGAACTGACTATCTTATTAAACCCCAACACCGCTATAACTCTGCCGGGGCCGAAAGCCATGCCTCCGGTTCTGTTTCCTATGGACTCCAGAAACATCAGCTTGCCGTCAAGAGTGACTGCGTTAGGGCTTGCCATGAAAACATCAGCGAGCAGAGAGTTTCTCCTTGACTCCAAAGATTCGGCGGGAGTCTTAAAAGGCCGGGAACCGGCGGTTATCTGGCCTCTTTTTTCAAGCGCTTCCAGTATCCCTATCTGTTTGATTGTGCGCGAACCGCCGCAGGCCACTCTGTCTTTTATCTCAATCAATGAAAGCAGTTTTTCAACGGCCTCAGCGGAACCGGCCGCGAGATGAACGGTAAAATTATTCTTTTTGAGAGCCTCTGCGGCCGCCTCAATCATTTTTTCGCCGTGCCAGTTTAAATTCTCGTCAGAATTCGGATTCATCAGCGGTACTCCACTATTCCCTCAACATCTTTTCTTCTCGGAGCAGGCGGCAGAAACTCTGGTTTTCCCAGCGGAATAAGCGCCATAAGCTGGTCGGGGCTCTTGATTTCCAGAATTGACTCCATTTTTTCCCTTGCTATCAGAGGGCCAGTCATCCAGCAGGTTCCGTAGCCCATGGCATGAGCCATAAGCATAAGGTTCTGTATGGCCGCGGCCGGACCCTGCACATCGGTGCTGGTCAGGAAATTATCCGGCAGGTCGTACCTGCGCATGAGTTTCTGGGTAATTGAATCGTAAGGTTTTTTTACCACGGCGATTACATGAGGGGCCTGTCTGAAAAATGTAAAATAACCCGTATAATTAAGAAAACCGTGACGAGCCGAATCAAGTTTTATTTCAGCGGCGTAATCGCTGACCGTTTTCTTGACGGTGTCGGAAAGAGCTTCAATTATAGCTTTTGAATTAATCACGATAAAGTGCCAGTTCTGGTGATTTGTTCCCGAAGGGGCCCATGAAGCCGCCAGGATGATTTTATTGATATCGCTTTCCGGTATAGAGCCGGGAAGGAAGCGCCTTACGCTCCTGCGGGTCTTTAATACTTTTAAGAGTTCCTGATCGTTCATTCTAATTACCAGCCTTTCAGAGTGACATCTCCGGCGATAATCTTGCGCGTTTCGCCGTTATCCCGCTTTACCAGCAGAAAACCGCTGTCATCTATTCCAAGAACTGTCCCGGAGATTACTTCCCCGAGCATATCAACCGTTACTCGTTTTCCTTTCAGCAGAGAATTTTCATTATACTCAGCGGCAAAACCGCCGAAACCGGAAACGGTATATGTTCTGTACATCGCGTCAAAATCGTTTATTATCCCGGCAAGCAATGCGGCCCTGTCCACCGCGCCGCCAGTCGCCGCTAAAATTGATACCGCCGTATCCAGCAGGCTTCGCGGAATTTCATTATTTACATTTATTCCCGCGCCCAGGACCAGCCACCTGACTCCGTCAGACTCGGCCGACATCTCCGTTATCACTCCGCCAAGTTTTTTATTACCGAGAAAAATATCGTTGGGCCACTTAATCTCAGGGTTTATTCTGCGAAAGCGCTTAAGCGCCCTGCATATTGCCAGTGAAAAGACCAGCGTGAGCTGCGGAACATTGGAAGGTATCAGCTTTGGTCTTAAAACAAGGGAAAACCACAAGCCCAGCGGAGGCGATGCCCATTTCCTTGAGAGCCTGCCGTAACCCGAGCTCTGCGATTCAGCGATAATGAGCAAACCTTCGGGAGTTCCGTTTTCGGCTTCTTCTTTTGCCCTTGACTGAGTTGAGCCAAGTTCCGAGAAATACTTTATTTCCCTTCCCAAAAGGTTTTTTTTATCTAAGCGGCGCGACACTTCCGCGGGCGCTATAAGGTCCGGCCTCAGCACAAGAGAATAACCCTGTTTCCGCCTCCCCTGAATTTCGTAGCCTTTTTTTCGCAGAAGTTCAATCTGTTTATGCACCGCGGCGCGGGATATTTTTAGCTCCGAGGCGATCTCCTGCCCCGATACAAATTTGTTATTTGACAGCAACTCAAGGAGCCCGGCCATTCAACCTTCCATTGATACGATCTCAAGGCTTATATCAAGAGAAGGCGCCGAATGGGTAAGCGCTCCCACGGATATTCTATCCACACCCAGCGTGGCGTAATCTTTTACATTTGAAAGATTGACGCCGCCTGAAATCTCCGTCAGAGGCTTGCGCCCCCCGCGTTTATTGATAATGCCGATAGCCTTGCTTATCATCTTTCGCGACATGTTGTCAAACATAATAATGTCCGCGCCGGCATCAAGGGCTTTCGGGACATCCGAAAGGCTCTGACATTCAACCTCAATGGCTATTTTTTTATTTTTTTTGCGGATACTTGCTACAACTTTTGACAGGTCTTTTATAATTCTGAGATGGTTGTCTTTTATCATCGCCATCTGGGCGAGATTGTGCCTGTGATTATATCCACCGCCGCATTTAACGGCGTATTTCTCAAGTTCCCTTAAGCCCGGGGTGGTTTTGCGCGTATCAAGGATCCTGGCTTTGGTTCCTTTAACCCTTTCTACAAAAATACCGGTAAGAGTGGAAATGCCGGAAAGATGCTGAATAAAATTAAGGGCTGTGCGTTCCGCGGAGAGTATTGCCCTGGCCGAACCGCTTATTTTCGCGATTATCTGCCCCGCGCGCAGACTGCCGCCGTCCTTTACAAAAGTTTTTACGGCGCACCGCCTGTCTATCTCGCAAAACACGGCCTTTAAAACATCCATTCCGCAGAGAATTCCGTTTTCCTTAGCTACAAGCTCGGCTGTAACGGTGGCGGAGGAAGGTATGGCCGCTATTGTAGTTATGTCGTTACGGGCAGCGTCTTCCTTCAGAGCGTCTAAAATTATCCTGGAATATTTATTCATGGCTGAATTTTACCATATTAATGCTTTTTGCTCAACTCAAACTTAATTATTTAAATCCCGGGCTGTCTTTTTATATACCGTTCCTATGTAAACCGAGATTGCTTCACTCCCGTTCGCAATGACGCGCTTCTTTACACGCTGGCCGCTGTAGTCATATGTGTATTCCTCGCTTGCCCCATCGGCATTTACTACCTTTATCGGCCGGTTCTCGCAGTCGTACTTTATCCACCGGTTATTGCTTATTACATGGTTCTACAATAAACCAAATCCTGCGAAGGCGAAGTGATAACAAGAAATTTGCGTTTCCCTTTGCGTTTCTCTGAACGCAAATAATCCCGCCTTGGCGGGATTTCGCAGGTTCTCCTTCTTATCTTTCTCTCCTTACCCGTAAAATTCTGCGTGAACCAATGTTTTTGCCTTGCTTCTGTGTTGTTATATAGTTTGATAGTTTTCGCAATTGCCGCTTTGATGCGCCTAATTGCCGATTGATTTTCGTTACTTCGGTTGCGCATGTCTGAAACCCTGCTCCGATATGATGTTGAATCTAGGCGCGGGGTTGAGTTCGCAACCGCCGAAAATCATACCGGCCATTGCATCACCAGCGGCAAGGCGAAAAGCTGTCAGGCTGACTTATTCGCTAAATGTAAAGACCCCATTAACACATGTCTGTATTTTGATATATACCGGAAGGAATAACCATATCCGAATGACTTGTTACTCTTGCCTGCTAACAGAAATATATTCATCTATCCCTGCACCAACAAGTGCCGATTAACGCGTTTTGAGGGGTCATTTTTAAGGATAGGACAGAGTTCTTTCCATGATATACTTATTACTCTTGGCTGTATATTTCATTTGTTTGGGTTTCTTAACTCCTCACCAATGGGTTTATCCGTAAATTTTGACATAACAGTTTCCTCTCCAACAATACTGACAATTTGTGCCTTTTCTTGGACAGGAAATACAACCACAAAATCATGTGCGGAATCATTCATCCAATCATAAACTGCACTTGATAACACTTCTAAATATATTTTCAGTTCATTAACCGGCATTTGCGGTAAATCATCATGTTGAATAATTATTTTCTTTGCACGTAACCATTCAAAATCATGCAGACAATCATCAAGTGCATTCCAATTCCAGCCAAAATATGGAAAACTCAAACCTTTTAATAACACATCAAATAGTGCATTCTCAGTTTTAATGTTGCAAGGAATCTTAATAATTAAATCTCCTTCATTAGATTTGTGGTCATCAGAAAATACAAAAGTATCAATAATCTTCATCGTCAATTCCTCCCCTATTTAATTCTAACTGGTTCTGTTCTATAGTGGTTGGGCGAATACCACATTTCGCCATTTTGTCCAGTTATTACTCTCTGTAAACCGGCATGATTTACGCCGGGTGTTGGATGAACATATTCTCTATAATAACCTGCGGGTTGTTTCGGTAGGAATCCTTCTCTGTTGTAATGTATATATATACGTTAGTAGGGGACGCTCTTAACTAATTAACTTATGGCTTTCCCCGCCACATATTATTTCACCTTGCCTTATGCCCTTGGAAACCGCTACCGCTGTTATACTTAAGTATTTTGCTATCTCCTTGCCGCTTATACCTAATACTTTATTCGCCAAATACATAAATACTTTCCTTGCCTCTGATACTGCATTTAACCTGCTCCTATTACTCAAACCGCCCTTCTTAAAATTATACTTTTCGCATACTTTCTCATCAACTTTCCGCAAATCCCAACCATCTTTTATAAGCATCTCTTTTCTCTGTACCTTTTCCCGTGCGCTTTTCAACACTTCTTCTACAAACCCGGAATCGCCCAACACGCGCTCGTCTGCCTGCCGGTATTCTTTCGCTTTTTTTAGCGCAAGCACCCCGCTCCATTTTCCACCCGCACTCCGCCTTAACCCGCCACCCGTCAATTCTTCCCTTTTTCCTTTATTCACACCTTCTTCCACAAAATTAATGTATTTCCTGATTGCCTCAGTTCTATTACTGCTAAAATACTTAAGTATTTCGCCGATAGTCTGCCATGGCGCCTTATTCACACCAACTATTACCGAATGGCCGCTCCATTTATATTTGTTTAATTCGCCCATATCCTTCACTATCTTTGCCCTCAACGGGTTTAAATGTATGTAGCGCACCAGCTCCACTAAATAACTATCTTCCTGGCACAATATAGATTTATATCGGTTCTGGTATAAATACCCGCTCCTCTTGTACTTCCTGTTGAAATATACCGCATACCCGGTTAGTAGCTTCCTCATTAGATCGCTTAACGGTTTCTCCCCAGCTCGTATCAATAAATGAAAATGGTTGGGCATAAGCGCCCAACCGTAACATTTGTGCCCAGTATCCTTTAATCCTTCCGAAAACCTGCGGACAAACTCCTGGCAATCAGCGTCACTCTTAAACAGCTCGCGACGCTCAATGCCACGCTGCATCACATGATATATCCCACCTTCTATGTTTATTCTTCCTTGTCTCGGCATACATCCCTTTTATCAATTGTCTCTTTATTTGTCAGTAGTTAATTAGTTAAGAGCGTCCCCAAAGTCTGTCCCCAAAGTCTCGATAAGGTTATTTTCTGTAGCAATTTTTTCCCACTCTCTTTATTGCGCTTGAAACTGATGGCCTTGATATCCCGAAATACCTTGCAATCTCGGAGTCAGTAATCAGTTTAAACTATTGTCCCTGCCTACTTTTTTCGCCGCGCAACAGTGCGCCGTTTACCGGAAGAAGCCGCCATTTCACTGATGGCTATAATCTTATCCCTTAAAGCCGCGGCCAGCTCAAAATCCAGATTGTCGGCCGCTTCTCTCATCTGTTTCTCCAGTTCAGCGGTAACTCTATTAATATTGCCGGGAGTTATATATTCCGCTGAAACCTCGCTGACTATATTCTTAAGCCCCTCTTCCTTGGCATGGTATTGGAACTCCTCAAGGTCATGCACGGCCTTAACAATTGAGCGGGGAGTAATTTTGTTTTTAACATTGTATTCTTCCTGCTTGCGCCTTCTTCTGGACATTTCGTCAATAGCCCGCTGCATGGAGCCGGTCATTTTGTCGGCGTAAAGAATGACTTTGCCGTTAAGGTTCCTCGCCGCCCTTCCGCAAACCTGAATGAGCGTGGTCTCGGAGCGAAGGAAACCTTCTTTGTCGGCATCCAGGACGGCCACAAGGGCGACCTCAGGCAGATCCAGCCCCTCGCGAAGCAGGTTGATACCCACCAGAACATCAAATTTACCGAGCCTCAGGTTTTTAAGTATATCTATCCTTTCAAGAGCGTCAATATCCGAATGAAGATACGAAACCTTAATTTCTTTTTCCGAGAGATAGTCGGCGAGATCCTCCGCCATCTTTTTAGTCAGCGTTGTTACGAGCACCCTTTGTTTTTTCTCAACGCAGGCTCTGATCTCGGTAATAAGGTCCTGCACCTGGCTGCCGATCGGCCTGATGATTACCTCAGGGTCAATGAGTCCCGTTGGCCTGATGATAAGTTCGGTTATTGCGCCTTTTGTCTTTGCGAGTTCATAGGGCCCGGGCGTGGCCGATACAAAAATAATGTCCTTTACGAGGGATTCAAACTCGTTGAACTTCAGCGGCCTGTTGTCAAGCGCCGAAGGAAGCCTGAAACCGTAATTGACGAGGGTTTCCTTACGGCTCTTGTCGCCTTCGTACATGCCTCTTATCTGTGGCACGGTCACATGAGATTCGTCAATAATAGTGATGAAATCGTCGGATGTTCCTTTGGTGGAAGCGATAAAATAGTCCAGCAGACAGGAGGGCCTGGAGCCCGCGGGGCGCCCTTCAATTACGCGTGAATAATTTTCTATCCCCCTGCAGAAACCTGTTTCTTTCATCATCTCAATATCGTAGCGCGTCCTCTGGTCAAGACGCTGGTATTCCAGAAGCTTGTTCTGGTTTTTTAAGGCTGCAAGACGCTCGGCGAGCTCCGCTTCAATTCTTTCAACCGCTTTTTCCATTTCCTCTTTGGGCATTACATAGTGGCGCGCCGGATAAATCAAACAGCTGTCTTTGACCGCAATTACCTCGCCGGTAACAGGATTTATTTCAGATATCTTTTCTATCTCATTGCCGAAAAGCTCTATTCTCAGGGCGGTCTCAAGGTAGGCCATAAACACCTCTATGGTATCGCCCCTTACCCTGACTTTACCCCTTGAAAACTCCACTTCGTTTCTCTCGTAATTTATGGCTATCAGTTCAGCGATTATCTCGTCTCTTGATTTTTTGGCGCCTTTCTCAACAAAAACACACATATCCCTGTATTCCTGCGGTGAGCCGAGGTTGTAAATGCACGAAACCGAGGCGACTATAATCACATCCCTTCGTTCAAGAAGCGAGGATGTGGCTTTAAGGCGCAGGCGGTCAATGTGGTCATTGATGGCCGAGTCCTTTTCTATAAATGTATCGGTTTGAGGGATATAGGCTTCGGGCTGGTAGTAATCGTAATAGGAAATGAAGTACTCAACGGCATTCTCAGGAAAGAAAGCTTTAAACTCGGCGTACAGCTGAGCGGCCAGTATTTTATTTGGGGCGATTACAAGGGCGGGCCTCTGAAGCTTTTCAATTACATTGGCTATCGTGTAGGTTTTACCGGAGCCGGTTACGCCAAGCAAAACCTGTGAGCGCGAGCCTTTCTTTATATTGTCGGAAAGCTCCTCAATGGCCCCTGGCTGGTCGCCGGATGGCTTGAAACCTGATGTCAGCTTAAATCTTTTATCCACCGTTTAAATAGGTTGAAACTCTCCGAGGCAGTCGGGTTAATGTTGAGCGGAGTGATAGAGACAAAGTGTTTTTCAACGGCATAAAGATCCGTCCCGGGCTGAGAAAGGCCTGAAACCGTCTTGCCGGCAAGCCAGTAATATTTAAGGCCGCGGGGATCGGTCCTGCATTCAATCTTTTCGTCATAAATCCGTTTGCAGAGGTCGGTTATTTTTACGCCTTTAATTTTATATGGCACATTTACATTAAGATACAGGCCGGCAGGGATCCCTTCGGAGAGTATCATCCCGGCTAATTTTGCGGCGAATTTAGCGGACAGGCTGAAATTTCCCCTGCCCGTTTCGGCGACTGAAACCGCGACCGACGGGATATTCAGCAGAGTTCCCTCGCGGGCTCCCGCCACGGTTCCCGAATAGACCACATCCTGCCCAAGATTTGGCCCAGAGTTGATACCGGAAACAACAGCGTCTATCCTGCCTTTAAAAAGCGAACGGGCTCCGAACCTGACACAGTCGGCGGGAGTGCCGTTAGCCATAAAAATATCCCTGCCGACTTTTTGAACCCTGAGCGGCTTATGGAGAGTTATTGAGTGGCTTGTTCCTGACCGCTCCTGGTCGGGAACCACCACTACCACTTTGGCAACCCTTTTAATCTCGCGGATCAGCGGCCTTAATCCCGGCCCGTAAATTCCGTCATCATTGGTGATAAGGACTGTTTTTTTCATATCAACCCGCGCTCTCGGCAATTTTAATTATTTCAGCGGCAAGCTTTTGCTGAGGCAGAAAATCCGGAAGCGCGCAGGCCTCTCTTTTGCCGTCAAACTCCCGCAGGGCGTCCTTTATGTATCTTGCCACTAACTTCCCATTTAGATCTTTCTCTCTTATCATGGATGCCAGTCCGGTCTCCACGAGTATAGAGGCGTTGTATTCCTGATGATTGCCTGTCGCCTTAGGATAGGGCACCAACAGCGACTTTTTCTCGGCATAAAGCAGTTCCGCGACTGTAGTGGCGCCGGCCCTGCAAATAATATAATCAGCCGCCGCATAGGCCTTGCCAATTTCGTGCAAATATTCCAGCACCAGGGCCTTAAATCCGGCCTTTTGATAGCTCTCACGGGCCCTGCCGGCGTCATTCTTTCCTGTTATATGCAAAAACTGTATCTTGTCTTTTAGTTCAGCGAGGTCCGAAAGCGACTCGGAAACAACCCTGTTTATTCCGGAAGCTCCCAACGAGCCGCCGAAAACAAGAACCGTAAACCTGGATGAGTCAAGCTTGAGTTCAGCAAAAACCTTCGCTGGCTCAACTGAAAATATGGATTTTCTTACGGGGTTACCCGTGAGTATTGTTCTTGATTTTGGAAAAAACCTGGCCGAAGAGGCAAAGCTGACAGCGACCCTGCCGGAGATTAACGCCAGCACGCGGTTCGCCAGGCCCGGCAGAGAATTCTGCTCGTGAATTACCCTGGGTATGGAAAAAAGGCGCGCCGTGAATATGGCGGGAAAAGATATAAACCCCCCCATACCGACAACCACAGCCGGCTTAAGCGACCGGATAATATTTGCCGTATAAAAACAGGACCTTACAAGGTCAATAAAAAACAACACCAGCCCGAAAGAAAGTTTTCTCGGCATGCCTCTAACAGGGACTTCGTAATATCTGAGAAACTCTTTTTCAAAAATCGGTTTGGCGTTATCGTTAAATTTTGTGAGAAAAACAGGTGTCAGCCCGTGTCTGATAAGTTCATCGGCCAGCGCTATTCCAGGATAAAGATGCCCTCCTGTCCCGCCCGCGGCTATTAAGACAATATTGTTTTCCGAGCTTATCATTTTTTCTCTCTGCCCGCCATATTTTTTGAAATACTCAAAAGAATTCCTACCTCAGCCATATTAATAAGAAGCGCCGTTCCTCCGAATGAAACAAAAGGGAGCGGCAGGCCCTTGGTCGGAAGCAGACCTGAAGCTACGCCCATATTCAAAAATGCCTGCAATGCTATTAAAAATGTAATTCCCAAAGCGAGGATGGCTCCAAAAAATTCGGTTGAGTGCCTGGATATTGTAATCCCCCTCCAGGTAAATATGCCGAACAGAACAATAAGCACGGCCGCGCCTATAAAACCCAGTTCCTCGCCTACAATCGGGAATATAAAATCAGTATGCGGCTCGGGCAGGTAGAGCATTTTCATCTGGCTTTGCGCCAGCCCCTTGCCTATAAACCCTCCGGAGCCCAGCGCCAGAATGGACTGGTCCAGCTGGTATGAGGTGGAGCTTATATCCCACCAGGACGCGAGATAGGCCTTGACTCGCGCCAGGCGGTAGGGCTTTCTCAGAATTTCCGCAATTACAACCGGCACGGCCAACAGCAGTACCGACAAAATATATTTAAATTTCGCGCCCGCGACATAAAGCAGAGCGAGAGTAGTGGCCATGATAATTATTGGAGTGCCTAAATCCGGTTCCACTGCCACCAGCGCGCAGAGAAAGCCGGCGATCAGCAGAGGCGGTATTATTCCCTTGATTTTTTTAAGTTTGCTTTTCTTTCTGTCAAGATAATCGGCCAGCACTATTACCGTGACCAGCTTGGCTATCTCGGAGGGCTGAACGCTTATGGGGCCCCAGCGGAGCCAGCGTTTCGCCCCTCCTTTTGAAGTCCCGATAAACAACACAAGCAGAAGCAATACGACTACCGCGATATAGAGAGGCTTGGACATAGTCTGAAGCGAGCGGTAATTAAACTTTGAAAAAAATATAAGGGCAAAGGTTCCTATAACCACCCAAATCAGATGCTTTGACACAAACATATACGGCGACTGAAAGCGGATATCGGCCATTATGACGCTGGATGAAAAAACCATCAGCGTGCCGAAAATTACCAGCAAAAGGGTTACGATAAAAAGGGTTTTATCATGACTGTCTTCTATCTGCAGCTTTGGTGAGAATTTAGCCATATGTTTTCCGGGGAGCCGACTGGCCGAGAATGATTGTTAAGAAAACGGAATTACTTTTTCTCAAAGCGTTTTTTCATTTTCAAAACGGCGTTTTTAAAGTAACGGCCTCTATGCTCATAATTGTCAAACTGGTCAAACGAGGCGCAGGCCGGTGAAAGAAGCACAATATCTCCCTTTACCGCGCGGCGCGACGCTAAAGACAGAGCTCCGTCAATATCCCCGGCGTCCAGCAGCTCTGCGGTTCCGGAAAACTCTTTGCGTATTTTAGCGGCGGCTTCGCCTATGAGCAGTATAGCTTTAACCTTTTTCTTTATCTGTGAACCAAGCGGCCTGTAAGGAGCCCCCTTATCTCTCCCGCCCAGAATAAGCCAGACAGGTTTTTCAAAAGCTTTAAGCGCCACCAGCGTTGAGTCAACATTGGTGGCCTTTGAATCGTTTATGTATTCCACGCCGTTTATCGCGGCGGTAAATTCTATCCTGTGCTCAACGCCTCTAAAACCGTTTATGGCCTTTTCAATAGCTCCCCGCTTGATGCCCGCCGCGGCCGCGATGGCCGCCGCCGCCAGAGCGTTTTCAATATTGTGCCTTCCGGGTATCTTCAATTTAAGGGCTATGGAATAGCCGGCGAAAGGAAGTTTAACAACTATTGACCCGTTGGAATAAAACACGCCCGAAGCGAGGCGTCTTTGAGCGGAAAAAAATATCACTTTTGCCCCGCACAAAGATTTTAAAGCCCTGACTTTTTTGTCGTCGTAGTTTAAAACGCAGAAGTCGGTTTTTTTCTGATTTTCAAATACGCGGGCCTTGGCGTCAATGTATCCGCGCATTGTCTTGTGATGTTCTATATGGTCGGGAGTAATATTTAAAATCGCGCTGATTGTCGGCCTGAAGCGCTCCACATCCTCAAGCTGATAGCTTGAAACCTCAAGCACCACGGAAGTCCGCGGAGTAATTTTTTTAACGCAATCGGCAAGCGGCGAACCTATGTTGCCCGCTGTGACGGTTTTCCTGCCGGCGGTTTTGAAAATATCCGAAACCAGAGAGGTAGTGGTTGTTTTGCCGTTTGTGCCGGTTATAGCGATTATTTCACGAGGCGAAATATATCGTGACGCGAACTCTATTTCGCTGTAAACAGGTATGCCCGAGCGTTTAGCCTGAACCAAAACCCGCAGATTGTTAGGGACCCCGGGGCTTCTTACAATAATATCCGATTCCAGTATCCTGTCCGAATGAGCGCCGAACTCGGCGGTTACTCCTTTTGCCAGCCTTTTGAGGAAAACCGCGCATTCCGCTCTTTGCTTTGACTCGGTTACAAAAACCGAAGCTCCTGAGGAACGCGCGAAATTTGCCGCGGCTAAACCGGATTTCGCGAGGCCTATAACTCCAACTTTTAAATTTTTAAGGGATTCCATGGATTTCATTATGGGCTATCTTACCTTGAGCGATGAGAGGGCCAGCAAAGCCAGCATGATGCCGATTATCCAGAACCTGACCGTAACTTTAGGTTCCGCCCAGCCTGAAAGTTCAAAATGATGATGGATAGGAGCCATCTTAAAGATTCGCTTTTTTCTATGCCTGAAAGAATAGACCTGCAAAATTACCGAAAGCGCTTCCATGACAAAAACACCTCCGACAACTACAAGTATAAGCTCCTGCTTTATAAAAATAGCCGTCATGCCAAGCACCCCGCCGAGAAAAAGGCTTCCGGTGTCGCCCATAAACATCTGAGCTGGAAATGAGTTAAACCACAGGAAACCGAGCCCCGCACCGGTCAATGAGGCGAGAAAAACAGTCAGTTCACCGGCTCCGGCGACAGGGATGATTTTAAGGTACTGAGCGATCTTCATGTGGCCGGCGAAATATGCCAGGGCGCCGAGAGTAAAGGCGGCGATAATGAGATTTCCGATAGCCAGCCCGTCCAGCCCGTCAGTAAGATTAACTCCGTTAGAACTGCCCACAATTATCAGCGCGGAGAATAATATATAGCCGGAGTAAAGGTCAATAAAAGTCAATTTAAGGTAGGGTATGTTGACAAGCGAGGCATACTGGTGATTTGACGGATAGAGCCAGATATAAATTGACACACCAAGCGCCAGGACAAGCTGTCCCAGGAATTTTACCTGAGAATCAAGGCCCTTGGGGTCTTTCTTTATAAGCTTAAGATAATCGTCCCAGAAACCCAACAGGCCCAGCCACAGCGTGCTGATAAGCACAACTACGATAAACCTATTGTCCAGCCTCGCCCACAAAAGCGTGGAAATAACCATTGACACAAGGATCAGCAGGCCGCCCATCGTGGGAGTGCCGTGCTTGGACAGATGAGTCGGAGGGCCGTCGGTTCGTATGGTCTGGCTGATCTTAAACTGTTTAAGGAATTTTAAAAGAGGCGGCCCGAAAATAAAACAAATCAGCAGGCTGGTAAGAATTGCCCCGCCCACGCGGAAAGTAATATATTGAAAAAGGTTAAACGGAGAAAAGTAATTGCTGAGCGGATACAAAAAATGATAAAACATTATTATTCCTTTTCAAAAAAAGCCCTGTCTAAAATATCTTCCATGTGCATCCCTCTTGAAGCCTTAAGGAGCACCGCGCAGTCAGGCGTTATGCGCCTCTTAAGTTCAAGCTTAAGGTTTTCCTTGTCCATAAAATGCTTTGCCTGCTTGTTTTTAATATTTAAAAATGTCTTTCCCATAAGCTGCCCGAAAAGCAGCACCGAATGAAACTGCATTTCCGAAATAAAATCTCCGAGGGCGGCATGTTCAGGTTCGGCCGACTCTCCGAGTTCAAGCATATCCCCCAGCACAATTATCTGTTTTCTGCCGGGAAAAGAGGCGTTAAAACTCCTGATTGATTCTCTTATAGACGAAGGGTTGGCGTTGTAAGCGTCGTTTAGCACTACAGCGCCCGACGGCAGTTCCTGAAGCTGCATTCTCATCCCGGGAGATTCATAATTTTCCAAACCGCGCCTAATTGATTCCAAATCAAAACCAAGCTTGCTGGAAGCCGCTGCGGCTGCCAGGGCGTTATAAATATTAAAAGCGCCGTACACAGGAAGCTTTACGGTACAGGACTCTGCTTTAACCTTGAGGTCAAAAACAGGCTTGCCTTTGTCAGATGTAATATTGGAGGCTGTAATGTCGGACGGTTCGTTTATGCCGAATGTCACGATTTCCCTGTTAACCGAGTTTTGCAGTTCCTTAAGGTACTTGTCGTCGTTATTCAGGCATACCCAGCCGTTTTGCGGCAGGTAATTGATTACCGTCCTCTTTTCGTCGCAGACCCCCTGCTGGGTTTTAAATGTTTCAAGATGAGCCTTGCCTATATTGGTTATTACCGCGCCGTTGGGAGCGACCATTTCGGAAAGCAGCGCTATCTCGCCGAAACCCGATGTCCCGAGCTCAATAATGCCGAACCTGTGATCGGAAGTTATCTTAAACAGCGTCATCGGAACGCCGATGTCGTTATTAAAATTACCTTCATTCTTTATAACGGGAGCCGCCGTATTGGCTATTGAAGCGAGCATTTCCTTAGTAGTGGTTTTTCCGTTTGAACCCGTTACGGCGACCATGGGAATATTCCACCTGCGCCTGTAATAGCGCGCCAGATCAATGAGCGCCTTCCTTGTATCGGCGACTTTAATAATCGCCGGGAAATGCGGGAAGGGATTGCCGAGGTTCATGTCATTCTTTGAAATTATCAGCCCGCCGGCCTTTTTCTCTATTGCCTGTTTTAAAAAATCATGGCCATCGTAGTTTTTCCCCACGATGGCAAAATAGAAATCCCCGCTTCTGATGATCCTTGTGTCAATAGATATGTTTCGCACGGAGTTATGCGGATCCCCCAGCAGAAATTCGCCGCGGACCGCTTTAACCAGCTCATGAATATATACATTTTCCATAATTGGATTGAGTCAGCTTTGAATTATACTGCGATATCGGGAGGAGTCAAGCGTGTGTTTTAACGGAAAGCGAAATGTATTTATTGGCTATTTCAGCATCGTTAAAATGAATCTTTTCTTTCCCGATTATCTGGTAAGTCTCATGGCCTTTTCCGGCTAAAAGTATTACATCGCCTTTTTGAGCCATGTTTATGGCCGCCGCTATCGCTTTTTCCCTGTCAATTATAACCTGATAATTATTCCTGTTGAACTTTCTTATTCCGGTTTCTATGTCAAGAGCAATCTTCTGCGGGTCCTCGGTTCTCGGATTATCCGATGTAACAAAAACAAAATCGCTTAATTCGGTCGCCACGGCACCCATCAGGGGGCGCTTTGTCCTGTCCCGGTCGCCGCCGCAGCCGAAAACCGTAATCAATCTCGCGGGATTAAGCTTTCTGAGCGATGAAAGCACATTTTTCAGAGCGTCGTCGGTATGCGCGTAATCCACAACCGCCGTATAGGGCTGGCCGGCTTCAACTCTTTCCAGCCTGCCGGGCACCATCGGGGCGCCCTCAAGCCCGGCTATTACAGCCTCAAGGCTTACGCCCTGGCTTAAAGCCACTCCGGCGGCAGCCATTGCGTTATACACATTATGCTCGCCGATGTGCGGGATTCTTATTTTTTTATGACCCACCGGAGTCTGTAAAATAAACTCGGTGCTTTTACTGCTGATCCTGATGTTTTCGGCGTATATATCGGCCGGCGAATGAATCCCGTAAGTAAGCACTGTGGCGGCATTTGTCAAAGAAATCAGTTTTCTGCCCCATTCGTCATCCTTGTTGATTATAGCAAATTTGGGTATTTTTTTATTGTTTTGGTTTAAATTAGTGAAGAGTTTCGCTTTCGCGTTGAAGTAGTTTTCCATTGTCCGGTGAAAATCAAGGTGGTCCTGAGTCAGGTTGGAATAAACAGCCACATCAAACTCCACGCCCTCCACGCGTTTTAAATCAAGGGCGTGTGAAGAGACCTCCATTACGGCGACCTCGTTTTTATGGTCTGCCATTTCCCGTAAAAGGGAGTAGACATCCGATGACTGTGGGGTTGTGTTCGGGGCAGGCATGACTTTGCCCGAGTACCTGTAGTTTACGGTTCCAATAACACCGGTTTTCCTGAAAATATTATTAAATATTGACTCAATAAAATATGTGGTTGTGGTCTTTCCGTTGGTTCCGGTTATTCCCACTACCAGCAGTTCTTTGTCAGGATGCCCGTAGAAATTAGCGCTTATTCTGGCGAGAGCGGATTTTATGTCCGAAACAACAATAAGAGTTTTTCCCGGGAGATCAATCTCATTTTCAGAGACTACAGCCGCGGCGCCGGATTTAAGGGCGCTCTCAACATACAATCCGCCCTCGGTATTATGCCCCTTTACCGCGAAAAATATATCGTTTTTCCTTATATTCCTGGAATCATAAGAGATACCGCCCACGCTGATTTTGTCGTCTCCTATTACCCTGCACTCCAGCCCGAGAAGCAACTCCGAAAGTCTAATCATGATTATTCACCTTTTAGCCTGTTATACCTTGCATCCGCGAAAAATACCGGTTTGACATCGGGTAAAACCTGCAGGCAGCCGAGAGCTCTTGACGCCACTTTTGAGAATACCGGCGCCGCTCTTGAAGAAGCCCAATAATCGCCCTGCGGTTCGTCTAATATAACCAGGATTGTCATCTTGGGGTCTTTAGCCGGGATAGCTCCGCAGAATGAGGCTACATAGGCGGAGGTGGAATATTTATTGGTAGCCTTATCCCTTTTCTGAGCCGTGCCGGTTTTGCCTCCGCAAGTGTAATTGGCAACGCGCGCCATCTGCCCGGTGCCCTTTTCCACCACCGAGACAAGAATTTCCTTTAACTGATCAGCAACATCCCTGGAAACAACTCTTCTGACGACCCTTCTCTCCGATTTATAAATTATTTCTCCATCCGGATTTTTAACTTCCTTTATAATCCTCGGCTCCAAAAGTTCACCGCCGTTAAATATCGCGCTGTAGGCGTTAATTATCTGCAGGGGCGTTACTCCGATTTCCTGGCCGAACGCAATGATCGGAAGCGATAATCCGCTCCATTTGGAAGTCTCCTTCAAAAGCCCTCTTGCTTCGCCTGGCAGGTCTATGCCTGTTATGCTGTTAAAACCGAAAAGTTTAATGTACGAATACAGCCTTTCTTTACCTATCCGCTGAGCGATCTTAGCCACTCCGATGTTAGAGGAATATTCCATTATTTCGTCAACCGACAAAAGGCCCCTTTTTTCATGGTCTTTAATTACATGGTCATAGACGCTGTACTTGCCGTTTTCGCACCATATCATTTCGTTTCTCTTAACTAAATTTTCCTGCAAAGCGGCGGCCAAAGTAACGGCCTTAAAGGTAGAGCCCGGTTCAAATATATCGCTTATCGCCGGATTTCTAATCTTTTCATATCCGCCGTACTCATCCGGCGAAAAAGACGGCCTGCTGGCCATGGCCAGAATCTCGCCGTTTGAAGGGTCCTGTATTATGATGATTGCCTTTTTGGATCCCGACTGCTTATAAGCTTTGTCAATCTCCTGTTCCGCGATAAACTGCAGATTCTTGTCAATCGTCAGTTTTACATCCCCGCCTCTGAGGTTTTCCGGGTTAATCAGTTTTTCGGATATCTCTTTACCCCTTCCGTCGCGGTATCGTTTGCTGCTTATGGCCGTGCCGGACAAATATTCGTCGGCAGCGTACTCCACCCCTTCAAGCCCTTTTGTGTTTTTGCCCACGATCCCAAGAACATGGCTCGCGAGCCTTCCCTCGGGATAGCTTCTCACGAACCCCTGTGTAAGTCCGATGCCGCGCAGATTCAGGGCTTTCACTTTTCTTGCCGACTGCGTGTCAAGATTCTCGGCCAGAAGCATATACGAGGTTTTGCCTTTATATGAATCCAGATTCTGAGGCAGAGCCAATTTTACTTTTTTAAGCTCAGCGTTAAGCGCTGAGGAGTCCTCAACCATATTGGGATCAACAAAAACGCTATAGCATCTGGAACTCATGGCAAGCACATTTCCGTTGGCGTCCGTAATCGTTCCTCTGCACGGAGCCTCATTTCTCTCCCTGTATATGAGCTTGCTGACCCTTTTAGAAATTTCCTCGTGATACCAGACCTGCACATAAAACAGCCTCGCGACCAGAGCCGAGGCGCCTATCAGCATTATTCCTATGGGAAGCATCAGTTTTTTTCTGTTTATCATATTTAACTACCGTAAATACAGTATATCCTTCTCTTCCGGGGCGGACAACTGCCTCTCCGCGGCAACCTTATCAAGTTTTTCCATGGAGATCAGCCTGTTAATTTTAAGATGCCAGTCCTTATTCTCCTGCTCAAGCCGTTCACATTCGGTTTTAAGGCTGTCCACCGTATAGCCGAGCCGAACGGACTGAGTCTGCTGCCAGACATAGAAAAACATTACGGCCGACAAAATTATCAGTCCGTATATATATTTCAGCAATTTGAAATCCTCTCCGCCACCCTTAGTTTGGCGCTCCTGCTTCTGGGGTTAGAGGATATTTCTTCATCGGAAGGGGTCAGCACTTTTTTCGTCAGGTTCAAATAGGCGCCGGAGGCCGCCAGGTCCCTGAAATTGTTCTTTACCATTCTGTCTTCAAGCGAATGAAATGTTATAACACAGGCTCTGGCTCCAAGCTCAAGCACATCCGGCAGTTGCTTTAATAAATCAGCCAGGGAATCCATCTCCCTGTTAACCGCTATTCTGAGCGCCTGAAATGCTTTTGTCGCGGGATGTATTTTACCCCTCCCGCCCACCGCTCTATGTATGATATCCGCCAATAGTTTCCCCGAGCTTATCCTGGTTCTGCCCCTGTAGCTGACGATGGCCCTGCTAATCCTTCTGGAAAGCCTTTCGTCTCCGTACTTATAGAAAAGATCGGCCAGTTCCGTTTCATCAAGCGAATTTATTATCTGTTCGGCGGTGAGCCCCTGCGCTTTATTCATCCGCATGTCCAGATTGTCGGAATTAAAACTGAAACCTCGGGACAAGTCGTCAAACTGTCTTGAAGAGACGCCAAGATCGGCTAAAACGCCGTTTACTTTACCGATTCCTTCTTTTTCAAGCACCTTTCTGATATTCACGAAGTTATCATTGTAAATTTTTAGCCTCCCGCCGCTGCTGCCGGCAAAAGACGATACTTCTTTTAAAGACTCCTCATCGGTATCTGTAGCTATTATCCTGATCCCGGGATTTTGTTCAAGCAGCATTTTTGTATGGCCGCCTCCGCCTAAAGTGCAGTCAAAATACACTCCGCTCTTATCAGTTATAAGATAGCGTTGAATTTCCGAAGGCATAACGGGCACATGATACAAAGCTGAATTCATCAGATTTCCATTTTTGAGGCCATATTTTTTAAAGAAACCTCGGCATTCTCTTTCTGGTATTTTTCCCAGCGTGCGCTATCCCATATCTCAAGCCTGTTACCGACGCCAATAATCGTGGCCTGAGACTTTATCGCGGCGTAAGACACGAGAGCCTGAGGCAGAAGAATCCTTCCCTGGGAATCGCATTCAACCTCGCCGGCGCCTGAAAAAAGCGCCCTTTTAAAAGCTCTTTCCTCTTTTTTGTCCGGAAGTGAAAGATTCTCAAGTTTCAGGATTACCTTATCCCAGCCCTCGCTGTCATAAAGATACAGGCAGCCCTCAAGGCCTTTTGAAACGATGTATTTGGATTTTTTGGAACGGAATTTTGACGGCAGGAACAAACGGTTTTTCTTGTCAACCGAGTGAAGATATTGGCCTAAATATAAAAGTTTATTTTTCATATTATCGCCGCGCTCTCTGTGACACTAAATACACTTTCCTCCACTATTCACCACTCTGGTATTAGTATACTTAAAAGGAAAAAATATGTCAAGAGCTTAAAATATATATTTTGAGTCATTTTAAAAAGTGTTTCGGTCCGTCCTTGCGAGGAGCGCAGCGACGAAGCAATCTCGTATTTTGCAACTGAAAGACGAGATTGCTTCACCCTCCGGGTTCGCAATGACAGGGAATTTTTGAAGATTCCCAACTAACTCAAGATATAAAAGTTATTATTGGATTTTACGACGGTAAACTGCGGCGGCGGTTGCGGCGATATAACCTATTTAACAAAAATCATTTTAAGCGAAATTATAAGCAGGAAAATTCCGAATATTTTCCTGACAAGCTCGTTTGTCAAACCCGTTACGATATTAGCGCCCAGCAGGCCTCCGACAACAAAACCCGCGCAAATTAGAGCGGCAACTTTCAGGTCTACAAAACCATTTTTATAATACACGAGCGCCGCAAGAATTCCTATCGGCGGAACCATTAGAGCGATCGTTGTTCCCTGCGCTTTAAGCTGAGAAAACCCGAAGAAGTAAACAAGGGCCGGTATAATAACCACGCCTCCGCCAATGCCCACCAGACCGCTTAACGAACCGGCCGCGAAACCCAGAAGAACCAAAAGAAATATTTCCATGTGTGCCTCCTTAAAGCAGGGTTAAATAATTATACCCAAACCCCGATATTCGGAGCTTGGGTATAACCGGATGCAACCTATACACCGAATTCTGTACCGCTGTTAGCGGCTAAGATCATTTCTCTGCCTGAGAGATTTCTCTTTCAGGTCAAGCGGCAGACATCGCCTTGCTTCCCAGTAAGGATTTGGCCGTTTCACTTTTCGCTTACCCGTTTCCGGGCTGTACGAAAATTACTCCCCTCGGGGAGCCTTTCCGCCTTTCGGCGAAAAGCGTCGCTGTTCGCACCTCTTTCGCCATTAATTTGACGAACGGTGGGGATTACCCACTACCGTTTCCGCCGCGAAGCGCGGGGATGAAGTTCGGACTTTCCTCCCGCGGGAACCCGCGGGCGATCTTACAGTTGCATCCGGTACTATTTATTTTGATTTGCTGTCTATAGCCAGATTCGCCAGCTTGTCGGCGGCTTTATTCTTTTCTCTCGGTATATACTCAAAAACGACTTTTTCAAATTTAAGGGTATGCACCCTGGCCTCGGAATTAAATACCGCCAGCTGCTCCGATTTAACTTTATAAAGCCCCTTCATCTGATTAACCAGAAGCTCGGAGTCCATGAAAACATTTAAAGAACAAGGCAGGTATTTCTGAGCCAGCACAAGGCCCGAAATAAGCGCCCTGTATTCCGCCACATTGTTAGTAGCGTGCCCGATATACTCATAATATGAATCAATCTGAGAACCGCTTTCATCCAGGGCTACAACGCCTATTCCCGCATGGCCCGGATTTCCCCTTGAAGCCCCGTCAGTATATAGATTAATCTTCATGCTTGAAAAGAATTCTTGAACAGCTGTCGCAGGAAACTATCTCCTGACACTTTGAAACATCATTTATTGTGGCAGGCCTTAAGGCTATATGGCATCCGCCGCAGTTGCCACCGTCAATCGGGACTACAGCCACACCGCCGCGCGCCGACCTTATATAATCGTAATTGCTTAAAATATCCTTGGGAAGAGTTGAGGCAAAAGCATTTCTTTCGGTTTCAAGAGCCGCGATCTCCCCGTTTAACTTTGAGAGGTCTGCTTCAAGGCCTGAGATAACCTGCGCGACTTCTGCCTCGCGGGTTTTTATCAGTTTATCGCTGTCTTTTGAGGCGGCTGCTTCTTTTTCAATAGACTCCATTATAACCAGTATTTCGTCCTCAAGAGACGCCTTCTGTTTTTTTGCCGCGTCAATAGAGGTCAACAGGGCCTTATAGGCATCGTTTGTTTTAACGGCATTCAATTCATTGCCGTGCTTGCGTATCTCGTTTTCTTTCGCGTCAAGGTCCATCTCTTTTTCCTTCTTCTGCATCTGAAGGTGAGTAAGAGACTTTTTCGCGTCGTCGGAGGCCCCTTTTACCTGCTGCAGTAAAGCCTTCTGCTCTTCAATGGCCCTGGGTATCGCGTCAGCCCTGGCGCGCAGAGCGTCAATAGCTTTATCCTTTTCCTGAAGGGCCACGAGCATTTTAAGCTTATTCTTATTGTCTGACATTTCACCTTCCGGTTAAATTTAATGGGTAGTGCAGGATTTGAACCTGCGGCCACTCGCGTGTGAGGCGAGTGCTCTTCCGCTGAGCTAACTACCCTATGGGACAACACATCGCTCAGGAACACGGCTAAAATAAAATTTAAAAACTTATTGGGCCTGGTAGGACTTGAACCTACGACCAATCGATTATGAGTCGATTGCTCTAACCAACTGAGCTACAGGCCCGTTTTCCTTATTCCATATATTCACGCAGCATTTTACTGCGCGAAGGATGCCTTAATTTGCGGATAGCTTTCGCTTCAATCTGCCTGACGCGCTCTCTGGTAACCCCGAAAATCTTGCCGACTTCTTCAAGTGTCCTGGGGTAACCGACACCGATGCCGTAGCGCAGCCTGATAATGTCGGCCTCTCTGGGCGTCAGCGTGCAGAGAACTTTTTCTATTTCAATCTGAAGCCGGTACTCGTGAGTCTTCTGAACGGGGCTGGGATTGCTGTGATCCTCAATAAAATCTTCAAGCCTTGAATCTTCTTCCTCTCCCACCGGGGTCGCCAGAGAGATCGGCTCCTGCATCATTTTCAGGACTTTTCTGACCCGGTCCGAAGACATTCTGAGCAGCCTTGTGTATTCTTCTATATCCGGCTCGCGGCCGTTTTCCTGCTGATATTTTTTCTTAATTTTCGTAAGCTTGGATATAAGCTCCTTCATGTGAACCGGAATTCTTATAGTCCTTGCCTGATCGGCGATGGCGCGGTTAATGGACTGCCTGATCCACCAGGTGGCGTAGGTGGAAAACTTAAAGCCCCTCTTCCATTCAAATTTTTCAACCGCTTTGGAAAGGCCGAGATTGCCTTCCTGAATGAGGTCCGAAAGCTCAAGATTGCTCATGCCGACATGTTTTTTAGCTATGGAAACAACCAGCCTGAAGTTAGCCTCTATCAGCTTCATTTTGTCTTCATGAATGACTTCTTCAAGCTGCCTGATGCGTATATCGGTATCCAGCAGTTTTTCCCGCGGGATCACCAACCCTTCGTCAATATGTTTCTGGCGCTCCATAACGCCCGTAAGGTTCTCAACCATTGACTCAACCGCCGAGAGATTGAAACCTGTCTGGCGCTTAAAATCATTGACTGACAACCGCCTGGCTTTTGCCGACCTGTAGAGGCTCAAAAACTTTGTGTGAGGTATCTTAAGCCTGCGCTCATACCGCTGAATCTCTTCCTCAAGCTCCCTGATTTTCTGGGCCGTGGTTTTAATCTTATTTATAAGCCTTTTTATTTTATCCTGATTTAAATTCAAACCAATTATAAGGCTGATAATCTTGGCGTTCTGCGCGGAAATTTGCGTGTTTATTTTAACCTGAGCGCGGTCCGTGATATTTTTCTTATTAAGCTTGGCGGTCAGCTTGATTATTTTGTGCTCGCATTTGCTTATATCCTTTACGGCTTTTCTGATTTTCACGCGCATGCGGCGCAGCTGAGAGACGGATTTTCTTCCCCTGGGCATCAGTTCTTTGGGAGTCATTTCCTGCTGGCTGATCAATGTTTCCCAGTTCCGGATCTCCTTTAAAATGAGAGGCGATTCCAGCACCAGTTGCTTTAACAGGCGCTCGTTCTCGCGGATGCTTTTCGCGAGCATTACCTCCGTTCCCCTGTCCAAAAGCGCGACTTTTGCCATCTCGCTTAAGTACATTCTGACCGGATTGGTTATCTCTTCTTCGCTCTCCTGATGATGCTGAACTTCCTGAACCGGCATTTCCGCGGCCTTGGGAACGAAATCCTTCTGCTGTTCCACCACAGTTATTCCCATATCATCCAGCGTGCCGAAAAATTTATCCAATTCATCGGCGGATATAGTGGTCACGGGTATGCCCTTATTTATCTCGTCATAGGTCAAGAAACCGTGCTCTTTGCCGGCGTCTATGAGGCTTTTAAATTTTGAGTCTTTTTTGTTCATCTATATTTTCTCCGAACCTTTAAGCTGCTTGTTAAGTTCATTGTATAGCTGCAATTTAGCGTTGTTAAGCGGTATTTTCCCGCTTATCATAAGATTTACTTCGGATTCAAGCTGCTGCCTTTTAACTTCCAGATCCTTATGCCTCTTATGCTTTAAAAGGCCGGACAGAACCTGCTCCGGGGAACCAAACCCTCTTTCTTCAAGCACAAGCTCGGTTATCCACTCCGAATCTTCGTCTTTAAATCCCGCGGAAATCTCTGACGGAGCGGTTCCCGCGCTGAGCAGTGAAAATACTTTTTTATTTCTTTCGTCGCTAAAATCGTCCGCGGTCAATTTTGCACACAGCTCAGGGGACGAAAACAAAACCTGAAGAATTTCCTCCTCCACGCCCCTTAACTTCATCCTTGGCTGCGAGGCGCCCGGCGGCTGAACCCTGTTTTTCATTAATCTGGGAGAGCGCTCGGCCTTTATAGTTTTCTTAAGTTCGTTTAATACCGCCTCTTCCGAGGTTCCGGTTTCCTGGGCTAAATACTTAACCCACTCCATCCTGAGTATCTCGTTGCCGACTTTAGCGATAAACGGAATTATATCCTGAGTTAACTTAATTTTGTGTTCGGTACTGTCCCTGCCCCACTTCTCAAGGCCTTTGTAAACCAAAAATTCTATCGCCGTGCGCGAGTTGGACTGAAGATATTTGTCAAAACCTTCTTTTTTAACTTTCAAAGCGTATTCGTCCGGATCAAGGCCGTCCGGCATGGAAACAATTTTCGTGTTAAGATCCGTGTCAATAAAAACTTCTATCGCCCTTCTGGTCGCAAGGTCACCGGCCGAGTCGGGGTCAAATATTACCGTTACATTGTCGGCGTAACGGCCGATCAGCTTCGCGTGCTGAGGAGTCAGGGCTGTGCCGAGGGTCGCTACTGTATTTGTTATGCCGAGCTGGTGAGTCAAGACCACATCCATATACCCCTCAAGCACAATGATATGCTTTGATATCCTGAGCTCGGGTATCGCCTGCTGAAGGCCGTAAAGGTGCATTGACTTGGAGTAGACTTTTGACTCGGGAGAGTTTATATATTTGGGATTGTCGTCTTTCATGGCGCGCCCGCCGAAAGCCACTACCCTGCCCTGAGCGTCCTTAATCGGGAACACAAGCCTGCCGGACATGTACTCAAAATAAGTGCCCTTCTCGGTCTTGGTCACAAGGCCCGCGTCCGTTAACTGCGTGTAGGAATATCCCTTTTTAAGAGCCGCCTGCACCAGCGAGCCGTATGGCGCGAATCCAAGCCCGAAATCCTCTATGGCTTTATCGCTGACTCCGCGTTTCGCGAGATATTTAATTATCAAAGAACCGTCACTGGTTTCTTTAAGGCATCTTGAATAGAAAGCCGCAGCGTCTTCAAGAAGGTCGTATATTTTCTGTTTATCCGACCGTTTCAATATGTCTTCCGTATTTTCTTTTACGGAGATTCCCGCCCTGGCCGCCAGTTTGTTTACGGCTTCCGGCCAGGTAAGGTTATCAATAAGCGAAACAAACTTAAAAACATCCCCGCCCGCGTGGCATCCGAAACAATGAAAAATACCCTTTTCGGAGCTGACCATGAAAGAAGGCGTTTTTTCACTATGAAAAGGGCAGACTGACTTCCAATTCCTGCCGGACTTTTTCAATGTCGGGATATATTCTCTTACAACTTCAGCTATATCCGTAGCCAGACGAATCTGATCAATTGTTTCAGGTGAAATGGCCATAAACTGCCGTCCTAAAGCCGACTAACTTCTTTTAACCCGCCTGAAACCGGAACAGTCAATTACATCAAGCTTGCCGAATCTGCCTTCAACGCCGTCAAGCAGCAGGTTCAGGCCCAGGTTATCCGATGAAATATGGCCTGCTATAACTACATTCAGATGGCACGCTTCAGCCGCTTTGAAATGCTCTTCGCTCATGTGCATGCCGACAATGGTGCCAACGCCGGCGTCCGCGAGTTTTTCTAGCACCTCTTTCGGGCCTTCAGTGCCGCCGGTCATATCCACGAATATTCTGCCCGGACGCGACTCTTTAGAGCCGCTGAATATCACCGGCCCGGCGCCGTTTTTCGCGGCATCGGCGTATTCCGGGATCGCTTTTAATATACTGAGTATATCGGCAAGAGAGGAAGGCGACTTTTCGTCAAAAAGCTTCTGCAGGTAACCGCTGACCTGGTTGTCCGCCACCGTATGAGCTGAAACAAAAGGAATGCCAAGGAGTTTCGCCGCGTCAACCGCACGCGAATGGTTCTGAGGCATTACCTTTCTGCCGACTTCTCTTTCCCTTTTATCCACGAGCTTTTCGGCGACATTTATGGGAACGCCGAGACGATGAAAAATATCCGCCTGCATTCCCATAACTTTATAAAATGTGGCGTAAGCGTGGCCTTCCGGGTGATGGGTCAGGATCAGATCAAGCTTTATACCCTTGGCTTTCAGGGTATCGGCAAGAAGAACCTCGGAGGTTTCTATATCAATACCGGCGATAATTGACTTGACTTCTTCATCGCCTGTGCCGTAGAGTATCCTGGAATCAAGATAAGGATTAGACAGCTTTTCGCTGTCATAATCCTCTTTCTCAACCGCGCTGAGTTTTTGAAAACCGTCCTGCTCTTTTTTAAGCAGGTTTTTTACAAAAGCCTCTCCGCGGGGATCATTTTTGATCCCATACTCTATGAAGAAATTGTACAGCTCTCTGAGTTTCATTCAGTATTTGGCCTAACAGCAGCTATATCTTACAAATATCCCGCCAGGGTGAGACTATCATTTGGCAGGATTTGACAGGCGCATTGCCCTGAAAACAGCGTTAAACAAAGCGCAGGGCCGATAATTACCGGGCCCATCTGTTTTCTTTTACCATTCTGCGGCGTATCTTTCTCTTTGCCTCGGCGAGTTTCTCTTTACGAACAACGCTCGGGGCGCGGTAGAATTCACGCTTTTTTATCTCCTGCATGATCCCGTTTCTTTCGCATTCTCTTTTGAAGCGTCGGATAGCTTCTTCAATGGATTCGCCTTCACGAACCCTGACATTAACCATTATTTAAGCACCACCTTTCCAAACTTCTGATTTTATTTTTTAAAAATTTAACCCGGGGGCCAGCCGAACTTTCTTCCGCCGAGCAGATGATAATGAATGTGTTCCACGGCCTGTCCGGCATCCTGCCCGCAGTTGCACACCAAACGGTAACCGCTTTTGTCAATTTTTTCGGATCGGGCGATTTCCCTGGCAACATTTTGTATCTCGCCAAGCAGTTGATTGTCGTCAGGCGTTACACCGTTCAACCCGGAAATATGCCTCTTGGGAATAATCAGTATATGCACCGGAGCCTGAGGCCCGATATCCCTAAAAGCAAGAATATTGTCGTTTTCAAAGACAATAGTAGAAACAACTTCCCTGTTTATTATCTTGCAAAACAGGCAACTCATATCGCGTATTATAACAGAATTTAATATTTATTTCAAGAGCGCGCTAAAATTAGCGCAGGAACACCCGGTAGGTTAAAGCAGGCTGGCTCTGGGGACCCCGTCACCGGCCGAAAGCGCCACTTTAAACAGTTTCTTTTCCGGAGGGTTATCCAAAAACGCCCTGATATAGTTGGATGTCAGGCAGGAATCCCCTCCGTCTTTAACCGCGTACATTTCAGCGCCATCAAACCGCAGGGCGAATTCATTTCTTAAACCGGCGTCAATATCCGAAAGCACAGCGGCTCTTTTCCGCAGTTCATCTCCGGAAAGGACTCCGGGCATTTGCTCGGATTTTGTGCCGGGCCTTGAAGAATACCTGAAAACATGAAGCCGGGAAAAGGCGGCTTCCCGCACGAAAGCGCAGGTCTCGCCGAAATCCGCTTCCGTCTCGCCCGGGAACCCGACAATAACATCCGTAGTTATTGAACAATCGGGAAGAGCGGCTTTCACGCGCTTAATCAACCCCAGGAATTGCTCTTTTGTGTAAGGCCGGTTCATAGCCTTAAGAATTCTGCCGCTCCCGGACTGCAGAGGTATATGCAGGTGCCGGCAGATCCTGTCTTCCTCGGATTTCATAAGCTTTAAAAGTTCATCACTTATTTCAAGCGCTTCAAGTGAAGAAAGCCTTATCCTGAAATCCCCCCTAATATTTAAAATGCTTTCAATAATGGCGGGAAGGCCGCCTTCGTATTTACCCAGTCTGACACCGGAAAGAACCACCTCCGGGTAGCCTTTATCCACAAGCTGTTTAATTTCCGAAAGGACCTCCGCGCGCGGCTTGCTCCACATTTGAGAACGCACATACGGGACTATGCAATATGAGCAAAAGGCGTCACAGCCGTCCTGGATTTTAACAAAGGCTCTTGAACGCCCTTCAAATTCAGTTATCGCGGATTTATTTTCTCCGGCAACAGGGAAATTATAAACCTCAATTTTAGGAGAAATGCTTTTCAATTCTTCAAGAGAGCGCTTCGCGTAACAGCCCGCCACATACAACCTGGCGCCTGGGTTGCGGCTCAGGGTTTTTCTCAAAAGCTGTCTGGCCTGGCGGTCGGCTTCGCCGGTCACCGTGCAGGTATTAAGCAAAACCAAGTCGGCGGAGAAAATATCGTCGGAGAGTTCGTAGCCGGAGGAGATCAGATTTTCTTTTATTTTCTGGGAATCGTACTGATTCACCTTGCAGCCGAAAGTATGAACATACGCTTTCATTTATAACCGCCGAAAAAATTTAAAACGAGCACCGCCGATACTATTGCCGCGGTCTCAACCCTCAGGACGGATTCGCCCAGAGTCACGGGAATTACTCCGTGTTCTACGGCAAGCTCTATCTCGGCGGGATCAAAGCCGCCCTCGGGGCCGATAAATATATTAACCTCGTCTGATTTGATAATTTTGCTGAATACAGTTTCAATCGCGCCCTTATCTTCCCCTTCCCATGGGATAATGCTCGCGGAATTCTCCGGAATTTGTTTTAACGCGACGGCAAAATCCGAGGGACCTGATATCTTCATTATGTCGCCGCGGCGGCTCTGCTCGGAAGCCGAAGCGGAAAGCCTGCGCCATCTTTCCACCTTCGCCTCCGAAAAATCCCTCAACTGGCTTCTCCCGCAGATCAGCGGAACAATAGAAGATATGCCGAGCTCGGAAGCCTTTTCCACAAGCCAGTCAAAACGATCACCCTTCGGAACGGCCGAGTACAGGTGAACTTTAATTTTTGGTTCCGCGGCAGGCAGAGGTTTAATCACATCCCCTTCCACGCGGTCTTTTGACACGGAGGTTACGACCGCAGAAAAGGATTTCCCCGTACCGTCAAATATATCCAGGCCGCTTCCCTTTTTTATCCTTCTTACGATGGCAAGGTGGCGAGCCTGCGAACCTTCAATAACAAATTTATTCTGATTGATTTTTTCGGGAGGCACAAAGAAATGAGGCATAAAATTAGAGGCCTATTTGAAGACTTTTTTGAAAATATTACCGGAATCCCCGCTGTCGGCCTCTCCGGAGGCCTGAAGAAACTGATGAAGCGCCGACTTTTGCGCCTCATTGAGGTTCTGAGGAACGAACACAACCACTTTAACCAGCAGATCCCCTTTGCCTTTGCCGCCCAAGTGAGGAAAACCTTCTCCCTTAACCCTGAAGACAGTGTTCGGCTGAGTTCCCGGCGGAATTTTAAATTTAATTTTACCGGTTATCGTGGGGACTTCGTATTCGCTGCCAAGCGCGGCTTTTGGAAAACTGACTCTTAGATCGGTAACTATATCGTCGCCCTGCCTGCCAAAACGGGCGTCATTCTTAATATGGACGACTACATAAAGGTCTCCGGGTATGCTGCCCTTGCCGGCGAGATCGCCGGCTCCCGCTACACGCAGGGAAGTTCCGTCGTCAACTCCGGCGGGAATTCTCACCGTCATCTTGTGGTCGGACTTTACCGCGCCGGTGCCCTTGCAGGTTCTGCACGGGCTTTCAATTATCTGCCCTTCTCCTTTGCATTGCGGGCATTTCTGCCCGAAAGAGAAGAAACCCTGGGAATACCTAACCTGCCCGACACCCTTACACTGAGGGCAGGTCTTGGGGGTCGTTCCGGCCCTGGCGCCGGTACCGCCGCAGGCCGTGCAAATATCTTTCTTTGGTATCTCTAAAGGGACCTCAATGCCCGTAAGGGCATCTTTAAAGCTTATTTCAAGGTCATAGCGCAGGTCGTCTCCGCGTTTCTGACGGGAAGAACGGCCACCGCGCTGAGCGCCGAACACATCACTGAAAAAGTCACCGAATATGTCGTTGGCCGAGGAAAAATCGCCAAAACCAGGCCCTCCGCCCTCCCCGGGTTTCGGAGGAGGCGCGGTGCCGACTCCGGCGTGGCCGAAGCGGTCGTACTGCGCCCTCTTTGTGGGATCGCCTATCATTTCATAAGCTTCGTTTATTTCCTTGAACTTCTCCTCCGCTTCCTTGTTGCCCGAATTTTTATCGGGGTGGTATTTAAGCGCAAGCTGCCTGTAGGCGGCTTTCACCTCATCCGGGGAAGCGTTCTTGGAGATTCCGAGTATTTCGTAGTAATCGCGTTTCATTATTTGTTCTTATCGTCCTTAACGACCTCGGCATCCACCACATTATCCTGAGGACCTGACTGCGGCTGTCCGTTCTGTTCAGGCGCGCCCTGCTCGGCTCCCTGCTGAGCTCCGGATGACTTTTTCTGGGCTTCCCGGTAAACGGCTTCGGCAAGCTTATGAGAAGCTTCGGTCAGCGCGTCTTTGGATTTCTTGATGGTATTGATGTCGCCGGACTTAAGCGCTTCCTTGGTTTCATTGAGGCATCTTTCAACATTAAGCCTTTCGTCGGCCGATATTTTGTCTCCGTGTTCCTTAAGGCTCTTCTCGGTGGCGTAGACAAGAGTATCCGCCTCGTTTTTGGCCTCTATCTCCTCTTTGCGCTTCTTGTCGTCTTCGGAGAATTTCTCGGCCTCTTTAACGAATTTTTCAACATCTTCCTTGTTGAGTTTATTGGGAGCGGTTATCCTGATAGACTGCTCTTTGCCGGTGCCCAGGTCTTTTGCGGTAACATGAAGTATGCCGTTGGCGTCAATGTCGTAGGTCACTTCAACCTGAGGAACGCCTCTGGGAGCGGGCGGTATGCCGTCAAGGAAGAATTTGCCGAGCGAAACATTGTCTTTTGCCATGGGGCGCTCGCCCTGCAGGACATGAATCTCCACCGACGGCTGGTTATCTGCCGCGGTTGAAAACACCTGCGAGCGTTTAACCGGTATCGTGGTATTTCTTTCAATAATGGCGGTGCGCACTCCGCCCATGGTTTCAACTCCGAGAGTAAGCGGGGTGACATCTAAGAGAAGAATGTCTTTCACTTCTCCGGTCAGAACCGCGGCCTGAATACCGGCGCCTATGGCGACGCACTCCATCGGATCTATGCCTCTTTCAACTTTTTTGCCGACATGGTCTTCCACGAATTTCTGAACTATCGGCATTCTCGTAGGCCCGCCGACCAGGATTATCTTTGATATGGTTTCCGCCGTAAGTTTCGCGTCCGACATAGCCTGATCCACCGAAGCCTTGCAGCGCTCAACGATAGGCCTGACGACATTATCAAGAGTCGCGCGGGAAAGCTTCATGGTTAAATGTTTGGGACCGGAAGCGTCGGCCGTAATAAACGGCAGGTTAAGGTCGGTCTCAAGCACATTTGAAAGCTCAATCTTCGCTTTCTCGGCCGCTTCCTTAAGGCGCTGAAACGCCATTTTATCTTTTCTCAGGTCAATGCCGCTCTCGGACCTGAAAATTTCTGCGATATGGTCAATCAGGGCGTTGTCCATATCGGTTCCGCCGAGCTGAGTATCGCCCGAGGTTGAGAGCACTTCAAAAGTTCCTTCCGCTCCCATCTCCATAATAGTCACATCCAGCGTTCCGCCACCGAGGTCAAACACAAGGATCTTCTGCTCTTTGCCGGCCTTGTCTATACCAAAGGCAAGCGCGGCCGCCGTGGGTTCGTTGACGAGCCTTACTACTTCAAGGCCCGCAATGGAGCCCGCGTCTTTTGTGGCCTGGCGCTGGTTGTCGTTAAAATACGCCGGCACGGTGATGACAGCTTTTGTCACCGGCTCGCCGAGAAAAGCCTCCGCGTCTCTTTTGACTTTCTGAAGAATGAAAGCCGAAAGCTGCTGGGGCGTGTATTCCTTGCCGTAGACATTGTATTTAAAATCCGTGCCCATTTTTCTCTTGAACGCCGTCAGGGTGCCTTCCGTGTTCGTAATAGCCTGCCTTCTCGCCGGCTCGCCGATAATAAGCTGGCCGTCCTTGGTAAAGGCCACATACGACGGAAAAGCCTTTCCGCCGAGAGTAGTTCCTTCAGCGGAAGGAATTATCGTTGATTTGCCGCCCTCTAAAACCGCCGCGGCTGAATTTGATGTCCCTAAATCTATACCTATGATTTTTGCCATGATATTGTCCTCCTTAATTATTTTTTGGTTTTGCCACTTTTACTCTTGAAGGCCGTATAAGCCGTTCCTGTAACCTGTATCCTTTCTGAAGCACCTCCACTATATTGCCCTCCTGCTCTTCACTTTCAACCTGCTCTAAAGCCTCGTGAAGAGTTGGGTCAAATTTTTTGCCGAGAGCTTCCACTTCCGTCAAGCCCTCTTCCGCCAGCACTCTTTCAAACTCTTTGCAGACAAGCTCAAGCCCTTTAATCAGGCTGTCTATATTCTGGCTGATCTTAGCGCTTGAGAGAGCCTGCGCGAGCACATCCAGAAGTCCTATCTGTTTTAAAAGTATCTCCTCTTTGCCCCAGAGTTTATGATTTCTTTTTTCAACCTCGCTTCTCTTGCGGTAATTGTCAAACTCGGCTTTAAGCCTGAGAAGCTGGTCGTAGTAGTCATCGGACTGACGGCGTTTCTGCTCAAGAGACTGGTTTAAGATTTCCAGCTCGGAAAGCTTTTCGTCTCTTGCCGCATCCTCTATTGTCTGTTCCTTTTCGTTGTTTTCCTGCAATTTGCTATCCTCCGAAATCCTCAAGTAGTTTGTTAACCACCTTAGTGACCGATTCAACCAGCGACATCATTTTAGGGTATTCCATTCTCTTTGGTCCGATTATGCCAAGAACCCCCACCGGGCGTTTTCCCTCTTTGTAAACCGCGCTGACTACGCTAAGGCTCTGCAGTTCGCTGCAGGAAGTTTCGGAGCCTATCAGCACTCGCACTTTCTCGTTGTTCATGTCCTTTTCAAGAAACCTGGAAAGAATATCCCTGTCTTCGCTTATGCGCATAAGGCAGCGCATGGGTTCGTAATCCTGGAACTCTGGAAGCGTAAGCACATTGGAAGCTCCGTCCATATATATTTCGTCGTCAATGTCAAAGAGGTGCCCGCCTAAATCCTTGGCGAAGGAAATAATTTCTCTTTCCTCCTCCAGAGCCTCTTCAAGCTTCTCAATAAACTTTCTCTTGGCTTCCGAAAGGGTCATCCCCTGCAGTTTGTCGTTTAATATATCATTAAGCCTGGGCAGCCTGTCTTTTTTGATGTGCGACTCTATTATATGGTGTTTCACAAGCCCGGTATGAGTCACAAGCAGGGCAAGCAGTGTTTTTTCGTTTAGATAAACCAGCTCCACATGCTTAATCAGGTTTCTTTCAAGCTTTGGCGCCATTACAAAACCGGTGTACTGAGACATCGCGGAAAGGACTTTTGAGGTTTTTACAAGGACCTCGTTGAGCTCGTTCATCCGGCCCCTGTACTCCTTGCGTATGCGGTCTTCCTCTTCTATCGCCATTCTCTGGAGTTCCATGAGGGAATCAACATAATAGCGGTAGCCCTTATCCGTGGGAACCCTGCCGGCCGAGGTATGAGGATGCGTAAGAAAACCGTCCTCTTCCAGTTCGGACATAAAGCTTCTTATGGACGCCGGGGAAAGGCCGAAGTCGTATTCTTCGGTCAGTATGCTTGAGCCTACCGGCCGGGCGGTCTTTATATAATGGTGTATAACCGCCTGAAGAATCTTTCTTTTTCTGTCTTCCTGAACCTTGGGGCTGACCTGTCTCATTTACATTCCTCAAAACAATATTAGCACTCAAAGCTTCAAAGTGCTAATATTATACAATCAAGCCTTTTATTTGTCAAGTATGCTGAAAAATTTTATCCGCCGTTTCTTATAAGTCCCTCAAAGCGTTTCCAGCGGTCCGCCGAATAAATCTCCTTGTCCAGGAAAAAATTCAAAGGCGGGCGGTGCGGTTTTGAAGCCTCCTCGCTGTCCATTATCCTGTAAATATAGACGCTGTTCTGAGGCATAGCGGAATACTGCGACCACCACTGGGCCTGCTGTTTTTTCATGGAATGAATCCCCTGCTGGGGCGCCGCCATATCGCCGGGTTCGGCGTACAACTGAGCCACATATTTATCCCAGAACTGAAGCACCACTTTTAAATCCTTCGGCTCAAAGTGGAACATATCATAGGATGCTATCCGGCGGGCTTCAGGAACATTAAACAGCAGGTGCGTGACACCCTCGGCTTTCAGCAGTTTGTAGAGCTCGTCGCCGTTATTGGCTCTGGAGGCCATGACTACCAGCGGGTTGTAATCGCTTAAGGTATGGGTAATAAACTTATTCGCGCTGTAATAACCGCGGCACTCGCCGAGGAACATTATCCTGGAGCCATCCGGCAGATTAAGGTTTGCCCATTCCAGCGATTGATAATACGGCGTCGGATAGCTGGGGCGGCTGGTGGAAAGATAATCTTTTTTGCTTTCAAGGCCCAGCACCACCCGTAAAGGATCCATGGTAGCCGCCTCGGTCATCACCAGCAGGTTCAGGTTTGAGACAAACAAAACCGTAAGCGCCGAGAGGGCAATGAACTTGAAATACTTGCTGAGTTTAGGAACCGTCAGAAAATACGCTATCGCTATGGACAATGCCGGCATAAGCGGCACGATGTAGCGAAAATAGGTTCTTACATAAAACCACAGAAAATAATATACTCCGCAGTAAATAAGCAGGGACTTTATTTTCTCGTCGGAGTTCCTGAAAAGAAAAATAAAGGGAACGAAAAGCAGCAGCAAAGCCCCGGAAAGCGGCTCCTGGGTTTTTGCTCCCATTGTAAGGTACCACGGCAGAGTCAGGAAGTTCTTAATAGTCCTGTCGGGTTTTGGAGGGTCGTTGAAATCCACCTGAACATCTCTCAGCGAGGCCGTAATCTCGCTCTTAAATCCGATATTATAGGGATAAGCGAACTTGCCAGTCAGTATCTGGTTCCTGACAAGATAGGGCGCGACAAGAAAAAGGGAGACAAAGACTATCAGCCCCGCGTAGTACAAATTTCTTTTTGAAACCTGTTTTTTGGCGATAAAATACACCGCGGCGGCCGCGACAATGGCTATAAGCGAGTAAACACTCAGATATTTCCCCCCGATAGCCGTGCCGCAGAAAAGAGCCGAGAGCACAGCCCACCTGGTTTTTTTCTCGGGAGCCTCGGTAAGAAAATTAATAAAACTTAAAACAGCCATGGTCTCAAAAAACGCGAGGCCGAGCTCAATGGCGGTTTTCCACATCACCATGTAAACAAACGGTACCGAGAAGAAAATGAGAACCGCCATAACGCCGGTTTCATTGGAAAACCTTTTTCTGCTCCACTGGTAAATAGCGGCGGCGCTTAAAATGCCGAAAGCGTAATGTATGAGCTTGGCGGTGATATCGTTGCCGAACATGAGCCCCAGCATATATAACAGATGGATATTTACCGGGTAATAGGAATACTCAAAATTTGGGATAGCCGAAATCTTGTGGTTTAGTATCCAGTAATGCGGAACGCCGATATGATATTTTAATGAATCATAAAAAGTTTCGTTGGCGAGTGAGCCGATAAGGGTAAAAACAAGTTCTGCTGCCACTATCAGAAGCAGGATTTTCATAAGAAACGGGATCTTTGAGACCGAAAACGACAAAACGGGCTTATTAACAGAGGCTTTGGCAAAAGCGTAAACCGCACCGAATACCGGCAGGATAAGAACCAGGGGTTTGTACAGCAGGCCGAGGCTTCCGATTAAGAGGGTGGAATAGATTATCAGGCAAAGGCCCAGCGCCGTTGAATAAATATATTCCCCTTCTTCCAGCGAGCTTATTTTAAACACATTGAGCGCGAACCTGCCCAGCCCGAAGGCCGAAACAAACAGGAACGCCGCGAACAAAAAATGGGGCACATAGGAGAGCAGGTTAAAAATATTCATCAGTGAAACATTTTCGGCGCCGAAAAAAAACATGCCGCCGAAATTAAAGCCCGCCGGATAAGTCTTTAAATAATTCGCCAAGACAAAATAGCCCCAGACGAGAAAAGGAACCAGCAGCAGCGGATGAAAGAGAACTGCCGAGGGGGCGGCCTCAGGCTTTGAGGGCTGTTGTTTCTGACGGTTTTTTTTCATAGTTTAAATACCGGTTTGAGCGTGTGAACGAGTTTGTCCGCCGTAGAAACGGGGTGTTTCAGGGCGCTTAGAATAAATTTAAGCGCGTAGACGGGATGCGAAAGATAATACGATAAATACATTTTACTGCGCAGCTTGTTTAAGGCCTTTGTTGGTATATTTGAAAGGTTCATTATCAGCTCTTCCTGGTTAAAACGCCTCCAGTCAAATTTCCTGTCTATCTTCTGCTCGGCTTCAAGCCTGCACCATACCTGGCTCCCGGGATAGGGCGTGAATATATATATTTCCGGCGTTACTATAGAAGTTTTCTTAAGAAACTCGCGGGACAGCTCCGCGTCCCGTAAAGTCTCGCCAGGCCCGCCGACTATTATATTGCCGTGAACGATTATGCCTGCCTTTTTAATGAGCCTTATAGCCTCGTGTGCCTGTTCTATGGTAAAACCCTTTTTGAGTTCCTCAAGCATGCGAGGAGACCCTGACTCAAAACCCATTGTTATGGACCTGCACCCGGCCCTTCTGGCGAGGTTAAGTATTTCGGGCTCTGTCCCAACTATCTGGTCCACCCGCGCGCTCGCGCCCCAGACTATTTTATCAAGACCCTCTTTTATCAGAAGCTCGGAAATCCTGACAACCCGCTCCTTGTCCGTCCAGAAATCGTCTTCCACATAATAAAGCGCTTCTATACCGTAATCTTTTTTAAGCTGTTTTATTTCCTCAATGACCTTCTCGGCGCTGTTAGCCCGGTACGGGAAGCGTTTGAACGAGTTGTGGCAGAAAATACATTCCGAGTGAGGACAGCCGCGGCTTGTAAGTATATGAATAATTTTCGCGTTGGCCGGCACATAGGGCAGATGAAGAATGTAGGGCACATACTTTTTGCAGTAGAGGTAGCGTTCCATGTCCATTAGATGGCGCGCCGGAAAGGGTATCTCCTCAATATTCTCTATATAGCCGCCCTCAATAACGCGGTCCCTTTTGTTGTGAAGCGCAATATCAACGAGCGCCTTTTCCCCTTCGCCTTTTACCACAATGTCGCAGTGCTCAAGGGCCTCCTCGGGAAACATCCAGGGATGAACACCGCCCATGACGGTAAGAATCCCCCTGCTTTTGCAGTGGTCGGCTACGGCATAGGCGTCATAGGCCACGGGAGTTGTGCTTGTAATGCCGGCCACATCGGGCTTAAAGTCATTAAGAAGCGCGGGCACATCCTGGCCTGAAAGCTGGTCAAATATTTTTACCTGAGCGCCGTTTTTTTCAAGGTAGGCGGCGAGAAAACCGAGGTTAAGCGGTTCCTGAACCGCGAAACGCTGTGATTTGCCGGGATTAATTAAAGCCACCTTTACCATATCAGCACATCCTCAGAATGTCTTCCCTGATGTAGTCCCAGACTCGCCACTCAACGGGCAAGGCCGTGACACCCATATCCCAGCGCAGTTTCACAAAAACTTTTCTGACTATCATATTCACTGCTTTAAAAAGCGCGAAAACCATATCGGATTTTAAGACAGTTCCGGCCCGTTGTTTTTTCGGCAGGTTCTCAAGCACACCTGAGAGGTAGAGGTAGCTCATTATGGAAGAGAGCGTTTTTCGTTTGGAATACTCTCTGTTATTCATCCAAGGATAGTCGCTTTTTTTAGTCCAAATTAAATGGTAATCAACCCATTCTTCCATGGTCTTGGGATGCTCTATGCCGTATTTTTCAAGTATCTCGTCGGTAAGCGGCGTATTGGGGAGATGCTGGAGCATGAAAAGCCCGTTGATGGCAAGTTTGGGATACTCGCGGCGCAGTTTATTTATAAGCGCCAGAGTTTCGCCGAGTTCGGCGTCGCCCTCTTCGGGAAATCCGGTCATAAATGAAAGCGTGGGCGTAATGCCGTACTCAAAACATTTGCCGACACCGTAAATTATCTGTTCGGGCTTGGTCTCTTTCTGGACATACTTCAGGATTTTCGGAGAACCGGACTCGCCTCCGAACTTTAGTTCGCAGCAGCCCGAGCTTCTAAGCAGAGAAAGCATGGATTCGTCCAAGCGAGAGAAGGTGTCAAAGCGGCAGTAAGCGCTCCACTTGAATTTCAGCCCGAGCTCCAGCTTCTTTTCAAGTATTTTTCTCACCCGTGAAAGGTCCACAAAGAAATTCCCGTCAAAAATCTGGAACTCCTCGGGATTAAACATGGATATGATTTTCTTAAAATCTTCAATTACCTTTTCGGGGGTTTTTGAACGCCATTTTTTTCCGGCCTCGTAAGAGCAGAACCTGCACTTAAAAACACAGCCCCTGCTGGTCTGATAATACACCCTGCCCTCTTTTATGGAGTAAAGCTTAAGATCCAGAAGCTGGTAAGGCGGCAGTTCAAGGGAATCCATCTCAACTTCAGCAGGCAAATCGGTTTTAACTATAACGCCGCGCTCATCTCTAAAAATTACGCCTTTTACTTCACTAAAAGGGGTTCCGTTGTAAACGCTGTCCAGCAGAGGAACAATCACATTTTCCCCTTCTGTATAGCAGGCGCAGTCAACAAGGTGGTGTTTGGCGGTAACTTCGGGAAGCGCTATGGCATGCGGCCCGCCCCAGAGAATTTTAAGGCCGGGATAATTTTTTCTCACCATACCGGCGGCCTGAATTGCGGTTTTAAGCCAGGGGCCGGTGAAGGTGCTTATACAGACGCAAAGCGCGTCAGAGAGATCTGTTTGCGCCCACTTAGAATTTAGTTCGGTGTCAATTATTACCGGCTCATAACCGCTTTTAAGCATTACGCCGGAAATGGCAAGCGCGGAGCTCGGGAAATAGGGATACATCTTACTGTTAGATGTATAAAAAATATAAACTTTTTTTGATTTAATCTCGGGCATAACGGTAAGATTATAGTATTATTAAAAAGGATTGTAAAATGCCGGAGAATCTAATGACTCTACCTAACACTGGCACATAACACGGGGGAAGGTCAATACGCACAAAATATTACATAAGACCATAATAAACAAAAATAAAATCAAATCTAAAATAAATTTATACTTCATTTCAATGTGTCACCCGTATCATAATATTTTAGGTTTAAATTATCTTGACTTATCGAAATCACAAATCCATTATCTACAGAAATTGCATTTATATCGCTTATAAATTCTCTCATAAAATCACCTGTAGTTATTGAATAAATAAACGATCTATTCATAATTTCATACAACATTAAATTATCACCGTTATTAACTGTTGCGCATTGAAAGAAATATGGCATAATTCCGAAATTCTCTGACTTTATCCCCCATAAAAACAGGTTATCCCCGGTCTTTAAATCATATATATTTACTGTTCCCGATTCACTACTATTTATAGTTTGGTCAGAGAAAGTTATAAAATATTCATTCACACCTTTAGTAGAAATAAAGCATCTTTTTATATTCGGTTTTTTATGTTTTTCTTTTGACCACAATATTTTTTTGTTTTTAATATCAAAGCATGCAAAACCTTTAGAGTAATCCCCTTCTAAAATACTTGCATCACTTAGGTCATTATATACTACCCCAAGCGCATATTCTTCATTTTCACTAATATATTCCCATAAAACAAAAGGGTTTGTTTGTCTGAAAAAAACATTGCCCTTTCTATCCAAAATCATATTGTCAATAAAAACATATTCCCCGCCACTAATTATTTTTGTAAGCGAACGGCCGCTAACTTCACTATCAATTTCTTTGATGACTGCACCATCAACCCCAAGTAGCGCGCAATGATCCATACTATTCTCATCGGGTTTATTTATCATGGCAAGTAAATATGTATTATCAGGTGATATTTCTTCTATATTATATTTATCGTTTGACCAAAATAATTTACCATCTGAACCAAAAAACAGTGTTTGAACGATTTCTTTTGGCTGCCACAATTGAGAATTATCTGAATATGGTTTTTCCGAATATATCTTTATGACTTTACAGGCCACATATTTTCCGTCATCACTAATTTTTGACAATTCCATCTTAAATCCATCTTCACTAACAACTTCAGATGCTTTTCTTTTTAAAGGCCTGGCTTCATTGCATTCATATGCCCATAAAACATTACCTGTGTTGTCTAAGTAAAATAGCTTATTACCGCCTTTCCATGTTTTTCTACCTTCGCCATAGCGCTTGTCTTTGATAATTTCTATTTTCGGTTCAGTTACAACAACAATTCTTGAACCGTCCTTACTCATTGCAATGTCCTGAATAGGCATTTCAAACTGCTTGTTCCAAAGAAGCTTAGGCTGAACCTCCTGGGCATTCAGTTTTGGCAAAATCAGAAACAATACAATAAATGCACTGTGCAATAATTTCATATATATCCTCCTAAAATAGAAACACTATTCTAATCATCATCTGTCCCATAGTCCGGATACGGTAATGGGAATATTTCATCAGCATTGGATTTTGGCATTGCAAATGTTTCAACCTGCATATTTGCGCCCCAACTAATCCCCCAATTGAGCTTCACTGTCATAGTTATCTTTGTTGTTGTTTTTGCAGGCAATTCTGTAAAGTCCCATCTAAGCACTGAAACATTATAATATTCACTGTTGGTAACCCAATGGGCCAGTTCGTTATATATATAGTTCCCGGAAGCACAAATGAATTGCGAGCGTTCAGGTGTTTTTGCAATTAAACTTATATCATTTGCTGACGCCAATCCATTATTCTTCACCTCAATAGTGTAGGTAATTGTCTGCCCTGGACTAATACGATCAGGTCCAAACAATTCAACTACTATATCGGCTTGAGGCGATTCGCCCATGTCCAGTTTTGTCACAACAAGCCACATGGATTTTGTTGCGCTGTTTTTCAATAATCCCGATGCTGTGCCGAACATAGGGTTATCCAGCATCAGCTTTAGCGTTGTCTCTTCAGCGCTTATGACATCGGCAAATCCCCAGCTCAGGGCTGACTGTGAAGATTTCCCAAAACATGTAAAGTCACCCTGAGCGAAGTGAAGGGTCTCGTTTTTCATCCAACAACGAGATTCTTCTCTCCCTGCGGGAGATCAGAACGACGGCCGTTGTGGATTCCAGACAGAAAATTTCTGGAATGACGGCCTGGTCCGAGACGGCGAGGCGTCACAAGTTTCTTTATTAACTTTCCTTGCTCGCCAAAGAAAATTATAAGAGGAATAAGGACATTCTATTTGGAGAGGTAAATTCTGCAGTTTTTGCATACGGCGGGCCGGATATTGGAGTTTATCCGCTTCTTGAACTCCCTAACCTTAGGCGAGTCCCAGATGTCTTTAAAATCTTCGGTCAGCAGGTTGCCCCAGCTGTTCTCTTTCTGAAACTCCCTGTCGTTTGCCATATTCATCGCGCAGCAGGGCTGAACATGTCCTGTCACAAGCACAAAGGGTTCCACCCATTTGGTGCAGTCCCTTATGGGCTTGTCGCAGGAAACATTCTCGTTCCAGTTCACAAAAATTCCGGCCTCGTGAGCCTTTTTTAGAACCTCGGCTTTTGTTTCGGCGGGTATCTGAGGAATCAAATCCTTAACCTCGTTGAAATACAGCAGAGAGGTAAAATAAATAAGCGTGGCGTAATTGTTTCCGCCGTCAGCAATCTGTTTAACCAGATCCACATATTTTGGCATCTCGGCGACATTGTCCTTATTAATGATGTAGTGAAACCAGACCTCGGGAAGCCTGCGTCCGCGTTTTTTCTTTTCGGCGAACAATTTATTGATATTGCCGAGCGTCCGTTCAAATCTGGCCCCCACGCGTATGGATTCATAGGTTTCTTTTGTAGCGGCATCCATGGAGACCCATATTTTGTCAACGCCTATGTCCACGAGCTCCCGCGATACTTTTTCGTCCACAAGGTCAAAGGTATCAAAAAATTCAATAAAAACATTCCTGGATTTAAGGTAGCGCAGCATGGCAAGAAAATCTTTATTTATAAAGGAAGAACCGATGCCCGTAAGCCCGATCCACTTAAGGTCCGGAAACTGGTCCACAACGCGCTTGAACTCGTCAAAAGACATATCCCGCGCCGGTTCTTTCCAGTAGGAATGCTCGCAGATCCTGCATTTCAGATGGCATCTGGTGGTAACTTCCACCTCCATGGTTTTAGGATACGGCGCGAGGAAAGGGTTTATCCTGTATATCCAGTCCGCAAGCCCGAGGCCGGCGTCGCGCGTGAACATTGACACCCATACATAGTTGTAGGCGGAGGCGAAATCAAGCCGTGAGAGGTGGTATAAAACATACTTTAAGCGCGACCACGCCATCGCGATAAGCTTTAGCCGTCTTGAGTCTATAATTTCCACTATTTAGCTCCCATTATCGCGCAGGCTCTCGCGATGTCTTCCGGATAATTTATATTGAGGTACTGCCCGGCGATATCAAACGCGAATATTTTTTTGTTGTCCCGTATCATCAGCTTCATGGTGTCGGCCAGCTCTTTCCTGCCGCTTCTGGCTGAAACCGGGGTCTTTTCTATGTAGCCGAATATTTCAGAGTCAAATATATAAGTTCCGCAGCCGATAAGGTCGTTCCAGGGTTTTTGCGGCTTTTCCTCCAGGTCAACAATCAGCCCGCTCTTGTCCGTCATAACCGAGTAATTCTTTTTTACTTCCTCAATATCCTTTGCTCTGTGCACCGCGATCACCGATGAATAGCCCGCGCCGGATTCGTATTTCTCTATCATAGCTTTATGGGAAGTGCCGGCGTAGATCTCGTCGCCCAAAATAGTCATGAACGGCTCTTTGATTTTTTCCTTTAAAAGCAGTACGGCGTCGCTGAGTCCGCTTTTCACCAGGTTATTGATATTGCTGTTGTCAATAAACTCAAAATCAAGCCCGTAGCGGCCGCCGGAAAGGTAATCTATTATGACTTCCTTTTTATAGGCGACCACGACATATAATTTCTTAAAGCCCAGGCCTTTTAGCATGGACACGATATAATGAATTATAGGTTTACCGCAGACCTCGGCCATGGGCTTTGGAACATCGTTCGCGTCCGAGCCGAACCTAAGGCCCTTGCCGCCGGCAAGAATTACCGCTTTATCCATTTGGAATACTCCGTATTCAGTTCTTCCGCTATTATATTTTCCGAAAGCAGCCGCTCAACCTTTGCCCTGGCGTTATCGCCGAGCTCCGCGGCCTTGTCCTTATTGCCAAAAAGATACAATATTTTTTTAGAAAAATCATCCGCGTCGTCGTAAACGGCAAGCAGGCCGTCTTTCCCGGAACTTATAAACTCGGGAATTCCGCCCAGATCAGACGCCACGACCGCTTTCCCTTTAAGCATCGCTTCTATTACTATAAGCGGCGACATATTCTCCCACTGTTCCGGCACCGCCACTACCGCGGCCCGAGAAAACAGCCGGTCAATATATGCTTTGTCTTTCTGCCCCTTTTCAATAACAACAGAGCCTTCCGGCAGTTGGGATAAAAGAGATTCAATCTGCTTCTCGTAATCTTTCTCCCATTTTACATCCTGCAAAAGAGCTGTCAGTTTAGCCGAAGGTTTCTCTTTAACTATTTTCTTCATGGCTTCCAGCAGAATATGAAAACCCTTTCTTTTCTGCTTCCAGCCGATAAACAAAACGCTGTCTTCCTCGGCCTTATCGGCACGCGCCGCGGCGGCTTCGGGTTGTACGGAAAACCTGATAACATTTATTTTGTTGAATGGTATTCCGTAAGCGTTGAGTATGGAGCGGGACGATTCCGACAAAACAATGAACCTGTCCGCCATATTTAAATACTTGTTAAACAGATCCTTACGGAAGCGCAACAAAACGCTCTGCGCCGCGCTGAAGGTTTTCGGGGTGCATTTTACGCACTCCGGCCCGTGGAACAAACGGCAGGCCTTTGTATCATACCGGATAAGCGTCGTAAGCGGGCAGAAATACCAGTAATCGTAAATTGAAACTATAACCGGTATCCCGAGTTTTTGGGCCGCCGCGACTACGGAAAAAGTCAGAAACTGAAAGTTGCCCAGATGGACTATATCAGGCTTTGCCATCCTTAAGGCTTTCAAAGCACCAAAATACGCGACGGGATCAAACTGAAATATGTACCATTTTAGAATTTCAATGAGTCTGGAGAGAAAAGGAAGATATGACTCTAAAGTTTTTATCTGATAAAGGCCGTTGGCGCGGCTCCCCGCGGGCAGAGAGAAAAAAACAGGCTCATGCCCTTTTGCACGGGCAAGTTCGGCCGTCTGTTTTAAAGCCTTTTCAGCGCCACCCACATGGGAATGAAATCCCGGCAGATAATTTGAAACATAAGCTATTTTCATTATTAAATCCGTTTTAAGAGTTCTTTTAAATGTTTTCTATGATGGGCTCCGAAAAGAATTTTGGCGGCGTGCGCCGGCAGTCTCGGCAAATCATACCTGATAATATAAAAAGCAAAACGAATGATATCGCGCAAACCGATATTTTTCGGAAAAAAGCAGCTGTACGAATAGCCCGCGAGGTTGCCGCGGTAAAACATCTCAAGGCGCCAGGCCGCGGGATAATCGTCTGTCTCAATTACCGCGCTGGGGCGCTTAAAAAAGCTTACCTCTCTGAAATCCCCGATCTGCCGGGCATTGGTTTTCGCCCACTCATAAAACTCAGTGTGAGGATAAGGGGTGGCCAGGCTCCAGAGCATCTCGTCAAGGCCGAGCTTTTTAGCTTTTCTGAGCGTTTCCATATCTGAGTTGTAACTGCTGCCCGGCAGGCCCGCGACAAAGAATCCGCATACCTCAAGGCCGCTGTCTTTGGCGAGCCGAACCGCTTTGACTATGCTTTCAAGTTTCTCGCCTTTCTTTATGCCGTCAAAAACTTGTTCATTGAGGCTCTCAATGCCGAACCAGACTTCCCCGCAGCCCGAGCGTTTCATTAAAGCGAGCAGTTCGGCGTCAACCCGGTCGGCCCTGATGCCGTTTATGCAGGACCAGCGCAGGCCGATTTTTTCATCTATCAGCAGGCGGCAGATCTCCTTTGCGCGCCCCATATCCATGGTAAAGTTGTCATCGGCTATATCAAACTGTTTAATGCCGTATTTTATTTTCGCGGCGGCAAGCTCGTCAATTACATTGCGGGCGCTTCTGAATCTCCATTTTCTTCCGCTTATTTTATTTACCGAACAGTAGGTGCAGTCGTAGGGACAGCCCCTGCTTGTCACAAGAGGGTATTTTTCCTTTAACAGAGCCACGGTGTCAAAATCCGAATAATCAGGGAACTTAAGGGAATCAAGGTCAGAAACAAGACTCGTTCCGTTGCAGACGCTTTTGCCTCCCTGCCTCAAGCAAAGGCCGGAAAGGCCTGAGAGATCGCCTCCCGGCGCCGCGGAGGCAAATGCCGCTATGGCGTTTTCAGCCTCGCCGGAAAAGGCATAGTCAAATACCGGGTTATCGGCAAGCAGGCCCTCTTTTTCGCAGGTCGCTCCCGGGCCTCCGGCGATAGTAACCGCGCCGGCATCCTTAAATATTCCTGCCAGACGGGCCGCTTCCGGCACCGTATTGGTTTTCACGGAAAACGCGGCTATATCAGGTTTCCAGGCCAGGGCTTTTGCCAGCCTCTCGGCTTCATCTTCGGTATTATTATTGAAATCCAGCGCCTTAACCTCGTGGCCGCAAGATTTAAGGGCCGCGGCGAGATAGCCTATGCCGGCATTAATACCCGAGACATCGCCCCTGGGATCAATGAAAAGAATTTTCATTTAAACCTTTTGAGGATTAAGTTTGAGAATACCCTGACCGCTGATTTCGCCTGCCAGGCCAGCTGCGAAAGCGAATCTAACCTGATAATTTTTTTGAAAATAAATCCCGGGCGAAAATAGAACTTCCGGTATGCCGCCGCCATCATCAAATGAAACTTCTCGCGGTCTCTGCCGGTCCAGGAATGATCCTCTATTATATAGTTTCTGTCGCGGATGTATTTCATCCAGAAGTCCTCAAATTTATTTTCCGCGAGGCCCTGGCCGTAAAAATAGCTTCCAGGCACCGGGTGAAACATTCCGAAGGCCACATAATCAAGCTTAAGGGATTTGGCGTATTCAAGCGTCTGAGCTGTTTCTTCGGCGGTCTCACCCGGCAGGCCGAACATGAAATCGCCATAGGTGTATATACCGGCGTCATAGACCATCGCTACGGTTTCCCTGACGCTTTCCAGGTTAAGGTTCTTGTTAATAGCTTTCTGCAGACGCTGGTTGCCGGTCTCAATGCCGAACTGAATAAGCCTGCAGCCGGCCTTCTTCATTTTTGCAACAAGCTCCCGGTCTAAAACATCGGCTCGGCTTCTGCAGTGCCAGCGGATTTTGAGGCCTCTTTTCAGTATTTCGTCGCAGATATGGTGTGTTCTTTCCTTGTTGGAAGTGAACAGCTCGTCAAAAAGCAGAAAGTCGCGTATACCGTAATCCTTTACAAGCAGTTGAAGTTCGTCAACCACATTAGAAGCGGAACGGTAGCGCACTTTTTTCCCGCTCTCAATATTTGAGCAGAAATGGCACTTAAAGGGACAGCCGCGGGAAGTAATTACGGTTGTTATCGGGTTTCTCTTTGCAAGTATGGAGCGGTAAGAAGCGGTATCCAGAAGCTCTCTGGCAGGGAAAGGCAGTTCGTCAAGATTCTCGGACTTGCCGTCGCATACGGCCTTATCGGAGGGCGACGACAAGGAAAGCACATTAGCCAGCGCGTCAATTTCATTAAATTTCCCGGTTTCAATGAGCCGGGCGAATTTTAAAAAGCTTTCCTCGGATTCCCCTGTCATAACATAGTCCACGCCCTTAACTTTTACGGCTTCGCGCGGAAAAAGCGTTGAATGCGGCCCGCCGGCGACTGTGACTATCGCGGGATTTACTTCTTTAATATCCGAAATCAGGTCAACGCTGTCATAAAGGTAATAGGTGGAAAAATAAACCCCGACGATATCAGGCGAGAGCCTCCTCACCTCGTCCTTAATCTGACTGCGGCTTAAGTTCCTGGTATAGGCGTCAAGAACCGAGACCTCAATATCCGAGTGTTTCTTTAGATAGGCCGCGATATAAAGGAGGCCGATGGGCGGATAATTGCCGGCATCGGCTTCAATATAGACATGGGGAGTTATCCCGAATATGTACTGCTCGCGGTTTGGATAAATCAACAATACTTTCATTATTTCTTCCTCAGTATTTCAAAGTAAAATCCCTTCAGCCAGGAAAAGAGCGTCACAAAATACAGAACAAAATACCGGCTCCCTTTAACGGCAGAACCGCTTTTTACGGAGAAATACAGATAGATTAGCGCGGCACCAATGGCATTTGTCAGCACGAACAGCGGCAGATCGTAGGCCCATATTGAGGCGTCATAAACGACAAGCAGAGGCAATATGACCGGAACAAAATGCAGCACACGCCAGAAACCGTATTTCTTTACAAGAAACGCCTGCGCGTAACCGTAGCGGTTCATCATTTTTGAAAATAACGCCAGGGTTTTTGGCCTGTAATGATACACAACGGCGCCCGGAGTGTAAAGAAGCCGGTGCCCGGCCTTTATTATCCTGTAATCCAATTCCACATCTTCGCCGGGCCAGAGTTCTTCAAGAAAAGCGCCAAGCTTTGATATGATTTCGCGCCTGTACATAACATTACAGGTTGGATTATGGGAGACAACCTTTGCCGGACCGCCGGCTTTGTCTTTGATGTAGTCCGAAATAAAACCGATGGCCCTCATGAAATCGTTAACGGTTTTTCCGAAACCTGTCTCATCTGGAGGGCTCAGCTGGTCGCCGCCGGCTCCGGCTACCGCATCCGAGTTAAAACATTCAAGAAGCCTGGTTATCCAGTCAGCCTTCACAATACAGTCCGCGTCCGTAAAGGCAAGGAATTCCCCTTTTGAATATTGTATTCCGAGATTTCTGGCTTTTGACGGCCCGCCGTTTATGACCTTTATTACCTTTACGCCCGGGCGCTGTTCATAGGAGGAGAGTATCGCAGGAGTTGAATCAGTTGAACCGTCGTCAACAACAATGAGTTCAATGTTTTTATAGTCCTGCGAAAGCACGCTGTCAAGGCATTTGGCAACCGTCGCCTCCGAATTATAGGCCGGGATGATGACGCTGACAAGAGGATTATTGTCCGGCATTGCTTTTCACCTTAAAAATCTCAAACTGCGGGTTAGCGTAAACTCTTTCCAGAAAACCGGCCTTAGCGGCATCAAAGGGCTTTAATTCCGCGGCCATAAAGAAAATGTAACTTACATCGTATTTACGCAGAATCTCCTCGCCTTGAGACGAAAACGGATTGGCATAAAAATCAGCGAGGTCTTTTTTTCTCTGAGTTTGATCCATATTGGGAGGCAGAACAAAACCAAAAGCATGAGCCACAATGTAGTGCGGAAAATAGGTCGTCCACCAGGTAGTAAGAGGCTCGTTAATCATAACCACCGAGCCGGCCGGGATATGCGCCCTGATAAGATCGTAAAGAGGTTTGTTCCTCCCAAGCTCAAGCAGCGAATTGCTCTTGTTATAAACTATCGCTCCGAGGCGTTTTGGAACATCCTTCAGCGTAAAAGCCAGCGCCGCGACAAGAGCTATCGCTATGTAACGCCTGTACTTCCTTAAATAATTACCGTTATTTTCAAAAGCCCTGCTCAGAGGATAAGCCAGCATCAGGGCAAAAGGGATAATATTATACAGCCTGGTTATTCTCTCGTAGGAAGGCTGGAGTATTCCTCCAAAACGAAGCATCAGCGGATTAAAAATTATAAAAGAAACGGAAGAAACAATCGCGAAAATATAAAAAGCCGGAAAATCGCTCTTAACAAACGGCACAAGCAGGAAGAAAAATATACAGGCCGCTATGGTTACCGGGTCGTTGAGCAAAGTGAGCAAAGGATTTACCAGAGGCCACTTGCCGAAAAACACCATAGGCAGGCCGCCGCCGGTCCCGCCCGCCGTTTTGTATGCCGGGTTAATGTTAGGCTGAAGCAGAAAAAACACATATATAAAAAGGACGAAACCCGCGAGAGAGAACGCGACGGGTTTTAGCAGTGTCTTCCAGTCAAACGGCCTTGGCCTGATGAGAAACGCCATAAACAGGAGCGAAAAGAGAATGAAATAGGTCTTTGACTGGACATAAAGATGAACCGCGCCCTGCCCGAGAAATAAAAGCGGCAGAAGATAGAGGAGCTTTTTGTTCTTCTCTTCCAGATAATCATACAGCACAAGGAATATCATAGGAAGGAAAATACCCATCGCGATGTAGTTGTTGCAGGCGGAAAGCTCCGACTGAAGCCACGCGTGGCCGTCCGCTGGGCCGCCCGGGTTATACAGCGCGTAATATACGAAATATACCGCTACATACAACAGAGCCGCGGCGTAATTTTTTAAAACTCTTCCCGCGAAAACAAAGTTCGCCAGCAGGCCCACCGGAAAAATAAACTGGGGCAGAAAAATCCATATCTTTACCGGGTCTATCTTAGTTATCCAGGATAAAGAAGAAAGAAACACATAATAACTGCTGTAAACATTCGGATCGTACAAAAAATCCTTAAAATAACACGACCGCTGCTCAATAACCCCGAATTCAGCCAGCTTCCTGATCTGGCTTACATGTGGCAGAAAATTCCCGCTTATAAAGCCGCCGTAATAATTTGACATTATCGCGGCCGCCGCGAGCACCGCCGCCAAACCGAACAGATACCAGCCTTTGACCTGTATCTTATTGAAAGAGAAATCCTGCTTCGCGCCGGCAAGGAACTTGTCCGCCAACAGCGCCAGGGCGACTGCCGCGATATAAAGCTTAAGTAAAACCGATATGTGCAGATTAAATGTGTAAGAGAGAAACACCCAGGGAAGAATAAATATGTAACCGGCGCAGAGGCTTAAGGGAATCAGTTCAAGCATTGAGTACTTGTCTTTTTCAAGAAAGTATTTTAACAGGTAATATCCGGGCAGGTAGATAAGTATGTAGTAGTACAGCGCTATCGCGAGCGGCGCAGACTGCACCGGGCTGCCGCCCAGAAGCGGCCAGGCTCCGAATAAAAGCAGTAACAGGTTTATTACAAACGCCATTTATTTTTTCCTTCCAAAACCTATATGAGTGATACCGTAACGGTTCCACACTTTGACATCCGAAAACCCGTTATCCCTGTACCAGGACTCAACTTCGCTGTTAGCGTGATAAGAAGCTATCGGAGTGACCAGATGGTCAAAGACCACATGGACGCTGTATTCAAAATCGGTCCCGGCAAGAAACCTGAAATAGCCGGCAAAATTCCCGGTACCGGCAAGTTTGAAAACATAATTAACGGGCGTGAAAACGAATTTAAGGAAAATAAAAAGCAGAAACCCCAAAACATAGGACAACAGCAGGACAAACAGGTTGGGCATTCTGGATATCACGGACTCCCTGAAAAAAGACACCACCTTCGCGATAAACGAATTGTTTTCCCGCCCGTATACAAAACTGGAGAATACACCGCCGGGGTTTACCAGCTCTGAGAGTTTTTTAAAAGCCAATGAAGGGCTGGGCGTATGATGCAAAACACCGGCGGAATATACAATATCAAATACCCGCTTAAAAGGAGGGTTAAATATGTCGGCCTTAACGATGTGCAGGTTCTTCACAGCCTTGCTTCTGCCGTAAAACAGTTTGACGGCATCATGGATATCAAAAGCTATAACCGCTTTTGCTCCCATTGAAGCCGCTATAAGGCTGTTTCTCCCCATCCCGCAGCCGGCGTCTAAAATAACCCGCTCTGAAAAATCATCGTCTTTCAGCGGCGCGACCCACTCTAAAAACATCTGCTTAAAATACGGCTTAGAGGTTCTGAAGAAATATTTCCACTCAAATTCAAAACCGCGCGACATTATTTTTTCGTCGCCGAGTTTCTGTTTAAGCAAAAGATTTGGCACGCCACCTTCAACAGCGTATATTCCGCCGCAGGCGCGGCAGAGCAGGCTGCCGGACACGATCTCCGCGCCTTCTTCAACGGCTCCCTCAAGCTCCAGCGGGGAACGGCACGAAGGGCAGCAGATATAACCGAGCAATTCCTTTTTCATTATTCTAAATTTGCCTTCTCGGCGATTTTATATACTGGAAAACCCCTGACCTCAAGATAAAAACGCACTATTACCTCCGCCAGAAGTCCGAGAAGGAAACAAACAACGCTTAAGGCCCAGAAAAGCATCCAGACAAAAAACAGAGGATTCATCCAGGGAACATTCAGGTACAAGTTTCTATACAAGGCCCATAAGCCCACCGCGCCGCCCGCCAGAAACGAAATCAAGGCCACTCCGCCGAAAACATAAATAGGCTTGGTGATATATGAAAGCAGAAATTTTAAAACCAGCAGGTCTAAGGTAACTTTGAAAGTCCTGGAACCGAAACCGTACTTGGAAGAACCGTATTTCCTCGGCCTGTGGTTTACGACAACCTCGGTTATTTTCGCGCCCTGCCAGGCGCAGTATGCCGGCAGGAACCTGTGCATCTCGCCGTGAATAGAGATATTTTCAATATATTCCCTTTTGTAGGCTTTCAGCGTGCAGCCGAAATCATGCAGTTTAATGCCGGTCATAAAAGACAATATGGCGTTAGCGGCCATACTTGGGAGAAGCCTTGAGATAAAAGGGTCTTTTCTTTCCCTGCGCCAGCCGCTGACTACATCCACCCCATTGTTGAGCCCGGCAATTAATATAGGAATGTCGGCGGGATCGTTCTGAAGGTCAGAATCCATGGTAACGATAATTGAGCCGCGCGAGGCGCGTATGCCGGCGGCGATGGCCGCTGTCTGTCCGTAATTCTTATTAAAGCTGACCAGCTTGCACGATTTGTCGGATCCGGCGAGCTCTTTTAAAATATTTTTTGAGCCGTCCGTTGACGAATCGTCAACAAATATTATCTCCATGTTCAGTTTGGCGCTCTCGCGGACCGCTACCAGCTGGGCATAGAGCTCTTTGAGGCTGTCCTCTTCATTGAATACCGGGACGATCACGCTTATCACAGTATTATCCATTAAACCTCCCGTTTTACGGCGGATCCTATTACCAGCAGGCCGAACTCATTGAATATTTTAAGCAGCGCCTCGTCAACCGTTGCCACGGCGCGAACAACAGCGCGGATACCCGGCACGAACCTGAACAGTTTATTGAAGTGCAGAATATCGCTGTTCATAAACAAAGCGAACGCGAAAAAACCGCAGCGCTGCCAGTTTAGCAGTTTTAAACCGCTTTCTTCCAGCGCTGCTGAATCACGCGAGAACTCCAGAGGCCTTTCGGTGTCAAAATCAAGAGAAGGCGAAAGCCTGTAAATAAGGCTCCTCAGCCCTTTCCATATAAAGTTATCGCTCAGAGGCTCCCTCCAGTAAAATACTCCCCCGGGCTTAAGAATCCTGCGCACTTCGCCGAAAAGCGCCTTTCTATCAATAATATGATGTATGCCGCCCAGCATTATAACCGAGTCAAACGAACTGTCCGCCAGAGGAAGCATAACCGCGTCAGCCTGCGCGAAATAAAATAGATCCTGCGGCAGCCTCTTTCGCGCCTCTGAAAGCATTTCCGTTGATATATCCACGCCAAGCCCGTGAGTGAGGCGGCCCTTTAAAAGAGCCAGGCCTTCAGCGTTGCCGCAGCAGAGTTCAGCTACATCGCCAAAATTCCGCTGTTTTGCCAGAGCCAACAGCCTGTTATCCAGATAACGCGTATATTCGTCCGTGTGAGGGTAAGCCAGGTTCTCTATATAGGATTCATTGATCTTCTTATAATGTTTTTCCTGAATCCTCGCTTCTTTTGAACAAGCCTTTGCTCCAAAAAGCGGTATCCCCATATCATTAATATCAAAACTCACGCCCGAGGCCTCGCCGATGAGCCTGTTTCCGGAAAGACGGAGTTTTTCCCTGCTGAGCGGAGCCGCGAGTTTTTCAATATACCACATTATTGCCGTCCAAATTTAGTCAGTTGAAAAAGTATTTCGGGCCGTCTTTGCGAGGAGTGAAACGACGAAGCAATCCCGTCCTTACCTACGGAAAAGCGAGATTGCTTCACCCTCCGGGTTCGCAATGACATAAAATGTTTAAGGTTTTTCAATTGACTCAATTAACACTCTTGGTGTCATACCCGAGGCTGCAGTCGGGTATCCAGTTCAGAAAGTCATTCATAAATGACTTTGTTGTGGATGCCGGACTACGCATTTCCGGCATGACAATCTGGTTATATGATTGAATATATCAAATTAAGGATTTCGCCTTGTTTTGTCGCACAATTTGGGCAAGAACGATGCCGCGCATTAAAATATCTTTTCCGTGAGATACGACATAAAGTTGCCAAAGCCCCTGAACTTTCTGTACAGATCCGGCAAAGACCTGGTCTTGAGAAGAAACTTTATCATATATGAAGGCCTGAAATAAAAACTCTTAAGGCCCTTGTCAACAAAATAATTGATCTGCTGCTGCGAGATGGTCGGATATGAAACCACGCCCTGCTGTTCTCCGGCGTCCAGCCATTTCCCCCAGTCTTTTGTCAGAAGCCACCCGTTAGTTTCGCAGATATTAAAAAAATCTGTCCCAGGGAAAGGAACGGCGCCCGAAAACTGCACGGTATCAAGACCGAGGCTTAAGGCGAACTTTATGGTTTTTTCAGCGGTCCGCGGAGTCTCCCCGGGCAGGCCGAAAACAAAACAGCCGTGAACCTCAAGGCCGGCCTTTTTAGCGATTTCCATGAATCGCGCGGAATCCTCAAGTTTAATATTCTTGCGCATCTTATCAAGAACTTCCTGGTCGCCGGATTCAAAGCCGACCAGCAGTTCGCGGCAGCCGGCCTTCTTCATCTTAGAAAACAATTCCAGGTCATAAATATCAGCCCTGGCGTTTACAGAAAAAGTCAGTTTAAGGCCTCTTCTGATTATCTCGTCGCATATTTTATGGGCCCTGGGTTTATCAACCGTAAATGTATCGTCCTCAAAGAAAAACTCCCCGCCCTTTAAAACGCCGGGGCAGAGGTTTATGTCGTATTCTATTTCGTCCACCACATTTTCCGGGCTTCTGAAACGGTAACGGTAGCCGTGCATAACCTGCGGCCATAAGCAAAAGATGCACCTGTTGGGACAGCCGCGCCCCGAAATTATGTCAATGTACGGGTAGAGCTTACCGCCGTCAAAGTATTTTTTAAGGTCCAGGTGTTTCCACGCCGGAAAAGGAAGATCGTCAAGTTTTTCTATGGGAGCCCGGGAGGCTGTCAGCCGCGGCGCGCCGTTATCCAGATAACAGATGCCTGGCACGGCGCTTAGATTCCCATAGTTGGCAATAACATCGCGCACCGTGTAATCGTATTCGCCGATACAGACCGCGTCAACCGCCCCCGCGGCCTTATTTAATGTTTCCTCAGGGAGCGACGAACAGTGCGGTCCGACCATTATCACGGCGGCTCCGCAGTTGTCTTTGACTATGCGGGCGCACTCAATGTCTGAAAATATTGAAGGAGTGGTTGAATCAAGAACGACGAAATCAGGCTTTTCCGCGGAGACAATCTCTTTTAATTTCGTTTTATCCCAGTTTAAGGCCGGAAAATCGTAAAGTTTTACCTCAACGCCCGGGATATCTCTCTCCACGACCGCCGCGGCATAGGCAAGCCAGTCGGGAGCGCGCAAAACCCGCCCTCTGGTCCTGGCGGCCCATCTTTGCGTCCTGCAGAAGTCAGGCACAAAAGGCTCGTTGATAATAAATACTTTCATATCACCTGTATTTTATGGAGAGCATTCCCGAGAGAAACGCCGTAAAGATGGTCTGGAAACCCATTACTATGAGAGTTAAAGAGAATACGCCGGTCTTTACCTCGGAAAGCTCGCCGAAATTATTGTTCGCCCATTTATAAATAATCAAAGTCATTATCGCGAAACCTGACAATATAAAAAATGTTCCCAGCAGCAGAGATTTCTCAAGCGTGACAAATTTTGACGCGGTCAGCGCGTATCTGCTTTGCTCAAGCGATATTTCGTAGGCGAACATTTTAGCGGCGTGGCCGAGGTTTAATATCTCCCATCCAAGCAGGGTAAACATCGCTGAGAAAACCATAACATGAATATCCCAGGGCCTGCCCAGCCAGTAAATAGGGCCCAAAAGAAGCCTGCAGGAGAGCAGGAAGCTGGCGGTAAATACAGCCGCCCCGGGCAGAAGAAAAAGATAACCCGGCGAATATACAAGCATAAAACGCATATGGCGCCAGGCATCGCGGAAAGAGGCCAGTTTGGACTCGCCCAGCCTCGCGTAATATATTATGGGTATCTCGGCTATTTTAAGTTTCTTTTTCAGCGAGTGAATAACCATTTCCGAGGCAAATTCCATGCCGGTCGTGTGAAGCCCCATTTTTTTGTAGGCGTCTTTGGTAAAAGCTCTCAGGCCGCAGTGGGAATCCGATACGGTGCCTCCGAAAAAAAGCCTGAGCATACCTGAAAGTATCGGGTTGCCGACATACCTGTGGGACCAGCTCATGGCGCCGGGGAGTATTTTGCCCCTGAACCTTGAACCCATCACCAGGTCATAGCCCTCTTTGAGTTTCCCAACAAACTTGTGAGACAAAGAGAAATCGTAAGTATCGTCTCCGTCAGCCATGATTATATAACTGCCCTGCGCTTCATCAATTCCCCGCCTGAGCGCGCTGCCGTAGCCTTTCCTTGTTTCATCTATGACCTTAGCCCCGCGGGCCGCGGCGATAGCTTTTGATTGATCCGTTGAGCCGTTATCCACGACTATTACCTCGCCGCGCAATCCGCCCTCGGCAAAAGATTTCATAGCCTTATCCACGCAGGAGGCTATAGTCTTTTCTTCGTTTAAACAGGGAATTACAACTGAAACTTCAATATTCTCAACCATTAAATAAATTCTCCGAACACTCTGTTAGCAAGAAGCTTCCCTTTACTTGTCAGAGAGATTAAATCAGCTGATATTTGCACCAGTCCCTCTCCGTAAAGCTTGTCTATCGCGCTGCCGTAAAGCTCTTTGATCCTGGGCGTTATCACAACACCTTTCTCGCAGCGAAGGCCGAGCATAATATTTTCTCCCAGCTTCGCGTCCGGCTCAAGCCTTTCGCATTCTACCTTTTGAACAGCTCCCTGAACATATTTATTAATATCGGGCTCGTTCTTGCTTCTGAGAAAATCCAGATGCGAGGCCGCCGCCGGCCCCAGCCCGATATATTCGCCGTTTTCCCAGTAATTAATATTATGGGCGCACTCAAAACCCGGCCTGCTCCAGTTGGAAATTTCGTACTGGCCGTAACCGCTTTTCAACAGAAAATCCATTGACCAGGTGTAGAGGCCGGCCTGAAGCTCGTCGTCAACAGTCAGCGCCTTTTCAAACAGCGCCGTGCCGGGTTCTACTGTAAGAGGATATATTGAAATGTGCTCAAAACCGAGTTTTACGGCGGCAGAGAGATTCCGCTTCCAGAGATCTTTGTCCTGTCCGGGAAGGCCGTAGATAAGATCGCAGGAGATATTATTAAAACCGCGCTCTCTTGCCAGGTTGTAAGCCCTTATTGCCTGCTCCGAGTCGTGCACACGGCCTAAATATCTCAATTCGTCGTCATTAAAGGACTGGATGCCTATACTTAACCTGTTTACTCCGCAGGACTTCATAGCCAGCAGTTTGTCCTTGTCTAAAGACTCCGGGTTGCACTCAACAGTCCACTCTTTGACTAATCTTTTGTCTAAAGAAGAAAAAATACCGTTAAACAGGTCCGTGATTTCTTCGGCAGACAGCATGGAAGGCGTCCCGCCGCCCGCGAAAACAGTCCCGGGCGCTATATCGGCATATTCAGCGGCTTCACGCCCTACGGCAGCAATATATTTTTTGACAAGTTCTTCGTCGCGGACAATTGAATAAAAGTCGCAGTACCCGCATTTGCGCCTGCAAAAAGGCACATGGACATAAAGCCCGAGCTTAGCCATTTTTAGGCGCGGGCGCCGGCTTGTTTTTGTCCTTAAAGACTTCGGCTATACCCGCTATTGAACCGAGAACCCCGCTGGATTCCAGAGGAAGAAATATCTTAGTGGCGTTGCCGTCAGCGACTTTTTCCAGCGTCTCAAGGTACTTTATAGCGAGCAGGTCGCTGGTAGGTCTGCCAGTATGTATAGCTTCATAGACGATCTCAATCTGATACTTTTCTGCGTCCGCGACTCTTTTAATAGCCTCGGCCTTGCCCTCAGCCTCAAGCACCGCGGCCTGTTTGGAACCTTCGGCTTTGAGAATAGCGGCCTGTTTAAAGCCCTCGGCATCAAGGATATTGGCGCGTTTTTCCCTTTCGGCCTTCATCTGTTTGGACATGGAATCCGTGATATCGGTCGGAGGGTCAATTTTTTGCAGTTCCACTCTTGAGACCTTGACGCCCCATTTGTCGGTGGCCTCGTCTAAGACCATCCTGAGCTGGACATTTATCTTTTCTCTTGAAGTAAGCGTCTGGTCCAGTTCCATGTCGCCGACCACATTCCTCAGGTTCGTCTGAGCAAGCTTTAAAGCGGCCATCGCGAAGTTGGCCACATTATAAACCACTTTTGTAGGATCGGTAATCTGAAAGTAGATGACGGCGTCAACGGTGACGAGCACATTGTCTTTTGTTATAACATCCTGCGGCGGGACATCTATGACCTGCTCGCGCATATCCACTTTTCTCAATGACTGAAAGGGCGGAAATATAATCACAAGGCCCGGCTCGGCGGTTCTGGTGTACTGTCCGAGGGTCTCTATAAGCGCCTTCTCGTACTGCTGAACAATTCTTAAAGCCCTGAAAACATAAATAACGGCTAAAACCACTATTACAAGTATCAATCCCGTAGGCATTTTTATTCTCCTATATTTTTTTCACCAGAACTCTGGTGCCTTTTACCGCGGTTATCTCCACATAAGTTTCCGCGGGTATAATCTCTTCGGCTTCGGCACGCCAGGTTTCCCCCTCCACTTTGACCAAACCGAGGCTCGGGGGGTTGATAGCCTCCAGAACCCAGGCCTTTTGCGAAATCAGCGCGTCGGCGTTGAACTTTTTACCTCCGGTTTTAAAGAGCTTTAGAGCCAGCGGCCTGACAAAATATATTGACAGTACGCTTACGGCCACGAAAACCAGCCACTGTACCCAGTTGGCGGTGTTTACAAACAGGCTGAGCCCCGCCAGAAGCGCGCCGAATGAAAGACAGGCGAAAAAGAATACTCCCGGCGTAACTATTTCAATAACCAAAAGAACAGCCGCTACTGTTATCCATGCGGTAAAAGACATATCACCTCCGGCTTACTTTATTACCCTGATCCTGGAGAGAGGCCAGTAAATCACAAGCGCGCGCCCCTTCATCAGCTTATCCGGAACCGGGCCCCAGAACCTTGAATCAAAAGACCTGTCCCTGTTGTCGCCCATGGCAAAATAATACCCGGGAGGCACAACAACAGGCCCAAGGTTGTCACGGACCATATCGGGAGTGAAATTCGCGAATTTCCCGGATTCCCAGGCGCGCTGATACTCTTCGCTGCTCCTGTAAATATTTACGCCCTGATAAACGGCGTCGTCAACAAATGAAACATATGATTCTTTGAGCTCTTCACCGTTGACGATAACTTTCTTGTTCTTTATCTGGACGACATCGCCGCCTACGGCAACGCACCTCTTGATAAAATCCTTTCTGACGCCCCTTTCTCTTTCCTCAAGAGTCAGCGCCTCCGGCGGACACTGGAAAATAATAATATCGCCCCGTTTTACTTCCCTGGCGGGCCAGAAGCGTTTCCCGCCGCTGAAGGGAATATGAAAACCGTAGATAAACTTGTTTACGAAAAGATGGTCTCCCTCCAGAAGGGTAACCCGCATGCTGCCTGAAGGGATAGCAAAGGCCTGGACAAAAAAATACATCAGAAATGACGCCAGCAAAACAGCCGACCAGCCGGTTTCTATCCATTCGTACACTTCTTTATACAGTTTTCCCCACGGTTTGCCCTGTGATTTAGCCAGCCATCTATGAAGAAGCCTGGCTAAAAAATACAGCGCTATGCCCGCGACGAAAAGTTTAAACTCCATGGTGTACATGCTTTCACTAATGACCTGCCACAATTTGTTTAACATTATATCTCCCGGTAAATTGAGTCAACTTACTCGCTGATTTTAAGAACCGCGACAAAAGCCTCCGGAGGGATTTCCACTCTCCCGAACTGGCGCATACGCTTCTTTCCCTCTTTCTGTTTTTCCAGAAGCTTTCGTTTTCTGGATATGTCGCCGCCGTAACACTTGGCCAGAACATCCTTTCTCATGGCGCTGATGTTTTCCCTGACAATAACCTTGTTATTGACTCTCGCCTGAATGGGGATCTCAAACATCTGCCTGGGTATTATGCCGCGGAGCTTTTCAGCCAGGAAATGCGCCGTCATTGAAGCTTTGTCTTTGTGAATAATGACGGAAAACGCGTCCACGACTTCCTGATTGATAAGTATTTCAAGCTTAACCAGGTCACCGGGCCTTGTATCTATATGTTCATAGTCAAAAGACGCGTATCCTTTTGAAACGGACTTTAATGAATCGTAAAACCCGACTATAATCTCTGCCAGCGGCAGTTCGTATTTAACAATAACCCTCTTCATGTCAATGTATCTTAACAGTATCTGCGTGCCGCGTTTTTTCTGGCAGAGTTCAAGAATCTGGCCAAGGAATTCCGACGGGCAAATTATGGTGGCAAGCACATAGGGTTCCTGAATCTCAATAATATCTCCGTAATTCGGGAATTTGGCCGGATTGTCAATTTCAGCGGTGCCTTTATGAGTCTGCACTTTGTAAATAACATTTGGCGCCGTTACCAGGAGGTTGAGATTAAATTCCCTTTCCAGCCTTTCTTTGACGATTTCAAGATGGAGGGAACCTAAAAATCCGCACCTGAAGCCGAAGCCGAGCGCCGTTGATGTTTCGGGGCCGTAAAAAAGAGAGGAATCGGAAAGGTGCAGCTTTCCCAGCGCGGTTTTAAGGTTGTCATAATCCGAGGAATTGACAGGATAAAGCCCGGCGAAGACAAATGGTTTGATTTCTTTGTAGCCCGGGTGGGGCCGCGCTGTCGGGCGGGAGAGTTCCGTAATCGTATCGCCGATCCTTATGTCATGGATATCCTTAATGCCGGCCACGACATACCCGACCTCCCCGGCCGGCACGGACTGCGATGGCATTGTCTTTAGCTTCATATACCCTGTTTCAATCACTTCGTAAGGCCTGCCGGAAGAAACAAACTTAATTTTCATCTTGGGCCTTATTTCACCCTCAAGCACACGCACCAGTATTATCGCGCCCCTGTAAGTGTCATAGAATGAATCAAAAACAAGCGCTGAAAGCGGCTCGTCTGATTTCACTTCAGGAGGCGGCACATCGCTGATGATGCGCTCAACAATTTCGGGTATGCCCTTGCCCTCTTTGGCGCTGACTAAAATCGGCTCGTCGGTAATATCAAGCCCCTCTCTAATCTGCTCCTTGGCTGACTCTATATCCGCCGTGGAGAGGTCAATCTTATTGATAACCGGAATAATTTTTAATTTGGATTGGCGGGCCAGATAAGTGTTGGCAAGAGTTTGAGCCTCAACACCCTGAGAAGCGTCAACTATAAGCAGCGCGCCTTCGCAGGCGGCAAGGGCCCTTGAAACCTCGTAAGTAAAGTCAACATGGCCCGGCGTGTCAATTAGATTAAGAATATATTCTTCGCCGTTTTCGGCGCGGTAATTCATCTTGATCGCTTTGGCCTTTATAGTTATGCCTCTCTCGCGCTCAAGATCCATTCCGTCAAGGATCTGCTCCTTCATTTCCCGTTTTGAAATGGTCCCGGTGTATTCAAGAAGCCTGTCAGCCAAAGTGCTTTTACCGTGGTCAATATGGGCAATGATACAAAAGTTTCTTATCTGCATTAATATATTCTTAATTAAAGCTGTGGGCAGCTTTAATTAGACATCCCCTTAAACTCGCGTTTTTTTATTATTTTTATGATTTCTTCCTGCTCGGTGCATTCCATAATCTCGGCGACAAGAGCTCTTGCCTCCATTATAGAAACACTTCTCACTATCCTTTTTATCTTGGGAATCTGAACCGGGGACACGCTGAACTCATTTAGCCCGAGGCCAAGAAGAACTGTGGTAAAGGTGGCGTCAGCCGCCATTTCACCGCACATGCCGACCCATTTACCGGCGTTATGCCCCGCGTCAATCACAGTCTTTAAAAGCCTTAAGATAGAAAGATGCAACGGCTCATAAAGGTTGGCCACATTCTCGTTTACCCTGTCAACGGCCAGAGTGTATTGTATAAGGTCATTGGTTCCCACGGAGAGGAAATCCGCCTCTTTCGCGATAAGGTCGGCTGTCAGAGCCGCCGAAGGGACTTCTATCATTACGCCGACTTCAATATTCTCGTCAAACCTCTTGCCTTCCTTCCTCAGTTCAGCCTTAGTTTCTTCAAGGATTTTGTTCGCGTCGCGCAGCTCATTAATACCGGAAATCATCGGATACATTATTTTTATTTTGCATTCCGCCGAAGCTCGCAATATGCCCCTTAACTGCGTTTTAAATATTGACGGATATTTAAGGCAAAGACGGATAGCCCTAAGTCCCATAAATGGATTATTTTCAACTGTAATGCCTTCCAGCCCGAGATGAGAAAGCTTATCGCCGCCAAGATCTATCGTTCTTATTATCACCGAGTAAGGCAGCATTTTCTGCGCCACCTTGAGATAGTTCTGGTAGTGTTCTTCTTCCGAAGGCAAAGCGCTTTTATTAAAATATAAAAATTCGGTTCTGTACAGGCCGATCCCCTCTGCGCCGTGGCTTAGGACCGATTTAACCTCGTCCACATTGTCAATATTGGCGGCTATCGTAACCCTGTGACTGTCGGTAGTCTGGGCAGGAAGATCCCTTAACTTTTCAAGTTCGCGTATCTGCGCGAGCTGTATCTCCTGCTCTCTTCTGTAATTTTCAAGAAGCTCCGCGGTGGGATTTATGATTACCAGCCCCTGATTGCCGTCAACAATGATTACTTCCCCTTCATTAACCTGGCCGGTCACATTCTTAAGCCCGACAACCGCGGGTATCTCCAGGCCCTGCGCAACTATGGCGGTATGAGAAGTCCTGCCGCCTATGTCCGTAACAAAGCCCTTAATAAGGCTTTCCTTCATGGAAATCGTGTCTGACGGGGTAAGATTATGGCCCACTACTATGGACTCCGAGGTCAGATCCGATAACTGCCTTCTTTCCTTGCCCAGAAGATGCCTTAATATTTTCTTGCCGACATCCTGAATATCGTGCTTTCTCTCTCTGAAATACTCATCGTCAATCATTTCAAATGAATGTATGACTCTTTCCAGTATTTTAAAAAGGGCGTATTCAGCGTTTACCCCTTCATTTATTCTCTTAATAACATCCCTGGTTATCAGCGGGTCCTCAAGAATCAAAAGATAAGCGTCGGAAAGCCTGGCGTATTCCTTACCAAGAGTCTTAAGTATCTTTTCCTGAATAGAAACCATCTCGGCGCGTGTTTTAACAAGCGCGTCGCGAAAACGCTGGATCTCCCGTTTTACCTCGTCCTTACCAATCTCTTTCTGAACGAGAGTAAGCTCCTCGTCTTCAAGCAGGAAAACCTTGCCGATAACAATACCCGGCGAGGCAGCTATTCCCTGAAGCACATTAGTAATTTTTAACGCCATTGTCAGCTCCCCTGATAAATTTTATTCACCGAAACCCGATTCAAAAAGCAGAGAGATCGCCTCTACAGCGGCCGCCTCGTCAGCTCCGTCAACGATAAGCTTTATTTCTGTGCCGAAGGAAGCCGCAAGAGTCATAATACCCATGATGCTTTTGCCGTCCACTTCCTGTTCATCCTTGATAATCTTGATTTTTGACTTAAATCTGGCGGCAGTCTGCACGAACATGGCCGCCGGCCTCGCGTGTAAACCAAGTTTATTTTTAATGGTAATAACTTTCTCTTGCATTATTATAACGCTCCATTCACATGAATTTAATAAAATCTATTTTCATATAAGCCAGTACGACGCCTATAGCCGTTAAAATATAAAACAGCGCGGTCGGCGATTTTAAAACAGCTCCGCCCGCTATGGTGGCGAGAAACACAATTATCACAACGGCATACTCAGCCGTGCTATGCAGTGAAAATAAAAGATAGAAAACAAAAGACAGCGTAACAATAACCATGCCCATATACCTGATAAAATCTATTATTTTCTGAAACTCCATTCCGGCGATGATCTTAACAACCCTGGTGCGGGCAGTGTAACTTACCTTAAGACCCCAGTACCTGAAAGGAAGATGAAGAGCGTTAAACACCACAAGAAAAAACAGAGGAGCGAACCAGGTCCCGCGAAAACCGGGGTCTTCAACAAAAAATACGACAATAAACAAAGACAAGGCAACCACAAAAGGCCGCCAGGTCGCCCAGAAAAACGCGTCCCCTATCGCGGCAAGGGGGCCGGCCATATTAGTTTTTAATACCATTATCTCGCCTTCACCGATAGTGTCCTGTTCGGCCCTTTCGGCCTCCATTGAAGCCACGATACCCAGAATTACGCTGGCCGCGTAAGGATGAGTATTAAAAAATCCCAGGTGCCGCAGCAGCACAGCCTTCCTCTTTTCTTTGTCTGGGTAAATAAACTGAAAAAACGGGAGCAGGATATACAGAAATCCGACATTCTGCATCCTTTCAAAATTCCAGGTAGCCTGGAGGTAAAAGGACCTCAAAAAAGCGAGTGTCAGGATTTTATTATTTTTCATTTTCTTTCCGTTCTCTATTGAAAGCCAACCGGCCTGGAAGAAAGCTGACAAGCATAACGGCCATAGCGAAGGCCGGGAGCACATGCCAGGTAATATCAAAGCCTTCCATCACTCCGCCGGGAAGCTTTAAGAACATTCCGTGAACAAGAAGTTTTCCTGTCGCGATCAGCAGAAAATAGAACACAAATGACTTAAAGAAAAAAAGCAGCAGGCTGAAGTGCACGCCGTATTCTATCCTGCGTTCATCGCCGTTCTTAACGCCTTCCTCCACCCACCTCATAACGCTGACATTAAAGTATCTTACTATGATGTCAAACTGTTTATAGAGCATGCCGGCCGGTATAGCAAGAAGCATGGCAAGCACGATTATGCCGTGATGCCCGCTGAAGTACTTAAGGCCCCAGACGGACGATAAAACCGCGACGGTAGTTACATCGGTGGGTATAGCCGCTCCCATGGGTATAAACGAAACCCAGATAAGCTCAATAATAAAACCTATTACAAGGCCGGTTTTAATATCCCCCATGAGATAACCGAACAGGGGGCCGACTATCGCCGGTCTTGAAATCATAAACTGCCCGAAAGCCGTGATATCAAGGCTGATAAGCGCCGCGATAAACGCAAGAACCGTGATTTCCGCCATTTATTTTTCCTTTATCTTAACCAAAATTTCAAAACTCTGGGTGCCGGAGGGTTTTATGGCCAGATTATGCACCAGGGCGACCGTGGTGCCCTGATAGGTCTTTTCAAACCCCGCCTCGGAGAGAGAAACCGTTTCTATCGGGAAAGCCCAGAACATTACGCTCTTGTCCGGAACTAATGACAAGTCAACGCCGAAATGGCTGTCTTTACGGGCCCATTGGGAAGCCTGTTTGAACTCTCCGTCCGTATCGGCGTTATTAGAGGAAAACGAGAAGTTAAACTCCGGGGCGAAACGCAGAGCCACCTCAATTTTAGAATTATTCTTTATCTTATAGCGAACCTTAATGCCCTCGGGCCCGGGCTCAATCTCTTTTGACAGCGAAATGTCTATATGCTTGTCCTCAAACCAGACTTTCCCGTTCCTGGACAAACTTAACAAGCTATTTTTGCGCAGCGCGTCGTACTCGCCGAAAACAAAATCTCCCTGTTCGCCGTACTGGCATCTTCTGAAATTTTCAAATTTCGTGTCCGGATGAATAAAATGATCTATCAGGGATAATTTTTCATACCAGTCATAATTAAGGTATTTATCCAGATTGTCTTCCTTGACCTTAACAACATCGTGGATGCTCGCGGCACCCGCCGAGGCTTCCTGCTTATTCCGGTTAAATTCAACGAGCTTCTTATGATAGGCCTCTTTGCGCCTGGTCAGGACATTGAGAAGGTTTAACCTCTTTCCCTTTATATCCCATTCAAATATCGCGCCGCCCTTTGAAGGCGAGACATAAACATTCTGTTTTTTTGATTCAAAAAGCAGTTCATTCCTGCCGTCAACATTAAAATCAGTTTCCTTCCACGCCCTGGAATCGGCATCCGGCTCACAGTTATTCTCGGCGTTTATTATTTCGCTGTAAACCGCGTTCCTCAGGTGCGGCAGGTAAAGGCCTCCGAAAACACCGTGCCAGTACGCGCAGTTGCACTGAGCCGCGTAAAGCGAATCTACGGCTGCGCTGAGGCTGCCTCCCGCGGGCTTACCGTTGAGTTTAGAATTAATCTTTGAGCTGACATAAAGCATCTTTTTGTGCATGTTATTGGACTCGGAATACTTTGTCAGGAAATTTCTCCAGAAACCGCCCTTGAGGTATCTTTTAACATCGTCTCTGTGTTCAAACTCTTTAACAACATGTTCAAAGGACTCCTGCGAGGACTCCGGCAGGGACCACTCCGACATCTCAAAATAAGAAGCCGTCGGGATATACACCCTGCCGACAGGGCGGAACTTCTCGCGGTACTCGGAAAAGGTGATTGTTTCTATCCAGTCGTGCTTTTCCACCTCGTTTAAAAACTGTTCAAGCCAGCCGTCCTGGTAGACATGTTTATAGGTGCCGGGCCAGTGGCCGAACTTCTCGCCGTCATCGGCCATCACAAAAAGCGGATTATCGTAATTATTCAAAAACGACTTCATGTAATCAATGGTGTAATGGGGAGGCTTAAAAGGCATATAGTATCTCAGGCGCTGGCTGATAGGGAACACGGATAGCGGCATGCCCTGTTCTTCGGTAAGAAAATAGCCGCGCAGGTTTTCCACATCCATGCCTGAAGCCGCGAAATGAGAATCGTCTATTACGGTATATTGAACGCCGGACTCGCTCAGAGGCCTCGGCATATGCGGCTCCCATATCCTCTCGGTCAGCCAGACTCCCGTAGAATCATATTTGAATGTATCTTTCAGGAATTTATTCAGTTTCGCCACCTGGCCTTTCTTGTCGGCGTCCGGGATTACAGCCAGGATTGGCTCGTAATACCCGCCGGAAAGAAGCTCAAGCCGCCCCGCGCGCACCATTTCGCTCACTTTGGCGATGTATTCAGGGTGTTTATCAACCATAAAATCCCACAGGATGCCGCTTAAATGAAGAGACCATTTAAAATTCGGCCTCTTCTCCATTGTTTCCATGAACGGCTTATAGGATTCCTGGTACGCCCTTTCAAAAACTTCGGGGAAGTTGCCGACAGGCTGGTGGTTGTGAGTACCGATAGCAAGGTATGCTTTTTTCATAATTATATATTAAGGAAGATTCAGTTCCTTTCTCAGAATTTCGTAGACATCCGTCCTGTCATCGCCCGGCAGGATCCTTCCTTCAAGCTCTATGCCGGCCTTGTGCAAATCCATAAGGGCGGTTATTTCCTCATCGTTCACCGACAGCGTTCTGGAAATCTGTTTTTTTCCGGGCGAGTAATGCATTCCGCCGACATTAACAGATTTAAAATCAATGCCGCGCTTCACAAGCTCCAGCACATACTGAGGGCCCGAAACAAGGAGCAGGGTATTATCTTTTTCAAACAGCCCGGCCTTCAGTTTGGCGGCCGCGTCCTCAACCCCTACCGCGGTGAGCTTGACTCCGGCGGGAACGGCCATCCCGAGCAGAATCTGCTGCATTTTGTCCTTCGCCACTTCCTCTGACACAATAAGGATGTGATTGGCCTTAATGGGCTTAAGCCACCCTTCAACTATCTGTCCATGAATCAATCTGTCGTCAATTCTTACTAAAATAACCGGCATTATAATCTCCTACTTCATTTTCTGGATAAGCAGTTCTTTCGCGTTCGTAATGCTTTTCGCGCCGTCGGCAAGAACCTTTTTCACCAGCTCTTTTATATCCATATTTTTTCTGTTGATAAAGGCCGAAAGAAGCATGTACAAATTAACGCCGCTGACAATTTCAACATTTTTATTTATTGAGTAAGGCAGGCACGCGTTACAAGGTGTGCCGCCCAGCATATCGGTAAAAATCAATATCCCCTTGTCCGATTCCATGCTTTCAAGAGTTTCGGCGGTTCTCTTGCACATGATAGAAAGGCTGTCCTCGGGATTGACCGCGATTACCCCCACATGATCCTGCTTCCCGACAATGTTCTCGGCCGTCCTGACCATTTCCGTGCCGAAACTTCCGTGAGTAATTACGAGAATTTTAATCATTCTAACACCCGGTTTACAGTTTTTTTAATATTTTTTTATATATGACAGCGGCTAATTTATCGGGATTGTGCCTGGCATACTCATCAAGCCCCACAAGATCGGCCTTAATAATCCTGGCCTTAAACCTGGCTTTTTTCTCCGCCTTAACTGGAGCCGAACCTTCTTTCGCGTAACGCTTAGCTATACCTGCCGGTATGCTGCCGTCGTTTACAATAATATAATCAATTATATTCTGTCCCGCGTGGCTCTCAATAGCGGAAATATGATCCTCAATAGTGTATCCGGATGTCTCTCCGGGCTGGGTCATGATATTTGAGACATACACCCTGGCGGCCTTTGAAGCGGCTATGGCGTCGGCTACCCCCTCAACAAGCAGATTGGCGATAACAGAAGTGTAAAGCGACCCCGGCCCCATAATAATACAGTCGGCCTCGGCTATCGCGTCTAAAACCATGGGAGCCGCGGGAGGAGAATACGGCTTTATCATCAGGGTTTTAACCCTTGAACTGGAACGGGATATATTTGTTTCGCCGTCAACAATATTGCCGTCGGCGAGGCCGGCGCTCAGGGTTACCGATTTCAGAGTCACGGGCAAAACCCTTCCGCTTATCGCGAGCACTTCTCCGGAGCTGTAGATAGCCTTGTCAAAACCGCCTGTAATGGCAGACATCGCCGTTAAAAACAAATTTCCGAAGGAATGCCCTGCCAGAGACCCTTCCGCCGGGAATCTATACTGAAAAAGCCTTGCCATCAGATTCTCTTCCTGAGAAAGAGCCACAAGACAGTTTCTGATGTCTCCCGGAGGCAATATCCCAAGCTCGCGGCGGAGCCGTCCGGAACTGCCGCCGTCGTCGGTTACGGCCACAACCGCGGTAATATCACAGGAATATTTTTTCAGCCCTCTCAGAAGGTTAGCGAGGCCGGTTCCTCCTCCCAGGGCGACAATTTTACTCCGCTTTAAAGTTTTATTCATAGCTTAACCGGGCAGGAGCTTCCGTTCAATATCCCTGTGGTGAATCACAGGATTATATTTGATTTTTCTCAGGAAAGCGGCAACTCTTTCGGCTACGACAACGGAACGGTGCCTTCCTCCCGTGCAGCCTATGCCAATGGTCAGATAACTTTTGCCTTCGTTTATATAGAGAGGCACCAAAAACTCAAGCAGTTTTAAAAATCTTCCAAAAAATTCTTTGGTGGGTTTCTGGCGCTCAACATACCTCTTCACGCTGGAATCTTTTCCGGTCTTCTCGCGCAACGAAGCGACATAATTTGGATTAGGAAGAAACCTCACATCAATAACCAGGTCGGCATCAACGGGGATGCCGAACTTATATCCAAAAGAGACAACCGAAATTTTCAAGACATCGGACGAAATACCCAACAACCTGCCGAGTATTTCCTTAAGCTCGCCAAGCGTCAGGTGTGAAGTATCTATTTCAAGGTCTGACTTAAGACGGATTTTCTCAAGAAGCTTCTTCTCTCCTCTTATGGCGTCCACGACTCTTTTACCGAGAGGATGCTTTCGCCTTGTCTCCGAATACCTGTGCGCGAGAGTCGCCTCGTCCGCTCTGAAATATATTATTTTATATTTAATCCCTTTGCCGCGGATAAGTTCAAGATTTTTATCAAGTGAACTCAGGTAATTTTTCCCGGCCCGCACATCTATACCGAGAGCGACCTTATCAAGCCCGTTTTTCTCGTCCAGGCACATATCGGCGAAAGTCGGCACCAAAGCGACGGGAAGATTGTCAACGCAGAAAAAACCCAGGTCTTCCAATATTTTCAACGCCTGGCTTTTTCCCGCACCGGAAAGCCCCGTGATGATATAAAATTCTGTTTTCATTAGGATTATTTCTGATTCATCAGCTGAATCAGTCTCTGGTTAAGCTGTTGCGCCGTATAATGGCCTCGGTTTTTCAGGCGCTGGTTAAGGCTGGCTATTTCCACAAGCACTGCGAGGTTCCTTCCTGGCCTTACGGGGAATGTAACTTCAGGGACCTTCACTTCCAAAATAGTTGTGTAATGTTCTTCAAGCCCGACCCTTTCATACTGCCTGTCCGGGCCCCATTCTTCAAGATTAATCATGAGTTCAATTCTGGTTTCATCAAGAATGTAGCCTATGCCGAACAGGCTTCTTATATCAATTATGCCCAGCCCCCGGACCTCCATATGATGGCGGACGATCTCCTCGCCCTTGCCGATAAGTATTCCGCCGGAACGCTGGCGGATCTCAACCACATCGTCGGCCACCAGCATATGGCCCCTTTTCACAAGTTCCAATGCGCACTCGGATTTTCCAATACCGGCATTGCCCACCAGCATGACGCCAAGACCGTAAACGCTTACCAGCACGCCGTGCATTGAAGTTGAAGAAGCCATCTTGTCTTCAAGGTAAAAAATGAGGTCTCCGGCAAGCTGCGAAGTCCTCATGGAAGTTCTTAAAAGAGGTACCTTGTATTTCTGGTGAGCTTCCAGCATCTCAGGAAACGGTTCAAGAGAGCGCGCCAGTATAACGCACGGGATATCTCCGAAGGAAAGGACTTTTTCTAATTTTTCAATTCGTTTTTCTGAAGACAGGGTGGAAAGGTAGGAGTTCTCGCCAAGGCCTATTATCTGTATTCTTTCGGCAGGAAAATGTTCAAAGTAACCGCTGAGAGCAAGGCCGGGCCTGTTTACATCCGGCACTTTTATTGATCTCGGCAGGCCCTCAACTCCGGCAAGCAACTCAAGCTTAAGGTCTTCGCTTTTTTCCTGAAGAAATTTCCCGACATTAATTTCAGACATTATTTATCCCGGGAATATTTATTAGTACGCGTCCTCGCGCTGTATGATTTTCAGCACATCATCCGGCGATTTGGCGTCGCGCAAAGCCTGCCGGAAAAACTTATCCTTAAAAAGCCTGGATATTCTTGCCAGGGCCTTGAGATGCTGGCCCGCCACTTCAACGGGGCCCACAAGCAGAAACACCATATATACCGGTTCGCCGTCAAGAGAATTAAAATCAAGCCCTTTCTGGGAAATTCCGAGGACGCCGAACTGCTGGGAAAGAGCTTCGGTTTTTCCGTGAGGAATCGCGACGCCCTGCCCGATGCCGGTTGAACCGAGTTTTTCCCTTTCAAGGACGGCTTCTATAACCTCGGCGGGTTTCTTGATTTTTTTAGCTTTTACGAGCAGATCAACCAGTTCATTAATCGCCGATTTTTTGTCCTGGCCTTTCAGGTCAATACTGATCGCTTCAGGACAAAGAAAATCCATAATCTTCATGCCTTTTTCTCCTTAAAGATATTCAATTTTTACATCTCGGGTTCAATAAGACCGAAGGAACCGTTGTCTCTTTTATAGACCACATTTATCTGGGAAGTCTGGGCGTTTAAAAACATATAGAACTTGTAGCCGAGCAGTTCCATTTCATCAAGCGCCTCGCTGACCGTAGAAGGCTTTACATCAAAGCGCTTAATCTCGCTAATCATGTGTTTTGAATTTTCATCGGATTTAAGGGAAGGTATTTTGCCTGTGTCGGGCATTGAGAGCTTTGAGATCTTGGAAGCTTTTGCTTTTCTGTTGCTTTTTGAAATTTCCTTATGCTTCTTGAGCTGTTTGTCTATCTTATCCAGAGCAAGGTCAATAGCTGCATAGAGGTCAATGGATTCTTCTTTTGAACGGAAAGTCATTTTAGCCGCGTGAATTACTATTTCGGCGACCTGGCGGTACTTTTCAACCGTCAGAATCACCTGAGCCCAGACTAAGTGGTCAAAATACCTTTCACATCTTTCAACTTTTTTTCTTACATATGAAGCCAGAGCCGGTGTTAAGTCAAGGTGCCTTGCTGTAATGTTTACCTGCATTACTCTTCTCCTGTCAGCCGTATGCCTTAAGGCAGGGCTGAATATTAATATGTGCTCTATTTTATATCATATTTTGGATAATTCTTCAATCCAGATGCATCTTGAAATTCTCGCCCAGATAAACGCGCTTCGCTTCAGGGCTGTTCAACAGGTCCCTGGCCTTGCCCTCAAGCAGTATTCTGCCTTCATAAATGATATAGGCGCGGTCAATAATCTCAAGAGTTTCCCTGACATTATGATCGGTAATAAGTATGCCTAGGCCGGAATCTCTGAGCCTGGCTATTATCCCCTGAATGTCAGAAACGGTAATAGGGTCAATACCTACAAAAGGCTCGTCAAGAAGCAGGAACTTGGGATCGGTCACAAGCGCCCTGGCAATTTCGCACCTTCTCTTTTCGCCGCCGGAAAGCGTCATGGCGTACTGATCTTTCAAATGCTCAAGCCCCAGCTCGGAAAGAAGGCGTTTTGCCTTGGCTTCTTTCTCCGCCATGGGTATATCCAGCGTTTCAAGCACCGCCCAGAGATTGTCCTGCACCGTCAGCCTTCTGAATATGGAAGGTTCCTGCGACAGATAACCTATCCCGGCGCGCGCCCTCATGTACATAGGCAGGCCGGTGATAACCTTATCGTCAAGCAAAACATCGCCCGAAAACGGCTTTATCAGGCCGACGGTCATGTAAAAAGTCGTGGTTTTTCCAGCGCCGTTGGGCCCCAAAAGGCCGACTATTTCGCCCTGTTTGACTTCAATGCTGACACCGTTTACCACGGTCCGCTGTTTATACTTTTTCTTTAATTCAGCGCTTCTCAAAATCATATATTTTCCCGTGCACATGACCCTGCAGGTCAGCGTCTCGCTTTTCCGTTGACAATGTTATCAGATCAGCGGTGTATTCGCCTTTGCGGCTTTTCTCGTCGTAGATTATCCTGGGCCTCGGCTGGCCCGTCAAAAACACTTTCATCTCCTGCTGGCGGTAAACCGCGTCCTGAGCGAAAGCGGAACCCGACGAAGTGATTATCTCAACCGCCCCTTCGGCGTGAATTATCTTAGAGAGGTTATCAAAATCAATTTTATCGGCGGTCAGGTTAAGCGGTTCCGTTGAAGATTTTACATAATAAACCACATTCGGGCGCGATTCCCAGAACTCGCCCTTCCCGTCTTCCGGCAGATACCTGGCCCTGCCGCCCCGCCCGACTATAAGCTCTCCGTCCTGAGAAAATGTCTTTAAATACACATTTCCCCTGGCTTCAACAAGGCCGGTTGCTTTATCCTGCTTTAGCCAGTCGGCTTTCAGGACGCTTAAACCGCGCGTCACCACCGCGTTGCCGGAAAAAACCACTTCCCTGCCGGACTTAATAATCTCCATCTGATCCCCGGTGATTACCGCCTTTTCCGAGGTGTTCTCAGCCGCTGAAAAAGCGTAAAAAGCGGCGGAAACAAGAAAAACTGCCGAAAATTTTTTCATTTACCCTTTACTTCCACACGCTGTTTCTTTATGATTATGCTTTCCAGGTCAGGTGTCGCTTCCATGCCGACGCCATAAATAATTTCGTTGGGCCTTATCAGTTTTACCTTATCAGCCGTCACGATTTTCTGTATGTCAGACCTGTAATGCAGGTTGCTCGTTTCAAGCCGTTCGCCTTTCACCGTGGTCAGGACGCAGCTGTCCTCTCCCCAAATATCGTAATTCTCCGTGTTAATCCTGCCGTTATTGGCGGTTAAAGTAGAAATATGCTCGCCCTTCTGATAGAATTTAATTTTCGGGGCCTTCAAAAGAGCTATTTTTTTTGCTTCTATCACCTGCGCCGAAGCGGATTCAAGCTCCCAGTTTGGTTTCCCTTCCCTGGTCTCCGTAACGCTGAACTTCTCAATGGCCTGTTCGGGTATCTTCGGGTGCGCCTCTCCGGCTTTTTTTTCCGAGCAGGAAACAAAAAAGAATACCGGAATAAATAACAAAAACCGCGTGTTTTTCATGAGGGCCTTGTTTTCCACCTGTTATGCATCCACACCCACTGTGACGGATATTTTCTTATATGCTGTTCTATTTCTTTTGTTATCAGCTGAGTGTTAAACAAAATATCCTGTTCATTATCGCCGGTTACGCGCATAGACAGGGGCCCTGAAAGCAGAACCTCATGCCGGTCGTCCTCAAGCCTTATGTCAAAAGCCAGTATAACCTGCGCTCCGGTTCTAAGCGCCAGAGTCGCCAGGCCCGAGGGAGTCCAGGCCTTATCGTTAAAAAAATCAACAAAAACCCCGGGCACCGCGGTATCCTGATCTATCAGCATGCCGATAGCCTCGTTGTGTCTGAGGCTCCGCAGTATTTCCCTGGCCGATTCCTGCCCGGAACGCAGAATTACCCTCACACCCTTTGAGTTTCTAAAGCCGACCAGCATTCTATTGAGCCCTTCTATATATATTCTGCGGGCTATAACATTTATCGGAAAACCGGAAGCAGACAGCGCCGCGCCCATCAGTTCCCAGTTGCCGCAATGAGCGCTGGCTATCAAAACACCCTTTTTGACGGAAAGAGCTTTTTCCATCACCTGAGGATTCAATACTTTTACAAGGCGCTTAATATCGGATTCTTTAAGTTTGGGAAAAGAGAAGAGTTCAAATAAATTCTTGCCCTGATTGCGGAAAGTATCCAGAGCTATGCTCCTTATTTCCCGCGCCGTTTTTTCCGGAAAAGATTTTTCAAGGTTTTTTATGACAGTCAGCCGGGCCTGTTTGACGAGAAAATACGCCAGGCTGCCGATAATCCGGCCGAGGCCGACCGCAAGCCTGTACGGAAGGACTAAAACGATTTTTGAAAATATCAGAGCGAACAGGTAATATAGCTGTCTTATATATTGTTTCACATTATTTACTGGTACTTTGAAACCGCTTTAGCCCAGAGGCCCTGGCTTTTGAGCACAATTTCTATCACTTCCCGTATGACGCCTCTGCCGCCTATTGATTTTGTTATGTAATCCGCTTCTTTCCTGACTTCAGCAGGGGCATCGCTGGGGCTTATGGCGAAACCCGCTTCGCGCAAAGCCGGAATATCAATAAGATCGTCTCCGATAAAAACAGTTTCCTCGCTCTTTACCCCGAATTCTTCCATTGTTTCCTTGAGCGCCTCCCGTTTATTGGAACACCCCTGATAAAGTTTTTCTATGCCTATCTCGCGGGCCCGGTCGGAAACCTGTTTGGAAACTCTCCCTGTAATCCACGCGAATTTGATTGGCGCGCCTGAAAGGCGGACCAGATGAAAGCCGAGCCTGTCTTTTACATTCCATATTTTAAGCTCTTCGCCGGAATCAAAAACAATTATCTCGCCGCCTGTCATGACACCGTCCACATCCATGGCAATAAGCTTTATCTTCCCGGCCTTTTTCGCTATACCCGCCGGATATTTCATTTCTTTTCCGCCGCATCCTGTTTCTGCGCCTCGGCAAGCCAGGGCGTGATCTCGGAAGGTATCTGGCGCATATAAGGTTTTAAAAGATGGTTAAGCAAAAAATACGCGGCGATGAGCGCGCCGAAAATAGCGCCCAGGGTTCTTGCATGCCACTTCCAGGTCGGCTTCCACAACGGCATGGGAGTAAGATCCGCTCCGCATTTTTTGCAGTTTTTTGTATTTTCTTTATTCTCGCTCTGGCATTTATAACACTTCATTGTCGCCTCCGCCCGCAGGTTTAACGGCATTATCTATTTTCTTTATGGCCTTAAGATACTTTAAAACCTCTTTAAGGGCCAGGCTGTTGGCTCCGTCGGAAAGCGCTTTAGAGGGATCCCTGTGCGTTTCAATAAATATTCCTGCTATCCCGAGCGCTGCCGCGGCCTTTGAGAGGGGTTGGATAAATTGCCTTTCCCCGCCGGTGGAGCCGCCCCTGGCTCCGGGCAGCTGGACCGAATGGGTCGCGTCAAAAATCACCGGATATCCGGTTTCTTTCATTATTTCAATGGAACGCATGTCAACCACAAGGTTATTATAGCCGAAGGACGAACCTCTTTCCGTAAGCAGTATGTTCCTGTTTCCGCAGCTCTCAATCTTGTCAACCACATTAAACATATCCCTGGGAGAAAGGAACTGGCCTTTCTTCACATTTACGGGAAGGCCGGTTTTAGCGCAGGCACAGACCAGGTCGGTCTGACGGCACAGAAAGGCCGGTATCTGAATGATATCGGCGACCTTTGCCGCTTCCCATACCTCCGCAACGGAATGTACATCTGTCAGCACAGGGATAGAATAACGCTTTTTCACCTCGCCGAGAATTTTCAGGCCTTCCTTAATGCCGGGGCCGCGGTAAGCCTTTATTGACGAGCGGTTTGCCTTGTCATAAGAAGCCTTAAAAACAAGGCTTAGTCCGGACGAGGCTGCGTATTCCTTAAGCAGTTCGGCGGCATAAAAAGCGGACTTCCTGTCCTCCAGAACGCAAAGCCCCGCGATAAGAACCAGGGGCCTTTCGTTGGATATTATGACTCCGTAATTTTTAAGCCTTATTTCTTTAGCTTTCATTTCTTATTCTGTTCCTTTTTCATTCTCTGTTCAAGCGCCGCCGAAATGAAATCCCTGAAAAGCGGGTGCGGCACAACCGGCCTGGACTGAAACTCCGGGTGAAACTGGACACCAACAAAGAAAGGATGATTCTTCAGCTCCACAATCTCGCAGAGTTTTTTATCTTTGAATTCACCGGCTATGATAAGGCCCGCTTTTTCAAGCGCTGCCCTGTACTTATTATTAAGCTCATAACGGTGGCGGTGCCTCTCAAGTATCTGCTGTTTGCCATAGGCCTTAAACGACTTGGTTCCTTTCTTTAGAACGCAGGGGTACACTCCAAGCCTCATGGTTCCGCCGAGCTGTTTTATTTTAAGCTGTTCGGCCAGCATCGCTATTACGGGGTAGCGGGTCTTTTTGTTAAATTCCGTAGAGTTGGCGTCAGTCATTTTGCAGACATTCCTCGCGAACTCTATGACGGCGCACTGCATGCCGAGACAGATGCCAAAAAACGGGATATTGTTTTCTCTCGCGTAGCGGATAACATCTACTTTTCCCTCCACTCCTCTGTCGCCGAAACCGCCGGGCACAAGTATGCCGTCCACATAGGCCAGTTCTTCTTTGAGATTTTCCTGCTCCACATCAACATATTTAACTTCAACAGAGGTGCCGTTTAAAACGCCTCCGTGGTTTAATGCCTCCCAAATGCTCTTGTAGGCGTCTTTTAACTCGGTATATTTTCCGGCCACGGCTATCGTAACCGAGTTCTTAGGGAACTTGAAGTTATAAACCATTTTCTCCCAGTCCTTCAGGTTATGGCTTCTGGTTTTTATGCCGAGGTAATCAAGGACCAGGTCATCAAGCTTCTGATTTTTTAAAAGCAGAGGAACCTCATAAATAGAGGAGCCTACATCCTTCTCCTCTATAACACCTCTCGGTTCCACATTACAGAACATGGATATTTTGTTTCTCAGCTCATCGTTTAAGTTCTTCTCCATCCTGCAGATAAGCATAGACGGCTCAATGCCGATCTCGCGCAGTTTCATAACGCTGTGCTGGGTGGGTTTTGTTTTCATCTCACCGGCGGCTTTGATATAAGGAATTAAAGTCACATGCATGTATATGCAGTTCTCCCGCCCTATATCCAGCCTGAACTGCCTTATGGCCTCAAGAAAAGGAAGGCTTTCTATGTCGCCGACCGTTCCGCCTATTTCCACGATAACAACATCATAGCCCGGGCCGAGTTTTTTCAGCCGGCTCTTTATCTCGTTGGTTATATGAGGGACCACCTGTATGGTTTTTCCCAGATAGTCGCCGCGCCTTTCCGCGCTTATAACCGACTCATATATCTGACCTGAGGTTATGTTGTTTTCCCGCCTTGTCTCCTGATTTAAAAACCTTTCGTAGTGCCCGAGATCTAAGTCCGTCTCGGCTCCGTCAACCGTCACGAAAACCTCTCCGTGCTGATAAGGCGACATTGTGCCGGGGTCAACATTCAGATAAGGGTCGCACTTTAGAACATTTACCTTCAACCCTCTGCTTTTAAGCAGGCAGCCCACCGAGGCCGCCGTAATGCCTTTTCCAAGAGAAGAAACCACGCCGCCTGTGACAAAAATGTACTTAGCCATTTAACCTCTTTTCTATCTTTTTAATATCCGACGGGACATCAACACCGGCGGAATCAATAACCGAAATAACTGTTTTAATCCTGACGCCGTTCTCCAGCGCGCGAAGCTGTTCAAGCATCTCGGTTTTTTCCAGCATGGCCTGCGGCCATTTGGAGAACCTCGCGAGAAACTCGGCGCGATAACCGTAAATACCTATATGTTTATAGAGCTGTCCCTTAAATCCGGAACGGGTAAACGGGATTGCCGCGCGGGAAAAGTAAAGCGCGTATCCGTTCCTGTCAATAACCGCTTTCACAATATTGGGGTTTAAGGCGTCCTTTTTGTCTTTTACGCGGCAAACCGCGGTCGCCATATCAAGTTTCGCGTTATCTATAAATTCACGGGCTATTTTATCTATTAATACAGGAGAAATCAGCGGTTCGTCTCCCTGAATGTTTACCAGGACATCGGAAGGCTTAAAATATTTTCTGGCTACTTCAGCCAGCCTGTCGGTGCCGCTCTTGCAGCGCGGCGAAGTCATGACCACCCTCGCACCGAAACCCTCGGCGGCAGTAAAAATCCTCCTGTCATCGGTGGCTATGACGACATCATCAAGGAACTTTGCTTTCCTGGCCTGTCTGTACACCCTTTCAACAAGCGTCTTGCCTTTAATTAAAAACAAGGGCTTGCCGGGAAACCTGGTTGAACCGTATCTTGAGGGTATTACTCCGATTATTTTCATCAATTAACCATTATCCCCCTTCGGGTGATCTCCCGTAACGGATGACGCACACCGAAGGAAATAAAGATACCATGGGCGTGGGCCCATGAAGCTTCATTTTTTATAGCTCAAAATAGCTCTTTTAAGTTCGTCCTGGCTGACCGTCGCCGTTCCCAGCTTTCCGACCACTATGCCCGCGGCGAAATTTGAGATTTCCGCGGCCTCAATGAAACTGGCCTTCGCGGCCAGCGCTAATGTAAAAGTGGATATAACCGTGTCTCCGGCTCCCGTGACATCGTAAACTTCTTTAGCCCGAGTTGGTATATGAGTGATTTTGTTGCCCGGTTCAAACAGCGTCATTCCTCTCTCTCCCCGGGTGATAAGCACAGACTCGGAATCAAGTTTTTTGAGGATCTTTCTGCCGAGCTCAAACATATCCTTGTCTTCCCTCGCGTCCGGGGCTCTCATGCCGGTGATGGCTTCAAGAGTATTGGGTGTAATGCAGCTGACTTTCTTGTAACGGAGGAAATGCTCTATTTTAGGGTCAACAGTGACGGGTATTTTATATTTGTGGGCGAGGCTTATAGCTTTTTTTAGCACCGGCGGGTTTATTACGCCTTTTCCGTAATCGGAGATAATTATAGCGTCCACTTCCGGAGCCGTTCTTTCAAGTTGAGCGATGATTTCATTGACTATTTTAGAGGAAAATTCGCCCTTAATCTCCTTGTCCACTCTTACGACCTGCTGATGCTGGGCTATTATTCTCGTTTTTACTATTGTCGGACGCTCGCTGTCTCTTATTATTCTGTCGGTGTTTATTTTACCCTGATTTAAATCCTCAAAAAGCTTGTCGCCCGAAACATCGTTACCGATAACGCCAATCAGGTAAACATTGCCGCCAAGACTGATGAGGTTGTTGGCCACATTTCCGGCGCCGCCGAAGGCGTGGGTTTCTCTGGTAACTTCCACTACGGGCACGGGAGCCTCGGGAGAAATCCTTGAAACCTTGCCCCACACGAACTTATCCACCATTACATCGCCGAGAACAAGGATCCTCTGCTTTGAAAACTCGGGTATGATTTTTATCAGTGACTTCATTTACTCTCTCCGTTTACAAGCGCCGCGTACAAAAGCGGCAGCATTATTTCGTGGTGGCCGCTGAAATCATAGCCTCTCCCGTTGTCCTGGGTGGGCCTTGAAACAATATTCTGATACGGCCGGTACTGTCTTATCATGTCAAAATTGGCTGTCGTAAAGTCAAAGGCCTTAAAACCGAGGTTTCTGCAGACTGTCAGCGCTTTTAAAAAAACCTCGGGCAGTATCACGGCGCTTCCGAAGTTCAAGAGCACTCCGCCCTGCCCTATGCGGGAGACTTCATCGGCGAAGTTCTTAAAATCCTGATAACTTGCTTTGCCCCAGGCCGCGCCGTCACACTGAGGATGCTGGTAAATTATATCCGTGCCAACGGCGACATGAACCGTGGCTCTTATGCCGCGTCTGTGGGCCGCTGCGAAAACGCTTAAATGTTTATGAGGAAAAGACGATCTTTCTATCTGCCTGCCTATTGTCTCGCCCAGGCCCTTTGAGGACTTAGCCGCCGTTTTAGCGGCTTTGTTTAAAAACTCGCCGGTTTCGCGCGTCATGCCGAAAGAACCGTCCAGGAGCCTTACCGCCACATCTTCCGAAGTCTGTCCCGATCGGGACAGCTCAAAATCATGAACCGTGGAGGCCCCGTTTGTGGCGATAGCCGTCACAATATTTCGCTTTATCAGATCAATGATCAATGGCGAAAGGCCGCACTTGATGACATGTGCGCCGAAGCTCATTATCACAGGTTTGTTCTTCTCCCTGGCTTTAAGTATTAAGTTTACTAAATTTTTGAAGTTTTTGCCAGCCAGAATGCCCGGCAGGGAATCAACAAAATCACTTAATAATACGGGTTTTTTTAACACCGAAGCAAACAGAGACTCATCTACCTTGCTCGGCCTTGTCATCAAAGAAACAGTCCTGACTTTTTTCAGATCAATCGGTTTAGCGGCCATTTTACCTCCCTACTCCAGTTTCATTTCGCTCAGCCTCGCTTCAACGCGCCCAACCGAAATCCTTGAACGCAGAAGAACCGGAAGCTTTTTATCGTCAGCCGTGAGCCAGACCATGAGCGTGCCCTTGGCCTTAAATATATTGGCCCCGGGCCTCACTTTCGGCTCCACTACCCAGCATTTTACCCTGCCTAAAATTGTGTCAATTTCCTCGGTTCTTAAGACATCCACAACCAGAGGCCAGGCCAAACCGCCCTGATAGGAATCAAAAGTATGGGATTCGCCTACAACAAGTTTTTTCGTTCTCAAATAGTATAGAGAAGACAGCACATCGTGCGCCCATACCGGTATTGCGCCTGATTTTGAAGACTCGGCGACCATAAACTCATTGCGTTTCTGGTCTATAAATACAGTTTCATGGCTCCTGAAACCGCCCTCTATCTCTTTTTTTTCGTACTTTAAAGAACACAGGCTTTCAACATCCATCCACGACTGGTTAAGGTCGCGGACTTTATAAAATGTGTCAAAAAAAGCCGACGAATTCGCCCTGCTGACTATATGGTACGCCTTGCGCCCGTCTATCTCCGTTATCCGCGGTATCTCAAGCGTTCCCGTGCCCACGGGAATAAATTCCCAGACAACATCAAATTTAAGATATTCCCCGACTTTGAAAGCCTCGTTCTTTTCCTGCCTCCAGGCGAAACCGCCATTCGCCAGGCCGGTTGTCAGGGCAAAAGCAGGAATAAGCGACAGGAACAAAAGCAACACCATTTTTCTTTCAAGTCTCATCATTGCCTTATGAAACGCGCTCTATTAACTTTGCCGCCGCCAGGATATTGGCAGCCGTGTAATCAGGCCGGACAGCCCCGCCGCTGGCGTCAATCTTTTTCTGTTCGTGTTTCCAATGCCCGCTTTTTACGAATATTCCCTTCCCGCCCATATTCCGGCCCAGCCTGAAATCACCGGTGTGGTCACCGACTGTGAAAGATTTTTTCAGGTCAAGATTAAATCGATCCCGGGCCAGCTTTACAAGCTCGGTATTTGGTTTTCTGCAGGCGCATTTCTCATCAGGATGATGAGGGCAGTAATAGATACCATCAATTTTAACACCTTTACTTTTAAGCAGCTTGAGGAGGTATTTATGAATCTGAGCGAGCTTATTCTCCGTAAGATACCCTCTGCCAATGCCCGACTGGTTGGTGACGATAATCAGTTTATAGCCCAGGGCTTTTAATAATTTCATGGCCTCAACGGAGCCCTTGAGAAGTTTTACATCTTTTACCCTGCGCAGATAGTTGCGCTCTGCTATTATGGTTCCGTCCCGGTCTAAGAAGACCGCACGGTTTCTCTTATTTTGCTTAGCCACACTTGTTCTCCATGATTAAACTCCACCGTATTGTCCAGAAGCAGAACTCTGCTCAGGCTGTCTTTGGGAACATACCGCGATATCTTAACAGCGTCTTTGGCCGTCACTATAACAGGAACTCCGTCGGGGAGCCCGGAAAGCGCGTTTGAGACCTCGGCTTCTGAATATTTGAAATGATCCCTGTACTGATAGTGCTTTAACACCTTTACGCCGAGCGATTCAACCGAGGCTTTAAATAAATCGTTATTTGCTATCGCCGACATAAGGACAGCCGCCTTTGGCCTGGCATCAGGCAGCGACCCGTCCAGGCGCGCGAAATATTCCGCCTTAAGCGCCGATCTTACCACAGGAGCGGCGCAATGAGCGGCGATTTCCCGCTCAATCGCCTCAAGTTCCGAGGCCCGGACAAAATTGGTATTATTTATAACTATTAAACCTGCTCTTTTAAGTTCGCTGAGCGGTTCTCTGAGTATTCCTGCAGGTATTAAACAGCCGTTGCCAAAGGGGTTTTTGGCGTTAACGCAGACAATATCCAGGTCGCGCAAAACCTTCCAATGCTGAAATCCGTCATCAAGGATAAAGACATCAACATTATAATTCTTTAGCGCGAGGGCCGCGGACTCACCTCTGTCTTTCCCGCAAATTACAATAGCGCCCGGGACGCTCCTGGCGATTAACATCGGCTCATCCCCCGACTCCTCAACCGATGAAAGAATTCCTGCTCCGTCGCTTACGACCACAGGGCCGCGGGAAGATATTTTGCGTTTATAGCCTCGGGAAAGCACGCATACTTTCTTTCCAGCCCCTGAAAGAAGCCTGGCAAGTTTTATTACAACCGGGGTTTTCCCGGTGCCGCCCCAGGTTATATTGCCGACGCTTATTACGGGTTTGGCGAGTTTTACCGCGTTTTTTGACTTAATTTTTCTGTCAATCCGCGCGAAAAAAGCGTAAACTCCCGACAAGAGACAAAATCTGATCATTTAACCGGAGTTTCCTTTTCCCAGAGTTTTATATACTTAATCGCTGTGTAATACGCGTAAAGATAAGATAGAACCAGACCTTCCCTGCCGTCAAGAAAACCGAGTTTGGCTACGAACATTCTGAAAAACATAGCCAGAGGATTTACTATCAGATTCAAAACGCTGAATTTTTTGCCTTTTGAATGCATCTCCCTGGCTCTCAAATCCGAATACCTGTCCATCTTTTTGAGATACTGGCCAAGATCCGTGAAAGGAAACTGCAGCACATGGCCTTTCAGCCTGCCGAGCCGGCCGTCAAGTTCGTAGGTCTCGTGAACCAGCTGATCGGAATATTTCATCTTGTTCTTATTGAAAAACTGGGGCTGGCGGAAATCCGGATACCAGCCGCAATGCCTTATCCACCTGCCCATAAAATGCGTCTTTCTCGGAACCAGATAGGCGTCGCACTCCGGCCCTTTCTCCATTAAGGAGAGCAGTTCATCCCTTAACTCGGGAGTGACCCTTTCGTCAGAATCCACGCTAAGCACCCATTCGTTGGAGAGATGTTTGAGCGCCTCGTTCCGCAGTTTTCCGAAACCCTCAAACTTTATCTCAACAATCTTGTCCGTATACTGCCTTGCTATTTCAACGGTTTTATCGGTGCTGAAAGAATCCGCCACAACTATCTCGCCGGCCCACTTCACGCTCTCCAGGCAGTCCCTGAGCTTTGCCTCTTCGTTGTACGCGATAACATAGACCGATATCTTTCCGGCATTCATTATTTTCTCTCCTGAACTGCGCTTAATATATCCTGATATATCCTGCCGATTTTTGAAACCATAAGCGAAAGCGAAAAGTTTTTATAAACAAAACTCTGTCCGGCTCTTCCCATCTCGGAAGCTTTCCGGGGGTTATCCAGAAGCTTTGAAACCGCCTCAACCACGGCCGCCGTATTTTCAGGTTCAATTAAAATTCCGCCCATTCCGTCTTCAAAGGCCTCGGGAATGCCGCCTACATTTGTGGCTATGACCGGCTTTCCCAGCGCCTGGGCCTCAACCACAACCTGCCCGAAACCCTCGGTATCCCACGACAGGAGGCAGAATATGTCCATGGCGGCAATGTATTCTTCCACCTTTGACTGCTGTCCGGCAAATATAATCTTATCAGCGACCCCCAAAGCTTTCGCGTATTCCTTGAAGTCGCCCAGCATCGGGCCGGTACCCACAATAAGAAAAATCAAATTGTCGTATTTCGCGGTTAAGGTTTTAGCCGCCTCAATAAGATATTTCTGGCCCTTGCCTTTAGGATAATTCATCGCGGCGGCGGTGCCTATGACGGTTTTACCTGACAGCCCGTACTGTTTTCTGACCGTCTCGCCGGAAACAGCCCCGGAAAATCTGTCAAAATCCGTGCCGTTATAAACAACTTCAACTTTGCCTGCCGGAACTTTTTCTCTTTGAATAAGCCCGGAAGCCACGGCTTTGGATATAGCTATAACCTTATCGGCTATTTTGTAGTGTCCCCTTGAATAGAATCTGTGGGCCAGCTGGGCATGCCGGTGAAAAACAACCCCTATCCTGCCGCCACTGAGAAGCTTGGCTATTATGCAGGGCCAAAAAACTTTACCCTGGTGGGCGTGAATAATATCAACATGCTCTTTTCTGGCAATATAAAGTAGTTTAAGGATGCCGATCGGGTCAAAAGAACCGTTAATTCTAAGGCTATGTGTTTTAAGTCCTGACTTCACGGCCTCGTTAAAAAGAAAACTGTTTTTCGGGCTGGCGATAATATTCCTTACGCCTGATTTTTCAAGGCAGTTTGCCAGCAAAAGCATTACTTTTTCAGCGCCGCCGGGCGTCCAGGATGAATACACATGCAGAATGCTTATCATTTGTTATTTCAGTTTTCCCGTGATTTTCGCCACTATCCCAGATTTGCCGTCATAGACGATATTATAACTGTTTGCGATTCTTTTATAAAGCTCCGGAGCCTCGGCCTTAAAGCCGCTTCCCGCTATGGCAAGCACGGTGTACTGAGGCCCAGCGCCCGACAGATACCGCTCAAGCTGTTCAGCGGTATGAGCGTTTACCCCTTTCCTGTGTGCGTAATACAGCACCTCGGGTTCGGATTTGCTTAAAACAACGGCATGATCGCCGGCCTGAGAATTGATCTTTACAAAATCCGCCAGAACCAGGTAATCGGCGTTTATTTTATACCTGTCATTGAGCCTTATCATGGAGAAAACAACCGTATAAAAAACCATAAAGCCCACCAGGTAGCCGGAGGCCGACTGCCAAAACGACTTAACCCCGGCGGTTCTCAGCCTGCCGAAATGTTCAGACACAAACCATCCCATAAAAAAGCTTCCCACCGGCAGTATCGGGAGGTTGTAATATTCATGGTGCATGCCTTTTGCCACGGCGACAAAAAACAGCGCCACACCTAAGAGCCAGAGATGAAAAAGCCACTGTTCTTTTCTCACAGCTTTTTTGAACAGGCCGAAAATAAACAGGACATAGCCGGCATGCATAAAGTGATATTCAGAAAGATTCATGAAAAATGTTTTCCACCAGAATTCATAGCCGAGCCAGACCGGCCCGCCGCCCCACTTATCCTGTTCAAACAACGCGCTCTGAATACTTCCCCCCGTAGCTATCGGCACATACCAGTGAAAGAACAAAGGAAACGAAACACTCAGCGCAAAAAAAAGATACCAGCGCCAGTCATAGAGAGCCCTGGCTCCGTTTTTTATTATCAGGTATCCGAAGGCAGGAAAAAGCATAAACAATGAAGGTATCTTAAAGAGAAACGCCAGGTTTGCCAGCAGAACGCTCAGCAAAAAGTGGCTCCGCCTGCCCTCATCGGCCCATAGCGTGAAATAATAAAGAAACACAATGCTCGCACTTACCATGTTTCCGTCGGGCTGAAAAGCCCGCGTGTAAAACACGGAAACCGGCAGAATGGCGTAAAAGAAACTTGACCACAGCGCCACGCTTTCGTTAAAATACCTCAAAACCAGCTTATAGAAATATATAAAACCAAATACAAAGGTAAACAAAGAAACGCTTCTGCCAAGCAGGTCAGAAAACCCGAATACTTTTGACAGCAGGCCCACCACATACTCAAACAAACCGTAGGCCATGGGATAGCGGTAGTCAAAATCAACGGTCGGCTGAAAGAAATTCATATTAGCCGCGTAGTTTCTCGCCACCATGCCGCTTCCGGTCTGCCGCCAGGAATGCTCGTCAAGCAGCGGATTTGTAATATGCCAGAGCCTCAGTGAAAGAGCTATGGCAAAAACCGCTATAAACCAGCCGTAATTCTTTAAAAAAGGCCTTATATCACGCACCTAATTTTCTCCCCAGTTCAGCGTATTTCTTTAAACTCATCCTGAAAAAGTTTTCAGCCAGCTTTAATCCGCCGCCTTTAACCGTGCTCCAATATTTTGAAAGCGAGTAGGCCATAGAAACATAATCCCTGGTTGCGGTCTGGGACTTGTAGCACTCTATCGCGGCTTTTTTAGCATCCCACACCTCTTCAATATCTACCAGCAGGTTCGGATAAAGAGGCGACCAGACCGGATAAGCATAGACCATGGGATTGCCGGCAATCATATCCGACGCTTTAAAAAGAGCGCTGTTTAACGCGCGGTGGTCGGAATGATTATCCAGCACAAAGGGAACAAAAACAACTTCCGGATTTTCGCGGTTTAATATTCCGGCAAGCCTTTCATGAAGATCCCCGGCGGAGGACAAAGTTTCAACACCATAGCCGAAATTTTCCACTTTATGAAACTTGAGCAGTTCAGCTGCTTTTGCGGCCTCGGCGCGCCTCTGGGGGCCGTCATCAGTCATATATACACAGAAGGATTCGCCTCCGCTTAAATTATGCTTTAAAATTGTTCCTCCGCAGCCGATGGCTTCATCGTCCGCGTGCGGCGCGAAAACCATAGCCTTTCTTCCGGGAAGCTCGCTCTCCACATGAAGAGAAGTCTTTAAATACGGATATATTGCCTCATAAAAGTTCAGTATGGCTTTGTTTCTGAGAAAATTTACCATAGCGGCTCCTCGTTAAAGCTACTTTACCAGAATAAAGTTTCTGTGCTGTCCTATCATAGTCCTGCGGAGAGCGTCTTTAGCGAACGCGAGCAGGCCCCGCTTTTTCAGATACTGGTCCCTGCATTTCAATATGAAATCACTTGAATCGCCGCTGACCAGCTCCGACATCGCGGCCGGGTGGCTGCCCCTGAATTCTCTTAGGTTGCCCAGATCAGTATAAAATTCGGGGAGGCTTTTATTAGAGCAGTTTTTTTCAACCCAGCTGTCATCATGCCATAATTTATGAAATGACCTGATTTTTTCCGCCATAACTTCCGGCTGCCTGGCCCAGCCGTAATGATAGATATCGGCCCCGCAGGCGATCCCCCTGAGTTTTTTTCCGTTCTTTCTGAAACCCTGCGCGTCGCCGTGCGAGACAATGGATTTGTCGTTTTTTACGAGCCTTATTTCCTGCGGATACCAGTTTTTTCCCGACTGGAAAGTATTATAGCTGCCGTAAAAATGGAGATAACCGAACGCCAGGCCGTCAATGTCATCTCTTTTTGAGGCCGCATCCACGGCCAGATTGATTTTATCAAAATCTTTCTCGCTTACGGCCTCGTCCGACTGAATATAGAAAATCCAGTCTCCGGAACAGCCGCACAGGGCGATATTTGTCTGTTCTGAAAGAACCTGTCCTCCGGAACGCTTGTCCATATCCCACTTTGTGTCAATTATTTTTATTTTTGGATCGTTTATAGACTCTATCCTTTCCCTTGTGCCGTCGTCACTGTCGCCGACAGCCACGACAAACTCGCCGCACAAAGGCAGGACGGAGCGTATTGATTCAACGAACGGGAACTTCAGTTTTACTCCGTTTCTTATTATGGCCGCGCCGCTTATCTTCATTTATCGCCTTTTTCCGACTCGTTTAGCCCGATAACGATACCCGTAAGCCAGAACAGCTCCATAGCCACCCCCGGCCCGCGAAGAAGAGTGTCAAAAGAATCTCCCGCTAAAATCCCTATTATACCCCAAAACAACCCGAAGGAAACAGCTTTATTGAAATTACTGCCGCTGTGATACGCCGTCCATACCGTTTTAAGCCAGTAAAAAACCATAAGAATAAATATAACAAAACCCGCCAGCCCGAAATCCGCCATAAAGTTCAGATAGAAAGAATGCAGATGCGTATGATTTTTTAGCGCCTGCTGTTCAGGCGGCAGCATATTAAAATACTTCTCCTGTTTGACTCCCTCGCCGGGACCGAAACCAAAAAATGGCCTTTCCCGTATTTCCCAAAAGGCGACCTTATAGAGTATTACCCTTCCCTGCACATTCGGCTCGCTGAATTTAGTTCCTGTGACTCTTTGCCTCAGTCCCGGGGAAACCGACAGAAGGAGAGCCATAACCGCGGAGGCTGCTAACGCGGCGTAAATCATGGCTTTTATTTTGCCGGTCTGCACGAACCAGTATATCCCGAAAGCCGCGTACGACAGCACCGCCGCGATATAATAGCCTCTTGAACCGGTAAGCGCCAGAGCAAGCAGAGAGATTATGCCGGCAGCCGCGAAAAACGCTCGGAAATTTTTAGATAATTTCTGGTTATACAAGGTTTGCGAAAAAGCAAGAAATGAAAACAGAAGGCTCAGCGCCGCCATGGCAATATGAGAACGCAGGCCTTTAAGGAGCCCTTCGTTTACAAGATAAATATCGGCTCCCAGATGCTTGTAGAACAAACCAAAGTACGCCAGCACCGAAAGAAAAACCAGCGTAAAAAAAGCTCCCATGTATATATAAAAGCTTTTTACCGCCGCCTTAGAATCTCCGGCGGCCATGCCCAGAAGAAGCGGCAGAAACCACTGGCTGAAATATCCGAACATCGCGGCGTACCCCACCTGCGGCTGGCCGGAAAATACCGCTCTTACAAAACCGTAAATAATAAAAATTTTCAAAAGCAGCTTCAAAGGCTGGGCCCTGTGCTTTCCCCAGGAGCTCCATGAAACAAAAAATGCAAGTCCTACAGCGGCATATCCGCCGATATGGGTAAAGGGCATGCTCAGCGCGAAAATATAGTTGGCCGCCGTTTTTACCGCGTTAATAAGAATCATATTCCCGCAGCCTCCAGGACATCTTTAACTTCTATCTCATCCATATAATTTTTCTTAACAACAATATTTTTTTCAAGCGGCATGGGGCCGACCTGTAAAGGGTCTGTCGGCCCGAAAAGCGCCACAACGGGAACTTTCAGGGCCGCGGCAAGATGCATGGCGCCGGAATCAATGCCCAGGAATTTTACTGAGGTTGAAAATAAAGCGGCCAAACCGTCTATGCCGTAAACACCGTCATAAACGCCGGCCTTTCCACCGCAGGCTTCGCTGATACCGCGCAACTCACCGGCATCGGCCGGGCCTCCGCAGAGAACCGGTTCATAACCTTTGAGCGATAATTCCTTTATAACCTGAACCCATTTAGAAGCCTGCCACAATTTATCCCTGCGCCTTCTGCTCGCGCCCGGAGCGACAGCCACAAGCTTGGCTTTATTTAAACCGCGCGATTCAACCCAGCCGTCAATAAGTTCTAAAGCTTTCCGGGGAACCTTTAACAATCCGCTGTAATCTTCAGGCAAAGCCTTTAAGCCAAGCTTTTCGGCAAGCCTCGCGTTGTTACGCATTGAAGGAACGCCGATTCTTTCGGCCTTAACTTTGTAAAGCAGACTAAGCGCCGCGGTGGAGAAACCCGCCATCTCCGGTATTCCGGATAAAAGCGCCGTCAAAGAGGAGCGCGGAGACTCTGAGAAATGAATAGAACAGTCAAAACTCCCCCGGCGCAGGGCGGCTATATTCTCAATAAAATTGAAGCCCCCGTTTTTTCTTACGACCACCTCATCAACAAAACCGGACGAGTCAAGAAGCCCGCGGAAAGAGTCTCTCGCGAAGCTCGCCAGATGCCTGTCAGGCCAGGCCTTTCTTGCCGCCGAAAGAAACGGCAGCGAAAAAAGCATATCGCCCAGCTGGTTCATATGAAAATACACGCATTTAGTCTTTTGTGACATTAAACCATCCAGCCCTTAATATGCCCGAAGACTTCCTGGGGTTTTATCTCCGCAAGGCACTTATAATCGCGGCAGGAAGGCCTTGACCTGCACGGAGAACAGGGAAAATCTTTTCTGATAATCAGCGGATTGCCGTTTATCGGAGCCGTTTCATTGACATCCGAACCTCCAAAAATAACGGCAACGCTTATCCCGAGGGCGGAAGCAAGATGCACAGGCCCGGTATCGGGGCCTAAAACGCCGCGGCACAGCTGAAGAACCGCCGCAAGCTCGGAGATTGTAGTCTTTCCGCACAAATCAACAACTCTCGGATCATTATATTTAATTGAGTCGCCCTTGGAGCCGAGCACGACAAAAACGAAATTTTTTGAGTAATCCAAAGACATCTCAATAAGTTTCAGCAGCTGCTGCCTGGGCCACTGCTTCGCCGGGCCGCGCGCCGAAGGTATTAAACCGATAATCTTTCTGCCCGGATGTATGCCGGCGGCGCTTAGAAGCTGAAGGGCGGTTTCTCTGTCTTTTTCATGCGGCTTAACGGAGAACTCAACAGACGGCTCCTTGCCGGTCAGATACCTGATAACCTCAAGCGACCTCCTGACCGCGTTTAACTTTTTTTTCTCCGGATATATTTCCTCAACAAACCACCCGGAAAACTCTTTCATGCCGGGAGCGCCTATTATTTTTTTACCTCCGGAAAGCGCTGCCGCAAGGGCTGTCCTGAACAGGCCCTGCAGGTCAATTACAATATCAAACCGTTCTTTTCTCACGGCCTTAAGAACTCGCAAAAACTCATCAAGCCCGCCGCCTCTTTTCCAGAATATTATCTTATCCAGGTCGGGAAACAGCGCCGGCACCTGAGCCCAGGCGTCAAAAACAAGCCAGGAAATCTCGGCGTCGGGATATTCATTTCTTAAACCCCTTAGAACCGGGTTTGCCTGAATAATATCACCGAAAGAGCTCGGTTTTATTATAAGAATTTTCATCGTTTTATTTTCTCTCTGGCGCTTTCAAAAACTTCTTCCACGCTTATCAGCTTCATGCATTCCCTTGAAGCGCAGTTCCTTTCACGACAGGGCTGACATCTGATTACATGCCTTATCACCGTAGTACTGCCCCCGAAAGGGCCCGTCCTTGCCGGATTCGTAGGGCCAAGCAGAGCGATAGCCGGAATTCCCATGGCGGTGGCGATATGCATGGGGCCGGCTTCATTGGCGATAAAAAGCTTTGTTTTTTCAAATAACGCTATCAGCTGTTTTAAATCCAGCCTGCCGGTCAGATTTTTGGGTTTGGAAGCCGAGAGCGAAACTATCTCCTCGTCCAGTCCGGCCTCTGAACTGCCGCCCTCCCTGCCGCCTACAAGAACAACTTCGGCGTTAAGCTCGGAAGAAAGCCTGTCTATAAGAGCGGCATACCGTTGAGGGAACCATCTTCTGGATATCCATCCGCCGCCCGGGTGCACCGCCACCAGCGGCCTGAGCGGATCAACGCCTGCCTGCGCCAGAATATTTTCAACCGACCTCAGCGAATCCGTGTCGGCTTTTATCAAGGGCGCGCCCGCGGGTTTTTTGCCGCCCAGGTATTCGGCGACCGAAAGATGCCTTTCAACGCAGTGCATATCCTCTTTGGGAAGCTTTACCTGAGATGAAAACAGCCATGAAAATTCCCTCATGCCGTTTGTTGAAGCCGATGCCAGCTTAAACCTCGCGCCGGCCAGGGCAACAAGAAACGCCGACTTAAACAGGCCATGAAGGTCAATGCTAAGGTCAATCTGTTTTTCACGGAGTTTTTTCGCGAATCCGATGACATATTTTAGTGAAATCTGTTTTCTGTCAAATATAATAAGCTCGTTTAAATCGCTGTTATTCTCAAGAACAGGCGCGCAGCGCTCGTCCACAAGCCAGCCTATCCATGCTTTGGGATAGCGTTCTCTCAAAGATTTCAAAGCAGGCAGAGAAAACACTACATCCCCCAGCCTGCTCGGCTGAACAATAAGAATCTTCGGGTTCGGGTGGCTGTCCAAATATTTTACGATGTCACCGGAAAAACAGGCGTTATGAGTGAAATCCGAAAGCTTTTCCATTACGGATTCAAGGCGCGCGGCTTCCTCATTTACATCAGCGTCACTATTTATCCTATAGGGCTCTCCGTAAGCAATTACCGCCTTTGAAAAAGGAAGCGGCAACTCATATTTATCCCAGGCCCTGAGCAATATTTTAGAGTTGTCCGACGCCGAGCTTACCGGCACAAGGAGCTTACCGGTTTTTTTCGCGAGATAAACAATACCTGGTTTTACCTCATGGTTAGGGCCCTTCGGCCCGTCAACCGCGAAAGCCGCCGAACTGCCTTTTTTCACAAGCCTTATCATCTCAACGAGGGCCTTGTCCCCTCTTTTGGAAGAAGAACCCCGGACAACCTTGTACCCGAAATTGGAAAGTATGCCTGACTGAATCTCCCCGTCTTTTGAAAGGCTTGACATTATTCCTACACCCTGAGACCTGTGATGGAAACAAAGGACGAACTGTTCTCCGTGCCAGAAAGCGAAAACAACCTCATCCTGCCGTTTTTTCCACAGGCTTTTCGCGTTTATCTCGCTGACCCTCATTGTCCTGCTGATCAGGGTTATTATCAGGTACCCGAGCAGTGAAAGCAGTTTATTCATCGGCAAAATTGTCCGTTATAATTTTCAGGCTTTTGGCAAGGGCTCCTTTTTGCCCGTCTATCGCCCTTCTGGCGTTCCCACCGGTCGTTTTTCTGAGTTCGGGATTTTCAATAAACCTGGAGAGGGCTGCCGCAAATTCAGCGCCGTTCTTCACGGAAACCGCTCCGGCGCAGTCAAGCAGCATTTTGGATTCGCTTAAGAAATTATCCATATTTTCCCCGAAAATTATCGCCCTGGAATAAGCCGCCGGCTCAACAGGATTCTGCCCGCCCCTGTCTACCAGAGAGCCGCCTACGAAAGCCGCGTCACACACGGAATAGAGGTTCTGCAGCTCGCCGAAAGCGTCAACAATAAGGCAATCCCTGTCAGAGGCCGTTTCGCCGCGGGAAAATAGTCCGTAACGCAGGCCCTGCTTTTTTAGTAACTCCGCGATTTCGGAAGCGCGCCCTATATGCCTGGGAGCTATGGCCAGCTTAAGCCGTCCGTGCCCGCCTTTAAGCTTTTGGTAAGCGTTAATAATTATATCTTCTTCGCCGGAACGCGTGCTGCCGCAGACTAGCACAAAATCATCATCGGCAAAACCGTATTTTTCCCTGGAAGCTGCCGTCAGAGCCGCCTGCTTTTCATATTTGAGGTTACCGGTTATAACAATTTTACTACTGCTGAAACCGAGCCTCTCAAAACGCTGAGCGTCCTCCTCGTACCTGGCCCCAATGCAATTTATTCTGCGCAGTACATGCTTCCAGAAAAACCTGAAGAATTTATAATACGGGAATGAACGCCTGGAAAGCCTCCCGTTGACAAGCACTATCGGTATGCCATAGGTCCTGAAGGACCAGATCAGACCGGGCCAGAACTCAGTTTCAATGAGCACAAGCCCCTTTGGTTTAATTCTTTTTACCGCTTTCTTGACCAAAAAACCGAAGTCAAGCGGCGCGAAGAAAACATAATCGGCGATCCTGTTTTGCTCGGCGTACTGCCTGCCGCTTAGCGTTAAGGTTGTCAGCAGTATACTGTAATTCTTCATGGCCTCAATCAGAGGCTCCGCAGCCCGTATCTCGCCTACCGAGGCGCAGTGCACCCAGACTACCGGCTTATCCGATTTCTTAACTTTTTCGTAATCCCATACGGCAAGCCTCTCTTTCCAAAGGAAAAAAAACTCAGAAGCCAATCTGTGTTTATACCTTATGACTATAAACAAAAAAGCGGGGATTAAAATTATAAATAGAAGAATGTCGTAAAATAGAAGCATTTATCCGCCCGTAACTTTTTTCAATGCTTTTTCCCGGAGAACACGGGGGAGTCAGTTAGCAGAACTTTTGGAGGATTGTTTCTTAACAGGAACCCATGGCATAACGCCGCATGAAGAATATAATGGCGAAAGCGCACCTTTGTCTGACGGAAGAAGATCGTTCTGCTGAGCTATGCTTACTCCAACCTTTTCGCCCGGAAGAAGTTTGAAAATCTTTTCAAGAACCGGTTTTGAATCTATATTTTTCCTGGCGGAGATTTCACAGGCTTCCGATTTGGCCTCATCGGCCACGAGCCTCTGGACAAAGTTTATGGTCTGCTCCAGCGCCTCAATAGCAAGGCAGTGAAGCACATTAGCCAGGATATTCTCGCCTCTTTCGCTGGCGGAGCGTATATCCAGCCCTATGGAGGTGTTTATCGTGACAATATAAAGAGTAGCCGCGACGCTCTCTTTTGGAATTTCACCCGAGAGGCCCGAAACCATGGACTCGCCGGTGACAGTCTCGTATACAGCGGAAGGTTTAATCTCCTTCTGCAGCCGCTCCACTTCCTGCTTTACCGCGTCTTCCAGCTGGGGAGTGATCTCCGATACTTTGGAAGTGGCTTTCAGGAGCCTTAATATTTCTCTCTGTCTTAAATTAATCTTGAAGTTTTTTATCTTTTTCATTTCTTGAGCTTCTGAACCCTGTTCTGGGCAAACGAGGCGGCTCTTCTCTTTTTATATACTTCCCACTCATAGACAAGAGGGCTGCAGATAAACACGGTGGAATAAGTTCCTGCCACCAGGCCTATAAGCAGAGCGAAAGCGAAATCGTGAATAACCTCGCCGCCGAAAAAGAAAAGCGCTATCGTGACGACAAAAACCGTAAGGGTTGTTATGAAAGTCCTTGAAAGCGTCTGATTTATGCTTTTATTAATAACTGTGCCGAAATCATCTTTGACAAGCAGCCTTAAATTCTCCCTTATTCTGTCAAATATTACTATTGTATCGTTAATTGAAAAACCCGCGATGGTAAGCAGCGCGGCCACGATAGTAAGGGTGAACTCCTTATCCATGAGCGAAAAAACCGTTACAATAACAAAAACATCGTGAATAATGCCTATAACGCCCGCGCCGCCCCAGATACTGGATTTAAACCTGAAAGCTACATAGACGATAATGCCAAAAAACGAGAAAATCAGGGCAAAAAATGCCTGTTTTACGAGATGTTTGCCTACCGAAGGCCCGACAAACTCGGTGCGTTCAATTATTGATTTATTGTCGGCGAATTTCTCGGCGAAGGATTTATTTATTAAGGCCGTCAGCTCATCCTGGCTCATGGCCGACTTCTTGGAACGGATTATGACAGAATTATTCTGAGAACTTTGCAGTTCAACGCTGGGAATGCCGGCTGCGTTCAAAGCCGACCGGACATCGTTCATTGCCACGGGTTTTTCAAATGCAACCTGTAAAAGAACGCCTCCGGTAAAGTCTATGCCGTAGTTAGGGCCGCGGTGCATAAACAAAGATACCACTCCGGACAGCGTAATAATAAGCGAAACGGCAAAAAAGAAATACCTTTTCTTAATAAAATCAATATTCGTGTTATGCAAGAAACTTAATTCCACTTTATTCCTCCGTTATTATAACTTGATGGTGTCTATAATCTGTTCTCTGAAAAGCAGGTCATATATCATTCTGGTCACCATAATGGCGGTAAACATGCTGATTATTATGCCGATGGTCAGAGTTACGGCGAACCCCTTAATCGGGCCCGTCCCGAACTGGAACAGGAATAGAGCCGCTATAAGAGTCGTAAGATTTGAGTCAAGAATCGTCACAAAAGCCTTGTCATAGCCGGCGTCTAAAGCGAGCCGGGTGGTCTTACCCGCCTTTAATTCCTCTCTGATTCGTTCCAGAATCAGCACATTGGCGTCAACCGCCATACCCAGTGTCAGCGCTATACCCGCGATGCCCGGCAAAGTGAGCGTGGAATGAAGGCTTGCCATAACTCCGAGCAGCAGAACGAAATTCAACAAAAGAGCGAAATCGGCTATCACGCCGGAAAGCCCGTAATAGATAATCATAAATATTAATACGATCGCAAGGCCGATGACGGTTGACATGACGCCGAATTTAATGGAGTCATCGCCAAGCGTCGGCCCAACGGTTCTTTCTTCAATTATCTTTACCGGAGCAGGCAGGGCGCCGGCTCTAAGCACCGTGGCGAGAAGTTTGGCCTCATCCATTGAAAAATTGCCTTCAATTATAGCCTTGCCGTCTGGAATCCTTGTCCTTATTACCGGAGCTGACTGAACCACTCCGTCAAGCACTATGGCGAGGTTCTTCTCAACATTCTCCTCTGTTACCCTGGCAAAAAGTTTTGCGCCGTCTTTATTGAATTCAATGGATACATGAGGAAAACCGTACTGTCCGCCCAGCTCCACTTTCGCGTTTACAAGATAGGCGCCGGTCAACTCCGGAGAGGACTTAAGCAGATAATAACTCTCTTCTTTGCCTTTAAATATCTCAAAACCCTTAGGGACCAATTTTGCTATTTCGGGGTATTTGCCAAGTTCATCAAGCGTTGCTCCCTTATCGCGCAGCTTATCCATTACATCACTGACAGCCGAACCGGTCTCAACAAGGCGAAACTCCAAAAGCGCCGTTTTGCCCACGAGGTCTTTGGCCCTCTGCGGGTCTTTTACGCCCGGCAGCTGAACCACTATCCAGCGGTCGCCCTGCCTGGCTATCAACGGTTCGGTAACGCCGAACTGGTCTATTCTGTTCCTTATAATTTCCCTCGCGCGGTCAACGGCTTCGCCGACATCTATGCCCGGCTCAAGTCTTGTCGCGTCAAGTTCCAGAAGCAGGTGCGTTCCGCCCCTTAAATCAAGGCCGAGATTTAAAACCTTATTGACAATCTTGTCCTTCATTTTCTCCCGCTGTTCTCTTTCAGACTGAGGCATGCGGTACCACTCAAAACTCGGATACAAATAGTAAAGCGAAATACCTAAGACCAAAACACTTAAGATCAGCTTGAACTGAATTTTGCCCATTAGAGAAGTTTCCTTTCGTTTATTATTAGCTCAAAGTTGCTGTTAAGGAACTTTGCAGCCCTGCGGCATATTATCATCCTTGACATAAATATCTCAAAATACTCCATTACCTGAGATATCTTTGTGTCAATGGTAAGCTCAAGAGAAATGACTTTCTTCCTTCCGTCAACCTTTAAAAAAGAGCGCTCCGCGGCGAAATTAACCCTGTCGTGAATATCAACGGCAATCATGCTCGGGTTGCGCACCCTGGTTTTGTGCACATCGGATTTATCCGCCAGAATAAGGGCCGCCGCCACGGGATTTATGGGATCGCCTATCTCCTCTTCGTGGTTGCCGATAGCTGAAATAATAATTGCTATCTCGTCGGGAGTCGCGCCCATGTCATTGAGTATCTTCATGGCTATCAGAGCCGCGGACTTGCCGTGGTCCTGCCTGTTAATGACATTCCCCATATCGTGCATATAGCCGGCTATTCCGGCCAGCTCAGGCAGCGGCGCGGGGTATCCGAGATGAGAAAGCGTGTTATGCGCCACCGAAGCGACAAGCGTGACATGGCGAAAGCCGTGCTCGGTATAACCCACATTGCCGAGGTATTCGTTGGCGGCCTCAATAAAGTGGTTGACCACGGGATTCTGCTTTACGCTTTCAAGGGTGATGCCGGAATATTTAACTTCAATATTCATTATTTCTTTATTATCTCCGGAACGACTGTTGCTTCCTTGGATTCCTTGTCTTTGTTTATTACCGTAGTAACCGCGCTTTTCTCTATCTGAATTTTAACGCCCTCGGCAATCTTTACTTCAACGATGTTATTATTGACGCTCACGACAGTAGCGTATATGCCGGCGCTTGTAATGACTTTATCGTCTTTTTTTAAGGCATTTAGAATATTCTGATGTTCTTTCGCTTTCTTCTGCTGGGGCCTTATCAACATAAAATAGAATATGAAGAATATCACTATAAGCGGAAAGAAACCGCCGAACATGCCTCCAGCTCCGCCCGCGGGAGAGCCTTCCGCGAACAATCCGGCCGGAATTAACAACGATGCAGCTAAAACAATTTGATTTTTCATTATTTCTCCCTTATTTTCTTTTTGAGGCCATTATTACGGCCTTAGACGCTTTGATTGCCAAAACCTTATCCTTGTTCTCCGCGAGTTTCTGCATTTGAGGAACTTCCTTCGCGGAGGCCGTTACAGACAGAACATCCAGGGCCCTGAGTTTCGCGTCCCTGTCTTCGCTCTTCAGGACACGCAGAAGGAATTCCCTGCCTGAATCGTCGCCCAGCTTATGAAGAGCCTCTGCGGCCGCTATCCTTACAAAACCGTTTGTGTCTTCCATGACCTTCTTAAGCGCTTCCAGAGAAGACTCTTCGCCCATGTAACCGAGGGCCGTCGCGGCTTTCTCCCGGACTATTTCGTCTTTATCCCAGAGCATTTCCTTAATAAGCGGTTCGCTTTCCTTATCCTTCATTTTTCCGAGCGCTATCGCCGCAGCGTTTTTGGCGTCTCTGTTCCAGTCTTTGAGCCTTTTGCGAAGCGCGGGAATAGTAACCGTGTCGCCTATGTCGCCCAGCGCCTCGGCAGCCTTTGCCCGAACTTCCTGTTTTGTGCTTTCCAGGGCCGAGACAAACTGGTCTTTAGCGGAAGAATCTCCGAGTTTGGCGAGAGAAACCAGGCAGGCGTCGGAAACCCTGCCGTCCATATCCTCAGTCATACTTTTAAGCAGAGATACAGAAGAAGTGTCTTTTATATCGCCCAGCGCTCTTGCCGCCTCAACTTTTATTGTACCCCTGGCGATGGCTCTGGCCCTCTCAAGAGGAGTGGGATTGTCGGAAAGTTTCACGGCGCTGGTCAGTATTTTTCTAATTACGGGAATTCCTGAAGCGTCCCCCGCCTTATAAAGGACAACCGCCGCGCGGATTTTTACCTGATCAACCTGGTCTGACAACGCCCCGGAGAGTTCAGAAGAGAATTCTTTGCCTGAAATTGCCCCCGCGGCCTCGCAGGAAGCCAGGCGCACATCTCTGTCGATGTCGGCAAAACCGGCACGGATAACCTTGAATTCTGCTTGATTATTTTTTGCCAGGGCCTGCCCTGAAATAAGAAATGATGCGAACGCCAAGACGAAATATATTTTTTTCATTAGGATGCCGGGTTATAGAGTTTTTTCGCGCGATCTGTACTGTTTTAAAAACCTTTCCTTTTCCTGTAAAAAATTGTCAGATTTAATAGAATTTCTAATAACTTTTAGCAATTTTATCATAAAATTCAGATTATGTAAAGTCAAAAGCCTTAAAACCAGAAGTTCCTGCGCCCGGAACAGGTGGTTTAGATAGGCCCTGGTATATCCTTTGCACGCGGGGCAGTCGCATTCCGGGTCAAGAGGACCGAAATCACTTACATATTCGGCGTTTCTTATATTCACCTTGCCAAGCGAGGTAAAAGCCTGCCCGTTCCTGCCGTTTCTTGTGGGCAGCACGCAGTCAAACATATCAATCCCGTTTTCCACGGCTTCCCAGATATCTTCCGGCATTCCTACACCCATGAGGTAATGCGGTTTGTTTTTTGGCAGAAGGCCGACGGTTTCCCTTAAAACGGAATACATTTCCTCTTTCGGCTCTCCTACGGATAATCCGCCTAACGCGTACCCCGGAAAATCTATTTCAATGGTGCGCAGGGCGCTGTCTTTTCTTAAATCCTGATAAACCGAACCCTGGATAATCCCAAAAAGCAGCTGATCGTATTTATTTTCCTTAGAGTAAAAATATTCTTTGCAGCGCCTCGCCCATTCAACGCTTAAATCAACGGACCTGGCGGCGTAATCGTGCGCGCACGGGTAAGGAGTGCATTCATCAAAACACATAATAATATCGGCTCCGATGGAACGCTGAATGTCCATGGATTTTTCGGGAGTAAATAGATGTTTGGAGCCGTCTATATGTGACTGGAACTGCACGCCCTGAGACTCTATCCTGCGCAAGGTGGCAAGACTGAATATCTGGAACCCTCCCGAATCGGTCAGCATGGGCGCGTTCCACCCGATAAATTTCTGCAGACCTCCGGCCTTTTCAATTAATTCGGTGCCGGGCCGCAGATACAAATGGTACGAATTACCCAGTATTATCTGAGCCCCGATGGACTTCAATTCTTCATTGGAAATTGTTTTAACAGAACCCTGCGTGCCTACGGGCATGAAAACAGGCGTCTCAATTACGCCGCGGGCGGTCGCAAGCTTCGCGGCTCTTGCCGCGCATTGGGACGAGAGAGCTTCTATTTCAAAATCACCTGTTTTAACGGAAGGATTTACCGGATGGGTTTCTTGAGGGGCCATTATAGAAATTTATCCTTGTTTATATAAAGGACAAACTCACAGCCGAGGGCCCGGCTGGCCTTTCTGCAGAATTTTGTGCGGGAAAGAAAAATTTCAAAGTATTCTATCACCGGGCATATCGCCGTATCAATAGTCAGCTCAAGGGAAATGGTCATAGTGTCTTTATTGACCCTTAAAAATGCTCTCTGACAGGCATAATTTACCCTGGCATGAGTATCCAGCACGGCCAGATCCGGAGTACGCACTCTTGTGTGATTCACATCGGTTTTATCGCCGAGAATAACCGCGGCGGCCACGGCTGTCGGAGGCGCCATATCCTTATCCTCATGGCTGCCTATGGCGCTGATTATTGGAAATATTTCATCGTAGGGGGCTTTAAGCTTTTCAAGGATATCAAGAGCAATTATCGCGCCGTTCTGAGCGTGGTCATTCTGCCCCATGGCATTCCCCACATCATGCAGGTATCCGGCTATGCGCGCCATTTCTACCTCGGCCGACGAGTATTCAAGAAATTTTAACACATTGCCGGCTATATTGGCGGTAAGCTGGGCGTGGCGCAGGCCGTGTTCCTTGTAACCTATCGCGGCGAAATTCTCGTCGGCGGTTCTCAGATAAACAAGTCCGTCGTTATTTTTAGTAATTTTATCAAATGAAAGGTATTGCGACATGCGGGTATTATAGCAAAATAAGGAAGGTTTTCAAAAGATGAGCGATTATCTTTCTACTGCAAACTTTATTTTCGTAAGCCCTATGGGGCTTTTTATCAGCATTACATACACGCCGCTGGCTACTTCCAGCCCGGCATCGTTCTTCCCGTCCCACACCGTGCGGCTGTTACCCGTGGTGTAACCAACTTCCCTAACCAGATCCCCGCCCACCGTGTATATCTTCAGCTCGGCTCGCGCCGGCAGGTTCGCTATCGTCATTCCCTGTGTATGCTTCCTCGGATTGTACGG
>MGVE01000010.1 GCA_001800315.1 Elusimicrobia bacterium RIFOXYA2_FULL_47_53 | reverse complement strand
GAAGAACACAGGGGAGCTTAACTACTATCACAGCGACCACCTTGGCAGCACAAACCTGCTGACGGACGGAAGCGGGAATGTAGTAAGCACAACGACATACACGCCCTATGGAGCAATGTATCAGGCAAGTGGAACCAGCGCGAGCCGGAAATACACGGGGCAGATCTTTGACAGCGGAACCGGGTTGTATTATTACAACGCAAGGTATTATGACCCGCAGCTGGGAATATTCATAACGCCTGATATTTTCATACAGAATTTGTATGACCCTCAATGCCTCAACCGTTATGCTTATTGCAGGAACAATCCGATTATCTATACTGACCCCAGCGGTAATATATTTGGCATAGATGATTTACTGTTTATAGCAATATGTGCAGTAGCAGGTGGTGTTAATGGTGGCACGCACGGGTTTAGTCAAGACTTGAATAAATTTGACTGGAATGCGGCGGGGCAGGGAGCATTGACTGGGGCGGCAATAGGAGCAGGTATAGCAGGGCTTGGTGCTCTCACAGGTTTTGATACAGCATTGTCGCAAACATTTAATGCTCAAATAGGTATTACAATGGATGGTTATACTTTACCTCTATTATCCACAAACGGATTAGGAGCTTCTGCCTCAGTCGCTGCATCGGCAATAGGTGGTGGAATGTTGCCTTCCTCATTAAGCCTGCCATCTAATAAGCCAGAAAGTTCACTATCTGGGTCATCCGGCCCGACAAGCGGCCCGATAAGGCCAAAGAATTATGTGTCATTCCAATATGAAGCCGGTCAATCACTTCGTAATCCCAATGTTATAAAAGCATTGCAGGATTTGGCTGTTAATCTTGCCGCTGATTTAGTTTATGTTTCTGGTGGCGATAGAAGTAGTGCTACACAGGTATCATTAAAGAAACAAGGATTTACCCCAGCAAGCCCCAGCTCAGGCTACCATTGTGCGGCGATGGGTTACAAAGCAGCTGATGCGAGATTTTATAGAGGCAATACGCAGGTGGGTGTAGATGAGGTAAGAAATTCAGCATTGGGAATTATGGGCATAGGCGGTATTGGAACTTACTATTCAAGAAATTTCAACCATATTGACATCCGTGACAGAATAGACGGGAATGTTGCAGTATGGTATGAAAAGTGAGGATATTTATGAATGCTATTATTAGAATTATATTGCTTTCTTTGTTATTAAGCACTACTGCTTATGCCCTTGATAAGTATTGGGAACGAGAAGATAAGAAAATGCCGAAACGAATAGAGGAATTAAAGGCATATAATTTGAAGGGTGCAGAAAAAATAAAGAATTCAGAACTTAAAAAGACATTTTTTTCCTACATTACCAGTGAGGTATCTGACGATTATAAGAAAAGATATGCTTATTTATCAAAGCGATATAAGGCAGCGTTAAGTAAAGATTTCCCTGAAATTGTCTCGGCAGATACTTACGAGGAATTCGCAAAAAATCATAATGAAATTGGATATATTAACTACAAGCAAATAATAAGCTGTAAACAGTTGACAGGAATGAAGTATCGGATTGATACTGAATTTGAATGTTATGGTGAAGGCGACCATTACCGTTTGATATATGGTCACTATTTTGTTAAGGAAGCTGGTCAATGGAAATATGATGGATTTAAGGAATTAAAATCAGTTATTATTTCACCATAAACAGCCGAGATGAATATGTATCTTAATGTGGTTTGCCTGTCTTATGCTTAAAAATGACCGATGTGGTAAACAAATAATATTTGGGAAGGAGATCAGTATGCGCAGGGTTTTCGTGTTTTTAGTGCAAGTAGTGTTTTTGGCAATTTTGGTGGCTAATGTTCATGCCGGTTATAAACAGCTTAACATACAAGGGAAACTAACGGACAATGCGGGGAACCCGATAACAGGTTCTCATGACATGTACTTTAAAATATATGACAGTTCGGAAAATGGGACAATGCTATGGAGCGAAACGCACATTGTAGATTTAGGTATAAGTGGTTTATATAATGTTGTTCTTGGAGCTGGGAGCACTTTGCTGGACAATTTATCGTTTAATGCGCAGTACTATGTTGCAATTTCTGTTGATGGTGAAGAAATGACACCCCGTCAAATGCTTACAGCATCTCCATATGCATTAGGTAGTATTGGCGATTTCAATGCGAAAAATAGTATATCCGCAGGCAATAATATCTCTGTAGGGAATAATCTATATGTAGCTAGTCAGACTGTGATGTCCGGAGAGCTTTTTGTCAGCACGATATCCCCATCTAATCAACTTCTGGTTAATGGAGATATAAGAATACCCTATGGTTCAAAATATTTTTTTGACACAAGCACAAAGAATTATACGAGCGTTATCGGTGTTAGCGGCACAAACACAATAGCATGGTATTGTGATGGCATACAGGCGCTTTGTCTTGACAATAGCAGATTAGCGATTCCTCAGGGGATGAAAATATGTCTGGGTAGTGCAAGAACATTTTTGCAAGAGGAAACCGCTGATCAGATAGCATTATCGGCAGGTGGCGTTGCATATAGATTTAATACAGGCGGATTATCAGTTCCTTCAGGAACAGGGGTATATCTTGATGGTTTAAACGATACCTATATTGCTGAAGGGAATTTGCCTACTGGAAATCAAATCAATTTCTATGTAGGAGGAATATGGAAAGGATGGTTTTCTCCCGGTGGTGTTTGGTATTGCAACGGATATGTGGTACATTCTCCTGACATAAAAAAAGATCCTTTGTATAAAGACAAGACAATGATAACAAGTAAAGATTACCTGGATTGGGCGGTGAAAGATGCAAATAAACCCATACAACCATATGATAGTTTCCCTACGCTCGCAAAATCAGGAGTTATTACTAAACCCAATGAATTCTTAACGCAGAAGGAAGTAGATGCTGAAATGGATAAATACAGCAAAGATATCTCAAAAATAGCGATTGGTATAGGCCGTTGGGCTGATGATGCGGAAAAGAGAATAACTTTGCAAGATCAAGAAATTGCTACATTGAAAGCCGAGATTGAACTATTAAAAGCACAGCTATTGAATAAATAAGGGGGGTAATTATGAAAAGGATAATACCTCTTGCAATTTGTGTTTTTTTGTATTGATTTACACATATAATTTGGTGATATCAAGGCCGGTAGGGAAACTTGGAATAAGCGCCGGAATTCAAGGATTAATGTCGGTCGTTAGTTCAGGAGATAATACAAGTTCAAACAATAATTCTGGATTATGTGTATTATTGAAATACGCGTTCTATGCAGGAAAATGTTCTGGGAGAGATTATGAAAAAGACAGTATTATTGTCTGCTTTCGCGCTATTATTATCAAATTCTTTACTCGCGTCTGAAATGTATGGCCCGAATCCCGGTAACATGACGCCGGTTGGATCGGCCAGCGCTGGTATTTTTACCGGGGCATTCACTTATTCTTATCCAATAGAAGTTCCTGCTGGCAGAAACGGCATGACCCCGGCCCTGCAATTGAATTATAATTCTCAGGCTGGTAATGGATGGTTGGGGCTTGGATGGGAACTTTCAGTAGGTTCAATACAGAGAAGCACAAAAAATGGATTTCCTAAATATGATGAAACTGATACCTTCTTATTTTCTATTAACGGAAGCGGCCAGGAGTTGGTAAAAATATGTTCATATCAGGATGGCTGGTTATATAGAAGTAAAATTGAGTCAAGTTTTATGAGGTTCTATTATAATGCGAGCGACAAAACATGGATAGTATGGGATAAGACAGGAAAAAAATATGAATTTATTGGACTGGCAACACTTAAGTCATCTGATCCTAATTTTAACGGCAGCGTATTCTATTGGGGTTTGTCGGAAGTAACGGATACAAATGGAAACACAATTAATTACTACTATCCCAGTTCAACCGGCGAGAATTATTATTATTATAACGGTCCGAGTAGCACAGTTCAATACATCCCATATATGGTCACATATGGAGGTAATGAGAAAGGCATAGATCCAAAATACAAGATACTGCTGAATATGGAAAACAGGCCAGAGTTTATAACTAATTTTGCGGGAAGGATTACGCAAACAGTTGATAAAAGGCTAAAAATGCTTGAAGTGAAGAGATATGACAATAGTTTTCTTATTAATATATATGAGTTTATATACTCAACGATGACGGTATATTGTCCGGTTTCTCAATTATCTGCAATAAAGAAATATGCTGGTGATGGAACTTCTTGTTTGAATCCAGTAGGATTTGTGTACAACAATGTGACCGGAAAGGATACTTCAACAAGTTGGAACTCTTCTTTATCTGTAGATATAAATACATTTACATCCGGAGATTTTAATGGAGATGGGATAGCGGATGTATTCTATAGCAATACTGCATCGCAAGTGGTGGGGCTAAGCAATGGGATTAACAACATTTCCTATACTTCTTGGGGAACATTTGATTTTACTGGTAACGATAAGACAAAAATAAGAACAGGGGATTTTAATGGTGACGGTAAAACAGACATCGTGTTTCCTACATGGGACACTACCGGCGGTGGTAGATTTATGGTACATGTCGGCATAAGTAATGGCGCCTCGTTTGATTTCTCTTGCTGGTATTTGCAGTATACCAGCACAAATCCTGTAATGGGAAATCTTTATGTGGGTGATTATGACGGTGATGGCAGGGATGATATGTGTTTCTACAGAAGATCAAGCAGGATTGAGTTTTATCGAAGTGAGAATACCAGCTTTTCTCTATGGAAATATGTGAATGATTCAAGCGGTGATTTTCTTCCGGATAATACAGTTTGGATAGTAGGTAAATACTCGGGGAATACGCGTTCCGGGGTATGTGTTTATAATAAAGTAGAATTATTTTTCACGATTGCTCAGTTTGATGAATCTGGGGGCGAATTGGTCACCACAACTATATATCAGACTAGGACTTCTCCGGGTAATGGAACACTAAGACCCGGGGATTTCAACGGAGACGGTCTTACGGACTTGTGTTTTTATGACACTGCAAATAGTTGTACCTATGTGGCGCTCTGCGATGGATTAAATTTCAATATTGAGATGTGGAGTGTAAACGAAGAGTGGTTGGCGCTACCGGCAAATAAAACATTTTGTACTGGTGATTTTAACGGTGACGGAATAAGTGACATCTGTTTCTATGCGCAAAACATATATGGCGGGACATCTACAAAAGTAGGCTGGAGTAATGGGAATTCTATAAATTATTGTTCCGTAGATACAAATGATTATGGCGATCTGCCGACATCCAACAATTCTGCTTGGACTACGGGCGACTTCAATGGAGATGGGTTAACCGACACATGTTTTAGCTATAGTGTTTATACAAAAGTAGGACTTACATATGGCGAACCAAAACAAGGGCTAATGACAAGAATAGTTAATGAACTCGGGGCCTATATAAATGTCGCATATTATATGTATAAATCCGGAAATACAAGCATACTGCCGTTCCCGGTATGTGCTGTTACGGATACGGCTACCTACGATGTGATAAATGGGAGCATAACAAAACACTTTTCGTATGAAAATGGTTTGTATGATAAATATCCATCTGATAAAAGGGAATTCCTGGGTTTCGGCATTGTGACGGAAAGTAATATGGATCATAACTGGCACTATATGAATTATAAGAAGTCGTATTATCTGCAGGATTGGGGGGCTACGCAGGACGGAGTCAATGTATTTAAAGGGCGTTTAAGCGAACAAAAGAGTCTGGATTCCGCGCAGAACCTTATGGCAAGAAGCAGTTATACTTATTGCTATTCCGAAATATATCCCGGAGTCTATTTCCCGAAAATGACAAAAACGCTTAATTATATAGGTGACGCATACAGCTCCACGCAATACCTATATGATTCATATGGTAACATAGTTCAAGCGGATACATATGATGGAGGCAACCTGGCAAGCACTGTCATAACAGAATACGGTTTTAATGCTGATAATAATTTATGCGCTTACCCTCTGCACACACAGACAAGAGACGGAAGCAACAATATAGTATCGGAGCAATGGATATACTACGACAGCGCGACAGCGCGTGGGACGGCGCCCATATTAGGCAATGTGACGCAAATAGAGAAATTGGATAGCTCAACAGGCGGGAGCAATAATCCTAAGGTTACTTATAAATACGACTTATACGGAAATGTCATTGAAGAATGCGATGCGAAATGGAACGCTACCGGCGGCGTGGATGGTAACCGCATAAAAAGAGTTTATGACAGCGCGTACCAACAGTATGTTTCATCCGTTAGCAATGTCTTGGGTCATACCGAATTGTATACATATAATGAAGTAGGACAGGTATTGACAAATACGGATTACAACGGCCTTGTATCAAGCACAACCTACGATGCATTCTATCGTGTATCTAAGATAATAGGCCCGGAAGACACGGAGGCGTACCCCGCGGTAGAATACGAATATAATATATACAGTGCACCGCCCCACCGCACGGTTGTTAAAAAACGCATTTATCACGGCCAGCCGGGCACAATAAATACTTATTCGTTCCGTGACGGTTTAGGCAGGACCATACAGACACTGACAGACTATACCACATCACAAAGTATGCTCTCAGGACAGGTTGTGCTGAACGACTTGGGGTTGGTTGAGCGGTCATATCTGCCATATTTAGTGTCCGCATCAAGTGTCTATGTTACACCAGATTTCAATAAACCATACGCAAGTACCTATTATGATGCTTTAGGCAGGGCTATTGAACAAGTAAGCCCGGATGGAAAACATGCATATACTCAATTCAGCGGGTGGGATCAGACAATAACTAACACAAATAATGCGCAGAAGGATTACATTAAAGATTGTTTTGGCAAGATTACTGAAGTACATGAACACAACGACGGCATGGAATATATAACTAAATATGAATACGATACATTGGGTAACCTGGAAAAGATCACTAACAGTGAAGGGGACATCACATCAATCAGCTATGATTCACTCAGCCGAAAAACAGGCATGACGGATCCAGTGATGGGAATATGGGTGTATTCGTACGATATTAATGGGAACCTTACCAGTCAGACCGATGCAAACCTTAATGTCTCCAATATGGCATACGACCGGCTTGGGCGTATAATGTCCAAAACATACCAGAACATGACAAGCAGCACAACTTACGAGTACGACAGCGTTTCGGTGGAATATGGCAAGGGAAAACTTGCACGCGCCACAGACCCGTCAGGAATAACCGAATTCAAGTACGATGTTTACGGCAACAATACCGAGAAAAGAAGGATAATAGATGGACAAATTTATATAACCAGCAGTACATGTGACGCATTGGGCCGCGAAAGATGGCTGCAATATCCGGATGGCGATAAAGTGAATATGAATTACCAGTTAGGGCTGCTACAAACAGTTCAAAATGCTGATCTCACTTATACCTACGCCAATATGTATTACGACTACTCATCACACGGTAAATTATCCCGTATAATATATGGAAACAATGTTAATACAGATTATTCATATAGTCCACAAACGCTCAGGTTAAGCGAATTAAAGACAAACAATGGCGCTCTGCAGAATTATGGGTACGCATATGACAATGTGGGGAATATTACAGATATAACAGATTATGTGTCAAACATGACACAAAATTTCGGCTACGATGACCTTAATCGGTTAATTCTTGCTGTCGGGCCTTACAATATAAAAACCTTTGTGTATGACTCTATAGGCAATATGACATATAACTCGGATGGTGGCGCGATAGCTGGTTCCTGGGATATGGAAGAAAACAGCGGCATTAATGTTTATGACAGTATAAGCGGATCATATGGAACAATAATCGGCACAAGCACGCTTAGGACAAACGGTAGGATGGGCAAAGGTCTTGATTTTGATGGTTGCGGCAGCGTTAAGATAGAAAACCGGGATGTATTCAATCCACAAGACGAAATAACTTTGGAACTATGGGCCAAACCCAGAACATTGGACAGCGGGTATGCGGTTAGCAAGGAAGGTTCATATAAGTTCCCAAAAATCACATCAACAAGCGTACAGGCGTACCTAAACCTTTCTGGTGGAGTGAAGAATATAAGCGCTAATCTTTCAGGTACGCCGGGAGTATGGAAACACTATGCAATGACTTACGATAAAGTCAGCCTTAAGATATATGTCAACGGGGTACTTGTCAGCTCAACAGCAGCGAGCGGTTTGATAGCGACAAGCCCGGGAAGCGACCTGATAATAGGCAGCGGGTTTAATGGGCGCATTGACGAGCCGGTAATACTTTCCAAGGCATTGACGCAAGAAGAAGTGCAGTCAAGATACAATGCCGTTCCTAATATGGCTCCTGACCAGCCAAAAACACCCATTGGAACTCCAAATGGTAATGAAAGCACTCTATATAACTTCAAGTTTCAGGCATGGGACCAGGACGGCGATGAGATAAAGTACCTCATTGATTGGGATGACGGGACTGAATATACAACAACAACATTCCTGGCAAATGGGACAGTAGTAGTGGCCAGCCATTCATGGGTAAATAATGGGTCGTATGAAATAATAACTTGGGCACAAGACAGCAAGGGCTCATATTCTGCTTTAAAATCCACGGCAACTATAATCATATACGATGCCTTAGAAGTTGTAATATCTACTCCGATGCCTCTAATAGGGGCAATGGCAGGAATATCTGAATCCACCGGTGGTGTAAAGTCGGCAAATACCATTGGGGAGTGGGTGGTATCAACAAGCACTTCAGCGTCAAAATATTCTTATTTTGGGTATAAGGGTCAGATTTCCGGGAATAACTCGCTGTGGAGCGCATGCCCTGCAAGCTATATGCTTGACCCCGGCGGCGATGAGACAGCCCCGCCAGCCAAACTGACGCTCCCGCAAGTGCTGGCGCTGAGCACCACAGGGCAGATAATTGAAGCTCTCGGCCAATACGGGTATGTGCCGCTAAAAGACAGCAACGGGAACCATGTAATAAGCAATAACCGTTGGATAAAGTACGATTATGATAACCGGCCGATAAAGGTAGTAAATGCTGATGGGACAAGCGAGGAATACACATATGACTACAGCGGCCAGCGTGTAACCAAGCAGCAATTAAACGCGTCAGGTGTTGAGCAGAGCAAAACCACATATATAGGAACGGTATATGAGAAAACCGGCGGCAACGCAACAAAGAACATATACGCAAACGGGAAACTGATAGCAACCAAGAAGAACACAGGAGAGCTTAACTACTATCACAGCGATCACCTTGGCAGCACAAACCTGCTGACGGACGGAAGCGGGAATGTAGTAAGCACAACGACCTACACGCCCTATGGAGCAATGTATCAGGCAAGTGGAACCAGCGCGAGCCGGAAATACACGGGGCAGATCTTTGACAGCGGAACAGGGTTGTATTATTACAATGCAAGGTACTATGACCCGCAGATGGGGATATTTATCACACCTGATACAATTGTTCCTAGGCCTTACGATCCCCAGAGTTTGAATCGTTATGCGTATTGTCGGAACAATCCAATAAATTATATTGACCCGTCAGGCAATGTGGATATATATTTGAAATTGGAGCGCCCATATAATAGGCGCGATGAGAATGTCCGAAACTATAATCGTGAAATAGGCAATTCATCAAGGGATATGTTCAGAGGTAGATTTACAGATGATTTTATGTATAATTCATTTCTCGGAAGACATGGAAGAGATTATTGTAAAGATGACGGCAAAGAAATATCAGTATCAAGTGACCATATATACACACATAAAGAACTGGAACAAGTGGAAAATTTGTTTAATAATTGGTACAAAGACCAGGGAAGGGCATTAATTGAGAATTACATTAATTCGTCAAAACATACCTCAATTTTAACAAATTGGGCCGTTACAACTGCAAACACAGTGCCACCTTTACTGTCAGATTTTGCGAACAGTAAAACTGTCCAAGCGTACGGCGTTTACCTAAATTCAATGGCAACATCTATGAATCCAATACCGACATGTCCCGAAGATTCACTAACAACAGCTATGGATGCTGGTAATTTATACTATCAAGGAAATGCTTGGGAATATGCGGCACAAAAAGGATTGTCTTTCCCAACGAAGTCAAGAGTGTTTGGAAAATATATGAGTAGGGCAAAATGGGCAGGAAAACTTTCCTTATTGGGAACGGCAGCTCAATTGATATACTCTGAAATCGATGCATTGACAGCAGAATGGGAGTTTGCGAATGGTCAAAAATAAGCTTAAAGATTATTCATTATTGGTATTAATAGTGATCGTTTTGTTTTTAGCAGTTGCTCTCTTTAAATATTTTTGCATGAAAATCGGGATTGATAAAAAACAAGAGCATTTGTTGTGGTTATGGTTAGTAGAAATAGTTGTCTTTGTTCCTATATTTTATCAACGTCATAAAAGATTACTACCAAAAATAAATATTATATTGGCATTAAATGCAATATTTATGACTACCATCTACACAGTTGTTTTGTGGTATCTTGATAAAATAGGGTGCGAAGTAATTCCAGTGTTTGGTATCCGTCATCTTGCACATTTTATTGGTCTAGGGATAATTATGTTTATTATCAATGAAGATTATTTGTTAAAGTATCTAAAGAAAAACCAAATACCAATAGAGAAGTAATAGGAATGTTATACCCAAGACTCAAAACCAGTGAAAGGTGAGTGGAATCAATCGCCTGAATTCAAGAATATGCACATTGTCGCAGATTCTTTGATGATGGATATAAAGAAATTGCTGGTAGATGATTTCTTCAAACAGGATAGACACCAATCACCATTTCCGCACCTAAAAAGACGGAATGAATATACTTTATATTCAATCTAATGAAAATATATGAGGTTGCAATGAAGCCGATAGTATTACAGCTACAAGAAGAGGCACTTAATCCCGATGTTTCAATATCCGATTTGTTAAGAAAGGCATATGTTGTTGCAAGAAAACTCAAAATCAGTGAGATGAAAGCATGGATTGATAGTGAACTTAATGGATATACTAGCGGTAAATGTCCTGAATATAGGAAAGTAATCGGTCAGTTGAAAGCATTCAGTCCATATCGTGGATGGATACCAATAGTATGTGCTGACCCAGAGACAGCAAAAGCACTTTCAGAACGATATATCATACAACCAATTGACCAGCTGGATAGTTTGTGCACAAACAGGGACGAGACAACATTGCATATTCCTTTACCCCAAGATATTCAGCTAAAATTGATGAAAGTGAATCAGAGTGATTTTGAATCTGCATTGCTATTTGATAAATCACAGATTTCATCAGTTCTCTCTTCCGTGCGGAATATAGTGTTGGAGTGGTCATTGAAATTGGAAGAAAAGAACATTCTAGGAGAAGGCATGTCATTTTCAAATAAAGAGATTCAAGAAGCACAAATAGCATCAAACCTCATTATTCATAATTTTCAAGGCATGTTGGGGAATGTGAAAGATAGTCAAGTAACACAATACAATACCATGCAAATTGAAAAACATGATTTTCCTGCCCTTGCTAAATACTTGCGGTCAATTGGCGTAGAAGAACCAGATGTAAAGGAGTTAGAGGCAAGCATTAGTACCGACCCTGAACCAACCAAAAAAGGTGAGTTCGGACAAAAAGTTAATCAATGGGTTGGAAAAATGATAAGCAAAGCTGCGGGTGGAGGATGGGAAATAGCAATAAATACTGTTGCCGGAATACTGACCCAAGCATTGCTAAAATTCTATGGTTTTTGAATAGGGTGCGGTGAAACACCCCAGATGAATATGGTCGCAATAGGGGATTCTTAACACCTGATACAATTGTTCCTAGGCCTTACGATCCCCAGAGTTTGAATCGTTATGCGTATTGTCGGAACAATCCAATAAATTATATTGACCCGTCAGGCAATGTGGATATATATTTGAAATTGGAGCGCCCATATAATAGGCGCGATGAGAATGTCCGAAACTATAATCGTGAAATAGGCAATTCATCAAGGGATATGTTCAGAGGTAGATTTACAGATGATTTTATGTATAATTCATTTCTCGGAAGACATGGAAGAGATTATTGTAAAGATGACGGCAAAGAAATATCGGTATCAAGTGACCATATATGGGATATGTCATCGGAAAGCATGCAGATAGTTGAGAGAACATTCAACCAGTGGGTAAGACAGGAAGTGAGTTCACGCCTTGGGAATGTTGGGAATATATCCACAACTAACGGGAATGGGCAAACGGGTAGTAATCTGCAATCGGGGAACTCCACAGTACAATTCAGGGAATGGGGAAATAGATTCTCGCAGGCATCACAGGATTTAAACATGATGGGAGCAGGCCTGATTGCGCCTGCAGCGGCTTCACTGGTTGTAGCGCCGTCAGCTACTGCGTTGTTAGTAACAGGGATGGAGGTTGCCGGTGGTATGTCAGCAGGAGCTGACTTGGCAGCAGCTGGGTGCTATTATTTTGATTATAGACAGAGTGGTAATGTTGAAAGTTTAAATAGCGCTGGTAGATCAGTAATGCTATGGAGTGCTGATTTAACACTGGGGCGAATGGGGGCAATAGCCACTGAGGCGGGTGCATCACGATTTATAAGAAATACATGGGAAACATTAACAGGTTTGGCGATTAGCAATAATGATAAATAGGTAATAAAAGGAAAAATGTATGCCAGAATCAAAATATCCAACAATAAAGATGGAAATCGCAGCCAAGTTATTTGATCCTATTTTTAAATATCTATATGAACGGCATATAACCATTTTTGTTGCACCATTTATTGTAGCCTCTATTTATGCCTATTTTCTTTTTTGGAAGCGCCCTAAAGGTAAGTCATTTACAATTGAAGAAATCATGGTAATAATTGGTTGGTTATTTTGTTTCATTCTTGGGGTTATTGACCAATACGACATGATAATGAAAATGTTAAATAAATAGTTAAGACTGGGTGAGCGGAGTTAAAATATTAAAATAAGTGTATAGCCAAAATAACTTCGTAGTAGGTAATACGGTATTGGCAAATAATGGAAACAGTGAAACTTCTATAGGGCAGTTTGACAGATTTTCACCTTGCCGCTGGTGATGCAATTGCCGGTATGATTTTCGGCGGTTGCGAACTCAACCCTGCAACCCAGATTCAACATCATATCGGAGCAGGGTTTCAGACATGCGCAACCGAAGTAACGAAAATCAATCGGCAATTAGGCACATCAAAGCGGCAATTGCGAAAACTATCAAACTTTATAACTACACAGAAGCAAGGCGAAAACATTGATTCACGCAGTGTTTAAACGGATAAGGAGAGAAGGATAAGAAGGAGAACCTGCGAAATCCCGCCAAGGCGGGATTATTTGCGTTCAGAGAAACGCAAAGGGAAACGCAAATTGCTTGTTATCACTTCGCTTTCGCAGGATTTGATTTATTGTAGAACCATGTAATAAGCAATAACCGGTGGATAAAGTACGATTACGAGAACCGGCCGATAAAGGTAGTAAATGCCGATGGGACAAGCGAAGAATACACCTACGACTACAGCGGCCAGCGTGTAACCAAGCAGCAATTAAACGCGTCAGGTGTTGAGCAGAGCAAGACAACATACATAGGAACCGTCTACGAGACTACCGGCGGCAATGCAACAAAGAACATATACGCAAACGGGAAACTGGTTGCCACAAAGAAGAACACAGGGGAGCTTAACTACTATCACAGCGACCACCTTGGCAGCACAAACCTGCTGACGGACGGAAGCGGGAATGTAGTAAGCACAACGACCTACACGCCCTATGGAGCAATGTATCAAACCAGTGGAACCAGCGCGAGCCGGAAATACACGGGGCAGATCTTTGACAGCGGAACCGGGTTGTATTATTATAATGCAAGGTATTATGACCCGCAGTTGGGCACTTTCATAACACCTGATACGATAGTGCAAGATTTATACGACCCTCAGAACCTTAATCGCTATTCTTATTGCCGTAATAACCCGATTATTTATACAGACCCAAGTGGGCATGAATTTTGGGATGATTTAGGGAAAGGTATTGCAACATATCTCACCGGACCACTGGGACTTGTGGCAAATGCAGCGACCAGTAATTTTAGTAGTGGCTGGGATGGTAAAAAAGCCGGAGATGCCTACTCTACACAACTATTATATGCGGGAATAGCAGCGGCATCATTGACAGGTGCCTATCTTGGTAGTGTAGTTTCCGAAGCAATGGGTATGGGTGGAAGTGGTTTTTTTGCAACTGTCGGTAGTGGGGGAATAGAAGGTGCATTTGCTAGTGGAGCAGGATATTCAGGAATGACAGCTATGACCGGACAGTCCTGGAATGGAGACGAATTCTTCCAGACCATGGGGAGAGGATTTGTAATGGGTGCAGCTATAGCTTCAGCAGGATATGGCTATGAAAAGATTGTAGGGTATAAAGCACAGGCTAGTTCAGGTGATGGGATAGCTTTCAAGGGTTCTAATGGGAAACCAATTCCCGGTAGTAATAATGTAGGTTTTCAAGGATGGGAAAAATATGACTCAGCAGGGAATATCATAAACACATCGGGGTTTTTAGATGAAGGTGGTCAATTATCCAACTTTACAAATGGAATACCAGGTGTAAATGCCACTGCGGGATTACATGATACTCTTCAAATCCAGTTCAACCCAGGCTTTTTCAGAACTTTTGTGGCAAATCCTATTGGAGTACCCATTGCTGTCGGCATAACATATCCGGCCTTAATGGCAGGGAATATGTCTGGGTCTATTGTTTCAAGCTATTTTGCGAATAACGGATATAATGGGGTAAAAAAATGAGTAAAAAAAAGTCTGTTTTATTCACATTGTCATTAATTTGTTTCGTAGGATGTGCAGGTATTGGGTTGGTTTCCACATCCGATCCATATAAGAAATTACATCAGGCAGATGTGATGATGTCGCAGGGAAGGGTTCCTATGGCGGAAGATCTGATCGGTCAAGCCGTGATAATATTCAAAAAAAATGCTAATGAAAATGGTTTGGCTGATGCTTATCATGAGTACGGTAATTTATATAAACATGACTCGTATCATAATAAATGGTCCAATTATTATAAACAAAAGGGTACTTACGATGGAACATACATAAAGTCAATTGATAATTATAAAAAGGCTGTAGAACTGTTTGATAGACTTGAGGACGAATCAGGTGTAGTTAAATGTCTCATGGGCATTGGTAATGCATACTCATTGAGAGGCGAAAAAGATAAAGCACTTGAATATTATAAGGATGCATTAGGCCGTTATAATATGGCGAAAAAAGGGGGCCGAATTAAAGTTGAACCTATAATGAATAATCCAAACTATAAAAATATGGGAGAGTTATTAGAAGCATTCATTAATGAAGAGCGGAAATGAAACAGATATAGATGAACTTTCTTTGGATGCTTTTATATGAGACGCATCTAAAATGATTGAAGGAAGGGTTTGCTATTGAAGTGATAGGGTCCAGAGTTAGATGATTAGTTATAGACAAGAGGACCGTGTGGTACGGAGTGTAAAGATTCATGCGCTTTTGACCCGCTATAGTCGGAGAAAATTGACCCTCCCTGAAAAAAGAAGCAGCCTGTAAGGACATATCCAAAAATAACTTAAGTTTGAAAAAGAGGTTATTTGTCTACTATTTTCAGCCTTTTTTTCTCGGAAGCCGAAACCGCAACATCCCCGGAAATTATATGAGGTGTTAAAAGAACGGCAAGCTCGGTTTTTGTTGTAACTTCGGATGTCCTGCCGAAAAGAGAGCCTATAAGCGGTATCCTGCTGAGAAGAGGGATGCCGCTGACCTGTTTCTCCTTTCTCTCCTCCATCAAACCTCCGATAACTATAGTAACTCCGTCTTTAACCATAACCGTGGTCTCAGACTCGGAAGTCCTTACTATGGGTATAGTGTTACCTTGTGATGTTGTCATTGTCCTGTCCACTGAACTGACTTCCGGCCTTATTTTCATTGTAATATAGCCGTCGTCGCCGATAGTTGGCGTTACGAAAAGTTTTACGCCGACATCTATGAAAGTTATTGATTCCGCGGTGGTGCTGATGCCTGATCCAGGGGAAGTAACGGTTGTTGTAACATAGGCTTCTTTTGTGCCGACAAGTATTTTAGCTTCCTGATTCTCAATTGTGGCAATTTTTGGAGAAGAAACAAGGTTGGTTTTGCCGACGGTCTGGAGAACATCATATAACGCCGTAAAGTTGTCTATTGCCAATGTCCCTACATTGAGCCTTATTCCTGAAGCGCCGAGGTTTAGCGCGTTTAAGTTTGCTGAAACATTGCCTGATATCTGGCGGTTATTTACCTGGCTGAACACGCTTTCCCAGTTTACTCCCATTTTAAAATCGTTGCCGAGAATTACCTGCACTATTCTTGCTTCAATAATCACCTCGCGGTTCTTTTTGTCAAGCGAAGCGATTATTTTTGATATTTCCGCCACCTTTTCCGGGAAATCGGTGACAATTATCTGGCTGGTGCGTTCATCAAGCTGAACGGCGCCGGTTCCCGGAGAGGAATAATTTTTTATTTTTTCAAGAACATCCTTGGGTTTGGCGTAGTTTAAAGCGAATACTTTTACTTCAGTCTGCAAATCAAGGTTGGCAATCATTTTCTTGACAAGGTAAATGTTTTCCTGGGTATCAACTACGATAAACGAGTTGGTGCCGGGATCGGGTATAATCTGGCCAACTTTGCTTTTGAGAGGCATTATCGCTTTTTCTATGTTGGGTACTTTAGCGTAAGTTAATTTGACTATTTCCGCCGCAGTGATGTCGTAAAACTTTTTTCCGTAAACCCTTTCGTAGTCCTGATCGGTCATAACCTTGAAAATATTGCCGTCGCGGACATAAGCGAGATTATTCATTTCAAGAATCATTTTCAACGCGTCAAGAGCATCCGTATTCTGAAGATATATTGATACTGATCCTTTAACATTGCTTGCCGCGACAATGCTAAGCCCGGCTTTTTGCGAAATTATTTTTAGGGCGTTGAAAATATCGGCGTCGCGCAAATCAAGCGATATTTTCGTGGATTTTTCCTTTTCCTGCGATTGTGGCTCAGGTTTTGCGTACTGCGCAGGAGCCTGCATTTCGGTTTTGGCTGTTGTGGCTGGTTCCTGGGATGCGGTTTGAACCGTTTGCGTCTGTTGGGGGGGCTGGCTGTCCGTTGTATCCCGGGCTGAAGTTCCCGATTGAATGGCGTATGATATTTGTTTGTATGACAGCCCGATTTTATCAAAGAGGGCCGCCCATTCTTCCGGTTTCATTTCTGGCTTCGGTTCGGCATTCAGTTTTTTGAATATGCTTACCCAGTTATCGGCTCTGAGGTTTGCTTTTGTCTGGCTCTGAATTCTCTCAATAGTGTCACCGGCGTTTGTGAGCCTTGCAAGAATAGATTGTTCCGGATTAATGCCAATTTCAGCGAGGATTTTGCTCCACTCGTCAGACGATAATTTCTTAAATTCTGCATGAGCCTGCCCCAATAAAATAGAGAAAGACAGCGCGATGATAACAGAAAACCTTTTTATTAACACAATAGACCCCTCAAAAAAGAAGTTTGCAACGCAAATATTATACAAATATATTGTTCGCTAATCAATCGCGGGTAATAAATATTACTGATTGAAAAATAAACAATATTTTGATAATATTTACTTTAACAGGGGAAAAAATGAAAAGACCATTCTTGGGACAGATCCTGATAGAGTCCGGTGTAATCAATAATAGCCAATTGCAAGAAGTTCTTCTTGAGCAGAAAACTATTCCCGAACGAATAGGAAAGCTATTGGTGCGGCGCAAGTGGGCGACCGAGCAGGATATACTTGGGGCGCTTTCGCTTCAGCACAATATGCAGGTTATAAGCTTGTCTAACCTGAAAATTGATGTTTTGCTTTCCGAAATGGTTCCGGCCAAGTTCGCTAACCGTTATAATATAATTCCGATAAAAAAAGAAGGCGGAGTATTGACAGTTGCGACCAGCGACCCGTTGGACATACACGCGTTTGATGATTTGCGGCTGATGCTTGACCTGGAGCTTAATACGGTATTGGCTTCAGAAAAAGAAATAAACGCCGCGCTAAAAAAGTTGTACGGTTTGGGCGCCGAAACAATGGAACTGGTAGCGGAAAAAGATGAATTGACGCGTCAGCCGGCCTCGGAACGCCAGGCTGAAGAGCCGGAAGCCGAGGAAGACGCATCCATAATTAAATTTGTGAATCAGGTCATTGAGGAGGCGTATCGCGACGGGGCGACAGACATACATATTGAGCCTTACGAGGATGATATTATTGTCCGCTACAGGATTGACGGTATTCTGCACGCGGCGCCCATCCCTTCTTCGGTGAAAAAGTACAGGGCCGCCGTAATTTCGCGCATAAAAATAATGGCCGGAATGGATATCGCGGAAAAACGGCTTCCGCAGGACGGCAGGCTAAAGTATAAAATGGGGAACGAGTATATAGATATGCGAATCTCCACTCTGCCGGTTTTGCACGGGGAAAGCATTGATTTAAGGATTCTTCCGCGCGCTCAGATGTTTTTGGGGCTGGAGCTGCTTGGCCTGCCGGTTGAGTATCAAAAAAGGGTGGAGTCACTTATTAGAATGCCGCATGGAATAATGCTTGTCACCGGTCCGACCGGACACGGCAAGACTACCACTTTGTATGCCTGTCTGAGCAAAATAAATACTACCGATAAAAAGATCATTACAATAGAGGAACCGGTTGAATATCAACTTAAAGGAATAAATCAGATACCTGTTCATTCTAGAATAGGCTTAACCTTTGCCAACGGTTTGAGGGCGATACTCAGGCAGGATCCCGATGTGATAATGGTCGGCGAGATAAGGGATCAGGAAACCGCCGAGATAGCGATAAGATCGTCTCTGACTGGGCATCTTGTTTTCAGCACGCTTCATACCAATAATTCGGCAGGTGCGATAACGCGCCTCATTGATATGGGTATTGAGCCTTACCTAATTTCTTCGTCAGTTGAAGCTATAATGGCGCAGAGACTTATTAGGTTGTTGTGCCCGAAATGCCGTGTCAGGGACAATCAGGACACTTCTTCGCTGGAGAGTTCAGGTTTTAAAATATTGCCTGACGGGGCAATATTTACTGCCGGCCCCGGCTGCGAGGAATGCAGGCATACCGGATACAAGGGGCGTACCGGCATATACGAACTGCTTATAATGGATGACGAAATAAGGCAGTTGGTTGTTGAAAAGGCTGCCGCGGGAGACATTTTTAAGAAAGCCGTAAGCAGAGGCCTTGTGACGCTAAGGGAAGACGGCTGGAAAAAGGTTAAGGCCGGACTTACTTCCATCGCCGAGATAATCAGGGTTACTAACGAAGGAGAAGTATAAGTAAGTGAATAGATATATATATAAAGCGCGGGACATAAACGGAAAACTTATCAGCGACATAATTGAGGCAGATGACATTAAAACTGTCTCGTTAAGACTTCAGTCAATGGGTTTATATCCCGTTGCCATAAATGTCAGGAACAGTAACGGATGGAATAATTATTTTTCGCTTAATTTTGAAAGAATAAGCGGTTCCGACAGGCTGCTTTTTACCTGCAGGCTGGCGGACTTGCTCCGCGGAGGGCTGATACTGGCCAAGGCGCTTGAGTTAATTGAGAGGCAGACGGAAAACGCCGGATTGCGGAAAATAGTTTCGGATATAAGGTCAAAAGTTCAGGGTGGTCAAACACTTTACGATTCGTTATCCGAGTATCCGGAGCATTTTTCCGGCCTTTATGTCGGAGCCGTAAAAGCAGGTGAGTCATCAGGCATGCTTGAGGAAGTGCTTGCAAGGCTTGCCGAGTTTGGGGAAAAAGAAGAAATATTGAAAAACCGCATTAAAGCGTCGCTCGCATATCCTGTTCTGATGCTTGCCGTAGGCCTTGCGAGCATACTCTTTCTTCTCGCGTTTGTGATTCCGAAATTTCAGATTATGTTCCTGGATTTAGGGCAGCTACTGCCCTTGCCTACAAGAATCCTGATATTTGCGAGTACTTTCATGCAGAAGTGGTGGTTTGTTTACATACCGGTAATAGCTCTGGCTCTGATAATGATTTTGAAATATTCTGGAACGAAGGACGGAAAAGCCGCGATTGACGGGTTGAGGCTGAAAATACCGATTGTCGGTCAGTTAATACGAAAAGAGCTCGTTTCAAGGTTTGTAAGAATGCTTAGCGCGTTGTTAAAGAACGGAGTGCCGCTTTTAGACGCTCTGGTTATGGTAAAGGATTCCGTGGGAAACGAGCTTTTTGCCGTTGAAATAAGCAATATCGGCCGCAGTATCAAAGAAGGCAGGGGTTTGGCAGACCCTATTAGAAAAAGCAGTTTTTTCCCGCCTATAGTTGCCGATTTGATTGCCGTGGGAGAGGAAACAGGTAAGCTTGAAAATTCGCTTTTAAGGATAGCGGAAACCTATGACCGCGAGGTGGAATATTCGCTTAAAGCGCTTACTTCCCTGCTTGAGCCGGTGATAATTTTATTTGTTGGAATAATGGTGGCTTTTGTAGCGCTTTCAATGTTTTTGCCGGTGTTTCAGATAAGCGCTACAATAAGATAATCGGAGGTCTTGAATGGAAAATAAATCAGAAAAAAAAGAAAACGGGTTTACGCTCATTGAAATACTGCTCGTGGTGGCGATAATCGGAATACTGGTGTCTGTCGTACTGCCCAGGCTCATTGGAAGGACTGAGGAAGCAAGGATTTCAAGTACAAGGCTGCAGATTGAAAATATCGGAACGGCTTTGGATGCGTTTGAACTTGATAACGGCAGATTCCCGACAACCCAGGAAGGTATGGAAGCTCTTATGTCCAGGCCAAGCGGCGTTTCTAACTGGAAGGGCCCGTATTTGAAGAAAAGGATCGGCAAGGACGCATGGGGCGGGCAATTTGTATATATCAGTCCCGGTTCAAATAACACGGACTATGATTTGAAGTCGTTTGGCCCCAATAAAGTTGACGGCGGCGGAGACGATATAGCAAACTGGGAAGATAAGCGCTGAGCCATGCCTTTAAATAAATACCCATCTGTGAAAATATCGGCTGGTTCCGGGATTACTCTTATTGAGCTTTGTATCGCGCTTGCTGTAATCGCTCTAATTAGCGCGATCTCCTGGCCTGTACTGAGGGCTTCGCTGTCTGCCTCAGAGATTGAAACTGCATGCAAGAAGCTTTCGTCAACAATATTGTATGCCAGAGATATGGCGCTTTCAGAAAACCGCAGGTATAAAATAGAGTTTGATCCGGAGAACAAAAGTTATCGCATGCTGTGTGAAACGGAAAATGCCGCTTCGCGGTTTGAGTTTGAACGGATTGCCGGTTACGACGCTTCAAACATGCGATGGGACAAAAAAATATCGGTCAAAGCTATTTCAGCGTCAAGCATAATCTTTGAGCCGGACGGCAGCGCCGATAATTTCAATATTGTTTTTGAAAGCCGGCAGGCGGGAAAGTACAGCCTGACTTACGATAATTTAAAGGGCCGCTGCGAAATAAAAAGGATCTGATTTATGAATAGCGGCGGGTTTACGCTGCTGGAGAGCATGGTAGCGATAGTAATAGTCGGTACGGTAATGGTAACGGCCGTAAGCGGCATATCTTCATATTTGCGCTCCGGGAAGTCTATAGACAATTTAAACAGCGCAGCTGTCATCGGGTTGACAGAAACAGCTGTTTTGCTTTCGGGAGCGTCTGTTCCTAATGCCATTGAAAGGGCTATTCGTTCAGGGAACCAGGATTTTGTTGTCGCTTCCTCCGGACAAAACCTGAATAAAACCACTGATTTAGCGGAAGTTTCGGTTAAGTGGAAAGAATACGGAGCAGACAAGGAATCGCGCTTCCGGTTGTATATCACCAGGAAAGTTAATGAATAAATTTTCAAGTGATTCAAGATTCGTCCGGCGCGGCGAAGGCGGTTTCTCGCTTGTAGAACTCTTGGTTGCCGTGACAGTTTTTACCATAATTATGTCATCAGTTTACATGGTTTTCCGCGCCGGCTTAAGGGCATTCAGGATTCAGGAAGATAGAAATTATGCTATTGAAAACTTTAGAAGTTCGTGGAGGCAATTATCCCGCGATCTAAGATGCGCCTTTAAGCCGCAGCCGGGAAGATATGTTTTTCGCGGGGGGCATACCTCAGGCGCTTTTGGAGGCTCAGACAAAGTGATATTTACATCTTTTCTTCCGCCGGCTCAATCTATGAACGGAGGGTTGTCTGAAATTGAGTATTACATTGACAGCGATCCCGGAACGAATGAAGACGGGTTGGTAAGAGTTAACCGGGGTTTTGCCGGGATCGCCGCCTCGGAACAAGAGCCTGTAATACAGGAAATCGCGCCTCTGGCAAAAGAATTGGAACTGGAATACTATGACGGTAAAAAATGGCGTCAAGAGTGGGACAGCGGCAAAGCGCCCGGCTCAGATTTATGCGCCGGCAATCTGCCGGCGGTCGTGAGGATAAAACTAAAAATATATGAGTCCAGAGATTCTGGCCGGGAGCGAACACTAAATGTTGAGGTGCCGGTTTATTCCAGTGATTTGCTTTCGGCAAATACAAAAGGATAGCAGCAAAGGCGTGGCGCTAATTGTAGTGCTGTGGATAAGCGCCATTCTTTCCAGCATAGTCCTTGCCGGGGCATATATAGCAAAACTTGAGCTTAGGAAAGCCGCTTATGCTTTGCGCGAAGTGCAGGCCTTGAATATCGCTTATTCCGGCATTGTCACGGTTGAAAATAATCTGTTGCAGGACGGCAACGGATTTGATTGCCTGGGTGAAAAATGGAAGTCCGATGACGGCGGCTACAATAACGCGGCATTTGGCGACGGTGTTTTGAATGTGTCTGTGGAAGACGAAGAAAGTAAAGTTAATATCAACTCAATACCGTTATCGGTGCTTGTGAAACTGCCCCCTGTAGCGTTGGCTCCGAATATTTCGGAGTTATCGGATTCTCTCAAGGATTGGGTTGACGCGGACTCGGCAATGAGCAGAAACGGTGCCGAAGACGGTTATTATATGAGCCTGAAGCGGCCGTATCACTGTAAAAACAGGCCTATTGACGCTTTGGACGAGCTGTATTTGATAAAAGGATTTAGCGATAAACAATTAGTCGCTGAACTTATGAAGTTTGTGACGGCACATTCCGATGCGTTGATAAATGTTAACACCTCGCCGATGGATGTGTTAAAGGCATTGCCCGGCATAGACAATAGAACCGCTGAATCAATTGTGGCGCACAGAAGCGGGAACGATTTGCTGGAAGGAACCGGAGACGATGAGCCGTTTAAAAGCGTTGAAGAAATCAGGTCGGTCGCGGGTGATGAGGTTTTTAACCGCATAAATGGTTTAGTAACGGTAAATTCTTCGTTTTTCAGGGTCAGCTCAGCCGGGAAAATAGGCAAAGTGGTTAAACGCGTGGAAGCTATGCTGGAAAGGCGCGCCGGTGCCGTAAAAATAATATTCTGGCGAGAGTTATAGAATCTATGGCAAAAAATAAAATAATTTCGGTGTTAGAACCGCATAAAAACGCGATCCGTTACCTGAAAGGTGTTGTAGAAAACGATATCCTAAAGGTTTTGGCATACGAGGATTTGCCTTTGGATAAACAGGGGGGGCAGGATGATGGCCGGCAGTACGGAGAAGCGGTTAAAAGCGCTGTTATTGCGCTCTCCGCGAAGCACAAGATTGACAATTCGTATTTAATGGTAATACTGCCAAAATACCAAGTTTTTGCCCGAAGAGTCGCTTTGCCGAAATGCAAAGACGAAGAAATCAGGGATATGCTGTATTTTGAGGCGCAGAAGCATCTGCCCTTTTCTTCCGAAGAAGCAATAATTGATTTTTCCTGGATCAGCGAACCCGGCAAGGAAGGCCTGAGCGAAATAATGATGTATGCTGTGAAAAAGCAGGTTGTAAACAAACTCACGGAGACGATTAATGAAGCCGGCCTGTTTCCCCGTAAAATAGTTGCCGCAACAATGGCTTTAAGTGAACTGATGCGATATATTGAAATCCCGGGAATGGGGAATTATAGTGTCATTGATCTGGATGATGACTACTGGGAAATGGAATTTTTTGTTGAGGGTAAACTTTCGTTGAGCCGCGGAATGGCAATAAAAAATGAGAGTTCGGATACCCTAAAAACAGTGGCTGATGAAATGGGAAAGTCCTTTTCATCATTCCACGCGTCATATAGAGATCAGATAATAAAAAAAGCATTTGTGGCAGGGTTTGACAAATTCGGCGTGTCCGGTGCTGTCGGGAGAATGATTCCCGGAGCAGAAATAAGCAATGCATTTATTCCTGACGGCAGAGTGGATTTAGCCGGCGCAAATAGCAAAGTTGCAGGTGAGTCTATTGCTCGTTTGCTTGGCGCGTTACTTCTTTGTGATAAAAGCCAAAATCTGATGTCTCCCGAGGCAATATCGGGAATAGGACGCAAAAAATATGTAAGGACGGTAGTTAAAGCGATTTCTTTATGTGTTTTAGCAGCTGTGGTCTTGTCAGGCGGATATATATATAAGAACCGGGCCAGCCTGGCAGAAGGCAGAAGGATAAAACATTTGGTTAATGAGTCAGGCGGTGAGATTGCCGAGCTCGGACAAAAAGAAGCTGTTTTGAAATTAATAGAGCAATATTCCGATAATTCCGATTTTTCGTTAGTAATGTTACAGGAATTAAATGCTCTTATACCTGGTAATGTATATGTCACACAGCTTGTTTATGATTACGAACAAAAAATGTTGATACTAAAATGCAGAACAAATTCATTTGATGCTACAGCGAAAACAGCCGAACTGCTGTCTAAATCAAAGTTGTTTTCGGGAGTCAACAGCAAGGGCGCCAGAGCCGCGAAGTTTGATGATAAAAACCTGGTTGATTTTGAAATTGAATGCGGCCTGGCGATAGGAAAAGGAAAATCAAAAAGTGGCGCTATCTAAAAGAGAGTTGAAGATATTATATTTAGCGGCGGGTGTAATTATCGCATCCTTGGGATATATTTACATTGCAGAACCTCTGCTTTCGCGCCAGTCATCATTGGTAAACCTGTTCAAATCGGCAGATCTTCTTGAGCGAAAAAATGAAATTATTGAAAAATATAACGGCATATTTTCAGGGGATAAATTCAGAAAAAATCCTAACGAACAACAGCTTGGCGTGACAGCTAATATAGGTCGTCTTTGCAGGGAAACAGGGATAAACGAAATTTCATCACTCCGACCTTTGGAAATAATAAACGGAGATCATGGCGCGGAGATATCCCTTCAGTTGGATATTACAACATCGCTAAACAGTTTAGTAGGTTTTATGCATAAGTTAAGTTCAAGCGGACTGCCATATCAAATTCAGAAGCTAAGCATATCCGGTGACGAGGCTAATCCCTCAAGGGTGAGGTGTAGTATAGTAGTTTCATTTTTATGGGTAGCCAAAGTATGATCCGAAAATTTCCGGGTGTGATTATTTTGTGCGTTTGTATATTTTTCGTTGCTGATGTGTCCGGCATGAACTCTTTAAGTTATGCGGAAATTTCAAAGCGGAATATCTTTTTTCCGCTTTGGAGAAATTCAGTGAAATCTTTGGATGATATTGAGAAAGACAGAAAACGCGAAGAAGAGCAGCGGAAAAGTGAACAGGAGCAACGAATGGCGGAACTCAGGCAACAGGAAGAAAGCCAAAGGCAGGAAACTATTAAGAACCAGATTTTGAATTCTCTTGTCTTGACCGGCTTTGTTGATGACGGTAAACAATCAGTTGCCTTTATTCAAAATAAGAGGCAGGGGAATAAATCCTTGCTGCTCAAAGAGGGCGATTTAATAGATGATTCAATGATTGTTGCTATTGATCAAGCCGGCGGCAAGGTGATTCTTGAGCATAAAAGCAAGATCAGGGTGACACTGGAGTTAAATAAATAATTTGAATTGAGCTCGTGCATAGAAGCAGGGGATATTTGTCGGAATAGGCACCTTAAAAATATATAGCCTGTCTGCCAAATTGAGAACCATTTTCATTGCTCAGATATATTTCATTGAAATTCCGCAAAAAGGATTTACACTCAAATATATCATCCAGACAGCTGAAATATTAAATACTATCGTTCGATTTGATATTGCAAAATCTAAATAGTGTCAAACAGTGAAATGTCATGCCTATAATACAATAATATGAGATATGTTTATGTGGATGAAAGTACTTTTGCAGAACCCAATCCGTGTGTTGGTGCAGGTATGTTGATAAGTGACGAGGAAATCAAAGATGAGATCATAAATATTGCGATAGAAAATTTAAAAAAGGACCCCGATATTCACAAGCCGCCAGAAAATAAGTTAGATAAAAGAACGATTAGTCGGGGTTGGTTTCATGCTTCCGAAGACAGTAAGAATGCGCATTCTCATCTTTTAACCGAAATTAATAAGAATATAAATGCGGAATTTGTAAGTGAATTTCATGATATAGCTAAAAAATCTAAAAATTTAATAAATCGAGATTATTATGCAGTGTCATTAATAAACTCAACACTGAGCGCTATGCACACAAGAGACAATGCAAAGTTTTTTATAGAACACAGACCAGGACTAACAATGAGTATTTTGGAAAATAATCATAAAGAATTAGAAAAAGAACTTTTATCCAGTATTTATAATCTTCCAATGCTTCCTGTATACTTTCCTAAGATCGAATATAGTATTGTGAAAAAAAATAATCCCGGCGTACAATGTACGGACTTACTACTCTGGGCTGTTAATAGACGCGTGAACGGTGATAGTAAATGGCATGATAGAATAAAAAGTCGTTTTAAATCAGTTATGATGACTCAAAGCAAGGATTGGGGTAACGATGATTTTCTTATTGGGAAAGGTGTCAAAGGGCCTGTTCGTTATTACACAGACAGCTCATTCCCTATAGATTCTGATAAAATAGTTAGTAGGGAGATGTTGTTGAAATTCTATTTAAAAGCAATAAAAATTGTAGAATATTATTCAAATAATCCCTTGCAACACTTATCCCATCTGCAAAATGAAATAAATAATATTGCAAAGGAAAAACTCAATTTGGTATGCAAGAACTATTTAGAAAGGTTGTTTTCAATATATTTAAAAATATTCGATATGATTCCATTGATAAATAATACCACATCCCAGAGTGATGTGCAATATTTATTATTGTCAAGAAAATATCTTTCATTGCCTTTAAAACATGATGAACTACATGCTATTACTACAAGAATGTTTTATAGTAAAATTAGAAAAGAAATTATCAAAAACAACCCCTCTCTGCTAAACTAATCCCAAGCATGTCGCTCGCTTGACTTCCATACATGCAATATGTATAATACTATGTATGAAAACACATTTAACATCAAAACAACAGAAAGTTTTAGATGCAGTTAAAGAGTTTCAGAGAGTAAATAACCAAATACCCAGCTATAAGGATTTAGCAGATGCTTTGGGTTACTCTTCGGTTAATTCTATTCAACAGTTTATTAACGTACTGGCTGAGAAAAAGTATTTGGAAGTTGAAAAAGCAAAAGGTATTAAAAGTATTAACACCGGTAGAAAACAAGAAAAGGAATTAGTAAGTATTCCACTACTTGGAAGGGTTGCTTGTGGAGCCCCGCTTCTCGCAGTAGAGAATATAGAAGGATACATTTCTGTTTCAAAAGAGCTTATTAAAAATAGGCCAAATAACTATTTTTTCTTGAAAGCTCATGGTGAATCCATGAATGATGCAGGAATAGATGATAATGATCTATTGTTGATTGAAAGCCAATCAATTGCTAATCCGAGTGAGATTGTGCTTGCACTTATCGATGATGAAGCCACTGTTAAATATTATAAACCACAAAAAGACTATGTTGTACTATTGCCGAAATCTAAGGACGATAAGTATAAGCCAATTGTCATTTCAAAAGATTTTAGTATACAAGGTGTGGTCAGAAGGGTAGTAAAAATTAATGATTAAAGAGGATAAGATGAAGTCTTTTATTGTCATTATGGTATTGGGATGCTTGGCTTGTACCGGATGCATGAATCCAAAGATTTTAAGGCCAATAAATAGCCAGAATGAAGAAAATCTTACGGATATGTCTAAAAACATGCAAATTTTAAGCGACACTTATTTGCCCGTGCTTAGCGCATATTTGGATTTTAAAATTCAGCAAATGAAGGTTAAAAAACAGAATGAACTTGCTGGGTCCGACTATAAGCTGACTCCAGAAGCCAAAATCGATTTAGAATTTTATACGAGAGATTTATTAGCGGAGAAAAAAGAAATGCTTACGCTCTTGCAGGAACTTATGTCCACCATTAAAGAGCAGTCTGATATAGCAAAAATCCATTTAGAGGCATATAAAGATTTTACTGAAAAAAGTAAACTAACAGATGATTTTGTTGATAAGCTGAAAGATTCCAATTTGCAAATGAAGGCTCTTAGTGTCTTGAAAATGGATCCTAATAAATCCAAAAGACTCCAAGAGCTTTTATCTATGTTTCAATAAGGGGTTATATTATGGACACTGATGTTCAGAAATTGAAAGATTCTTTACAGAAAATGCCAGAAGATGTGCAAGAATTAGTGAAAAATGTAGTTCAGTTGATTGCTATTCAGAATAATCAAATCGAGTTACTTGAAAGCCAAGTTCAAGGATTTATGGGTATTAAAGGACCGCAATTGTCGGATATTGCATCTGCGTTTAGTAAGGCATCTAAAAATACATTTTCCCAGGCTGATGCCGTTAAATCAGTATCAGATTTAAAAGAAGCCGTTAGAGATAGTACAAAATGGGTCGATGCGGCGCTCAAATCGTTCCAATTTGCAAAAGGCGTAGTTTCGCTTTTGAAATAATCTATTGCAAGGAGGCTGTTATGGCAATGTACAACCGGAACACTGGCAAAGCCTGGACTCAAAAAGAAGTGACACAGATAAAACAGTTGGCTAAGGGGAACACGCCAACAAGAGTGATTGGTTTAAAATTAGGACGTACTCCAGATTCGATATATACTAAAGATAGCCAAGAAGGAATCTCTTTAAATCCCCATAATAAATCGCCTTATAATAGGAAAAGTAAGTAGTCTAGAGCATTTATCTATGAAAAATACATTTAGAGTGTTATGTATTGATGGCGGTGGGATGCGGGGCCTCTATACTGCTACCTTGTTGTCTACTCTTGCCTACAGATTCGATGCATGTTTTTCTAAGGATATCCCCGATATAGGCAAAGCATTTGATCTTATTTGTGGAACAAGTACAGGAGCAATACTGACATGTGGGTTGGCTGCCGGAATTCCTATAAATAGGATTCAGTCTTTATATATAGATAATGGGGAAAAGATATTTGTAGATCCAATGCCTTCACAAAAACAGCTTATTAAATTCTTGGTTTGGGCAAGTAAATACATTAAGAAACCTGCATCAAATGTATTACAACTTAAAAATGCTTTGCAATCAGTATTTGGAACCATGACAATCAAACAACTTTATGAAAAAAGAAATATAGCTTTATGTGTTCCTAGTGTTAATGCCTCAAATTATAAAGCTTGGGTTTTTAAGACACCACACAATCCAGGTAAACACAGGGATGATAATTACTCTTTAGTTGATGTTTGTATGGCATCTGCTGCGGCCCCCATTCTTTTTCCTATTGCCCAGTTTACCAATCCTGATAATAAATCTATTCAAGATAATTTTGTCGATGGAGGGCTCTGGGCGAATAACCCATCATTGATTGGGATTATAGAAGCAATAGGGATGATAGATTTAGAAGATACTCAGTTAGATATTTTATCCGTAGGGACATGTGATCAGCCATCGGGTGATCCATATTCAGTAAAAAATCCCAATTGGGGACTTTTTAATTGGCGTGCCGGTGTGAATATTGTTGAAATGTCGCTTTCTTCTCAGTCATTCGGCTATTCCAATGCATCACGATTCCTTTGTTCTTCGTTAAATAAATTAAAATTGCCGACACGGTTTGTCCGCTTGGAACAAACAAATAAATCACCAGAACAATTTAGTGCAATCAATATTGACAAGGCTGATAAGATAGCTATAGAAACCTTAAATGAAATGGCGCGAACAGATGCTGATGCAATACATAGTAAAGTTTTAAGTAGTGATACTGGTGAAATGGCTTTAGTTAAGGAAATATTCACGAGTTTGTCAATTCTTAAACAATAAGAGGTTTAATGGCGTACATTCAGAATTATCTTGAACAATTCCATGAAAAAATCCGAATGGATTATGAACTTAATAGTATTCTCGCTGAGAAGAGAGATATTATTTTGAATCGTATTCGCGATTATCTTAAGGATAAAGGCAAGCCATCTTTTCAGGAAATGCTTCAAGGCAGTTACATAATGAAAACTGGAGTAAAACCAATTGAAAATCTTGGTTATGATATTGATGTGGCATTGAGGTTAAGTATTAATGAAAATGATTATACAGCTTCAGAAGTTAGAGGATGGATCTATGATGCAGTAAAAGATCACACGGAGAAAGTTGTGTCCAAAGGGCCATGTATTCGTGTAATTTACAAGGATGGATATCACGTTGATTTAGTGACATATGCTGTACATGAGAACATTTTTAAAGAAACAGTGTTCAAACTTGCTCATAAACAAAATGGATGGAAGGATGCAAACCCGCAGGGACTATTAGACTATGTAGATAATATAATGACGCAATTCAAGGATACAGAAGACTCTGCAACAAAAACAAATCAATTTCGGCGACTTGTGAGATATATTCGGCGTTGGGATGACGAGTCTTTGCCGATTGAGTCTGGTGCGAAACCTTCTGGTCTGGCATATATTCTTCTTGTTAATAATTTATTAAATAGCAAGGTTATCAATGATAATAAATCTGATGACCTGTCTGCCTTAATACAAATTTGTAATGGAGCCGGTTTGATCTCGGGCCGTATTAGTATTAAAAAACCAACTCCAGAATATGAAGATGTATTCGGGAAAATCAATAACGATGATATGGACGGATTAAAAAATAGATTAAAAGCACTTGCCGTCATTTTGGAACAGGTAGATGCTGAATCTGATGAGATAAAAGCTTGTCAATTGATGAAAAAGCACTTCGGTAGAGATTTTCCAATACCGGAAGCGAAAAAGTCAAATAGTTTTGAAACAATTGGTTCTTTCTTGAGGAACTCTTTAGAAAAAACAAAAAGTATATTTGCTGTAAGTCATCGTAAACAGCCAAAGTGGTCTGTTAATATAGAGGGACGAGCAAATATAACAGCATCCTATATTTGTAAAGGTTTTAGACCACAGCAATTTCAAAGTGATGGAGATCCATTGCCTAAAAAATGTTCACTTCAATTTAAAGCTGATACCAATGTTTCTTGGCCATACGAAGTATATTGGCAGGTTGTAAATACTGGAGATGAAGCAGAATTAGCTAATTCTTTACGTGGTGACTTTTATGATGGTGAATATGAAAGAGCGGGGCGTTTTGTAAGGAAAGAAAGTACACTCTATAAAGGCAAGCATTGGGTCGAATGTTTTGTTGTAAAGGATGGGATATGTCTTGCTCGCAGTGGTGAATTTGTAGTAAACATTCAATAACTTTAACTTGTGTTTAACAGATTAACAATTGATTATTTTATCAAGAGACAGTAAGGGTGAATACAGTTAAACTTTTTATGTGGGGATATCAGAGTCATTCCCAAATATCAGCTAAGATAGAGGCTGAAGGTAAATTAAAACTACTGGATGAAAACCTATCGCCTTTGTACATCTTTATATAAATAATGATTGATATTTCAACTCTAAGTTATTTCAAGACAGGTTCTAATGGCATGTAGTTGGGGACCCTTAAATTTTTGCTCCGCAAAAATTTGGAGCATTTGAGATTAGAGAGTTGAAAGTAGAGCAAGTGGAATACGGCAAATTGAAGAAAATCGCAAAAATCTGAATGTGTGCCACCTCAAATGCGGTCAACTCTCAACTGCTCAAATCTCACTCTGTTGAAGTTAGGGGGGGCTTTCTCATGTCTTTTCTATTCGAAAAACTTGAAGTCTACCAGAAAGCCATTGACCTTGCCGAAAAAATAGATGTACTCTGCGACGCAATCACCCAAAAAGGCACTTGCCACTTAATTGACCAAATCCTAAGAGCTTCAACATCAATCGCATTAAACATAGCCGAAGGCAATGGCCGCTGGCATAAAAACGACAGAAAAAACTTTTTCTGGATTGCCCGCGGTTCTACTTACGAGTGCGTTCCCCTTCTTGAACGATTGAAACGAAAACAACTCATCGATGCACAAACTCACGAAAAACTTGTCAATGAACTCGAAGTTATAAACAAAATGCTCTCCGGGCTAATAAAAGGAATTGAATAAATTTCAATTATGTGTCAACAGTTAAAAATCCAGTGATGTTAAGCCCCTGATGTTGAAATGTTAAATGTAAAGACCTGATCCTTAGTGTGTTGTAAGCGAATTTTATAGAATTCAATATTCTTAATGATTTATAATAAATTTTATATGTAAAAGGGGTGTTGGAGGTATGAATTTGGGTTCTCAACTAACAATTTTGGGATTATTTATTCAATTTAGTTCTGCTTTTTTTATATGGAAGACAATTAAAATAACTGACAGAGAGGCTAGGGATATTGCGGTTGGTGGTTACTGGGAAGGCAATTTTCATATTTATGGAACAAGAGCGGCATTGATTAAGGCTGTTTTACTAAAACAGTACTATTCAGCCGTCGGTTTATTTTTTTTATCAATTGGTATCATTGTTCAAATGGTTGCCACCAGTTCACTTTTTGGTACATTATATTTAAAAAATTATACATTTATCCCATTAGTCTTCATTGCAGTTGTGATAATATTTGTTCTTGAAAAATGGGTTGTAGGATATTCTTACAAAAAACGTATATTTGGCCGTCTTGAAAATCAAATCCAGGTATGGGTAAATAACAGTATGATTCCGAAAGAAGATGATAAGAGCGAATTAATTATTGAATTAAAATATCTCCTTAAGGATTTTATGTCCGAAAGTAAAGTTGTCGATGAGTTTGAAAAAAGAATGAAAAAGATTTAGAGCTAAGGTTTTAGGATAGAAGCACTCCTTAAAACAGGTTTTGATGGCATGTAGTTGAATAAAGCAATTGTGTAAGTCATTTGAAAGGGTGTTATATGAAATACAGAATAAAAATCCTGGTCGGTTTGCTGGTGATGTTCATTATGCTGGGTTATGCGATTAAAACCAACTCGTTTTCTAATTCGGCCAGAGATCTGGTGCGATATTACCGCATAAATTACGGGAACCTATTGGAAAAGATATCAGGTGAAAATGCTAGTTATATGGAAGCAATGAGTGAAGACGAATTGTACGCAAAAATGACCACGCCTCTAAATTTGAGGAGCGGTAAAGAATATACTCATAAGATTATCATTCGGAACATGTCTGAGAATCCAATAAGTAACAAAACATTTATGGTAATGCTGCCTGGTAAATTAGGGTATATATCAAGTAATGGCGGTGCAATATACAGCCCTGCATTTGCTACATTGCGTTGGATTTTACCGACCTTGGGGCCAAGCGAAGTTATAGAGGTTCAGTATGTGCTGGCAGTTAATAAGTATATTCCGGGTGGAGAAGGTTTGGAATATAGAATTGGTTTTCTAAAAACAAGTGAAAATGAGGGATTTTATAAGGAAATGGAAAGACAGTATAATGAGGATGATGGTCTCTGAGTGTTATTAATTAATGCTTTAATCGTCGTAATCGATGAAAAGGTGTAATAAATGAAATATTTGGCAGTGTTTTTATTGTGTATTAATATAACAGTCCCGCTATATTGTGAATTTAACTACGATTCATATTCTTCAAATACTATATCCAATATCCTTAAAATGCATCCGAACACAGAAAAAACAGCTAAGTTGAAGAAAAAGGGTTTTGTTTATACATTTGAGTCATCACGGCCTGCACAAAAAATAAAGGAAGAGCTTGTTTATATTGGTGAAATAAGGCCTATATCAAAAAACCACAGGTTAATGGTTGATGGTTTTTTTAAGACCTTGGCGGATACTGATTTCCCGAAATTGTTCAAGCATGAAATAAAGGTCAGGGATGAGAATAATTCAGTTTATTGGTTGCCTATTCAGGAGCCATTATTACCTGACCTTGAAAAGGAGTCAAAACCTCCTCAAAATATAATCGCTTATTACATGTATCTAGGTAACTTAAATAACGATCATGTGTTTATTATTAATGAATTCAAGGCAGTAGCATCATTTGAAGAGCTTGAGAGTGAGTATAGCAAGAAGATAGAGTCTGACCCGCAAAATCCGAGATATTATCAGATGAGAGTTGCATTTTATTTGCAGCGCAAAAAGCTTGATAAAGCTATTAAAGATATGAAGAATGTGATAAAAATAGATCCGACTGGGAAAAACTATTATAACTATGCGAATGTCTATTATGAAAAAGGGATAGAATCGGGCAGAAAGGAAGACTATTTAATGGCTCTAAGCTATGCGAACAAGGCAATGGCTATAGACGGAAGCTTGCCTCATGGGCTACGCGGATTAATCTATTACTATCTTGGTAAGTACAAGAATGCTCTAGATGATTTGGAGATTGAACTCAAATCAGTTAAGATATCTGTTCGGCAAAGTATTCATTATAAAGCTCTTGCAGAGGTGTGTCAAAAGAGGTTGAATGTAAAATAGCATGGTTATAAGGTAAAACAGGCTCAAATGGCGTTTGCCTGGTGACCCTTAAACTTTGTGAAATCTACTTTACAGTAGGTTGAACAAAGTTTTTTGTTTGGTTGCCAAAATCATTCAAAAGAGTTAAAATTACCGTTAATATATGGTGACAATACATGAATCTGAAACCGTTGAACTTAAAAAGACTACTTCTGAGATAAAAGAGGCCTTAATTTCCATTGCTGCTATACTCAACAAGCATGGGAAGGGTGTTTTGTATTTCGGTATTAAAGACGATGGCACTATTGTCGGTCAACAGATTGGCAAAGAAACTCTTAGGAATATATCCCAAAACATCTCTGATAAAATAGAACCCAAAATATTCCCCAAAATAAATAAAGTTAAGATAGAAAATAAAACCTGTGTCAAAGTTGTGTTTCAGGGTTCACATCCGCCTTACTTCGCAAATGGTAGGGCATATATGCGAGTTGCTGATGCTGATCGTCAATTATCGGCAAGAGAGCTTGAGCAACTTATATTGAGTAAAAACCGCGATAACCATCATTGGGACACAGAAATATGTGCCGATGCAACCATAAACGATATAAGTGTTAAGAAACTCAAAACATTCCTTAAAATTGCGGGTCTCCGGTACGATTCAATCAAAAATGTGCTTGCAAAACTAAAATTGTCTCGCGGGTCAAAGCTCTGCAATGCGGCGGTAATGCTGTTCGGCAAGAAACCCGAAGACATATTTTTCAATGCTAAGTTGCGCTGCGCGGTATTCAGTGGAACAAGTACGGCATATATCACTGACATGAAAGAGTTCGGTGGTGACCTTTTCCAGCTGATAGATAAGGCACAGGATTACATTCTTGAAAAGATAAATATTGGAATGAGGGTTGAGGGCCTGCGCCGTATAGATGTACCTGAAATTGACCGAGAAGCAATAAGAGAGGCCGTTATTAATGCTTTCTGCCATAGAGATTACCGAGCTATGGATTCAGTGAGTGTTGCAGTATTTAAGGATAAGGTGGAAGTAAGAAGCCCTGGTTTATTGTACGGAGGGCTTACCATTCAGCAAATTCGCTCAAAGATCGTTTCCGAAAGGCGAAATGAACTTATCGCTGATATGCTCCACCGCATTCATTTTGTGGAACGCTGGGGCAGAGGCATTAAACTTATATTGGAGAAAGAACCCACAGCTGAGTTTTCTGAACTCGGAACACACTTCATAACAACTTTTATGAGAAAAGGTGCCGAGGCGGTATCTTCAACTACTCCAATAAGTAGGGAGAAAAGTAGGGAGAAAAGTAGGGAGAAAATAATTCGTATTATATCTAACAACCCAGAAGTTACTACTAACGAAATTGCCCAGGAAATAGGCCTGAGTATAAAAGGTGTAGAGAAAATTGTCAAAGCACTTAAAACCTCTAATCAACTGCGCCGCATCGGACCAGATAAGGGTGGACACTGGGAAGTGGTAGGGTAGAAGTATGAAAATATAGGTTAAAGGAACTTATGGGGATCAATTCAAATAATAAAATCAACCATTACCACACTGGCAAATGCGCGGTGTAGTTTTTTTTTTAAAGGGTGAAATGAAATTAGTTTTTGTTGATGAAACAAGTGATGATAAATTCAAAGATTATTTTGGATTGAGTATTGCAACTATTAATTCTGCCCATTATTGTCATATAAAAACTGCATTTCACCAGATATTAACAGATTCAAAATGGGATCCTAATAAAGAATTCAAAGGTGCCTATCTTTTTTCTGCTAAAAAGGGTGATCAATCAATAAGTATTGAGAAGCGAATTGATATCTGTGCAAAAATAATAGATTTAAATATTGCAAAGAAAAATGCGCGTATGAGTTTTTACTATAGTGGGAAGTCTAGTGTGACTGATCAGAAGAAAGTATATTTAGAGGTCTTGCCAAAGTTGTTAAAAAAAGCACTTTCTAAGGCAGATAGTGGTAATGGCAAGAATTTAGTAAGTATATACTGCGACTTTAGGAGCGATATAAGTTCGAACGATATTAGTCAAGTTGTTAATTCTGTATTAAATGCAAGAGAATATACACTTTTTGAAGATGTTGCACTTGTGCCTTCAAACTTTCATACAATCGGAATACTTTACGCAGATATTATTGGATATCTTGCGGCTAGAATAGATACAATATCAAACGATAGTGATTTGTTTGAGTCGATTCCTGTGGATCAGCTGGAAAACAATGGTAAGTTAAGAAAACTCAAAAGCTCGAAATTACTAATTGAGAAAATAAAGAAGCTTACAATCGTAAATCTGGATAAACTAGAAAAGAGGCAAATATGACAAATGAAGAAATAAAGAAATTGGAAGCTACACTTTGGCAGACAGCTGACACATTACGGGATAGCATAGGGATAAAGCCTTCGGCTTATTCGTTTCCTATACTAGGTTTGATTTTCTTGAAATTTGCTAAATTGGGGTGGTTTGTTTATTAAGAAAAGTTACTGAAAGCTTTTGATTGCGCTATCCGCAGATTTGCTTTCCCGTTTGAGCATGACAAAAACTTAGAGGCATCGGAATGAAAGTTATTATTTATTTATTGTTAATGCTGTCAACGCAATTATTGAGCGCAAAAGGAACAGAAATGAATAATGTTTTAATTGTATATGGTTCGTATGCGGGCTCAACTGCTGAGGTGGCAGAGAAAATGAAGGATTATCTTGAAAAAGAGGGTTGTGTTGTTGAAATTCTGTCTGCTGAAGGTAAACAGATAGACATTGAGAAATACGATATGGTAATAATTGGCTCGGCTATACACGGAGGCAAACCGCATGAAAATATCATTAAGTTCGTTGATGCCAACAGGGTTAGCCTGAATAGCAAAAAAATCGCGGTGTTTGCCGTTTGTTCGTTTGTCACTTCATCCAAAGAAAACAATCGAAAGCTTGCTCAGACTTTTCCTGACCGCGTGGCTTCAGGCCTGACGCCATTTAGTAAAGCGGTATTCGCAGGGAACATTAAAAGTTTGGGTTGGTTTATGAACTATATGGGTAAAATAGCCCTGGGGGTAAAACCTGGTGACTATAGAGACTGGAACAAAATAAACGAATGGGCAGAATCACTCCTTAAAACAAGTTCTGATGGCATGTAGTTGGAGGGCTTAACAAAAATACCTGCTTCATAGCAGGTTTTTTTTATTTAGCAGTGCTTAGGCGGGATTTGAAGCTAACTTTCGCACTGTCGCGAATGGCAGAAAAGCGAAGCGGCGCGTTATAGCAATTTTGGCCTCAGGTCAGGCAATGTCAGGCATCAGCCGCTCCGTAAAAGGGCGGTTTTTATATTTGTTTGGCAGAAGATGCTGCTTTCGCTGACACCGAAGGCGATACAAAACCCTTGACTTTGTTATTAGTATATTCTAATATGCTTATATAGTAATAGAGGAGGCGGTAATGATTGATAAGCTTTATGAAATGCACGCGCGTATGTGCCGGGTGTTTACTTCTGCCAAGCGCCTTGAGGTGTTAAACCTTCTGCGCAACAGGGAGCTTTCGGTTGGCGAGCTGATGGAGCGTGCCGGCATAAGCCAGGCGAACCTTTCGCAGCATTTAGGGGTCTTGAGGAACGAGGGCATTGTGCAGACGCGCCGGAAAGGCGTAAAAATATATTATTCCCTGACAAGCCCGAAAATTAGCGAAGCTTTTGACAAGATGCGCGAGGTGTTGCTTGAGAAACTAAATCGCACCGCGAAGCTGTCAGTAAAGGCTCGCGCGGTTAAAACATTAACAAGGAGAGCAAGATGAAGTTAGGCATTGTTGTTTATTCAACTGATTCGGAAACGGTGTGGAATGCTTTCAGGCTGGGGAACTTCGCTCTGAAAGAGAAGGATCAGGTTAAAGTCTTTTTGCTCGCGAAGGGTGTTGAATGCGAAGCTCTGGACAGCGAGAGGTTTAAAGTTAAGGAGCAGATGCAGTCTTTGGTTGATGCCGGAGGCAAGATACTCGCCTGCGGTACTTGCCTTAAGATCCGCAATTCACAGGGTTCCGAGCTTTGCCCACTGTCCACAATGAAGGACTTGTATGATCTTATTAAAGAAAGCGACAAGGTGGTTACTTTTTAACTTGAGTCAATATAAAAAGCCTTAAAATGCCCCGCCGTGCCCTGTGGTGAAAAGAAGGCGGTTCCTGAAGTGGTTTTAGTATAAAAGCTGCGAGGTGTCAGTATGATTAATTATAAAGAAGTTGATGAAGCAAGAAAACTGCTGGGGTTGCCCGAGGAAGCAAATATAAAGGAAATCAAAGAGGCATACCGCCAGCTTGCCCTTGAATGTCACCCGGACAGATGCAGGGGAAAGTCGGAAAAGATATGTGAGGAGAGGTTTAAGGGGATTAACGCTGCGCACAAGCTTCTGCTGGAGTTCTGTGAGAATTACAGATATCGGTTCACAAAGCAGGTTGTTGACGATGCTCAGATATCGGGCGAAGAGAAAGAGTACAGGGAAAGGTTCTATGGCGACTGGTTATAAGAAAAGCACGGGCTATTTGTCCGCTTAATAAAAATATGAATCACTATTTTTCTTCGGGCCTGACCAGGGTAGTTAACCCGGACAAAACAGGTTATGGTAGAGGAGGATATATTGTGTTTGCCGCAGCTAAGACAAATTAAGGAGGCGCGCAATGAATAAGCTTAACAATGTTGATATGGGCAAGGTAATGGAATTTGGAGGGCAAATCCGGAACGATTCGTCCAAAGCGCGAAGGACGCAAGTTGTTGAAGGCGAATGGCTAATAAAAGAAGGTGGGCCGCAATTTCAGTCGGCGGTAACATTTGAGGGCGGACAGACAATGTTTGAAGTTGATAACCCAACCTTTATGGGCGGCGGTGGAAAATATCCGGGCCCGATGCACTACTGCTTTTTCGGATTAGCCTCCTGCTATACGGGCACTTTTGCCACTATGGCGGCGATGTTAGGCATAGAAATAAAAAAACTTACAACCAGGGTTGAAGCGGATGTGAATTTCTCTAAAGTCTTCGGCTTAAGTGAAAGCCCGATTATGGAAGAGGTGCGGGTAAAACTTCATGTGGTCAGCGACGCGCCTGCTGAAAAGATAAAAGAAGCCGAGGCATTAGCGCTTCAGCGGTGCCCAGTAGTCTTCACCCTGAGAAACCCAGTCAAACTTACACCGAGTATAGAGATAACAAAAGTATGAGTTTAGTCCAATATGAATAATGAGCAAATCGGGCAGATAATACTGGAGAAACTCCAAAAAGAAGACAAAGTTCTTGATGTTGGTTGTGGAGCCGGGTATTTGTGCAATTATTTCGCAAAGAAGCTGCAAAAACCTGTCGCAGGCCTGGATATCTCCAATAAAGGTTTTAGACAGGCGCATGATCTTTGCAAAAAATTCAATACCTGTCATCTTATTAAGTGCCTTTCCGGAAAAGCCGAGAGTATTGCCGGAGTTGTCGGTGAAATGAAATTTGACGCGGTTGTTTTTGTGCATTCGTTTCATCATGTAAAGGATGTGAAGAAAGCGCTCGGTCAGGTCAAGGTGGCATTAAGCGGTAGAGGGCAGATTATTATTGCCGAATATTCGCCTGAAGCTGGAAAATCAGAGGATAAATGCAGGCGATTTACAATAAAACATATTATTGGTCTGCTGATAAACAGTGGGTTCAGTAATATTTATGTGGAACAACCCCAAAAAGGATTTTTCTTGATATGCGCGAATCCGGCTCAATACGGCGTGAAAAAAAGGATATTGTATGAAGATCAGAGAAAGCGGAATGCCGGATCATGAGATGTGGGAAAAGTTCTTTGACCCTGCTAAGGTGCTCGCGACACTTGGTTTAGATAGCAATTCCGGTGATGTCGCGGAATTTGGCTGCGGTTACGGTACTTTTACGATTCCGGCGGCTAAAATCATCAAAGGTGTCGTTTACGCGTTGGATATTGAAGAGGATATGATCCGGATAACAAAAGAAAGAGCAAAACAGCTTGGCCTTGAAAATGTGAAAGCAATTGAGCGGGATTTTATGGCTCAGGGATCAGGATTACCGGATGGCGGTGTTGGTTATGTCATGCTGTTTAATATACTCCATCTTGAGACCCCCGAGGTTTTATTGGCTGAAGCGAAAAGAATACTTAAGAAGGGCGGCAAGCTCGGCATTATCCACTGGAGAAACGATCCGACGACGCCCCGCGGGCCATCAATTAGTATCCGCCCTAAACCAGAGGATTGTATTAAATGGGCGATAGCCGCTGGATTTGTAAATCCTAAACAATACGATTTAAGGCCATATCATTACGGAATTATTCTTGAATAAATAATATGTCTGTCTTGGGTTTTACCGAAAACAGGTTCCCGCGGCGTGTGGTTGGCGGGTAGTTTTGATTGCCTCTAAAACGGGCAATTTTTTATTTTCCCCAAAAAGCCTCTTGACAAAACTATCAAAATATCGTAATATTGCGATATAAGGATATAACAAGGAGGCGTTAAATGAACGGCAGTGTTACGGTGGCGATTGACAGGGAGGCGTGCGTGGGATGCGGGGTGTGCGTGGCTATGTGCCCGCAAAATATTCTCTATATTGACGGCAAGAGCGGGAAATGCGAGGTTACCGACCATTCAAAATGCGACCGGCTGGCCGGCTGCGAGCGGGTCTGCCCGGTGGAGGCCATTAAAATACTATGAATAAAATAAAGGTGAGTCCATCCATGAACGCTGAGGAGTTTTTAAGGCTGATAACCGGGGTTGTAGTTCTTGGGGGTATAGCTCTGGCTTATTATGTCAACTGCGCGTTTTTGATTATCCCCGTTCTGTTTGCCGCGGGGCTAATCCAGTCGATTTTTACTAAGTGGTGCCCTGCAATGACAATGCTGGCAAGGTTTGGCATTGGGGACGGCACCTGCTCAACCAAATAGATTCTTTCTCTTATGGCTTAGTTTTTACGAAATCAAACTGATAAAACCGCTCGTATTTACGGGCGGTTTTTTTTTATTCGTTTGATATAAAATGGTCAAAATTATATAATTCGTAAGATATCAGTATAAATTTGTTTATAAAGGCGCGGATATGCACGGCTTAATGCAGGAGATAGGAATATCAATAGTGGCGGCGACTGTCATCGGTGTGATTATGCACCGTTTAAAACAGCCGATAATTTTAGGCTACCTGCTGGCCGGTGCCATAATCGGCCCTGAAGTAGGGTTTGGCCTTGTTTCACAGCCTGAAACCATAGAAATACTTTCCGAGATCGGTTTAATACTCCTCCTTTTTGTAATAGGCCTTGAGATGGATCTTAAGACCATTGTTTCTTCAGGCAGGCAGCTGCTTGTCTCCGGAGTGGGCCAGTTTGTCATCTGCGTGGCCCTGGGGCTTTTGGTTTTTCCGCTCATTGGGTACGGGATAAAAAGCGGGAACCTCGCTGGGCTGTATCTGGCGATAGCCTGCGCTTTAAGCAGTACGGCGCTTGTGGTAAAGATTTTATACGATAAAATGGAGCTGGACTGCCTGCCCGGAAAAATAACGGTTGGAATTCTTATTATCCAGGACATCTGGGCTATCCTGATTCTTGCGCTTCAGCCTAATTTTATGAACCCCCAGCTTTCTCTGGTGCTGGTGGCCCTGCTTAAAAGCGCGCTGCTTCTGGCTATCGGTTTTGTGCTGAGCAAATATGTGCTGAAAAATATCTGTTCAATGGTGGCTTCCAGCCCGGAGATGATAGTTGCTATATCCATAGGCTGGTGCGCCCTCATTGCCGGAACGGCGGGTTATCTGGGGCTGTCAAAAGAAATGGGAGCTCTTATAGCCGGAATAGCTATCTCCGTGTTTCCTTACAGCGTGCATGTCACCGCGAAAACCCTGCCTCTGAGGGATTTTTTCCTGACTCTGTTTTTTATCTCGCTGGGAATGAAAATTACCATGCCGGGAACCCAGGTAATTCTTATGGGGCTTCTGATAACCCTGTTTATTATAATTTCGCGCTTTGCTTCGGTCTACCCTCTTCTTATGTCCACGGGTTCCGGTAAAAGAACCAGCTTTGTGGCGAGCTTGAATCTCTCTCAGATGAGCGAATTTTCCCTGGTTATCGCCGCGCTGGGCATAACCTACGGCCATATTTCAAAGGATATCATGGGCGTGATAATAATAACCATGGCCCTCTCGGCGATACTTTCTTCCTATCTTATAAAATACAGCCACGAACTCTATCTGGTTTTTGAGCGCTTATTTAAAACCTGTCCTCCCGGGCAGGGCGCGGGGAGCGAAAATGTCTGCACCATACCCGAATCTTACCCCATAATAATCCTTGGTTACCATCGCGGCGCCCAGGCGCTTGTCGCGGAACTATCCAAGGTAAAACCGGAAATATTGAGAAGCATTTTGGTGGTTGATTTTCATCTTGAAAACCTCAAAAAGATACAGCAGGCCGGTCTTAAAGGCCTGTTCGGCGATATCGCCAGCACCAATACCCTGGAGCATGCCCACATAAAAGACGCTAAGGTGGTTCTTTCCACTATTCCGGATATGCTTTTAAAGGGCGTGACAAATATGGAACTGGTGAAGAACTGCAGGTTCCTGGCGCCTGACTCATTTATTCTTGCCACGGCCGACTCAACGGAACACGCCTTAAAGCTTAGGGAGGCAGGAGCTTCCGATGTTATCGTTCCCTATCACCTTACCGGCGAGATTATAGCCGCTCTTGTGCATGAGAAGTATGTTTCCCTGTGACAAATTGAGGCGTTTCTCTATGAGGGATCAGATTTGGATTTAATCGCTGACGGTTTGTCGGTTAAAATAGAGCTGGATAGCCCCGAGGAACACGCGAGGGCTGTATCCGAAAAGCTTGGCGTAACCCCGGGAGATATTAAGATAATTAAAATACTCTCCAAAACGCTGGATATCCGCGACAAAGAGCAGTTTTATTACGGCATAACTCTCGCGGTGCGCGTTCCCGATTCATACGACAATAAATTAAACCTTCCCTGCTATCGCGAAAAACCCGTATTGCCAAAATCCCGCGCAGAATTAAAAGACAGGCCTGTAATAATAGGCTTCGGTCCCGCTGGAATGTTCGCCGCTTTGGAATTTCTGGAACACGGCGTTAAACCGATTATTTTTGAACGGGGCAAAATGATTGAGCGGAGAAACCTGGATGTCGCCGCTTTTTCGCGCGACAGGGTTTTTAACACAGAGTCAAACATAACCTTCGGAGAAGGCGGCGCCGGGGCCTATTCCGACGGCAAACTGTTTTCAAGGGGCCACGGCAATAACGCGTATTCGGCAAAAGTACTTGACACTTTTGTCAGGTTCGGCGCGCCGAAGGATCTGGTTTATGTTGAGAAACCGCATCTCGGCACGGACGCTATATGCGGCATCATTAAAAACATCAGGCAATACATAATTGAAAACGGAGGCGAAATCCGCTTTGATTCAAAAATGACGGGTTTGCTCGTTGAAAACGGCGCCACGGCCGGAGTAGAAATAAATAACTTTGAAAAATACCGCTCAGGGCTGGTTTTGCCTGCCATAGGCCATTCGGCTGACGATACCTTCCGCGTTTTGCATGCCGCGGGCCTGGAGCTGGAGCAGAAGCCGGTTTCCGTCGGAGTTCGCGTAGAGCACCCCGCAAAGCTCATCAACCTTTTTCGCTACGGTGAAAAATACAAAGACAGCGGGCAGATAGGTTCTGCCACCTATTCGTTGACCTACACGAACCGGCGGCTCGGCAGGGGGGTATATACTTTCTGTATGTGCCCGGGCGGAGAGGTGGTCAACGCCTCATCTGAAAACGGGCATCTGGTTATAAACGGGATGAGTTACACGGCCAGAGATTCAGATTTTTCCAATTCCGCGATAGTTGTCACCTGCCACGCTTCCGATTTCGGCCCAGGCGGCGTATTCGCCGGCCTTGAGTTTCAGAGGGAAATAGAAAGAAAGGCTTTTTCGGCGGGCGGCGGCGGCTGGAAGGCGCCGGCCCAAAATCTTATGGACTATATTCATGGCAGGGGAGCAGGCGCGCTTAATCCCAATTCGTGTGAAACGGGAACAACTTCAGTTGAGCTTGCCGGAATTTTCCCTGAATTTGTCAACAAATCCCTGCTGATGGCTTTTAATAAGTGGGCTCAGGAATATCCTCAATTTATCTCTGAAAGCGCCGTGCTGCTGGCTCCGGAGACAAGGACTTCCTGCGCGCTGAGGATGCTCAGAAAAGAAAATTATGAGTCCTCCATGATAAAGGGGTTGTATCCTGTCGGCGAAGGCTCCGGCTATGCCGGTGGTATAACCAGTTCCGCGGTGGACGCCATAAAAGCCGTTGAATCAGTGTTAAGGTTTGCGTGACAGGCGGTAAGAGGACACAGTATTTTTCGGCCGCCCTCGACATAACTTGAGTCAGTTGAAAAAGTGTTTCAGGCCGTCTTTACCTGCCCGCCAAAGCTTTTGTGGAGGGCGAGGAGTGCAACGACGCGTTAGTCCGCCAGAGGTTCAGTGGCGGGGCAATCTCGTCGTTCCCGACGGAAAAGCGAGATTGCTTCTCTCCCTTCGGGAGATCGCAATGACAGCGCATTTTTAAGGGTTTTTTAACTGACTCAACTTAAAACTTACCACTTACCGCTGATTTTTCCTAATCATCCGGTAAGGCGACGCGGTCATTTCTCTATTCCTATTATAACTTTCTTTGGGCGCGCAAAGAACGATAATAAAGAAAGGCGACGCCTCACCATCTCGGCGTCCTCATGGAAGTCCGCACTTATTCGTGCGGACATTCGCCCACGCGAGCCATTCGCAAAAGTATTTTAGGCAGTCTTGCAAACTCCCTGCCTTGCCGGCAGGTCAAACAAGCAAGACTGAAGACATCCCAAAACACTTTTGCTCATAATCGGCTCGGAAGGGGTATGGAAAACAAAAAGCCCCTAAGTGTCTTAAAGTCACAAACCAAGCCGTCATACTGATCTCCCTGCGGGGGCCATATTAAGGGTTTTTCAACTGACTCAACTTAAAACTTACCGCTTATCACTTATCACTGATTTACAGCCGGTTGCCCACGCAGGCAATATTTGATATAACTTAAACATGGAAAAGAAAAAATCAATATTAAAATGGGTTGGGCTGGGGCTGGTAATCTTTTCACTTCTCTTTATTCCGGTAATAGCCTATGTGCCATTTATGCCGCTCTCTCTTAAGCAAAAGGGTGTTTTGACGGCTGTCCTTGTCATCGGCGGCCAGGCGCTGACCTGGATCGGCGGGCTTATGCTCGGCAAAGAGCTTTTGACTCATTACCGCAAATACCTCAATCCTCGCAACTGGTTTAAAAATAAATGAAAAAGCTTAACATACTGCTCGCGCACGACGGCTCAGCAGATATGCCGGAGGAGCGTTTTTATTCAGCTCTTTGCAAAACTCCCGAGTGGAGCACGGAAATATCGGTTTTCAGGGCGCTGAAGAAATCCGGGCATAATATAAGAACCCTTGCTGTCAGCGGCGACCCTTCGCGGTTGATGTCTGAGATTGCGGAAGACGCGCCGGATATAGTTTTTAATCTTGCCGAAGGCTGTCTCGGCGAATACATTAACGAATATAACCTCCCGGCGCTTTTTGAAATGCTCGGAGTTCCCTTCACAGGTTGTTCTCCAGTGCCGCTTGTCTTGTGTAACAACAAAGCGGTTTCCAAAACAATTTTAAAACATCATTCCATTCCCGCGCCCGGTTTTATTGTGGCTCGCAGAGGCGAAAAAACGGCCGGCCTGTCCAAGCTATCGGCCCCGTTTTTTGTAAAGCCGTTAAATGAGGAGGCCTCCTGCGGGATAAGCCGCCGGTCGCTGGCCGCCGATGAAAAGCAATGCCTTTTGCGCGTTTCGCATATACATAACAGCCTTGGAAAAGACGCCATTGTAGAGGAGTATGTTCCGGGCAGAGAGATATATTTCGGAGTTTTCGGCTACGGAGGAAAAGTTACCGTTTTGCCGCCCTGGGAGCTGAAGTTTAATAAGATGAAGCGGGAAGACGGCAAAATAGCGACTTACAGCGCCAAATGGGATGACAATTACAGAAAAAAATGGGACATAAAAAACGAAGCCGCCGATTATATTAATCCGGTGGTTCTAAAAAATATGAAGTCCGTGTGTGAAAAAGCTTATTCGGCGCTCGGGCTGGACGCTTATGCCAGGTTTGACCTGCGCTTAAGGGCGGACGGCGATTTCCGCGTTATTGAGGCGAACGCCAACCCCGAGCTCTGCGAGAGCGAAGATTTCGCCGCTTCCGCCGCGAAAGGCGGCATACCCTTCGGAAAACTTATAAATATTATAATTGGCCTCGGGCTTAAGAGAGCCCGCGGGAATAAGCCGGCCTAAAATGCCATCAAACACAGGTTTCTCAGCTTCCGAAGTAATAATAACTCCCTTTTTGCCTGAACGGTATTTTTCTCAGCATCTTCCCGGGAGCAGATCCCTTGACCTTTACGGTTTAAGAGTTTTGCATAGCGGCAGGATGGCCGTAATACGCTGCGGTATCGGCGAGAAAGCTGTTAAAAGCGCCATGGCTCTGGCTAAAGCCTCCGGGGTCAAGAAATTGCTTTTTCTCGGAAGTTGCGGCGCCATAGGAGGGCTGGAAATAGGCGCAATAGCGCTGCCGTCCCGGGCTCAAAATCTGAAAGAGCAGAGCACGGAACCGGAAGAGAAGTATTTTAAGGAGCTTGAGAAATATTTTACTGCAAACGGCATAAATATTTCAAAGCCCGCGGTCTGCAGTGTTGATTCCGTGGAGAACGAGAGCAGGGAACTGGTTAGCAATCTCTCCGGTAAAGGCGTCGGAGCGCTGGATCTTGAGCTGTTTTACTTTTATGCCGAGGCAAAGCGGCTTGGGATGGCGGCAGCGGCAGTTTTGTATGTGACCGACCAGCCGTTCGTCAAACCTTTTGACGGAAAGCATTCCGCGGCTGACAGAGAGAAAATTATTATTGCCCGCGACAGGGCGGTAAAAACCTCCCTTGATTTTTTGTCAGGCGGCGCAAAGCAGCCTTTGCGCGAGCTGGTTCTTGAAAAAACCGGGCTTAAGCTCGGAGTTAACAAATTAAATGAATTATCCAGGCTTGTCTTTGAAATATCAAAACGCGAGGGTAAACCGGCTGAGGATATCTTGTCGGAGGGGGAAATTGCCCGCGCGATCGGTGAGAGGGAACTGGGGTTTCTGGACAAATTTTCAAAGATAAAGCAGTATCTGATAAAGAGAAGGTATCCCGTGACTCACGCTTTGGAGGAGTTTTCGGTATTCTTCCCGAAATTAGAAGAGGCGGCGACAGATGAAATAAAACACCGGGGAGCTTTTTATCCGGAAAGGATATTTATTGAAAATGCTTCGGCAGGAAGCCTCCTGGCGGAAAATGTCAGGCGGCTTTATCCCGATGTGCCGTGCGAGCAGATTGCAAGCCTGAAGGATTACCGGTCTGCCGGAAGGGCTGCTCCGGGCCTTGGGAAAAGAGAGCTTTTTGTGGCGGAGCAAAAATGGGATTTTGCTAAGGCCTGTCCCTGTACAAAAGGCGCGGTCTGCTGCGATTACCATGTCATTAATTTGGGGTTTGGCTGTCCGTATGACTGCAGTTATTGCTACCTTCAGCATTACACCAACAGCCCCGGCATAGTAATTGACTCAAATGTTGAAGATTTTGTTGAAAAATTTGACGAATACCTTTTGGGACAGGCGGAGCGGCTGTTAAGAATCGGCACCGGAGAGTTTACCGATTCGCTCGCGCTTGACCATATAACCGGGTATTCCAAACGCCTTGTGCCATATTTCAGCGCAAAAAATGTTTTGTTTGAGCTAAAAACAAAAAGCGATAATGTGTCAAACCTTATCGGCCTGGAGCATAATGGTAAAACCGTGGTTTCGTGGTCTTTAAATCCGGGCTCCGTTGTAAAAGATAACGAGCTGGGCTCCGCTTCTCTGGAGAAGAGGCTCGCCGCCGCGAAAAAATGCTTTGAGGCCGGTTATAAAATTGGTTTTCATTTTGATCCGATAATATATTTTCCCTCCTGGGAAAAAGAATACAGGGAAGTTGTTGACATGATGCTTGAGGCGGTGCCGAGAATTGAATGGATAAGCCTGGGAACTCTGCGGTTTCACAGGTCTTTAAAAGCGGCGGCCGAGAAGCGTTTCCCCGGCGCGGCTTTTCTCTACGATGAGATGCTCGCGGGTTTTGATAAAAAAATAAGATACCACACCGCATTAAGGGCTGAGATTTATAAAAAGATGTCATCCTGGATCAACAAAGGCGCCAGCGGCGCGCGGGTTTACCTCTGCATGGAACCAACGGCAATGTGGAAGGAAGTTTTAAACACCGGCGCCTCGCACTGGTACTGGTAAATTATATGAATATAGTTAAGATTGGCAGAGACGGACTTGAATTTTCTCGCGCGGGGCTTGGCAGCTGGGCCTTTGGCGGAGGAGGCTGGCGTTATTCCTGGGGTCCGCAGGACGATAAATTGTCGGCGGCCACCATAGGCCGGGCGATGGAACTTGGGGTTAACTGGATTGATACCGCTCCTCTCTACGGTTTCGGCCATTCCGAGGAAGTCATTGGCGGGGTGGTAAAGGATTTGAGCGTCAAACCTTTTATCGCTACCAAGTGCGGCCTTCTATGGGACGAGAAAAGAAGGATAGATAAAAAATTAACTTCCGCCAGCATAAGGCGCGAGGCAGAGGAAAGCCTCAGAAGGCTTAGAGTTGAGGCTATTGACCTTTACCAGATTCACTGGCCATTGCCTGAGAGCGCCATAGAAGAGGGCTGGTCGGCGCTTCTTGGCTTGAAAGCCGAGGGAAAGATAAAAAACGCCGGAGTCTGTAATTTCAGCGTGGATCAGCTTAAGCGCGTAATACCTCTGGGCCTGCCTGTTTCCATTCAGCTTCCCTATAATTATCTGGAGAGAGAGATTGAGAGCGAACTTCTGCATTTTTGCAAAAAGAACGGCATAGCTGTGCTTGCCTACGGCGTGCTGAAAAAGGGTTTCCTCTCGGGTTGTATGACAAAAGACAGGGTACTCGGCCTCCCTATGGACGACCACAGAAAACGGGACGATTTTTTTTGTGATAAAAATATTGACGACTGCGCTCCGAGGCTGAGGGATTTTATTGCCGAGGCGAGATCTGCCGGACAAACTCCGGCGGCCTACGCGCTCACCTGGGCCTTGAAAAACGAAAATATCTCCTGCGCGATTGTCGGCGCGAGAAGCCCGCAACAACTATCCGAAAATCTTGCCGGCGTTTAGCCGGAAGGCCGGCGCGGGCCGAAGATTTAACGCCAAAATCACTCAGCACGGCGGCAGTGTTGACAAAATGCGGCCAAATGGGTAGGATATTTAAACTCAATGAACCACCGGAGATAATATGACTAATGAAACCAGCAAGAACGAAGTGACAGCGGATGACCGCAGATTTGCTAAATATTTCCTCCTCATAGCTTTTATGCTTTCCCTAGCGGCTTTTTTAGGCGTCATCAGGATTTTTATTATTGAGATAATTCTTGCCGCCGTTTTTGCCACGATAATTTTCCCTGTCTTTGAACTGCTCTTAAAACTTTTCGGAAACCGGCGCGGCGTGGCGGCATTTTTCAGCTGTCTTATTGTACTGATAGTCGTCTTTATACCGGTATTTATAATATTTAAAATAGTCTTATCTCAGGCCGTAGACCTTTTTCAGACGGCTGAGCCCAGGTTAAGGGAACTGGCACAGCGGGGAGAAACCGGCATAATAGGCCAGATTAAAAGCACTCAGGTAGGCAGGTGGCTTGATATAGGCAGAATAGACCTCAATGCCATTGTTCACGATGCCGTCAAAAATCTCGCTAATACTGTGGCGTCTGTAATAAAAACTACATCAAGGGCCACGCTTCGCGGAATAATAGATCTTTTTATAATTCTCTTTTCAATATTTTATCTTTTGAGGGACGGCCAGAAAATAATCGGTAAGATCAGGTCTGTTGTCCCTTTAAGCTCCGAGCACAAGGACCTGATAGTCAACAAGTTTGCCGCGATATCCAGCGCGACTGTTAAGGGTACCCTTCTGGTCGCTCTCATCCAGAGTTTTCTCGGCACCATGATCCTCCTTATTTTCGGTATAGACGCCTGGATGCTCTGGGGTATTGTAATGTTTGTTTTTGCCCTGATTCCTTTTGTCGGGCCCGGAGCCGTGCTTATTCCAACGGGAGTCGTTCAGATAATCCTGGGTGACACCTTTCACGGCATAGCGATAATACTTTTAAGCGTTTTTGTTGTGTCCCTGATTGATAATTTTCTCCGCCCCAGGATCGTTGGAATGCACTCTGGAATGCACGATCTTATCGTTTTCTTCTCAACTTTGGGCGGTATAGTGATGTTCGGGCCGGCGGGTTTTATAATCGGGCCGCTGATAGCCGCGATATTTCTTACGATCTTAAACATCTATCTTGTTGAATTTCAGGGCCATCTGGCTTTTGGCAATAGAAAAAGCGGCGCTGATAAACAATAGCTTTGAGGAATAGGCAGGCTTTCTTTTGATTTACGCGGCCGCGGTTTTTATCGCGGCTTGTTATATGTTCGCGGGCAAACGACGCAATAATAAAATAATAAGGTTTACAGGGAGAGGAAATGGAAGGAGTGTATTTCGTAGTCAACAGCATACAAAAAGATGTGGGGCTGCCGCTGGAGCCTGTCGTGAACACCATAATGCTTCTTGAGAGCGGCGCCACAATACCGTTTATAGCCCGTTACAGAAAAGAGAAAACCGGCGGCATGGACGAAACGGTTATCCGCACGATTTCCGACAGGCTGGAGTATTACCGCGAGCTTGAGGCCAGAAAGGCCGCGATTATTAAAAGTATTGAAAACCAGAAAAAGATGACACCTGAGCTTAATAAAAAAATCCTTGAGTGCACCGATAAGGTCGCGCTTGAGGATATGTACCTGCCTTACAAAATCAAGATAAAAACAAGGGCCGCGGTCGCCAAAGAGAAGGGGTTGGAGCCTCTGGCCGATTTAATGCTGTCCGCTCAGGCCTCAGGCGGAAAAACAAAAGAAGAACTGGTGGCGCCTTTTATCAATAAAGAAAAAGGCGTTGAAAAAGAAAAAGACGCGATTGACGGGGCAAAAGACATAATAGCCGAGCGCATTTCAGACAACCCTCTTATAAGGGGCTGGGTAAGAAAATATATCTCCGACAACGGGACCGTTAAATCAACCGCGAAAAAAGAGTTTGCCGAGGTTAAAACAAAATACAGCACCTATTACAACACCTCGGAGCTTATTAAAAACGCGCCTTCGCACCGCATCCTGGCTATACGCCGGGGAGCTAAGGAAGAGGTTTTGCAGTGGAAAGTTATAGTTGACGACGAGTACATAGTCGCGACCATCAAAATGACGGTCATAAAAAACAGGCCTCTGCTTTTCAAAATTGAGCTGGAAGACGCCTGCGCCGACGCCTACAACAGGCTTATAGCGCTTTCAATACAGGTTGAGGTTTTCATGAAGGCCGTTCAGCGGGCCGAAGAAGAGGCGATAAGCGTATTCTCCAAGAACCTGAGAAATCTCCTTTTGGCCCCTCCGGCCGGTTCAAAAATTACGATAGGCGTTGACCCCGGCTACAGGACCGGATGCAAAATAGCGGTAGTGGATGAAAAAGGCGATTTCAAGGAATTTCACGCCATTTATCCCACGCCTCCCGAAAACGATTATCTCGGCTCGGAGGCGGTAATGATGGACCTGATAGATGAATACGAGCCGCAGCTGATCGCCATAGGCAACGGAACCGCTTCAAAAGAGGCGTATCATTTTGTTAAAGAGCTTTTGAAGAAACACAAGAAAAATATTGATTGTGTTATTGTCAGCGAAGCGGGAGCTTCCGTTTACTCGGCTTCCGAGCTTGCCGGCGCGGAGTACCCCGACCTGGATGTCACAGCCAGAGGCGCTATCAGCATAGCGCACAGGCTGCAGGATCCGCTTGCCGAACTTGTGAAAATTGACCCCAAAGCAATTGGCGTGGGACAGTACCAGCATGATGTTAACCAAAAAGAGCTCAAACGCTCGCTGGACCTGACGGTTGAATCCTGCGTGAACTTCGTGGGGGTGGATCTTAATACCGCTTCCACGGCGCTTTTGAGCTATGTTTCTGGCATAGGGCCGGCTATCGCCGAGAATGTCGTTAAGTTCCGCAGCGATAACGGTAAATTTACCGAAAGACAGGAGCTCAGAAAAGTTCCGAAGCTGGGCGATAAGGTGTTTGAGCAGTGCGCGGGCTTCCTTAAAGTCAGGAACTCTTCAAATCCATTGGACAATTCCACTATTCATCCGGAGTCTTATCCCATAGTTGAAAAAATGGCTGCCGATCTGGGTGTTTCCGTAAAAGAAATGATAGGCAACGCCAAATTAATAGACTCAATTAACCTGGAAAAATATGTAACGGCGGAAAAAGGCCTCTTAACCCTTCAGGACATCGTAAAGGAATTAAGAAAGCCCGGCCTGGATCCGAGGACGGAGTTTAAGAATGTTGAATTCTCTGAGACCATCAATGAGATAGAGGACCTCGCGACTGGCATGGTGCTCAAGGGCACGGTCACAAATGTCGCGAATTTCGGAGTATTTGTGGATATCGGGGTGCATCAGGACGGGCTTATTCACATTTCCCAGCTATGCGACGCGTTTATAAAAAATCCCTATGAAATTGTCGCCGTGGGCGATACTCTTTCTGTTGAGGTTCTTGAAGTGGACGCCGAACTAAAAAGGATCTCCCTTCGCAGAATTTCCGGAGGAAAAGCTCCCGATGTAAAGCCGGGAACCGCCAAGCAGCAGGCCGGCGGGAAGAAACATGTAAATAACTTTGACGGTTTTAAAATAGGCAGCTTTATGGGCGGACCGGAAGAGCTGTGAAAAGGGGTTAAATGGAAAAGAGAGCTCTCGCGGAGGATGAACTTAAACAGCTTTTCTCGGCGCTGAAGAAAATTAACTTTTTCGCTTCAATACCCATTAAAAATATGGACCGGGTCATTGAGCAGTTCGCCAAAATAACGGCTCCCAGGGGCAGAAAGCTGATAAAAGAGGGCCGGGAGGGAAAATCTCTTTTTGTCATTAAGTCAGGCGGCTGCCTGGTTTACAGGAAAAAGGGGTGGTTTTCAAAGCAAAAACTGAACAATCTCTCCGCGGGCGATTTTTTCGGCGAAATGTCTTTGATTTACGATACTCCGACCTCGGCCACCGTTGTGGCGGCAGAGCCGTCGGAGTTTTTTATCATTAACAGAAACGATTTTAACAAAGTATTGGAAGACAGCCCCGAAGTGCTGCGGAAGGTGCGGCAGGTCGCGCAGGAAAGGTCAGGGAACGCCGGTTCCGCGATAAAATGACATATTTAACTGCTTTGCTGGTTATGCTGTCCGTGCTTTTCAATGCCGACTATATAAAAAAGCCCGTTATTAAACAGGTTTTTAACGAGCCGGGTATTTCTTATGACCTGTACAGGCCGGCCGACAGCTCCGATGAAAACGGCAAGGCGATTTTTCTTCTTCACGGAATGATAGAGGCGGGGAAAAACGACCCGGAACTTGTAAATTTCGCGGAGATACTTTCTAAGACGGGTTTTGTGGTTTTTGTGCCTCTTAATAAAGGCCTTTCACAATTTCAAATCGGGCATGACGAGGTGGGAGAGGCGCGCGGAGCTCTCCAAAGATTTAACGAACTTTTTCCGGATAAAAGAAAAGGAGTTATGTCTTTTTGCTACTCTAACGGGGTATTGGCCGCGGCCTGCGAGTCTGACGAAAAACTGCTTAAAAAGGTTGATTTTTTTATATTCTGGGGCAGCTACTCAAGCCTTCTGGACATGACTCTGTTTAACCTGGCCGGCTATTATAAAGCCGGGGATAAGCTGATGTACTCGGAGCCGGATGCGGTTGTTAAAGGGCACTATCTCGCTCAGAAATACTGGTATTTGCCTTATCCGTCCGGCAGGAGAGAGCGTATCCTTAAAGCCGTAATAAAGGGCGACCCTTCGGGGCTAAGCGCCGCTGAAATAAAGACATTCCGGTTTCTCAGAAACATTGACTATATCAAGTTTGACAAGTACTATTCGGAACTGCCCGGATATTGCCGCGAGTGGGTTGAATATATGGCGGTTGATAAAAGGATTAAGAATATAAAGGCCAGGACAATTTTTATACATAATTATTTTGATTCTCTTGTCCCTTACAATGAAAGCGAAAAACTCTTTGCCCTAAGCGGCGCTTCGGATAAAAAGATTTATATGCCCGCGGCGTTCCAGCATTTTAACAGGATAAGCGCCGAGGCTTTCGGAAGGATCAGTCTTGTGAAGAGGCTTAAGGCCTTTATTGTCTATTATTTCTTCACCCAAAGTGTTTTGAGCGCTTAACCCTAATCTTCTGGTAAGGCGGCGCCGTCATTCTGATCTCCCGCAGGGAGAGAAGAATCTCGTCGTTGGATTAAAAACGAGACCCTTCGCTTCGTTCAGGGTGACTGGGCGCTATCTGAGGATTCGCTGGCTTAAATAACCGCTTGTCATATGTATAAAATTCTGGTAGAATTAAACCCGATCGGATGAAGTTAAGGAGAAACCGTGAAAAAAATATTAATCGCAGATGACGACGAGAATATTCTTGAATCTTTAACCGATATTTTTGAGTTAAACGGATATCAGGTGGTATCGGCGAAAAACGGCGAAGAGGCCATGGCCAAGCTGCATGCCGAGACCCCGGACCTGCTGATAGCGGATTTTAATATGCCGGAGCTTGACGGCGCGTCTATGGCGTACGAAATTAAGAACAATAAGAAAATAAGCAAACTTCCGATTGTGTTTATATCCGGCATGATCCAGCGCGACGCGCCCGGCTCGCAGGGGCCTGCCATGGAAAACACTTATTATGTTTCCAAGCCCTTTGAAGTGGATAAATTGATCGCTTTGGTTAAAAAAATAACAGGGGAGTAATTTGAGCCGGTTGGAATAAGGTTTTCGTCGGCGCAGTTTAAAACGGCACTGAGGGCTATGCCCGGCCGTTTATTTTTTCGTCTTTTCGGCGGATTTCTCATCCGATGGTTTTTCGGGTTTAACGAGAATAACTTCGTCAAGGTAGAGCGAGCCGGTTTTGGGCCTGGTATGGTCGTCTTCAAAGACAATAACCAGCTCAGTAAGTCCGGACCTGTTTTTGAGTGTCTTCAACGATGAGAACGGCAGTTCCATGCGCTGCCATTCCGCGCTACAGCCGGTTATATAAGTTGAGGCGGATTCTCCGGAATCGTTTTTAAGCTCCATCTTGAATTTTTTCGGATCGCCTTTAATCCAGAACGAAAATTTTTCAAACGCGCTCGCGTCAAGCCCGCCGAGTTTCATGTAGAAGCCGTTAAAAGCCGCGTTTGGCGAGTCTACATCATAGTTGATCTTTACGCATTTTCCGTACTCCGGCATGCTGTCAACGGAGTAGTCAACCCGGCATCCCTGCGTCTTGTCGGCGGGGTCTTTATCCCAGGGCCCTATTTCGCCGCCGAGATTGTCTGATTTCCTGCCATTGTCAAAATCAGCGACCGTAAGGCGGCCTTCTATTGAACGGAATTTTTCAAAAAGCCTTTTAAAGTAGCCTGACTGGGTTGATAAAAGAGAAACGGAAGCCAGGGCAATAAATACTGAAAGAATGAGAATTCTGCGTTTGGACATTTTTTCTCCTCTGGTATATTATTTCGGCATTTTATATATTGCGTAATTAAAAGTCAAATAATTATCAGCTCCTTAATCCTCAGCGAGTGTCCATGGTTGGACGGTGAAGGTTTTGTCGGATAGTTAAGTCACTCTGAACGAAGCGAAGGGGCTCGTTTTTCATCCAGTGACGAGATTCTTTGTCCGCTACGGTGGACTCCAGAACGACCGCGCCGCCTTGACGGAGGATTAGTTCGCTTCTCCGCCGGGACTATTGCAATAGGCCGTTTGTTTTAGTAAAGTAAATCCGTTAATGGGCAGGCTTTTCCGGCTGAAAATGCTGTTAATCGCCAATGGAACAGGTGAGTTCAATAATATGATTTTAGACAATCTATCGGTCTTAAACAAAAAGCTGTTTAACGCGGCTGTTTTAAGAAAAATTTTAAATTATCTGAAAAATACCGATTTAATGGCGTTGCCCTCCGGCAGTCATGAGATTGACGGCGATAATATTTATGCCGTTGTTTTTGAGGGCGCCCCGGTTAAGGCGGCACGCCTTGAAGCGCACAGGCGCTATATTGACGCGCATCTGCTCGTTTCGGGCCGCGAAAATATAGGCTGGGCTCCGGTAAAGAAAAGCGGGCGGATAAGTAATAAATACGATTCAAAAAAAGATGTAATGTTTTTTGCCGGCCGGCCGCTATGCCTGCTGACGCTTAATCCGGGAGACCTGGCTGTTTTTTATCCCTCTGACGCCCATGCTCCCTTGTGCGGCGGTTCCAGACGGATCAAAAAGTTAATATTTAAGATAAGAGTCAATTGAAAAAGCCTGTTTCAGGAGCGAAATTTTGGGTTTTGTGCCGAGGCGAGGCGGCTGAAGCTTAGCATATGCTCCACGGAGTATCTGTAAGCTGAGGCCAACGAAGCCGCAGGCCAAAGGCCAAAATTGCAGTTCAAAAGAGGTTTTTCAACTGACTCAATAAGAGGTTTTAAAAATGAACTACAATCATGTAAAAGGAAAAAACAAGGGCGAAATCGTGATCTACGCTTTAAGCACCTGCGTCTGGTGCAAAAAAACCAAAAAGATGTTAAACGATATGGGGATTGAATATTATTTTGTTGATGTTGACACTCTTTCCGGAGAGGAACGCCGGGAGGCGCAGGAAGAACTGGGCAAGTGGAATCCATCAGGGTCTTTCCCTACGGTTGTTATTGGCGGAGAGAAGTGCATTGTGGGTTATGACCCGGATAAGATAAAAAAAGGATTGGGCCATGGAAAATAAAATAAATCCCGCTGATTTTGAGATAGAGGCTTCATACCGGCGCATAAAAAAAGAGGCAGAGGGCGGCGGATACGCTTTAAATCCCGACACCGAATTTTCCAAAGAACTTGTTTCCGGGCTTCTGGTAAACGAGAAGAGATATGGTTACCAGAGCTGTCCGTGCAGGCTTTCAAGCGGCGAGCGTTCCGCGGACCTTGATATAATCTGCCCCTGCGACTACCGCGATCAAGATTTGAATGAATACGGAGCCTGCTATTGCGGGTTATATGTTTCCGGCGAAGTGTTAAGCGGAAAAAAGCGTTTAGGCTCCATCCCTGAAAGAAGGCCTTCGCTTTCGGAGAGAAAAAAAACCGGCAGCAGTGAAAAAACCGGCGTTTCAGGCGGGCTCCCCTATCCGGTATGGCGCTGCAGGGTATGCGGCTATTTGTGCGCGAGGGACAGCGCTCCCGAGACATGCCCCATATGTAAAGTTAAAAAGGATAAATTTGAGCGTTTTATATAAATATTACCCTGCGCCGTTTTCTTTTGACTTAAGCCGCCTAATAATCTATAATTAGCGCTCAAATATACGGGGATTTTTGTGAATAAATGCCTTCTGCTGCCGGCAGTAATGCTCGTCAGCCTGTTTTCAGCTTTAGTAAATGCCCATGCCGCGCAAGCGTCAACGGGCTATTTTTTGATAGAAAACTTTGAGGGCGGCGCCAACGCTGCCGGAGGCGCCAGCGGCACCTGGACCATAGACCCGTCCAATAAAAAAATCTACTGCAGATCGCAGATAGCCAGTATGCCGGGCCCGGAGAATTCCAGGAAGGCTCTCAGGCTTGAGTACAGCGTGAATTTCGCCGGTGAAGCGGTTAACGGATTCTGGCTGGGGCTCAATGATTTTGACGCCAGCGGCTACGATCACATAGAGTTTGACATAAAAGGCGACGCGAAAGCGGGTTTTACTGAAACTTTCAGGCTGGAAATAAAAAAGTTCAAAGACCGGGATTCAAAGCTTTTTAAACTCACGGGCATGCAGACGGTAAAAGGTATTACCTCTAACTGGAGAAGGGTCAGTATTCCTTTGGCGTATTTTAACGGCCTGTACGATAAGTCAAACCCGGAGGTCTGGAAAGATCACGGGATAGCATTCAGGAATTTAGACGAACTGGTAATAATATTTCATAAAAGAGGCGTGACAAAGAGAAAAGGCGCCGTTTTCATTGACAATATCGCGTTTGTAAAAAAGAATATTCCGATTCAGACCGTTTTTGACAGCCCGCCGCTTCCGTACAGGGACAAGGCGTATTCGGTGGTTGAGGACAAAAGTTTCACAAAATGGTATCTGGTCCCGTCCGACAAAGAAAAAGACGGCTACCGCAAAGAGCCCTGCGGATTGCAGGACGCGTTTAAGATTCAGCTTTACCTTGAAGAAAAGCCCGGCTATATGCTTTTGTGCCAGAAAGGCGAAGAAAGCTACAGGCTGCATATAAACGATCAGAAAAAGCTGGGTTTTGCAGGCGAAGCCGAGTACAAAAAATATCTTATGAGCCGCCTGGGCGGTTTCCCAAAAAAGACTCTGGTTAAAAAGAAGTTCTCAACAGATGACAGGGAATTCCTCATTCAGATAGCCAGCGACACATGGCGTTTTTTTAATGATATAACCGATACCGAACACGGACTGCCCCTGGACACCATCGCGCTTGGCAGTGACACGCCCCTGGGTAAAGGCTCTTTCATAGGCGATTATACTAATATCACCAACATCGGTATTTACCTGGCGGCTGTGGTCGCGGCCCGCGATTTCGGTTTCATTTCCAGGGAAGACGCCGTCGCGAGATTAAGGCTGACGCTAAAGACGGTCTCAAAGCTTGAGAGATCGCGGAGCGGTTTTCTTTTTAATTATTACGATACCACTTGGGGCGCGAGAACGGACTACTTTGTATCTTTTGTGGATTCAGGCTGGCTCGCGGCCGGCGTGTATGTTGCCAAAAACGCGTTCCCTGACGAGATAGGTGAAACCTGCTCCGCGATTTTAAAGAAATGGGATTTTGGGTTTTTCTATGACAGGGTTGAACAGCAGATGTGGCACGGCTACTTTGAAAACATGGGTGATTATGTTAATTACCATTACGGTGTCCTTTACGCGGAACCGAGGCTCGCGAGCTTTATAGCGATAGGCAGAGGTGATGTGGAGGAAGCGCACTGGTTTAAAATGGCAAGGACTTTTCCCGAGGGAAGCAAATGGGTCACTCAGGAGCCAAAGGGCAGAACACAAAAGAAATTCGGCAGGATAAGCTACTACGGCGGCTGGTATGAGTACAAAAAATTCAGGTATGTTCCTTCCTGGGGCGGGAGCATGTTTGAAGCGCTCATGCCCGCGCTTTTGATTGACGAAAGCAGGTTTTCACCGGGAGCTTTAGGTCCCAATGCCGAAGCCCATGTTGCGGTTTCTATGGATTACGCGCTAAAAGAGCTCAAGTACCCGGTCTGGGGAATGAGCCCGTCTTCAAATCCCGAAGGCGGTTATCTTGAATACGGAGTCAAGCCTCTCGGAATCATGGGCTACAACTCAGGCGCGGTGACGCCTCACGCCTCTTTCCTTGCGCTTGAGGCCTCGCCCAAAGAGGCGGTAAAGAATATCCGTAGAATGGCGTCTGGCTGGGATGTTTACGGAGAATACGGTTTTTATGACGCCCTGGACCCGAAGACAAAAAAAGTCGCGTATAAGTACCTGGCGCTGGATCAGGGCATGATACTGCTGGCTCTGGATAATTATTTAAACGGCAACGCGGTCAGAAAGCGTTTTGAGTCGGACGAAATATTTAAAAAAGCCGCTCATCTGCTGAAAGACGAAAATTTTTTTGAAATAAACAATAATAACGGAGGAAGGGAAAATGGCAAAGGCAAAATCAAAAATTAAGGTAAAAAAAGCCGCTGGAAACGGCGGGGATTCATGGGTTACTTACAGGCCCGAGATAAAGATTCTTGACTGTACTGTGCGCGACGGCGGCCTTATGAATAACCACAATTTTGACGATAGTTTTGTAATGGCGGTTTACAATACCTGCCTGGCCGCCGGAGTGGATTATATGGAGTTTGGTTATAAGGCTGACAAAAAGATATTTTCGCCTGCCGATTACGGCCGTTGGAAGTTCTGCGACGAGGACGATATAAAGAGGATTATTGGCGGAGAAAAGAACAAAATGAAGCTCTGTGTTATGGCGGACGCCGAAAGGACCGACTACCATCACGACATACTCCCAAAAAGCAAAAGTGTTTTTGACTGCGTACGGGTTGCCACCTATATCCACCAGATACCCACGGCTTTAGATATGGTGAAAGACGCTGCCGACAAAGGCTACGAGACTACGCTAAATCTCATGTCAATATCGGTTGTTAAGGATTCCGACCTTAATAAGGCGCTTGATGTGATAGCTAAAAGCGATGTCGGAACCATCTATATAGTTGACAGCTTCGGCTCTATGTATTCCGAACAGGTCAGAGACCTCTGCAGGAAGTTTTCAAGCGCCATGAAAGGCACGGGGAAGCAGATTGGCATACATACGCATAATAACCAGCAGCTGGCCTACGCCAACACAATTGAAGCCATAATCAACGGGGTCAACAGGCTGGATGCCACTATTGACGGGTTGGGCCGCGGAGCCGGCAACTGTCCCCTGGAGCTGCTGATAGGATTTCTGAAAAACCCGAAATACGATATAAGGCCGGTGCTTGAATGCATTCAGAATGTTTTTTTGCCTCTGCGCAAAAAAATAGAGTGGGGATTTACTATACCTTATATGATAACCGGCCAGCTCAATGAGCATCCCAGGGACGCCATAAAACTGCGCGCGAGCGATAACCCCGACGACTACATAGCTTTTTACGACAAAATGATTGAGTAGGTTTTACCATGCTGAGCGAATATTTTCCGGAGTCAATGAAAACTGCCTTTTGCCCGGGCAGTTTTATTTTTTCGGGCTATTGACAAATCATTTAACTAATACTATAATAGTGTTAGTTAGGGAGATTTCTTTTTGAAACTCATTACAAAAAATACGGATTATGCCATCAGGGCTCTCATGTATCTTTCAAGAAATCCCGGAAGGTGCGTGGCCTCTACCGAGATAGCTCAAAGCGAGGGCATACCCAAACAGTATTTAAGGAATATTCTCCGGCTTCTCAAGCAAGACGGTATTCTGGAGTCTAAGGAAGGCGCGTGCGGAGGAGTAAAATTCAGGCGCAGGCCGGAGGATGTGTATATAACCGGGATAATAAGGCTGTTTCAGGGTAATATTGAAATGGCTGACTGCATGTTTAGAAAAAGTATCTGCCCTGAGCGCGGACGCTGTGTGTTGAGGGCCCGCATAAAAGCAGTAGAGAGAAAGCTGAAAGATGAGTTTAGCGGTATTTCCATAGGGACTCTTAAAAACGATCTGGAGTCCAGGCCGGGCAGGCGGGTAAAAAGGGGAAAGCCATGAAAAGAGAAGTTATAAGGATTGACGAAGGCAAATGCAATGGCTGCGGGCTGTGCATACCGAATTGCCCCGAAGGCGCTTTGCAGGTGACGGACGGGAAAGCAAGGCTTATAAGCGATCTTTTTTGCGACGGGCTGGGCGCCTGCATAGGCCATTGTCCGCAGGGCGCCATAACGGTTGAAAAAAGAGAAGCGGAACCCTACGATGAAAAGAAAGTGATGAAAAATATTGTTAAGGCAGGCCCCGAGACTATCAAGGCGCATTTAAAACATCTCGCGGATCACGGACAGGACGAATTTTTAATGATAGCGGAGAAATACCTTAAGGACAATAAGATAAAAGTTCAGCCGGACGACGCTAAGGAGAAGGATATGAAACATCAGCACTCGGCGTGCGGCTGCCCGGGCTCGGCGATGCAGGATTTTACCGGTGAGTCAGCCGCTAAACAGGAGCCGTCAAATGTTAAGCTCTCTTCCGAACTCAGGCAGTGGCCGATAGAACTGCATCTTCTTAATCCGGCCGCACCGTATCTCAAGGGAGCCGAACTTCTGGTGGCTGCTGATTGCGTTCCTTTCGCCTACGCGGATTTCCACAGAAGGTTCCTGAAAGGAAAGATATTGACTATATTCTGCCCCAAGCTGGACGATTCGGCGGAGGCCTATATAGACAAGCTTTCCGAGATCTTTAAAAATAGTGGACTGAAATCCGTTACTATCGTGCATATGGAGGTTCCGTGCTGCTTCGGAGTAGAATCCATAGTGCAGGAAGCAATAGCCAAATCGGGAAAAAATATTCCTATAAAAGAGTATACAATTTCCATTAAGGGTGATATAATATAGTAAGAAGAGCGCTCACTTTAAATGTAACTGTAATATAAAAGCCCCCCACCCCTCCCCCCAGGGGTGGGGCTTTTTTTTGGAAACTGCTCTAAAAGTTAGTATAATGATGAGCGGAGTTTTTCAAGAGGAGAACCATGAGTGTTTTTGAGATAATTATGCTCGCTTGTTTCGGGGCTGCCTGGCCGTTTTCAATTTATAAGTCGTACAAGACAAAGGACAACGGAAGTAAGAGCGCGGTATTTTTGTATATCGTTATAGCCGGATATTTGTCCGGCATTATTCATAAAGTAAAGTACAGCTTTGATTTTGTCATATATTTATATTTGTTCAACGCCCTGATGGTCTGTATTGATATAGCGCTTTACCACAGAAACCTGGGATATTCCAATAATCATGAATAAGCCGAGCACGAAAAATTATGATGTCATTGTTGTCGGGGGCGGCGCGGCCGGCATGCTGGCCGCCGGCGCGGCTGCGGCCGGCGGCAAAAAAGTTCTTCTGCTGGAAAAAAATCCTGAGCTTGGAAAGAAACTTCTGATTACCGGGAAAGGCAGGTGTAATATCACCAATGCCGGAGACCTGAAAAACTTTATAGCGTGCTACGGCTCCGGCGGGAAGTTTCTTTACAGGGCGCTTACTGTATTTTCAAACCAGCAGACGGTTGAGCTCTTTAACAGGCTCGGCGTGGAAACAAAAGTTGAAAGAGGCGGCAGGATATTTCCTGTAAGCGATATGGCCGAAACGGTTGTGGGCGCGCTTAAAAAATATTTAGCTGAGGGGAAAGTTGAGATACTGGTGAATATGCCGGTAAGAAAAATACTGGCGGCGCAGGGCGCTGTAACCGGCGTCGCGGCCGGCAATTCTGAGTACTACGCGAAAAAAGTCATAATAGGAACCGGGGGGCTTTCATATCCGGGGACCGGCTCCACCGGCGACGGATACAGGTTTGCCGAACTCGCGGGGCACGGCGTAGTGGAGCCGCGGCCATCGCTTGTGCCTCTGGTCTCAAAGGACAATTTTGTAAGGGAACTGCAGGGTTTGTCTCTGAGAAATGTGGAAGCTTTGCTTTATGCGGGTAATGTAAAGGTCGTTTCGGAATTCGGCGAGATGCTTTTTACTCATTTCGGGTTAAGCGGCCCAATAATTCTTACGCTGAGTTCTTTTGTCCCGAAACTTCTTAAAGAGGGAAAGAATGTCAGGGTTTCAATTAACTTAAAACCGGCACTCACCAATGAACAGCTCAATGACCGCCTGATAAGGGAATTTAAGGACAACGCAAGAAAAACTTATTCAAATATTCTTAAGAATCTGCTGCCGATGAGCCTTGTCAATGTGTTTGTCGTAAGGTCCGGCATTGGCCCGGATAAAAAAGGCGCCGAAATTTCAAAGGTTGAGAGAGGCAGGATTGTCGGCTTGCTCGGCGATTTTTCAGTCTCGGTATCCGGCACAAGGCCCATTGCCGAAGCTATTGTCACGGGCGGAGGAGTAGCCTTAGATGAGATCAACCCGAGGACCATGGAGTCCCTTAAGGTTAAGGGCCTCTTTTTCTGCGGCGAGGTAATTGATATTGACGGCCTGACCGGCGGGTACAACCTTCAGGCGGCTTTTTCAACCGGATACCTGGCCGGAGTCAGTTGAGCCAGGTTGAGTTATAATTAATAAATTTATAAAATTGGGGTAATATGATAATAGGCCTGACGGGTACAAACTGCGCGGGGAAAGATACGGTTGCCGAATACCTTATGAAGGAAAAGGGTTTCAGGCACTTTTCTCTTTCCGATGTTCTGAGAATGGAACTAAAAAAGCGCGGTAAACAGCCGACAAGGGACAATTTGATTGAAATCGGCAAAGGGTTAAGAACCAGATACGGCAATTCAATCCTTGCCCGCAGGGCCGTAAAGTTCTGCGGAAAATTCAAGAACTGCGTTTTGACCTCTATCCGCCATCCGGCGGAGATAACGGAACTAAGAAAAAACAAGGGTTTCAGGTTAATCAATGTGGATGCTCCCGCTAAAGTAAGGTTTGCCAGAATGATTCAAAGAAAGCGCGCCGGCGACCCGGCGACTTTCAGGGAGTTCTTAAATTATGAAAAGGCCGAGATGCAGACCAGGGGGGCGGGACAGCAGATAGGGAAGTGCCGGGAGATGGCAGATGTGACTCTGCGAAATTCCGGAAAGGAACTCAGTAAACTCTACGCCCGGATAGACCGGATTATACTAAGCAGTTTATGACTTTCGCGGGGAGAATTTTATGAAAAAAGTTGTTGAGGTTCAGCTTGCCGAACTGGTTGATATGTCAGTGCCTGCCGCGGTATTTGAAGAGGTTAAGAATAATTTTATTCATTTTTACCACATCTCCGACTTCTCCGCGGTAAGGGACGCTTTCAGGGTTTTTAACGACCTCTATGACGGCAAATATCCGGGCTACAAGTCCTGCAATACCAAGTTCCACGACAAAATTCACACAACAGACGCGCTGCTGGCGATTTCCAGGCTCATTGACGGCTACAATATCAATAACGGCCCCATGCCGGTTGAAAAAGTAAAGATCGCCCTGATAGCCACCATAATGCACGACACAGGTTATGTTCAGAGTGCCAGGGATAAAAGCGGCACGGGCGCCAAATATACTCTGATGCATGTGGACAGAAGCATAGATTTCATAGAAAAATATTTTTCCGAAATCGGTTTGTCCAGAAAGAATTTTATCTCGGCCCGCAATATGGTGCATTGTACCGGGCTTGAGGTTCACCTTGACAGCATAAAGTTTCAGGACAGGGAAGAAAAAATACTGGGTTTTATGCTGGGATCGGCAGACATTATGGGCCAGATGGCTTCCCGCACCTATTTAGAGCGGCTTTTGTATCTCTATAAAGAGTTTAAAGAGGGGCATGTTAAAGGTTTTAATTCGGAGTTTGAACTGCTCCAGAAAACCCTGGAATTTAAGGCGGGCATGAAAACCCGGCTTAACGAAATACTTTTGAACCTATGGTCTTACTGCGTGCCGCATTTTAAAAAACGCTATGGGCTGGGCGCTAACCTTTACTCCCTGGCGATAGACAGGCACGCAGAGTATTTAAAAAAAATACTTAAAAGCAAATCTGTGTCGTTTAAGGCGAAGTTAAGGCGCACGGTTTAGTTAAATATTCAAGTAATAATAATGAAACATAACATTGCTTTCAGCGCGGTTTATAAAACCGTTTTAAGGCTTCTGCTTTTAAACGGTATTTTTCTTTTTTTGATGTCTCTTTCAAGGCTGGGGTTTCTGCTCTACTTCGGAGACCTGGCTTCGCTGGGAGCGCAGTATCTTTATGTGCTGAAGGCTTTTGTCATGGGGTTCCGGTTTGATTTAAGCGTTGTGGCGTATATTAACACAATAGTCACACTTTCACTGCTTGCGGCCTGGTCCTTAAAAAGAGATGTATATTTTAATTACTGGCTCTCTTTCGCGAAAATATATTATTTCCTGATGTTCTCGGCGGTTTTTCTTGTCATAACCGTTGATTTCGGGTTTTACTCGTACTTTCAGAACCACATCAATATTCTGTTTTTCGGCATTTTTGAAGATGACACGAAAGCGCTGTTTTCCACGATTCTTGAGAATTACAATATCGCGCTTGTGCTGGCCGGATACGCCCTGATGTTCTTCGTTGTTTATGTTATTTCCGACCGTTCCCTGTCCGGCCTTAAGTGGCCTCACAGGGAAAACGGCAAGCTTTACCCGCTTCCGTATAAAATCGTTTTTGTGGCGCTTGTGCTTGTGGCCAACACGCTGGCCGCGAGGGGTTCTCTTGCCATGTTCCCGCTTAACGCCATGGATGCCTCTATCTCCCCTAATGTGTTCATCAACAAACTCGCGATAAACGGTATCCATACTCTTTTTAACGCTGTTGAATTCAGAATACGGGAAAATAAGGGTTATGATTTTGTTAAGGCTATGGGGTATGAAGGCGGAGAAAACCGCGCTTTCGCTGATTTGCTTGGGGTTAAGGACGCAAAAATACCGGTGAATGATCCCGTTTTGAGCCTTTCAAGAAAGACGCGGTTAAACCGAATTCTTAATAAAGAAGCGCCCGATGTGGTCATAATAATGATGGAGGGTTTCGGCAGCGACCTGATAAAATACAATTCGCCGGAGTTTAATGTGCTGGGGGAGTTAAAAAAACACTTTGATTCGGATTATGTTTTCTATAATTTTCTTTCCGCCGATGTGGGAACTATCGGAAGCCTTGAGGCGCTTTTGCTTAATATTCCAAAGCGGCCGCGCTCAAAACCCGTGACGCAGTCAAAGTATGCCTTCAATAAATACCGTTCCGCCATGGCTCTGCCGTTTAAAAACGCGGGGTACGAAACGGTATTTGTTTACGGAGGCAGCGCCGGCTGGCGCGGGCTTGACTCCTTCCTGCCGCTGGCGGGTTTTGACGCCGTAGACGGACAGGGTTCCATGGAACAGTCCTACTTAAAAAACCAGTGGGGCGTATATGATGAGTTTATGTTTGAACACATAAATAAGAAGCTTGCCGAAAAAACCGGCCGTCCAAAAATGATCTTTGCCCTTTCCACCAGCAATCATCCTCCCTATTCTCTGCCGCCGTCCTACAAACAGCTGCCCTTAAAGGTAACCGACGGTATGGCTAAAACCATAGCGGGAGATAAAGAGCTGGCTAAAATGCGTTTCGCAACCTATCAGTATTCCTCCCAGAAACTGGGTGAATTTATTACGCGCGTAAAACGCTCAAAATCCGGAGATAACACGATAATTGCCGTCACCGGAGACCACAATTTTTGGGATGTTTTTGAGTATGATTCCTCGGGGTACATCGGCCAGTATGGTGTTCCTTTGTATATTTATTATCCCAAAAAATTCGGAAGGTTAAAATACAATCCCGATGCCTGCGGTTCTCATATGGATATTATGCCTACGGTTTATAACCTGGCGCTTTCCGGAGCTGAATATACCGCGCTGGGTTCGGATATGTTTGACGGCGCCGCCTATCATTTTGGCGCGAATTCCGAGGGGTTTGCCGTTGAAGGCGGCGCGGCGCTAAAGTATTTCCCGGATAAGGGAACTGTTGAGTTTCTTAGGCGGGAAAAAAGGGCGCTGTCTCCGAGTCCTGAAACCGGCCGTCACACGGAACTTCTAAAGCGCTATAAAGCTTCGCTCGCCGTAGCCGATTATATGCTTAAACACCCGTAAAGTACGCCCCCTGTAATTGAAAAGACATTAGAAAAGATGTATAAATTAAACATGAATAAGAAAACATATACCTTAAGGGTCTCTTCGGCCCAGATTAATCCTACTGTCGGCGACATATCCGGCAACACCGGTAAAATACTTTCTTACATAGATAAGGCCTGCCGGGAGGGCGCCGATATTGTCGCTTTTCCGGAGCTTGCCGTAACCGGCTATCCGCCGGAAGACCTGCTTTTAAAAAAGAAATTTGTGGATGACAATATTGAGGCCGTGAAAAATATTGCCAGGCAGACGGGCGATATAATTGCCGTTGTGGGTTTTGTTGACAGGAAGGGAGCCAGGCTTTTTAACTCGGCCGCCGTTATTTCGCGCGGAGCCGTGATCGGCGTTTATCATAAAATGCACCTGCCTAATTACGGGGTTTTTGACGAAAAGCGTTATTTTGAGACCGGAACTGAGGCGTCCTGTTTTAAATATAACGGCGTCATTTTCGGCGTGAATATCTGCGAGGACATATGGCAGGAGAACGGCCCCGCGGAACTTCAGGCTAAAGAGGGGGCCTCGCTGATAATCAATATAAATGCTTCCCCGTTTCACTCGGGTAAAATGGCTCAGAGGGAGACGGTCGTAAAAAAGGCCGCGAAGCGCAACAAAATATTTATTGCCTATTCCAACATAGTAGGCGGCCAGGATGAACTCGTTTTTGACGGCCAGAGCATGCTGGTATCGCCTGAAGGTAAAGTCCTGGCAAGGGCTGATTCTTTCTGTGAGGAGCTTTTGTCAAAGGATATAGCGCTTCCGGTTGCTGGGAAGAACCGTTCGGCTGTTGTAATTGATTGTTTTGATAAATCCGCCGCGCGGGAATTGACGCATAAGCTTTCCGCCCCGGTTGAAGGCGCCGCGGAGGTCTACGGCGCGCTAAAACTGGCGCTGAAAGATTATGTTTTAAAGAACGGATTTTCCAGGGTGCTTATCGGGCTTAGCGGAGGCATTGATTCGGCAATTGTGGCGGTAATAGCGGCCGACGCGCTCGGGAAGGAAAATGTAGTGTGCGTTTTTATGCCTTCGCAGTATTCAAGCGTTGAATCAAAGCAGGACGCGGAGCAGCTCGCAAAGAATATCGGTGTTAAGTATTTAACGATTCCCATTGAAAAGCTTTTCGCGGAGTACAAGGCCCTGTTGTCTCCGTTTTTTGAAGGCCGCGGGGAGGACTTGACCGAAGAAAATATTCAGTCCAGGATCCGGGGCAACATTTTAATGGCGCTTTCAAACAAGTTCGGCTGGCTGGTGCTGACCACCGGAAATAAATCCGAGATGAGCACCGGCTACGCTACCCTTTACGGCGACATGGCCGGCGGTTTCGCCGTAATTAAGGATGTGCCCAAAGTGCTTATTTATGAGCTTTCCAGGTACAGAAACACCCTCGGGAATGTTATCCCCGAAAGAATTTTAACCAAGGCTCCGACAGCCGAACTCAGGCCCGGGCAGAAAGACACGGATTCTCTGCCGCCCTACGAAATACTTGATAAGATACTTAAGTGTTATGTTGAAGAAGATATGGATATTCAGAAGATCGCGGCCAGGGGGTTTGACGCCGAGCTGGTTCGTAAAGTGGTTAATCTGGTGGACAGGAGCGAATATAAAAGAAGGCAGTCTCCTCCCGGGATAAAGATTACTGAGCGGGCTTTTGGAAAGGACAGAAGGGTTCCAATAACTAACAGGTACAGGGAAAAATAATTGCAGGGATAAGGGGTAAGTGGTAAGTGCAGGTAAAGTTTTTTTTCTTGTCTCTTGCCCATGGAGTTTAATAAAGGAGATGCCAAAAAATGGATTTATTAAAGATGGTCAAAGAAGCAGCCGCAATGAAAAGCAAACTTTCACAGATGGAGAAAACGCTCAGGGATAAAATAATAACTGTGGAACACGAGAATGTGTCGGTAAAGATGAACGCGAAGGCCGATATAATTGATTTTAAGCTCAATCCCGACGCGTTAAAACAAACTCAAGAAAAACTGGAAAAAAACATCCTCGCCGCTCTGCAGAAAGCCGCCAAACAGTCCCATGAGGTCATGGCGGAAGAGGCTAAAAAAATTACGGGTGGAATGAATATACCGGGGCTTATGTAAATGTTTAAAGAGATCAATCCCGCGGAACTGAAGGATAATGTATTTAAGCTTATTGGCGCTGATTGGATGCTTATAGGCGCCGGTAACAGCAAAGCTTATAACATGATGACGGCCAGCTGGGGCGGCCTGGGCGTATTATGGAACAAAAATGTTTGTTTCTGTTTTATCAGGCCGGGCCGGTATACTTATGATTTTATGGAGAACTCGGTGGGCTTCGGTCTCTCTTTTTTCGGCGAAGAGTACAGAGAGGCTCTAAACTACTGCGGTTCGCACTCAGGCCGGTCCGAGAATAAGGCGCTTAAAACCGGTTTGACGCCGGTTTTTGAAGATAGTAAGGTTTATTTTGAGCAGGCGCGCCTAGTATTACTTTGCGATAAGTTGTATTTCAGCGACATTAATCCTATGAATTTTATTGATAAGGCCATAGACGCGAATTATCCTAAGAAGGATTACCACAGGATGTATGTGGGGGAGATAAAGAAGTGCCTGTTGCGGGGTTAACCGGCAGTAACGCAGTTTCCGCCGGCTGATTTGCATTTAAACATCAATTTGTCGGCTTTTCTGAGCAGCGCTGCCTTGCTGCTTTTTTTATTTACAAATACCGCGCCTATGGATACGGCAGCTCTGATAACTGAGTTTCTGTGCGCGAAGCTTGAGGCGGAGATTAGATTTCTCAGCTTTTCCGCGGTAAAAATCATCTGCTCTTTATTTACATTTGACAACAGTATTACATATTCCTCTCCGCCCCATCTGCATACGGAGTCTATGGACCTGATATTTTCTGAAATAGTGTTAGCTATCATCTTTATTACTCTGTCTCCTACGGGGTGTCCGTATTGATCGTTGAATAACTTGAATTTATCTATGTCGGCGAAAAGCAGGGCGAAGCTTATCTTAAATCTTGAGAGCTCATTGAGTTTAGACGAGAAGTTTAAATCAAACAGCCGCCTGTTTCCTATGCCGGTCAGGTTGTCAAGCATAGCTATCTTTCTCAACCTTTCCACCTCTTTTTTTGTCTCTGATTCTTTGGGAATAACCGAGAATAGCTCCAGAACTCCTGAAGAGGCGTTTTCTGTTTGCGTGATAGGAACTGTTTTTATTAACACCGGAACCCTGTGGCCCTGCTTGTGGCGAAGGTACATGGAATCCTGGAGTTTGCGACCGCAGGAAGCGGATTTTTTCATGGGGCAGTTTTTCACGCAGGCATTCTTTCCGTCGGAAGTAAGGTGGATAAGGATGTAGTCAGAGCACTTTCTTCCGATAACATCATCTTTAGAAAAGCCCGTGATGCTCTCAGCGGCCTTGTTCCAATAGACGATTTTAAAATCGCTGTCCACGATGTAGGCCCCTTCAATGAGGCTGTCCAAAATTGGAACAGGGACGCAGGTTAACAGGTTTTCGCCTTGCGCCATCTTAAGCCTTCGCGCCCTGCTGAGGCGCGGGCGGAGGGGTAAAGACCCTGGCGGCAAGTTCGCGGTCAAGCATGAAAAGGCCCTCGGAGGACGAGGAAATGAGTTTTAGCTTCTGCGCGATCTCGCTGGCGGAAGCTTCTTCCTCTACTTGTTCGTTCACGAACCATTGAAGGAAATTAGCGGTCGCGTGGTCTTTCTCGCTGTTTGAAAGAGTAAGCAGATCGTTTATCATGCCGGTCACTTTCTGCTCATGGGCATACGCATATTCAAAAGCATTCAGCGGTGATGTCCATTTTGACTGCGGAGCCTCTATGTCCAGCAGCGTGACTGTGCCGCCTCTCTGCAAAAGAAAATCGTAAAATTTCATGACATGCACCATTTCTTCAAGAGCCTGCACTCGCATCCAGTTGGAAAAACCCTTAAGGCCGGCGGACTCAAAATATGCCGCCATTGAAAGGTAAAGATACGAAGAGAAATACTCCCTGTTGATCTGTTTGTTTATGGCGTCCTGCATTTTCTGGTTTATCATATTATCCTCCTGTTCTGCTTCGCTCTATTTCAAAAGCCCTGCCGCCTTGTGTTTGTCCGCTATCGCGGCCGCCAGGCCTTCAATAAGTTTAAGGCCGCTTTCTTTAGGCAGGCCTTTTACAAGCACCGGCGGAATTATCTCGGCTTTTAGATTCGGCAGGAGTGCTGTAAGTTGCTCAACCATTCGTCCGCCCCATCCGTAGGAGCCGATAATAGAAGCAAACCTGCACTTGGGCCTTAAGGCATTGGCCAGGGCCGCGGCGTACAGGGCGCTGGGATGCGCTCCCGCAAGGACCGTCGGTGCGGCGAGCACTATCGTAGCGGCGTCCACCAGCGAAATAGCCAGTTTCCCGATGTCGCCACCCGTCAGATTAAAGGGGATAACGCTGATATTTCTTTTTGTAAGCTCTTCTACAAGGCTGTCAACAAGAATTCTTGTGCTGCCGTGCATGGAAACGAACGGTATTACGACTTCGTTTTTGACTGAGTCGGAGATCCATTCCCTGTAAGCGTCAATTATGAACCCGGGTTTGTCGTAAACAGGGCCGTGGCTGGGAGCCACTGTCTCTATTTCAAGTTTTGATATTTTTTCCAGGTTGGTTTTTATGCTGGAGCGAAAGGGCATCATGATTTCGGCGTAGTACCTTTTTGCCGATTCGTAGACCAGTTCGCCGGTCCCGGCGTAGAGTTCGCTTGAGGCAAGATGAGACCCCAGAAAGTCGCAGCTGAAAAGCAGCTTGTCTTCCTTCAGGTAGGAAAACATGGTTTCGGGCCAATGTACCCAGGGCGCAATTATGAATTCAAGCGTTTTGCCGCCCAGCTCAAGTTTCTGGCCGTCGCCCACTATAATAAAACTTTCCTCTGCTATTGGCATGAGGTCTTTGAGCATATCGGCGCATTTTCTGTTAGTGACTGTTTTGGAACCCGGAAAGAGTTCAAGCAGTTTCGGAATAGATCCGGAGTGGTCCTGTTCCGCGTGGTGGGAAATAATATAGTCAATTTTATTAATCCCGGCCTGTTTTAAATTGGAAAGCAGTTCTTCCGTCTTTGAAGGGTCTGTTGTGTCAATCAGGGCTGTTTTTTCCGAGCCTTTGACTATATAGGAGTTGTATGTGGTGCCGTCAGGCAGGGGAATAAGGTCGTCAAAAAGCCTTCTGTCCCAGTCAGGGGTACCAACCGCCAAGACTCCTGGTTTAATTGTTTTCACAGCCATAGGTCCTCCTGGTTAAAATTAATGGGTTAAGCCGGTTCAAACGACGACTTTTCTACTCCGCAGACAGGGCAGACCCAGGTTGAGGGAATATCTTCAAACGCAGTTCCCGGTTTAATCCCGGAGTCCGGGTCTCCAACCTGAGGGTCGTAAATATAGCCGCAAACCGTGCATCTGTATTTCTTCATCGTTTTTTCCTCCCTTTTTGTTTCCTGTTTAATGAAGGTGGGCGCTGTTTTTGGGGAAAAGCCTTTCTTTACCCTATGGTAATAGTCGTAGGTCATCGGCTCTGCGTCCGAAAGTATTTCGCAGTTTACTATTCTGCCCACAAAAATCGTATGAGTGCCGACATCAAGTTTGGCTGTCACTTCCGCTTCAAAAGCCGCCAAAGCGTAATCCGTCACTATGGGAACGCCTTTGTGCCCGGTTTTAAATCCGGTTTCTTTGAACTTGTCCGAGTTTCTGCCGGATTTAAAACCGAATTTGCCTATAAATTCCATGGTAGCCTCGGTTGAGATGACCGAAACCGAGAATACGCCGCCTTCAAGCAGAATCTCGTGCGTAAGGTTCTGCTTGTTGACGCTTATGGCCAGTTGGGCCGGTTCGGAGGTAACCTGAAAAACCGTGTTGGCGATCTGGGCGTTAAGGCGTCCATTATGATTTGCCGCGATGACATAAAGCCCGTAGTTTATTTTGGTCAATGCTAAATTATTCATTTATTTAAATAGCTCCCCTGCTTCTTTGTGCCACAAAACGAGGTCAAGGTGGTTTAGCGGTATCCCGAGTGACCGGGTGAAAGCCCTCATTTTGTTCTCAATCTTAAAATATTCCTTTTTTGTGATAGACCCGGGGATGTCCTTAATTACTCCCATCAGCTTTAAATTCTTAAGTATATGTCTGTCAAGTATGGCGAGATTCTGCGAGAAACCGATGTTTCTCAGAAAATGGCTCGCCTCTTTGTAGCCTATGCCTTTTACATTTTTAACCAGCCATTCCCTGACGGCCTCTTCGTCTCCGATTCCGGAGAGAATCTTCCGTATTTTTATTGAACCGTCGGGACAGAAGAGTTTTCTTGCCTCCATGACATAGCCGGATTTATTTTTATTAAATCTGACGCAGGCAAGCTCTCTGTAAACCTTTTCCCGTGAGCCGGCGGTCAGCAGGCCCTTGGCAGAGAGGCTTTCCACTGCTGCCCAGCAGGATTTTGCCTTTGACTGGGGAGTAAACAGGCAGAATACGAGTTCGGAAAATATCTCTTTTTCCGATCCCTCAGACCAGACTCCAGCGAACTCCCCAAGGCGTGTTTCAATGTCGCTTTTCAGGTTCTTCCACTGAGCAGCTACGGCTGATATTATTTCCCTGTTTAGAGCGCTTTTCATTGAGGATACATTATATAGCTTGCTATGTTAAAAGTCAAACGAATTCGTTGCGCGATTGACACACCGGGCGCTCTGATTTTGCTTGACAATGATACGGCTTTCTGTTATAATCCTTTTGAAGATTAATTGATTGTTCACACTAGCCTTCCGGATACCTTATATATCCAAAAATATGAAATGGGGCAGATGGTGAGAAAAATCTTAATGGCAGCCTTTTTTTTCGTTGCCTGCGGCGGAGTTTTAAGCGCTCAGGAAAGAAAAATTACCTTAAATGAGGCGCAGTCGCGTCTTTTTCGTTATTCCCCGATTGAAATTAAAGAGATTGATTCCGCATTAGCGGATAATGAGTTTTTAGTAAAGATAACCTCAGACACCTGGGGTTTTTTTTATGACTGCGTGGACCGCGAGACCGGACTGCCGATAGATAATATTTCAAAAGAAAAAGTAAATCTTTACACCTCTATTACCAATATAGGGCTCTACATGATGTGTGTCGTTGGTGCCCACGACCTTAAAATAATTGACAGGGATTTGGCCCTTGAAAGGCTCAATCTGGCTCTTTCCAGCCTGGAAAAGATGGAAAAGTGGGAAGGAAACTTCTTTAATTATTACTGGGTTGACACGCTTGAACACAGCGGCTCCTATATTTCTGCCGTTGACAACGGCTGGCTGGCGGCGGGGCTTATAGTTGCCAAACAGTCGTTTCCCGACGAGATTGGCCAGAGATGCAAGTCAATCTTTGATGCCATGAACTTCAAAATATATTATGACGCTAAACTGGGCCATCTTTCACTCGGGTTTGAGGGTAGTAAGAAAAAGGCCTCGGCGTTTCATTACGGCATGCTCTGCACTGAGCCCAGGCTGACTTCATATATTGCCATTGCGAAAGGAGATGTTCCTGTTGAGCACTGGTTCAGGTTAAACAGGACCCTGCCAAGGCAGTGGAAGTGGCAGCAGCAGCCTCCCCGCGGCGGCAGAAAGGTTTATTCCGGTTACAAAGTATTTCAGGGCTATTATAAATATAAGGACTTTAAATTTGTACCTTCCTGGGGCGGGAGCATGTTTGAGTTTTTAATGCCGGCGCTTGTTTTAAATGAAAAAGAACTCTCTTCTGGAAGTTTTGCGCCAAACAATAAAACAGCCGTTGATCTGCAGATATTTTATGCTCTGGAGGAAAACGGCTATCCCGTATGGGGTATGTCCCCGTGCTCAATACCCGGCGATCCTGAGGGGTATGCCGAGTACGGAGTAAAACATCTCGGAGCCAAAGGATATCCGGACGAACATGTGGTGACTCCGCACGCGACTTTTCTGGCGCTTGAGATTGAACCTGAAAAAGCAATAAAAAACTTGAAGGAATTGTTAAAATATTCTAATATCTATGGAACCTATGGTTTCTTTGACAGCTTGAATTTTGAAACCGGACAGGTGAATAACAAATATCTCTGCCTGGATCAGGCCATGAGTTTTATCGCGCTGTGCAATTATTTAAACGATGGCGCCATCAAAAAGAAATTTCACTCGGACCCGACGATAAAAAAATACGAACATCTTTTGACAGTTGAGGAGTTTTTTTGACCGTCGGTAAGATTCTCTTAAAAGAGGAAGAATTATGAAAAGAGTTCTGATAACGCTGGTGTCCATGTTGGCTTTATTTAACCCGCTCTCCGCGGATACGCTGGACGGCATGGAACAGCTTACCGGCTGGGCGGCTTCGGGCGATTCAGGCGCCACCGCAACCTTGAGCCAGGGAAGCGGAAGCGCGGGGAACGCTTTGAAACTTGATTACAGTTTCGGGTCCGGAAGCTGGGTGCTTCTTGGAAAAGAATTTTCTTATAAGGATTTTTCCGGCGGAGATCAGATAAAGTTTTTATACAAAGGCAGCGGCATAGCGGGAAGCCTTCAGGTTCAGCTTAAAGACGCGGACGGCAGCGTCTTCTCAAAAACGATTCCTTCCGTTACAAACCAGCCAAATTGGACTGAAATCGCGCTTTCCTTTTCCGGCACAAGCCCGGATTTTGTTTATTCCTACGGCGGAGACTCGGTGCTTGATAAAACAAAAATCGCGCAGATCAGTTTCGGGGTTTCCAGCTCGCTTGCCGGCGAGGGTACCCTTGATATAGATAATGTAAGGCTTTTTCTCTCTAACCCGGCTTCTAAAATGCTTGCCGACTTTAACGACCTGAGCAGTACCAATAAATTTGGCGGCTCAAGCAACCCCCTGGTGCTCTGGCCGTCTTCCGGTGCGTGCACCGCCGCCTATGTTTCAACGGTAACTTATTCGGGCGGAGGGGCGCTTGAGCTCAGGTACGATGTTTCCGGAACAAACGCCTGGTCCGGGTATTACACGGAGTTAAAGAATACGGATCTCAGCAACACCTCCTATCTTTCATTCTTTGTCAAGGGTGTGACCGGCGGTGAAAGGTTTAAAGTTGAACTGAGCGTAAACACGATTTTTGTCAGGGTGCACAGTTATGTTACTGTTTCATCCGCCTGGCAGGAAGTCAAAATTCCGCTTTCGGATTTCACCGGTTTTATTTCCTCTTCCGCTTCGGGCAATCTGGCTATAATATTTGAGAACAATGTCGCCGGCGCTACCAATGGTCCCACGCAGAGCACGGTGTATATGGATGAAATTAAATTTTATCAGCCAGGGGCCGCTAACAGCGTGGTTGAGACGATAGATACCATGGATGGGGAAGTGTCATCAAACGGCAAATGGCAGAAATACGGCCAGTACAGCAAGGTTCTGGCTTCTGTTGCCGGATCCTCCGGCCTTGAAAGCGATAAAGCCGTGGAATTGAACTTTAAACTGCTTGAGACATCACCCGTTGCGGATCGCTGGGCCGTGATGTCGCTGGATTCCCATCCGAACCTGGTAAGTGGATCGGTATTCCGCTTCAAATACAAAGGCACGGGCGGCAGGGATGATATTGAATTCAAGGTTTCGGATTCAAACGATGTTGTATTCAGAAAGGTTTTGTATCATGCGGCGGAAACATCCAATGAATGGACTACCGCGGAGATACCTTACAGCGAACTGGCGTATTTTTCCGGAGCCGGAAAGTCTCTGGATATGACTAAGATAAAAAATATCTGGTTCGCTGTTGCCAAGGATAAAGGCGCGAGCGGAACGGTGTACTTTGATGCGCTTGAATTTGTTTCGCCTGAGGCGCAGAGCATAAAGGGCGGAAGTTTTATAGAAAAACTTGATGTCCCGTACAATCCAATATCGCCAAATGACGACGGCCTCAAAGATAAAGCGCGATTTGTTTACAAGCTTAAAGACTCCGCTGTCGTAAAGTTTGAGATTTTCAAGCTTAGCGGTGAAAGCCTGTATTATTATGAAAAAGAGGTAATCAATGACGGCAACGAGCGCGTCATTGAATGGGACGCCAAAGACAAAGACGGCAGAAGAGTACACAACGGTATTTACATATATAGCTTTTCCGCTGAGGGTTATGACGGACAGAAAGATAAAATTAACAGCATAATAGGGGTGATTAGATGAATTATGTTTCGCCTCGCGGCCTGAAAGTATCAGTATTTGCGGCGCTGCTTGTTTCTTTGTTAAATTTCCAGAATTTATCGGCAGCCTTTGACGATATAGGCATCGGAGCCAGGGGGCGCGGGTTCGGCGGAGCATACAGCGCCGTAGTAGACGATTCCTCGGCTATTTTCTGGAACCCGGCGGCTTTGGGGCGCGCGAAAAGAAAAGAGGTCAGCGCTTTCTATCAGGATCTTTACGGGCTTGGGCTTGTCAACTATAATGCTTTGGGCTATATACACCCGCGTGTCGGCAAAGGCACCGTGGGTTTTGGCTGGATAAGGCTTGGCACTACGCCGCAGGTTAGTTTTATGAATTATTCCGAGAATACTTTTGTTTTTTCTTACGGGCAGTATGTCGGGCGTTCCGTTTCTCTCGGAGCCAACATGAAATATTATTCCGTTTTGTATGACTACAAAGCCAGCGGCATAGGGCTTGACCTCGCCTGCCTTTACGAGGCCATCAAAGATAAGCTTAAATTTTCGTTTGTCTGGGAGAATATTAATAATCCCGCTATTTACTGGGAAACGCTCGCGCTTGACAATCTGCCTTCCGAGGTTAATTTGGGCGCCGCCTACTGGCTTAACCCCGACAATGTAATTTCGCTTGAGGGACAGAAAAAAGCGGACTCCAAGGCGCATTATTCCGCCGGATTTGAATCGTGGTTTTTCAGGAAAAGCCTTGCGTTCAGGGCCGGCCTTAAGGAACAGGACGACAATCTTAATACGGATATCGGCATGAGCCTCGGTTTTAAGAAAATTCGTTTTGACTATACTTTGGAGAGGCATTACAAGCTGGGCTACAGTTCACTGATCAGTTTTTCAGTGGAGTTTTAAGAGCCGCGTTAGCTGAATATTCGCCGCTTTCGGCTGCTTAGAAGCGGCAAACTGGAGGAATTATGAAAAAATTTGTTGCCGTCACGGTTTCTGTTGTAGTGTGTATCGCTGCTTCCGTGGGCGCAGTTTCATACAAGACAAAGATCAACGCGAGCAAGATAGCGGTTACTTCAAAGAACACTCAGCCCATACTGACTGTGGCGGATTTTGATTCGGGGGCCGCGCCAAATAATGTCGGCGGCAGTTTCGGAAGCTGGGATAAAGACCCGGCCGATGATTCTCAGAGCTACAAGGCTGAAATACTTAAACCCGGCTATGACGGTACGGGTTGTTCTCTTAAATTATCTTACGATGTTGATTCTCCTAATGTGGCTTACGGCGGGCTCTGGATGAAGCTTGAGGATATAGATGTCCGGCCGTATTCCAAGTTATCGTTCTGGCTAAAGGGCGACGAGAAACTCGGATTTACCAAAAAATTCAAGATTGAGATAAAAAATAAAAAGGGTGAGAGCTCTTCCTACTATGTCACAGATTCAAGCGATCTCTGGGATGTTGTGGAAATACCGCTGGCAAGCTTCAATAAGATAACAGATTGGAGCAAGATGTCGGAGTTTGTCATTGTGCTGGAAAGCGACCAGGTTACCCAGAAGTCCGGCGCTATTTATTTTGATGATATAAGTTTTGTGAAATAATTAATATCGGGAGGTGGTGATTGTTTAGTCGTTGAAGCGTTCTTTGCTCACAATACATTCCAACATATTTGGAGTGAATAAACTAACGGAGGCGTACAATGCGTAAAGTATTGGTTTCAGTGCTGTGTCTTACGGTTGGGCTTTTGGTTGCAGATCTTGGTTTCGCGGCTTCAAAAAAGACCGCTGAGAGAAAAGCAGAGGCAAAATCTGAAGTTGCATCTCCGGCAATCGCCAAGAGCAAACTTCTGATGGTAGCGGATTTTGATTCGGGCGAGCTTATCAATAACCTTGGCGGCGCGTTCGGAGCCTGGAATAAAGATCCGAATGACAAGACGCAGGGATGCAAGGCGGATTTCATTAAGCCCGGTTACGGCGAGAAAGGCCAGAGCCTCATGATAACTTATGATGTAGATTCATCAAACCCTTCCTACAACGGCCTTTGGATGAAGCTTGAGGATCAGAACCTCACCGGTTTCAGCAAACTTTCCTTCTGGGTAAAGGGAGACAAAGATGCCGGATTTACCAATAAGTTTAAAGTTGAGCTGAAGAGCTCCATGGAATCCAGCTTCGTTTATGTTGAGTATGTCGGCGAGAACTGGAACCTCGTAGAGATTCCTTTTGCTAAGTTCAACAAGATAACAAACTGGAACATGATCAACGAGTTTGTTATTGTGTTTGAGGATTCCCAGGTCACAAAGAAATCAGGCGCCATCTATGTTGATGAGATCGCTTTCGTAAAATAAGGATATTACGATTTGAGGCTGCAAAGCCCGGATTCGCGCCCCGTGCGCGGGCTGGATGCTTTGCAGCCTCTTTCGTATTAATTAATGAGATTTCTCATCGCCGTTCTTATTGCCTCAATGTTTGTCGCCGGCAAAGCCGATGCCGCCATGCGGCTTCTGGTTGACGATTTTAACTCCGCTAAACTTACCAATGTGCTTGGCGGAAATACCGGCTGCTGGAACTGCAATCCAAAAGATACGGAGCAGTATTGTGTTTCCGTTTTCAGCGCGCAAAACGCTCTTGAGGGCACCGGCCACGCCTTAAAACTCAGCTACGATATAAGCACTTCAAGGACCTATGTAAACGAATTTCCAAATATTGCTTCAAACGGATATTTTACGCAGCTTAACAACGCTAATCTTGAGGATTTTAAATACCTCGTTATGTATATAAAGGGAGACAAACAGGAAGGTTTTACAAAGGCTGTTTCGCTTGAATTGAAGAATCTCCGTCAGAGCTCAAAATATCTTCTCCAGGGCATTACAGACGAATGGGGCAGGTTCATTATACCCCTTTCGGTTTTTAAGGATATATCGGACTGGTCCTCAATGAAGGAACTGGTTTTTGTTTTTAATGAGACGGCTACAAGAAAATCCGGAGCTATTTACATTGATTATATTTACTTTGCCGCCGAACCGGATCAACTGAAAGCCTCCGCGGCGAGTTTAAGAAAAGATCAGGTGCTCGCGATTGACGGTAACCTGAACGACTGGGAATCGCCTAAATCTATCAGTTTTGACCCTTTAAAGAAGCTGGAGTCGGGCGAAATTGATTCGCCGCAGGACCTTAATGTAACCGCCTCATTCCTATGGGACTACGAGTACCTGTATTTTTCCGCGAGAGTCATAGACGATCAGATTTTCTGCCGGGAAAACGGCGCCAATATTTGGCAGGAAGATTGCGTTGAGCTCTACATAGACCCGGGCAATAAAGGCCTTATCTGGGGGAATACAGCGTATTTTCAGATTGGGTTTGCTCCCACCGGCGCCGATGGCAAGCCTCAATCCTGGGCCTGGTTCCAGGGAAGCGACGGAGGAAAAAATATTACTACGGCTTCAGTTATCGGGGAGCTGGATTGGGACAGGGGCTACCAGATTGAAGCCGCTATCAGGTGGGACTACTTAGGTGTTAATCCCAAAAAAGGCGGTAAGATAGGTGTTACCGTGGCTATTCACGACCTTGACTATAATGATAATACGCAGGCTAAAGTCAACTGGTGTTATATTCCAAAGGAAGACAAGATTTTGCTGGGAGTGCTTTCGCTGAAGTGATTGATTCTTCCTGCTGAGCCCCTGATGCTGAATGATTGGAATTTAATAAGGAGTTTTTATGGGAAACAGTGAATACAAGCGCAGCAGAATATGGATTGAGCCCGCCATCCAGGTTAAATATGTGTTTTTCAATGTGGTTTTTCTTCTGGTGTTCGCCCTTATTATCGGCGCCGGAGTTTATGTGGGAATTTGGCGGTCCGTCACAAGGGAGTTTTCTGAAGTCAGATTAAACGAGGACCTGCAGACCGTAACAAGAATGCGGGAGTACGAGGCCGCCAGAACCAGGCAGGCCATTGAAGTTGTGCCCTTTATGAAACAAGAGGCAAAGATGCTCAGCCAGCATCAGCGCAATGTGCTCAATAAGATCCTTGTGCGCACCAACAAAAACCTCATTCCGCTTTTGTCGGCCTTATTTATATTCATTATTATCAGCAGCCTTGTGCTTTCTCACAGGTTTGCCGGCCCAATTTACAGACTAAAGAAAAATCTCGGCGCCGTTGCTTCGGGAGACCTCACCGGCAATTATTCGCTTAGGAGTAAAGACGAGCTCAAGGACCTTGCGGCTGAAATAAAAGCTCTGGTTACTTTATTTTCGGATTTTGTTACGCTGACAAGGGACGCGGCAAAAGCTCTCAGGGTTTCAGGGTCTGACGATGAGAGAAACAGTATTCTGTCCGAGATTGAGCTGGCAGCCTCAAAATATAAAATTCAAAGTGAAAAATAGCCGCGGGCCCATTATAGCAGTTCTTTTTATCGCGCTGTCTGCCGGTTCCGCGTTTCCCAGGATGACTGACGCCGAGTTTCTGGATATGGTATCAAAAGATACCTTCGCCTATTTTATGGAGCAGTCAAACCCGGATAATGGCATGGTGCGTGACGGCTCTTCCGAGGAGAAACCCTCCAGCATAGCTGCCGTGGGTTTTGCCCTTACAGCTCTTTGCATAGGCGTAGAGAATAAATGGATCCCCAAAAACGAGGCGTACATAAGGATAGTCAGGACGCTGAGGGCCTTTAAGAATAGCGTGCCCAATGAACACGGTTTCTTTTATCATTTTCTTGACATGGAGACAGGCCAGAGAGAGTGGAATTCAGAGGTTTCTTCCATTGATACGGCTCTTTTTATCGCCGGAGCGCTTACCGCCGGCGAATATTTCAAGGGCAGCGAGATAGATACGCTCGCGAATGAAATTTACGAGCGCGTGGACTGGAAGTGGATGCTTAAGGGAAAAAAAGTCCTGTGTATGGGGTATACCCCGGAAAACGGGTTTCTTCAATACTACTGGGACAGCTATAATGAGGCCATGATACTCTACGCGCTTGCCATAGGCTCTCCCACGAACCCGATACCGAGGTCCTGCTGGCACGCGTGGTCAAGAAATTACGGCAGGTACGGAAAATATAATTTTATTTACTGCCCCACAGGCTCCCTGTTCGTCTATCAATACAGCCATGCCTGGATTGATTTCAGGGGCAAAAAAGATTTATACGCGGATTACTGGGAAAACTCGGTCCAGGCGACGCTTGCAAACAGGCAGTATTGTATTGACAACGCCGCCAAGTTTCCGGGCTTTGCGCAAGATGTGTGGGGCCTTACAGCTTCCATAGGTCCCCGGGGCTACAAGGGATATGGCGGTGGTCCGGGCAGTTCTTACTGCGACGGCACTATAGCTCCTTCAGCTGCCGCGGGGTCAATGCCGTTTGCTCCGGAACTCTGCTTAGAAGCGCTTCGCACTATGTATGACGAGTATGGTTCAGAGCTGTACGGCAAATATGGTTTTAAGGACAGTTTTAACCTTAAAGCCGACTGGTGGTGCGATGAATATCTCGGCATTGACCAGGGGATAAGTTTGCTTATGATAGAGAATTACCGTTCAGGTTTTGTCTGGAAGTATTTTATGCGCCATCCGGCTGTTCAAAGATGGCTCTCGGCGTGTTTTAAGACCGATAATAATGAAAGCGGCAATTCGGCCGACCCCCAAGGAGAATAAAAATGAATCGATTGGCGTATGCTTTGGTCTTCCTTCTGATCACATCAGCTGCTGGAGCTGCCATAGTTTCTGATTTTGATAAAACCAATCCTTACCCCTTTCAATTTAAGGACGACAAGGGAAGCGTTTTTAATGCCGGTCCGGTTGACGCCGGCCGGGAGCGCGACAAGGTGACAATGATAAAATACAATATCGTTGACGGAGGTTATGCGGGTTTCGGCCTGCCGCTAAAAAATTATGACGCTTCAAAACAGGAGTTTCTGTCTTTTTTCATCAAAGGAGAAATAGGCGGAGAACAGTTTGAAATAAGCATGAAAGATAAAAACGGCCTGGAGAAGAAGATTCCCACCAACGCTTATTTTGATGTTACTATGGATTGGCAGAAAGTAAAAATACCTCTCTCCTCGTTTGTTGATGTCAGGACCGAGTCAATAGATAACATAAGCTTTATTTTCAACGATATTCAGGTCAGCGGGGTCATATTTATTGATGATGTCGGTTTTGAGGGCGAAGCTGAAATTAAACAAAAGGTGACGGAAACTCCAGAAGCTAACATCAAAAGATCAAATAAGGTGTTGATAGACGGGTTTGAGAGGGTGAACACCAACGACTTTTACAATGTTAAAACAGGCAACGACTCCTCTCTGAGCCTGCAGTCTTCAAGGCTTTTGCATGACGGCGATTATTCAATGGAGATGAGCTATTATTTGTCTAATGTTGTTAATACCTGGGTTTCTGCCGTGTGGCAGTCCGCCGACGGCCTTGACTGGAACGGCGCTGAAGATATTAAAATATGGATAAAGGGCGACGGTTCCGACAATGTTTTCAGAATAAGCCTGTTTGACGCTCAGGGCAATATGTGGAGTTATGACGACTATAACGCCATGAAATCCACGAAATGGGTTTTGCTGGCCTCAAAAATTTCGGATTTTAAATTAGTTTCAGTTTCCAATAATGCTCCTCAGATTCCGGATATTTCGGCAGTTAAGGGTTACGAAATAGGCGTATGGAACAAGACCGGGGCATCGTCCAGCGGTAAGGTCTGGGTTGACCAGTTTTATATTTCCGGAGTGGGATTAAACGCCACGCTGGCCACTCCTCCGGCCGTCGTGGAAAAGTTAAGGCTTGCGGTGCCCTCAATAGGAAATGTTGACCTTAGCGGCGTGATTTATTCGGAGTTTATGCAGACTCCCGAAGAAGCCCAGAGGATGACTCACTGGGCTAAGCTGGTCGCCAGCGCGAAAGCCGGGGATTATTCAGGCCGCTTTGAGTTCGCCAGCGTAAGCCAGAATTTCAGTGATTCGGTCTATCTGAAGAATGCCGATGACGATTCCGGCAGGATAGTTTATGTGGCTCAGGCGCCAGCGGCCAATTTTCCGTCTATTCAGGTTATGGGCAATAATTTGAATTTTTATTTGACCAATATCACGATCGGAAATATCTGGGTTGAATATTCTAAATACACATTCTCGCTTCCTTCTCTGGGCGGATACGGCTGGAAAGGAGCGACAGTTGAAGGCGATATTGACAGATTTAACTATCATGCTTTTTACATTAACCGGCCTAACGATTCGTATGTGCTCGGCACACGCTGGATAAGCTATTATCCCGACACAAAATTGGTTCTATATGGAGTTCATGACTACGCTTCCGGAAAAGTTGAAAACGCCTCACGGGTTTCAAACGGGACGCTTACGGAAACCAACAGCGTGGATATCAGGTCTCTTTACAGAGATTCAGTGGCCAATATGGAACTCTGGCACTGGTTCATGGATAAAACGATCCAGCTTGAGGTGGACGCTGGCTGGGACAGCTTTGAGCAGTACGCGTACGGTGTTTATAATGTCAATGCTCCCACTGTTTGGCTTTACAGTAATCAGTATCCTCAGACGATAAAGCTTTTTGACCCTATGTACAGAGGCAAGATTGAAGCAAATGAGTTGTTCCTGCCCGGGTCTATTCTCTCCATGGAATACCGTTTTGTAGGCACAGAATACAAGCCTTCTTTCAGGAAGGAACCGGCGTGGTTTGATGATTCCGACGCAGACCAGAAAGGGTATAATATCCAGCTGACGGAAAAATATAACGGGTTCCAGCTCTTTACCGCCTATGACGACCTTACCAGGCTTTCAAACAATAAATATTTTAAATACCGTTCAAATTTTGGCGTGGGTTATTACGGTTATGCCGGGCTGGATGTAACCCTGAGTTTTGAAAGAACCCGCGAAAAGTATGATTATGCTTCAAGCAGGTCTGGTTTTGTGACGGGGTTCACCACCGGAGGCCTTAGAAATACCATAGTCAGCAAGAGCGAGCTGTATTTGAGAAATCAAATCAGTTCAAAAACGGCCGTATGGTTTAAGATGTTTTATTCCGAAGCTGAAGACCAGGATACATGGGCGAAGTATTTTTTCAACTGGCTTAATGTGAGGTATGAATATTATATGAGTTCCAACGCGAAGCTGTTCGCGGAATATAAGACCTCAAGGTATCCGGAAAGAGCATGGGAGCCGGCCGGTTATCCCTTTGATGACAACTTCACGAAAGTGTCCTTTGAGCTGACATTCTAAGAATTATATGTTAAGGCCAGGGCAGAGCGGAAACTCTCTGCCCTGTTTTTATTGGAGAAAACTGTATGATTGAGGCAAAAAACAATTGTTTTGAGCTTGATTCAAAGCCGTTTTTTGTTTATTCCGGCGAGATACACTACTTCCGCATAGCGCCGTCTCAGTGGGACAAGCATCTTGCTATCGCGAAAAGAGCCGGCCTTAACACTGTCAGTTCCTATATCCCGTGGTCCTGGCACGAGCCTGAAGAAGGAGTTTTTGATTTTGACGGAAAAACCCATCCGCAGAGAAACCTGCTCGCCTATCTCAAAAAGGTCCGGAAAGCAGGGCTTAAATTTATCGCCAGGGTGGGCCCGGTTTCCAACGCCGAGATGGTTAACGAGGGTATACCCTCATGGCTGCTTGAAAAGTACCCCGAGGTGTTTGTAAAGGGTAAAGAAGTCACTAACCTGCCGCATGTGACTCTGCTGAGTTATTTAAACGATACTTTCCAGAGTTTTACCTCAAAATGGCACGATGAACTCCTGCCCATTATCAGCGAGAACCAATATCCCGCTGGCAATATCATTTTGGTCCAGCTCTGCAATGAGATCGGCATGGTGCATTGGCTCAACAAGGCCGCCGATTACAGCCCAAAAACCGAAAAAATGTACTCAGATTTTCTCAAAAACAAGTATGCCGGAATAGCCGATATAAATTCCGCTTATAAAACCGCTTATAAAGATTTTCCCGAGATCAGACAGCCGTCCGACGGACGGGACTCGCAGAACAAGGTCATGCTCTGGGACTGGATGAACTTCTATCAGCATTACTACGCGAACTATTTTGCCCTGCTGAACAGAAATGTGAAGAAACACGGGATAGCTTTGCCGGTGCTGGCGAATATTCCGCAATTTTATGATTTTGATGTCCGCGGCCGCGGTATTTACAGCCCTATGACAACTATGATGTTCCGTGATTTCGCCGGGGTTGAGCCGAAAACAGTTTTCGGCGGCGCTTATCAGATGCGCAGGCTGGATTACGAAAACTTTCATGATATTTCCATAACATCGGAAGTAGTTAAGATGATAACAAGCCCGGGAGTCCCTTCCATCTGCGCTGAACTGCAGACTGGCATAATGCGCGACAGGCCGAGGCTGTATCCCCAGGATGTGGAACTTAACCTTAAGATTTCCACGGCTCACGGGTTAAACGCTTTAAACTGCTATATGTTTTCCGGAGGCAAAAACGAGCCGGTCTTTGGGGCATTCGGAACCTACCACGAGTGGCAGGCGCCGGTAGGCCCTAAAGGGGAAATTAAAAGCCACTACAAGCCGATTTCCGATTTTGGAAGCCTGGTTAAAACTTTCGGCGCTCAGTTGGCAAAAACGCGGAAAAAATGCGACGCGGCTGTCGGTTTTTACCCTCCGCTTTTTACTACCGAATATCTCTCCGGACCGCAGGTTGAGTCCTGGGAGTGGAATAAAACCCAGCTGTTTTACGACGGTATGGTCCGGCTTATCCAGCTTCTTAACATAAACTTTTCCTTTCTGGACCTGCAAAGAGCTTCCGTTGAGGAAATGCTCGCTCAAAAAATAATTTTTGTGTTTTCGCTTGACTTTATGGACGAGCAGACGCAGAAAAAATTAGCCGATTTTGTTTTTCGCGGCGGCAGCCTTGTGCTTAACCCCGGGCTTCCCGATAAAACCCTGGGTTTTGATGAATGCGCCGTTCTTTCGGAGAGCCTCGGCGTTAAGGCCGAAAAGCGGCTCAGCAAGAATTTGTTTTATTATATGGAGGGCAGGGACTATCTCGCTCAGGGCGAGATGAGCCTTTTTTCTGTTTCAAATAAGGCGCGCGTTTTCGCAAAAGATTCCGCCGGTAATCCTTGTGGAGTTATAACCGAATACGGCAAGGGCAGGGCGGTTATAGCCGGGTTCGGTATAAATCATATGTTTGACTATCAACTGGATGTCGCTGAGAAAATAGCATCCTTTGCCGGAGCGCGCCCTTCAATAACGGTAACGCGCGATATTCACACGGTCTTAAGAAGCAATGAGAGCTCCGGATTTCTATTTCTGGCTAACTGTCACGACGAAGCAAGGAAAACATCGGTTAAAATGGTTTTGCCCGGGGAAAAGAAGAAAACATCGTTTCCCGCTTCCGGCGCTGTTGAAATTGATAAACGGAAATCATTGTGCCTTCCTTTAAATCTTGTTCTCCCGGGAGGCCTGACGCTCAGGTATTCTACGGCCGAGATTCTTGATATCAGCGCGAAGGGCGGCGTTGTTGTTATGCGCCTTTCGGGTTGCCTGAATTCAAGGGCCGAGCTGTATATAAGGGGGAAGGTCAGGTCTGCCAGGACCGAGTCCGGGAAAGTCAGCTTTATCAGGAAGCGTGACGGTGTCTTAATTGGTTTTGTCTTTTTAAATGCCGATGAAAAACTGATAGTAAAATAACGCTTTACCGCTTCTCGCCAATAGGTTCCGAAGATTTTGATGTTAATTTAGCCTTTTTATTAAGCGGTTCAGAAACAAATATATATATTGAATGGTAAAATCAATATATTTGCTAATAAACTATTGACAACTTGACTAATATTGATTATACTTTTCCTGAAAAGGCAAAATATGCTTATTTTATCGTGATTTATCGGTATTTAGGCGTCGCATTGTTCTTATTCAGGGAGCTATGAAAATATCATATTATAAATCCGCATCGGTTCGCTTTCTGGTTTTGGTTGTATCCATTATTCCGTTTTCTTTTCCTTTGACCGCCTCTCAATCTTCAGTACCCGCTTACTCAAATCAAACAGCTCTTCTGGCTCCCTCAGCGGAATATTTTGCGGTATCCAAAGTTGAGCCAAAGGTATTTTCTCCGGACGAGACCGACCTTTCTTTTTCACGCGTAAAAATTACGGTTGACAATCCGAATTATTCGGAGATTTCGTCGGCTATCTATAATATTGACGGAGAGTCCATAAAGGACAGCCTGCCGCGCGAGACCGAGACGGTACTCTACTGGGACGGCAAAGACAGAGACGGAAATATTGTCTCCTCAGGCGTGTATTTTTATCAGATTGAGGCGGACGGCAAGATATTCAGCGGCTCTGTCGTTGTGGCGAGATGACTTTGTTCAGTGATAAGTGGTAAGGGATAAGTGGTAAGTGTTAAGTGGTAAACACCTGTTAGTTCCTATACTCTCAGGTTGTTAAGCACCCAAGGCCCCAAGTTTAATACACAGTCAGGACAAAATTAACTATGAACAATAAAATTGTATTATTATTGACAATGCTTATTTCCGCGAGTTGTTATGGCTCGTTTGATCAGCACTACGGGTCCGCGCG
>MGVE01000009.1:99145-103366 GCA_001800315.1 Elusimicrobia bacterium RIFOXYA2_FULL_47_53 | reverse complement strand
GCGGTCAGTGTCGTTTTGCCGTGGTCCACATGGCCTATCGTCCCAATGTTTACATGCGGTTTCGTCCTGTCAAATTTCGATTTAGACATCTTTATCCTCCTAAGTTTGGGGTAAGTGATTAAATTTCTTTCTCTTATCCCTTACAGCTTATAACTTAAAACTGCATTTAAAATAGCCCGAAAGCGGGATTGAACCGCTGACCTCTTCCTTACCAATGCCGCTGCGCGACGAATAAGGAGCGCGAGATAGCGGCGGGCGCGAGACTGTGAGCGCCCGACTTCCGCAGGTAAGAAAACGCGGTAACAAACTAACTTTCAAAAATCAATCAAAAGCCCGAAAGCGGGATTGAACCGCTGACCTCTTCCTTACCAAGGAAGTGCTCTACCAACTGAGCTATCCGGGCACATTGTCAGGCATACCTTCTTTTCTGCTGCAAATATAAAATTTGGGCTGCAATTTCGTCAAATTCACCTCATGTAGCTTTGCTACACATCGGCTCATTTTCCTCATTTCGCACCAAATTTAATATTTTCGCTACGAAAAAAGGTATGCCTGGCAATGTGCTATAGAACATCAAAAACTGAAAGAGCAAGAAACAATCTCACTGCGAATAGATTACTTGCTGACAAACTGCAAGTGAAAATCAACACCCGAAAGAACAAACTAACCACTTCACTTCAAAAAAAGTATGCCTGGCAATGTGCGAGAGAACATCAGAAACTATAAGAAAAATTCAAGCACACCGCGAAAATAATGGCCGGCTTACAAACTGCTGTTGAAAACCGATGACTGAAAGAGCAAGAAACAATCTCATTACGAATAGACTACTTGCTGACAAACTGCAATCAAAATAAATGAACTAAATAACAAAATCTATGGTGTTGACTTGCAAATCTTGTTGGCAGGCGGTTCTGTTATCGTGCGAAAGGAAAGATTCGGAGACGAACGCAAAAATTGTGAGTTGATGCATAGCCTATGCTATGTGAAACGAACAATTTTCAGCGTGCAGGCCCGAATCTAATCTTGTAGCCGATATAAAGAGCCGCCTGCCAACAAGCGGGAGACGGGAATCGAACCCGCGTGGCCAGCTTGGAAGGCTGGAACACTACCATTGTGCTACTCCCGCAGAAACTGCAATTGAAGACCAAAAACTGAAAGAACAAGAAACAAAGATCTTAATTAGTTTAGCAAACACTTTGCAATAAGATGTTGCTGTTAATCTATAGTTTGAGTGACGGTCTCGTTATCGAGCGAAAAATATGATTTCGTGACGAGGCGGCGGATTTGAGAGTCGCCGTGTAGCAACGCTACATAAGACGAACAAAATCGTCGCCGCAGTCCGAAAGCGTATTTTGCAGCCGATATAAGGGGCCGTCACTCAAACTAAAGTGGGGGCGGATGGATTTGAACCACCGAAGGGCTAAGCCCGCCAGATTTACAGTCTGGTGCAATAGACCGCTCTGCCACACCCCCTTAAACACAGCTAAAAAATTGCAAGGAACAGAATAAAAAAAACAGAAAATTTACAAGTGTAAATTTTCAGCTTGCTAATTATATATTAAAAAATATAAAAAGTCAACGGAACCTGAAAAAATATTTCTTGCCGGGCGGCGGCAGGCTATCCGCCTGATTTTTCCGAGTACTTTCTGCCGGGGCGAATTATTAAAACCTGCCCAATTCTTAATGCTTTTTCGTTTTTGATTTTGTTGTCCTGCTTCAGGGCCGAGACCGAGGTCTGGAACTTTTTGGCTATTTTGCCAAGGTAATCGCCCCTGGATATTTTATACTTTATATAGCCTCTGGAGGGGTTGAGATCCTTAACCTGAGCCAGGTTGTCCAAAAAAGCGGCCTTTGCGCCACGGGGGATATGAAGCTTGAAATCCGGATAATTATAAGGTGTGCACCAGGCCCTCAGGGAGGGGTTTAAGTCCCGTATCGTTTGGGTATCCGTTCCGGCGCATTTGGCTATGACTTCCAGGTCCACTATTTTATCAATCACCACATCGTCGTATTCAACGGGGTTTTCAAAGTTAAACTCAAAACCGTAATCCTTGTAATTGTCGCCAATTACGACGCAGGCGATAAATTGCGGGACATAATTGCGGGTTTCGCGCGGCACGGCGTTTCTGGAATTCATGGTTTCAATGTTGGTGGCTTTTGAAAATTTCAAGTCGCGCGACAGGCCAAACTCTCCCCGGTTGTAGGCAGCAAGCGCCAGGTGCCAGTCGTCAAAAAGGGTGTAGAGTTCCTTTAAGTACTGTGCCGCGGCCCTTGTTGCTTTCTCGGGGTCTTTTCTTTCGTCAATCCAGTGGTTGACTCTTAAATTCAGGGCCCGGCCTCTTTCGGGCATTATCTGCCACAGGCCAAGAGCGCCGGCGCGGGAAAGATCGTTGTTGCTGTAGAGGCTTTCAACGACCGGCAGATATATAAGTTCCTCCGGCAGGTCGTACTCTTTGAGCACCTTAAGTATCATGCTTCTGTATCTTCCGGAACGCTCAAAGGCCCTGGTGATGGTTTCTTTCGGGCGGCCCTGCGAGTAAAGCGCGATATATTTCTTTACGAGCTCGTTGTCCGTGTCCATCGGTATTCTATATTTCCCGGAGGATGTCTTAGACTGTTTTTTATCGGAAAAGGTCTTTGTGACAGCGGTTATCAGGTTGTTGTAGGAGCTCCTTACGGCGTAGAGCGAGGAAACCTCAAGCTCGGCAGAATTCAGGGTTTCAAAAGATTCGTGGAAAAGTTTTTCAGCCCTGGTTTTGTTGCCCTGCTCATAATTCATTTCGGCTTCACGCAGAAGGAACTCTGCCTGTTTTACTGTTTGCCTCACGGCGGCCGGGTCCTTTGAAGTTACGGCGGCCGTGGATATTTCAACCTCGTCAGAGATAGGTTCATCTTCCGATATAACTATGCACTCGGCCGGCGGCTCGTTAGTTTCCGAGGCTCGCGCTATCGCCGACGGAAGAAGGACGGATAAAAGAGAAAATAATAGCAGAAGTATAATTTTGTTCATGTTATTTGCTGGTTGAGGCGCAATACATTAATATAGCCGCCGAAACGGCCGCGTTGAGCGATTCTATTTTATCGGAAATGGGCACGGCTACTTTTTCAGGCGCCATGGCGGATATTTCTTCCGACAGTCCCGAGCCTTCACTGCCCACGGCAAGAATAAAGGCTTTTGGCCAGTTAAAACTGACTGAAGCCGCGCCGCGCGCATCAGCTGCTATTACATTAAATCCCGAGAGTTCCGAGGGATGGTCAATCTTTACTATATCCAGCAGGTTTAGCGCGCTTGAAGCCGCTCTCGCTGTTTTTGGCGCGAACGGATCGGCTGTTCCCGGCGTGATAATTATTCCCTTAAAGCCAAAGGCAAGGGCGCTCCTTATGATGGTTCCGATATTGCCCGGATCCTGAATTCTGTCCAGAAGCGCGTAGCGGGTGTTTTTGTCTATCTCTTTAAAACTCTTGAGCCTTAATTTTGCTATCGCTATCACGCCCTGGCTGTTTTCAGTTGAAGAAATCGCGTCAAAGACTTTTTCGTCCAGCACATAAGCTGTCTCGGCGCTTATCCCGGGCGAAGTGACGCCCTGGCGCAAATAGATTTCGGGAGCGTCTTTAAGGTTATCAAGAGCGCGAGTGCCTTCAATCACATACTCGCCGCACTCGTAGCGGTAGCGCCTGTCATCAAGGAGCTTTCTGATGTGTTTTATTTTCTGGTTTTGCGCGGAAGTAATCGCGATTTTAGCCATAGTTTCCGACTATGTTACTAAAGTTTAGCTAATAAATCAATCAAAAATTTGCTATATTTTAGGCCATGCGGCAGAAAGGAGCGGTTTATGAAACTATGCCATAAGTGCGGCCTTGAATGGCCCGGCCCCGGCCAGCCCCAGCCCAAAGCCGAATGCGTTAAGTGCGGATACGACCTGCATGTATGCTTAAACTGCAGGTTTTACGATACATCAAAGCCAAACCAATGTTCGGCCGGCGTTGACGAGGTTGTTCTGGATAAAGAAAAAGCGAATTATTGCGATGAATTTGAGTTTATTCAGAGGAAAAACGCTGTTTCCGGGGGAAGCGGCGAGCCAAGCCCTAAGGCCGCGTGGGATAAACTGTTTAAGAGCAAATAAAAAAGCCGACGAGAGGACTTTCCGCCACTGATTCTTCGGCGGACCCGCCAACGCAGTAGTGGCGGGGAACCTGAACTACTTAATATGTTGTCAACAG